>WGNC01000017.1 GCA_016124745.1 Thiobacillus sp.
GTTCAGATGAGGGCCCCGTCAGCGGATTCCATCAGGGCCAGCAGGCTTGCCGCCTGCACCAACAGGCCGGATATAAGACTGCATCCTTACCTACTGCCGTATGCAAAATCTACTTGTACTCCGGGGGGCGTCCATATAAGCGTCTCCCTAGAAGTAGACGCTCGAAACAGCATTCAATGGAAATCCCGCGAATGGGTCACCAGATCCCCCAATAGCGACGTCAGATCCCGCAGGTGGCCGGCGATGAGATGCGCCACCTCGCCCTGCCGCTCGAGCGTTCCGTACACCGCCAAGAGGCGCGCGCCCAGGAGTTCGCGTCGCTGCCGTTCGGCGAGGTCGCGCCAGACGACGACGTTGACGTGGCCGGTCTCGTCCTCGAGCGTGAGGAAGGTGACGCCGCTCGCGGTGCCGGGACGCTGGCGGTTGAGGACGAGGCCGGCGGCACGCACGAGGCGGCCGTGCGGCGAGCGACCCAGTTCGGCTGCGGTGACGAGCCGGTCGCGCTGCAGGCGGTCGCGCAATAGCGCGAGCGGATGGCGGCCCAGGCTGAGCCCGAGGCTGGCGTAGTCGGCGACCAGGTCCTGGCCTTCGGTCAGCGGGAACAGTTCGGGCTGCGGTTCCTTCACGTGCCCGATGGCAAGCGGGGTGGCGCGCTCGATGCCCGCGACGTCCCAGTAGGCCTGCCTGCGGTGGCCGGCAAGCCGGGCGAGCGCGCCGGCGGCGGCGAGGCACTTGAGGTCGCGTGGATCGAGTCCGCCTCTCGCGGCGAGGTCGTCGACGCTGGCGAAGGGCTTTTGTGCGCGGGCGGCGATCAGGCGCGTGGCGCCTTCGAGCGAGAAGCCGTTGACCATGCGCAGGCCGAGGCGGAGGACGGGTTGGTTCGTGCCCTCGCGTACGCCCGCCCCCTCTCCACCGCCCTCTCCCCAGCGGGGAGAGGGAGATGCATGCTGCGGAGAGGGGGCGTGTCTCGACGGAGAGGATGCGTCGTGAGCGCGGTTCGGTGCTTTCTCCCCTCGCCCCGCTTGCGGGGAGAGGGGCTGGGGGAGAGGGGCGAGGTGGGAAAAGCCGCGTTTCTGGTTCCCGCTTGGCTCCTCTCTCCATTCCTCTCCCCGCAGGGGAGAGCGGGACGACTCCAGCGGGGAGGGTTGGGGAGAGGGGTGATTTTCCAGCGTGGAATCCCACTCACTCGCCAGCACGTCGACCGGCCGCACCTCGACACCGTGACGGCGCGCGTCCTGCACGATCTGGCTGGGGGCGTAGAAACCCATGGGCTGGCTGTTCAAGAGCGCGCAGGCGAAGGCCGCCGGCTCGTGGCACTTGAGCCAGGCGGAGACGTAGACCAGCAGCGCGAAGCTGGCCGCGTGCGACTCGGGGAAGCCGTATTCGCCGAAGCCCTGGATCTGCATGAAGATCTGCCGCGCGAAGTCTTCCGGGTAGCCGCGCTCGCGCATGCCTTCAATGAGCCGTTGCTCGAAAGCCTCGAGCCCGCCCTTCCTCCGCCATGCCGCCATCGAGCGACGCAGCTTGTCGGCCTCGCCCGGCGTGAAGCCGGCGGCGACGACCGCGAGCTGCATGACCTGCTCCTGGAAGATCGGCACGCCCAGGGTGCGCGCCAGCACGCCGCGCACGGCCTCGCTCGGATAGGTGACGGGCTCCATCTGCTCGCGCCGCCGCAGGTAGGGATGCACCATGCCGCCCTGGATCGGGCCCGGGCGCACGATCGCGACCTCGATCACCAGGTCGTAGAAGCGGCGCGGCTTCATGCGCGGCAGCATGGCCATCTGCGCGCGCGACTCGATCTGGAACACGCCGACCGTATCTGCATGGCCGATCATGTCGTAGACCGCCGGGTCCTCGGAGGGCACGTCGCTCATCGCGAACGGCTGGCCGCGCATCGCACTCACCAGGTCGAGCGCGCGGCGGATCGCGGAGAGCATGCCGAGCGCGAGGACGTCGATCTTCAGCAGGCCCAGCGCGTCGAGGTCGTCCTTGTCCCACTGGATGATGGTGCGCTCGGGCATCGCCGCGTTTTCGATCGGCACCAGCTTCGAGAGCTGCCCGCGCGCGATGACGAAACCGCCGACGTGCTGCGAGAGATGGCGCGGAAAGCCGACCAGTTGGTCGACCAGCCGGATCAGCAAGGCCACTTTTCTATTCCTGGGATCGAAGCCCGCCTCGGCCAGGCGCTCGGGATTGATCTTGCGGCCGTCCCACCACGCCATCGATTTCGCCAGGCGGTCGACCTGCTCGAGATCGAAGCCGAGCGCCTTGCCGACATCGCGCATCGCGCTGCGTGGACGATAGCGGATCACCGTCGCGGCGAGCGCGGCTCGGTCGCGGCCGTATTTGGCGTAGAGGTACTGGATCACCTCCTCGCGCCGCTCGTGCTCGAAGTCGACGTCGATGTCGGGCGGCTCGTTGCGCTCGCGCGAGATGAAGCGCTCGAACAGCATCGCCATGCAGGCCGGGTTCACCTCAGTGATGCCGAGCGCGTAGCACACCGCCGAGTTGGCCGCCGAGCCGCGCCCCTGGCACAGGATGCCGCGCGAGCGGGCGAAGCGGACGATGTCGTGCACGGTAAGGAAATACGGCTCGTACTTGAGCTCTTCGATGAGCGCGATCTCGTGCTCGATCTGTGCGCGCACCTTGTTGGGCATGCCGTCCGGGAAGCGCCGCAAGAGGCCTGCTTCGGTCAGCTTGCGCAGATGCGCAATCGCGGTCTCGCCGGGCGGGACGAGTTCCTCGGGGTACTCGTAGCGCAGCGCGTCGAGCGAGAACGTGCAGCGCGCCGCGACCGCCAGCGTCTCGTCGAGCAGCGCCTGCGGGTAGAGCTGCGAAAGGTCGCTGAAGGACCGAAGATGCCGCTCGCCGTTGGGATGGAGCGCGTCGCCGGCATCCGCCACCGGCACGCCGAGGCGGATGGCGGTAAGCACGTCCTGCATGGGGCGGCGTTCGGACACGTGCATGTGCACGTCGCCTGATGCCACGAGCGGCAGACCGGTTGCCTGCGCCAGTTCGCTTGCCGCGGCGAGCCGCTCGGCGTCGTCGGGCGCGCGGAACAGTTCAACTGCCAGCCAGGCGCGCCCCGCGAAGCGCGAAGCAATGGCTTGCGCGTGCTCGGGCGTCGGCGGCGGGTCGGCCAGCAGCAGCGCGAGGCAGTCCGGCAGGCCGTCGCGCATATCTTCCAGTGACAACTTGTAGCGCCCCTTCAGCGCGCTGCGCCGCCCGCGCGTGATGAGTGCGGAGAGCCTGCCGTAGCCGGCACGGTCGGTCGCCAGCAGCACGATGCGCAGGCCTTCGCTGAATTGGATCTCGCTGCCGACGATGAGCTTGAGCCCGCATTCCTTAGCCGCCACGTGGGCGCGCACGATGCCGGCGAGCGAGCATTCGTCGGTGAGGGCGAGCGCCGCATAGCCGAGTTCGTGCGCGCGTTCGACCAGCTCTTCCGGGTGCGAGGCGCCGCGCAGGAAGGTGAAGTTGGAGACGCAGTGGAGTTCGGCGTAGGGGCGCATAGTGGAACTTGCCCGGCGCTAAGACCGGCCCTCTCCCCTACCCCTCTCCCGCAAGCGGGAGAGGGGAATGTATGGGAACGCCATCCCGTGGCGACGGGAGAGGCAATAGAACGGCTCGCGGGCTCTCATAACGCTGTGCTTGCCTATTTCCCCTCTCCCGCTTGCGGGAGAGGGGTCGGGGGAGAGGGTTCGACAGCACAGCGTATCTGCTCCAGCACCCCTTCCATCTGCTGCATGATTTCGTGATTCCAGAAGCGCAGCACCGTGTAACCCTCGTTGCGCAACCACGCATCCCGCTGCCGGTCGTAGCCCGCCTGTTCGGCATGCTGGCCCCCGTCGAGCTCGACGATCAGCCGCCGCTCCCAGCAGACGAAGTCGGCGATGTAGCGGCCGACGGGCTTTTGCCGCTTGAATTTCAGGCCCATGAAGCGATGCGCCCGCAGGTGGTACCAGAGCCGCGCTTCGGCGTCGGTCTGGTTGCTGCGCAGGGATTTGGCATTGGCCAGCATGTGCAGCTTTTTCCCTCTCCCCTGCCCCTCTCCCACAAGTGGGAGAGGGGAATTTGCCGGCATTGCTTTTCCCGCTTGGTCGCGAGGGGTGCTTCTGCACGTCCCCTCTCCCGCAATTTGGCGACTGGAATTCGCACACCTCCCCTCTCCCGCTTGCGGGACAGCGGAAGGGTCGCTGCGCAGCAGCGGGGTACCCACCGGCGCACGTCTTGCGGGTGGAGGGTTAGGGAGAGGGCCTTTCGCATACATCCCCTCTCCCGCAAGCGGGAGAGGGTTAGGGAGAGGGCGATCTTTCGCCGTCACGCGTGCCCCTCCGTCTGATTGGCCGGAGGAAGGACGATTCATGTCGGGGGCAGTTCGCATTCGCGGGCGCTCGCACGTGCCGAGGCTCGCTGCTCATGCGAATACCCCATGCACAAACCACTCGCCGCTCACACGGTCGCAGTACACCCACAGCTGCGCACCATTTCTGTCTTCCGCCACGTAGTAGTCGCGGGCCACATCTCCGCCGTCCCACCAGCCGCTTTCGATGCGCTCGGGCCCGGATTTCAATTGGAGCCTGCCGTCGTGGCATGGCAGCGGCTGGGGCAGCAGCCACAGCGGGCGATGGCGGTTGGCCGCCGCGGCCGCGTGATTCTGTTCCTGGCACGGACGCCAGGCGCGTTCCGGTCGGTGGTCGGCGGCGCTCTCGATGCCATGGACCGCGTCCTTGCCGAGGCGAATGCGCAGGCGTTCCAGCAGCAGGTCGCCATCCGCTTCGCCGTTCCTCGCCTGAAACAGGTCGCCGCTCGACGCCGATAGCGGCAACACGAGGGGCGCACGCAGAACGATGGTGTGCACCGGCGCCGGCAGGCGCGTGCGGCCCAGCGTTTCGCGCAGCAGCAGTTGCATGCGGCCCGCATCGCGGGTCGGCTTGACGAAGCCCAGCTTCACGATGGTGGGGTCGCGCCGCTCGTGGCGGCAGGCAAGTTCCAGTTCCTGCACGCCGGCCTGGCGCAGGCTGAGAAAACCTTCCAGTTCCGGCAGCAGGCGGCGCGCGGCGAACAGCAGGGCTTCCGCAGCCTGCACCGGCGCGGGCAGTTCCAGGGCGCGTTCGAAGCTGGCCGGCGGTTCGAAGAAGGCGCGTGTTTCGGGCACTCTGCCGAGCGCGCGGTCCAGTTCGTCGATCAGCGCCTGGCCGAAGCGCCTGGCCACGCCGGCGCGCGGCAGGCGCAGGCATTCGCCCAGCGTCCGGGCACCGACCCGCTCCAGGCCCTCCACCACCGCCGGCGGCTGATCGAGCAGCGCGACCGGCAGCGCGGCAAGGAGGCTCCCCAGTCGCGCGGGCTCGCGGATGGCCTTTTCGATTTCCGCCTTCGCCAGCAGCCAGGCGCCGTGGGATGACGGTGCGCAGGCCATGGTGGCCGCATAGCCCATCTCAGTGACACCGCTGCGTGCCTGCTTCAAGAGTTTGCCGAGGCCGCGATGCAGGCTCAGGCAGGTGCTGATTTCGAGCAGCAGGCCGTCCGGCGGCGCGAGGCTCACCGAAGGCGTGAAGCGCCCCGCCCACACGGCCAGTCCGGCAAGCGACTCGCGCTCGGCCGACGGGTCGCGCCTGCGCACGACGAGGCCGTCGGCCAGTGCCTGCGCCGCGGATGCGGCCATGCCGACATGCACGCCGCAGGCTTCGGCGGCGTCGTTGCAGGCGATGACCCAGGTGCGGCTGCCCTGTTTCTCGACGACCACCAGCGGCGCGGGCGCAGCCGCGCCGCGGGAAAAAACTTCCAGGGAAAGTGCGCGGAAATGGAAGGCGAGCCACAGCATGACAACACACTCGCAGAGCTTGCTTCAGAAATTCGGATCAGGCCTGCACCAGCGACAGCACGGGCGCCGTTCGCCGTGCCCGGCGAGCGACACCTGCCTGCGGCATCGACAGGATCACCGGCTGGCTCACCGGCCCCCCGCGCCGCTTGAGCACGTGCACCGCGAGCCCGTTCGCGGCAGGCTCGAGCAGCAGGCGCAGCGCGGCGGGTGAACGGTCTTGCGCGGCGCGCGCGTGGCGGAACAGCACGCCCCAGGTGTGCCCGGTCTCGGCCGCCAGCTGCAGGCGCCGCATGCGGCGCTCGTCGGCCGCGCGCAGCCACGCCAGCAGCACCCCGCAGGCGCCGGAGCGCAGCGCCTGTTCCGCTGTCCACCAGGCATCGGCTTCGGAGGGTGGCTTCGCCACCACCAGGCGCTTCAGGTCGATGCCGGCGGCGGCGAGTGCCGCGGCATAGGGAACGTAGGGCGGCGCCACCCAGGCCAGCCAGCCGTCCGCTCGCGACAAACTCGCAAGGGTCGGCATCAAGAGCCGCAGTTCGCCGATCCCCTGCCGCTCGATCAATAGTTCGGTCAATGCGCCGCGCGGCCAGCCGCCGCCCGGCAGCAGTGCGTCCAGTGCAGCAAAGCCGGTCGGCAGCGCATCCTCGGCCGTCTGCGCGCGCTGGTTGCCGCGCCAGATGCCGGGGTGCTGCAGCACCGATTCCAGCGATGCGCTCATAGGGGCGTTCCGTTGCGGATCACGCCGACGGCGATGCCCTCGATGACCAGTTCCTGGCGCGCCAGGTCGACCACGATCGGCTCGAAGTCGGGGTTTTCCGGGAGCAGCTGCACGGTGTGGCCGCGCTTCCTGAAGCGCTTGACCGTAACCTCGTCGCCGATCCGCGCCACCACCACCTGTCCGGCCCGGGCCTCGGCGCTGCGATGCACCGCGAGCAGGTCGCCGTCCAGGATGCCGGCGTCCTTCATGCTCATGCCACGTACCTTGAGCAGATAGTCTGCACGCGGCGTGAACATGGCTGCATCAAATTGGTAGTGCCGCTCGATGTTCTCCTGCGCCAGGATCGGACTACCTGCGGCCACACGGCCCACGAGCGGCACGCCGCCATCACCCTTGAGCCGGATGCCGCGCGACGTGCCCGGCACCAGATCCAGTGCTCCCTTCTTCGCCAGTCCCTTGAGATGCTGCTCGGCGGCGTTGGGCGAGCTGAAGCCGAAGCGCTGCGCAATCTCCGCACGCGTCGGTGGCAGGCCGGTGGTCTCGATCCACTCACGAATCAGGCCCAGGATTTCTTCCTGGCGGCGAGTTAAATCTTTCATGGGGCTTCCTCCAATTACTGTATGCATGTACAGTATAAATACTGAAACCGGAAAACGCCACTGCGCGATGTTGAACCTGCCGTTCGCCCGGATCGGGAGCCTTTCGAACGGTGGAAGGGCTTGCTCAACGCTCACGCACACGGCATAGGCAAACAGGAGAACCCTCATGATGAAACTCGGAAAGATCAGCCCCCTCGCCTTCAGCCGCATGAAGCAGCGCGGGATTTCCATCGATGCCCTGCACCATCTGCTCGCCCACGGACAGGTCGAAAAGCACTTCGACGGCGGCCAGGTGGTGTATCTGGACAGCCCCACCGCCGGCCCGGCCTGGGCTGGTCGTCCACAGCCCAGGCTTTATGCGTTGCTGGATGCGGCCGGCGAAGTGCTCACGGTGGAGAAGCGGGTGCGGCTCGGAGATTGATCCGGGTCTGGCTATCGAGAGCTGCCATTGGAGCCAAAAATCGCCACCACGCATGGCCGCATGCCATATCCGTGCATCTCGCAAGCCATGTGGCACAAGAACGGGGTTCCTGCCTTGGCCCAAGCCAGGAGATTTCAGATTTGCTCAAAATGAGGTAATTCTGCCAAACCACATCAACTTATATTGATAACACAATGATAATAATGACTATAGATTTACAGGCTATGGGTTTCATTTCCACATGACGTAGGATTTCGCCTTGGCTGCGGCAGCGAGCAGCGCCATGAGCGGCAGTGCCCGGTGTGCCATGCTCACCACCGGCTCGTCTGCATCCCTGTCTTCGACCGGCCGGGACTTGGCTTTTTCTGCTTCGATGGCGGCTGTTAACCGGGCCAGCGCGGCAGGAACATCCTCCGCCAGAATCGCGCCGGGCACGGTTGTGCTGTGTCCCATCATTTTCAGCATGGCAAGCGCGTCATCCCCGAACATGGTGATGTCGGCATAGGCATCGGTCGTAAAAGTCACCAGCATGATGTTCTCCTCGATGAATCTTTCGTGTCTGCTCGCGAAATTGCACAAGCCCGCTGAAGCCATTTTGCGCGCAACCATTAACCATGGATCAACGGGCCTCGAATCTCGCGTGCGCACACAGGAATTTTTAGCGGACTCCGGATATCGCCACGAAGACTTCAAGAAAATGTTTTTACACGGTCCGGGCCGGAAACAAGAAACCCTTTTCCGAAGCGATTGCAGCCTTTGATTCGCAGTTGGCAGCTTGCCCGGGGTCCTGCCGCTGCGCTTCACTTCCTTCAGCCCAACTACCGGTCTGGGCCCACCCATCCGGTCTTGCTGCCTGTGGGTGATCACAGCGAAGACTTGCCGGCCTTTTCGAGATCTTCCCCGATCAACCGCAACAGCGCTTCGTACAGGGCTTCACGTGGATACGTATTCTGAAGGCGGGTGCCGGGCTATCGCGTACAGTCGATCGGCCAAGCGTCGAGATACGTAGCGCAGGAGTAAAACAGCGGACACCCCTTCGGCCTGTGGAATCACGTCGGGCTATCTGGTCGATGGAACTGATTGCGCTCATGCGAGTCTTCCACATATTGCTGAGCTTTGACTTATACACTCACTTCCAAGTCATCGCAGCCTGACACAATCTTCTGACAACGCTAATTGATATTTGCCAGAATTTCCTGAAGGAGGTTGGTATGCGCAGTTCTGTTCATTCGTATGAACATGTAACTGAAAACACACTTACTCAAGGAGTCCTTTCCACCACAGCTTACGGCGACGACAACTCTGGCCCCTACGCGTGTCCGAGGTGCAGAAAAGCAGGCCTCCTCAGGATACGCCGCCGTTTAATTGATCGAATCCTGAGCCTGTTTTTAAGGCAGCGGCGGTTTCGCTGCACGCATTCCGGATGCCAGTGGGAAGGCAATCTGAGGGAGAGAAAACCGGGGCGCAAGTGAGTCGGTCTTCGGGCTTACAGTCAAGCGGGATTTCGAATCTTCCGCGCAGATCGGTGCTAACGCCCTAGTAGCTTCCAGCACCTGTATGCCAATTAAAACAGATAATTGAAGTTAATATCTCAGTCTGTTTCTGAGGGGGAATGATGCAGGTATCGTCGATTAGATGGCCTGCCATGTTACCGACGAACTGCCGTCACGTCCGATGCGTTGGTGGTGCGGGACTGCTTATCGCGTCGGATAATCAATAGTTCTTGCTCATCCGGTTTGGCTTGCTCGACGTAGTGTGCTGAACCATCGCAATGTATTTGCCTTCCACACAGGGACAGGCCTGGGAACGCTCGATCAGGAGTGCGGTGTGCCACTCCTGCAGTTCCAGCTCAGCCAGGCTGTCTGCGCGAGTGCGCACCTCCTGGAGCCGTTTGAGGTAGATTTTGCACTCCGACGGTGTCATCAGCATCATTCCGTAACCGCCTCGACAGGTTTCCAGATCTTCAGCCAGCGCCCCGGCACTCGCGGTCACTGATGCACCGGCCAGCGCGCCGAGGAGGATGATTCGATGGATGGGTTTCATGGTTGTCTGGATCTGTCTTGGTCGATGTTGCTAAAGAGGCCTGTCACCAGGCCAGTCGGATACCGCTGCGGTTGTTGTCGACAACCTGGGTGCTCAGGCGGGACGAAGCAGCATTGGGAACCAGGCGCTGAAAATCCACGATGTCCAGCTGGGTGCCTACCGGAAAGGAGATGCCGCCATGGTTGAGTACCAGGGCCCGCTCATCAATCCGGTTCACACGGTAGAGGCCGATGCTTCGCCCGCCGTACCACACGTTCACGATGGGTAGTCCTGTCACATTGGATGGGACATTTCCCGTCTGGGCCGATCTTGCATTGAGGTGTTCCATATCGTCTCGCTCCTTTTCTTGTCTTTTCCTGCTCACGATTCCAGCGCGCATCAGCCGTCGATGCTGCGACAACCGAAAGCCAGCCAGAATTGGCCTGGAGTGCTTGGAGCCAAGGGTAACGCGACGAGGCCAGAGACAAAATACCTGAGTTATTTAGTAGGACTAAAGGAATCTTTAGGCACGGGCTTGTATGGACGCATCACTGGTCGTCTTGAACAAGCGTAAGGATGCCAGCAGGGTCTGGCAGTCGCTCAAGCAAGGCTCAGGGCTGCCCCGTTTGATGGGCGGTCGACCAGAGGCGCAAGAGCTCGGCCAGGGTCCGAACGCCCACCTTGCGCATGATGTTGAAGCGGTGAACGTCGACGGTTCTTTCGTGGATGTTGAGTTGCGCTGCGATCTTCTTGGTGTGAGCGCCGGCAGCAACCAGCGCCATCACGTCCCGCTCCCGCGGTGTGAGTGTGTCGAAGCGTGCCGCGGCTTCGTTCAGCGCCTGCTGGGTATGCCAGAGTTGCTGGTCATCATTCAGGCAGGTTTGAATGCGGTCCAGCAGATCCTGTCCGTTGAAGGGCTTTTCGATGAAATCAGCCACGCCGGCTTTCAGGGCGCGAACCGCCATCGGGACGTCGCCATGTCCGGTGATGATGAGGGTCTGGAGCGTGACGCCCTGCTCCAACAGTTTCTGATGCAGAACCAGACCACTCATGCCGGGCATGCGAACGTCGAGCAACAGGCAACCGCGCATGTCGGGATGGGCGACATCCAGGAATGCCTCAGCCGAAGGGAAGCTTTGGTAGCGCTGGCTGACCGATAGCAGCAAGGCCCCAAGCGCTTCACGAACCGCTTCGTCGTCGTCGACGATATAAACCGTCGGCAACTTCGATGTCATCATTTATCCGCCCGATTCAGACTGAACATGAAGGTGCTCCCACCCCCGGGATTCGGGGCGTAGCGCAGAATGCCGCCGTGGGTTTCGACAATGGTGCGGCTGATGCTCAGTCCCATCCCCAGCCCCCCCTCTTTTCCCGTTACGAAGGAATCGAAGATGCGGTCGGCCAGCGCCGCTTCCACCCCGCTTCCGGTATCGCTCACTTCAAAATGGACTTGCTGCGCATCGAATGAGGTCCTCAGAACAATCCTGCGCTCGCCGGATCGGGACAATACCTCGTCCATGGCATTGCGCGCCAGATTGAAGACCACCTGTTCCAGCAGGATGCGCTCTCCATGCACGGGTGGCAGATCTTCAGCCAGTTCCAGAACGATTTCCACCTGCTGCGACTCGGCCTCGTGATTCAGCAGCTCAGCCACATCGAGGGCGGTCTGACCCAGGTCGACCGGGGCGAACTGGAGCTCCTCCTTCTGCACGAAACGGCGCACCCGCCGCACAATCTCACTGGCACGATTGGTCTGGGTGCTGATGGAATCCAGCCAGGCCTTGATCTGGCCGTGGTCACTGCCGGCTTGCAGGACACGCTGTCCGGCTGCGCAATACATGGAGATGGCAGCCAGCGGCTGGTTGATCTCGTGGGCAATCTGCGTGGCCATTTCCCCCATGCTCGACAGACGCGAGACATGGGCCAGTTCAAGCATGTGCCGGCGTTCGCGCCGTTCGGATTCCTTGGTGCGGCTGATGTCGGTGACCATCACGTAGAAGCCGCGCACCCCCCCCTGGGGAGAAATGTCCGGCAGATAGGCCACCACCACGTCACGCATGCCCGCGCCGCTGTAGGCGATCTGCCGTTCGAATTCCACCGCTTTCCCGGCCAGTGCCTGATTGATGTAGGGCTGAAGCGCACGATAGGCAGTATCACCCAACAGTTCATGCATGGTCTTTCCATAGATTTCCCGCGGCTTCAGGCGAAAGAACAGCTCGTAAGCCATGTTATTGAAGCGGTAGCGCTGCTCGGCGTCCACATAGGCGACCAGCACCGGCAGATGGTCCACCACCCTTTCCATGACCTGGGCGAGCGCCCTGTTGCGGCTGATGGCGAAGGCAAGCGCGCCCGCCACGAGCAAGGCAAACAGCACCAGCATGCCATACATCGTCCACAACTTTTTCAGCAAGGCGAGGTTGGCCGCATGCAGGGCCGACCGGGAAAGCTCGACCGCAATTGTCCAGTAATAGCGATCCGCATCAACGGGTGGCGCAAAGAACGGACCACCCGCAGGAATTCTTTCGCCAAGCAGCGGGTAGACCCGCTCGAACTTGATCCACGATGCCTCGCCTTGATGGACTCCGGAATTTTCCGACTGCATCTGCTGCCAGAGCCGGGGTAACTGCGTCGCAAGACTGCGTTGCGACCGATCCGGGAGCACGAATCCCCACTCGTCCTGCGGGGTGGGACCCATGAGCCAGTGGCCCTGCGCATTGAGCAGCCAGATCTTGCCTGTCTGCTCTTCCAGCGCGTCCAGTTTCTCGCGCAGACGTTGCCCGAGATAATTGAGCACCACGATGCCGCGGACCAGTCCCTGGTTGTCGGCCACCGGAACGCTGAAGCGTATGACCGGCTTGAGTGGCACTTCGAGGCTGCCATGCTCGATATTGAGGTCAAACGGCGAGACGTAAATTTGCCCGGGAGCCAGCCAGAGCGTTTCCTCAAAGTAGGAACGATCGTGCTTGTCCTGAAGATTCGGGTCCGTGACGATCCTGGGACTGCCGCCATTGAAGTCGACGCGCACCTCCTCCATGCCGCTCAGGCCGATCAGGCGAACCTGATCGTAGATGCGTTTCTGTCCGGCCAGTCCCTGATACTCCGTGGCCAGATCACGACGGGTCCCGGGGCCCGGGGAGGCCAGGTAGTTCCTGATCGCATTGTGCTGCGACAGATAACGCAGGTCGGAGAGGACGGCATCCATTTCCTGGTGAATGGCGCTCACCGCCAGTTTGATGAACCGTTCCTGCTCCGCTTGAAGCAAACTCAGGTTGTTGTCGGATTCGGCCTGGTAGTAGAAAAGGAAGGGAATGGCGAGCAGCGCGGAAAACATCAGCCCAAGCAAAAAGGTGAGCTGGACGATCTGGCGGATGTTGACCTGCACCACCCGGTGGATGGTGGGGGCCTGTGCAAGCCACAGTCGAGGCAGTTTCAAGATGCGCGTCCGGAAGTCACAGGACGCATGATGCCTGATTCAGACGGTGCCCGGGCACCCCCCTTTCGTCCATTCCATACCTTCCCGTATCATCAACGAGACCAACCCGGGCGCACTCGGCCCTGGTGCGGCATTCGCGCGCATTGACTCGATCGTGCATTGAAACAAGGTAGCAAGGGAACGGCAGATGGCAAGGAAATTGGCAATCATCCTGGCGGTAATATTGCTGGCATTCGTCGTGTGGGGGCTGTTCTATGAGAACCATGCCATCACCATCGTCGTCAATGGCCAGCAAGTGACCGGACCGCTCAAGGGAGCGATCGGGGCGGGTGGCATGGTCGTGGCGCTGATCGCGCTTTTTGGTGTGGCGACCCTCCTGCTGTTTGTCTTCGCAGGCCTGGGCATCATTGTCCTGGCAGGCTTCATCCTGGGCGGCGTGGTTCTGGCGGGCTTTGCATTTCCCTTTCTGCTACCCCTGCTCGTTCCGCTGGCTGTCGTATGGGCCTTCATCGCCCTTGTGCGCAACAAATCGTGAATGAAATGAGTCGTTGCGACGAACTGCAACGGCCGGTCAAGCGATGTCACACACGCTCTGGATGGCCTGAGCGCTGAAGTCAGGGAGACCAGGTGGTGGGAACGGAACGGGAAAACACCCTGCTCTACGCGGTCCGCTGGCAGGTTCTGGGCCGCTACCTTGGGCAGCTCGCGCTCGTTCTTGCCATGCTTACCCTGCCGAATATCGGTGTTTCACTGTATTACGGCGAGTACGCCATCAGCGTGCGGTACCTTGCTATCGTCGCACTGCTGGTAACTGCCGGCTGGCCGCTTTGCCGTCTTCAGGCGCCGGATCGGATCCAGGGCAACGAGGCCATGGTCATCGTGACCTTGGCCTTCGTACTCACTCCGCTGCTCATGAGCTGGCCCCTGGCAGCGGTGGGCTTGACCGCCCTGGATGCGTTCTTCGAGGCGGTTTCGGGAATCACCACCACCGGTTTGACCACCCTGTCATCGGTGCAGGACCGAGCCCATTCCTTTCTCTTCGCCCGGGCCTGGATGCAGTGGTATGGCGGCCTGGGGATCGCCGTGCTGGCAGTGGCCATCATGGCCCAGCACGGTCTGGCCACCCGCAAGCTGGTCGAGACCCCGGGTGCCGAATTGCAAGTCTCCTCCACGCGAACCTCCGCTCGCCGGGTGTTGGTGGTCTACGTCCTGCTCACCCTGGCTGGCGTTTTGCTGATCTGGGCCGCGGGCTTGGCGCCCTTCGATGCGGTGGCCCACGCCCTGTCCGCCCTCTCCACGGGCGGTTTCTCCACTTTCGACCAGAGCCTTGGGGGTGCGCTGCCCGCGGTCGCGACCTTCGCAGTCGTGCTGGTCAGCTTTCTGGGCGCCGTCTCCCTCCCCCTTTACTTCCTCGCCTGGCGCAACGGGGTCGGCGAGTTGACAGGAGATATCGAGCTGAGAACGCTGGCGGGAGCCTGTCTGGCGAGCGCCCTGCTGCTGGCGCTATGGTTCTGGCAGGACGGCGTACCCCTGGTGGAGGCCCTGCGCCAGGGTGGCCTGCTGGCAGTCTCGGCGCAAACCACGACAGGCTTCAGCGCCCAGTCATCCGCCGCGCTGGACGCCTTCCCCAAGGGCCTGCTCATCCTGTCCATGGCTGTCGGCGGCAGCCTGGGTTCCACGGCGGGAGGCGTGAAGCTGCTGCGGGTCCTGATCCTGCTGCGACTCGTCCAGACGCTGCTGCGCCGCACCGCTGCCACGGAGCACGCCGTGGTGGAGACACGCCTGGTTGGACGACGGCTTGAAGAGACAGAGATGACGCATGTTCTGCTCATCATTGCCCTGTTCGGTGCTGTCGTACTGCTTTCCTGGCTGGCCTTCCTGGCCCATGGCTACCCAGCCCTGGACGCCCTGTTCGAAGTCGTTTCCGCCACCGGCACCGTCGGCTTGTCCACCGGTATCACGAGCGCCGATCTGCCCGCCTTTCTCAAACTGGTGCTGTGCTTCGACATGCTGGCAGGCCGCCTGGAGATCGTCGCCCTGCTGGCGACGCTGTATCCTGTCACCTGGATGGGCCGGAAGCGGGAGACATGATGCGTGCGGTATTCATAGGGGCAGGAGCGATCGCGGTGATGACGGCCCACACCCTGGTCAAGCGCGGCCACGAGGTCGTGATCATCGAACGCGACAAGGACCGCATCGATGCGCTCTCCGAGGAACTGGACTGCGGTTTCATCCATGGCGACGGCAGCAAGCCTGCCATCCTGCGCGAAGCCGATCCGGAGCAAACCGACTTCCTGTTCTGCCTGACCGACAACGACCAGAGCAACATCCTCGCCAGCCTGGTAGGCAAGTCGCTGGGATTCAAGCGCATGGTGACCCGTATCGAGGATCCGGAGTTCGAACACATCTGCATTGGCCTGGGACTTGAGGACACGATCGTGCCTGCCCGCACCATCGGTCGCTACCTGGCAGACATGTTCGCAGGCCACGATCTGCTCGAACTGTCGGCGATGATCAAGGACGAAGCACGGGTATTCAGTTTTGTCATCACGGAAGACGACGCAGGAAAGATTTCCGGCCTGGATCTGCCCAGGGACAGCAGGGTGATCTGCTGCTACCGGGACGGCAAGTTCATGCTGCCCAGAGCAGAGGATGAGGTCCGCGTCGATGATGAGGTGGTCGTCATCACCCACAGTCGCAATGTACCCGATCTCGAGAAACGCTGGGGGATGCGAACACAGCGCAAACCTGCCGTCTGATGGCGCCGGACCGGTCATCAGAAAACCGGCTTTCCGATGCTTCGCCACCGGGCCCACCCGATGCGACCGGTACCCGACACGGGCTGTGGACGTAACCCGAGACGAAGCAGCCATTCGTAAATCGGCAGTGAAACTGCAGGACAATCCGTAATCGTCAGTAGCCATCGACCAAGAGAACGCATGACCCGTATCCTTCATTCCCCTCTCCCCGACCTGCCGGAAGAACTGGGGGCACTTTCAGAGCTTGCATTGGATCTGCGCTGGTCGTGGAGCCATGCCACCGACATCTTGTGGACGCACATCGACCCGGAATTGTGGGCGCTGACCCACAATCCCTGGCTTATTCTACGAAATGTTTCCGGCGAAAGGCTGCGCACGCTGGCTGCCGATGCCGACTTTGTCGCCCGCCTGCAAGGCTTGGTCGAGGAGCGCAAGGAATGGCTGGCGAGCCAGACATGGTTTCAGACCGCGTACCCGCAGGCCAGGCTCGGATCCGTTGCCTACTTCAGCATGGAGTTCGGGTTATCCGAATCACTGCCGATTTATTCCGGAGGTCTCGGCATCCTGGCCGGCGACCTGCTGAAGACGGCCAGCGATCTGGATGTGCCGATGACCGGCATCGGCCTGTTGTGGCAGCAGGGCTACTTCCGCCAGTGCATGAACGCGCAGGGTGAACAACTGGAGTTCTTTCCCTACAACGATCCGGCCCAGCTGCCGGTGCAGGCGGTCGAGGACGAAAATGGCGAACGTCTGCGCGTTGAACTGCCGTTCCCCGGACGCAATGTCATCCTGCGGGTCTGGCAGGTACGGGTCGGACGGGTGCGCCTCTATCTTCTGGACAGCAACGATCCGCTCAACACCCCGGCGGACCGCGGCATCACCGCGGAACTGTATGGCGGCGGATCGGAAATGCGCCTGCAGCAGGAAATCTGCCTTGGCGTCGGTGGCTGGTCCCTGCTGCGTCGCCTCGGCATCCGCCCCGACGTCTGTCATCTCAACGAGGGCCACGCGGCGTTCGTCGTTCTGGCCCGGGCATGGAGCCACATGCGCGATCACGGCAGCGACTTTCACAGCGCCCTCAACGCCACCCGCGCCGGCAACGTTTTCACCACCCACACACCGGTCGCCGTCGGCTTCGACCGCTTCGCCCCGGCCTTGCTCGAGCGCTACATGGAAACGGCCCGGCAGCGCTTCGGCGTTTCGCCGCGTTCGATACTCGCGCTCGGCCGTGAACATCCCGATGACGATGCCGAGCTTTTCAACATGGCCTATCTCGCCATCCGCGGCAGCGTGCTGGTCAACGGGGTCAGCCTGCTGCATGGCAGCGTCAGCCGACAGCTCTTCCAAGCGCTGTTTCCGCGCTGGCCGCAGCATGAGGTACCCGTCACCCACATCACCAACGGCGTGCATGTGCCGTCATGGGACTCGGTGGAAGCTGATCAAATCTGGACCGAGGCCTGCGGCAAGGAACGCTGGCTCGGTGAACTGGAGCAGCTTGAAGACCAGATAGGAAACATCTCCGACCAGACCCTATGGGACATCCGCACCCAGTGCCGGCAACATCTGATCGGCTTCGCGCGCGACCGGCTGAAACGCCAGTACTCCGTGCGAAACGTACCCGCCGAGCGCATCGAGCAGGTGCCGAATCTCCTCGATTCCAACACGCTTACGCTGGGCTTCGCGCGTCGCTTTACTGCCTACAAGCGGCCCGACATGCTGCTCGCCGATCCGGAACGCCTGGTTCGCATTCTGACCCACCCGCTTCATCCGGTGCAGCTCGTCATCGCCGGCAAGGCGCATCCCAAGGACCAGCTCGGCAAGGCAATGATCCGGCGCTGGAACGAATTCATCGACAGCCGGCCGGAACTGGCGGGGCACGTCGTGTTTCTGACCGACTACGACATGCTCATCGCCGAACAGATGGTGCAGGGTGTCGACTTGTGGATCAACACGCCGCGCCGCCCCTGGGAGGCCTGCGGCACCAGCGGCATGAAAACCCTGGTCAACGGCGGGCTCAACCTGTCGGAACTGGATGGCTGGTGGGCGGAAGCCTATATGCCGGAATTCGGCTGGGCGCTCGGAGATCGTCGGGAACACGACAGCGACCCCGCATGGGATGCAAACGACGCGGCCGAGCTTTATCGGCTGCTGGAAGAGGAAGTCGTCCCGCTCTTCTACCTGGGCCGTGATGACCAGGGCTGTCCGCGCGGATGGGTTGCCAAGATGCGCGCAAGCATGAGCGCCCTGACCCCGCGTTTCAGCAGCAACCGCATGTTGCGCGAATACGTCGAGCGTCTCTATCTGCCCGCCGCAGAACTTTACTCGGCTCGGCAGGATGCGGCTTTGAATCAGCGGCTTTGCGCCTGGCAGGATGCCATCGTCCAGCACTGGGATCGCATTCGCTTCGGCGAATTGCGCGTCAGCGAACAAAACGCTGCATGGCAATTCAGCGTTCCGGTCTATCTTGATGACCTCGACGCCGATTTCATTGCCGTCGAACTCTACGCAACATCGCCGGACGGAAGCCCTGAACGCCACATCCTGCAGCGCGGCGATCCCCTGGTCGGTGCCGTCAACAGCTACAGCTACAGCATCAGCATTCCCCAAACCCTTTCCGCAGCGGATTACACACCGCGCATCGTCCCGGCGTTTGCGGGTGCCATGGTGCCGATCGAGGCGCCGCACATCCTCTGGTATGGCTGAACCCGGCTCAGCCACTTGATCCTGGGCGTGGGCGCGACACTGCTTATCAAGGCATATACGTGCAGCGGGCGCAGCCAGGCGATCGGTGGCGTCCTGGGCGGGCCTGCACCCCGATTTCGGGTCCCCGCAGGCTGCGCACTATAATTGCGAGCGTCCCAACTCCTGTCGGATAGCCCATGAATCTGGAAAAGGTCGTATTCGGTTTCTTCATCATCCTGGCGATGACGCTCAATTTCGGCTTCGTCTACGGCGATCTCGAGAACCCGGCCCATCACCACGTGTATGAGCTGTTCTTCGCCGTCATCGTCAATCTCATCGCCACCGTGCTCAAATTTGGCGAACGCACGCAGATAGGCGCCATCCATCTCGCCAGCAGCCTGGTGGCGGACCTCGGCCTCCTCTCCGCCTCGTGGGTCTGGACGTCGGCGGTCTACATCCAGGGCACCGGCCTGACGCCGGATGTTACCGCCAGCATCGTTTCTCTCTCGGCGGGTGCTCTGGCCGCAAACATCCTGTCGGTCATCATGCTGCTGGTAGAGACCGTGATGTTCCGGCGCTGAGATGCACAACACGCTGTTCCTGATCCTGCGGCGCATGCGCGCGCCGCTGATCTTCCTGATCCTCAGCTATGCCATTGCGCTGCTGGGCATGACGCTGATCCCCGGTATGGATGCCGAGGGTCGGCCCGCTCCACCGATGGATTTCTTCCATGCCTTCTATGTCGTGAGCTATACCGCCACCACGATCGGCTTCGGCGAGGTGCCCGGGGCATTCAGCGAGGCGCAGCGCGCCTGGACAATTGTCGTGATCTACCTCACGGTCATTTCCTGGCTGTACAGCATTGGCTCCATCTTGGGCATGCTGCAGGATCCGTCACTGCTGCGCGTTGCCAGGTTCAATCGATTCGCGGCCAAGGTCAAGCATCTGCGCCAGCCGTTTCATCTGATCGCCGGATGCGGCGAGACAGGAGCCCTCCTGATGCATGCCCTGGACAGCCGCGATCAACAGGCAGTGGTGCTGGACATCGATCCGGAGCGGGTCAGTGCACTCGAACTGGGCCAGTATCATCTGGACATTCCTGCCCTCACCGCAGATGCCAGCCTGCCGGAGAACCTCCTCAGTGCTGGGCTCGGCCATCCGCAGTGCGCCGGGGTGATCGCCCTCACCAACGACGACCGCGCCAATCTGAGCGTCGCGGTGACCGTCAAGCTGCTGCGTCCGGAGTTGCCCGTGCTGTGCCGGGCCGATTCCCTGGGGACAGCCGCCAACATGGCTTCATTCGGTACCGATGAAGTCGTCATCGCGTTCGAGGTGTTTGGTGAACATCTCGCCATGGCGGTCAATTCGCCAGGCCATCATCTGCTTTACGAATGGCTCACCGGCGTGCCTGGCGAAGCCCTGGTCGAACCGCTGGAACCGCCGCGCGGCAAATGGGTGGTCTGCGGATACGGACGTTTCGGCAAGGCGATCACCCATCACCTGACGCGGGTCGGCATCGAGCTGGTAGTGGTCGAGGCTGACCCCGGCAAGACCGGCTGCGAAGACTGTGTCGTCGGCAGCGGCGCCGAGGCGCATACCCTGCTCGAGGCCGGGATCGAACATGCGGTCGGCATCGTCGCAGGTACCGACGACGACATCAACAATCTGTCGATCGCCATGACTGCGCGCCAGCTCAACGCCGGTTTGTTCACCGTGCTGCGGCAGAACCGACACGCCAATGCGCCGCTGTTCCAGCAATTTCAGGCCAGCGTCACCATGCAGCCTTCCAGCATTGTCGCCCACGAGTTCCTGTCGCTACTGACCACCCCCCTGCTATCGCGTTTCCTCAATCTGGTCCGGGCCCATGACGACGCCTGGATCGACGTACAGATCAGCCGTATTGCCGCGGTTCTGGAAAACACGGTGCCGGAAGTGTGGGATGTCGAGTTCACCCCGGGCCAGACCGAGGCGGTATGGGAGGCCATTCGTGACGGCACACCGGTCTCTCTGCAAGCGCTCATGCGCAACCCGGTCGACCGCGCCGAGTCCCTGGGCTGCGTCCCCCTACTGCTGAAACGGGGCGAGAAGGTCACCCTCATGCCGGAACCGGAAACCCTGCTCGAGGCCGGGGACCATCTTTTATTCTGCGGCGAGCACGGCGCGCGCAACCAGCAGGCCCTGGGACTCTACAACTTCAATGTGCTGAGCTACCTTCTGACCGGCATGGATGCCCCGGGGGGCAGGATCTGGCGCTGGTTCGAAAGGGTTGCGGGGAAAGAGGAGAAACTGCCTCGACAGGCCGGCAGTGCTTCGGGCTGACAAGCGCGCGCTTTCGTTACCGGGGCAGGTCGCCAGCGGGATGACGCTGCCAGATCAGACTGCCATCCCGCCACACCTCTCTCACACGATGGAACGGAATGCTGTGCGCCAGCCCTTCCTCGTCCAGCAAATCAAAGAAAGTCGGTTTGTCGACATCCCAGGCTATCTCGCGCAAATCGACATGCTGCACCCTGCCCGCCACCCGGTCCCAGTAGCCGACGACGAAACGGCTTCTAGCGAAGGTCGCATCCCAACGGATGCGCGACAATAATTCGTGGATCGGGGTCATTTCCCAGGACGGACGTGTGACCTCGCTGGCGAGTTTGCCCAGGAGTTCATTGCGAATGAGGTTTCCCTCGATTGCAGGCCCATCTGACCGACTTCCTGGTCCAGATTTGTTCCCTTAGGGAAACACTTATATGGACGCCCCCCGGAGTACAAGTAGATTTTGCATACGGCAGTAGGTAAGGATGCAGTCTTATATCCGGCCTGTTGGTGCAGGCGGCAAGCCTGCTGGCCCTGATGGAATCCGCTGACGGGGCCCTCATCTGAA
>WGNC01000012.1 GCA_016124745.1 Thiobacillus sp.
ACTCGGGCTGCTCGATGGGCGAGTACTTCCGCGACGTCGGCGAGGACGCACTCATCGTCTACGACGACCTCACCAAGCAGGCCTGGGCGTACCGCCAGGTGTCGCTGCTGCTGCGCCGTCCGCCGGGCCGCGAGGCGTACCCGGGTGACGTCTTCTACCTGCACTCGCGTCTGCTCGAGCGCGCCGCACGCGTGAACGCCGATTATGTCGAAAAGATCACCAACGGTGCCGTCAAGGGCAAGACCGGTTCGCTGACCGCGCTGCCGATCATCGAAACCCAGGCCGGCGACGTGTCCGCCTTCGTGCCGACCAACGTGATTTCGATCACCGACGGCCAGATATTCCTCGAGACCGACCTCTTCAACGCAGGCATTCGTCCCGCCATCAACGCGGGTCTGTCGGTGTCCCGCGTCGGCGGGGCCGCGCAGACCAAGGTCGTCAAGAAGCTCGGCGGCGGTATCCGTCTCGCACTGGCGCAGTTCCGCGAACTCGCGGCCTTCGCCCAGTTCGCGTCCGACCTCGACCAGGCGACCTTGAAGCAGCTGGAACGTGGCCGTCGCGTGACCGAACTGATGAAGCAGGCGCAATACTCACCGATGTCGGTTTCGCAGATGGCGCTGTCGCTGTTTGCCGTCAACAAGGGCTACATGGACGACGTCGAAGTGAAGAAGATACTGCCGTTCGAGTCCGCGCTGATCGCGTTCATGAAGTCCAAGTACGCCAGCATCATGGAAACCATCGAAACCAGCGGCAATCTGGACGAGGCCACCGAGAAGGCGCTGACCGCCGCAGTGGACGAGTTCAAGAAAACCGGCGTCTATTGATCAGGCTGCGCTGATTGGGAGCCGCGGGGTTTTAAGGAGTAACTATGGCAGCCGGAAAAGAGATACGGACCAAGATCAGTAGCGTTGAGAACACGCGCAAGATAACCAAGGCCATGGAAATGGTCGCCGCGTCCAAAATGCGCAAGGCACAGGAACGCATGAAGGCCGCGCGTCCCTACGCCGAGAAAATCGCTCGCGTGGCGACCCACATGGCATACGCGCACACGGAATACAAGCACCCGTTCGTCGTTGCGCGGGAGAACGTCAAGCGTGTGGGCCTGATCGTGGTTTCATCCGACAAGGGGCTGTGCGGCGGCCTCAACACCAACGCCTTCCGCATGATGGTTACCCAGATGAAGCAATGGGAGGCCGCAGGGGTCGCGATCGACGTCACCGCGATCGGCAACAAGGGGCTGGGATTCGTCCAGCGCATTGGCGCCAACGTGGTGTCCCAGGTTACCGGGCTGGGCGATACACCGCACCTGGACAAGCTGATCGGCCCCGTCAAGGTCATGCTCGATGCATACATGGAAGGCAGGATCGACGCTCTGTACATTGTCTTCAACCGTTTCATCAACACAATGAAACAGGAGCCGACACTGACCCAGTTGCTGCCGCTGGCGCAAATGGAAAACACCGACGAAGCCAGCCTGAAAACGCATTGGGATTACATCTACGAGCCCGATGCCAAGCCGGTGGTCGACGCCATGCTGCAGCGCTACATCGAGTCGCTGGTGTTCCAGGGCTTGGCCGAGAACAATGCGTGCGAACAGTCGGCTCGGATGGTGGCGATGAAGGCCGCGTCCGACAACGCCAAGGACGTCATCGGTGAGTTGAAACTGATTTACAACAAAACCCGCCAGGCCGCGATTACCAAGGAGCTGTCGGAAATCGTATCCGGCGCAGCCGCGGTTTGAGGGCGTCCGGGACACATTACCCAGCGGGTACAGAATTTAATCTTCTTAGGAAACAAGCATGAGCAACGGAAAAATTGTTCAAATCATCGGCGCCGTGGTGGACGTGGAGTTTTCGCGTGATGCCATGCCCAGGGTCTTCGAAGCACTGAAAATGCAGTCCCCCGAGTTGACGCTGGAAGTCCAGCAGCAACTCGGCGACGGCGTGGTGCGTGCCATCGCGATGGGCTCCACCGACGGCCTGCGCCGCGGTATGGAGGTGCTCTCCACGGGCAACCCGATCATGGTGCCGGTCGGCCAGGCAACCCTCGGTCGTATCATGAACGTGCTCGGCACCCCCATCGATGAAATGGGCCCGGTCAATACCGATACTCACATGCCGATCCACCGCAAGCCCCCTGCGTATGCAGATCAGGCCGCCACGGTGGAGATTCTGGAAACCGGAATCAAGGTGATCGACCTGATCATGCCGATCGCCAAGGGCGGCAAGGTCGGCCTGTTCGGCGGCGCCGGCGTGGGCAAGACCGTGACGCTGATGGAACTGATCCGCAACATCGCCGTTGCACACTCCGGCTTCTCCGTGTTCGCCGGTGTCGGTGAGCGGACGCGCGAAGGAAACGACTTCTATCACGAAATGAAAGAAGGCGGCGTGCTGGACAAGGTCGCACTGGTCTACGGCCAGATGAACGAACCCCCGGGCAACCGTCTGCGTGTCGCGCTGACTGGCCTGACCATGGCCGAATACTTCCGCGACGAAGGCCGCGATGTGCTGCTGTTCGTCGACAACATCTACCGCTATACCCTGGCCGGTACAGAAGTGTCGGCGCTGCTGGGCCGGATGCCTTCCGCGGTGGGCTACCAGCCGACGCTGGCCGATGAAATGGGCCGCCTGCAGGAGCGCATCACCTCGACCCGCACCGGGTCGATCACGTCCTTCCAGGCAGTGTACGTGCCGGCGGATGACTTGACCGACCCGTCGCCCGCCACCACCTTCGCCCACCTCGATGCCACCCTTGTGTTGTCGCGTCAGGTTGCCGAGCTGGGTATTTATCCCGCGGTGGACCCGCTCGATTCGACGTCGCGGATTCTCGATCCGCAAGTGGTGGGCGACGAGCATTACGGCGTCGCTCGTGCGGTGCAGGGCACCCTGCAAAAGTACAAGGAGTTGCGTGACATTATCGCGATTCTGGGCATGGACGAACTGTCGCCCGAAGACAAATTGGCCGTGGCGCGTGCACGTAAAATCCAGCGCTTCCTGTCGCAGCCCTTTTTCGTCGCCGAAGTGTTCACCGGTTCTCCTGGCAAATACGTTACGCTGAAAGAGACTATTGCCGGCTTCAAGGCGATCGTGGAAGGCGAATATGACCACTTGCCCGAACAGGCCTTCTACATGGTTGGCGGCATCGAAGAAGCTGTCGAAAAGGCAAAGACGATCCAGTAAAGCGCAGGTTTCCGGAATGAGAATACAGGCCGTGCCTGACGCCTTTTCCGATCCCTGCCTCAAAGAGGTTAAACCATGGCCATGACCATCCACGTCGACATCGTCAGCGCAGAGAAATCACTCTACTCCGGTACCGCCGAAGTCGTGATCGCCCCCGGCCAGCGCGGCGAACTCGGTATTTACCCGCGTCACACCCCGTTGCTGACCACGCTCAAGCCTGGCTCGGTGCGGATCAAAGTGCCGAACCAGGCAGAAGAGGAACTCGTCTTCGTTTCGGGCGGCATCCTCGAAGTGCAGCCGTTCGTCGTCACCATCCTGTCCGACTCCGCCATCCGTGGCGCCGACCTGGACGAGGCGAAGGCACTCGAAGCCAAGAGCGCGGCAGAAGAGGCGATGAAGGACAAGGCCGCCACCATCGATTACGCGCAAGCGCAGGTTGAACTGGCTCAGGCGGTGGCGCAACTGGCAGCGATCAAGAAACTGCGCAAGCAGACCTGATCTCATAGGTCGAACCCCTCAAAAAGCAACCAGCGGGTTGCTTTTTTTTGATTGAAACAACCTGGGTTTACTCTAGCTCCGATTGACTGGGATCCAGTAAATGGGGGATTAGCCTGTCTTAGGCGATCAGGTCGCCTTCCAGGGCACCATCTCGAATCGGCCCATCCGCCCTCTTGTACGCCACGCAGGTGAGGAGCGGATCCCGGCTCATGCGTCGCCGCATCGAGTGGGTGTATCGCAATTGTGGAATGCCGGCGCGGCCTATAACAGCGGCAGGTCGCGGGAAACTCGACCGCCTGGACCCAGACACAGGGCGTGCCAGCAGCAGGCCGCGCCGCAAGACGATTCAATCTGACAGCGTCCTGCCTTTATGCTGACCCATTCCGGTGACAGGACGGAACGCTGCGCCCAAGTATGCGCGCCCATTGTCGCCGCGCATCTATCGCGGCGGGCTACGGTCGGGGGTGGTCCGTTTACTTCCCTGGGATGCCAACGCCCCCGGCAGCGACTCGCGAATACGCTTGGAGAAATCCGGGTCCCCATCCGCCGCCTGCGCAACCTCGGTGATGCGTGATCGCTGGCGCAGTTCCTCGAAGGGCAGGCTAGTGTCGAGTAATCCGGCGCTGTAGAGATAGCCATCGAACAGCCCGTTGAGCAGGTGGCGGATGTTAAACCCGCCGGTTCTGCCGGCCCGGTTCATGTAGCGCACGATGTTGACTGTGCAATTGTTGCTCAGCAGGTGGTACCACTCGGGCTGGTCGGCAAGTTCGTTGATCCGCTCAAGGTAGATCAGGAACAGGCGACGAGCGGCTTCGGGCGATGCCTGGACATGGTAAAGGAACACTTCCTCGTCGCGGTGGCTGGTTCGCAGGCCGACAAGGTCGTGCTCGTCGCCGACCACATAGATCAATTCGAGCTGCTTGAACATGGAGGCGAGCGGGTCGAAGCCTTCACCTTTTTCAGGTCGCGCCTCGATGGAGATGCTTACCGGTGGCGCGTTGTCGAAGATGAAACTGACAAACGTATGGCCGACCGGCCCTTCCATCCAGTAAGAAATGAAAAAGTCGACGCCATTGAGGTGCGACAGCGAAACTTCGCGTTCCTCGAACCTTGCCGTGAAGTCATCGCGGCTGCGAAAGTCGAAATTTCGGAACCCGCTGATGCGCACGCGATCGCCGTCAACGACCGCGCGCGGCATGAGCGCGACTTCTTCGCGCCATGGCCGGTCATGCGAAGGGGGAATGAACAGCCACCAGGTCAGCACCCCCGCAAACAGGGCGGCAAACGCGTAGCGCATGCGCGGTGCTCGCGCAAACCACAAGGCCCAGATGCCGAACGCCATGAAGGCCAGCGCCAGTGCCAGCCGGAGTTCACCCCGAGGCAAGTTCGACCAGTAAATTGCCAGCGTGGCCCAGCCGATCAATCCGACGCGGAGCAGAAACCTGAAACCGGTGGCCGGCCGGCCGGGCAGTCGGGACAGCAAGGATAGCCAGCGCTTGCGCGGACGTGATTGAGCAAGCGTCATGTATTCGGAGGTTTGTCGGAGTTAACGGGAATATTGTAAACGCAGGTGTCCTTCGCAAAGAAAACGAAGTTCTTGCAGGCGTCCCTGATCAATCTGATGTTGTCGATGGATTGTCGCGACCCGCAACTCAGCATTGGTGGAGTTCGTCATCCTCCACTTCATCATCCATGCACGATGATTCGTGGAGCGTTGCCAGCACGGTGACGCTATGGCATTGTCGGCTCATGCACAACGTCCGCACAATGAGCCGCCGCCACTTTTTAGGCCTGGGCGCCGCCAGCTTTCTCACAGGCTGCGATTTTACGCTGCGCGATGGCTTGAAGAACGCCTGCGAGCCGCCGCTGTCGCCCACGATGAGCGACCACCCGCTGGTGCTCGCCGCCTGGCGCGGACTCGATGCCGCCAAGGTATGGGACGTGCATTGTCATGCGATGGGCGCCGGCGATTCCGGCTCCGGCCCGTGGATGAATCCGGCCATGGAACATTTCTGGCGGCCTGTGCTGTTCGCGCAACGCCTGTTCTATCTCAACGCAGGTTGCGCCGACACCACCCCGGGCAAGATCGACCTTTCCGTGGTGGAGCGTGTGTTCGAGCAAAGCGCGGCCATGCCCGCCGGCTTCAAGGTCATCCTGCTGGCTTTCGACTGGGCGCGCGACGCTGGCGGAACGCCGGTGAAGGATCATTCGAACTTTCGCATTCCGGACGAGTACGCTGCAAAGCTCGCACAACGCCATCCGGATCGCTTCGAATGGGCTGCGTCGATACACCCCTATGACCCGCGCGCGCTCGACCGCCTCGATGCGGCGGCGGCAGGCGGTGCGCGCGCGATCAAATGGCTGCCGTCGGCACAGGGCATCGACCCCGCTTCATCGCGCTGCGACCCGTTCTACGCCAGGCTGGCCGCGTTGCGAATGCCGCTGATTACCCATGCCGGCGCCGAGCTTGCCGTGACCGGCCATGGCGAAGACTTCGGCAATCCGCTCAGGCTGCGTCGCCCGCTCGATGCCGGTGTGCGCGTCGTGGTGGCGCATTGCGCCTCGCTGGGCAAGGGATGGGATCTCGACCACGGGGAAACAACCAGACTTTCAAACTTCGAACTGTTCGCTCGGCTCATGGATGAGGCGCGATATCGCAGCAACCTGTTCGCCGACATTTCCGCCATTATCCAGGCCAACCGCATGGAGGTGATCCCTGCCCTGCTGGCCCGGCGAGACTGGCATGACCGCCTGCTGAATGGTTCGGACTATCCGCTGCCGGGCATCGTGCCGCTGGTCAACCTGTGGGGACTGGCCGAACGGAAGCTGCTCGATCCTGCCCTGATCAGGCCACTGAACGCGATCCGGCAGCACAATGTGTTGTTATTCGATTTTGTGCTGAAGCGCGCCCTGGCGAGCAACGGCGCGGGCTTTGCGCACTCGGTGTTCGAGACCGCGCCATTCTTCAAGCGTACGGCCTGAACCTGTCCCTCTCGGCGTCAGGCACACGCCTTGGCTTTCAGCTTCGCAAACTCATCCGCATTGATGGTGCCGGCATCGAGCAGGGCCTTGGCGTCGGCGATCTGTTCAGCCGGAGACTTCCCGGCCACTTCCCGGATATAGGCGTCGGTATCGGATTTTGCCCGTTGCAGGCTCGCCCGCTGGCGGTCCGCCATACCTCTGCCGCGTGCAATGATGTAAATGACCGCGGTCAGAATCGGCAGAAACATGAGGCCGATCATCCACAGCACTTTCGATCCGCCCCCGAGCTCGGTATCGCGGAAAAGATCCACCACAATCTGGAACAGCACGATGAGGTAGGTAACCAGGACGAGCGTCGGGATGATCAACATGACCGCGTCGAAAAAACTGCCAAAGAAATAGCTCATTGCGTCTCCCTTTGCGCACTAGCGACTGCTGCGCGCAGTGATCGGGCATCGCTGCATCGGGCAGCGATACCATGAACGCTTGCTGCACTTCAGCAAGCTGTCCGCAGGCTTAATGGTTGCACAGCAGACGCACCCTGCGTTCGGCGATATTGAACGCTTCGTCGGTCTGTGCTTCAAACAGTGCCTCCTTGGCGCTCAGGCACGCTTCGGACTCCCGCAAGTCCGCATTGGAGGGCTGGGCGTTCGCCGCGCACTTGGCGTCGGCCGCCATGCGCAGGTTGTTGAAGGTGCCGCGCTCGACTGAAACGCAGTCCCCCACGCGAAATCCGGACTGGTCGGTAATCATGGAGATGGTGCTCGTGCCGCCGACCAATATCGTGAATTCGTACGCTTGCTCGTTGGTAGCGAGGCGCGTCACCTGCTGGCCGGCCAAGCCTCCGCCCACCGTGCGCAAAGCGCGATTGCTGGCCGATCGATTCGAACCCGAGGCCAGGCCGATGGTCCCACCGATCAGTGCGCCGGCCGTTTGCGCCTGGGCATTCGAAACCGTGGTCGCTCGAATCGCAGTGACCCGGCCGTACGAAATGCTTGATTGGGCCAAAGACAGACTGGATAGGGAAACCAGCGCCGTTGCCGTGAGAATTTGCAGCCAAGAAGTGTTCCGCATTGCTAAAGCCTCCATTGATCAAATTGCATTCCGGATATTTCACTGCGTCCGTGCGGTGCGGGATGGGATCGGCACTAGGACAGCATCCGCACAAGTATGATCGGTATTCAGTGCGGCTTCAAGGCACGATGATGGACGCCTTGTTCGGCGACTTGCCAGATGGACGGACGCTGGAATGCCGGGCCAGTCTGTTGTCAAAATTGACAAGCGCGGCCTGACTGGCCAAGATTCGTCGGGCAGCTTTTGAGCCTGTGCGGAGGCAAGCAATCGACAGCCAGGCTTTGCCATCATCCATTAGTCTATTTGCGAGAATGCCATGAAGCGCATGTCGATCGTGTTTGTCCTTGTCACCATGCTTTCTGCCTGTGCGCACGAGAATGAAGTGACGCCCTCAAAGCCCGCGGTCGCGAGTCCCGTCGATTCGCACACCAGCCGCAATTCGCTCGATTGGGCCGGCGTGTACGAGGGCGTGCTGCCATGCGCAGACTGCCCAGGCATCAACACCCGGCTTACGCTTGGCATTGATGGCACGTTCGAGCGCCAGACCCGGTACCTGGATCGGGAGACCGTGCCACGTACCGAACTCGGCAAGTTCACCTGGCACGCCAGCGGCAATGCCATCTCGCTCGATGCAAATGGCGACGGCCAGCAGTATGCCGTGGGCGAGGGCCGCCTCATCCTGCTCGGCCGCGATGGTACGCGCCCGGACCCGCAAGCGTCGAACCGCGTGCTGACGCGTGTTGCCAAGCTGGCTCCAGCAGGCGCCGACCTGAGCCGGATATTGGAGAATCATCGCTGGACACTGGTGTCGGCAACCGATAGCGAAAGCCGGCGCAATGACAGCCTGTTTCCCGTTGCCGACCATCCATTCGTTTTGAGCTTTTCCGGCGCCGCCCTAATCGCCAAGGGCGGTTGCAACACCTTGCGCGGAAGCTATCAGTTCAATGCTGAAGGGCAACTGCTCATTGGCCCCATGGCGTCGACGATGATGGCCTGCGAGCCCGCGTCGATGAAAGCCGATACTGCCCTGGCGGCACTGCTGGCCCAGCCATTGCGAATCGACCTGGTTGAGGATACGCAGCCGCAATTGCGGCTGGTGACCGCATCGAGCGAGTCCCTGCTGCTCAGGGGACAGCCGACACCCGAAGCGCTCTTTGGGCCGGGCACGCTTATCTTCCTCGAGGTCGCTGCCGAGCGGGTGCCATGCAATCACCCCCTGCGCCCCGAAACGATGTGCCTGCAGGTGCGTGAACGGGTGTTCGACGAGCAGGGGCTCATGGTCGGCGCCCCCGGTGCGTGGCGGCCGCTCTATGAAAATATCGAGGGTTATCAGCACAAACCGGGTCAGCGCAATGTCCTTCGGGTCAAGCGTTTCCAGCGTCAGGCGGCACCCGCTGACGCCTCGTCGACTGTCTATGTGCTGGATTTGATCGTCGAATCAGAGGTCGTAACCCGCTGATCTTCGAGTGTTGCAGGATTCGCGGCACGATGCATGGCCGCGACCAGCGTACGAGGCCTGCCAGGCCCCCGTCCGTCGTTTCGGCAGGATTTCGCCGATGCGGTGGGTGGGCTGCTAACAGAGCCAAGTCGGAGGTGATGTTCCGGGAACAAGGGTTGCCGGAACGTCACCGGCGTGTCAGCCATAGGCGAAGGCTGCGCCAAGTCCGCCAGGCGACAATCGTGCGGCCAAGCAAGCGCACCATCCCGCGCGGTTTCAACGCGACCAATGCCGCAACGAGTCCCGCCGTTGCAGCAGGATGGCGCTGAACCAGTCCGGATACCTTGCGGACGGTGTCCCGGACCGTCGTCAGCGCCCAATCCGTGGTGTCGCACGCAACCTTGAACGGGGCGGCTTCACGAGCGAGCGCGGCGCGTTGATGGGCGATGCGCTCGATCAGCTGACCGCGCTGCCGTTGAAGCTCAACCAGGCTTTTGCTCATCGCTGGCTGCCTTGAGTTGCCGCAAATCTTCCTTGAGTTCGGCGAGGCTGTTTGCGAACACGGGTTCTGGTGGATGTAGGAGACGCTGAACCCTGAGGTACAAATAGCCCGCAAGGCCCAAAAAGAAAACCGCCATGCCTGCGATGACGAGCAGGCGCTGGTCCCAGAACAGTAGCGCCATGAGCACCACCAGCAGGATTACGCCCAAGATCAGGCATAGCACCAGCACCTGCGATAGTAGGAAAAGGCTCAAAAAACGCTGCTTTTCAACCGCGATTTCGTTGCCCAGCAATTCCAGCCGGGTACGCCCCATAGTGACCAACGTCGCCGTGAGATTCTTAACGGAAGCGAAGATCCCCCCGCTGCCGGCCAACCCAGTCATGAAAAATCAGCGACGGCCAAGAATGAAGCCCACCAGAAACCCTACCCCTGCGGCCACCCCGACAGCCTTCCAGGGATTTTCATGCACATAGGCATCGGTCGCCTGCGCGGCAGCTCGGGTCTTGGCGACCAGCACCGCTTCGGCATCGGCCAGACGAATTCGTGCGGCATGCAGGCGCTCCTGGACTCGCGCCCGCAAACTGGCAATTTTTTCGCCCGTCTGGTCAGCCGTGGCATGCAGGATTTCCTCTGCGTCCGTAATGACTGCCTTGATATCCGTGACGAGCTTTTCTTGCGATGAAACGTTGAGTTCACTGGATGTGGACATTTTTTTGCCTTTCTGGGATGAGTTGATCGAAGCGAAAACAATGGACCATTGTACTGCCCCGCACCTGCTGATCATCGACAATCAGCCTAATTTAAAGTTAGTGATATCTCGCTGTTTTACAAGCATCTTCTATTCGGCTGGCGAGGCCATCCGCTGTGGGTTGCCGGCAATGCGTTCCCTGGGCTGCAAGGCATCCCGCCTGAATGGGACAACGCCGTCGGTCGCTATTTCCCGCTGCGGTCCAGATCTCCCACATACCAGTCCATCGCCTCGGCCAGTCCCTCGCCGATGCGATGCGTGGGTGCGTATCCCAGACGGGTACGCGCCTTGGAAATGTCGGCAAGCGAATGACGCACGTCGCCGGCACGGAAGTCACGGTAGCTGGGCTTGAAGTCGGCGAGGTGGGGATATTTCGGCGCGAGCAGTGCCCGGATCGATTCGAACAGCTGGTTGAGCGTGGTGCGATCGCCAACGGCGACGTTGTACACCTGGTTTGCCGCCTCCGCGTGTTGACTGGTGGCGGCGAGCAGGTTGGCCTGGATGACGTTGTCGATATAGCAGAAGTCGCGGCTGGTTTCGCCGTCGCCGTTGATGTACACGGGCTCGTTATGGATCATGCTGGCGACCCACTTCGGTACCACGGCGGCGTAAGCGCCTTCGGGATCCTGACGGCGGCCGAAGATGTTGAAGTAGCGCAGACCGATCGATTCCATGCCGTAGCAGCGGCCGAACACGTCGGCGTACAGTTCGTTGACGAGCTTGGTCACGGCATAGGGTGACAACGGCTTGCCGATGACGTCCTCGACCTTGGGCAGTCCCGGATGGTCGCCGTAGGTGGAGGAGGACGCCGCATAGACGAAACGCTTTACCCTGGCGTCACGCGCCGCGACCAGCATGTTGAGAAAGCCCGTGTTGTTGGCCGCGTGGGTGGCCAGCGGATCTTCCAGCGAACGCGGCACCGAGCCGAGCGCCGCCTGGTGGAGGACGTAATCGACACCCCTGCATACGCTGTGACACGTGGGGAGTTCGCAGATGTCGCCATCCACGAAGTTGAAACGCCCCCAGCGCTGCTGACCGACACTGGCCTGCACTTGGGCCAGGTTCTTGTGGTGTCCGGTGGCGAAATTGTCGAGTCCGACAACACGCTGATCGAGCAGCAACAGGGCTTCGGCCAGGTTGCTGCCGATGAAGCCGGCAACGCCAGTGACGAGCCAAGTCCTGGGCTCGGCCAGAAGCTGCGTCTTAAGCGCGTCGAACGCGGTGGCCATCAAAGCCTCCAGAGCGCAAAGCCTGCGGCCTTGACGGTGGCGGGGTCGTAGGCCGATTTGACGTCGGTGAATGCGCCGCCCTTCCTCAGTTTGGCAGTAAGCTCGGCAAAGGGTTTTTCCATGTACGCAGTGTGCGACACGGCCGCGACGAGGGCATCGCACTCGGGCAGATCGTCCCAGGCAGTAAGGCTGATGCCGTATTCATGTTCGGCTTCCTTCGGTTCACCCAGCGGGTCGTGAACGTGCACATCACAGCCGAAGGACTGCAGTTCGCGAATCACATCCACAACCTTGGAGTTGCGCAGATCGGGACAGTTTTCCTTGAAGGTCAGGCCCAGCACGTTGACCCTGGCGCCCCTCACCTGCACGCCATTGGCGATCATCTTCTTCACCGTTTCCTGCGCCACGTAGGCACCCATGCCGTCGTTGATGCGGCGGCCCGCGAGAATCACCTGCGGATGGTAGCCGAGCATGTCGGCCTTGTGGGTGAGGTAGTAGGGGTCGACGCCGATGCAGTGGCCGCCGACCAGGCCCGGGCGGAAGGGCAGAAAGTTCCACTTGGTGCCGGCCGCCTTCAGCACTTCCAGCGTGTCGATGCCGAGTCGATGGAAGATCAGCGAAAGTTCGTTCATCAGCGCGATGTTGAGATCGCGCTGGGTGTTCTCGATCACTTTGGCGGCCTCGGCCACCTTGATCGAACTGGCGCGGTGCACGCCGGCGGTAATCACGCTGCCATAGAGTTCTGCCACCTTGTCCAGCGTGGCCGCGTCGTCGCCCGACACCACTTTCACGATCTTGGTGATGGTGCGCTCCTTGTCGCCCGGGTTGACACGCTCGGGCGAGTAGCCGACGTGGAAGTCCTGCAGCCATTTCATGCCGGACTGCTTTTCCAGGATCGGGATGCAGACCTCTTCGGTGGCACCGGGGTAGACTGTCGATTCGTACACGACCGTCGCTCCCTTTTTCATGTACTTGCCGACGGTGGTGGAAGATCCGACCAGCGGCGAGAAATCGGGGATGTGCGCTGCGTCGACCGGAGTCGGCACGGCGACGATGATGAAGTCGGCCTTGGCGAGGTCGGCGGGGTCGGTGGTCACCGTCAGCTGCGTGGCAGCCTTCAGGTCATCTGCTGAAACTTCGCCGGTAGGGTCGCAGAACCGACGATAGCTGGCAATTTTCTCAACCGACAGGTCATAGCCAATGGTGGGTGTTCTCTTGCCGAATTCCACCGCCAATGGCAGGCCGACATAGCCCAGCCCCACAACCGCAACAACGCTCATGCTTGGATTCCCTTATGAATAGAAAGTCTTTGCTGCCGCCCGGATTGTATCGAATTTGCATGACGCTGCCCGTTCATGTCCGGCGGCTGGCCACATCGTTTGTCAGCAAGCGGCATACCAGTTGGGTGTTGATCGGGCTGCTGTTCAGCTTTTCCGCCCTGGCAGATGTCGCAGACACCCTGCTGCGGGTCAAACCCGGCGTGGTGGGAGTGGGCACCTACAATCCCACCGGCAGTCCGCGCGCCAATCTGCAGGGTACCGGGTTTGCGGTGCTGGACGGGCGTTACGTGGTGTCGTGTGCGCATATATTCAGCAAGCCGCTAAACAGCGAGAAGAAGGAAACACACGCCATTTTTCTTGGCCGTGACAGCCAGGTGACGGTTCGCTCGGCAAGGCTGGTCGCCACCGACAAGGCGCACGACCTGGCCCTGCTGAAAATCGATGGCGACGCGTTGCCGGCCTTGAAGCTGGGGGATTCGAACGGCGTGCGCGAAGGCTGGCAGTTGTATTTCACCGGCTATCCGATCGGATCGGTGTTGGGCCTCAATCCCTCCACCCACCGCGCCGGGCTGGCCGCCATCATCCCCATCTACACTCCGGTTGCCAGCGCGTCCCAGCTTAACGTGCGCACGTTGAAGCAGGCAAAGGATCCCTATGAAGTGTTCGAGCTCGATGCCGTCGCCTACCCCGGCAACAGTGGCAGCCCGGTTTGGCATCCCGACACTGGCGAGGTGCTGGGCGTGGTCAACTCGGTGTACGTCAAGGGCGCAAAGGAGGCCGCGATCACGGATCCGAGCGGGATCAGCTATGCCATTCCGGTCAAGTACGTGCACCGGATGCTGGAACAGGCGCTGCCGAAAACCCCTTAGTGCCGCCTAGTCGAGGATCACGCTTTGACCTAACGACGGCGCCATGGCATCCCAGCCGAACCGGTCTTGCAGGTCGGCGGCGAACCCGGTCGCCACCGACGCTTCGGCGTGCACCACGAATACCTGGCGCGGCTTGTTGCGGAAATGCCCGAGCCAGTTGAGCAGCGCGGTACGGTCGGCATGCGCGGATAGCCCGCCCAGGGTATAGAGATCGGCGCGCACTGGAATGTCCTCGCCCAGCAGGCGCACCCGTTTGGCGCCGTCGACGAGGCGGCGGCCGAAGGTGCCGGCAGCCTGAAATCCGGTGATCAGGATGGTCGATTCGCGCCGTGCCAGATTGGCGCGCAGGTGGAACTTGATGCGCCCGGCTTCGCACATGCCGCTGGCCGAGATGATGACGGCGCCGCCGGTGATGCGGTCGAGCGCTTTCGATTCCTCGACGTCCTCGACGAAATTGAGCTTGCGGAAGTGCGCTGCGCCACCATGCTTGCCCATCAGTGCATGGGTTTCCTCGTCCAGCAGCGCCATGTGCTTGTAGGTGATCTCGGTGGCGGCAGTGGCCATCGGCGAATCGACGAATACCGAGAGTTTGGGGATGCGTCCCTGTCGCGTCAGGTCGGCCAGCAGATAGAGCATGTCCTGCGTGCGGCCCACCGCAAAGGCGGGAATGATGACGTTGCCGCCTTTCTTCTCGATCGTGTTGTTGATGGCCTCGACCAGTTCATCCTGCGTCGCCTCCATGCTTTTGTGTTCGCGGTTGCCGTAGGTCGACTCGACCAGCAGATAGTCGGCCTCGAGAATCGGCGTCGGGTCTCGCAATAGCGGTCGCGCGGGCTGGCCGAGGTCGCCCGAAAACACGATCTTGCGGCGGCGCGAGCCTTCGCCCACCCACACTTCGACAATCGCCGAGCCAAGGATATGGCCGGCGTCGCGAAAGGTGCAGCGCACCGTCGGATGCGGCGCGATTTCCAGGTCGTAATCGACCGCATTGAGTTGCTTCAAGCTGGCCTGCGCCTGCGCCACGGTATAGAGCGGTGCGCTGTCGCGTGGTGGCAAGCCACGCTTGCTCTCGCGCTTGAGGTCTTTGCGGAAGCGCCGCAGGTTGGCGTATTCGGCTTCCTTTTCCTGGATGTGCGCAGAATCCGGCAGCATTACCGCGAGCAGGTCGCAGGTGGCGCGGGTGGTGTGCACCGTGCCCCTGAACCCTAACGCGGCCAGCCGCGGCAGCAGGCCGGAATGGTCGATGTGGGCATGGGTGAGGATGACGAAATCGATCGTCGCCGGGTCGAAGGCGAACGCCTGATGGTTCTTGGCGCGGGTTTCGCGCCCGCCCTGGAACATGCCGCAATCGACCAGAAAGCGCACGCCCTCGTGCTCCACCAGATAGCTGGAGCCAGTCACTTCGCGCGCGGCGCCGAGAAAAGTCAGTTTCATGTTTGCTTTCCCTGCTCAGCCATCGAGTTCGTTTAAGTTTTCCGGGCATTGTACTTTTATGCCCCGGCCTGTTCAGGGCAACTTTTCGGAGCCTCCGTCAGCCATTGATCCCCGGCCGCGGTCGGTGCTTGCTGCCAGCCCGTGCAGCATGGCAGCGACCGTCCGGTCCATCTCCATCCCGTCGACAACATAAGGTGGCATGCAATAGACCGTATTGCCGATGGGGCGCAGCAGCACGCCCTGCGTCAACGCGCTTTGGCTGAAGCGCAATGCAAAGTCCGGCGTTGCGCGTGTTACGTCAAACGCCCAGATCATTCCCAGATGCCTGAAATGCCGCACGCGCGGATGGTCCCTGAGCGGTTCCATCACGACGGTGAAACGTTCTGACTTGGCCCGGTTGGCTGCAACGACGCCATCCTGTTCGAAGATATCCAGCACCGCCAGTGCCGCCCGGCAGGCCAGCGGATTGCCCGTGTAGGAATGCGAATGCAGGAAACCGCGTGCGGTGGCATCGTCGTAGAACGCCGCATAGATGTGATCGGTCGTCAGTACCGCCGACAGCGGCAGATACCCCCCGGTAAGTCCCTTGGACAGACAGATGAAATCGGGGCGGATGGCTGCCTGTTCGCAGGCGAACATCGTTCCGGTGCGGCCGAAACCCACCGCAATTTCGTCGGCGATCAGGTGCACCCCGTATCGGGTGCACAGTTCACGCGCCCGGCTCAGGTACACCGGGTGGTATATCGCCATGCCCGCCGCCCCCTGCACCAGCGGCTCGACGATGAAAGCGGCAGTCGTGTCGGCATGCTCGGCCAGATGGGATTCCAGCGCGTCGGCACACCGCAGGGCAAAGGCCTCGGCCGACTCGCCCGGTTCGGCCAGCCGGACATCCGGCGTCGGCATCTGCGCAGAATGCCGCAGCAGGGGAGCGTAGGTATGCTTGAACAAGGGAATATCGGTCACCGACAGCGCGCCGACAGTCTCGCCATGGTAGGCATTTTTCAGGCTGATGAAGCCGTTCTTCTCCGGGTGGCCACTGTTGCGCCAGAAGTGGGTGCTCATTTTTAGTGCGATCTCGGTGGCCGAAGCGCCGTCCGAACCATAAAAGGCGTGGCCCAGACCGGTCAGGCTGGCCAAGCGCTCGGACAGTTCCACCACGGGGGCATGGGTGGCGCCGGCCAGCATCACATGCTCGATCCTGCCGAGCTGCTCGGTAATGGCAGCGCTGATGCGCGGATTGCAGTGACCGAACAGATTGACCCACCAGCTCGATATCGCGTCCAGATAGCGCCGCCCGTCCGTATCGATGAGCCAGGGACCTTCCCCGCGGGCGATCGCCAGGGGCGGGGCGGACTCCAGTTGCTTCATTTGGGTGCACGGATGCCAGACGGCGGCGCGGGTGCGGCTTAATAAATCATCCATGGACTTGATATTGAAACCTTCCGCCTCTATTATTAGCACTCGATGGCGGCGAGTGCTAACAGCACCTGTGCCGCCTCCTTATTTTCGGGCAGCCTAGGCTGTCCGGTGTTCAACTTAAACGCAATGGAGACTTTGCAATGAAAATTCGTCCTCTGCACGACCGTGTGATTGTCAAACGCATGGAAGAAGAGCGCAAGACCGCTTCCGGGATCGTGATCCCCGACACCGCCACCGAAAAGCCCGATCAGGGTGAAATCATCGCCGTGGGCGCGGGCAAGAAAGACGACCAGGGCAAACTCATTCCGCTCGACGTGAAAGTCGGCGACCGCGTGCTGTTCGGCAAGTACGCCGGCCAGGCCGTCAAGGTCGAGGGCGACGAACTGCTGGTGATGCGCGAAGAAGACATCATGGGTGTGGTCGAGAAGTAATCGCTTCAGCGAAAGCGAGCGCTCACAACACTATCCAAACCGAATTCAATTTAGGAGTTAAGCAATGGCTGCAAAAGACGTACGTTTTGGCGATTCCGCGCGTCACCGCATGGTGGCAGGTGTCAACATTCTGGCTGACGCCGTAAAAGTGACCCTGGGCCCGAAAGGCCGCAACGTGGTGCTCGACCGTCCCTTCGGCGCCCCCACCGTGACCAAGGACGGTGTGTCCGTCGCCAAGGAAATCGAGCTGAAGGACAAACTCGAGAACATGGGCGCGCAAATGGTCAAGGAAGTTGCCTCCAAGACTTCCGACGTTGCCGGTGACGGCACCACGACCGCAACCGTGCTGGCCCAGTCGATCGTCAACGAAGGCATGAAGTTCGTCGCCGCCGGCATGAACCCGATGGACCTGAAGCGCGGCATCGACAAGGCCGTGATCGCCATCACCGCCGAACTGCAGAAAATCTCCGTTCCCTGCGCCAGCAGCAAGGAAATCGCCCAGGTCGGGTCGATTTCGGCCAACTCCGATTCGTCGATCGGCGACATCATCGCCGCCGCGATGGACAAGGTCGGCAAGGAAGGCGTGATCTCGGTGGAAGACAGTTCCGGTCTGGAGAACGAGCTCGACGTCGTCGAAGGCATGCAGTTCGACCGTGGCTACCTGAGCCCTTACTTCATCAACAACCCCGACAAGCAGATGGCGCTGCTGGAAGATCCCTTCATCCTGCTGTTCGACAAGAAGATCTCCAACATCCGCGACCTGCTGCCCGTGCTGGAGCAGGTGGCCAAGGCCGGCAAGCCGCTCATGATCGTCGCTGAAGATGTCGACGGCGAAGCCCTTGCCACCCTGGTGGTGAACAACATCCGCGGCATCCTCAAGACCTGCGCCGTCAAGGCACCGGGCTTCGGCGACCGTCGCAAGGCCATGCTGGAAGACATGGCCATCCTCACCGGCGGCACCGTGATCGCCGAAGAAGTCGGCCTCTCGCTGGAAAAGGCCACGCTGCAGGAACTCGGCCGCGCCAAGCGCATCGAGATCGGCAAGGAAAACACCACCATCATCGATGGCGCCGGCGATGCCGAAGCGATCAAGGGCCGCATCACCCAGATCAACAAGCAGATCGACGAAGTCACCTCCGACTACGACAAGGAGAAGCTGCAGGAGCGCAAGGCCAAGCTGGCCGGCGGCGTCGCCATCATCAAGGTGGGCGCGGCAACCGAAGTCGAAATGAAGGAGAAGAAGGCCCGCGTCGAAGATGCGCTGCATGCCACCCGCGCTGCGGTGGAAGAGGGCATCGTTCCCGGCGGCGGCGTCGCGCTGCTGCGCGCACGCTCCTCGATCACCAGCCTCAAGGGTGACAATCACGACCAGGACGCCGGCGTGAAGATCGTGCTGCGCGCCATCGAAGAGCCGCTGCGCCAGATCGTCAAGAACTGCGGTGAAGAGCCTTCGGTCGTGGTCAACAAGGTGCTGGAAGGCAAGGGCAACTTCGGCTACAACGCCGGCACCAGCGAATACGGCGACATGGTGGCGATGGGCGTGCTCGACCCCACCAAGGTGACCCGCGTCGCGCTGCAGAATGCGGCCTCCATCGCCAGCCTGATGCTGACTACGGACTGCATGGTGGCCGATCTGCCCGACGACAAGGGCAGCGCCCCGATGGGTGGCGGCGACATGGGTGGTATGGGCGGCATGGGCGGCATGGGCATGATGTAAGTCCTGCTGTTCAAGCAGTCTCAAAAGCCCCGCTTCGGTGGGGCTTTTTTTATGGCTTGCTTCCCGCGAGGCGTCCACGAAGAGGCGGCTGGCAGAAGGGGTTGACGAGTGTCGCGCTTCCGCATGCCCGCAGCCAGCGCATGCGCCCCCCGTCCGTTACGCCATGCCGGCCTTGCAGAATGGTCGGACGCCTGATGATAATGTCCGGCAAACCCTTTCAAGACCGTAGGAGAATCGATGTCCGAGGCCGCCAATTCGCTGATTCAGGCCACCGCTGATCACCTGAGCCAGTTCGCGCCGTTTGATCAGATGGAACGCGAACACGTGCTGTGGCTGGCGCAGAAATTGGCGCTGGGCTACTTTGCTAAGGACGAGGTGGTTCTCTCGCCCGAGTTGGCCGACCAGACCCGTTTCTTCATCATCAAGCAGGGTGTGGTGGTTCTGGGCGAGCAGGAACGGTCACAGGCACCGGAGGGCAGCGCCTGGCTCGAACTGCATGAGGGCGAATGTTTCCCGCTCGGCGCCCTGCTGGCCAAGCGTCCCGTTACCGGCAGCTATCGTGCTGGCAGCGATGTCTTCTGCTACGAATTGTCGGCCGACGACTTCCTGCAACTGACCCGTCTGAGCACGGCGTTCTACGATTTTTGCACCCGCCGCATCGCCAACCTGCTCGAACAGTCACAGCACCTCATCCAGGCGGGCTATTCCAAGGCCAGCGCAGAGCAGCAATCAATGAGCAGCACCCTGTCGGCCATCATCCGGCGAGAGCCGGTGACCTGTTCCCCGGATCACTCCATCCGGCAGGCCTTGCAGATGATGGAGGATAACGGGGTCGGCGCCATGGTTGCCGTCGACAACCAGATCCCGCAGGGCATACTCACGCTGCACGACGTCCTGAGCCGCGTGGCCCTGGCGCAAACCGATCTCGAGCTGCCGGTGATCGGCGTCATGAGCACCCAGCTCACCACCTTGCCGCCACACGCGCCAGCCCATGATGCAGCGTTGGCGATGGCCAGGCAGGGCATACGTCACGTGCTGATCACCGATCAGGGCCGCCTTGTCGGCGTGATCTCGGAAAAGGACCTGTTCAGCCTGCAGCGCGTCGGCCTGAGCCGGATCAGCACCACCATTCGCCATGCCACCACGCTGGACCAGTTGAAGCAAAGCGCACGCGACATCCAGCAACTCGCGCGCAACATGCTGGCCCAGGGCATGGTGGCCGAACAGCTGACCCAGATCATCACCACCCTTAACGATCTCCTGACCACGCGCATCATCGAACTCGAACTGCAGGACAGCCCGGTGCAGCAGATCGAGTTTTGCTGGCTGGCGCTGGGTTCCGAGGGGCGCTTCGAGCAGACGCTGAATACCGACCAGGACAACGGCATCATCTTCGCCCTCAAGGACGACGAGGATCCGGCTGCGTTGCGCGAGGTGTTGCTGCCGTTTGCCAAGCGCATCAATCTCGCCCTCGCGGAGTGCGGGTTCCCGCTGTGCGGCGGCGATGTGATGGCATCGAACCCGAAATGGTGCCTGTCGCTCAAGGAATGGCAGAACACCTTCGACAAGTGGATCTACCATGGTGCGCCGATGGATCTGCTGCATTCGACGATCTTTTTCGATTTCCGCCCGCTTTATGGTGCAGCCTATCTGGGCGAGGCGCTGCGCGAATGGCTGCAGGAGGCGGCGCCGAAGAACTCGCGCTTCCTGCATCAGCTCGCCGTCAACGCGCTGCGCAACCGCCCGCCGCTGGGCATGGTGCGCGATTTCGTGACCGGCGACGATCACGCCATCGACCTCAAGATGAACGGCATCACGCCCTTCGTCGATGCGGCGCGCATTTTCAGCCTGGCGGTCGGCGGCGCGCAGACCAACACGCTGCAGCGGCTGCGTGAGATCGCGGCGCCCCTGAATATCAGCCGCCGCGATATCGACGCCTACTGCGAAGCCTTCCTGTACATTCAATTGCTGCGTCTGCGCTTGCACCACAAGCAGAACGAGCAGGGCGAAACCCTCACCAACCGGGTGGATCCGGACACGCTCAACAACCTCGACCGGCGCATCCTGAAGGAAGCCTTTCGCCAGGCGCGCAAACTGCAGACCAAGCTGGGCGTGGATTACCAGGTATGAACTGGCTGACAAGCTTCTTCGGCAAGAAACCGGAACTGACGCCACAGCAGGTTCAGCGCCTGGCTGCGTGGCAGGCGCTGCCGGCGCCGCGGCCGGGCCAGAAGCTGCGCGAAAGCCGCTGCGTGGTGGTGGATGTGGAAAGCAGCGGACTCAACATCAGCCGCGACCGCTTGATCGCCATCGGCGCCGTCGCGGTCGTCAACGGTCGCGCCCAGTTGAACGACAGCCTCGAGATTGTGCTGCAACAAGCTCATGTCAGCGCGAAGGACAACATCCTGATCCATGGTATAGGCGGCACGGCGCAGCAGGAAGGGGTGCCACCGGCGGATGCCTTGCTGGCCTTTCTTGAATACCTGGGCAAATCGCCCCTCATCGCCTTTCATGTCGCGTTCGACGAGTCCATGATCAGCCGTGCCCTGAAAACGTTTCTGGGTCTCGATTTCAGGCATGAGTGGGCCGACCTCGCTTACGTGGCGCCCGTGCTTTACCCGCAGTTCGCGCGCAGCCATCGCAGCCTGGACGACTGGATGGGGATATTCCAGATCAGCAATTATGCCCGTCACAATGCGCTGGCCGACGCGCTGTCCACCGCCGAGCTGCTGCTGGCGCTGGGTCAGAAACTGGAGGCCCGCGATGCGGCCAGCTTTCGCGGACTGAAGAGCCTGGAACGGGAACGGCGGCGGCAGATCCAGCCCGTCTAGGGAAGCCCACAAAAAAAAGACCCCCGCCGTGGCGGGGGTCTTTTCGTTTACTGAAGTGAATCAGTGGGACTGCGCGGCACCGGCACCCCGTGGATAGCGGATCCCTTCCACCAGATGCTGGATATGATCCGGGCACGGCGCGGTCATCTTGGAGATGATGTAGGCTACCGTCACGTTGAGCAACGCGCCCACGACGCCAATCCCTTCGGGAGAGATGCCGAACAGCCAGTTTGCCGCTTCGTTCTTGGCCATCGGCTCGATGAAGATGCCCTTGAAATAGATGATGTAGCCCAGGGTGAAGATCAGGCCGGTCAGCATGCCTGCTATGGCACCCTGCATATTCATCTTCTTGTTGAAGATACCGAGTACGATGGTGGGGAACAGGGAGGCGCACGCGAGTCCGAACGCGAATGCCACCACCTCCGCCACGAAGCCCGGCGGGTTATAGCCTAGGTATCCCGCTACCATTACCGCCACGGCCGCGGCGATGCGGCCCGCCATCAACTCGCCCTTCTCGGAAATATTCTTGGCAAAAATTCCCTTCATCAGGTCGTGGGAAATGGAGGCGGAGATCACCAGCAAGAGACCGGCTGCGGTGGACAGCGCGGCTGCGATACCGCCAGCGGCCACCAACGCGATCACCCAGTTGGGGAGTCCGGCGATCTCAGGGTTGGCCAGCACCATGATGTCACGGTCCACCTTGCCATCGAATTCACCCTTCTTGTCGGAGCCCAGTTCGTTGCCCTTCCAGCCGGCGGCTTCCGCCTTGGCCAGGAAGGCCGCGTCCTTGCTCTTCTCGTTGTAATACTGGATGCGGCCGTCGCCGTTCTTGTCGTCCCAGCGGATCAGGCCCGTCTTCTCCCACCGCTTCATCCATTCGGGGCGCGACTCGCCTACGATGCTGGCCTCGGGCGCGAAGACGTCGCCACCGCTGGCCAAGGCAGTGTTCACAGTGGTGTGCAGGTTGTAGCGTGCCATGGCACCGACGGCAGGTGCCGTGGTATAGAGGATGGCGATGAACACCAGCGCCCAGCCGGCGGAGACACGGGCGTCATGCACCTTCGGCACGGTGAAGAAACGCACGATGACATGGGGCAGCCCCGCTGTACCGGCCATCAGCGCCAGCGTGATGGCGAACACGTCGATCATGCTCTTGTCGCCCGAGGTGTACTTGGCGAACCCCAGATCGGTGACGACCCGGTCCAGCTTCGGCAGAAAACCCATATCACCCATATGTCCACCCAGGCCCAGTTGGGGCAGCGGGTTGCCGGTGATCTGCAGGGAAATGAACACGGCTGGAATGGTGTAGGCAAAGATGAGTACGCAGTATTGCGCCACCTGCGTGTAGGTAATTCCCTTCATGCCTCCGAGCACGGCGTAGAAGAACACCAGCCCCATGCCGACCATCAGGCCAGTGGTGATGTCCACTTCCAGGAAGCGGGAGAACACGATGCCGACGCCGCGCATCTGGCCCGCCACATAGGTGAAGGAGATGAAGATCAGGCAGATCACCGCCACGATCCGTGCCGCATTGGAGTAATAACGGTCGCCGATGAACTCGGGCACGGTGAACTTGCCGAACTTGCGCAGGTAGGGCGCCAGTAGCACGGCCAGCAACACGTAGCCGCCCGTCCATCCCATCAGGTAGACGGAACCGCCATAGCCCAGGAAGGCGATCAGGCCCGCCATCGATATGAACGATGCCGCCGACATCCAGTCGGCCGCGGTCGCCATGCCGTTGATCACCGGATGCACGCCGCCGCCCGCGATATAAAACTCCTTGGTGGTGCCAGCGCGCGCCCAGATGGCCACGCCGATATAGAGGGCGAACGACAAGCCCACCACGATGAAAGTCAGGGTTTTCAAATCCATTATCTAGTCTCCTCGGTCTTCTGCTTATTCTTCGTGGACATCGAAATCACGGTCGATCTTGTCCATGCGGCGGGCGTACCAGAAAATCAGGCCGACGAAGACGAAGATGGAACCCTGCTGGGCGAACCAGAATCCCAGCGGATAGCCGCCGAGATGGATGCCGTCGAGTGCATCGCGGAACAGAATGCCCGCACCGAAGGAAACGACGAACCAGATAACGAGGGTTATGACGATTAGCCGGAGCGTTGCACTCCAGTACGCTTTTGGATCAAAACTTTGTGGCTTGGACATCAGACGTTCTCCTCCTTATTTATATTTGGTTCGTGATGAATTAACAGAAAGTACGAAATTATTATTTTCGCGAACTTTACACCTTCATCTTCATGTCATTCAACAAGTTTATGGCGGTGGTAGATATCTACCGCCCCCAGTCGAATGCTCGTGGCCTCATCGGCCTGCCGCCGCGTGAGCGCATCGGTATGTCGCCTGCAAATTGGCTGGATCTTGTGATTCCGGGAGGAATCTGTGGCGGTGCTGGGTCAAGCGGGATGCTATGCCGTCAATCAACATGGGTTTGTTCGGCTTGCCGCAAAGCCTTCCCATCGAATTCGGCATAATGGCGACATGCCGTTTGCCCGAATCGCCTCACAATTTTTTGCGGGCCTGCTGATCGCCGGCCTGCTTGTCTCCGTCCGCGCCGCTGAACTGCCCGCGGCCTTCACCGATGCGCTGAAGCAGGCGGGTATTCCGCTCGACCATGTGGCGGTCGTGGTTCAGCCGCTGGACGAAAAGACACCTTTGCTCAGCCATAACGCCGAGGCGGCGCTCAATCCGGCATCGGTGATGAAACTGGTGACGAGCTTTGCGGCGTTGCATCAACTGGGGCCGGGGTATGCCTGGCGGACGGATCTGTGGGCGAATGGCACGATCGAGGGCGGGGTGCTGAACGGCGACCTCGTCGTCAAGGGCTATGGCGACCCGACCCTGACGCTGGAACGCATGTGGCTGTTGCAGCGCGCCTTGCGTGCGCGGGGCGTGCATCACATTCGTGGCAGTCTGGTGCTCGACCTGACCTATTTTGACTTGCCGGTGATCGATCCCGGCGCCTTCGATGGCGAACCGCTGGCGGTCTACAATGCTGCGCCGGGCGCGCTGGTGGCCAATTTCAACGCCTTGACCGTTCGCCTGAAGCCGGATGGAAACCAGGTGCTGGTCGTACCGGACATCGCGTTGCCGGGGGTGGCGCTGACCTCGCAACTCGAACTGGACAGCCGCATGGAGTGCAACGGCTGGAAGAATGCGGTCACGCCTTTCGTTCCCGTTGAACAACCGTTGACGCTGGTCGTCAGCGGGCGTTATCCGCGCGGTTGCGGGGAACAGGTGCTGACGCTGAGCCTGTTTGAGCCGGCCGCCACTTTCGACTTCATTTTCCGCGGACTGTGGGCGGAGTCGGGTGGCACGCTGAGTGGACCCTCGGTGGCCGGCCGCGCGCCGGACACCGAGCCGCTGCTGCGGTTCACATCGGAGCCGCTGACCGATGCGCTGACCAGCCTGAACAAGTATTCCAACAACCTGATGACCCGCAATCTGTTCCTGACGCTGGGGGCGGAGGCTTACGGCGCGCCTGCGACGCTCGAAAAAGGGGCGCGAGCGGTGACCGCCGCGTTGGCTGAACGAGGTATCTCCACCCGCAAGCTGGTGCTCGAGAACGGTTCGGGCCTCTCGCGCATCGAGCGCATCAGCGCGACCACCCTAAGTCAGCTACTGGGTGCGGCCTATCGGAGCCCGCTGTTTGCGGAATTCGAATCGGCGCTGCCGATTGTCGCCATCGATGGCACGTTGAAGCGGCGCTTCAGCGGCAGTGCGCTGGCCGGACACGCCCATCTCAAGACAGGATCCCTGCGCGACGTCAGTGCGCTGGCAGGCTATGTTTATACGGTAGGGGACCGGCTCGTGAGTTTTGTCATGCTGGTGAACCACGGCAACGCGCGCCATAGCGAAGCGGCTCAGCGCGCGTTGCTGGAGTGGGTACAACTCGGAAATGCGATTCCACTCGGGGCCCAGACACGCGACCGCAGCCTCTTTGCTGAGCAGGCACCCTCACGAGAAGGCGCAGCGCGATGAATTCCGGTTGCCGTGCGTCTGGGCTGGTTCTGGTGCTGCTGGCAATACTCCAGTCGCTGCCCGTGGCGATGGACGCCTGGCAGGCGTGGCAATTTCCGGACACCGCATCGGAATGGATACGCTTGTTGCTGCTACCGGCGGCGCTGTGGCTGTATGCGCGCTACTTCGGCATCCGTGGCTGTCGCACGTGTGGGAGTCACGATGGAATTTGATGCGCTACCCGACTGGGTCGCGTGGCTGGCGCAGGATGCGGATGGCACCTGGTGGGGGTACGAGGCCGAACCCAACCAGCAGGACAAGGGATGGTATGAAAACGAGGTGGGACGAATTGTCCGGCTGGGGCAGACCGCCCCGCCGGACGATTGGCAGAAGATGCTTCTACGCGCGCCGGTTTGAATCTGACCGGCTTACATGCCGCGCAGCTTGTTGAAACGCTCCGCGAACAGCGTGGCCCATTTGTCGAATGCATTCTTCGCGTAGTTCCAGCTCGTGAACGAATCCATGTAGCCGCCGACCCAGGTACTTGTTGCGTTGGCAACCCCTTTGTCGACCGAGGCGGCGTACTTGCGGCCGATTTCGTTGTCTGCGCATTCGCCGACCACCTTGCCTGTGGCGCCGTCGCGGAATTGCGCCTGCATGCCGGTTTCGCCCATGTACGGGGTGGTGCCCGCCGGCAAGCCGTCGGCCACGCCTGATCCGGCCTCGGCGACAAAGCCGTAAGGCACCAGGGTGCCCGTCAGGCTTTCCATCGTGCCGGTCGGAACGAGATTGGTCAATGCGAAGCGCAACTGCATCACGCCCGGCCCCGCCTTGTCGACGACCTGCGTGGTCGGCTTGATCGCAGTGACCAGGGCATTGTGGAAATAATCCGTGAGGATCTTGAGGTCGGCGGGATCGACGGTGCTTTGATCCTGGCCGGGTTTCAGCGACACCATGATGCGCTCGACCTGGACCTTGCCATATTGTTTCCAGTCGACGTTTTCGGCTCTCCAGCACAGGATTCCATCCAGCCCGGCTACCGGCTTGAGACGGTCGTAGTCAGTGAGGAAGCCCACCCGCGGGGTGTTGGCGGCCGTCGCCGTGGAGACGACGACATCGGCGCCGCCCCCTGAACCGGAGGTCGTCGAGCAGCCAGGCAGGAATACGACACTCGTGAGTGCGCATGCCACGGCCAGCGACAGGGCGCGTTTTGAATGACGGAGAGTCGTGTAACGGGACTGAAGGAAATGCATGGTGTAAGCCTTTATGTAATGTCGGGCGCAGGGCGCGTCCCGGCTTGGTGAATGGAGAGATGCTGAACAACGTTGTCAGTCTCAGACTAATTTCAGTCCGACTCAAGTGGAATTTTGCCGGCGGTGGACGAAGGGCCTATTGGTCGGGAGCGAGGCGATCCGGGGGACTGGTGCAAACGCGTCAGATTGCCGAAAAGCGGGATTGGCAGGTACCAAGGACCTTTACGCAAGATGAGGTTCGCGAAATGATCTACGCGGGTGTTGATGCCCTGGCGCCTGCATCTGGCGGCTTGCTGTTGCAGAGGCGTCAAGGAAATCGGTCAATTAGTGCATGCTGGCACAAGCATACCAGTTTGGCGTTGCCAATAAACAACGACTGGGGCTATACAACAACAACACATAGACGGATTTATTCGAGAACAAATAGAATATGCTAATATTCTTCCCCTGCATACAGGTTGTTTATTGGTTTGTTGTCCCGTTGTTCCTAAATAAGTTGTTCCCTACAAACGTTTTTATTTGACCAGGAGTCATCCATGAAACTCGCTAAACTGACCGCAGCACTGATTGCTGTTGCCGCTTCTTCCGTCGCTTTTGCCGACACCGCCGCCCCGGCCGCTGCAACCCCCGCTTCCTCGGACGCCTGGGTCGCCAAGATGACCGATCCGACCCAGAACGCCTCTGCGTTCAAGGATCCCAAGACTTTCGTGCCGTGGATGAACGCCATGGTTGATCCCGCGACTTCCATCGCCATGACCAACGCCATGATGAATCCGGCGACCAGCCTGAACATGATGACCGGCATGATGTCGCCCGCCGCGTTCCAGAACTACATGCAGTTCATGGATCCCGCTGTGTCGATGAAGTGGATGGCCGCCATGATGGACCCCAACTTCTACACGGCTGCCATGACGCCGTTCATCAACCCCAACCTGTACATGAAGTGGATGATGGCTCCGATGGACCCCCGTCTGCTGGCCACCGGCATGCAGGCGCTGAACCCCGGCATGTACACCAACTGGATGATGGCTCCGATGAGCCCCCAGGCCATGAACGCCATGATGGCGCCGCTGAACCCCGGCATGTACACCAACTGGATGGGTGCTGTTGCCAACCCCCAGACCTACGGCCCGCTGGTCGGTGGTATGGTTAACCCGGCCACCTACAACAACGCGCTGCAGGGCTTCAACCCGATGACCATGGTTGCTCCCATGATGGCTCCGATGGCTCCGATGGCCGCGCCTGTTGCTGCACCTGCCGCCCAGTAATTACGGCATCGCATCGTTAGTTTTGATGCACAAAAAAACCCCCGGCGTCACGCCGGGGGTTTCTGTGTTTACGGCGTCTGGAATTACGTGACAGACGGAACTGTGATTCGCCGGAGTGAATTCATGCTGCGCCAGATATTCTCTGCTTGCCTGTTCGTATGGTGTTCGACCTCTGCGTGGGCGGATGGCCCTGTCGACACACCCGTTTCCTCCGCGGCACGCTTCGAACAGATTCTCGATTTTCGCAACAACGCGAGCCTGGTGCGACAGCCGCAACAGGCGCTGGATCTGGCCGATGCCATGACCGATCCGGAATTTCTGGTAGCCGCCATGACGATGAGCGCCAACCCTGAAATCTGGCTGAAGGCCCTGGAACGGGCCGGTGCACCCGGTGTCCCCAAGAATCTCTCCCAGATGGCCACGCCCGAGATGCTGGCCGACTGGTTTTACTCCTCGATCGATCCGCAGTTTCAGCAGGCCATCGTGACGCGCATGCTCGACCCGAAAAAGCCGCAACGCTGGATGCAGGCGATGAGCAATCCGCGTTTCTACATGCATGCGCTGGCCGTCATGAATCCCGCCACGCCGATGCAATGGATGAAAGTCACGGCGGATGGCCGAATGATTCAGCCCATGCAGGCCTGGTTTGATCCCAAGACCTACCTGAACTGGATGCGGCTGCCGATGCCGTCCCCGCCTGCCGCGCAGAAAAATGGCAACAAGACGCCTCTGGCGGTGAATTCCTTGAAACCGCCACAACGGTATTAATCGTTCGCGATAAAGCGATACAACCGGCGCTCGGTCAGCACTGCATCGAGCGGCATGTCCCACGGATCGTGCGGTAGCATTTCCACCCGCTGACATTCGTAGGCAACCCCCACCAGCCGGGGTTTCCGCCACAGACGCCGATGGTGCATGAATGCCAGCGTCGCGTCGTAATACCCCCCACCCATTCCCAGCCGGTAGCCCTGGCAATCAAAACCCACGAGCGGGATCAGGAGCAGATCCAGCTGGCGTGCGCGCAACGGCTGCGCGTCCATGGGCTCGGCAATGCCGTACCGGTTTGTCGTCATGCGCGTGGTGCGGCCAACTCGCCCGAATCGCAGGATGCGTCCACGCCTTGGCACCAGCGGCAAATAGCATTCACGCTGCATCAACATGGCCTGGTTGAGAAGTGGGTGGGAATCGAATTCGCCGCCGTTCGGCAAATAGAACCCGATGCGTTGCGCACGCAACAACAGACCGTGGCGCAATGCCAGCCGCAGCGAAGCACGCGCAGCGTGCCGACGTTGAATCGGTGGGACCGCATTGCGCGCGACCTTGAGTTGGCGCCTAAGGGTATACTTGTCCATCAAGAAGAAGGGCTCCCCGCCTGTGCCGTGACTGGCTGCGGACTCTTGAACCTGGGTTCAAGACGGCCGCGTTCAGAGATGCTTTGGGCTCATGAGACGTGTCACGCGCACACCCGCATCGAAATAGACCGCAGCCTTGCACGTATGCATTGGTTCAGAGAAATTGCAACCAGCCTCGAACACCGCAGGGAGCAGCGACAGTTTAGAAGAGTTTGTCCTGGTCTTCCAGTACGGCGTCGAGCAAGGTGCTGCAATGCGTCAACCGGGTGCGTGCTTCCTCGACCAGGCCGCCGCCGCCGTGGGTCAGCAGGTCGTGCGCCAGGTTGAGCCCCGCCATGATGGCAATGCGCTCGGCGCCGATGACCTTGCTGCTGTCGCGAATCGCGCGCATTTTTGCATCGAGATAGTCGGCCGCCGAAATCAGTGCCGATTCCTCCTCGCGTGAGCACGCCACCTTGTAGGCACGCCCCAGAATATTAATTTCGATCGATCGCGGGCCTGCCATCACACATCCTCCGGCAGAGTCTCGAGCAGCGCCTGCAGGCGTGCCCTGGCAGCATCGAGCCGGGTGGTCAGCTGCTTGTTGTCCTGCTGTGTACTCAACAGCTGCTGGCGCAGCGCGATATTTTCGTGCCGCAACTGGTGGCAAAGCTCCGCCACCTGGCGAATCTTGGCTTCGAGGGTATCGAGTTCTGCGTGCATGGCGCGACTATAGGGGGCGATTTGCGGCCGGTCAATCGCGGCCCGGGACGAGAATGCAAGTCCATAGGGCGAAGCCGGGCTCAACCGAATACATGCAGGTACAATTCGCAGCTTCAGGTGCCAACACGGCTTTCTGCCGCATTGGTTAAACGGGAAACAGGTGCGCGGCGCTCCGCTGCCATGCCTGTGCTGCCCCCGCAACGGTAAGCGTTGTTGTACGGCGTTTCACTTGGCCACTGTCGCAAGACGGGAAGGCGAGACGCCTCATGCGCGAGCCCGGATACCGGCCTGAGCCCTGCATGGCAGAAGTCGTGTGGCGGAACGTGCAACGCGCCTGCGGGGAAGCAGGTGCCTAACCCGGAAATTCCTAAATTCATCATGCGTCAAACGGTTCTTCCGCTCGCCTTGGGCGCTGTCCTGGTTTCATCCGCCCATTCGGAAACCCTGCCGGAGTTTGTCGGTGAAACCATCGTCGTCACGCCTACCCGCTTTCCGCAGACCTTGTCCGGCCAGACCGCCAACACGACAGTGATCACCCGACAGGACATCGCGAACAACCCGCAGACGACGCTGCCTGGAATTCTCGCCGAGCAGGCCGGGATCGGCATGCGCGATCTGTTCGGCAACAATGCCGCTGCCAGTACGGTCGACATGCGCGGCTTCGGTGCCGCTGCCGGCCAAAATACCCTGATCCTGCTGGACGGTCGCCGTCTGAACGATATCGATCTGTCCGCTGTCGACTGGGCAGCGCTGCCGCTTTCCGCGATCGAGCGCGTCGAAATCGTGCGCGGCGGCTCCAGCGTGCTGCATGGCTCGGGTGCCGTGGCGGGCGTGATCAACATCATCACGCGTTCCCCGCTCGGATTGCCCAATCAAGCATCGGGCAGGGTGCAGGCAGGCAGCTTCAATACTCAAGACTACCAGCTGAGCGGCAACTATTCCGGCGAAACGGGCGGTCTTCGCTTGACGGCCGACCATTACCGCTCCGACGGCTGGCGCGACAACAACGAGAACATGCAAAGCAGTCTGAACGGCGATGCGCGTTACAGTCATGCGCTTGGCGAGCTGGTGTTCAAGTTTGGCGGCGCCAGCCAGGATCTGCGTCTGCCCGGTCCGCGCACGGTCGATTCCAGCATGGGTCTCGACGAGCTTGAAACCGACCCGCGGGGCACCAGCACGCCGCTCGACTGGGCGAAGCGCCGTGGCTACCAGGGGGGGCTGAGCAACCGCGCCGAATTTGGCCGTAACGAACTCATGCTCGACCTGGACTATCGTACCAAGGGGCAGCAATCCTATTTCGACTATGGCGGCTACCCCGACTACCGTGATGCCGATCTCGACATGTGGAGTTTTTTACCACGTGTGCTGCTGCCGTTCGAAACTGGCGACATCACGCACAATCTCGTGGTCGGGGTCGATTTCGAGTGGTGGGACTACACGCTGCGTACCTCGAACGCCGAGGCCAATATCGGCACCCCCATCAATCATGTGACGGCCGATCAGAATACGACCGGCCTCTATGCGCGGGACGAGGTGAGCTTGAGTCCGGCCACGCGCCTGGCGCTGGGTGGGCGCTACGAGTGGTTCGACCTCAGCGCAAACGACCAGTTTGACGCCAGCGCACCCGGGGGGGGTTACGGCAGCGGCGCACTGCCCGGCAGTCAGGACAAAACGCAGTATGCGCTCGAGTTGGGAATCAACCATCGCCTGAATCCGCAACATGCGTTGTTTGCCCGGCTGGCGCGCAGCTTCCGCTTTGCCACGGTGGACGAGATCTATGAGTATTCACCGACGTATGAGCGCGAATTCCAGTTCCTCGAGCCGCAGACGTCGCAGGATGCGCAGCTTGGCTGGGAGTGGGGGGCTGGCGCAGATCGCCTGCGCGCTGCGGCGTATTACATGAAGGTGGATGATGAAATTCACCTCGATGTCTACAACAGCGGCATCGGCAATACCAATTTGCCACCGCTGCAGCGCTATGGCGTCGAGCTGGAAGCGCATGGCCGCGTCAGCACGGTCGATCTGAGCGCGGCCTACACCCTGGCCTACGCAAAATTCACCGAGGGCACGCTCAACGGCGTCGACCTCGACGGCAAGGACGTTCCGCTCGTACCGCGCAGCAAGCTGTCGCTCGGCGCGGTCTGGCATATCGACGAGCTTACCCGGCTGAGCGCGGATGCCAACTACGTCAGCAGCCAACTCATGGATAACGACGAGACCAACAGTTTCGCTCAGCGGATTCCGGCGTATACCCTGGTCGATCTCAAACTGGTCCGGCAGTCCGGCGCCTGGCAACTGTCCGCCGCGGTCAACAACCTGTTCGACGAGGCGTACTACACTTACGCCGTCCATAGCACCTACAACCCGGATCGCTTCAATGCCTATCCGCTGCCGGGGCGCAATGGCTGGGTCAGTGTGGCGTACACCTATTGATTGGGTGCATGGGGACGATCATGCAAGACGAATTGAAGAATGCGCGCCATAGGGCTCGCATGGCACGCAAGAAAAGCATCATCGACGCCGCCATTGCTGCTGCAACCGATGAACGCGGACTTCTGATCGTCATCACCGGCAACGGCAAGGGCAAGAGCACCTCGGCTTTCGGCACGGTGGCGCGCGCGCTCGGCCATGGCATGAAGGTCGGGGTCTGCCAGTTCATCAAGAGCCGCACCGATACCGGCGAGGAAGCCTTTCTCGGCAGGCAGTCTGGAGTGGATTGGCATGTACTGGGTGATGGCTTCACCTGGGACACGCAGAACCGTGAACAGGACATCGCCACCGCACAACGCGGATGGGAAGTGGCACGCGTGATGCTGGCCGACCCGTCCTATCATCTGGTGGTGCTCGACGAGTTGACTTATCTGCTGAGCTACGGCTATCTCGACGGCGACAGCGTGCTGGATGCGCTGGCGCACCGGCCACCCATGCAGCATGTGATCGTGACCGGGCGTGGTGCATCCGACGCGTTGATCGAACTCGCCGACACGGTTTCCGTCATCGCCGACGAGAAGCACGCCTACCGTGCCGGCGTGAAAGCGCAGCCCGGCATCGACCTGTAGCCGTCGCTTCGCGACGCGTCATCATCCTGTAACCGCAATGCCATACAACGCAGACTTTGTCCTGGGTGGAGTCTGCCGTGCATATTCTGATGGTGTCCGACGTGTACTTCCCGCGCGTCAACGGCGTATCGACGTCGATCCAGACCCTGCGCCAGGCGCTGGCGGCGGCCGGACACAGCAGCGTTCTGGTGGCGCCGGACTATCCTGTTGCAACGGGTGAGGCCGGTATCGTGCGGGTGCCGGGCTGGCAGATTCCGCGCGACCCTGAGGACCGGCTGATGCATTCACGGGCACTCGCCGCCGCGCTGGACCGGCTCGACCCTGGCGATTTCGACCTGGTACACATCCACACTCCCTTCCTGGCGCACCGTGCTGGCGTGCGCTGGGCCCGCAAACATGGCCTGCCATGCGTCGAGACCTACCACACGCTGTTCGAGGAGTACTTCCATCACTACCTGCCGTTTCTGCCGAAAAGCTGGCTGGCCGCGGCGGCGCGAATGATTTCACGCAAGGAATGCGACGGTGTCAGCGCGGTGATCGCACCGTCATCGGCGATGAAGAACGCGCTCCTGGCCTATGGTGTCCACAGCCCCATCCACATCATCCCGACCGGCCTGCGGCTGGCCGACTTTTCAAACTGCGACGGCCCCGCGTTCCGCGCGCGCCACGGCATTTCCCCTGAACGCCCGGTGATGGCTTATGTGGGTCGGGTGGCATTCGAAAAGAATCTGGATTTTCTGCTGCGCGTGACCGAGCGGGTTCGGCGTGACCTGCCTGACGTGCTCTTCGTGATCGCCGGGGAGGGACCTGCGCGCGCGTCACTCGAGCGCGCGGTGGCAAAACGAGGGCTCACGAACAATGTGCGTTTCGTCGGCTATCTCGAGCGCAGCACAGAGCTGCCGGCCTGTTACTGTGCCGCTGATGCCTTCGTGTTCGCATCGAAGACCGAAACCCAGGGGCTGGTGCTGCTGGAAGCGATGGCTCTCGGCGTACCGGTGGTGGGGCTGGCCGAAATGGGGACCAAGGATGTGCTACAGGAAGGCGCGGGATGCCGTATTGCGCCGGACGACGTCGCCGGCTTTGCGGGCATTCTCAAGCCGCTGCTGTGCGATCGCAGTGCAGGCCAGGCGCTGGGCGAAGCAGGCAAATCGTATGCCGCCGGCTGGAGCGAGACGAAAATGGAGTCTGAGATTTTACGGCTTTACCAGTCGCTGGTCTCGCCAAAGAACAGCGAGCGGGATTATGCTTTGGCCGCCGTTTCGTGACATTCGCGACCAAATCAGGGAGACCACCATGGATCAGGATATTCAGAAATACACCGACATCGCCGCCACCTACGCCACTGAAGCGGGGTTGAAGATTCTGGCCGCGATTGCCTTCTGGATTGTCGGCCGCTGGCTCATCGGGCTGGCAGGCCGCATGCTCCAGAGCGTGCTGGAAAAGCAGCATGTCGACCCCACGCTGATGCGCTACATCGGCAGCTTCGTCGCGGTCACCCTCAACATCGTGCTGGTGGTCGCCATCCTCGGCTACTTCGGCGTGCAGACGACCACATTCGCCGCCCTGGTCGCCGGCATCGGCATCGCGATCGGCGCGGCGTGGGGCGGGCTGCTGTCCAACTTTGCCGCCGGCGCGTTCCTTATCGTGCTGAAACCGTTCAAGGTCGGTGATTTCATCACCGCGGGCGGGTTGACCGGCACGGTCAAGGAAATCGGCCTGTTCGCCACCGCGATCAACACCCCCGACAACGTATTGTCCATCGTCGGCAACAGCAAGATTTTCGGCGACACCATCCAGAATTTCAGTGCCAATCCCTTTCGCCGGGTCGACCTCAAATGCCAGCTTGCCGGTAACGCCGATCACGTCGCCGCCATGCAATTGCTGCGTGAAAGATTGCAGACTCTCCCCAACGTTGTTGCCGAGCCCGCGGTCGAAGTCGAAATCCTGGAATTCAATCTGGTCGGTCCGGTTCTCGTGGTGCGTCCGTATTGCCACACGGATCATTACTGGCAGGTGTATTTCGACGGCAACCGCATGATCCGCGAAGCACTGGCCGAGGCTGGATTCCCGGCGCCGGTGCCTGCCCAACTGATGCTCACCCGCGCCGCTTGAGGGATGTCCCGGCCTACGTCGGCCGCTTCGCGCCCTCCCCCACGGGCCCGCTGCACTTCGGCTCGCTCGTCGCCGCGCTGGCGAGCTGGCTCGATGCGCGTGCGGCGGGCGGGCGCTGGCTGGTGCGCATGGAGGATCTCGACCGCCCCCGCTGCGAGCCTGGCGCGGCGGATAGCATCCTGCGCCAGCTGGATGCCTACGGGCTGCAATGGGACGGCACAGTGCTCGTCCAGTCGCTGCGCGACGACGCCTATGCGGCAGCTCTCGCTGCACTGCAGGCCGTCGGCGCGGTCTATCCGTGCGCCTGCACGCGCAGCCAGCTCGCGCAGGCGCCGCGCAACCACGAGAGCGAGATCATTTATCCGGGCACCTGCCGCAATGGCCTGGCGGCGGGCGCAATCGCGCGCGCGTGGCGGGTCAGGGTGCCGGATGCAGCTAGTCGCTTTCACGACCGTATCCACGGCGAACTGACACAGAACCTGGCGCACGATGTCGGCGACTTCATCGTCAAGCGTGCCGACGGATGGTTCGCCTACCAATTGGCGGTGGTGGTCGACGATGCCTTCCAGGGCATCACCGATGTCGTGCGTGGCGCCGATTTGCTGTGGAACACGCCGCGCCAGATTTACCTGCAAACCCTGCTCGGTCTGCCGATGCCGCGCTATGCCCACGTGCCGCTCATCACCAATGCCGCCGGGCAGAAGCTGTCCAAGCAGACCCGTGCTCCGGCCCTGCCCGGCGCCGGGCAGGGTGCGGTCATGACGCAGGCACTCGCAGCAATCGGCCATGCGCCAGCGCGCGAACTGGCCGGCGCCGGTCCGGCCGAACTGCTGGCGTGGGCGAGCGCAAGCTGGCAAATCAAAAACGTGCCGCGGCATCCAGCCATTGCCAACACCCCCCCCTGACTGGACAATCCGCTCACCGCTCACCGCTCACTGCTCACCGATAAGCCATGGCCCAACTCCCCCCCGCCGTCGACCAGGTCCTGCGCGTCCATGCCGCCTTCATTCACACCGTCGTCGATGCACTGCGCGACCGCAGCCAGTTGCCCGGGCTGATGAAGCAGCTCGACGCCGCCGAGCAGGCAGGCTGGGCGCGGCTGGTTGGCGCGCTGCGCCACGTCATCAACGGCCGCCGCGACCCTTCGATCAAGCTGGGACTCGACGAGGAAGACGCCATCCTGCTCGACGCCATCCTGCGGGGCTTCGATAACCCGGCAAGCTTGCCCGCGCTCGATGCCCAGCCGGACGGCAGCGCCGCGGCACCCGGCCTCGCTGCGCTCATCGATGCCTCGGCGCGCGGAGACGCCCAGGCGATGTCGGTGCTCGCCAACATGGCCGAGCAGATGATGAAAGCGGGGGGCGACATGGCGCTGCTAGGCGGACGGATGCGGCGGCTGGTCAACGGCGAGCGCGACGCCGACCAGCTGGTTGCGGGGATGGGTCCGCTCGGCCGCGAGCTGCTGATCAGTCTGCTCGACGAACTGGCGAGATTGCGGCCGCAGTGACCGCCCTTGCTGTTTCGCGGGCTTGTCGTCGGCGCGCAGGGAATTTTGACAGGCCATGCCCGCGTCAGCTAAAATGCGCGCCTTTTCGGCGGTCATTCGCCGCAGATGCAGTCCCCAAGGTGATGTAGCTCAGTCGGTTAGAGCATCGGATTCATAATCCGGGGGTCGGTGGTTCAAGTCCACTCATCACCACCACATCCTTTTCGTTGCCGCTTTGATCGAAAGCAGCTGCGAAATCCCTGCCCCCAGTCTATTCACTGTCCCGGCATATGATTCCAGCAACCGTGGTCGACCGTTTTCTCTCCCGATCAAGTCCGCACGAATGCGGAGTTTCGAATCTTCCGGGAATTCGCCTGGAAGCGGGCTACGCTGCGCACCCGCTGGCACGTCCGGTCGCGCGCCTGCCTTTGTGCCCGCAAGGGGTAGGCCGGATTCGTAAAGCCACTAAAGCGGCAACGACTCCGCTCTCGCGCCTCCTTGCCTACCCCGGTAGGCTGCTGCTTCGTTGCTTCGTGGCAGACACCCGCCCAAACGCACCATCGGGTGCGTCCGACTACGGTTGCTAGGATCATGAAGAAGATCTACATCAAAACCTTCGGTTGCCAGATGAACGAGTACGATTCGGACAAGATGGCCGACGTAATGGGTGCCGCCGAAGGCCTGACCCCGACCCCCACCCCGGACGACGCGGACGTCATTCTGTTCAACACCTGCTCGGTGCGCGAGAAGGCGCAGGAAAAGGTGTTCCACGAACTCGGCCGGGTGCGGCATCTCAAACAACTGAACCCCGATCTCATCATCGGCGTCGGCGGCTGCGTGGCGTCGCAGGAAGGCGCGGCCATCGTGTCGCGCGCGTCCTTTGTCGATGTGGTGTTCGGCCCACAGACGCTGCACCGCCTGCCCGAACTGATCGCGAAAAAGCGCGCAACCGGCCGTGCGCAGGTCGACATCAGCTTTCCCGAAATCGAAAAATTCGACCACCTGCCACCGGCGCGCGTCGAAGGCGCATCGGCCTTCGTCTCGATCATGGAAGGCTGCTCCAAGTACTGCACGTTTTGCGTCGTGCCCTATACGCGCGGCGAGGAAGTCTCGCGGCCGTTCGACGACGTCATTGCCGAAGTCGACGACCTCGCCGGGCGCGGCGTGAAGGAAGTCACCCTGCTGGGGCAGAACGTCAACGCCTACCAGGGCGCATTGCACGAGGGCGGCACCGCCGACTTTGCCTACCTGCTGGAAATGGTCCACGAGATTCCGGGCATCGAGCGTATCCGCTACACCACCAGCCACCCGCGCGAAATGACGCCGCGGCTGATCGAGTGCTACGGCAAGTTGCCCAAGCTGGTGTCTCATTTGCACCTGCCGGTGCAGTCGGGTTCCGACCGCATCCTCGCAGCGATGAAGCGCGGCCACAGCGTCCTCGAATTCAAGTCCATCGTCAGGAAGCTGCGCGAACAGCGCCCCGACCTGTGCCTGTCGTCGGATTTCATCGTCGGCTTTCCGGGCGAGACCGAAGCCGATTTCGAAGCGACGATGAAGCTGATCCGCGAACTCGACTTCGACGCCAGCTTCTCCTTCATCTACAGCAAGCGGCCCGGCACGCCCGCGTCGGACTACCCGGACGACGTTGCGGCTGGACTGAAGACCCAGCGCCTGATGAAGCTGCAGGCGCAGATCGAGGCGCAGGCACAGCAGGTGAACCAGGCCATGGTCGGCACCGTGCAGCGCGTGCTGGTCGAGGGCCACGCCCGCAAGAACGTGGAAGAACTCGCCGGCCGCACCGACAATAACCGCATCGTCAACTTCGCCGGACAGCCGCGCCTGATCGGACAGTTCGTTGACGTCACTATCACCCAGGCGCTGCCGCACAGTCTGCGCGGCGAAGTCATTATGGTTGAATGCCAATCTTGAGACATGAGAAATCCCCAAGGGCCGTTCGGGCTGAGCTTGTCGAAGCCTGTCCTGAGCTTGCCGAAGCGGCCCCTTCGCGATCACTACGGCGCTTCGACAAGCTCAGCGCGAACGGGCTGCTACCGTGAGTAAGGCCCTGAATAGCGTAGTCGAACTACGGTTGGCGCCGGAAGACAACCGGCGGCTCGCCAACCTGTGTGGTCCCATGGACGAAAACCTGCGTCAGATCGAGGCAGCGTTTGATGTGACAATTGGTCGCCGCGGCGCCAGTTTCCGTTTCAGCGGCGATGCCGCGCAGGCCGAGAAGGGCGCGCAGGCGATCGAGCATTTTTACAACCGCGCGCACGACGAACTGAGTCTGGACGACATCCAGCTCGGCCTGGTCGAACTCACGCGTGGCCGCGCCGACGCGGAAGGTCCGGAACTGCGTACCCGCCGTGCCGACCTGCGTGCGCGTACACCGCGCCAGGGCCAGTACATCGAGCAGATCCGCAGCCACGACATCACCTTCGGCGTGGGCCCGGCCGGTACCGGCAAGACTTATCTTGCGGTGGCCTGCGCGGTCGATGCGCTGGAGCGCGAGCAGGTCAAGCGCCTGGTGCTGACACGTCCGGCAGTGGAAGCCGGCGAGCGGCTCGGCTTCCTGCCGGGCGACCTGACGCAAAAGGTCGATCCCTACCTGCGTCCGCTGTACGACGCGCTGTACGACCTGATGGGCTTCGACAAGGTGACACGGCTGATCGAGCGCCACTCGATCGAAGTCGCGCCGCTGGCCTTCATGCGTGGGCGCACGCTGAATCACGCCTTCATCATTCTCGACGAGGCGCAGAACACCACGCCCGAGCAGATGCAGATGTTCCTCACCCGCATCGGCTTCGGCGCGCGTGCCGTGGTGACCGGCGACCCGACCCAGATCGACCTGCCCAAGCATGTGAAATCCGGACTGCTCGATGCCACCGAGGTGCTGTCGGAGGTGCGCGGCATCGCCTTCACCCATTTCCTGTCCGAAGACGTCGTGCGCCATCCGCTGGTCGGCCGCATCGTCGATGCCTATGCCGCGCGGCGTGCGGAAACGGAAACGCGTGGGTCCTGAATTCAGCCTGTCCGTGCAGTTCGCGAGCGAGGCAGCCGAACTGCCCGCCCGCGCGCAAATCCGCCGCTGGGTCGCTGCCGCGCTGGAACATCCCGCCGAAATCACCGTGCGCATCGTCGACGCCGAGGAAGCGCAGGCGCTCAACCACGACTACCGCGACAAGGACTACGTGCCCAACGTGCTGACCTTCGAGTACGGTGAAGTCGGCCACGACCAATCAGGGCGCGGCGTACTGGGCGGCGACGTGGTGATCTGCGCGCCGGTGGTCGAGCGCGAGGCGCGCGAGCAGGGCAAGCTGCTGAAGGACCATTACGCCCACATGACCGTCCACGGCGTGCTGCACCTGCAGGGATACGATCACATGAAGCCGGCGGACGCCGACATCATGGAGTTACGCGAAGCCGCTATACTGGAGCGGTTCCGAATCCCCAATCCTTACGTTTCCTGACACAACATGGAGTCCGACAGTAAACCGAGCTTGCTCGAGCGCATCTCCCACTGGCTCATGCGCGAACCCGAAGACCGCGAGCAGCTGATCGAGCTGCTGCACGGCGCCTACGAAAACAGCCTGATGGATGCCGATGCCCTGGCGATGATCGAGGGCGTGCTGCAGGTGTCCGAGATGCGCGTCGGCGAGATCATGATCCCGCGCGCACAAATGGATGTCGTCGACATCAACGATGCGCCCGAAACCTTCATTCCCTTCGTGATCGAAACTGCGCACTCGCGCTTCCCGGTCATCGACAAGGATCGCGACGACATCATCGGGATCCTGCTGGCGAAAGACCTGCTGCGTCATTACGCCGAGGCTGACAGCGACATCCGCGGCATGCTGCGTCCGGCCGTGTTCATTCCGGAATCGAAGCGGCTTAACGTGCTGCTGAAGGAGTTCCGCTCCAACCGCAACCACATTGCCATCATCGTCAACGAATATGGTGGCGTGGCCGGGCTGGTGACGATCGAGGACGTGCTGGAACAGATCGTTGGCGATATCGAGGACGAATACGACTTCGACGAGACAGAAGACAACATCATCCGCGAGAGCGAAGGCGTGTTTCGCGTGAAGGCCAGCACGGAGATCGACGACTTCAACGAGATCCTGGGTACGCAGTTCTCCGATGAGGAGTTCGATACCGTCGGTGGCCTCGTCGTTTCACGCTTTGGCCACCTGCCCAAGCGTGGTGAAACGGTGAAGTTCGACGGTTTCCAGTTCAGCGTCCTGCGTGCCGACAGCCGCCGTCTGCATGCGGTGCGCGTGACGCGCCTGCCCCGTGACGAGGACAAGCAGCTGCCTCTGGTTTAACCGTCAAGTCTCGATGGCTTGGCATCGTTCGCCCTGAGCTTGTCGAAGGGCATGTCCGAGTGGGCACAGTACCACTTCGGCAAGCTCAGGACAGGCTTCGACAAGCGCGAGCGACTTGACGAACGGTGATGCTTTACAGCGAATGTCGCCGGTCGCCACGCGAGAAGCCCGCGAGCGGCGTCCCCACCCCCTTCGTCAGCGCAATCACCTTGAACAGCTCGCCCATCTCCGCCGGCGACACCAGTCGTTGTACCGCATTGGCCTGCGGCAGGTACGCTGCCGCATCGGCCGGCGAACTGTCCATCAGCAATTCGGCAAGTCCGCTGTTCAGCAGAAAATTGGCTTGGCTCACGTAGCCTGCCAAGGCTAGGCCCGTCGCTTCCCCCGCCCGCGCCACCGCACTGAAATCGACGTGCGCGGTAAGATCGCACAAACCAGGAAGATAGAACGGATCGTCCAGCGCGTGGTGGCGGTAATGCGCGCGCAGCGTGCCCATGTGGCGCTGCGGGTGGTAGTACTCACTTTCGCCAAATCCATAGTCGATCATCAGGATCAGGCCGCGTTCCAGGCATTGCGCGAGCGAGGCGATCAAGCCATCGGCCGCCAGGTTGATTTCGGAAACATAGCCTGGCGGCAGGTTCAGTGCGCCGGCACGGGCGCGTAGCGTGGGGTCGGCAATGGGGTGTTCCCGCCAGACGAAGACGTCTCCTTCGAGTGCTACGCCGCGTATCAGCGGCCCGGTCGCCGTCCAGTGCACCAGTTCCACCGGCAGTGCATCGAGCACCTCGTTACCGAAGATGACGCCGCTGAAATGCGAGGGCAGCGCATCCATCCATTGCACCCGCCCGGCAATATGTGGCCGCGTGCGTGCCAGGTTTTCCTGCTGGCGCTGTCGCAGGTCGGCGCTCACTTCCAGGATGCAATAGCGCGAGGGCAGGGTGCCGATCCGCTCCAGTTCGCCCAGCATGTCCATCGCCAACTGCCCGCTGCCGGCACCCAGTTCCAGGACCTCGGCACCCGTTTCGGCCAGCACCGGCGCGATGGCATGCGCGAGCGTGCGGCCGAACAGCGGCGTGAGTTCGGGTGCGGTGACGAAGTCGCCCGCCGCGCCAAATTTCATCGCACCGGCTGCGTAGTAACCCAGGCCCGGCGCATACAGGGCCGCTTCCATGAAGCGAGAGAAGGGTATCCATCCACCCGCGCCGTCGATCAGCGCGGCGAGGTGCGCAGTCACGCGCTGGCTGTGCGCAAGGGCATCGGTGGAAGGAGCAGGCAGCATGCGGCGTGTTAATGGATAATGCAGAGTCCTCCGAATATAAGGGTGAATCCCGATGCATGGCAAAACGGCATTGATTACGGGCGGGGCCAAACGCGTGGGTGCCGCCTCGGCACGCATGCTGCATGCCGCCGGCGCCAACCTGATGATTCACTATCGCAGTTCGGCCACCGAGGCGCGGGCATTGCAGGACGAACTCAATGCCATCCGTGCCGATTCGGTGGCACTGATCCAGGCCGATCTGCACGATACCAGCGGCCTGCCGAGCCTGGTTCACCAGACCGTCGCCACCTTCGGCGGTCTCGATGTGCTGCTCAACAACGCATCGAGCTTCTACCCCACGCCTGTCGGCACCATTGCCGAAAAGGACTGGGCCGACCTGATGGGCAGCAACCTCAAGGCACCGATGTTCCTGTCGCAGGCCGCCGCGCCCGAACTCAGGAAACGCCGTGGCTGCATCATCAATATCACCGACATTCACGCCGACCGGCCGATGAAAAGCTACGTCGTCTATTCCGTCGCCAAGGCCGGCCTGGTGGGGCTGACCAAATCGCTGGCGCGCGAGCTGGCGCCCGAAGTGCGCGTCAACGGCATCGCGCCGGGGCCGATCATGTGGCCCGAAGGCGATTCGAATTTCGATCAGGTGTCGCGCCAGCGCATCGTCTCGCACACCATGCTGAAACGCGCCGGCGATCCCGCCGACATCGCACTCGCGGTCCGATTCTTCGCGATGGACACGCATTTTGTGACCGGGCAGATTCTGGCAGTGGACGGCGGCCGCAGCGCGAAGCTTTGATGGGGTGCGCGCACGGTTCCGGACGGCGATTTCCTGGAGAACGCTTCTGACGCGCCATCCGCTGACAAGCTTGGGGTGAACGGTTGGCGCCTGTTTCGTTCGCCCCGAGCGGGTCGAAGGGCAATCGGTTCATGATTGAGTTTGATCTTATGCAATTTGGTCGCTTCGCCCATCCAATCAACACGCAATTCAATTCCTGGTAATGCTGAGTGCCTGACAATATCAACGCTGTCGTGACCTGGACCGAAGCGGGCGAGAGTCGATATGCCCGCTGGCGCACGGAAGGCGGTGCGCCAGCGCCCAGGCGCGTGGTGATCGCAGACGACCGACTCAGGGCGGACGCGGCCTATCGACTGGCCAGCGAAGGCACCGCGCTGCTGTGGCGAGGCGACTTCCAGAATGCGCGCCAGTTGCTGCAGGCCATGGCGCGCCGCATCGACCGCAAGCCGTGCAAGGCCGCTGCGTCGCCGACCGAGGCCTTCCATTTTTACCGCCAGGCCCAGTCGCAGCGTGCACGCACCCTGGGGATGCTGTTGCTGCCGCTGGAGGCGGATTACAGCATTCCCTTGCGACGCGCGCCGAATGTGAAAGTGGCCTGCGCCGAAGCCTATGGGGTGGGCGGAGAGCCCTCGATCGTTTCGCTGCGCGAACTGCTCGGCGTGATCGGCGCCCATGAATGGCGCAAGAAAGGCGTCGACATTCCGGCGCTCGGCGGTCGCATCCATCCACATTACGGCGTGTTTTCGCCGGTGCGCGGCGAGTACCTGAACCTGATAAATGAAGCGCCGCTGCCTTCATCGAAGCTCGCTTTCGACATCGGCACCGGGACGGGCGTGCTGGCAGCCGTGCTGGCTCGCAGGGGAGTCGGGCATGTCATTGCCACCGATCAGGATCCGCGCGCCCTGGCCTGCGCGCGCGAAAACATCAAACGGCTCGGTCTGGCGGGACGGGTGGAGCTTGTCGAGGCCGATCTGTTTCCGCAAGGTCGTGCGCCGCTCATCGTCTGCAATCCGCCATGGCTGCCCGCGCGCGCGAATTCGCCGCTCGAACATGCGATCTACGATCCGGACAGCCGCATGGTGCTGGGCTTCTTGAACGGGCTGGCGGTACATCTGGAGCCCGGTGGCGAAGGCTGGCTGATCCTGTCGGACCTGGCCGAGCACCTGGGCCTGCGCTCGCGCGAATGGTTGCTCGCGGCTTTTGATCGGGCCGGCTTGGAGGTGGTGGAGCGGATGGACACCCGGCCCACCCATCCGCGTGCTTCCGATGCGTCCGACCCGCTCCATGCCGCGCGTGCGGCCGAGGTGACGTCGCTCTGGCGCCTCGCGGCACGAAACGCTTGATAACGAATATTCAGGTTACGCTTCAAGGGAAACACATCGCTGCCGGTCGGCTTTTCCACAATGAATTCGCCTCATCCCTATTCTTCGCTGACGCCCGACTGTGCCCTGGATGCGCTCGACAGCACCGGACTGCGCGCCGATGGTCGGCTGCTGGCGCTGAACAGCTACGAGAATCGCGTCTATCAGATGGGGGTCGAGGATGCCGTGAGCCCGGTGGTGGTCAAGTTCTATCGCCCCGAGCGCTGGAGCGACGCCGCCATCCTGGAGGAGCATGCCTTCACTTCCGAGCTCGCGGCACGTGAAATCCCGGTGGTCGCGCCGCTGGCATTAAATGGCGCCACGCTCCACCTTCATGCCGGATTCCGCTTTGCCGTCTATCCCAAACAGGGCGGACGCACGCCCGAGTTCGACCGCGCCGGCACCCTGCTGCGGATGGGACGCTTCCTTGGCCGCATCCACGCAGTCGGCGCGCAGACAGATTTTTCGCATCGCCCGACGCTCGACCTTGAAACCTTTGGTTGTGCGTCTCGTGATTTTCTGCGCAGCGGCAACTGGCTGCCGCCCGATCTCACCGCCGCCTGGGACAGCGTGGTCGAGCATGTGCTTGCCAGCGTGGCGCATTGTTACGAACGCGCGGGCGCGGTGCGCACCCTGCGCCTGCATGGCGACTGCCACGCCGGCAACGTGCTTTGGACCGACAGTGGGCCGCACTTCGTCGATTTCGATGACAGCCGCACGGGGCCGGCGGTGCAGGATTTGTGGATGCTGCTGTCCGGCGAGCGTGACGAACAGCAGGCGCAAATCACCGAGATCCTGACGGGCTATGAGGACTTTGCCGAATTCGACCCGCGCGAACTGCAGCTGGTCGAGGCGCTCAGAACCCTGCGACTGCTCCATTACGCGGCCTGGCTGGCCCGTCGTTGGGACGACCCGGCTTTTCCCGCGGCGTTTCCATGGTTCAATTCGCAGTTGTACTGGCAGGCGCGTATCCTCGAATTGCGCGAGCAGATCGCGCTCATGGACGAGCCGCCGCTGGTGGCATAAATTGAAATTTTCCACGGCCTTTCGAGTCCTTCGTGGATTTAACAGGCAGATCAGACATGTGTGGCATAGCAGGTGAATTCCGGTTCGACGGCGTCGTGTCCGACGCGGCGGCGATGGCGCGCATGCTGGCAAAGCTGGAACGGCGCGGCCCCGACGCTGAAGGCCAGCATGCGGACGGGCCCGTGCGTTTGGGTCACCGGCGGCTGGCCATCATCGACCTGTCGCCGCGTTCGCATCAGCCGATGCTGGATGCCGCCAGCGGCACCGCGCTGGTCTTCAACGGCACCATCTACAACTATCCCGAATTGCGCGCCGAATTGGTCGGCCTGGGCCATGAATTTCATTCCGACGGCGACACCGAAGTCATCCTGCGCGCCTGGCTGGAGTGGGGCGCGGCCTGCGTCGAGCATCTGCATGGCATGTTCGCGTTCGCCATCTGGGATCGCGAGGTGCTGTTTCTGGCGCGCGACCGGCTCGGCATCAAGCCGCTGTATTACAGTGAAAACCTGAACCGCTTCCGCTTTGCCTCGACACCGCAGGCCCTGCTCGCCGCGGGGGAGGTCGACACCGGACTCGACGCCGTCGCCCTGCATCATCTGTTCACGCTGCATGCCGTGGTGCCGGCGCCGCGTACGCTCTACAACGGCATTCGCAAGCTGGCGCCGGGCACGACGCTGACGGTCAATTCGAGAGGCGAGCTGAGGCACCGCCGCTACTGGTCGCTGCGGGCGCAGCGGCCGTCACGGCCCGCAACCGAAGGTGAATGGACCGAAGCCATTCACGCATCCCTGCGTCAGGCAGTGAAAAAGCGCATCGAGATCGCCGACGTCAAGGTCGGCGTGCTGCTGTCAGGCGGCCTTGATTCGAGCCTGCTGGTCGCCTTGCTCGCCGAGCAGGGCGTGCCTGACCTGATGACGTTTTCGATCGGCTTCGAGGACCAGCCGGAAGAACGCGGCAACGAATTCGAGTATTCCGACCCGGTGGCGGCCATGTACGGCACGCGTCACCACAAGTACCTGATCCCGAATTCGGAAGTGCTGCAGCGCCTGCCCGAAGCGGTCGATGCCATGAGCGAGCCGATGTTCGCGCAGGATGCGGTGGCGTTCTATCTGTTGGCCGAGCAGGTCAGCAAGACGGTCAAGGTGGTGCAGAGCGGACAGGGCGCGGACGAGGTGTTCGGCGGCTACTTCTGGTATCCGCGCATGGTGGAAGACAGGTCCGGCACGCCGCTCGACCGTTTCCGCCATCACTATTTCGATCGCGACCATGACGAATTCCTCGAAATGCTGACGCCCGGTTTTCATGGCCCCGACTACACGGCGCAGACCATCGCCGCGCATCTCGGGGAACCATTCGCCGACGAGTTCATCGATCAGGTGTTGCGTATGGACACCACCATGCTGATCACCGACGATCCGGTGAAGCGCGTCGACAACATGACCATGGCCTGGGGGCTGGAAGCTCGCGTGCCTTTCCTCGACCATCAGCTGGTGGAACTTGCGGCGTCGATGCCGCCCGAAATGAAGCTGGCATCCGGCGGCAAGCATGTGCTGAAGACCATCGCGCGCGGCCTCGTCCCCGACGCGGTGATCGACCGCAAGAAGGGCTATTTCCCGATGCCGGCACTCAAATATGTACGAGGAGAATTTTTGAATTTCATGCAGGACATTTTGAATTCGCAGGCGTGCCGCGAGCGCGGCCTCTACCATCGCGCCTACGTGAACAAGCTGCTGGCTGCACCCGAGCAGCACCACACCCGCATCCAGGGCAGCAAGCTGTGGCACCTGGCGCTACTCGAATACTGGCTGCAACGCCATGCATAAGCTCCTGTTTCTGCTGGGCTTGCTGGTTTCGGCTTCGACGCATGCCCAAGCCGGCGAGCCCATCCAAGCCGGCGAGCCCATCCAGGCCGGCGAGTCCATCCAGGCCGCGTTCGACAGCTGGCTCGCCGACTTGCGGCGGGAAGCGGCCGCGCAGGGCATTTCACAGGCCACGCTGGATGCGGCGCTCGACAATCTCGCCCTCGCCGAGCGCGTGATCGAGCTCGACCGCCGCCAGCCGGAATTCCTGCAGACCTTCGACGCCTATCTGGGGCGGCGCATCACCCCGACTCAAGTCACGCGCGGTCAGGAGCTGTTGCAGGAACACGCGGCCCTTCTGGATGAGGTCGAGCAGAAATACGGCATCCCCAAGGTTGTGCTGGTGGCGTTCTGGGGACTGGAAACGCGTTACGGCGCAGTTCAGGGCAGCCTCAATGTCCCTGCCAGCCTCGCCACGCTCGCCTTCGAGGGCCGCCGCAGCACGTTCTTTCGCAACCAGTTGCTCGACGCGCTGCGCATCATCGACGCCGGACACGTCCAGGCGATCGACATGAACGGTTCATGGGCTGGTGCAATGGGGCACATGCAGTTCATGCCGTCGACCTTTCTCGCCTATGCGGTGGATGGCGACGCGGACGGCCGCATCGACGTGTGGACGTCGCTGCCCGACGCGATGCACTCGGCGGCCAATTATCTGAGGCGGGCGGGCTGGCAAGTGCAGGAGCCGGTGGCGCTTGAGGTGTTGTTGCCGGAGGGCTTCGACTGGCGGCAGGCGCGCCTGGCGCATCGTCTGCCCGTCGAGGCGTGGGCGTTGGCGGGGGTGCGGCAGGCGGACGGGTCTGCCCTGCCTGCGGCGAACGGGCGCGCAGCCATCGTGTTGCCGCAGGGCTGGCAGGGTCCGGCCTTCATGGTGTTCGACAACTTCAACGTGGTGATGCGCTGGAACCGCTCGGTCAACTACGCGCTGACGGTCGCCCAGCTGGCACATCAGCTGGCGGGTGGCGGCGCACTCATGCGGACAGGCGAACCCGGCGCGATCAGTTCGGAACAACTCAAAGCGATGCAGCAGGCGCTGAACGAAATGGGCTTCGATGCCGGCACGGTGGACGGCATGCTCGGTCCGCGCACCCAGACCGCCATCCGGCTTTATCAGGCGATGAACCAGCTGCCGGTCGATGGCTACCCTTCGCCCAGCGTGCTGGCGCGTATCGAGCAATCGCACGCCGAGGCGGCCGCTGCCGGCAAGCTGACCCTAGGGCCGGCCCCCACTTTTGCCGACCCGGTCGAGCAGCCCTGATTCGAACGCGCATGGTCACTCACACTACGACAATTCGGTTTGTGGGCCGCAGGTTTTGCAAGACCAAGGCGATGACCGTTTCATGACGCTGCCGGGCGCCGGCTTTCCCGTCACGTGAGCCTGGTCTGCTGGAAATGCGGTGCCAGCCTGGCCGGCATGCTGCTGCCGCTGTCGCGCCTGGATTGCTGCCCCAGCTGCCGCGCCGACCTGCACGCGTGCCGGCTGTGCCGCCACCATGACCCGCACCGCGCCGGCGAGTGTCGCGAACTGGCAGCGGAGCGTGTCGCCGACAAGCAGCGCACCAACGACTGCGGCTGGTTCGTGCCGCGGCCGGACGCCTATCAGGGTGGCGGCGCAGCCATGGCGCAGGGCAGCCGCGCGGCGCTGGATGCCCTGTTCGGCGAGGGCGGGGGCAAGGACAGGGGACGACCGCAGTCGCTGGACGACCTGTTCAAGAAATGATCACAGCTGGGCCTGTTGCTTCGGGCCAAACAGGGATCCGCAGGGTTGAAATTGATTGGCTGTCAACGTGAGATGAGTTGATCCGGTATCGCCATGCCGTCGCGCATCCGGGCAGCGTTGCCCGTGAACCGCAACAACTCGATCAAGCTTCACGCCAGCACGGCAACTCACACCCGTATCGGGGACGACTGCGACCTGTTAGGGAATCCCTTATATGGACGCCCCCCGGAGTACAAGTAGATTTTGCATACGGCAGTAGGTAAGGATGCAGTCTTATATCCGGCCTGTTGGTGCAGGCGGCAAGCCTGCTGGCCCTGATGGAATCCGCTGACGGGGCCCTCATCTGAA
>WGNC01000019.1 GCA_016124745.1 Thiobacillus sp.
ATGACCGCTTCATGCTCGGCATCAAAATTCGCCTGGTCGCGCAGACCGCCGCCGCGCTCATCCTGATCGCCGCTGGCGTCCGCATCCAGCTTTTCGGGCTGCCGCTGCTGGATAACGCGCTGACGATTTTCTGGGTAGTGGCGCTGACCAATGCCGTCAACTTCCTGGATAACATGGACGGGCTGGCGGCTGGCCTGAGCGGGATCGCCGCCGGGTTCTTCACGCTGATCGCCTTCAACGAGGGGCTGACGCTGGTCAGCGCGATCTCGGCGGCCTTGATGGGCAGCGCGGTCGGCTTCCTGATCTACAACTTCAACCCGGCCAGCACCTTCATGGGCGATATGGGCGCGCTGGTGCTGGGCTTCGTGCTGGCGGTGATCGGCATCAAGCTCAAGTTCACCTCGCCGCCTGACGTGACGTGGATGGTTCCGCTGCTGGTGCTGGCGCTGCCGCTGTTCGATATTTCGCTGGTGGTCTTCACGCGCATCATGGAAGGGCGTTCGCCGGGGCAGGCAGGCAAGGATCACACCTCGCACCGTCTGATGAGCCTCGGTTTGAGCCAGCGCTGGACGCTGTTCGTGCTCTACAGCGCCTGCCTGTTCTTTGGGACGCTCGGCGTGCTGGTGACGGTCGCGCCGCCGGATCGCGCGCTGTGGATTGGGCTGAGCGGGTTGGGTCTGCTCGGTGCGCTGTTCATCTTTATGATGTTCGTGCGCCGGAAGTATCAATTGAGCAGTCAGCCATCAGCGATCAGCAGTCAGCAAAAACCTTAGGGCGGATACTCATCACCTGTTTTGCAACCCTGTTCGTAATCGACAGTGCCGAGCATTATCTCAAATTCCGAGCCATCACCCCAAAAGACGTAACATTCATCCCAGTCAATGACAAAATTCAGGACATTGGAGCCGATTTCGAAGCGAGCACCCGATAACCAGTTGTTGGTTGTTTTGATCGGGTATGTTGCTTGAATAGTCTGACCGATTAAGTCGCTAAACCTTTCCTGTCCCGACACATCCAAAAGAAACCTGTCCGTTGGTGTTTCGCCCAATGCGGCTGTCCAGGCTTTGTTCGCTGCACGTAAATCCTGTTCTGCTGGATCACTCTCCAGCCGAAGGGAATCCCCACGTGCAAACATGATCTGAAGGCCAACCAAAGCGTGCTGATTATCCTCATCGGTCAAGACTGTATAGATCGTGGCAATGGCGGCAATTTCATGACCTACCAACGCGCAAATGGTAGACCATGCATGAAGAGGATCGCGTATGTCCATCGTGAGCGTCCTGATTTTGAACCAAATGAATGGAGCATGGGTCAACAACGTGTTATTATTCCCATCTTGTTCAGCCGAAACAAGTGGTTATCACGGGGACGAATAACGCTTTATGCCTGAAACCTACATTGTCACGGGCGGCGCGGGCTTCATCGGGTCACATCTCGCCGAGCGATTGTTGAAAGAAGGCCAGCGCGTCCGCATCATCGACAATTTCTCGACGGGCAAACGCGCTAACATCGCGGCGCTGGTCGCAGCCTTCCCCGACGCGCTCGAAGTTTACGAAGTCAGCATCACCGACGGCGCGGCGATTGCGCCCATTTTCAAGGGGGTGGATTACGTCTTTCATCAGGCGGCGCTCGCGTCCGTTCCTCGCAGCATCGACGATCCGGTCGCGACCAACGAGGCGAACGTTCACGGCACGTTGAACGTGCTGGTCGCCTCCCGCGATGCGGATGTGAAGCGCGTAGCTTATGCCGCTTCGTCATCGGCCTACGGCGAAGTCACCGCCGAATATCAGGTCGAGACGATGCAGCCGCACCCGTTGTCGCCCTATGGCGTCTCCAAACTGGCAGGCGAATACTACTGTCAGGCGTTCACGCAGGTGTACGGGCTGGAAACGGTCGCACTTCGCTATTTCAATGTGTTTGGCCCGCGTCAGGATGAAACCTCGCAGTATTCGGCGGTGATTCCGAAGTTCATCAGCACTATGCTGGCGGGCAAAGCGCCGACGATCTACGGCGATGGCGAACAGTCGCGCGATTTCACCTACATCGACAACGTGGTGCATGGCAATCTGCTGGCGCTCAAAGCGCCGGGTGTCGGCGGCGAGATGATGAACTTAGCGACGGGCGGCAGTGTTTCGCTGCTGCAACTGGTCGAGAAGATCAACCGCCTGCTCGATACGTCGATTGAGCCGATCCACGCGCCGCCGCGCCCCGGCGACATCAGATATTCGCGGGCGAACATCGCCAAGATCACGGATCTGCTCGACTTCGCGCCCGTCGTCGATTTCGACTCTGGCCTCGCGCGCACGATTGACTGGTTCAAGTCGCGTGAATAGCTATCAGCGGTCAGCTTTCAGCTTTTTTACTCTGTCCTCAGAGCGTGTTTGCAAATGAGTAATTTGAGCTATTTTGCCCTCATCCCCAGCCCTTCTCCCTCAGGGAGAAGGGAGAAAGTCCCTCGCACTGAGGGAGAGGGATTTAGGGGGAGGAGGGCTGTAAAGTTGATTTTACAAATACACTCTCAGTCCTCAATCCTCAGTCCTAGCTTTTTACTCAGCACGCAGCACTCAATCCTCATTCCTGCCCTATGAAAGTCGTCCACATCATCAAGGCGACGCGCATCTCTGGCGCGGAACGTCACCTGCTGATTTTGCTGCCCGCGCTCAGGATGCGTGGCGTCGAGGTGCATTTGATCCTGCTCGAAGACCCGGCGCATCCGGTCGATGAGATGGCAGCAGAATTGACAGAGGCCGACGTTCCGGTGTGGCGGATTCCGATCTATCGCCACAGCGATGTGCGCGTCATCGGGCGCATCCGCCACGTTTTGCGCACATTACGCCCCGACATCGTCCACACCCACCTGATTCACGCCGACCTGTACGGGATGGCGGCGGCGCGGCTGGCGCGGGTAGGCACGGTAATTTCCAGCCGCCACAACGACGACAACTTCCGTCGATTACTGCCTGTTCGCATCTTTCACCGCCTGCTCTGGTGGATGACCAATTCTGGCATTGCCATCTCGCAGGCGATTGCGCGCTTCTGCATCGAAGTCGAAGGCGCGCCCGCCAGAAAAATCACGACCATATACTACGGGCTGCCGCTTAAGGTGGTGGATCGCAAGACGGCGCGATCTGCGCTGCGCGATGAACTCGGCCTCGCGCCCGATACGCTGCTGATCGGCATGGTCTGCCGCTTGATTGAGCAGAAGGGCGTCGTCTACGGGCTGCGCGCCTTCGCACGGATCGCGCCGCAGTTCCCAACGGCGCAGTTCGTGATCGCGGGAGACGGCCTGCTGCGCGGGAAGCTCGAAGCCGAAGCCCAAACGCTCGGCGTGCAGGATCGGGTGCATTTTCTCGGCTGGCGCAGCGATACGCCAAGCATCATGGCGGCGCTCGATCTGCTGCTGATGCCGAGCCTGTGGGAAGGTTTCGGCCTCGTGCTGCTGGAAGCGATGGCGCAGACCGTCCCGATTATCGGCAGCGGTGTGAGCGCGATCCCCGAAGTGGTGCTGGAAGGCGAAACCGGTCGGCTCGTCCCGCCGCGTGACATCGGCGCGCTGGCAGCCGCCCTCACCGAATTGCTGACGGACGAGGCTGGACGGCGGCACATGGGCTTGATGGGACAGGATCGCGTCGAAACCGTCTTCAGCGTCGAGCAGATGGTTGAGCAAACGCTGGCGCTGTACGGACGGTTTACGAGTCTGTAAAAGGGAATGATTTTTGTTTTGAGAGAATGGGTGTCACATGGGGGTGTTTAAAAAACCCCTCTATCCTGGCTGAACGTGCGAACGTGCAACCCAGTGCAGGTTGCATTGTTCGCATTGCAGGTCAGCTTCCCATTCGCGCGAACAAGTTCGCATTACGCAAGGCGTGCGCCCGAACTTGTTCGGGGAGAATGGGAGAAAAATGGCGCTACGGAGCGGCATAAACTCCATCTTATTTTGTTAAAGAACATCAGGAGGCTGAATCAGAACGGACGAGGCGTGCCTCGCCCCTACGCCCCCTCTCCCTCGTTCCCTCTCGCGCGAATAAGTTCGCGTTACGCAAGCGGGGCGAGGGAGGAAAACGAAAAAATTTACGTGAGTCTGCCTCTGCAAAAGCTAAACTGATTTTTCGATAATCCCTCACCGAGCGCTCTCGAAAATTTTGAGGAAAGCGCGTTATAATCCGCACATTGATCGACTGGAAGATTGATTTATGCGTATTCCAGCACGCACGCTGCTGCTCCTGATCGGTGGGATTGTTTTCGCGCTCGCCTGCAATCTAAGCCGCACCCCACCGACCCCAACGGCTGGCCCCGTCCAGCCGACACAATTCAGCACCGCGATTTCGCCGACGCTGTTCGCTTCGATCACTCCGCTCGGTTTCACGGGTGGCTCGAACGCGACTCAGCCGCCCAGCGGCGACACTTCCTGCCCGGTTCCAGGGAACTGGGTGCAGTACACGATTGAAATTGGGGATTCCCTGAGTTCGCTCGCGGTCGCAACCAGCTCCAGCATTCAGGAGATCATGAACGGCAACTGCCTGACCGATCCCGATACGGTGTACATCGGGCAGGTGATTTATCTGCCGCGCTCACCGATCAGCGGCTAGCGTTTTCCCTCCGAGGAGCACGTTGTCATCCGTCAGCGCAAGGCAGACGGTGAAATGCGTGCCTTTGCCGACTTCACTCTCGACGGTCACTTCCCCGCCGTGAAGATCGACAATCTCCTTGACGATATACAACCCCAGCCCGGAACCGCCGTGTTCGTCACTGGCGCGGTAAAACGGATCGAAGATGTGCGGCTGCTGCTCCGTACTGATACCGATACCATTATCAATCACCTGAAGACAGGCATAGGGGATTGTGTCGCGCTCGCCGAGTTCGAGCCGGACGATAATCTGACCTCCTTCGGAGGTGTAATGAATCGCGTTGCTGACGAGATTGGTCACGACCTGATTCAAACGTGTGGGGTCGGCATAGACGTGTACCGGCGTCTCGACCAAATCTGCGCAAAGCTGCTGCCGCTTGAGCGCGGCATCCGCCTTCTGGACTTCGACGACCTGTTCAACGACGGACTGAAGGACGAGATTACGCCGATTGAGCACCATGCCGCCCTGCTCAAGCCGCGAAATATCGAGCAGATCGTTGATCAATTCCATCATCTGATTGGACACCTGATTGAGAATCGCCAAATGGGTGTCCAACTGTTCCGGCTTTTTGCCAAGCATATAGAGGCGCGTCATGATGCTGGAGAGCGGTGAGCGCAAATCGTGCGAGGCGCGGGCGAAGAAGTAATCCTTCTGGGCTTTGTCGGCACGCTCCTGCGTAATATCGCGGATGATGATGACCCGGTGGCTGTGCATATCCGCTTGATTGATAGGCGTGGCGGTGATCGCCAGATGGATGGCGGACTGGTTGCGACGGATCAGGCGCGTCTCATACTGGTGCGGTGTCTTGAAAACGGGGGTCTGCGTCGGGTCCAGTTCGGCATTGAGCAGCGCGAACGGTTTGCCGACCAAATCGGCAGACGGATACTGGAGCAGTTCGACAAAGGCACGGTTGACATACGTGATGATGCCATCGACGCTGTAAACCAGCCCCTCGCCCATCGTGTCCATAATGGTCTGAAGCTGCGACTTCTGGCCTTCGAGTTCTCTGGTGCGTTCGGCAACGCGGCCTTCCAGGTCGCTGTTGAGCTTTTGCAGGGCGGCGCGCGACTGGGAGACGGTATTGAGCATGGTATTGATCGAGGCCGTCACCTGAGCCAGTTCATCACTGCCGCTGATGGGCAGGCGCAGATCGTCAGTCGCGCCGATGTGCTGGACGCGATCTCGCAGGCGTGCCAGCGGAGACAAAATCGACCGTTCGATGAGCACAAGCATTCCGACGCCAAAACCGATGCCCACCACGATCAGCGCCGCGACCAAATAGGCCAGGCTTTGCTGACCCTGGGCATAAATTTCGCGATCCTGGGTGGTTCTGAGGAGCAGCGTCGGCTGAGCGTAAATATCGTCCAGCCGAACATAACCGGCGACGGTTCGCTCGTCGAGCGGCTGAACCGCCTGATTGGAAGCAGGCGTCAGGATGTCCCTTTCCCTCTGAAAATCTGCTGGCAGTTGGGAGTCGTTCAGGCTGTGCATTTCGAGCGAAAGCTTCAAAGCCTCGGAAAAATCCGCCAATTCCTGCGCCCCAAGATGACGTCCCCAAATCAGTGTTCCAGCCGCAGGGCCGCTGTCGTCGTTATGCAGAATCGGGCGCGAGGCGATGATCATGGGTTCGCCGCCGACGACGAGCAACCCGCTGGTCATCGTCCCGGTCGCCAGACGGAGAAAACGCGGGTCGCTCTGGATATACTGCTCGAAGGTTGGCAGCAGCTTGTTTTGCCAGTTCGAGTCAAGATCGACGGCTTTGCCATAGAGAAGCTGATTGTCCTCCTCCACGAAGAGCATCAGGTTGATGTTGAGCGACCAGAAGGTACCGTCGTCGAGATTATCAACCAGTTCTGAGGCGTCTTTGTCCTGAACCGCCTGATAAATCGTATTCCAGCTTGACCAGTCATGAATCGAGCGACCCATGCGCTCAATTTCACGGCTGATGCTGTTACTGGCGCGGTCGAGGTTGCGCAGCGTGATCTGCTGTTCCAGCGATGCATAGCTGTCGAGCATGATGGTGCGAAAGACCAGGTAAAGCAGCAGGGCAAGCCCCAGCAGCATCAGGGACATCATCAGAATGGTCTTGCGTCGTAAAGACATGGCTCGCCAAATAAATGGTTGTCGAAGCGAACGTGTATCTATGAATGAGATATGGGGTGACGTCTATACACTTTTCAAGTATAACGGCTGGATTTGACATGAGAAGCGTTCAAGCGTGAAGAATATCTGAATTTTGAGCAGAAGGTTGGCAGTTGTAAGGATTTCGAATCAAACGGACAGTGATTTACAAGCCGGTTAAAAACGCGTATGGTGAAATTATCGCAGTGAAACGCATGTCCGCGCAGGATGTGCGTTTTTTTATTGCCTGGAAAGGATGGCAAAACGTGAACGACGATGAATTTCTCAAGCAGTTTGAAGCGGGACAGATCAGTGGGTTTTCACACCGGGATCATGTACGCATGGCCTGGATTTATCTGCGGGCAAATGGTTTCGAGGACGGCAGCGCCAAGGTTCGCGCCGGACTCCGACATTTAACGGAAGTCTACGGCGCACCGGGCAAATATCACGAGACGATCAGCCTGTTCTGGGCGCATCTGGTTGATTACGCGATCAGGCTGACGCCGGAGATAGACACTTTCGAGGCATTTATCACCCGGCACGATCACCTGCTGGATGACAGCCTGCTCAAGCGACATTACAGCCCGACGCTGCTGAAGGAATCGCGGGACGTATGGCAAGCGCCGGATCTCGCGCCGCTGCCGGGAGCGGAATTACAGCACGAGTAGGATCAAAAGAGGGCGCGATGCGTGCATCGCGCCCTCTTGCTGGTTCCAAGCAATCAGAGACAAACGTTCGGCGTGGTGAGGAACTCATAGTTTTTGGATGGCGTGTTGATGTCAGGGCCGATCAGGACGAGTTGATTGGACGAGAGCGCATAAAGACTGTCATCCATTCCCTGTCCGACCAAGACGTTTTGACCGGAGGCGACAGCATCAGTGAGGGCTTTGAGAATGTCGGCCAGGGTGACGCTGAAGGCGAGAGTGCCTTGCCCAGAAGCGTCGATGTCCCAGACTTTCATGCCACCGCCATCACAGTAAGCGGCCAGCGGCGCGCCGAGGTCGTTCGTATTGATGCGGCCATCGTCGATATGGCCGGGTCCGCTAGGGCAGTTCGACAAAGGAACAGTGTGGTCACTAATCAGCCCAGAAACCCCGCTGGAGACTACTGGAAAGGTGGCAGCAATCGGCCCCACGATGGTCACACCAACAAAATACTGGAGCTGGGTGGTGCCGTTCGCTGGAACGCTGATAGTATGGTCATAAAAGACGCGGTTGCCATCGCCTGCATCAAGGAGTCGGATTTCCACGGTCCCCACCATTGAGGCGCTGTTTGACAAATCTACGACGATTTTTATACAAGTCGGCGCAGCGTCGCTCGCTGCTGCCGGGATTACAAAGGAGAAAATTGAGCCGAGAAGGGCCAACAGCACAATGGTAAGAGATTTTATCATGGCTACTAACTCCGAATATATTAACAAGGGCTAAAAGATAGCATATTTCTGAGAGAGAGGGGGTGTGCAGAACGGCAATGAATATCACCAGGAGGGAAACATAAAGAGGCGCGAAATCGCGCCTCAAATTTGAAGAATGAGGAAGGCTATTTCTTGAGCGCGTCCGGGTTGACGACGTTGGCGTACTTGCCGTTGAGCAACGCATCGACGATCTGCTTGGCGGCATCGACGGCGACGACGATCTGCGCGTCTTCGGTGCTGGCGGCGAGATGCGGCGTATGAATGACGTTGGGCAGGCCGATGAGCGGATTGCCCGCTTCGGGCGGCTCGTTGGTGTAGACGTCAAGCCCCGCGCCGCCGACCTGACCACTCTTGAGCGCTTCGGCAAGGTCAGCTTCGTTGATGAGCGCGCCGCGCGCCGCGTTGATAATGCGGACACCGGGCTTCATTTTGGCGAAGGCCGCCGCGTTGATCATGCCGCGTGTTTCGTCGTTGAGAAGCGCGTGCAGGGTGATGAAGTCCGCCCGCTTGAACAGGGTATCCATAGCGACCAGTTCGACCGCTGGATTCCCTGACTCGGCGATGTAAGGGTCGGTGGCGATGACGGTCATGTCGAAGGCCAGCGCACGCTTGGCTATCGCGCGACCAATGCGCCCAAAGCCAACGATACCGAGAGTCTTGCCGCGCAGTTCGACACCGCTAAAGGCTTTGCGATCCCACTTGCCTGCGAGCAAAGTCGCGTGCGCCTGCGGAATCTGACGGACGAGCGACAGCATCAAACCGAAGGCCATTTCGGCGGTCGAGACGGTGTTGCCGTCCGGGGTGTTCATGATAACGATGCCCCGCTGGGTAGCATCGGGAATATCAACATTATCGACGCCGACACCGGCACGAGCAATCATTTTGAGCTTGCCAGCAGCAGCCAGCGCTTCGGCGTCGATCTTGCTGGCGCTGCGGATGATGAGGGCATCGGCGGTGGGCAAGGCAGCGAGCAGCTCGTCGCGCTTCATTTGCCCCGGCGCAGTGATTTGCAAACCTTCAGCGGCGTTGAGCACATCGAGCGCTGACGGATGCACATTATCTGGGACGAGAACCTGATAGGTCATTGTGGTGCTCCTTTAGAAAGCAGCTTTCAGCATTCAGCGGTCAGCGGTCAGCTAAAAACATTTCATTTCCGCAAACAGGGCAGACACATAGGTCTGCCCCTACAAATCCAGCCGAACTGTTCTTGCTGAAAGCTGACCGCTGATAGCTAATCGCTAAAAACTAGACGGTTTCCAGAAATTCATCGAGGCCGGAGAGGATGTCTTCGAGGATCGACGGCTGCATGTCCGCCATATGAGCGATGCGGAAGGTCTTGCCCTTGATTTTGCCGTAGCCCTTGTCCATCGAATAGCCCTTGCCGCCCATGAACTTCGCCATGTCATCGACCGAGAAATTCTTGGTGTTGGCGACGGCGGTCACGGTGGGCGAGCGATAGCCTTCCTGGGCAAAGAGGCCGAGTCCCCGGCTGTGCGTCCAGGTATGGGTCATATCGCGCAGTTGGGTGTGGCGCGCCCAACGATTGTCGAGTCCTTCGGAGAGAATGGCGTCCAACTGCATATCGGCAGCGTACATGAGGGCAATCGGCGGCGTGGAGGGGGTGTTGTTCTTCAGCCCGCTCTTTTCGATTTCAAGGAAGTCGAAATAGTAGCCACGATTCTTGACCTGAGCCGCACGCTCCAGCACACGGTCGCTGCACGCGGCGAAGGCGATTCCGGGGGGCAGGCCGAAGGCTTTCTGCGATGAGGTCAGGGCGAAGTCGATACCCCACTCATCGACGCGCAGTTCCGCACCGAGGAAACCGCTGACCGAATCGACCAGCACGAGGGTATCATCGTTGTTCTGGCGGACGACAGCGGCAATGTCCTTGATGGGATTGGTCACGCCCGTGCTGGTCTCATTATGGACGACGCAAACTGCATCATAGGAGGCTTTCTGGAGCGCTTCGGCGACCATTTCCGGCGTATGCGCCTGTCCCCATTCAACCGTGACGCGATCCACTTCCTTGCCGTTCATTTCGCTGACATCCGCCCAGCGTTCGCTGAACGCGCCGCCGACCAGATGGAGCGCTTTTTTGCCATCGCGGATACAATTACGAGATGCACCCTCCCAGAGTCCGGTGCCGGATGATCCCATGACGATGACGCGGGAATCAGTGAGGAAGGCCTGCTTGAGCTTGCCCTGCAAACGCGCGTAGAGGTCGGCAAACGCCGTAGAACGGTGTCCGATCATCCATTCTGCCTGTGCGTCGAGAATTTCGGGGCGCACTTCGACCGGGCCGGGAATAACAAGATACTTGTGTTTCGGGTTTCTCATGTTCATTGTCCCTATCTTTGTGACGACGTTACAGGGAGCCTATTCTATCTTAGTGCTTTTGAACGTGCTATATGATACGATCTTATGCATATTGCACATTGAAGACTTAGGAAGGGGCTTATGATCGCTAAAAATGAGCTTCAACAGTACCAGGAAAACGGTTACGTGGTCGTCTCCGGGTTATTTTCCGAAGATGAAGTCGCACATTACCGGGATCATTACATGGAGATGCGCCTACATCAGAATCAAGATGAAGGTATCGACATCCTCGGCGACACCAGCGACCCGCTCAAGCAGTATGCGCGCCTGATGCACCCGCACCGCCACGATCAACTGAGCATGGACTGGATGCTCGACCCGCGTCTGCGCGACCACCTGACTGGATTGTGCGGCAGAGAACCCTACGCGGTACAGACGATGGTTTACTTCAAACCCGCCGGTGCGCGCGGTCAGGCCCTGCATCAGGATCAGTTCTATCTGCGGGTGCAGCCGGGAACGTGTATCGCCGCGTGGATGGCGCTCGACGACTGCGACGTGGAAAACGGCTGTTTGGAAGTCGTGCCGGGAACGCAGAATATTCCGGTGCTGTGCAGCGTTGAAGCCGATCCGACGCAGAGTTTCACAA
>WGNC01000023.1 GCA_016124745.1 Thiobacillus sp.
ACTTCTTGGCAGCACCGCCAAACTTCTTCGACAGAATGGTGGTGATCGCCGCGGTCAAGGTGGTCTTGCCGTGGTCAACGTGTCCAATCGTGCCTACGTTTACGTGCGGTTTCGTCCGCTCGAACTTTTCCTTAGCCATTTCAAGTACCCCTCAAATTTGCACAAGAACGATGCGGTCCATCACAACCAACATCCCGACAACCGCCTTTTCAATACGGGCGCCGTTTCAACAACACCCAAAACTGGTGCCCATGGGCAGGATTGAACTGCCGACCTCTCCCTTACCAAGGGAGTGCTCTGCCACTGAGCTACATGGGCCTCGGACTTACTACCAGATAAGCCCACACTCAAACTGGAGCGGGTGAAGGGAATCGAACCCTCGTCTTAAGCTTGGAAGGCTTCAGCTCTACCATTGAGCTACACCCGCATGGGGTGGGCCGTGGTTGTAAAGTCGCTAAAGCGTCAACAACCACGCTCCTCCCGCTTCGCCCTGCTCCTACTGCAAAAAACCTGGTGGTGGGGGAAGGATTCGAACCTTCGAAGGCAGAGCCGTCAGATTTACAGTCTGATCCCTTTGACCGCTCGGGAACCCCACCCAAACGAAGCGCGGAATTATAGGGGGTTTCGGAATCCCCTGTCAAACACCATGAATGAAATTTAACTGCCTCACACGTTGAAGAGGAAGTTCATGACATCGCCGTCCTTGACCACATATTCCTTGCCTTCGGCGCGCATTTTTCCTGCCTCCTTGGCGCCCTGCTCGCCCTTGCAGGCGATGAAATCCTCGAACGAGATCGTCTGCGCCCGGATGAAACCCCGCTCGAAATCGGTATGGATCGCGCCTGCTGCCTGCGGCGCGGTGTCGCCCTTGTGAATGGTCCAGGCACGCACCTCCTTTACCCCAGCCGTGAAATAGGTCTGCAGGCCAAGTAAGTCATAGGCGGCGCGAATCAGGCGGTTGAGGCCGGGCTCATCCCAGCCCAGTTCCTTGAGGTACTCGACCCGGTCTTCCGGCGACAATTCCTGTAGTTCCGCTTCCAACGCAGCGCACACGGGCACGACCGGCGCCCCTTCCTTTTCGGCAAAGGCTGTCAACGCATCGAGCATGGGGTTGTCGTGAAACCCGTCCTCGCTGACATTGGCCACATACAGGGTGGGCTTGACCGTCATCAGGCACAAGGGCTTGATTGCAGCGAGTCCCTCCGCATCGAGCCCGGCGGCGCGCGCGGGCCGGCCTTCGTTCAGGGTGGCCACCACGGGCTTGAGTGCGGCGACCAGCTTCTGCGCCTCCTTGTCGCCGGCGCGCGCAGTCTTTTCAGAACGCGCCAATGCCTTTTCGGCGCTCGCCAGGTCGGCCAGCGCGAGCTCGGTCGCAATGGTCTCCACATCCGACAGCGGGTCGATCTTGCCTGCCACGTGAATCACGTTTTCATCATGGAAGCAGCGCACCACATGGCAGATCGCATCGGTTTCTCGGATATTGGCGAGAAACTGGTTGCCTAGCCCTTCCCCCTTCGAGGCGCCTGCCACCAGCCCGGCGATGTCGACGAACTCCACGATCGCCGGCACCACTTTCTGCGGGTGGATGATTCCGGCAAGCTGCCCCAGCCGCGGATCCGGCACCTCGACCACGCCAGTGTTCGGTTCGATGGTGCAAAAAGGATAGTTCTCGGCCGCGATGCCTGCCTGGGTCAGCGCATTGAAGAGGGTGGACTTGCCGACATTGGGCAGACCGACGATACCGCATTTGAGGCTCATGGGTTTTCCTGTAACTAGGGGCTGTTGGGCCGGGATTTCGTATTGGCTCGCTGGGTGGCGGCGCTCCACTCGCCTTTTTCGATCAGAGGCCACAGATCGATCGCACGTTCGATCGCGGTATCGATTTCAGCCTGTTCTTCGCGGCGTGGCGGCTTGAGAACGTAGTTCACCACTTCGTTGCGATCGCCCGGGTGCCCGATGCCGATCCGCAACCGCCAGTAGTCCTGCGTACCCAGATGCGAAGTGACGTCCTTCAGCCCGTTGTGGCCACCCATGCCGCCGCCAAACTTGAGGCGCAACTGGCCGGGGGGGATATCAAGTTCGTCGTGCACCACCAGGATCTCGGCAGGCGCGATGCGATGAAATCGTGCGAGCGCGCTGACCGCTTGTCCTGAGCGATTCATGTAGGTTTGCGGCAGCAGCATCCAGACGCCTCTGGGACTGCGTGCAACGAAGCCGTGAAAGCGCGACTCGAGCGAAAGCGTCGCGCCCCACGACTGCGCGAGGCCCGCGCAAAACCAAAACCCGGCATTGTGCCGGGTTTCTTCGTAATCACGCCCCGGGTTACCGAGGCCGACAACCAGACGAGGCGCTGTCATGCCATACACGGCGGGCAATCCTGAAGATTGCCCATCCGGATCAGGCCTCAGGCGCAGCAGGCTCGGCTGGCGTCTCTTCGACGATTCCGCCCTTGGGTGCATTGATCGAGGCCACCGCAGGGTTTTCCGCCTTGACATGCGCAACCAGTTCTACCCCCTCGGGCAGTTTCAAGTCATTCGCATGAATGGAATGACCGACCTCGAGCGCACCCATGTCAACCTCGATGAACTCGGGCAGGCTGCCGGGCAGACACTGCACATCGAGTTCGGTCACGATATGGTGCGGCTTGCCACCACCCGTCTTGACCCCCGGGGCAACTTCAGCATTGAGGAAGTGCAGCGGCACTTTGACGTGGATCACGTGATCCTTCTCGACACGCTGAAAGTCGACGTGCAGCACCTGCTGCTTGTAGGGGTGCCACTGTGAGTCACGTAACAAAACGGACTCTTTGGCACCATCGACATTCAGGGTCAGCACGGAAGCGTGAAACGCTTCCTTGCGCAGGGCGTGGTAAAGCGCGTTGTGATCCAGCTCGATCTGTACCGGGGCAGCGCTGCCACCGTAGACGATGCCGGGGACCTTGCCGGCGTGACGCAGACGGCGGCTCGCACCCGTACCTTGCAATTCACGCTTGGCAGCAATGACTTCGATTTCCATGAAACTTCTCCTAAAAAACCTGTTTGATGATGCATTGCCGATAGGGTCAATGCACGACTAAAGCCCCCGCGACCAGAGGCATTCGATCAGCCCTACTCCATGAAGAGCGAACTGACTGAATCTTCGTTGCTGATGCGACGGATGGTTTCCGCCAGCAGTTCAGCCACCGACAATTGCCGGATTTTCTTGCATGCACGTGCATCGTCGCGCAGCGGGATGGTGTCGGTCACCACCAGTTCGTCGAGCGCGGAATTCGTCACGCGCTCGGCAGCGCTGCCGGACAGCACGGCGTGGGTGCAGTAGGCCATGACCTTGTTGGCGCCATGCTCCTTGAGCGCATTGGCTGCCTCGCACAGGGTGTTGGCCGTGTCGACCATGTCGTCCATGATGATGCAGGTGCGATCCTTCACGTCGCCGATGATGTGCATCACCTTGGCCACATTGGGCTTGGGGCGGCGCTTGTCGATGATCGCCAGATCGCATTCGAGCCGCTTGGCGATCGCCCGCGCCCGCACCACACCGCCCACATCGGGTGAAACCACGACCAGATCGGGGTGGTTGCGCTTCCAGATGTCACCCAGCAGGATCGGGCTGGAATAGATGTTGTCGACCGGCGTGTCGAAAAAGCCCTGGATCTGATCCGAATGCAGGTCCATCGTCAGCATGCGGTCGATCCCCGCGACCTGCAGCATGTTGGCCACCACCTTGGCGGTGATCGCCACTCGTGCCGACCGGGTGCGGCGATCCTGCCGCGCATAGCCGTAATACGGAATTGCTGCGGTGATGCGACCTGCCGAGGCACGCTTCAGCGCATCGACCATCACCATCACTTCCATGAGCGTGTCGTTGGTCGGCTGGCAGGTCGACTGCAGCACGAACACGTCCTTGCCACGAACGTTTTCGAGGATTTCAACCATCACCTCGCCATCGGAAAAACGCGACACCGTCGCGCGACCCAGATGAATATTGAGATGGCGCACCACATCGCTGGCCAGACGCGGGTTGGCATTCCCGGTAAAAACCATCAGGTTGTCAATGGACACGTGCGTCTCCGGCGATTGGGCTCAGAACATCACAACAAAAACAGCCGCCACCGGCGGCTGCTCGCTTAACTGGCTGGGGAGGCAGGGATCGAACCTGCGAATGTCGGAATCAAAATCCGATGCCTTACCACTTGGCGACTCCCCAATAGGTACTGCTCAGGCGCAGCAGTCGTAAAGCGGATGCTTGTCGAGACCCTGCGCCACAAAACCCTGCATCGATTCGGGCAGGTGACGCAGCACTTCGAGCGCCGCCTCCTGTGTTCCGAACGATGCAAACACACAGGCGCCCGAACCGGTCATCCGTGCCTCGCCGAACTGCGACAGCCATTCTAGATGGCGCGCGACTTCGGGATAACGGCCGACCACGACGGGCTGCAGATCGTTATGCCCCACGGGGGAGCCCGGACTGTCTGCGGACTGAAACCCGAGCCGGACCGGACGACCTGCGCCTGCGGAAAAGGGCGCTATTTTGAGGGGTGGCGTGTTGCGTGTCAATTCCGGGGCAGCAAAAATTGCAGCGGTCGGCACCTGCACGGGCGGCACCAAGACCACATACCAGGCAGGCGGTATGCTCACTGGATGCAGAATTTCGCCTACGCCTTCGGCAAACGCCGACTGCCCGAACACGAAAACAGGCACGTCAGCACCCAGTTGCAGGGCCAGCTCTTGCAGCGTTTCACGCGGCAGGCAGATCTGCCACAGGCGATTGAGCGCCAGCAGGACGGTGGCGGCATCCGAACTGCCGCCACCGAGCCCCCCGCCCAGCGGCAACACCTTGTCGAGACGGATGCTCACGCCCGCGCCTTGCGGGGCGAAGGCTTGCAGCAAGCGGGCGGCACGAACGGTCAGATCCTGATCCTCGGCCACGCCCGGCAACTCCGATTCGCGCACCACGCGGCCGTCTTCGCGGAGTTCCAGGTGTACGGTATCGGCGCGGTCGATCAGCCGGAACACGCTTTGCAGCAGGTGATACCCGTCGGCGCGGCGGCCGACGACGTGGAGAAACAGGTTGAGCTTGGCGGGCGCTGGATAGGCGTGACTCATTCGCTCTGCCAATCGTCAGCCACCAGACGGATCTCCAGACCCTCGCGTGCGACTACCATCTTGCGCGGGCGCCGCGGTTCATCGGTCGAATACTGCAGGTAATCGATCACCCAGCCATCCTGCTTGAGTTGTTCGATGCGCCCATCGGCGTCCCGCGAGGCGACAAATGGGCTTTCCGGCGAGGGGCGTGCCTGTACCCACCACGTCAGACCGGATACGGGGAGCCCATAACCCAGCGCTTCGCGCGTCAGCGATTCCGCGTCCGCGGCATGTCGTGCAGGCTGATTCGGTATCTCTAGCATGACGCCGGCGGCATTGCGCTCGATCCGGGCCACGCCCTGCCCCAGCGGCGAGGTCATCAGCACCTCGTCGCTGTCCGGGCGATGCTGCCAGTGGATTTGCCCGGACAGGCTCTCCTCGTCGGTCTTGATCCCGATGCGGCCCTGCAGGGTCCAACTGGATGGCAGCGGCATGTCCCGTTGCTCTGGCGGGACGGGGGGCGAGGATGCACAGCCACCCAAGGCCAGCGCCAGCAACAGCGCTGCGGCCGGACGCATCATCAAGGCTTGAGCCGGTTCAGGGTTTCCAGCAGGATTTCGTTCTGAGGGTGGGTTTGCAGACTGGTCTGCCACAATTTTCCGGCTTCGATGCGCTGGCCGCGCGCCCACATCACTTCACCCAGATGTGCTGCAATTTCAGGGTCGGGACGCAGCCTGTAGGCACGTTCAAGATACTCCTGCGCGCGTGCCAGATTGCCCGCACGATACTGTGCCCAGCCCACACTATCGAGAACGAAAGGATCATCCGGTGCCAGCGACAACGCCTTGTCAAGCAGGGTGGTCGCCTCGGTCAGCCGGTTCGTACGGTCGGCCAGCGTGTAGCCCAGCGCATTGTAGGCCTGGGCATCATCGGGGCGCAGTGCGATCACACGGCGCAGGTCCGCCTCCAGCACATCCAGCTTGTCCAGTTTTTCGGCGACCATGGCGCGGTCGTAAAGCAGATTGCTCGAATCGGGAAAGCGCTTAAGGCCTTCCGTCAGCATCTGGTAAGCGGCTTCAAGCTGCTTGCTGTCGCGCAGCAGTTCTGACTGCGCCTCGATCAGCCTCACCTTCTGGGCATCGCTTTCAGCTTGAGTGAATGCCAGCAACGCCAGCGCTTCCTCAAGCTTGCCAGCCTGCGCCAGCAGCGCCGCCTGGCGCGCACGCGCCGGCACCAGATAATTACCGGCCTTGACCTCGGCATATTGGGTCGCTGCCACCTCCGGCTGTTTCATGCGTTCGGCCACCTGACCGAGGTAGTAATACACGGTGTCCGGGTCGCGCGGATCATATTCCAGCGTCTGCGTCAGGAAATCGCGTGCCTCTTCCAGGTCGCCCACTTGCAGCGAGAGTAGCCCCGCCGCGAAGCTGACTTCGGCGTTGCGCGGGAAATCGCGTGTGAGGCGGGTGAATTCTGTCCGGGCTTCGGCGACCTGATTGGCACCGACCAGGGCACGTGCATAGGCCAGTCGCAATTCGCGCGCGTCCGGGTGGGCGGTCAGGAATTCGCGCATGAACGTCAGCGAATCATCACGCGAGATCTTGTCCAGAACCTGCGCGCGCATCAGTGCGGCAGCCTCCCAGCCGGGGCGCAACCTGTCGGCCTGCTGCAGGGCGGTGACCGACTGGTCATAACGACCATCATTCGCTGCAGCCTGCGCAACCGCAAAAGAGGCTTCCGGCAACGTCGGGTAATCAGCCGCCAGCCGCTCGACCAGTTCCAGTCCGGCCCGGGTGTCACGCATCTTGCCCATCAGGGCCGACAGGTGCATGAAGCCACTGGCAGCGTCCTGCTTGAGCATGGCATGCAGAATAGGCTCGGCCTCTCCGACCCGCCCCTCGTTCAACAGCAGCGCCGCCACCGTCTGCTGGGCACGTTCCGAGTCCTGATCGGCTGCAGCCCACAGGCGCGCGGCCTCCAGCGCGCCCGCCTGGTCGCGCGCAAACACCGACACTTCGGCCGCCCTTCGCGCAATGCGCGGATCCTTCGTTTGCCGGGCCAGATCGAGATAGGTCGACTGAGCGATCCCGATCTCCCCACGCTGCCCGGCCACTTCGGCTACCAGAAACTTGAACAGGATGTCGGACGTAAGCGGCTGTTTGGGAAGGGCTGCCTGCGCCCGCGCCCGTTCCGCCGCCTCGGCGTCGGCCGCAGGATCGGTTGCGGGCGCTTCCACGACCTTGACAGGCTGCTGCGGCTGCGTTTCCGCTGCCACAGGCTTTGATTCCGCCGCCGCAGGCTGCGATGCCTTGACGCCGGGCTGGCTGCATGCGGTCGCAAGAAACAGCGCCGCAAAAAGGGGAAGGGGTTTGAACTGTGCCATGTTATTGCCTGGTTGGTGGGAGGTGCCTGCCACGATTCTAAGCTTTCGAGGCCTGGCTGCAAGCAAGGTTCAATCTGTGCGCCCTGCAAAGACGTTATTGTGCACGCAATGCTTCGATGGGATCGAGTCCGGCCGCGCGCCGCGCCGGATAGAAGCCGAAAAAGACGCCGATGAGGAAAGACACGCCCACCGCCAGCAGCACCGAAACCACCGTCACCGCAACCGGCAGGCCGGCCAGGCTGCCGACCAGCCAGGCGCCGCCGATGCCCAGCAGCAGTCCGATGCCGCAGCCGATGAGAGACAGGGTCAGCGCCTCGATCAGGAACTGCCATAGCACATCACGGCGACGGGCGCCGATCGCCATGCGGATGCCGATTTCACGGGTACGCTCGGTCACCGATACCAGCATGATGTTCATGATGCCGATGCCGCCCACCACCAGCGAAATGGCGGCAATCGCGCCAAGCAGCAGGCTCATGATGCGGGTGGTCGAGGCAGCGGTCTCGGCAATTGCCGTCAGGTTGCGCACCGTGAAATCGTCATCCTGTCCCGCCTGGATCCTGTGGCGGCTGCGCAGCAGGTCGTTAATGGCAGCCTCGGCGTTGTCCATGCTTTTTTCCGATACTGCCTGCACCATGATGAAGCGGGCACGGTTGCGCAAGCTGCCGCTGAAGATTTTCTGCTGCGCACTGCTGAACGGAACCATCACGGTATCGTCCTGATCGCGCCCGTCCAGGCTCTGTCCCTTGGCTGCCAGCACGCCGATCACCTCGAACGGCGCCTGCTTGATACGGATGATCTTGCCGACGGGATCTTCGTCGCCAAACAGTTCCCTGGCCACGACATCGCCGATCACCACCACCCGCGCGCCACGGCGCACGTCGGCTTCGTTGAAGAAGCTGCCCGATGCTACCGTCCAGTCGCGCACTACCGCGTAGTCCGGGGTGGTGCCATAGACCGAGGTGCTCCAGTTGACCCCGCCGTAAATCAGCTGGGCACCGCCTGGCGTGACGGGCGCCGCCGCCACGATGTCCGGCAGCGCGCGGATCGCGTCTGCATCTTCCAGGGTCAGCGTGGGCGCGCTGCCGCTGGCGATCCGCGCGCCGCCCGACGAAGTGGCTCCCGACATGATGATGAACAGGTTGCTGCCCATCGACTCGATCGCACTCCGCACCATCGCCTGCGCACCCTGGCCGATTGCCAGCATGAGGATGACCGCCGCCACCCCGATGACCATGCCAAGCATGGTCAGGAAACTGCGCATCCGGTGCGCGGTCAGCGCGTGCCAGGCCGTCTCGATCAGGCTGCTGAAGATCATGCCACTGCCTCCGCATGCGTCTGGTCCTCGACCACGCGGCCGTCCTGAAAGCGGATGCGGCGCTGCGCGTAGGCTGCGATGTCGGCTTCATGCGTGACCAGCACCAGCGTGATGCCCTCCTCGCGGTTGAGCTGGCTGAAAAAATCCATGACCTGGCGGCTGGTTTCGCTGTCCAGATTGCCGGTCGGCTCATCGGCCAGAATGAGTCGCGGACGGCTGGCCAAGGCGCGCGCGATCGCCACCCTTTGCTGCTGTCCACCCGAAAGTTGCAGCGGCGTGTGATGCGAGCGTTCGTCCAGCCCCACCCGCGCAAGCATGGACTGCGCCTGCTGCCGTCTTGCCTCGCGGTCCATGCCGGCATACAGCAGCGGCAGCGCCACGTTGTCGAGCGCGCTGAGCTTGGGCAGCAGGTTGAAGCCCTGGAACACAAAGCCGATCTCTCTGTTGCGCAGGGCGGCCAGCCGATCCGACGACAGGCGGCTGACCTCCTGGCCGCCGAGCCGATAGATTCCCCGGGTGGGACGGTCGAGGCACCCGAGCAGGTTCATGAAGGTGCTTTTGCCCGATCCCGAGGCACCCATGATGGCGACGAACTCGCCCTCGGCGATATCAAGGCTCACCCCGCGCAAGGCCTGGAACACGCCCGCGCCGGTTGGGTAGTCCTTCTCGAGTCCGACCACTTCGATCAGCGGCGCTGCGGACCCCGTCATCAGAACAGGCGCCCGCGAGGCATGCCGCTGTCCTTCTTCGCCGACAGATCGGCCACGATCACGGCATCGCCCGCCTTGAGGTCGCCGGAGGCGATCTCGGTCATCGCCTTGTCGCTGATGCCGGTCCTGACCGCGACGCGCACCGGCTTGCCGTCGGCCAGCATGTATACCGCCGACCCCCTGGCCTTGGGGGTTTCCGTCGCGGACCCGGTTGTCTGCGGCCGGAACCGCAATGCCACCGTCGGCACCCGCAGCACGTTGCTGCGGGTTTCCACCTGCACCCTCAGGTTGGCAGTCATGCCCGGCAGCAGGACAAGATCGGGATTGGCGACATCGACGACCACATTGTAGGTGACGACGTTCTGCTCGGTTTTGGCGTTCAGCCGCACCTGCCGCACTTCGCCGCTGTATTCGGTGTCGGGGAAGGCGTCGACCCGGAACTTGACTGGCTGCCCGACCTTGATCTGCCCGATGTCGGCTTCCGACACGTTGGAATCGATCTGCATGCGCGTCAGGTCCTTGCCGATCTGGAACAGCGTCGGGGTCTGGAAACTCGCCGCCACGGTCTGGCCGACGTCGACCTGACGATTGACCACGGTGCCGTCGACAGGCGAACGTATTACCGACAGGCCGAAATTGGTCTGGTCGCGCGTCACCTGCGCGCGTGCCTGCTGCACCTGCGCCGCGGCCTGCGCACGGGCCGCCAGCGCCTGATCGAGCTCCTGACGCGAGACGAACTCCTGCTTGAACAGCGTCTGCATGCGCGCTGCGTTGGCCTCGGCCAGCTCCAGCTGCGCCTGCGCACTCGCAAGGTTGGCGGTGCTTTGCGCCAGCGCCGCCTGGAACAGCGCCGGATCGAGCTCTGCCAGCACCTGCCCGGCCTTCACCTGCTGGTTGTAGTCGGCATGGATGCGCCTCACCGTGCCCGAAACCTGGGTGCCGACATTGACCAGGGTGACCGGGTTGAGCGTGCCGTTGGCCGACACCTCGGCGCTGATGTCGCCCCGGTCGACCGCTTCGGTCCGGTACTGGGGTAGCGCTGGCTTGTCCCTGCCGCCCCACCACCAGCCGGCCAGTACCGCCGCGATGACCAGCACGACGACCATTCCCGTTTTTTTCATTGCATGCCTTCCTGCCTGTCGGCTTCCAACCAGTCCCAGCTCAATTCGCCAATGGCCTGTGCCAGTTCGGCCCGCGCCACCCGCAGCCCCAGCCGCGTGAGCAATTGGGTATAGCGCGCCTGCGCCAGGCTGGCCTGCGCCGTCAGCACGTCGAGCAGAATGCCGAGTCCTGCCTGGTAGCGCCCGAGCGCCAGTTTTTCGGTGGCGGCAGCGCTCTCCACCAGATCGTTGCTGCGGCTGTCCGCCTCGGTTTCGCTCTTCAGCTTGTGATAGGCGCGCCAGACTTCGAGCGCCACCTGGTTCTGCACCCCGTCGCGCGCCACCGCCGCCAGCTCGGCCTGGGTTTGCGCGGCTGCGATCTGATAGGTGTTGCGGAACCCGGTGAACAGCGGAATCGTCAGGTTGATGCCGACACTGGAGCTGGTGGTATCCAGAATATTGCTGTCCTGCCGCGCAGCGCTTGCAAAGGCCGACAGGCGCGGCTTGCCTGCGGCTTCGGCACGCCGCACGTCCGCTTCGCTGGCCTCCAGCCTGGCCTGTGCGGCCTGCAATTCGGGCCGACGGCTGCGCGCGGCCTCGATCAGGCTGTCGACCGCGATGGTCATGTCGGTCGTCTGGCTGAACGCGCGCTCGTCTTCGGCAACCGTGAAGCGGTTCTGGCTGGCATCGCCCATCAGCGCGGCCAGTTCGCCCTGCAGTCGCGCCGCCGTCCCTTCAGCGCGGATGCGTTCGATCTGGCGCTGGGTGTAGATGGTCTTGGCCTGCAGGCGGTCGGCCGGGATTCCGGAGCCTGCCGCCACCCGGGCGGCGGCAGCCTGCAGGGCGGAGAGCGCGGAGGCCTCGACCTCGCGCGCGGCGACCACCGCAGCCTGGGCCGTCAGCAAATTGAAATAGGCCGTAACCGTTTGCAGGTACAGGTCGCGCACACTCGCGTCCTGGCTGGCGCGCGCCGCCGCCAGCAGCGATTCGGCGGAATCGCGCTGGGCATCCCGCCCGCCGAAGTCATAGAGCAGATATTGCGCGTCCAGGCCGACGCGCCATCCGGTGTAATCGTTCGGCAGCACGCTGTCGCCGTAGCGGGCCAGCGTGCCGCCCAGCGATACGTCGGGAAGATAGGTGCTGTAAGCCTGCCCGAGTTCGGCGGCACGCAGCCGCACGGTCAGCCAGACGCTGCGGGTGGCCGGGTTGGCGCACAGGGCGCGCTCCACTGCACGCGCCAGCGTGACCGTACCGCTGATCGGTGCGGCGTCGCACACCGCTGCCGGGCGCAGGTCCGCCAACGGCGACGGCAACGTACGGTCGAACACCATGAAGGGATCCGCAGCCCAAGCCGCACTGCTGACCAGCACACCCAGCAGTAACAATATTCGCGTATTCAAAATCAGGGAGGGTTTCGGGAGTTAAAGCGCGTTATATAGAATCGCAGTGTATCGGTTCGGTTCCCGAACCTGCGACTCGTCATTCATCCGGCATGATAAAGCCTGCCGAACCCACGTCCCGCCCATCGCAACATCTGGCCCCCGCAACCAACCCACAACGCCATGCCCGAATTGCCTGAAGTCGAAACCACCCGCCTGGGGCTGCTGCCGCGCCTGCAGGGTCGCACGCTCGTCCGCATTGAGGTCCGCAATCCGCATCTGCGCTGGCCAGTGCCGGACGATCTGGAGGCTCGCCTGGCCGGTCAGGCGCTCAGACAGATCGATCGGCGCGGAAAATATCTGCTGTTCGATTTCGGCCAAGCCACGCAGATCGTACATCTGGGCATGTCGGGCAGCCTGCGCTTCGCCGGGCCCGACGAGCCGGCTGCCCTGCACGACCATGTCGACTGGCTGTTCGATGACGGCACCACGCTGCGCCTGCGCGACCCGCGCCGCTTCGGTGCAGTGCTGTGGTCCGACGACGTGGCGCGTCACCCGCTGCTGGCGCATCTCGGGCCGGAACCGCTGACACCGGCATTCGATGCCAGCTATCTGCATGCGCAGTGCCAGCGTCGCCATGCCGCCATCAAGCAGGTCATCATGGATGCCCAGGTGGTGGTCGGCGTCGGCAACATCTATGCTTCCGAATCGCTGTTCCATGCCGGCATCCGCCCCGCCACCGCTGCGCGCCGCCTGAGCCGCCCGGCCTGTGCGCGGCTGGCCGCTGCAATCAAGCAGGTGCTGACGGCCGCCATTGCCGCAGGCGGCAGTTCGCTGCGCGATTACGTCCACAGCAGCGGAGAACTGGGCTACTTTCAACTGCAGACCCGCGTATACGACCGCGAGGGGCTGCCGTGCAAGGCCTGCGCCATACCGATCCGCCGCATCGTGCAGGGCCAGCGCGCGAGCTTCTACTGCCCGAACTGCCAGCGCTGACGCCGGTCTGGCGCAGCGGTCAAGTTATTGATTACCATGTCGATATATAGCTATGCCTTATCCGGTGGATCGCCCCGATGAACCCCACGACCCTGGTTGACGAATTCGAGCAGTACAGCGCCTGGCGCGACGCCGTGTTCGTGCGCGTCGAAGCCTTGCGCGACTGGCTCTCCCTGCAGGGCATCAGCGATGCCGAGTCCGAGATGCGGCTCAACCAGGTGCTGGGGCGGCTGCAGGGGGACACGCTGAACGTGGCTTTTGTCGCCGAGTTCTCGCGCGGCAAGTCTGAACTCATCAATGCGATTTTCTTCTCGGATTACCGGCAGCGCGTTTTGCCGTCGTCCGCCGGGCGCACCACCATGTGCCCCACCGAACTGTATTTCGAACCGATCAGGCGCCCGTCGCTGCGCCTGTTGCCGATCGACACCAAAATCCGGCCGGGCAGCATTGCCGACTTCAAGCGCGATGCCGACGCCTGGACCGAATTTCCGCTGAATCTCGAATCGGCCGATGAAATGAGCACGACGCTGCTGCGGCTGGCCGACACCATGCAGGTCGACGCAGCCACGGCAGAAAGTTATGGGCTGATCAATCCCGATGACGAGGAAACGGCTCGCAGCCTGGCGCGCGACGGTTGCATCGCGATTCCGCGCTGGCGCCATGCGCTGATCAATTTTCCGCATCCCTTGCTGAAGCAGGGCCTCGTCATTCTCGATACGCCGGGCCTCAATGCCATCGGCACCGAGCCCGAACTGACCCTCAGCATGCTGCCCAGCGCCCATGCCGTGCTGTTCCTGCTGGCCGCCGACACCGGCGTCACCAAATCGGACATCGAGATCTGGCGTCACCACATCGCCCCGGTGCAGGGCGCCAGCCGCGCACGGCTGGTGGTGCTGAACAAGATCGACGGCCTGTGGGACGAGCTCAAGACGCCCGCCGAAATCGAGGCAGAAATCGTCAAGCAGACGGCAAGTTGCGCGGATCTGCTCGATCTGCCCGCCAGCCAGGTGTATCCGGTGTCGGCGCAGAAAGCCCTGGTCGCCAAGGTACGCAACAATGCCGACCTGCTGGTGAAAAGCCGGCTGCCCGATCTGGAAGCTGCACTTTCGCAGGAATTGATCCCCTGCAAGCAGGCGCTGGTCAGTGATTCCACCCAGGCGGAAGTCGAGGATGTGGTGATCAGAGCCACCGAGTTGCTGGAGACCCGGCTGTCCAACACCCAGGATCAGGTCGATGAACTGCACGGCCTGCGCGGCAAAAACCGTGACGTGATCCAGCACATGATGGTCAAGGCCAATGAAGACAAGCAGCAGTTCGAGCGTGGCCTGCAGCAGTTCAATGCCTTGCGCAACGTGTTCGCCTCACACGTCGAATTGCTGCGCCAGCGGCTCGGCATGGAAGTCCTGCGCGAATTGGTCGGCAGCACCCGGCAGGCGATGGAGAAAAGCTATTTCAGCTCGGGTCTGCGCGAGGCGATGGGACGGTTCTTCCGCCAGGTGGATGGCAACCTGGCGACATCAGACGAGAACATCCAGGAAATCCGCGCCATGATGACGGCGATGTACCAGAAATTCAGTGATGAGCACGGTCTGGGTGCGGTCAATCCGCCGGAGCACAGCCTGCACAAATACCAGAAGGAAATGGCACGACTGGAACGCATTTTCGAGGAACGCTTCAACACGTTTTTCAAGATGCTGACCCAGGGCCAGCATCAGTTGACCGCCCGCTTCTTTGAAACCCTGGCGAGCAAGGTGGTACAGGTGTTCGAATACGCCAACAGTGAAACCGAGTCCTGGCTCAAGGCGATGATTTCACCGATGGAAACCCAGGTCCGCGAACACAAGATCCAGTTGAAGCGTCGCCTGGAAAGCGTCAGCCGCATTCACGCCGCAACCGAAACGCTGGATGAGCGGATCGCCGAGATCGAGGTGTCGATCGGGACGGTGCGCGACCAGCTGGATCAGCTGGCACGCATCAACGCACGCATTACCGAAGCCTTGGCTGATGATCTGAGCCGGACACGGCTGGCCAGACGGGCCTGAAGTCCGCGACCTACTTGCCTGCCGTCAGGCGCAGGAATTTCTCCTGCAATTGATCCTTGGTTTCCGGATAATCCGGATTCAGCGGAATGCAATCGACCGGACACACTTCCACGCACTGCGGCGTATCGAAGTGGCCGACGCATTCGGTGCACTTGTTGGGATCGATGATGTAGATCTCGTCGCCTTGTGAAATGGCGTCATTGGGGCATTCAGGCAGGCAGACGTCGCAATTGATGCACTCGTCCGTGATCAGCATGGCCATGGCACTCTCCGGGTCATATCAGTTTTTGCTTATTTTCTCACTTAATCGCTGCGCCACCAATGGGTGGACAAAAGGCGACACATCGCCGCCCAGCTGCGCAATCTCGCGGATCATGCTGGCGGAAATGAACATGTACTGATCCGACGGGGTCAGGAACAGGGTTTCGATGTCGGGTTTGAGATTGCGGTTCATCCCGGCCAACTGGAATTCGTATTCGAAGTCGGATGCCGCGCGCAGTCCGCGCAATACCGCAATCGCTCCCCGCTCGGCGACAAACTCGATCAACAGGCCGGAAAATCCTTCCACCCGAACCTGCGGCACGTCGGATAGCACATCGCGCGCCATGGCGACCCGCTCCTCGATGCTGAAAAAAGGCTGCTTGTTGCGTGATTCCGCCACTGCGACGATGACACGGTCGAACAGCCTGACCGCACGGCGCACCAGATCTTCATGGCCACGCGTGATGGGGTCGAAGGTACCGGGATAGACAGCGGTCAGCATCGATTATTCCTTCACCAGGAGTGCAAAATGCGAACGCCCCGCGCGTCCGCTGCGATGGATGATAAACCCGGGCGGTGCCTCTACCTCTCCCCCCTGCTCGACATAGGCGTAACCGCCCGATTTGAGGTGCGTGCCGAGCTCCCCCAGCACCGGGCCGGAAAGCCCGCTGTCAAAAGGCGGGTCGACAAAAACCAGATCAAATGTTCCCGCTTGGCTCGCCAGCCAGGACACTGCATCGGCACGCACGATTTCGACCGCATCTGCACCGAGCAGGGAGCGGTTTTTTTCCAGCGCACTGACGGCCGCGGAATCCCGTTCGATCATGACGACACGCCCGGCTCCGCGCGAGGCGGCCTCGAATCCGAGTGCGCCGCTGCCGGCAAACAGGTCGAGACATGACCAGTCCGGCAGATCCTGCCCCAGCCAGTTGAACACCGTCTCGCGCACGCGGTCGGGCGTGGGCCGCAAGCCTGTTTCATCAGGAAAATCCAGCAGGCGGCGGCGAAACTGGCCGCCGATGATACGCACCCGATTGGCTGCACCATGCGCCCGCCGGGGTGCCGCGTGTTTAGCGTGCACCGCCCGTTCCCACCACGATGGTCACCAGCTTGTCGGGGTCGATGCGGCGGGCGAACGCCAGCTTCACCGCAGCCACATCCACTGCCTCGACCCGCTCAACCCAGGTGTCCAGGTAATCCAGCGGCAACCGGTAAAAGCCGATCGCGGCAAGGTATTCGAGGATCTTCCTGTTGCTGTCGATGCGCAGCGGAAAGCCGCCCGTCAGGTTGGACTTGGCCTGGGTGAGTTCAGCCTCGCTGGGACCGTTGGCGATGAAATCCCGCAGCGTGGTGTTCGCCACCTTCAGGGCATCGTCGGTCTGTTCGAGCTTGGTCTGCAGGCCAAGCTGGAACGGACCCGGCTTCATCAACGGCAGGAAATAACTGTAGGCACTGTAGGCATAACCCCGCTGGTCGCGCACTTCGCGCATCAGCCGCGAATCGAAGCCGCCGCCACCGAGCACATAGTTGCCGACATACAGCGGGAAGTAGTCGGAGGCATCGCGCGCCACGCCCACGGCACCGACCAGTACATGGCTCTGGGTCGAAGGATGGGCGATGCGCACGTCCGCTGCTGGCGCCTGCGCGGGCGTTGGCAGCGCAGGCACAACCGGCGCCTGCGACAAACCGGCCGTCAGTCGAACGGCTATGGCCTCGGCCTCGGCACGCGTGATGTCGCCCATCAGCGAAATGACGGCATTGGGCGCGCTGTAGTGCGTGCGATAGAACGCCTGGATTTCGCTTCGCGTCAATTGCGCAACCGTGGCGACCTCACCCGCTTCGTCATGCGCGTAGGGATGCGTTCCATACAGCGCGTTATAAAACGCTTTACCGGCGACATTGCCGGGATCGGCCTCGGCCTCGCGAATCGCGGCAATCAGCCGCAGCTTCTCGCGCTCCACCACTGCATCGGGAAAATCGGGCTGCTGCAACACCTTCGCAAAAATGCCGAGCGCCTTGTCTTTCTCGGGAGCCGACGACAGAGTGCGCAGCGTGGCGCCAGCACGATCGCGATCCAGACGCCCCGACAACTGGGCCCCCACATCGGCCAGGCCATGGGCAATGTCGATTTCTGACTGCCCACCCGCCCCCAGATCAAGCAGGGCATGGGTCAGCTGGGCAAGGCCCGCCCTGTCGGCCGGATCACGGGCGCTGCCCGCCGAGAAATCCACGGCGATATCGAGTATCGGCAGTTCATGGCTTTCAACGAAATACACCTGCGCACCCTGCGGGGTTTGCCAGTACTGGATCGCAAGCGCCGCCTGCGCCGAGAACGGCAGGCCCAGCAGCGAAGCGACAAGAAGCGCCCGGATGACACCACGCTTAATTGACATGACGCACCCCCGGCACGGCGGCACGGCCTGTCTGCGGACTCAGGGCCTGCGGATCGAGCTCGGCCACGCTCAGTTGATCGTCCTTGAGCCACTGCTGCGCCACCGCTTGTACGTCCTTGGCGGTCACCGCACGCAACTTGTCGACCCGGCGCGCCAAGGCCTCGGGCGGCAGTCCGGCCGTCACGTACTCGCCCAGCAGCATGGCCTGGTAAAACAGCGAATCGCGCTGGTAGACGTCGGCCGCGATCACCTGCGCCTTGACCCGCGCGAGTTCCGCCTCGCTGATCCCTTGATCCTGAATGCGCCGGATTTCCGCACGGACCGCTTGCTCCAGTTCGGCCACCGACTTGCCCTCCGCGGGCGTCGCATCGACCAGGAACATGCCCGGTCCCCGGGCAACCGCGTCATACCCGGCACTGGCGTTGACCGCGATCCGCTGCGTCTTGACCAGCGATTCCTGCAGCCGCGCCGAGTCGTTGCCGGAGAGCACCCCGGCCAGGATCTGCAATGCGTAGGGCGTGGTGTCCTTGTCCCAGTCCTTGAGCGTGGGGGCATGCCAGGCCATCACCAGATACGGCAATTGCGCCGGCGCCTTCACCACGATGCGCTTCTCGCCGACCTGCGCAGGCTCGTCCTGCGGCTTGCGCACCGGCAAGGCACGTGCCGGCAGCGCGCCGAAGTAACGTTTGGCCAGCGCGATGACTTCGTCGGCCTTGACGTCGCCTGCCACCACCAGGGTGGCATTATTGGGCGCGTACCAGCGCGCATACCAGTCGCGCGCGTCCTGGCCGGTCATGTTCTGCAGGTCGTCCATCCAGCCGATGATGGGGCGACGGTAGGGATGCGTCTGGTAGGCCGTCGCCATCAGGCGTTCATACACCACCGATTGCGGCTGGTCGTCGGTGCGCAGGCGGCGTTCCTCCATCACCACCTGGACTTCCTTGTCGAACAGCTCATCGCTGATGACAAGATTGGCCATGCGATCGGCCTCCAACTGCATCGCCAGTTCCAGCCGGTCCTTCTGCATCTGCTGGAAATATGCCGTGTGGTCGCGGCTGGTGAAGGCGTTCTCGCGCCCCCCCGCTGCGGCGATGCGTTTCGAGAACTCGCCCGGCGGCACGTTCTGCGTGCCCTTGAACATCATGTGCTCGAGTACGTGCGCCACCCCGGTGGTGCCGTTGAATTCATCCATCGACCCGGCGCGGTACCACACCTGCGACACCATCACCGGCGCACGATGATCCTCTTGCACGATCACCCGCATGCCGTTGTCCAGCGTGACATCCGTCACCGCCGCCTGAGCGCTGCCGACCATGAGCGCCAGCACGATTCCCCACATGCCTTGCATGTTTTCACCTCTGCCTGAAGAAAAATCAAAAACTTCGAACCGGCACGGAAACGAGCCCGTAGGGTGTCGAATGCCTGAATGATAAGATACAGCGTCCGTCAAACAGCTGTGCTGACCCCCTTTATCCGTGTTTAGTTTCTTCAAGTCCAAACCCACGCCCGAACCCGAAGCGACGCCAGCCGACATCCCGGTGGCAGCGCCCGATGCGCTCCTCCCGCCCGCTGAGCCGGCCGAAGCCGCCCCCGCCGAGCCGCGCCCGGGTTGGGCACAGCGGCTCAAGCAGGGCCTTGCCAAGACCCGCGGCCGGCTCGGCGGCCAGCTGTCCGGCCTGTTTGGCGTGGGCCGCAAGATCGACGCCGAGCTGTTCGAGGAACTCGAAACCATCCTCATCACGGCCGACATCGGCGTGGCCGCGACCCAGATGCTGCTCGACAGTCTGCAGAAAAAGGTACGACGCGAGGGGCTGACCGAAGCCGTCGATCTGCAGGCTGCCCTGAAACAGGCGCTGGTCGATCTGCTCGCGCCTCTGCAGGCGCCGCTCGACGTCACCCCGCACAAGCCGTTCATTCTCATGCTCGCGGGGGTCAACGGTGCCGGCAAGACCACCACCATCGGCAAGCTTGCCAAACTGTACCAGTCGCAGGGCCTGTCGGTATTGCTGGCCGCGGGCGACACTTTCCGCGCGGCGGCGCGCGAACAGCTGCAGGTCTGGGGCGAACGCAACAACGTGACCGTGGTCAGCCAGGAAAAAGGCGATTCCGCCGCGGTGATATTCGACGCCATCCAGGCCGCACGGGCGCGCGGCATCGACGTGGTGCTGGCCGACACCGCCGGCCGGCTGCCGACACAACTGAACCTGATGGACGAAATCAGGAAGGTCAAACGCGTGATCGAGAAAGCCGCTCCCGGTGCGCCGCACGAAGTGCTGCTGGTGCTCGATGCCAATACCGGCCAGAACGCCGTCACCCAGGTCAAGGCATTCGACGACGCCCTCGGCGTGACCGGGCTGGCCCTGACCAAGCTCGACGGCACGGCCAAGGGCGGCGCGATTGCCGCCATCGCCCAGGCCCGCCCGATTCCGGTGCGCTACATCGGTGTGGGCGAAGGCGTCGACGACCTGCGGCCGTTCGATGCCCGCGAATTCGTCGAGGCCATCTTTCCTGCAGCCAGCGCATGATCGAATTCAGCCAGGTCACCAAGCGATATCCAGGCGGACACGAAGCCCTGACCGGCGTAAGCCTCATCATCGAAAAAGGTGAACTGGTTTTTCTCACCGGGCACTCCGGCGCCGGCAAGAGCACCCTGCTGAAACTCATCGCTTCCATCGAGCGCCCCACCAGCGGCGTGCTGTCGGTCAGCGGACAAAACATCAACCGCCTGTCGCACCGCGCGGTGCCCTATCTGCGCCGCAACATCGGCCTCATTTTCCAGGACCACAAGCTGCTGTTCGACCGCAACGTCATCGAAAACGTGGTGTTGCCGCTCGACATCGCCGGGCTCGACCGCCGCGAATCACTCAAGCGCGCACGTGCGGTCATCGACAAGGTCGGCCTGCTCAATCGCGAGAAAGCCCATCCGGTCAGCCTGTCGGGCGGCGAGCAACAACGCGTGTGCATCGCGCGTGCACTGGTGAACCGGCCGGCCCTGCTGCTGGCCGACGAGCCGACCGGCAACCTCGACGCCGGCTACGCTGCCGACATCATGGCGATGTTCCGCGACTTCTATCTGGTAGGCACCACCCTGCTGATCGCCACCCACGACGATCGCGCCATTGCTGCCCTGGGTGGCCGCATCGTGCATCTTGATCACGGCAAGGTCGAGGAGGTGCAGGCATGATCGGCTGGCTGCGGCACCAGAAGCATGCACTCGGCTCCGCGTTGCGCCGGCTGCGCACGCAACCGCTTGCCACGTTGCTGACGGCGTTGGCGATGGGCGTGGCGATCAGCCTGCCCAGCGGGCTGTACCTTATGCTCGGCAACCTCAACCGGCTGGCAGGCGGCCTCCCCGCGCAGCCCGAAATCAGCGTGTTTCTCGATGCCGAGGCTTCGGCGGCGCAAAAACAGGCCCTCGCCACCCGGCTGAAAGGCCCCGATATTGCAGAAGCCCGCTTTGCCCCCAAGGAGGAAGCCCTCGCCGCGCTCAGCATGGCGCAGGACCTGTCTGACATTACCGCCGGGCTGACAGAGAACCCGCTGCCTGACGCCTGGATCGTGCGGCCAAAAGCCAGCTCACGCGAAGACCTGGCCAAGCTGTCGGACGATCTGGCCGGTCTGCCGGGGGTGGCCGAGACCCACGTCGACAGCCAGTGGGCGGAGCGCCTGCAGGCCGCGCTGGCCATCGGGCGCACCAGCGTCTGGCTGCTGTCAGGCCTGTTCGCAATCGCCCTGCTGGCCATTTCGGGCAACGCCATCCGTGCACAGGTATTGAGCCGTCGCGACGAAATCCTCGTCAGCCGCCTGATCGGCGCAACGGACCGCTATATCCGGCGGCCTTTCCTCTATCTGGGTGCCGTTCAGGGCTTGCTGGGCGGCCTGGCCGCGGGCGCTGTGCTGGCGCTGGCGGGCTGGATGCTGCATAAACCGGTCGCCCATCTGGCCAGTTTGTACGGATCGATTTTCAGTCTCCTGCCCCCCACGGCCATCGAGGTCGCAGCCGTACTGGGCCTGACCACCCTGTTCGGCTGGCTCGGCGCCTGGATATCGGTGACGCGTGCGCTCCGCCAGGTCGAGGCATCCCGTTGATTTCATGCTCTCGACTATTAAAGTCATAAACGATAGCTCAGCATTCATGCAGGCTAAAGCCGTGCCAATTTTTTGCAAGATCATCCAATCGCCGTAAGCAAAGCACATTGAATTCTGTTCCTATGCTCAGACAGCGTTGATAATGCCGTAAACATCAGTTCCGCCCTATGGAAACCCATTGTCATCCCAAGGTCGTTGAAGCTTGAGACCCTGTTACATTCGCCATTTCTCCACGCCATGTATACAAAAACGACCTGATTTGCGAAGGATCGAACGTATCTAGGAAAACCCGGGCGATTCAGGGGGCGATTCATAACTGTGATGCGCGATTACAAGAAAAAACCGCCCCACAGGGCGGCAAACAGATCGCAGAGTTTGCACCCTGCGTGTCTGGAGGAGACTTACTTGTTGACCGGCGATTCCGACGACAGCAGATAGGCCGTGATATCGGCGATTTGCGCCGGCTTCAGAATCCCGTTATGCCCCAGACGCGGCATATTGGAACAAGCCACGAAAGCTTGGGCGTTATAAAGCTTTTCGTAGGTGTACTTGGCGATGTCCTCGCCCTGTCCACGCAGCTTGCCATAGCCTGTGAGCGAAGGTCCCATATTGCCTGCAGCCACTTCTTTGGGGTCAACCGCGTGACAAGCATAGCAGTTGCCGCCGTTGCCGCCCTTCTGCTTGGCGGGCGGGTCGGGCTCGATGCTGCCGATTCGCATGCCGAATCCACTTTTGACGAGCTTCTCACCTTGTTTCCAGTCGCCCATCAGCTTGCCATCGGCCGGATACTGGATTGTGGCTTTCTCGCGTGTCATCAAGGCTTCGGCATCCTTGGGTGAAGGGCTATTGCGAGACGTACTGCACAGCATTTGCGTCTCATCCTGCTTGAGCCGCGACAGATCCTGACCTTCGCCCGGCTTGAAACTCTCGGCAATGGCCTTGTCCATCAGCGCTTGCATGTCCTTGCCAGCGTGAGCTGCCATGCTGGTAGCCGCCAGCATGGCAGCGATGATCAATTTGATGTTCATTGTTCCGCTCCTCTTAGCGTTTCATGCCAGGCAGGTCATAGACGCCGCCGCTGGCCTGGTGTGTGAGATAGGCAATCAGCGCCACGGCGGCCGGCGAACCATAGTCGATATCCGGGGTCCGCATCTGCCAATTGCAATCCCACATGCGGTGCTCCATGGTACGCACCACGCCATGAGAGACGCGGTAGGTCGGCCACGCGCCCATGGTGGCCTGGATGTCCTTCTTGTTCAGCACATTCAGCAGCGGCTGGAGCCGGATGCGCTTGCCGTCTTCGGCATGGCAGGTGGAGCAGGCAAAATCCATGGGGCCGGTACGACGCCAGAACAGTGCCTCACCCAGACTTAGCGTTTCCTTTTCCATTGGATGCTTGAGCGGGGGGTTGATTTCCATCCCATTGGATTGATACGCCACATACGCGGTGAGCGCTTCGAGATCCGTATTGCCCTCGTTGCTGCGCTGGTCGGCAAAAACGTGGGTTTTGACCTCTGCCTCAGTGAAACCCTGAAGCTTGACCATGCAGGTCACCAGGCGGGATTCCACATCCTGAACGCGATTGGTGTCCTTGAAGTAGCGCGGCATCTGGGCATAGGCACCTTTGATCTTTCCGGCGCCCAGGCCGAAATCGCACTTTTCCAGACTGGCATTCTTAGGGCCGCGTTTTTCCTTGAACAGGATTTCCCCCTTGTCGATGGTCAGAAGCCCGGGATTGGCATCCTTGTCCGCCAATGCTGCCCGGTACTCCTCGACACTCGCCTCGCCCCAGGCTAGCGGGACAGCCAGCGCAAGCGCGACGCCAAGGCTCATTGCTTTGTATTTCATTGGTGTCTCCTCATGTTGAGTGAATTCAGCCGAAGCTGAGTTCAGTACAGCAGGGAGCGTGCCAACCAGAGATGTGACGATAACATGTTGAATTAATAGGGATACCGCAGAAGGCGTGACGGATGAAAGCCATGCAGACTGCAATGGATGCCGCAAAATGCAAAACCATTTCCCTGACAGAAAAACAAGTTTATAGACGTGTGCGACGTTGAATGCCGCCGGACGCCGCAAAGATAAACGTTCGAGGACGTAACAAGACCCGGTCAAATGCAAAACGGCAATTGCTCATGCCCAGCGCTAGGACGGTTCTTCTCCTTTCCTTCGGATATCCAGCCGTTTCATTTTCTCCCACAGGTTCTTGCGGCTGATGCCCAGGAGTTTGGCCGTATCCTGAACGCGCCAGTCCTGAGTTGCCAGTGCCTGCAGGATATAAGCCCGCTCCTGGCTTGACAGCCAATCGCCGAGTGGCGCTTCAAGCGTCGATTTAGGTTGTTTGGAGGCTTTACCAAAAAGAAGCTCAGCGCTGAGCATCGGGCCCTGAGTCAGGAGGCAGGCACGCTCGATGACATGCTTCAGTTCACGAACATTACCTGGCCACGCGTAATCCAGCAGCGCCCTCTCCGCAGCGGGGCTGAGCAACAGCGGCCGTCCCTCGGCGCCGGCGGCCACGGCCACGGCTGATTCGACCATGAAGCGTCGCGCCAGCCACAGGATATCCTCGCGCCGTTCACGCAAGGGCGGTATCCGCACCTGGATGACGTGAATACGGTAATACAGGTCTTCCCGAAAGGCCCCCTGCTCGATCCGAGTCTTGAGGTCCTGGTGGGTGGCTGCGATCAGGCGAAAATTCACTGCGATATCCGTCTCGGAACCCAGCCTCCGGATACGGCGTTCCTGCAATGCCCGTAAAAGCTTGACCTGCATGGCAAGTGGCATGTCGCCGATCTCGTCGAGAAACAGGGTGCCCCCTTCGGCCTGTTCCAGCAGGCCGCGCCGAGCCTTGAGCGCGCCGGTGTAGGCGCCTTTCTCGTAGCCGAACAGTTCCGCCTCCATCAGGGATTCCGGCAGTGCGCCGCAATTCAGCGCCACAAACGGCCGATCCGTTCCGTCATGACGCAGGCCATGCAGCCAACGAGCCACGACTTCCTTGCCGACACCCGATTCGCCCATGATCAATACCGACGCATCGTGCGGCGCGAGACGTGCGAGCAGGTCTTCCATCGCCCGCATGCTGGGCGATATGCCGAGGCGACTCACGGCGGCCCCGCCCTCACGGCATGCAGACAGTTCACGCAGTTTGGCCAGCAACACCTCGGGTTCGAAAGGTTTGGTGAGGTAGTCCACTGCGCCCCGTTTCATCAGGCGAACCGCCTGGTCCACGGTGGCGTGGCCGGTCATGAAGATGAAGGGTGGTATCCCCTGCCCCTGTTCCAGCAGCGATGTGTAAACGGCCTCGCCCGAAAGATCGGGTAGCCGGATGTCGCTGATCACCAGGTCGTGACGCCCGGATTTCAGGTCGGCCAGCGCGGAACGGCCACTCTTGTGCCAGTCGCAGGCATAGCCGTCCAGTTCCAGGCGTAGCGCGAGCGCCCCGCCCATGATTTCGTCGTCTTCGATCAGGCAGATGCGGCAGTCGTGCACGTCTCGTTCTCCATGGGCAAGGCCACGCTGAAACGGGTCCAGCCGTCGCGGCTTTCCACCCCGATGTGGCCCGACAGTTGCGTCACGATCTGATAGCTGATCCACAGCCCCAGTCCGTGACCTGTTTCCTTCCGGCTGGCAAAGGGTTCGAACAGGCTGTCCATCTGTTCGGGCGGAATGGTGTCGCCACCGTTACCCACCTCGATGCTCAATTCCGCATCTGTCGCTTGTATGTGCGCCTCGACCCGCCCTTCCGGACCGGCGGCCTGGACAGCATTCAGCAGCATATTGATGAGTACCTGTCGCACTGGCGTGGCGGGCAGGTCCAGTTCGCCCTGCAGGCGGTTGTCCCATTGCCACGCCACCCTGCGTTTTCTGGCTTCTTCGGCAAGCAGGGTATGCGCGTCCTCCACGTCCTGCCAGGTAAGCTTGCGGGACGCCCCCTTGGCCTCTACCAGCAGCGCGGCCACGATGTCCTTGATCTGGACGAGGCCGCGCTCAAGCAGGGGAAGCACACGACGCGAAACCGTATCATGTTCGCCGTATTGCTTCAGGGTATCCACGGCAGTCATCAGGCCGCCCAAAGGATTGTTGATCTCGTGCGCGATGCCAGCTGAAAGTCGGCCCAGTGCGGCAAGGCGCCCCTCCTTCACGATTTCACGCTCCATGGCAGTTTTGACTTCGCGTTCTTCCAGCATACGGTCGTAGGCATCGAACAGGCACCCCAACTCGTCGCCGTACGGGTAGATTGTGTGCGGCAGCGGCTCGGGCAGCGTACGTCCGAGATCATCCATGCGCCGGGAAAGCAGGACCAGGGGGCGCGCCATGCGTTGTCCCCAGTACCAGTTGACTGGCAACAGAAACGCCAGGGCAAGGCCGGTGATGATGGCGGTATTCCCGGCCAGGGTCTTGAAGCGTGGCCAGAAGAATTCCGCCGGATGAACAAGGATCAGGTGCCCCAGGACAACATCGTCGGCGACCAGTGGCACCACTTGCAGAATCTTGTCGTCGGTCTCAAGCGTCAGGGTCTGGCCCAGTGGAATCGAATCCAGATGCGTACTCAATGTTCGGAAAGCGTTGCCCAGCCGACCCAGCGGGATGAGCAGCGGATACGCATCCGGGTGACTGGAGACGAAGACCTCATGCATTTCGTTGAGCACGATCAGCCCCTCGACCTGGAAACTTCCGCGACTCGCCTCGTCGCCATGGAGGGTGTTGACGATCTCGAATCCTCGCCATACATCATCATGCAGCAGCGGGGATTGCAGGGTGTGGGCAAGGACACGGCCCAGGCCTTCGGAGTTTTCCAGCATGTCGCGTTTAAGGTCGGTACGGGCCTGAACCATGTAGGACAGGGACAGGCCGAGGGCGGTGGCAATAATGATGATGCTTCCCAGCAGCGGGATTTTGAAACGCAGGCTGAGGTCGAAAATACTCATTCCGTCACCCGCCCGCCTGGCGCACCATATCCTCCACGCTTTCATAGAATTCCGGCCGCGCCTGGCTGAAGCTTGTCAGATTCAACTTGTCCAGAATCGCCCGCCCCTCGTCATCCCTTTCCATGCCCATCAAGACATGACGCAGGTCGCGGGCCGTTCCCCCCGGCAGTTCACGATCAACCACGAATGGAGGGAAACCGAATTCCTCGGAGCGGCTGACAATGCGGGTTCGGGCGGTGAACTCAGGCTCAACCCGAGCCAGCGATTCCCAGACATAGCTGTCCACTGCCGCGCCATCGGCCAAATGCTTGGCAACCGCCTCGATAGCCTTGCGATGCGACCAGGTGAAGAAAGTCTTGCGGAAGAAGGTGTCCGGGTTATTCCCGAGTTGTTTCAACGCATGGCGCGGTGCCAGGTAGCTGGTGTTGGAATAGGGGTCGGCGTATGCGAACACTTTGCCTTCCAGGTCGGCGATCGAATGCACTCCCTTGCGCTGGCTGGAAACGATGAGGTAGGAACGGTAATAAGGTCGCCCGCCATAAAGCGGCGTAGCCAGCGGAATCACATAAGCTTTCATCAGGATATAGGGATAATCACACAGCCAGGCCGCATCCAGGCGATGCTGTTTGATGAGATCCATCGTTTCGCCGTAACTGTCGCGCAATACGAAAATCACCTGACGCTTCAGCCGCTTTGACAGGTAGGCCTTCCATTCGCCCATCAGGCCGTGACTGTCATGCAGAAAGACCGGGCTCATGCCAATGCGCAGAGGCCTGTCCTCGCTTGCCAGCACATGTCCGTTCGGCAACGAGGTCATTGCCAAGCCCGCCCCCAGATGGTGTAGAAAAAGGCGTCTATGCATGCTCGCATTCCTCTTCTTCTTGATTCGTTACCAGAGTGTAACGCTTGAATTCCGATTCAAGCCAGTTCCGTTACCCAATCGAAACGTATTGTTTGAATAGAGCAGAACAGAATTCATGCCGTTACCGACAGGGAACGGACTACCGGCCAAAAAATCGGGTTATGATTTTTTGTACTTTAAATACATGATGTTATATATGTGGCACGAGTTATGCTTAATTTAAAGATTGACGAACAACGCGATCCATTCCTGTCCCTGTGAATAATGTTTTCTTGCCCCGGCTGCAGTTAGCGGAACTGCTTAATCGCATCGGCTTGTTCGAAAGCCTTCCCAGCGAAACCCTGGGGCGACTCGCTGCAGGCGCGAAAGAGATTCGCATTGCACGCAATGAGATTGTTTTTCAAAAAGGCGACCCGGCAGATAGTCTGCACGTCGTGGTCTCGGGAAGGATCAGGATCTTTCTGCCCCTGGCCGGCAAGGCATTCAAGACCCTTCAGATTGCAGGCAACGGTGACAGCTTCGGTGTGGCCGCCGCCTGGTTGGGTGAACACCATCTTGCCAAGGCACAAGCCATCAAGGACAGCTATCTGCTGATCGTGGAGCGGAACGTGCTGCTGCGGGAGACGCAGCAGAATTGCACGCTTGCCACCCGCCTGCTGAATCGGGCCACTGAGCACAAACTGAGCCTGTTGCGGGACATGGAGAACTGCGCCCCCCGTTCAAGCCTGCAGCGCGTGACGTGTTATCTGCTTCAACATCGGCCAGACGAAGAGACGCTCGATTACGAAATCCTGCTCCCCACCACCAAGCGTGAAATCGCCGACAAGCTGAGCCTTACACATGAGACATTGTCCCGCGTGCTGCACCAGCTGAAGGACATGAGCGTTATCGATGTCCAGGGGCGCCTGATCCGGGTGCTTGACAGCGAACGGCTGTTGTCCGTCCGGCTGTCCGACTGTCCCGTCACCCCCGCAATACCATAGAAAATCAATCAGGCATATTGATTCAAATCAAAACCCAAACACGATTTTTTGTTTCACGACTTGCCTGGTTCCCTATTATCTCGTCAGCAGCACTTTCATACCCGGCTATCTTTTATAACGCTGATGAGGGAGTCACAAAAATGGGCGCATTTCAAAGAGGGTTACTGGCTGCCAGCCTGATGGCGGGCTTGCTGGGTTCGGCCCAGGCCGAGGACAAGACAGAGGCTCTGGCCATCACCTGCAACAACTGCCATGGTGTCGATGGCGTGTCGGTCGGGCCGAGCATGCCTTCCATCGGTGGGCTGCCCGAGTCCTACCTCAAGAACATCCTGCTGGAATGGAAAGCCGGAACGCGCTATTCCGCCACCATGGGGCGCCTGGTCAAGGGCTATTCGGACGAACAGATCGCTGATCTGGCAGTTTATTTTTCCAAAAAACCCTGGGTGCCGGCAGCACAAAAGACCGATCCCAAGCTGGTGGCCCTCGGCAAGAAGGTGACCGCGCGCTGCGCGGGCTGTCATGGTGAAACCGGCAATGCGGGTGATGGCGAGACGCCGAACCTGAACGGCCAATGGGCCGAATACCTCGAACTGGAAGCGCTGAAATATCGCGACGACGCCGTGGCGATGCCCAACAGGCAGATGCGCAAGGCAGCACAGAAATTGAGCGAGGAAGAAGTCAAGGCCGTCGCCGAGTTTTACGCCAGTCAGAATAAATAAGGGAGACCAGCATGAGCCAATTTACCCGTCGTGATTTTATCAAGGCCATTGCCGCTGCCTATCCCGCCGCAGTGCTGACCATCCCCAGTGCGCATGCCGCCTCCAAGGCGCGCGTGGTCGTGGTGGGTGGGGGCTATGGCGGTGCGACTGCCGCCCGTTATCTGAAAATGATGTCGCCCACGCTCGATGTCACCTTGGTCGAGAAGAACAAGACCTACACGTCCTGTCCGCTGTCCAATGAAGTGATCTCGGGGTACGGCAATATCAAGGACCTGGAGATTGGCTACGGCGGTCTCAGCAAGCGCGGCATCAATGTCGTGATTGACGAGGTGACCGCGATCGACCCGGCCAAGAAGACCGTGGCCCTGAAAGGCGGCAAGTCACTGTCCTACGATGCGCTGGTAGTGTCACCCGGCATCAGCTTCAACTATGCGGGCGTGCAAGGCTACACCAAAGAACTCGCCGAGACCGATCTGCCCCACGCCTACAAGGCGGGGCCGCAGACTCTGGTGCTCAAGAAGCAGCTTGAGGCCATGCCCGATGGCGGCACCTTCATCATTACCGTGCCGAAAGGCCCGTTCCGTTGCCCGCCCGGACCGTACGAGCGTGCATCCCAGGTGGCGTCCTATCTCAAGGAACATGGCAAGACCAAGTCCAAGGTGGTGATCCTCGATGCCAACGATTCCTTCTCCAAGAAGGGCTTGTTCGAGCAGGCCTGGAAGATGCACTACCCCGACACGATCAAGTGGGTATCCGGTGCCAACGACGGCAATGTGGTCAGGATCGATCCCAAGACCAAGACGGCCTATACCACCTTCGGCGAGCACAAGGCCGATGTGCTGAACGTGATTCCGCCGCACCACGCCGGCGCGATCGCCGGGGCTACCGGCCTCACCAACGACAAGGGCTGGTGCTCGGTCGACATGCTGACCATGGAGTCGGCGGTGCACAAGGATATCTGGGTGGTCGGCGACTCCTGCGTACATGGCGAACTGCCGGTGTATGCGGCGCCGAAGTCGGCCCATATGGCTTCGACCCAGGCCAAGGTGGCCGCCGGTGCGATCATCGCCAAGCTGAATGGCCAACCCGCGCCCGAACCCTTCTTCGTCAACACCTGCTACAGCATCGCCGCCCCGGATTGGGGGTTCTCGGTGGTGCACATCTATCGGGCCGAAGCGGGCAAGCTCGTGTATGTGAAGGATGCCGGGGGAATTTCCCCGATCGAAACGCCGGCTCTTGCCGTCCAGCGCAAACTGGAAGCGAGATACGCCGAGGGCTGGCTGAGAAACATTATGGCGGACGCGTTCGCGTAAATCCCGGGTTGCCATCCGCCTCGTTCCTCCAGGGGTGGCGGATGGGTTTTGTCTCTGACGACATAAGGAGTGCATACGATGAAAATGACACGGAGGAGTTTTATTCAGGGCATGGGTACCGTCGCCGGTGCCGCCGGTATCGGCTTCGGTTTGCCCACCATTGCCCGCGCCGCCAACATGGCGGAGGCGGCCGCCACGACTAAATCGGCCTTGGGCGATCAGGTGATCAAGTCCACCTGCGTCCATTGTGTCAACTTCTGCGGTATCGAGGCCCGCGTATCCGACGGTGTGATCCGCGCCATCTACCCGGACAAGGCTCGCGCTGCCTATTACAACTGGGGCATCTGCCCGAAGGGTGTTTCTGGCCTGTTCAACACCTACAACCCCTATCGGATCAAGAAGCCCTTGAAGCGCACCAATCCCAAAAAGGGCATGAACGAAGACCCGAAGTGGGTGGAAATCTCCTGGGATGAGGCATTCGAGACTCTTACCGGCAAGTTGGCCAAGATCAAGGCCGACAACCCGTCGAAGCTGGTTTGGCACCACGGCCACGGTAAATACACCATCGGCGACCAGTTCCCCAAGGCCTTCGTCGCCGCCTTCGGCACCCCCAACCTGGTGCACCGCACCACCACCTGCGAAGCCGCACGCCACGTCGCCGACGAGTTGACTTGGGGCGGGCACGGCCACCTGCCCGATCTGGAGTACACCAATCTGTACTTGAGTTTCGGCAGCAATCCGTTCGAGGGCGAGCAGTGGTCGCGCTGGCTGGATCACGCCATCATCGAAGGCAAGGAACGCGGCATGAAGATGATCGTCATCGAGCCGCGCTTTTCCCATGCCGCTGCCAAGGCAGACGAGTGGATACCCATCCGTCCCGGCAAGGATGTGGTGTTCATCCTGGCCTTGTGCAAATTGTTGATCGACGCCGGCACCATCGACACCGAATTCCTCACTACCTACACCAACGCCACTCAATTGGTGGGCGGGGACGGCAAGCTGCTCAAGGACAAGGACGGCAAGCCGCAGGTATGGGACGAATCCAGCAAATCCGCCAAAACCTACGATGATGCCGCCGCCAAAGCCGCCCTCAAGGGTAGTTACGAGGTGAACGGCAAGACCTACCGCACCGGCTTCCAGGTGCTGGTTGACAGCATGAAGGACATCACCCCGGAATACGCCGAGGAGGTTTCCGGCGTACCCGCCGCACGCACCAGGAGCCTGACCAAGGAGATCGCAGAGGCCGCCCTGATCGGCGCCAACCTGGTGATCGAGGGCCACAAAACGCGCTACCGGCCGGTAGCGTCCTACACCTTCCGCGGCCTCTCGGCCAAGGAATACGGGGTGCAGAACAACCGTGCCAACCTGATCCTCAACATGCTGATCGGCAACATGGATGCCGCCGGCGGGCTATTGCTCAACCACCCCATGGGCCACCCGGAATTCCTGGATCCATCCAAGTGCGAGTACCCGCCCAAACGCGTTGACCTGGCCAAAAGCGTGTATTACCCACACGCTACCCACGAGGTCTGCCAGCAGGTGCAGTACACGGTGAACGACCCCAAGGCCTATGGTCTGGGCTATCAGCCGGAGATGCAGATCTTCTTCGCCACCAACCGTCCCTTCTCCACCTCCGATGCCATCAAGCAGCAGGACGGCATGAAGAAGACCTTCAACGTGACGATCGATATCGTCCTCACCGAGACCTGCCAGTTCTCCGACCTGGTGCTGCCGGACCTGACCTATCTGGAAGCCTGGCACTTCTCGCCCACCCGTTCCACGCCCAGCACCAAGCACAGCGCCATCCGCCAGCAGGTGGTCAATGCCTATAACATACCCTATGACGCCATGACCATTCTGTGGGAACTGTCCAAGCGGCTGGGGCTACGCGATGCCTATGTGGATGAGTTGAACAAGAAGTGGGGCCTGAAGGAAACCACCTTCCAGAAGGGCCGCGACTATACCTCGCGCGAGATGGTCGAAGTGCTATGGGCCGACAAGGTCAAGAAGCCATTCAGCGTCGCCGTGGAGAATGCCTTCGTCGGCAAGACCATTTCCGCCCATGATCGCTACCACCACGGCGTCGAGGTCGAGTGCAAAGGGCCGGGCAAGGCGCGCATCAAGCTCTACGCCGACCAGTTGTTGGGCTCCTATGAAACGGTCGTTAAAACGGTGAATGACAATGGCATCACCAACCTCAGCCTGGATCAGTACAAGGTGGCCTATACACCAATCCCGACCAAGGATCATGCCTTCCCGACCCCGCACCGCGAGGCCAAGGATTTCCCGCTTTATCTCATCACCCACAAGCGCATGTATCGCAATCAGGCCGGAAACACAGCTGAGAACCCGATCCTCAATTTCGCCCTTGGCAACGACGCATCAGAGAACACCATCGCTGTCAATGCCGCAACCGGCAAGCAGATGGGCATCAAGGACGGCGACATAGTGGTGGTGGAAACGCGGGTGGGCAAGGCGAAAGGCAAGGTCAAGCTGACCCAGGGCATCCGCCCCGACACTATCGCCGTGTCCTACCATTACGGCCAGTGGAGCACGGGGTTTCCGGATTACGCCAAGAAAGGCACCTGGATCAACCAGGCATTGGAACTGCATCCGGACCGCATCTGCGGCATGAACTCGTTCAATGACACCAAGTGCAAGCTTTACAAGGCTTAAGGAGAAGACACCATGGCAAAATTTGTTCGCGTCATCGACACTGAACGCTGCTTCGGCTGCCGTTCCTGCGTAGCGGCCTGCGCGGTGGAGAACCACTTCACGCCAGAATCTCCATGGAACGTGATGATCGAGTACGAAAGCGGCAACTACCCCAACGTCGCCCGCAACTTCGTCACCATGAACTGCATGCACTGCGAGCACCCGTCCTGTAAGGCCGCCTGCGACCAAATTGGTGTTCATGCCATCAGCAAGAACGAGTTCGGCGTGGTGCTGATCGACTACGAGAAGTGCATCGGCTGCGGTTACTGCTTTCTCACCTGTCCCTACGGCGTACCGCAACTTAACGGCGCGAAGGTGGAACAACTCTACCCAGGGCAGGAAAAGACCCCTTACGAGCAAATGACGAATCTCTCGCCCCTGCACCGCAAGAAGGCCAAGACTGCTGAGAAATGCACCTTCTGCTGGCACAAGCTGGAAAAAGCCGTCGCCGCCGGCAAGGTGAACGAGATCGGAAAAACGCCGGAATTCACGCCCACCTGCGACCTAGTGTGCCCTGTGAATGCACGCATCTTCGGAGATATCGACGATCCAACCAGCGTGGTTTCGGAGTATATCGCAAGGAAAAAGGCCACCCAGCTCAAGAGGGAGTTCGGCACCCAGCCCCAGGTCTATTACGTCCTCAACGGTGGAGATTACTGAGATGAAAAAGCTGCTTCTTATCAGCCTCATGGGCTCTCTCGCTATTTTTTCGGGCTCTACCTGGCCGGCTGACAAACCAGCCAATCAGGGTAAAACCGCAGTGTCCTCTACAGAAGCCGTCGCGCCGATCTTTATACGGCAAGACACGCCAATGAATCTTCGCCAGACTGCTGCGGCGATCCGCTCCGGTACCATCAATGTCGGCAAGGAATATTCCCTTAATCCGGAAAATGGACGCTTCCACAGGGTGCATGCTTCGGTGCTGGGGATAAACGACGAGCCCGTACTCGACATCAGGTGCGGCGGATGCCACTCCACCGATTACTATCCCGACAGCTATCTCTATCTGCGCAAGTTCGAGTTTCCGCGGATGGTGGACGGTGAAAAGGTGAGACCGGTACAACGGCATTTCTGCATCGGTTGTCACTCCGGTGGCAGTGTCTCTACGGTCTTCTACAACCCTAAGTAAAGTGAATACTCGAGACCACCACTTGGCTGGTGATCTCGAACAGCAACCCGAATTGCCGAGCCACATCCCACCCGATTTGCAGTTGCCATGTAAGCATGCAACCGTGTTTTTGGTTGTGTCTGCCGGCGCTACGCACAATCGATGCGGGCATGCAGTCATCGGTTGATCGTGCTTTGGTTCCTCCACCCTGCAAGATTTTTTTGGCAGTTACGCCATGTCCCATTCAAAGAGATTGAGCATGACCCAGAACGACTTTTCTGCCGCTGCGGAAGATCGCAGCCGTTTTTTTTGGTGGTTGTCCGAGTGGTTCATCTCCCCCCCCGACCAAGAAAAGCTGGGCAGTATCCCGCAGGCTGGCGCCGCGTCCCAGCCTGAACCGGCGGATGCCCTGGATGCCGCCTGGCGGGCTGTATCCAATGCCGCGCCGCGTACAGATCAAATATCGCTGGACCCGCTCGGTGTCGAGTTCACCCGCCTGCTTAGCGGCGTCCAGGAAGGACTGGGGCCACCGCCGCCGTTCGAATCGGTCTGGCGCGAGGACCGACTGATCGGCGAAAGCACCGTGGCGGTCATCGACGCCTACGCCCGCGCAGGCTTTGCGGATATCGCTCCCGAGGCGGGCCCGCAGGATCACATCAGCGCGGAACTCAAATTCATGGCCATGTTGGCCCTGCGCGAAGCCGAGGCGTGGCAGGCGGAAGAGACGACCGCGGCTCGACAGCGCCTGACCCAGCAACAGGATTTTCTGGCCAGCCATCTTGCCGCCTGGGCGCCGTGTTGGGCAGAAGCCATCGTCCAGCAAACGCGTGAACCCCTGTTCGCCGCCCTTGCGGAATTGCTAAAGGCTGGACTCGATCAGACTGAACGAGAGTTGTCCGACATCACACAGCAGTTGCGCTGAACAATAAAGAAACCCTTCGGGAGATTTCATGCAGTCAACTCTTATCAGACTTCCCGCCCTCATTCTGGCGGGCTTGCTGTCTCTGCCGGCTGACGCACAATACGTCACAGCGGTACCCTATAGTCCTGTGGGGCCGGGCACGGTCAACCCCTACCTGCAAATGGTGCCGGTCTCCCCCATGCCGACGACCTTGCCCTTCGCCGGAATGCCCATTCCCTTCATCGGGTCGCCCCAGCCCGCGGGTCCACGCAGGCCCTACACCATGCGTCCGCCCATCCCCACGGAGACCAAGCGGCAGATGATGCAGATGATGATGCCCATCATGAACAACATGTTCCGCATGTCCATGCCGGATGCGATGAACTGGATGGCCCACAAGATCAAGGTCAAGCCGGGCATCAGTTTCGACGAAGTGGTGGAATCCATGAACCTGCGCGCCAATCAGCTCAATTTCAAGCACGTGGGCGAAAACCTGATGTACAAGGATTTCCAGGCCGTGCTGGACGACAAGGATGCGCCCCGCATCGAGGTGCACAGCTACTGCGACATCGCCGTCGGCCGGGAACTACTGAAGATCAGCCCGGAATTCGTCGTCTTTTTGCCCTGCCGCATCGTGGTCATGGAGGACGGTGACAAGAACATCTGGGTCCTGATGCTGGACTGGAACATGGACTGGGTGGCCGGCTACAGCCAGCAGATGGGAATTACGCCGGAACTGTCCAAGGGCGCCATGGAACTCCGGGACAAGATGGAAAACATCATGCGCGCTGGTGCCAATGGAGAAATATGAACCACATGTCTGAAACAGCACTGAATTCAACAAGCACTATTGACCATACCTTGTTTGCCCCCACATCCGCGACCGTGCGCTACGCGCCTGGAAATACCGTGTTGCTCATCGGTCCGAGTGAACTGTTGCTCAAACATCTGGAGGCCTATCGAGTGGCAGGTTTGCGTCCAGCGTTGTTGTGTACCGACCTGCCTGATGCCAGCTGTCTGCCGCGTGGCCTGCGAGCATTGCCGGGCCGCCTCGCCGGGCTTTCCGGCTGGATGGGCGCCTTCACCGCCCACATGGCGACCCTGCAGCAACCGATGAGCCTGGCGCCGCTTTCTTTCAATGAGGACGGCCATTTCGACTGGGTGCTGGACTTCTCGTCGCCCTCTTCGGTCAGGCTTGCCGTTCCCCCGCTGGGTTACTACGCCTTGTCGCCGGATGATTTTCCGGCACTGAAGCGCGTGCTGCTGGAAATAGCCGGTCGTGTGCGGTCCGGTTATGAGAAACCCCGCTATTTCGAGCTTGATGCGAACAGGTGCGCGCATCGCAGGCAATCGGTGGAGGGCTGTTCGGCCTGCCTGTCAGTGTGTGCGGCAGGGGCGATCAGTTCCGCCAAGGACTCGGTACGCATCGAGCCCAACCTGTGCCAGGGTTGTGGCAGCTGCGCCCTAGTATGCCCGTCCGGCGCCGTTCGCTATACCCAACCCAAGGCCGGCTTCAGCCTGACCCGCCTCCAGGCCATGCTTGCTGCATGGAAGGCGACGGGAAGCTGGCCCGTCGGACTATGGATCTTTGACGAGACCACCGAGTCCGAACCACCACAAGGCTGGCTCCCCTACCCGGTCGCCGAGATGGCAGGCCTTGGCCTGGAATTCTGGCTGGCCGCACTGGCCATGGGTCTGGACGAGGTTGCCATTGTCGCGCGCAAACTGCCGGATGAGACGCGCGTTGCCCTGCAAGCCCAGATCACCCTCGCCCAGGCTCTCCTTGCAGGCATGGGGCTGCGACAAATCATCAGCTGGGGCGAAGACATCAAGACTGGTTTGGATCATCAAAAGCCACTTGAATCCGCGCGTCCATGCGCCGAACTACCGGTCACTGACGACAAGCGCCAGCTTCTGTTCGCCGCCATCGATGCACTGCTGGGGCTGGTTGAAACGCCACCGCTCAGCATCCCCCTGCCTGCCGGCCCGCTTGGCGAGATTCGTATCGATCCGGCTCTGTGTACCTTATGCACGGCCTGCGTACAAATCTGTCCCGCCGCGGCGCTGAGCCTGCCGGACAATCCCACGCAACTGACCTTCACCGAGGCACGCTGTGTGCAATGCGGGATATGCGCCAACGCCTGTCCCGAGCAGGCAATCACCCTGATGCCGCGCCTGCTGGCGTCCAGGTCGGCCCGTCAAGCCCCTCGCGTGGTCGCGGAAGCCGAGATGTTCGCCTGCTGTGGCTGCGGCAAACCCTTTGCCACCAAGTCACAGATTGAAAGAAGCCGTGCCCTGATGGCCGGGCATCCAATGTTTCAGGGTAACCAGGCCCGCCTGATGGAGTTGTGTCCCGAGTGTCGACAAAGGGCAATGGCAGGCGTCGGGATTTAAAGAGCAGGCACGCGTGTAAACCTCCCCCAATCAGTGCCAACCATTTTCATTCCGGTAGGCATTCAGGATTTGGGGGTCAAGGCCATGCGCTTGAGACGCAGCGGTTCATGATGGCTTAGTAACAACACGATTCACACCACAAAATCGTGTGGGTATTGCCCCGTAACTATTTCAGTTTGCGCCATAGTGTGGACGGATCGATGCCGAGGATTTTCGCGGCTTGGGTGCGATTGCCGTCACAGCGCGCCAGCACGCGCCCGATCCAGGTCGCCTCGACTTCGGCAAGGGTAGCGTTCTCGCCCCATGGGCAGGCGGGCCTATCTGAACGATCGCGCAATTCTGGCGGCAGGTCGGCGGCGGCGATGCATGCTCCTTGTGCCAGCACCAGTGCGCGCTGCAGAGCGTTTTCCAGTTCGCGGACGTTGCCCGGCCAAGTGTGGGCGCTCAACAGACCGAGTGCCTCGGGCGTCAGCGGCTTGGCTGTGCGTCCCATGTCGGCGGCATGCTTGGCCAACAGAAACACGGCCAGGTCGCCAAGGTCTTCACGCCGTTCGCGTAGCGGCGGGACGGTAATGGGAAATACGGCGATGCGGTAATAGAGATCTTCGCGAAACCGCCCCTCACGCACAGCGTCCTTGAGCGATTCGTTGGTGGCGAGGATCAGGCGCACGTCGACTTTTACGGGCTTGGCGCCGCCGATGCGGAACACTTGCTTGTCCTGGATGAATTGCAGCAATCGGGTTTGAGCGTCGAGGCTGGTGCTGTTGATTTCATCGAGAAACAGCGTACCGCCAGCGGCCAGTTCGAGCAGCCCTGGTTTCCTTGCGGTGGCACCGGAAAACGCCCCTTTTTCAAAGCCGAACAATTCCGATTCCAGCAGGGTTTGCGGCAACGCGCCGCAGTGCAGCGTGAAAAAAGGGCCGTTGGCGCGTGGCGACAAGGCATGGATATGCCGTGCCAGCACGCCTTTGCCGACCCCGGTTTCGCCTTCGAGCAACACCGGCAGGGGGCTGGCAGCGACCTGGGTGGAGATCGCCAGCGCGCCCTGCATGGCGGGAGACTTCACCGACAGACAGGCCGCGCCCTGGCTACGCGCAATTTGTTCGGTGAGTTGCAGTAGGCGCGCTTTCTGATCGAACGCGGTCTTGAGCCGCACCAATGCAGCTCGGGCAGTATCCAGATCGAAAGGCTTGAGCAGGATGTCTGACACGCCGAGGCGAAACGCCTCGATCGCATTCATCGGCGTGGCGTAACCGGTCATCAGCAACACCGGACGCTGCGGATCGAGTGCTTTCGAGGCTTTCAGCAAATCCAGCCCATCGCACCCCGGCAGGCATAGATCGGTGAGCAGGGCATCGGGGGCATCAACTTCCAGTGCGCTGCGAGCGGCGGCGCCATCGTGACGTACGACGACATCAAATCCGGTTTCCTCGGCGACTCGCGCCGCCAGCCTGGCCAGGGCGGAGTCGTCTTCGACGATCAGCAGGGTGGGAGTCATGTAGTGGTCGGCAGGCTGAGTTGAAAGCGAGTATGACCCGGCGCACTCTCGGCGAGCGTGATCGTGCCGCCCATTTCATCGGCGAGGCGACGACAGATCGCAAGCCCGAGTCCGGTGCCCTGGCCGGGCGGCTTGCTGGTAACAAATGCCTCGAACAGACTCGACTGCATTTCCGGTGGCACGCCGGGGCCGTCGTCGACGACACTGAGCGCACCCACCGCTGGGATGAGCTCAATACGATGCGCGCCGGCTTGCGTGGCGTTGGTGACGAGATTGAACAGTATCTGTTCGATACGCGACGCATCTGCCCAAGCCGATGATGCCGGGCCATCTCTGACATCGATCCGAACGCCCTGGCGCCGTGCCAACGGTGCCACCAGACGTGAAAATGCCCGCGCCAGTTCGGCCAGATCGACCCTCTGGTTGGTAAGTGCGGGAGCGCGTGCAACAGTGAGCATGTCGTCGACAATCTGCCCGGCACGGCGTGTCTGCGCCACGATGGTGTCGAGCGACTCACGCACCATCGCGTCCGTGGTTTGCGATTGCGCCAGTTGCGCGTAACCAAGGATGTTGGCCAGCGGCGTATTGAGTTCGTGAGCCACCTCGCCAGCCATTTGCCCCACCGTGGCCAGCCGCTGCTCGGCACACAGACGGCGCAAAGCATCATTGTGCGCCTGGTTGGCTTCCTCCAGCGCGGTGATGTGACTCAGCACGCGGGTTTCCAGATCGGTCAGCGCATGGGCGAGTTCGTGAACTTCGGCGGGTGCATCGGCAGGCACAGCGTGACGGGTTTCGCCGGGCGCCACGCCGGCAATGAGCGCTTTAACCGGGGCCACCAGCCGAGCAGCCAGCAGTTGCCGCAACACCATGAACGCCACCAGCGAGAACAAGGCCATCGCCGCCGCTGCCCAGGCAGCCAGCCGCCATGCTGCATCCCACATCGGTTTACTGTCGTATTGCGCGACCACCTCACCCAGCGGCTCGCCGGCAGCGAACATGGTGGCGGAAAAGGCGGGGTTTCCCGCCGACGCAACGCCTGCCTGCCCCATCACTACGCCATCGGCACGACGGATTTCAACGTAGGCCAACCCGCGGCTTTTCACCAGATCCTGCACTGCGCGCTCGATCGCGCCATAGTCGCGGATCAGCACGGCATCGACTGACACCGCCGCCAGTTGATTGGCAAGTGCCCTAGCCTTGTCGGCCTCGGCCGCACCGACCAGATGTCGCAGAGACTGCCACATGCCTGCGCCCAGCAGCACAAACAGAACCAGCCCCGCCATTCCCAGGTAGGCACTGAGCCAGAAGGTAAGCGAGCGTGATTTCATCGGGCAATTTCACGCAGCATGCGCCGCACGCTCTGATAGTGCGAATCCTCGATGGGGACAAAACTGATGGCCTCGCCCAGCGATTTGAATGCGCGCAGCCCGCTGTCGTCGGGGACCAGCAGCGCTTGGCGGGCACGGATTTCGAGGGAATCAGGAAAGTGCGGTGAACAGGCGATGAGGTGTGGCGGCAGAGGCAACGAAGTATTCAGGATTTTCAAGCCACGCGGCAGATATTCCCGGGCAATGTCGAGTCGCAGGCCGCCTGCATCGAAGTCGCCGTGCAGCACCGCCAGTGCGACCCGTTCGTGGCGGTCGAGCTGGGCATGGCCAGCCAGATCGTCCAGTTCCACGCCCGCCTGTGCCAACATCAAAGTCGGTGCCACCGTGCTGGACATCGAAATCGAGGCGCCGAAGGCCACACTCTTTCCCTTGAGGTCGGCGAGCGTTTTGATCGGGCTGTCGACACGCGTCACGATCGCGCTCTGATAAAAAGCCTGTCCGTTTTCCGCCTCGCCGGCCAGAATGCGGATCGCCGCACGGTTGCGCGCCTGGACATAGGGTGTAGGCCCGAGGTAGGCGAAGTCGGCTCGACCATCGACGATCATCGCGATCTGCTCGTCGTAGGTAGAAGCGATGACCAGTTTGACTGGACGGCCCAGCACGCCACCCAGATACAGCGTCAGCGGGCGGAAGCGGGTATAAATGCGTGAGGGGGTATCGTAGGGGTGAACGACGAAAATCAGGTCGCGCGATGCCGCGTGGCCAAATAACGGCCATAGTGCTGCAGTAAGGAGGAAAGAGCGCCGCCTCATGCCTCAAAACCCGGACTGCAAGACGTGTCCGCAATATGAAGGCTTCATTAGGTTTCCTTGTGGTCTCACTTACATGCTACCTGAAGGATTGCTATTGGGGCACTTGGAGCCAACCAGCAGCTGAGCTGCGATTTTCCCAAGATCCTTGGCACTGACCGAAATGCCCCTCTTTCGCGATCAGCCCTTCAGTTCAAATTCAGGTTTGGGGAACCCTCGGCCCGTTTAGCACTCGGATAGCGAGAGTGCTAAAATAATTATTGAAGGGAGTGTTGATCAATGAATGAAACGATGTCTTTGCCGGTACCTGCCGCTTACAGCCTGGATAGCTATATCCAGACCGTGAACCGGTATTCCATGCTCAGCCTTGAGGAAGAGCAGCGGTATGCGCGTGCCTGGCACGACAAGGAAGATGTCGATGCGGCTCGCATGCTGGTGGTGTCGCATCTGCGCGTGGTGGTCAGCGTCGCCCGCCATTATTTGGGGTACGGCCTGCCGCACGCGGACCTCATCCAGGAAGGCAATGTCGGCCTGATGAAGGCGGTGAAGCGCTTCGATCCGGATCGCGGCGTACGCCTGGTGTCTTTCGCCTTGCACTGGATCCGTGCCGAAATCCACGAATACGTGCTGAAGAACTGGCGCCTGGTCAAGGTGGCGACCACCAAGGCACAGCGCAAGCTGTTCTTCAACCTGCGCAGCCTGAAGCAGTCGCTCAATGCGCTGACCTACGAGCAGGCCGACAACATGGCACGCGAACTCAACGTCAGCCGGAAGGACGTGCTGGAAATGGAAACCCGGCTGTCGGGCCATGACGTTTCCATCGATCCGACCATCGAAGACGGCGAGGAAAGCTACAGCCCGCTGGCCTATCTGGCGAGCCCGGATGAGAACCCTGCCCAGTTGCTGGAGCGTGAACAGACCGAACAGCTGCGCCACACCGGCCTGGTCACTGCGCTGGAGAATCTGGACGAGCGCAGCCGCCACATCATCAAGGCGCGCTGGCTGACCGAGGGCGAAGCGGCGACGCTGCATGAGCTGGCCGCGGAATATGGCGTGTCGGCCGAGCGCATCCGCCAGATCGAAGCGCGCGCCCTGCAGAAAATGCGTGACGTGATTCCGACCTGACTCGCACTGAAAGCCCCAATGACAAAGCCCCGCGATGCGGGGCTTTGTCATTGGGGCAGGTTGAACCCGGTCAGAACAGCCAGCCGATCAGCACGGAAAAGAGGCTGATCCATGCCCACAGGATCATTGCGACCACCACCACCATGGGAAGTCCCTGAAAAGTCAGAAGCTGTTTCATCGCGCGTACTCCATTAAGATTTGCTAATTTTAGTTTATTCGTCCTTGCCGCTCAAGCGCCGCGTCGGCAGCAGGGGGTCGTCGTCGTCCATCAGGATGCGCTCGGCCGGGCCTTCCAGATCGTCGAACTGGCCGCTTTTGATCGACCAGAACACGCCCACGATGATCAGCAGCACGAATACGCCGGACAGCAGAAACAGATATCCCAGGATGCCGCTCATGGCTCGACCAGTTCCTGGATGCCGTGATAATGCAGGACACCGTCCTGCGTCAGCCGCAACTCGACCAGCCAGCGGCCCGTGCCTGGCAGGGTCAGCAAACCTGAATAGACGCCTGCTCCAACCGCCTCAAGAGGCAAGGTCAGAGCGGGTGTGGCCGCGCCGGGCCGCTGCAGCCGCAGTTCAGCCGACACACGATCGACCGGCAGTCCGGTGCGATCCTTGACGCGAACCTGTATGGCGCGCGCGCCTCCCATGCCGTCCAGACCGTTCACCTCGACCTGCCAGCCGAGCTGCGATTCGCGGTGCGCCTCGCTCAGTTCGGACGACACGGCCTTGGCCGCATTCTGGCCGTGCGGAACCACCCCGGAAAACCCGCTGTGAACCGTCCCACCGTCGCCGCCCAGCCACCAGCTTGCGATGGGATCGGGCAGGCCCTGGGTCGAGATATACAGCAGGGCGGCGTTGACGAAAACCAGACCAATGAAAAACCCGGTCAGCAGCTTGGGCGCCCAGTGCATGCGCTCGCCACCGCGCCGCCTGAACTGGGTCATGGCAAACAGGACCAGCGCCGCCGCGAGGAATACCGAGATATGGATGGCCGCCACGTCGAGCCCGGGCCAGTGGCCCGTGATGAGGATGAAGTACCCGACCAGAGGGATGACGCCCGCCAGCAAGGCACGCAGGATGGGCGGCAATCCCCGGAACAGCCCTCCGATCACGAACAGGACCAGCACTGCGCCCAAGCCGCCAAACAGGGTGGTCATCGTGTTCATAGACGCTGCCCCGGGCTGTCGAAGCGAACGGTTTCAGTGCGTGCCTCCGCAGGCTTGCCTTGGGGCGTGATCACCATTTCAAAGCGTCGCGTCTGCATCGCCAACTCCGGGGGCAGTCGCACGCTGGCCTGGACCAGCCCACTGTGGCCGGGCTTGATGGCAATTTCACGGAAATTGCCCAGATCGATCGCCGCCTCCGGGATGCCGCGCGCGCTGATCTCGTAAGTCTGCTCCTGCGCACCCTTGTTGGTGATGCGGATCTGGTAGCGGTTGCGGATATCGCCATTCGACAGCACGACATACAGGGGTTGGCGGATCTGGTTGACGGCGCGGTCAAAACTGCCGCGGGTGCTAATGCTGTAGATCAAATAGGCGCTCATCAGAATCAGCGCCACCCCATAACCGATGATTTTCAGACGCTTCCAGTGCAGTTTGGGCGCCGCCGGGGTGGACGCCGCCAGGTTGCCTTCCGAATCGTACCGAATCAGGCCACGCGGAAAACCGAACGAATCCATGATGGTATTGCAGGCATCGATGCACAGCCCGCATGAGATGCACTTGTACTGGAGTCCGTCGCGAATATCGATGCCGACCGGGCAGACCTGCACGCACAGACCGCAGTCGACGCAATCGCCATAGCCTTTTTCATGCCGCTCGGCGAGCGCACGCTGCCCGGCGCTCATCTGCGCTTGCCGGCGCTCGACGGCCACTGGCGCCCCTGAGTGCGTATCGACGCGCCGCCGCTCGCTGACGATGCCCCGTCCGGCTCGCACGACGGCGCGCCCCAGCGTCCTTTCCCCGCGCCTGGCGTCGTAATGCACTGCCAGCGTCTCGGGTTCGTACATCACGCTCTGGAAGCGACCGTACGGACAGACATAGGTGCAGATCTGCTCGCGCATCAGGCCGGCGGCGGCATAGGTGGACAGCGTCAGGATGCCGACGGTGAAATAGGCCGCGGCGGCCGCCTGACCGCTAAAGAAATCCGCCAGCAGCTGCGGCGCGTAGGTGAAATAGGCGACAAAGCTGATGCCGGTCCAGAACGACGCCAGTACCCACAGGGCATGGGTGCTGCCGATCTTCAGGATTTTCTCGCGGTCCCACGGCTGGCGATAGAGGCGAACCCGCGCAGGGCGCTCGCCCTGTATCTCGTGCTCGATCCAGATGAAGAAATCGGTCCACAGGGTCTGGAAGCAGAAATAGCCGCAGAACGCACGCCCGACCAGGCCGGTGACGAAGAACAGCAGGATGGCGGCGATGAACAACAGCAGTGCCAGCCAGATGACATCCTGCGGATAGATCGTGAGCCCGAAAATCAGGAAGCGACGGCCGGGAACGTCGAACAACACCGCCTGGGCCGGGGCGTCCAGACGTGTCCACGGCAGCCAGGGCAACAGGAAGTAGATCGCATACGCCAGCACCAGCACCGATGTCTTGAAGCGCCGAAAACGCCCCTTCACCGAACGGGTGAAGATGGGAATTCGTTTCTGGTAAAGACCAAGCTGGTCTTCTAAGCCTGTCTGCATGGTGTGCCCGGTAACATCGATAGGATGCAAAAGCCCCCGTGGACGGGGGCTTTGCTCATCTCGTCAGCCTGCGGCCTTACTGCCCGCCGCCCAGTTCATGGACATAGACCGTCAAGACCTTGATCTGTTCGGGCGTCAGGCGCCCCGCCCAGGCCGGCATCACCCCTTTGTTGAGGCCGTTGGCGATGACGCCACGGATCGCCGCGACCTTGCCTTCCTCACCTGAAGCGGTCGGCACATTGGCCCACAGCCAGATATTGTCGGTCAGATTGGGCGCGCCGATCTCCTTGCGGCCCTTGGCGTCGCCGCCGTGGCAGTAGAAACAGGCGGCAGTTTCGCTATGGAACAGCGCATCGCCCGCCGCAGCCTTGGCGGCGTCATGGCCGATATTCGACAGCTTGGCCACATAGTTCGCCAGCTGGTCGATCTGCTCGCCGCCCAGCACTTCGCTGAACGCCGGCATGTAGGCACGGCGGCCCTCCACCAAGGTTTGATGGATATTGTCGTAGGATCCGCCGTACAGCCAGTCGTCGTCGGTCAGGTTGGGGAAAAAGCCGACCACGCCCTGGCCGCCCGCCTGGTGGCACGCTGCGCAGTTGTCCGCGAACAGTGCCTTGCCCGACGACAGGATGAAGCCGCTCATCTCCGGGTCCTTGGCGATTTGCGCGTAGGACATGCCCGATACCTTGTCGAAGTAGGGCTTCTGGGCAACCGCGGCCTGGTTCAGGTCTTCGAGCAGCAGCGCGCGGGTGTTCCAGTTATGGGTCTTGGTTTCGCCTGCGCTGTTGACGTAGGTGATATCGGACAAGCCACCCAGCCAGCCTTTACCCCAAGGCCACGACGGATAGATCGTCCAGTACACGATGGCGAAGACCACCGTGGCATAAAAGGTGTAGACCCACCATACCGGCAGCGGGTTGTTGAATTCCTGCAGGTCGCCATCCCAGGCGTGACCGGTGGTTTGCACGGTTTGGGATTGTAGTTTTTGCTCGCTCATTGCTTGTCCTTCGTGTCGTCTTGATCGCCTGGCTGCTCGTCGAGAAACGGTATGTCGCGATACGACTCGAGTTGCTTGCCCCGACTTTTGCTACCGTAGACGTAGATCACGATGCCGATAAAGGTGACGAAAAAAATGATCAGGGCCAGCGGTTTGGTGTTTTCGGGCTTCGAGAACCACATCAGCCATTCCATCAGCAAACCTTGCGCCCGGATCGATTAGCGGTTGTCGACGAACGCGTCGTCGTCGTATTTGCTGAAGTCGACCATGGTCCCCAGCACCTGCAGGTAGGCCACCAGGGCATCCATCTCGGAAATACCGGAACGGTCGCCATCATAGTTGCCGAAGTTGGCCTGCTCGACCAGGTTCTTCTGCGCATCCGGAATATGCAACTGCCGCGCGACGGTCTCGCCGAACCGGGTGACATTGTCTTCATATTCGGTTTGCGTCAGCGAATACGGCACACCCACCTTGCGCAGCGCCTTCAGTCGGTCGGCGGCATCGGAAATATCCAGCGGCGTCGACAGCAGCCAGGGGTAATTCGGCATCACCGACTCGGGCACCATCGAGCGCGGTGCGGCGAGGTGCTGCACCTGCCATTCGTTGGAATACTTGCCGCCGACACGCGCCAGGTCGGGACCGGTGCGCTTGGAACCCCACTGGAAGGGGTGGTCATACTGCGATTCCGCCGCCAGCGAATAATGGCCGTAGCGCAGCTTTTCGTCGCGGAACGGGCGGATCATCTGCGAATGACAGGTGTAGCAGCCCTCGCGAATATAGATGTCGCGCCCGCGCTGTTCCAGCGGCGTGTAGGGACGCACCCCCTCGACTTTTTCGATGGTCTTTTCGATGAAGAACAAGGGCGCGATTTCCACCAGGCCGCCGACGCTGATCGCCAGCATGGTCAACACGGCCATCAGGCCGATGTTGGTTTCAATCCATTCGTGTTTGAAGTTCAAGTTCATGTCTGTCGTCCCCGATTCATGCAGCGGCCAGCTTGGCGGCCAGCCTGGCTTCCAGTTCGGCGCTCTCGCGCTTGCCCTGACGGATGGTCATGAACATGTTGATCGCCATCATCGCGGCCCCGGTCAGGAAGAACATGCCGCCGATGGCGCGCATCGCATAGAAGGGCATCATCGCCACCACGGATTCGACGAACGAGTATTGCAGGTTGCCGAAGTCGTCGAACGCACGCCACATCAGGCCCTGGGTGATGCCGGAAATCCACATCGCGACGATGTAGAGCACGATGCCGATGGTGGCCAGCCAGAAGTGCCACTCGACCAGTTTCTGGCTGTAGATCTTGGTATCCCACAGCTTGGGCATCATGTGGTACAGCGAACCGAAGGAAATCATCGCCACCCAGCCCAGCGCGCCGGAGTGCACGTGGCCCACGGTCCAGTCGGTGTAGTGCGACAGCGCATTGACTTCCTTGAGCGACATCATCGGACCCTCGAAAGTCGACATGCCGTAGAACGACAGCGCGACGATCATGAAGCGCATGATCGGGTCGGTGCGCAACTTGTCCCAGGCGCCGGACAGGGTCATGATGCCGTTGATCATGCCGCCCCACGAGGGCATCAGCAGCAGGATCGAAAACGCGGCGGCCAGCGAGGAGGTCCAGTCCGGCAGCGCGGTCCAGTGCAGATGGTGAGCGCCCACCCACATGTACATGAAGCCCAGCGCCCAGAAGTGCACGATCGACAGGCGATAGGAATAGATCGGGCGGCCTGCCTGCTTGGGTACGAAGTAATACATCATGCCGAGGAAAGCGGCGGTCAGGAAGAAGCCGACCGCATTGTGCCCGTACCACCACTGCGTCATCGCGTCCTGCGTGCCCGAGAACAGGCTGTAGGATTTCATCGAGAACAGGTTGATCGGCATGGCCAGGTTATTGAAGGTATGCAGCAGCGCGGTGGCCAGAATGAAGGCCAGATAGAACCAGTTGGCCACATAGATGTGCGGCTGCTTGCGGCGCATGATGGTGCCGATGAACAGGATCAGATAGGTCACCCACACCACTTCGATCAGGATGTCGATCGGCCACTCCATCTCGGCATACTCACGCCCTTGCGAATAGCCCATCACATAAGACAACGCAGCCAGCACGATGATGGTCTGCCATCCCCAGAACGTGAAGCTGGCCATGCCGTCCGAAATGAGGCGGGTCTGGCAGGTGCGTTGCACCACATAGTAGGACGTGGCGAACAGGGCCGAACCGCCGAAGCCAAAGATCACCGCACTGGTATGGACTGGACGGAAGCGTCCGAAGGAGAAGTAGGGACTGTCGAAATTCAGGAACGGCCAGGCCAGTTCAGAAGCGATGTAGACCCCCACGAACATGCCGACCACCGCCCAGACCAAGGCCATGACGGAAAATTTCTTAACAATATCAAAGTTGTACTGCTCCGCCCCGGAATATGTGCTTACCGCCATGGACCGCTCCTGTTGATCTGAAAAAGCGCGGCGAACCGCAGCTTGAACAGCATATGCTTATATTAAAAAACT
>WGNC01000020.1 GCA_016124745.1 Thiobacillus sp.
CCCACGCCTCCGTCGAAGCAACCGCCAAAAACAATCGCATCGAGGCGAAGGCGGAACTGCGCTTGAAGAACGGCAGCACGCTCAATCTGCAGCTCGCCACCCAGGTCGCCCGCGACGCGCAGGCCTGGACGATCCCGGGAGTATCTCCCCTGACCCTGAAGGCGACTGGGCACGTCACGTCGCTAGACTGGCTGGGGCCGTTGCTGCAGAAAGATCTCGACGTCAATGGCCGCCTCGACCTCGACATCGCGGCGCAGGGCAACTGGAAGCAGCCCAGGGTGTCGGGCCGGATTCAGGGTCAGGACATCGGCATCAGGCTTCTATCCAGCAACTCGAATTTCAGCAACGGCACCCTGCACGCCCGCCTCGAGGGCGAACAGATCATTCTGGAAAAATTCGAAATCAGAAATGGCGCAGGTCTGCTCAAGGCGGAAGGCCGAGCACGCGTGGGAGAACACCCCGACCTGAAACTGCATTTCCAGGGCGAAAACCTGGCACTGGTGGAGCGCAAGGACCTGGAGCTGGACACCAACCTGGCGGGTGACCTGCAGCTCGACAAGCAGGGCGCGACACTCACCGGCAAGGTCATGGTGAACCGCGGACTGCTGGTCCTCGGCGGCAGCTACGCGCCCACGCTCTCGACCGACGTGCGCATCAAGGGCCAGACCCCGAAGGTGCGGGCAGAGCAAGCGCTCGGGCTGACACTCGATGTGCTGGTGGATCTTGGCAATGACTTGCAGGTGCGATCCAGCGAGAAAAGCCAGTTGCTGGGCGGACGCTTGCCCATCCAGACCAGTGGCTATCGTTCCAGGATCACGGGTCAGGTCCGCCTGCTGGGCGAGCGCGGGAAACCGGTGAAATCCAAAGGGGAAATCAGGATAGTCGATGGTTCCTATTCGATGCTGGGACAGCGACTGAACATCGAGCGCGGCAACATCCTGTTCGACGGCCCCCTGCAAAACCCTATCCTGGACATCACGGCCGAGCGCAAGCGGCCTCAAATGACGGCCGGGATGAGTATCACGGGCCCGGCCCAGAATCCCCGGGTCCGCCTGTACTCGGATCCGGATGTGCCCGACCAGGAAAAACTGTCCTGGCTGCTGTTCGGCCGCGGCGGACAGCCGGTCGACAGCAGCCTGACCTCTGCGACCGGCAGCCTTGCGGGAGGGCTGACTTCCTTCGGCTTCCAACTCTCGGACAAGCTCTCTGTCGCCTATGAACAGGGGGCAACCGGGACGGACAACTTCGTGACCTTCTATACCGACATCAACGACAGGCTCAGCGCCGAAGCCAGCGCCGGCGACAAAACCGCTGTCCGCCTGTTCTACACGTTCATTCTCGGCGGCTCCAAATAGGTCCTGCACCACCCGATCATTGCAGTGCCGCTGTCTGAATCAGCCGCCCGCTCCTCCGCGCTGAGGCCCGGTTCTCCGGGTGTGCGGCCGCGGCTAGCGCGATCCCGCAGCGCGCAGTTCGACAAGCAGTCGTTCGACGGCAGGATCGTCCGGGAAGGCCTTGTCCAGTTGCTCGGCCGCTCGGCGTGCGGCGGGGAGATTGCCGGTATCACGCAGAAACAGCACCCGCACGGTCAGCAGATCGCGATTGTAAGGATGCTGCTTCAATGCCCGTTCAGCGACACGAATCGCCTCGGATGGCTTCCCGGTCGAATTCAACGCAACGGCGTAGACATAAGCGTAGCGCGGGTTGGATGGGTCGAGCGTTGCCGCCCGCTGCAACGCGACGACAGCAGATTCCGTTTCGCCCTGTCGGACCAGCGCAAGCCCGAGCGAATGCTGCAGCGTGGCGGCAGCCGGCACTGCCTTCAGGCCATCGCGCAGGATAGCCGTGGCGCCAGTCTCGTTGCCCTGGGCCCGCAGCGTATCGGCAAAGTTGGCATACGCCGGAACGTAACGCGGGTCGAGTACCAGCGCAGCACGAAACTCCAGCGCCGCTTCCTCGTAGCGCCCTAGCGCGCCCAGGAACGAGCCCAGGTTCGTGCGGTGTTCCGGGCGATCGGCACGGTATCGTTCGGCCGCGATGTACTCGGCCGCCGCACGATCGAACGCGGCCTTCTGCGCGGCGTCGAGTTGCGATGCGACAGGCGCGAGTACGCTGGCGGCTTCGATGCGTATCGCGCGCATGGGATCGGTCAGCAGCGGCACCCCCAACTGCGGACGTGCGTCCAGGGGGATGCTGGCGAGCGTCTGCAGCGCACCCAGCCGGACCAGGGCGCTCGCGTCACGCAAGCCGCCCACCAAGGCCTCGGCCCCGGCCCGGGTGGACGGGTCGTCCATCTCGGCGAATGCCGTGGCGCGGACAATGGGTGGTTGCGCAGCGTCGCCGGCGACCGCACCCAGCAACGCCTGCGCGTCCGGCAAGCCCGCATTGGCCGCAGCGAACGCGGGCGCGAAGCGCTGGTAGCCCTGTGGATCGTGTCCGAACCATTTTTTCACCTGTGCTGCTGCCCACGCCGCCTTGCGGTCGGTATGGCAGCCGTTGCATGCGTTCGGGGTGCCGAATTTGACCGACTGATCCGGCCGCGGCACCCGCAGGCTGTGATCGTGGCGCGGGTCGACCACCATGTAGGTCGTGGTCGGCATGTGACAGGCCGCACAGGCAGCGCCCGCGCTGCCCGGCGTGTGATGGTGGTGTTGCGTCGTGTCGTACTTGACGGGCTGGTGACAGGTGGCGCACACGGCATTGCCTTCGGCGCGGAGCTTGCCGCTGTGCGGGTTGTGGCAATCGCTGCAGGTCACTCCTTTCGCGAACATCCGGCTCTGCTGGAACGAGCCCCAGATGAAGACCTCGTCGCGCTGCTGGCCGTCGGGATGGTAGAGTGGACTCGTCAGCAGCACCGGTCGATAGTAGTCGAGGAAGGGCTTGCCCGCTTCGTACCCCTCCGCAATCTGGCCACGCCGTGAATGACATTGCGCGCATACCTCGATCTCGCGCTCTGCCGTGCGCGGCTGTGAACGCACCGAATTGCCAGCCGCATTCGGCGCCCAGGTGACGCCACGGCGCTCGTCGAGGCGAACGCTCAGGCCCTTGCTGCCGTCGTCTGTCGCCGACTTGCCGGCTTGCATCGCCGCGGCCCAGGCCAGATGGCGCGAGCCCGGGCCATGACAGGCCTCGCACCCCACATTGATTTCGGCCCAGGAAGTCTGGAAGCGGTTGGCGGCAGCGTCGTAGTTCTTCTTCAGCTCGGTCGAGTGACAGTCGGCGCAGACGAAATTCCAGTTTTGCGCGGCGCGCGTCCAGTGCAGCTCATCGTCGTGCGTGATCTGCTCCTTCGGATACAGGTGGAACCAGCGCTGGCCACCGACCTCGCGGGCGTGCGTGTCCCACGCGATCGACAAGGCCTGCAGCCGGCCATCCGGAAACTCGATGAGGTATTGCTGCAGCGGATAGACGCCGAAGGTGTACTTGATCTGATAGTCCGCCAGCTTTCCATCGGGTCCATCGGTGCGTACAAAGAATTTGCCGTCACGCCTGGAGAAGGTGCTGGTGATCCCCGCGTAGGTGAACGTCGCATCATTGAAGTCGCCAAGCACGCTCTGCTCGCTCGCCTCCGCCATCGCCGCCTGATGCTGTGACTGGCGCCATTCGGCAGTCTCGGCCGTGTGACACGATTGGCAGGCGGCGACGCCGACGTATTGGGCGCTATCGTCTGCCTGGGCGGACGCCAGCAGGCTTTCGGCGCCGGGACAGGTCCGAGACTGGAACCACAGGATACCCGCGACAATGACGATCAACGCGGCCAGGACGCCGCTCCAGCCTGCAATGCGTCGCGTGTTCGAATGCTTCCTTTCAGCAGGAGGGTGTTTTTTCGCCACTACGTTTCTTTCGCTCTGCAAAATGATTGCGCGGCCCTTGCCTGACAGGGTGCCGACAAAGTCCACAAGGGGTGATCCCCCGTCCCCCTGCGGAAGAGGGTTAGGGAGAGGGATTTGTCAACAACCTGACACGGCCTCCGGCAGTGAACTGTCAATCCATCTTGTTGCCCGCATTCACTACGCCACGCGCGGCCGATTGCCGCGCTGGCTCAGTGTCGCCGTTCCAGTATGGCTGTCCGCCCCCGGCATGCTGCGGGAACATGCCTCCCCGGGGATGACGACACGGCTATTTGCAGTTGCCGCTGCAGCGGATCACCCGTTCGGCACAGCTGATGGCGTCGAATTGACCGCTCAGAGACTCGTCGATTTCAGTCCCCGAGTGAGGCCGCTCGGCATCGTTGCACTGGTATTCAGAGGTGACGAACGTGTCCCCGGATATCCATTGCACATCGGTGCATTCCATCTTGCTGACGCCAAAGCGCATGCCGACTTCGTAAGTGCCGCACAGCAGGCCTCTGTGCCGGACCGGTCCCTCGATATGCCAGGTGCCGTCGCGCTTGAGCCAGCCCGTGAATTCGCCGAAGCGGAAGTTCTTGCGCTGAATCTCGTAGCCCTGTACCTGGACGTTGGGGTTCATCACGGGCGCCTGGGCCCGCTGCTCGCTGGCATCCGCTGCAGGTGGCATGGCCACGGATAGCGCGGCAATCATCAGCCCCGGCGCGGCAAGTGCCGTGCGAAGACAGCGTCGTCCAGTTTCCCGGAGCCAATGCAGGAGCGTCGCCTGCGGCCACAGGGGATTGTTCAATTTACGGATGGAAATGGGTGAAACCATTGTTTGGCTGATCAAGTGAAACTCCCGTTTAATTGTCATGATGATTCCGGTTTGATGGTTGCCGATTCCCTGATCAGCATCCTGTCTGGCGTTCGAAGCGCTTTAGCAGGTCATTCCCTATCAGCCAAATTATGCGTGTTTCCCCCTACCATTGGTGTAAAAAAATGCGTACAATTCGACACCTTCAAATGCGCCGGTAGCTCAGCTGGATAGAGTACTTGGCTACGAACCAAGGGGTCAGGAGTTCGAATCTCTTCCGGCGCACCACATTCCAGAAAGGCCGATTCCATCAAGGGGTCGGCCTTTTTGCATTTCGACCCGAGGCGATGAATCTGGGCGCCAGATGTCCGGCGCCAATGGAACAAGTCGACCCCTGGCGGAAACGTGGGCAGACAGCGGCGAACGTCTTCTGTTCGGTGCCGATTCAACCGATCGACGCAGACCGGAATAGAATTCACATCAATGTCAACTAATCCATGGGAAGGTCAGGTGGGGGAGCAAATGATCATTGGACGTGTACTGATCAGTCATGACCAAGCCCACGCCACGTAACTTTCTTTCCCCCCTCATTGTCGGCTTCGGCTTGGGGGGAACGCTGTATCTGAGCTTTCTGCTGACCGGGCACGGCCTTGGTGCATATGGTTTTTTTCGTGACCTGACGGCTTCCATGGCCTCCTGGGTGAAGCCATTCTGGACAGCGGAGAACACCTTTCTTCTGACCTTCCTATATGAGGACGGGCCGTTGTCGACATGGATTGCCTGGGAAGTTGCGGGCATCGGCGTCGGCGCCCTGGCCGGGAGCCTCGCCGCACACCGTTTCCGCTTCAAGATTGAACGTGGGCCACGTACATCTTCCGCAACCCGTCTCGTATTCGCAGTGTTCGGCGGAGTACTGACCGGTCTGGGTGCGACCTTGGCGCGGGGCTGTACCAGCGGGCTTGGACTATCTGGTGGAGCTGTCTTGTCGGCGGGGGCCTTCGTGTTCCTTGTCGCGTTCTTCCTTGCAGGTGTGTTGGTTTCCACCTTCTCGAAAAGGCTATGGCGATGACCTTCCCCCTCGAACACCCCAGCCTCTGGCTCATACTGGGACTCGGCATCCTGTTCGGCGTCTTCCTGGAGGCTGGCGGGCTGGGGTCGCCCCGCAAACTGGTGGCACAGCTCAACATGCGCGACTGGACCGTGTTCAAGGTGATGTTCACCGCCATCGTTGTTGCAGCTGGTGCTCTTCTTGTGTCCGAACAGGTGGGGCTACTGGCGGGAGCGCAGTTGAAGGTACAGACGCCATTTTATTGGGCCATGGCGGCGGGCGGTGCCCTGCTCGGTATCGGCATGGCAGTCGGGGGCTATTGTCCGGGCACCGCTGTTGTCGGCTTGCTGACCGGTCGTCTCGATGCCCTGTTTTTCATAGTTGGAATGGTTGGCGGTGTCCTGATTTTCGCGAACTACTGCGACGCGTTTCAAGGATTGTTCTTCGCAGGCATGGGGAACGAGCGCGAGACCCTGGCTTCCCTGTCGAGTCTGCCTGGCTGGCTTATCCTGCTTGGGCTGGTTGCTCTCGCGTGGGCCGGCTTCCATTTCAGCGCCCAGTTTGAATCTCGGGGAGACGGTGTGATTGAGGCCAAGAACTTGACGGACTAGCAGGGCCTGCTGTCTGAACGTCCCCTCTTGGCTGCGGGTTCGACCGATCGATGCAACCGAGTCGGTACAGACCAATACCGCACAGTGCCCGGACTCATGCCCTCGGGCGAACCAGAATACAAGGGGCAGCGCAGGCGGGTCCCTTTCTTTTTTGTCGGGGCATACGCCTGACACCTGTTCCGTTCACCCTGTTTCAGCATCCTTGCAGTCGCCAGGAACAAACCTCGCCAACGTCTTGTCCAGGTAAAGGCCTGGCAAGCCAGGCTGCCATTCCCATGCATGTGAAAAAACGCTGTGTGTCGTGGTATTTGTCTTTATGGGAAGGGTGCTGCGGATAACAATCAGATTATGAGAAAGCCATGCGGATCACTACGCCTGCTTCTGGTGACCTTGTCCTTCATGCTGGGTGGCTGCGCCACACAGCCGATCGTCTACAAGGAGGTGACGCCCCCCGAAGCGTCCCGCCTGCTGCCCGTCAAACAGGAAAAACCCGTGATAGCGCTGGTACTGGGAGGTGGCGCCTCCCGGGGCTTCGCCCATGTGGGTGTCATCAGAGTACTCGAACAGAACGACATCAAGCCGGACATCATTGTAGGCAGCAGCGCCGGAAGCCTCGTGGGCGCGCTCTATGCCGGCGGATATAGTGCGGAAGCGCTCGAGGTCATCGCGCTCGGAATGGAGCAGGCAAATATTCGCGATGTCACGCTTCCAGACCGCGGCTTCGTCAAGGGCGAACTGCTCCAGGATTTCGTTAACCAGTATCTCGACAACCGCTCGATCGAAAGCCTTCCCATCCGTTTTGCCGCGGTCGCCACGGACCTGCTGAGTGGCGAACTGATGGTATTCAGCCGCGGCAACACAGGCATGGCCGTTCGCGCCTCGAGCGCAATCCCCGGGGTCTTCCAGCCGGTGCAGATCGGGGGCAGGGATTACGTGGATGGGAGCTTGCTGTCTTCGATCCCGGTCCATGTTGCACAGAAAATGAAACCCGACATCATCATCGCCGTGGACGTGTCGCAAGACCCGGCAAGCGCGATCGAAATCAGGGACACATTCGACGTCCTGTCGCAAACCATCGCCATCATGGGCAGGGAGTCGAGCCAGGCCGAGGCACGCGAAGCCGATGTCGTCATCAAGCCGGATGTAGGCGAGGTCGGCGCCATGGATTTCGAAGCCAGGAAGCATGCGATCGAAATGGGCGAAAAAGCGGCACAGGAAGAAATGCCCAGGATTCGTGATGTGCTCAAACTCAGACGGCGGCACTGAAGCACCCGCCTTGCTCTGCTCGGCCGCGCAGGGCAAGGCGGGCTTGATCCAGCGGCGTTGTCATCCGCCTGCGGCCGCTGCCGCCGGAAATTTCTCTGCGGTGAAATCGCGGGATCGATCGGTCGGAAAATCTTGCCGGCCGCGCCGGCTTTGCAGGACACTCGGCACGCCAACCGATACGCCATCGCCTGGCTCGCTTCCCTTGTCCTGCCTTGTGCCGAGCAAGGCAGCCTGACGATCGCGCCGCTGAACCCGTATCAGGGTCCGCAGGTAGTCGACCAGGTCCTCTTCCAGGAACACCCACGCCGAACCAATCCGGGCGCCGGGCAGATCCCCGGCTACGGCCATTTCAGACGCGCCCGTCCGGCTGATTTTGAGAAAATCGGCGCACTCATCGATATCGAGGGTCTTCATCTTTACTCCTTTCAGATTGATCTCTGGAAGCATTCGAGCCGGGCGGAAATACCAAGCCCCGTGCTTCTCACCGCCGGCACACTGACGCTTTTGACTCAGCGTGTCGCCACTGCACTCTAGGGCGCGGCGCCAGCAACATCAATACAACCGGGTTACAACCGGGTTGGGGTCAACGCCCGACAGCGACCATGTTCGGAGCCTCCGGACGGAAGCTGGCGACCGCTTGCGACCGTCGCTCGCGGCCTGAGTGACGCAAAAATCGATTGTCGCCGATGCGGCCTTTCCCGGCTTGGGTGGCGCGCAAGAATCCCTATTGCTGGCTTCGGGGGTCCGAAGAGCCGGTCAGTTCACCGCAGCGAGCCAACCGTTGCACACAGATATTTCCGTCCGTACGCTCGCTGTTTTGGCGGGTTTTTCGTGCGCGACCATAGAGCAGCCCGACCGCACCCGTCGCGATTTTTTCATGCGTGGGAAGGGACGCCACCAAACAGGCCGGATTGAAAAAGTGCGGTTACATACTGGTTACATGAAACCCAGCAAAGCAAAAAGGCCACCGGTAAAAGTGGCCTAAGTGCTTGATTGTATTGGTGCGCTTGTCGGATTCGAACTGACGACCTACCGCTTACAAGGCGGTTTTAGCCCACCGTCCCTATTGGCGACAACTCCATCAAGAAGGCGCGGTTAAGCCATTCTTTGTTTCAGGAAATCCGAAGGCATCCGAAACTATCCGCAAAAAGTGGTATCCTAAATGGTATCCCAGACGACCTACCGCCTGCCGGATTCCAACTAGGGAGGGTGCACATCATGGCAAAGCAACTTTTGACCGACTCGAAGCTGAAAGGCATCAAAGCGACCGGCAAAGCCTACTGGCTACAAGACAACTCCGGCCTTTACTTGAAGGTGGGCGCATCAGGCACCATCAGCTATTGCACGCGCTACCAGATCGAAGGCAAACGCCGCTGGCTGTATCACGATGTGCAGACCCTGGCCGACGGAAGGGAGGCGCACGCTAAAGCCGTTAAACAGGCGGCCGAGGCACGCCGGAAGCAGGAACCCGAGCTCGACCCCGCCGCCAAGCGCATCGCCGCACAAGAGGCCAAGGCACGCAAGCGCACCGCCGAACTGGAAGCGCCCACTGTGGCGGGCTTCGCTGAGTCCTATCTGAAGCGCCATGCCGAGAAAAAGAAGAAGTCGGCAGCCGAGGATCGCCGCATCCTCGAAAAGGACGTGCTGCCCTTCCTGGGCGATGTGAAGCTGAAGGATTTAAGCCGCGCCGCCATCGTTGAGTGCCTCGACCGCATCGACGACCGGGGCGCACTCCGGCAGACATGGCAGACCCTCAAGACGGTGCGCCGGATGCTCAATTTTGCGATTGAACGTGGAGCCCTGGAGGTCAACCCGGCAAGCGGCATCAAGACGCAACAAACCTTTACCGCCAAGACCCGCCACCTGGACGAGGACGAATTGCGCGCCCTGTTCGCATACATGAAGCGCTTCGAGTGTGGCTGGGATGATGCGGTAAAACTGGCGATATGGATGCAGCTTGCGACCGGCTGCCGACCGGGGGAAATCCGGCTGGCCCGCTGGGATGAGATCGACGAGGCGGCAGGCACATGGACTATCCCCGCCGAACGCCTGAAAACGTGGTCAACCAAGAAGCACCCGCAGCCGCATGTGTTGCCCTTGACCAAGACGATGCTCAACGCACTGAAGCAGGCCCGGAAGCTGCCGAGCGTGGCACCTGAATTCATACTGCCGGGGCAGATCAAGACCCAGCCGCTAAGCGAGCAGACCGTAGGGCGAGCCATCACCCGATCAATCGCCGCTGGCATCCCCGGCATTGAGCAACCCTTCACGCCGCATGACCTGCGGCGCACTGTGGCCACGCGGCTGGCGAAGCTGGGATACGGCACCACCGCACCCTATGTGCTGGGACATACACCGCAGACTGTGACCGGCGTTCACTATGACCAGCATGATTACTTGCCAGAGAAGCGGCAAGCCCTTGAAGCATGGAGCGAACGGCTCGCCGCCCTCGATGCCGGTGGCGCGCTGGCTGATGTGCTAATGCTGCACAAGACAGCCTAGCCCCCATACCACCCCGCCCGACCCTACGGCGAGCCACCTGGCGCCGCTGGTGGGAATCGGCTCGCTGTCGATAGCGGGACACAGCCCATTAACCCCCCGAGCACTCCGAACAGCCCGACCCCCGGGGCTTTTTTTATAAAAAATCCAGATTGCCTGCAATTCCGCTGAAACCCGCCGGGCAAAATGCCAATACTCACTGGGAGCAATCGTCGTTGAATAGTTGGTCACAAAGCACACAGGTATCTTTCGATCATCTGCCGAAAGCCGACGGTTAAACCGTCGACACTCAATTCCATCAGCAGGCGATTGAGGTGTCTGAACTATCCCTGGTATTCCAGGAATGAAAAGCGTCAGCTTGATGATTTAGCAGCAAGATTGAATAGGGGGCAGCGTGTACGGCCAACCCCCGCAATGATCGGACCATGACATAATGAAAAATCTATTTCTTTGTCGCTAAATACAAATGCTAAATGCCGACGGATATTTGCCTGCCGGAATTCATGACATGACAGTGGAGGAAATGCGCGAAGTCTTTGTCTCCCCATTTCCTGCTTCCGTGACTCGACATGTGGTGTTCGCTGGATATGAAAAACACCGCTCTGAGCTCGAAACCTTGAAGATAGATATAGAACAGTTCATTGACGGAAGCTTCACCACGAGCAAGGTTGACCCGGGGGACGTCGATCTGGTTTGCTTCGCTGACGCCCACATTATCGACAGCCTTCCTCCTGAAAAGCAGGATGAGTTACTGCAGCTGGTGAGGGGTCCTGCGACAAGAGCAACGCATCATTGCGACGCGTACTTTTGTGCAACCTTACCTGACACTGATCCGCTCTTTAGCAAAATGAGAGCCCAGCGGAAGTATTGGATGGGCGAGTTTGGATTTGATCGTCTCGATAAACCAAAGGGAATTGTGCGATCCCAGCTGAATCAGGGCGAAATGCCATGACGGCCATTTGGAAAGATATAGACCCGAATCAAGCGGAATCCGCATTGCGCAGTCTAAATAGGCGCCTTACGGATCTAGATACTGCCTTGCAGGCGCAAGCTGAAATATTGCGTGTGCGCCCAAACAGCTTCGCATTTAAGCTGGGGAGCCTGAGCCTCCTAGAGATGCAAAATAGGCTTCGTGACGAGCGGGTTAAACTCCTGAAGCATCGCGTGGCAGAGAAACTCGACATAGCTCTAGATGGCGGCGTATTTCAGAAGAACTCCGCTAGCATTGGTGCATTGGGCACATTGCTAATTAGACTTCAGAAGCTCTATTCAAGCATTGCCCAATCTATAGTTCAGGGGCCAAAGCTTCGGGGGCCGATCGCCGCCAACATCATTGCGTCTACGGAGCTTCGCCTGGCCTCAACATTTCCGTCATCTTTTGGTATGAGTCTTATTGTCGCGCCTAAAGATGAATTATTCTTAGACTCTTTAGCTAGCACGGCATTGGAGGGGTTGTTCGCTCTTCTAGATTCGTTAGGTGACGAGCAGCAAGCGATGCGCCTTTCAGGGGAATTTGGCGGCCGCTCGATCAATCATCTAAAGCATATCGCTACGATCCTCGGAAAAAACAATTCTGAAGTTTCATTGGAGTGGTCTGACAGTGCCGGTATCAAACATTACTGGCACGCCTCTGCAGACAAGGCCATAGCTACGCTTAAACGATTAGAATCAATCAAAGAAACCCGCGCAGAATCAAGGTCCATGACTGGACGTATAGTGGGAGCGAGTCTGTTACGCAATCGATTTGAGTTGATGCTAGATGATGGCGCAGTCATCGATGGGAAGATTGCCTCTACTGCAATTGACGCTCTAACAGGTGCTTTTGGACAGATATGTTCTGTGAATATTGACGAAACTGAGATTACTGATCATGCATCCGGTGAGGTCAAGACATACTATTCGCTTACTGATATTCATCCGCTAATCGAAGGGCAATAGCGGAAGTTTGCATCTCTTGCAGCGTTCGTTCGTGAACGACTATTTTCCTCAAGATGCGACTATTCACTTTAGCCAAGGACGCCATAGTGTGCTGGCTAGTTCCGACCGGCTGGTCTGTCCGACATTGATCACGCAACAGATCCTGACTGGCTTAGGCGTAACTCCAAGAACAAAAATGGAAGCCCCTGAATGACCCCGCGCTCTGACAAGTTGCGCCATTTCGTGGATTGGTGCGCCGCACACATCAAGGGCGACGAAAAAGGCGAAGCACAGATTTTTCTCGACCAGTTTTTCCGCGCCTTCGGCCATGACGGCGCCAAAGACGCCGGCGCCACTTTTGAAGAGCGCATCAAGAAGGAAGGCAAAGGCACCAGCTTTGCCGATCTGGTGTGGAAGCCGTTAGTGCTGGTGGAAATGAAGAAACGTGGTGAAGACCTCACCAAGCATTACCGCCAGGCTTTCGACTACTGGGTGCGGCTGGTACCCGGAAGACCGCGGTGGGTCGTCCTGTGCAATTTCGATGAATTCTGGGTGTATGACTTTGAAACCCAGATGGACAGCCCGGTCGATCAGGTCAAGCTCACCGAATTGCCCGACCGTTACGGCCCGCTCGCCTTCATGTTCCCCGAAGGCGATGAGCCGGTGTTCGGTAACCATCAGGAGAAGGTCACCCGCGCGGCCGCCGACCAGCTGGTGGCGCTATTCAGGACGCTAGTTAATCGCGACATCGAGCGCGATCTGGCGCAGCGCTTCACCTTGCAGACCTTGATGGCGCTATTTGCCGAAGATATCGGCCTGCTTGAAAAGTACTTTTTCGTCCATCTGCTCGAAGACTGCACCACTCCTGCACGAGCTTACGATCTTATCGGTCAGCTCTTCGTGGAGATGAATTCCCCGGGTATTACCGCCGGCGGTCGCTTCAAAGGCGTGTCGTATTTCAACGGCGGCCTGTTCGCGCAGCCGGCGCGCATCGAACTGACGAGCAGCGAAATCCAGTTGCTGAAAGATGCGGCTCGGTTCGACTGGTCGAAAGTGAGGCCGGAAATCTTCGGCGCCATCTTCGAACACAGCATGGACGCCGAGGCCCGTCATGCTTACGGCGCGCACTACACCAGCCCGGTGGATATCATGAAAATTGTCGGCCCGACCATTGTCGAGCCGTGGCGCGATCAGATCGAAAAGGCGAAATCACTTGGCGCGCTGAAAAGACTGCTGGTGCGCATCGAAAACTTCCAGGTGCTCGATCCCGCCTGCGGTTCCGGCAACTTCCTGTATGTGGCCTACCGTGAGCTTAAGCGGCTGGAAGCGCGCATCTACGAGCGCATGGGCGAATACGCCAGCGTTAATACCGAGCAGCGCCCGTTCGGTTTTGTCACCGCGCGGAATTTCCATGGGCTGGACATCAATTCCTTCGCAGTCGAGCTCGCGAAAGTCACCATGATGCTGGCGCACAAACTTTCCATCGATGAGTTACGCATTGAAGAAGCCGCCCTACCGCTGGATAACCTGGATGCCAATTTCAGAATCGGCGATGCGCTGCTGAGGGACGACGGCAGCCGCACCCCATGGCCAGCAGCGGACGTCATCATTGGCAATCCGCCATTTCTTGGCGTCAAACTGCTTAAACCCAATTTCGGCGCCGATTACGTGAAACGCCTGCGCAAGGCCTACCCTGAAGTCCCGGGCATGGCAGATTTTTGCGTGTACTGGTTCCGCCGTGCGGAGGCTCACCTACCTGCCTGCACCCCGCAAGACCCGCTGGCCGGTCGAGGCGGACTGGTTGGCACGCAAAACATTCGCAACAACGCCAGCCGCGTCGGAGGTCTCGATCCCATCTGCGCCAGCGGAACCATCATCGAGGCTGTGGACAACCAGCCATGGTCGGGTGAAGCCAACGTGCATGTCTCCATCGCCAACTGGATCAAAACGCAGGATGCTGCCCTGTTGCCCAAGCTGCGACGGCTATGGTTCAAGATCGAGCCCGCCAAGGCCAAAGCGCGGCGCATGAGAGGTAGCGGTCAAGCCAGCAAGGACTACGAACTGGATATGCGCGAAGTCGCACATATCAATGCCTCACTGTCGGACAAGGTTGATGTGGGAATTGCAGTCCGCTTGGCATGCAATACCACTACTGTTGTTTCCCAGGGCATTACTCCCGGTCACTCGGGTTTCCTGATTTCATCGGAAGAACGCGATCTGCTAGCAGCAAATGGTAGCGGAGAGGTTCTGCATCCTTACCTTGTAGGCGATGATCTGCTTAGTGGTCGGCCCATAACCCGACATATCATCGACTTTGGGGCGATGAATATTCTTGAAGCAAGACATTACAAGGCGGCCTTCGCGCTGCTTACGCAGCGAGTTCTACCCGACATTCAGGCAAAATCTCAGGATTCGGAACGATCATCATCGATTGATTTCTGGTGGCGCCACTGGCGCGGCCGGGCGGAACTGATTGATGCCATAGGCAAAATCCCTCGCTACCTGACGTGCTCTCGCGTCACCAAACGCCCGATCTTCGTCTTCGTCGATGCTGCCATTCGCCCCGGCGATGCTTTGCAGGTCTTTGCACTAGCCGACGATTACAGCTTCGGAGTCCTACAATCCGCTGCACATGCACAGTGGTTCATCGCCAACTGCTCAAAGCTAACTGAGCGATTGCGCTATACCTCGGAATCCGTTTTCGATACTTTCCCCTGGCCGCAATCCGCCACCATTGAACAGATCGGCGCCGTGGCCGAGGCAGGCCGCCGCCTGCGCGCTTTACGCGACCATTCGCTGCAATCCATGAAAGGTGGCCTGCGCGCGCTCTACCGTACGCTTGACCTGCCTGGCAAGAATCCACTCCGCGACGCCCATGACGCGCTCGACGCCGCCGTACTCAAGGCTTACGGCTTCAGCCCCAAACGTGACCTGCTGGAACAATTGCTAGAGTTGAATCAGCGGGTTGCCGCCGACATATCGGCGGGCAATACAGTTGTTGGACCGGGCATACCGGCTGGCTATCCAGAGCCCTCCAGCTTGGTTTCCAACGATGCCTTCGGGTCACACAAAAACAAACAGCCACCCAAGTAGAAACCGACCAGCACGGATCCCAATGCGGGCCGCCAAGCGCGGCTGGTGGGCATCCGCTTGCTGCCAATAGCAGCCCACCACGGCCACGGCCACAACGGCGCATTAACCCTCTGAGCACTCAAAAATCCCTCGCCCATCGGGACTTTTTCATAAATATTTTTCCTTGGGCATAAGTTGGCAACCCACCACAACCGACCGCAACGCAAGGACTGGCGGGGCTTTCAGGGCCGCTCTATTGACTGTTTTGTCAACAGGTGTCCGAAACTCCTGCGACTCCCGAAATCGTTGTTGACTTGTCCGAAAACGTCCCTAGAGTGCGAAACATTCGGAGCCGACCAGTAGGAAGGCTTGTCGCCTAGGGCGGACGATGTAGTGCGTGGAAAGAGACTGCAACTTGCGCCCGTAGGGAGCGGGGTAAGGCCCTTAAGGGGCGGGGTACGGCCCCCTTGCAGTAGACGACACGAGAATGTCCGACGCGCCAACCAGACGGAAGGCGATCTACAGGCGGGAACACCACGGCCAAAAGTCCGGGAGTTTCGACCGAAAGGGCAGCTACTTGAGCTTTTATCGAGCTTGAGGGCTGCCCGCGTCTATTTTATGCGCGTGTGAACACCCCTCAAGCGTTTATCGAACGCTTTGGAGCACGCACATGACACAGCAACTTATCCGCCTTCAAGAAGTGATGACGCGCACGGGACTTAGCCGTAGCGCCGTTTACGAACTCGCCCAGCGCGGCGAACTGCCCCCGCAAATTAAACTTTCCGACCGCGGACGCAGCGTTGCCTGGATTGCCTCGGAAATCGATCAATTTATCGAGCAGCGTATCGCCGCCAGCCGCGGCAAGGATGGTGCAGCGTGAACGCACCGCCCAGACAAGACGAAACCCGTGTTTTCGGCACGGGCTCAGTCGATACCACATTGAACAGCAGGCAGCGGTTCGACAAGCAGATTAGACCGTTCTACCCGCCCGCGCAAGCGTTCGACCCCGACCTGTACGACGAACTGAGGGGGCTCGATTTCCTCCCCGCCAGCGTCCTGGATACCAGCGACCTGGAAGGGCAACAGTCGCCGCTAGATGTCGTCGGTGACGTGCTGACCCCTCGGATGCAGGCCAACAACCCCAACGATGCGGCGGTCATTGTGACGATGCCCACCGGTGTCAGGCCGTGGCCCACCAACGGCCCGTTCACGACCGAGGGGGAGTGGCGGAAAGCGGTAATCGACGCAGCGCTCACATCCGGCGAAATCACCCCAACTGAGGCCGCCGCTATGCGCTCGCAAGTCCCTCGCAAGCGTTTCACCGTGCTGTCAGCCGATGACCTGAACGCCTTGCCGTCGGTGGCCGAACTGATAAGGGGTGTGTTGCCGGCCTCGGGCATCGGCGCCGTTTACGGTGCCAGTGGTGACGGCAAATCTTTTGTGGCTACCGACATGCAAGACGCCCTGAGCCGTGGTCTGCCGGAATGGTTCGGCCATCGAATCCCCGGCGCCGTGCCCTGCGTTTACATCGGGCTTGAAGGTTCGACCGGAGCCCCCAAACGGTTCAAGGCGCTGGGCAATCACGAAATCCGCGTGATTTTGCCGGGCAGCTTCGACCTCCGAAACGCCGACGACCGGGCCGAACTGGTGGGCGCCATCCGTGACGCTGACGCAGCCGGTGGCGTGTTGGTCATCGACACACTTCAGCAGGCGTGCCCTGGCTTCGATGAAAACTCGGGCCGCGATATGTCGGACATCATCGCCGCCCTCAAAGAGCTTCAGCAGGCGCTAGGCGGGCTTGTGTTGGTGATTCATCACGCAGGCAAGGACCGGCAGAAAGGACTGCGGGGACACAGCAGCTTGCTGGCTGCGCTGGATGTTGTGCTGGAAGTATCTCGCGATGGCGACCGGCGCACCTGGCGCGTGAGCAAGTCCAAGGATGGTGCGGACGGCATTGAGCACGCTTTCAAGCTGCGTTTGGTGGCGGTCGGAATGGATGCCGACGGCGAGCCGGTCACGACCTGCGTGATTCAGCCGGACGCTGCGCCGGTAAAACAGAACCTGCCGCCGAATGCCGGGAATCAGCGAATCATCTTTGACGCCTTGAGGGAATTGCTGCGAACCGAAGCATCGGCACCAGAGGCTGCGCCCAAGGAAGTCCCCCCAGGCCATCCGGCTATCGAATTCGAAAAGGCCGTCGAAGGAACACGCGGGCGCCTCACCTGCGAACCGGCTCGACAGTCCGAACGCGCTCGGCTTGCTTTCACAGGATTGATTGCCAAGAGGCTGGTGATTCACCGGGATGGCTTCCTATGGCTTCCATAATCCCCACCGTTTCCCACGATTCCCACCCCCCTAAAGGGATGGTGGGAAGCGTGGGGACAACCGGCATCCCCACGACTAGGGAAAATGGGAATCGTGGGAATCGTGGGAAGCCCCGCCGATATTGGATTTCAGGGGATTGCGAATCGTGGGGACTGTGTGAACGTGCTGCTTAAAAAATAGGCAGCCGATTTTTCGATTCCCACGATTTGAAAATACCGATTTACAGGCTTATCGCTCGCACGCCTTCGAAGATGTGAGCATCCAAAGGAGAAATGAAATGGAATTATTTGACCGTTCGCAAGTGGAAGGCCTCGGGGGTCGCTTGGTGCAAGACCTTCGACACGCTGCCCTCGCTTTTCCCGCTGGCGACACCTTTGTTGTGACGTTCGATCCGCCACCGAATGAGAAGCTGGCGGGCATCCTGGCGGCGCAGGCCATGTCTGTGCTGAGAGTTTCCAACTCGATCGCGATGGCGAATGCGGACACCGAACTATCAACATCCGGCAAATTGAATCGTCGTCGAAGCTTGGAGCCTGGCCGCGCCAAAGTTGCAGCGGCCATCGAAAAGGTCGCACAGCAGATCGAGGAGCTTGTCGTGCTCGCTCGACTGCGCGAAGCCCAACTGTATGACCCGGAACCGATCGCGTCGGGAGACTTCGTTACTGCACTCGATGACCAAAGTATTCGCGGCCATTGGGCTTCGATGGGGCCGAACGCGCTAGACGCCGCGATGAAGGCTGGCGAATTGACGCACCGGCACCTGGTTGCTCTGATGCGCAGTCCAGTACGTTTGCGCGAGCCGCTTCAACAAATCGTCAGTGAGAGATGGGAAACCAGCCTCGAAACCGAGCAGGGCAAAGAATTCTTGGCGGTTCAGAATGACCGGGATTCGGCTAGTTGGGCGCTGGCTGCCATCAATCAACTGCGCCAAATAATTGAACGCTTGGCTTTCCATGATCCTGATGCTGCGATGCGTATTCGTCCGGCACCTGAAGAAGCGAGGGCCGCTTGAATCCCCCGGCAAATAGCCCCGGCCAGTTGACGACTCCGCACGCGACAATGCCCAAGCCCATGTTGCCTGTGACGGCGGCAGCAGCCCGAAAACTGGGGGAAATCGGGCTATCGGCGGTAATCGAGCAGATCATAGGCGGCGCAACTCATTCGCAGATCGCAGACTCGCTCGGAATCGGTCGGTCATCGCTGTCCGCGTATCTGTGTAACCTTCGCGGCGAGGAGGCCGCTGTTTATACCGAGGCGATGCGGGCGAGCGCTGAAGCGCTGTTCCAGGAGGCGATAGACACACTCAAGGCCGCGCCGTCTACTTCGGCAGACGTTCAGCGGGCCAGGTGCATTGCCGACATTTTGCTGCGGAAGGCCGGTGTGCGTGATGCGAGGTGGCGTGAGCGCATAAGTGAGAGCACGGCGGTCACGCTGATGACCCCGGTGGAGTCGAAGCCGCCGCCAAGGTTCTATGTGACCGTCTGCCCTCAGCCGCAGCGCCAGGAGTATGGTCACACCTACAACCATGATGAGCCGGACGGATGAAGCCGCCAGCAACCCGCAACCGCCACCCGCCCCGATCACAAGCCGGGGCTTTTTTTATGGGCACTTGCCGGAAATGGTATCCAGAATGGTATCCCAGAGGGGATTTTGGCTTCGACCCCGGAGTGTGAAAACCACGGAAGCCTCATGAATATTGGTGCCGCTTGTCGGATTTGAACTGACGACCTACCGCTTACAAGGCGGTTGCTCTACCCCTGAGCTAAAGCGGCGACGGGCGACATTATAGCGATGCCGCACGTTGGATTGACCAGTTACTTCACGACTTTTAGCGCAGGCCTTCCCTTGGGGGGGGCAGGCACGTCTCCGGATGATGCAGGGGGCTCGTGGTCAGGCGGCTCGGATGACTCGACCGGTTCGAAATGCAGACCCTGTCCGTTTTCGCGTGCGAAGATGGCGGCAACCCGATCCACCGGAATGGATATCTCGTGCGAGACGCCGCCGAAACGTGCAGAAAACTGGATCCAGTCGTTGTCAAGCTTGAGATTTCGCGTCGCGCCGGCGCTGACGTTCAGGACGATCTGGCCATCCTTGACGAAGCCCGCCGGGACACGGGTACGGCCATCCACCGAAACCAGGAGTTGCGGCGTGAAACCCGAGTCCGCGCACCATTCATACAGGGCGCGGATCAGATAGGGCTTGGTCGAAATCCCTTCCACCTGCCTTATTACTTCCGCAACGCCTTTTCGGTAGGCGTCAGTGCACTGATGAAGGCGGGGCGGCTGAACAGGCGCTCGCGGTACTTGAGCACGGGCGCAGCCACTTTCGGCAGTTCGATGCTGTAATGCTCAAGGCGCCACAACAGCGGGGCGATCGCCACATCCAGCATGGAGAACTCGTCGTTCATCAGGTATTTCTGCTTGGTGAGAATGGGCGTGAGTTGCGACAGGCTGTCACGGATTTCCTGGCGCGCCTTGTCAGACCCTTTGCCAAGGCTGTGCTCCAGCGTGTTGACGTGGGAGAACAGGTCGTGCTCGAAGTTGAACAGCACCAGCCGGGCGCGCGCGCGCATGACGGGGTCCGGCGGCATCAGTTGCGGATGCGGAAAGCGCTCGTCAATGTACTCGTTGATGATGTTGGACTCGGTCAGGACAAGGTCGCGTTCGACCAGCACCGGCATCTTGCCGCTGGGGCTGATGCTGGCGACTTCTTCCGGCTTGTTGTGCATGTCGACATCGATGATTTCGAAGTCCATGTCCTTTTCGAACAGGACGATGCGGCAGCGGTGGCTGTATGGGCAGGTACTGCCTGAATACAAGGTCATCATGGCGGGGGCTCCCTAAGGTGTTGCGAGTGTTTGATGCTTAAAACGCCAACAGCCGGACACAGTCCGGCTGTTGGCGAAACTGCCGTGCCTGGTTCAGTGAATGTCTTTCCAGAACTCTTTCTTCAGGTAGTAGGCCACCACAAAGAAGATTGCCAGGAATGCCAGGACGATGAGACCGAGCTGCTTACGCTTGAGTTGAGCCGGTTCGCCGACCCACACGAGGTAGTTGACCAGATCGCCCACCATGGCATCGTACTCGGCCAGGGTGACACTGCCGGGTTTCGCCAGTTCGAGCCCTTCGATCGTTTCATGCTCGCCGTCCTTCTTGAAGCGTGGCACCAATTCGCCCTGCAGATCCCACATCACGTGAGGCATGCCCACCTTGTCGAACACCAGGTTGTTCCACCCGGTGGGGCGTGTTTCGTCGCGGTAGAAACTGCGCAGGTAGGTGTACAGCCAGTCGGCACCGCGCGAACGCGCGATCACGCTGAGGTCGGGCGGAGTGGCGCCGAACCACGATTTGGCATCGCCTCTGCTCATCGCGACCTTCATGGTTTCGCCCGGCTTTTCAGCCGCGAACATGAGGTTGTCCTTGATCTGCTCCTCTGTCAGGCCAATATCCTGCATGCGCGAATAGCGCATCGAAGCGGCGCTGTGGCAGTTCAGGCAGTTATTCACGAACAGACGCGCACCGCGCTGCAGCGAGTCCTGGTCTGCCAGATTGACCGGCGCCTTGTCGAGATGGATGTTCCCTTCGGATGCCGCGGCGAGAAGAGGGACTGCCACGAGCAGGAAAATAAGATTCTTCAAGCGTTTCATTTAGCCAGTCACCCTTTCCGGTTCCGGTTTGGTTTTGTCGATCGATGTATACCAGGGCATCAACAGGAAAAACAGGAAGTAGATCACCGAGAAGATCCGGGCAAAGATCGTTGCCACCGGGGTGGAAGGCAGCAGGCCAAGATAGCCCAGCCCGATGAAGGAGACGATGAAAAGGGCCAGCATGATCTTGTAGATCGGACCACGATAACGGATCGACTTGACCTTGCTTCGATCCAGCCAGGGCAGGAAGAACATCAGCACGATCGAGAGGCCCATCGCAACCACCCCGGGGAACTGAGAACCGAACAACGGCGGCACCGCGCGCAGGATCGCGTAGAAGGGGGTGAAATACCACAAGGGGGCGATGTGCGGCGGCGTCTTCAGCGGATCAGCCGGAACGAAGTTGTTGGCTTCCAGAAAGTAGCCGCCCATCTCCGGTCCGAAGAACACGATCGCCGAGAACACCATCAGGAAGACGATCACGCCGACGATGTCCTTCACCGTGTAGTAGGGGTGGAAGGGAATACCGTCGAGCGGAATGTGCGTCACCGGATCCTTGTGCTTCTTGATCTCGACGCCGTCCGGGTTGTTGGAGCCGACTTCGTGCAGCGCCACCAAATGCACCGCGACCAGCGCGATCAGCACCAGCGGCAGCGCAATGACGTGAAAGGCGAAGAAGCGGTCCAGCGTGGCATCCGCGGTCACGTAGTCGCCGCGAATCCAGATCGACAGGTCGTCACCGATGAACGGTACAGCAGCGAACAGGTTGACGATCACCTGCGCGCCCCAGAAAGACATCTGGCCCCACGGCAGCAGATAGCCGAGGAAGGCTTCGGCCATCAGTGCAAGGTAGATCAGCACGCCGAAGATCCAGATCAGCTCGCGCGGCTTGCGGTAGGAACCGTACATCAGGCCGCGGAACATGTGCAGGTAGACGACGACGAAGAACATCGAGGCGCCGGTGGAGTGCATGTAGCGGATAAGCCAGCCCCAGTCGACATCACGCATGATGTACTCGACGGATGCGAAGGCAAGCTCCGCATCCGGCTTGTAGTTCATGGTAAGGAAGATACCGGTGACGATTTGCAGCACCAGCACCAGCAGCGCCAGCGAACCGAAGAAGTACCAGAAGTTGAAGTTCTTCGGCGCGTAGTACTCGGACAAGTGCGCCTTGTAGGTAGCGGTGAGGGGGAAACGGTCATCGACCCAACCCATCACTTTTTGCAGGGCAGACATTCTTTAAGCTCCTTGCTCTTTGGAAAGACCCGGTGCTTTTGCGTCCACACCGATCAGCAGTTTGGTATCGCCGAGGAATTGATAAGGCGGAATCACCAGATTGGTAGGAGCTGGCACGCCCTTGAACACGCGCGCGGCCAGGTCAAACTTCGAACCATGGCAGGGGCAGAAGAAGCCGCCCGGCCAGTCCGCGCCCAGATCGGCGGCACCGACATCCCTGCGGTAGGTCGGCGAGCAGCCGAGGTGGGTGCAGATGCCCACCGCTACCAGAAATTCCGGCTTGAGCGAACGCGTTCCATTCTTGGCGTACGCAGGTTGCTGGGGCATGTCGCTGTTGGGATCGGCCAGCAAGGGGTCGTTTTTCGGCAACTGCGCGAGCATTTCCTGGGTGCGGTTAACGATCCATACCGGCTTGCCGCGCCACTCGACCGTCAACAGCATGCCCGGCTCGACCTTGCTGATATCCACTTCAACCGGCGCACCAGCTGCCTTGGCGCGCGCGCTCGGCATCATGCTCATCACCAGCGGCACCGCCACTCCGGCCACCGCGACCCCGCCCACGGCGCTGGTCGCAGCGATCAGGAATTTTCGTTTGCGTGTGTCCACTTTTTGCCCATCGACTTCCTGGCTCATGTTTACCTGACCTGAACGAATTGCGATAAAAGCGGCATTCTAACCAATTTGCCGCCCTGACCGGAAGTCCGTCTTCGCGATAACGCGATGCACGGCACCCCCCTAGGCTATAATCGCGGCTGGCAAAACCACGCCAAGCTCCTGAATTCAATCAACATGCGCAAAATCTGGCTGCTTTTCGCCCAATCCACGACGGTCGCCCTGGGCGTGCTGTTCGTCATCGCGCTGTTCAAGCCGGACCTCCTGCACTGGCAACCGCAGTCGCCGGGCTTCACCATCCAGCAGGCACAGCACACGGCATCTGGCGTGGCGCCCTCCGCCGAATCCTTCGCCCCCGCTGCGAAAAAGGTCATTCCGACGGTGGTCAACGTCTTCACGCAGCAAAAGATGAACAATCCGGCTCATCCCGCGCTTCAGGATCCGATCTTCCGCTATTTCTTCGGCGACAGGCTGGATCCGCGCCCGCGCCAGGCTTCCAACCTCGGTTCGGGCGTGATCGTCAGCCAGAATGGTTTCATCCTGACCAATCAGCATGTCATCGAAGCCGCCGACGAAATCCAGATTGCGCTGGCAGACGGCAAGACCCTGCCTGCGCGCTTGGTGGGTGCCGACCCCGAGACCGATCTGGCGGTGCTGAAGATCGATGCGAGCGGTCTTCCTGCCATCACCTTTGCGCAGGCCGACAGTCTCATGGTGGGCGATTGGGTGCTCGCGGTGGGCAATCCGTTCGGTGTCGGGCAGACCGTGACCGCGGGCATCGTCAGTGCGCTCGGGCGCAGCCATCTGGGCATCAATACCTTCGAGAACTTCATCCAGACCGATGCCGCCATCAACCCGGGCAACTCGGGCGGCGCGCTGGTCGATGCGGCCGGCAATCTGGTCGGGGTCAACAGCGCGATCTACTCACGTACCGGCGGTTCGCAGGGAATCGGCTTCGCCATTCCGGTCAGCATCGTGCGGCAGGTGATGGAACAGATCATCAGGACAGGCAGCGTGACACGTGGATGGGTCGGGATCGAGGTTCAGGACCTGACCCCAGAGCTGGCAGAGTCCTTCAACCTGAAAACTGCAGACGGTGCCCTCATCGCGGGGGTGCTGAAGGGCGGCCCCGCAGACACTGGAGGAGTTCATCCAGGAGACATTCTGCTGGCGGTCAACGGCAAACCGGTCACCGACTCGGCCTCACTGCTCAATTTGATTGCCGACCTGAAGCCGGGTGACGAAACCCACCTCAAGGTTTCACGCAAACAGCAATTGCTGGATCTGAAAATTGAGGTCGGGCGTCGTCCCATGCAGCGCGCAGAGGAATCGTCTCAGGAACCCGCGGCCAACTAAGGAGGCGCTGATTAATTTTGTCCGTTCGCCCTGAGTTCGTCGAAGCCTGTCCTGAGCATGGTCGAAGGGCTCACCACGAACGGAACAAATCAGCGCTTCCCTAAGTGAATGTTCAGCCTGACGCAGCTGGCACCACCAAACGCACGCGGGTTGGGTAGACGAAGGCATCCCGCTCCATCGCCGGCACGCCCCAGGATGCCGCGCGGCGCGCCCACCGATTCAACTCCGGATCCGGCAAGCGCAGGCTGGCCAAAATCAGCACGTCCGATGGCGAGTACAGCGCACCATCGGCCAGCGCCGGCTCGGCCTGCAGGGTGGCCAGCAGGGGCTGCGCTTCATGCTTCCAGCCCCGTTCGCTCCAGAACAATTTCCATGCGGTTCGTGCGAGTGCGCGTGCTTGTTCGCGAGACTGCTGGCTGCCAGTGGCCTTGGCATGGTCAAGCAAGCCCTGCACGACATAGGCGTAGTCCTCGAGTTCAGCTTGCGGCAGGGTCTTCCCGTGCGCCACGGCCTTCATCAGGCGCCCTTCCCTGACCAGCCGGGTCAACAGGAATTGCTGCAGGCGATCCGCGCGCTTGCGATAGACCGGATCCAACTGGATCGCCAGACTGAATGCCGTCAGCGCCAATCCATTCAGCCCGGCATTCATTTTGTCGTCCTTCGGCAGGCTGCGCGCCCGGCGCACCGGACGCAGGATGGCCTCAGCCTCGCCGAGCGACTGCCGCTCAGCGGCTGTCGGCGTGTCGAATTCTGCGGGCAAATAGCCTTCGGCAAAACTGCGCGAGGCGTCGAGCCGCCACACCCGCCGCACGGCAGCATACGCATCGGGTGGCAAGCGTTGCTTCAGTTCATCGGGTTCCCACAGGTAGGTCGCACCCTCCCGACCGGCCTCGTCCACCGCCGAAGTGCTGCTGTAAAAACCGCCGCTGGCGTCCAGCAGTTCATCCTGCATGAAGTCGAGCGTGCTGCGGGCAATCTCGCGGTAACGCGGTTGCCGCAGGATGGTCGCGGCCTGCAGGTACAACACGGCCAGATGCGCATTGTCGTAAAGCATTTTCTCGAAATGCGGCGTATCCCACCCGGGATCGGTGGTGTAGCGGAAGAATCCACCGCCGACGTGATCGCGCAGCCCGCGTGCCGCCATCTGATCGAAGGTCAGACGCAAGAATTCGGCCAGTTTGGCATCCGGCTGCAATGCCTGCCTGTCAAAGAGTGCATGCAGTTGCGGCGCCATGGGAAATTTGCTGACCTGGCCGAAGCCGCCGTGCAGGGTGTCCGCCTCCTGCCACACGCCGGCCATGAATCGCTGCCACGCGCCTTCGATGCGTGCAGCACTGAGCGGCGCGCGGGTGGGCAACTGTGCAGGAGGGGGCGCAGCCTGCCGGGCCATTCGGCGGATCCCCGTCTTGTCCGTTACCCAGCGCCTGGAAAGCTCGGTCAACAGCTTGCGAAGATCGTCCGCCGGCGCATATAGGACCCCATATGCCGGGTACCCCTCGGGCGTGACGAAGGCATTCAGTGGCCAACCCGCAACACCGTTGAATTCCGCCGAGAAGGTTTGCAGGGCGTCGTCAAGGCCGCTATTGAGTTCGCGGTCGACCTTCACCGGGATGAAATCGCGATTGAGCAGCGCGGCGATTTGCGGGTTCTTGTAGCTTTCGCGCTGCATGACGTGACACCAGTGGCACGCAAAGTAGCCCACCGAAACGAACAGCAGCTTGTTTTCGCGCCGGGCACGGGCGAGGGTTTCGGCATTCCATTCCTGCCAGGCAACCGGGTCATGCCCATGCAGCGCCAGATATGGCGACGGATGATTTACAAGTTGATTGGCCGGAACCGCCGTCCCCGCCGCACCCGCCGCAGCGGGCACTACTAAATTCAGCAGCAGAATTGCAAGGCGTGCCCCGTGCTCAAACCCGAACATAGGTCCAGCCTTGCTGGAGCCTGGAAATGATTTCACCAATGGCAGTGGGCGCGACCCGGATCGAGGGCAACATCACCACCTGTTGACCCTCCTTGGTGAATCGGGCTATCGACTGACCGCACGCCACCCACTGCAGGTTGGCATGAAGGCGCTGCAAGCGCGCGATTCGCTCCGCATAGGGACTCACGCCTGCACGCAGCAAATCGATTCCATGACTGTTGGAGATGACCTCGAGTTGCATCGCCCTTCCCTGCCGTTCAGCTTCGTTCAGCAAGTGCTCTGCCTGATCGAGCGCCGCAAGCATCTTTGCGGGCGCATCGCTGTCGAGATGCAGTATGACCCGATTCGGATCGGCCTCGCGCATCAGGCTGACCATCTGAAATCCGCTGGATGTCACTGTAGGGAGCGCTGCCAGCAAATTCGATTCATTGGCGCGCAAAGCCCAGCCGGCACTCAAACCTGCGACCAGGATCAGGCAAGCCAGTGCGAAGCGTTGCATGAACTGCCGTCCAGGTGCAGTGCGAGACTTCCGCCCATCCGGGACAGGCGGTTCGATGTAAGCCAGACGCACCATGCTCTGCAGGCTGCGCAGGTCGCACACACGCTGCGCCAGATCCTGATCTTCACGCATTCTAGCAATGAGCGCTTCACTCTCAGCCACATCGAGCTCGCCATCAACGAAGGCATGCAGGGTTTCATCCGACACGATGGAGTTCATTTCACTCTCCTCAGCAGCGGCTGTGCCGTGGGCTGCTGCATTGCAGTTTTCAATAGATTTTGCCTCAAACTCGTGCGCGCCCGCGACAGACGGCTCATCACGGTGCCGACCGGGATCGCCAGGATCACGGCCACTTCCGAATAGCCGAACTCTTCCAGGTCAACCAGCGTCAGCACCTGACGCTGTCCAGGGGGCAGGCGTGCCACCGCCGAACGCACGCAGGCGATCACCTGATCGCGATTGCAGCTCGCCTCGGGTGTGTCGGCACTGGATTCGAGTTCGTCCTGCCAGTCCTCTATATCGTCAAAGTCGCGCCGGCTGCGCAGATGGTCGAGCCAGCAGTGGTTCATGATCGTCACCATCCAGGCCTTCAGCGCCGCCTCGTCGCGCAACTGGGCACGCCGTGTCCAGGCTTTGGACAGGGTCTCCTGAACCAGGTCGTCGGCGAGCGCCGCATCGTGGCACCAGGCATAGGCAATGCGATAGAGCATCGGGCGCAATGCCTCGATACTGGGCCGCAAGGGGCCAAACAGGAGACGGCTGATAATGGTCATATTTGATTGACGGACAGAGTGGTTCTTTTATTCCAGAATATTTTTTCTGCAAAAAAGGAATAAGCGTGCCAGTATTTGCGTCCTATAAACAGGCTTCCTTAAAGCCAGTTTATATTTCATTAGATATCATAAAGAGGAGATTCAACATGACACGTTCGTTCACGCCCATGCTTGCCGCCCTGATTCTGGCAACTGCGCCCATGACCTTCATCGCCGCCGAGGCCAATGCAGGCACCGAAATCGAAGCACAAGAGAAGGTGGTTTATCACGTCAATGACTACACCGTTGCCCGGGCCGCCATGCGCAACATCGAAAATCACCTCAATGCCGACCCTACGGTCAAGATTGTCGTCGTCACCCACGGCAAGGGCATCGACTTCCTGCTCAACGATGCCCAGGATGAAAAAGGCCCTTACGAACCCCAGGTAGCCGGCCTGAAGAATCGCGGCGTCACCTTCGACGTCTGCGCCAATACCCTCAAGGGCCGCAAGCTGGATAACAGCGCCGTGATCATGGAGGCCCAGATAGTACCCTCTGGCGTGGCCGAAATCGGAAAACTGCAGGCCAAGGAAGGCTACGTCTACATCAAGCCCTGATTCGAACCCGATCCAGGCTTTCCGGAGCGCCGGCCCATTTTCTGGGCCGGCGTTTTTTATTCTCAATTACCACGAGCAGCTCTGCAAGCCTCGACCCTGGCGAAATTCGCTGAGTCACAAGCCCGTAGACGCATTGCAGCCGCGTGCGCTCACGCAGGCCTGATGAAGTGCTCGCGGTAGTACTTCATCTCATCGATGGACTCGTAGATATCGGCCAGGGCCTCATGCCTGTTGGATTTCTTGAACGCTTCTGACAACCCGGGCCGCCAGCGTTTGGCCAGTTCCTTGAGCGTGCTGACGTCAAGGTTGCGGTAGTGAAAATAGGCTTCCAGCTGCGGCAAGTAGCGCGCCATGAAGCGCCGGTCCTGGCAGATGGAGTTGCCGCACATGGGTGAAGTTCTGGCCGGAACGTGCTGTTTCACAAACGCCAGCATCTGTGCCTCGGCTTCGGCCTCATCCAGCTGCGAGGCCTTGACGCGGTCGATCAGCCCTGATTTACC
>WGNC01000007.1 GCA_016124745.1 Thiobacillus sp.
ATTCCTTGATGAGGTGACTGCATGAGCAGCGAGCCTCGGCACGTCCGAGCGCCCGCGAATGCGGCCGTCACCGACGCACTGTCCGATGCCGGTCCCGTATTCCTTGATGAGGTGACTGCATGAGCAGCGAGCCTCGGCACGTGCGAGCGCCCGCGAATGCGGCCGTCACCGACGCCCAAACCGTTGCATGCCGCATAATTGTTGAAGAGGTGACCCCATGAGCATCCCAGAATCGCATTACCCTGCACGCTGGTGGCACGCGCTGCCCGACGGCCGCATCCAGTGCGACCTCTGTCCGCGCGACTGCAAGCTGCACGAAGGCCAGCGCGGCCTGTGCTTCGTGCGCAAAATGGAGGCCGGCAAGATGGTGCTCACCACCTACGGCCGCTCGTCGGGATTCTGCGTCGACCCGATCGAGAAAAAACCGCTCAATCACTTCTACCCCGGCTCGTCGGTATTTTCCTTCGGCACTGCCGGTTGCAACCTGGCCTGCAAGTTCTGCCAGAACTGGGACATTTCCAAGTCGCGCGAGACCGACACCATGGTCGACCAGGCGATGCCCGACGAGATCGCCGCGGCGGCCGAGCGAAGCGGCTGCAAGAGCGTGGCCTTCACCTACAATGATCCGGTCATCTTCGCCGAATACGCGATGGACGTGGCCGACGCCTGCCATGCGCGCGGCATCAAGACCGTGGCGGTGACCGCCGGCTACATGCATGACGACCCACGCCGTGCGTTCTACGCCAAGATGGACGCCGCCAATGTCGACCTGAAAGCGTTCTCCGAAGAGTTCTATTTCAAGCTCACCGGCGCGCACCTGCAGCCCGTGCTTGACACGCTGATCTATCTGAAACGCGAAACGAACGTCTGGTTCGAGATCACGACCTTGCTGATCCCCGGCCACAACGATTCCGACGCCGAGCTCTCGGCGATGAGCGCCTGGATCATGCGCGAGCTCGGCCCCGACGTACCGCTGCACTTTTCGGCCTTTCACCCCGACTGGAAAATGATGGACGTGCCGCCCACGCCGGCGTCCACGCTGACGCGTGCGCGCGACATCGCGTTGAAGGCCGGGTTGCATTACGTCTACACCGGCAACGTGCACGACACGGCGGGCGGTACGACGTCGTGCCCAAGCTGCCACAAGCCGCTGATCGTTCGCGACTGGTATCGCATCGACGAGTACAGCCTGACCCCGGATGGCCATTGCCCGCATTGCGGCAGCGTGATCGCCGGCCGCTTCGGCGAATTCAGCCATCCCTTCGGCAATCGCCGCATTCCGATTGCCATGCACCGCGAGGATCATCCATGAGCACCCCCACGCTGGTTCATATTCCTGCCGGACGCGCCACAATCGAGGGCATGCTCGAGATTCCCGAGCGCGCCGTCGGCCTCGTCCTGTTCGCTCACGGCAGCGGCTCGTCGCGCCATTCGCCGCGCAACAACGCGGTCGCCGGCGTGCTGCGCCAGGCCGGTGTCGGCACGCTGCTGATGGATTTGCTGACGCCCGGCGAGGACCGCGATTACGCACAGCGCTTCGATATCGGATTGTTGACGCAGCGGCTGCTGGAAGCCGCGCGCTGGGCGGGATCCGAGCCCGCCATCCGTGATCTGCCGCTCGGATTCTTCGGCGCCAGCACGGGTGCGGCCGCCGCGCTCGAAGCCGCTGCCGTGCTGGGCGACCGGACCCGTGCCGTGGTGTCACGCGGCGGTCGTCCCGATCTGGCCAGCGAGGAGGCATTGCAGAAAGTCCGAGCGCCGACGCTGCTGCTGGTGGGCGGTCTCGACGACGGCGTGATCGAGCTCAACCAGATCGCCTATGAGCAGTTGTCCTGCGAAAAGGAGATGCTGATCGTTCCCGGCGCCACCCACCTGTTCGAGGAACCCGGCACGCTGGAGGCGGTGGCGCGTCAGGCAGCGAACTGGTTTGCAAGGTATCTGCCTGCTTAGCGACGCCCTGCAGGAGGGGCGCCTCGCCCCGAATGCCGGCGCCGCACCGCCATCCGCATTCGGCCCGGGGGCGGGCCTCCTACGCGTCTGATTCCGTGGCATGATGAATTGCATGCCCCCGGATAACGCCGATCCCGCCATTTTCGTCGCCCACGGCCTGACCAAGGTCTACCGCATGGGCGAAGTCGAGGTGCACGCATTGCGCGGCATCGATCTCACGCTCAATCGCGGCGAACTGGTCGTGCTGCTCGGTCCTTCCGGCAGTGGCAAGTCGACGCTGCTGAACATCCTCGGCGGGCTCGATGCGCCGACCGGCGGTGAGGTGCGTTATCTCGACCATATGCTGACCGGTGCGTCGGAAGCCGAGCTCACACGTTTTCGCCGCGAGCATGTCGGCTTCGTGTTCCAGTTCTACAACCTGATTCCCAGCCTCACCGCGCGCGAGAACGTCGCTGCGGTGACCGAGATCGCGGCCGCGCCGATGCGTCCCGAGGATGCGCTTGGGCTCGTGGGGCTGGGCAATCGCCTCGACCATTTTCCGGCCCAGCTTTCGGGCGGCGAGCAGCAGCGCGTGGCGATCGCGCGCGCCGTCGCCAAGAACCCGGCGGTACTGCTGTGTGACGAGCCCACCGGCGCGCTCGATTCGGCCACCGGCGTGGTGGTGCTCGAAGTGCTGGAAAAGGTGAACCGAGAACTCGGTACGCTGACCGTGCTGATCACCCACAACGCCGGCATCGCCGACATGGCCGACCGCGTGATTCGCCTGTCCGACGGCATGATCGCGGACATCCATGCCAACCCCGCGAAGAAGGCGGCGCGGGAACTGGCCTGGTAGGCGCCTGCCTCGATGAAAACCCTCGACCGCAAACTCCTGCGCGACCTCTGGCACCTGCGCGGCCAGGTGCTGGCGATTGCCGCGGTCATCATGGGCGGGGTCGCCACCATGGTGATGTCGCTTTCCACCTACGATTCGCTGGTTACCACGCGCGATCGCTTCTACGGTGAATACCGTTTCGCCGAAGTCTTTGCCACGCTCAAGCGCGCACCCGAGACACTGACCGAACGGCTCGCCGCGCTGCCGGGCGTGGAGCACCTTGAGACGCGGGTGCGTGCCGGAGTGAAGCTCGAGGTGGCCGGTTTTTCCGATCCCATCACCGGCCTGTTGCTGTCGCTGCCGGATGTCGGTGAAGCGCAGCTCAATCGGCTGCACCTCAAGCGCGGCCGCACGGTGCAAGCGTGGAGCACGGACGAGGTCGTGCTGTCCGATACCTTTGCCGATGCGCACGGCTTTCAGCCCGGCGACACGCTTTCCGCCATCATCAACGGCAGGCGCAAGACACTCACCGTGGTCGGCGTCGCGGTCTCGCCCGAGTATGTCTACCAGATCGCGCCCGGCTCCATGTTTCCCGACTTCAAGCGCTATGGCGTGCTGTGGATGGGTCGCCATGCGCTGGCGGCGGCCTACGACATGGAGGGCGCCTTCAACCAGCTCAGCCTGACGCTGGCGCGCGACGCGCACGAGCAGGACGTGATCGACCGCGTCGACGCCGTGCTGGCCGATTACGGCGGCACCGGCGCCTATGGTCGCGAGAACCAGTTCTCCAATCGCTTTCTATCGGAGGAACTGAAACAGCTCAAGACCATGGCCACGATCTTTTCGGCCATCTTTCTCGGGGTGGCGGCTTTTCTGCTGAATGTGGTGCTGAGCCGGCTGATCGCGCTGCAGCGCGATCAGATCGCCATCCTCAAGGCGTTCGGTTATGGCTATCTGGCAATCGGCGCGCACTTCGTCAAGCTGGTGCTGCTGATGGCGGTGCTCGGCGTTGCAGCCGGGGTGGCGCTCGGCGGCTGGTTCGGCCAGGGCCTGTCCAACGTCTACACGGAAACGACATTCCGTTTTCCCTACCTCGACTACCGTATCGATCTGCGCGTGATCCTGATTGCCCTGGCCGTCAGCTGCCTGGCGGCGGTGAGCGGCACCCTCTACTCGGTGGTGCGGGCGGCACGGCTGCCGCCGGCCGAGGGCATGCGCCCCGAGATGCCGGCGACCTACCGCACCACGCTGGTCGAGCGCATCGGCCTGCAGCGCTGGTTTGCCACGCCGACGCGCATGATCCTGCGCCACATCGGGCGACGGCCGCTGAAGTCGCTGCTGACGGTGCTGGGCATTGCCTGCGCCTGCGGACTGATGATGGTGGGCAACTACCAGAAGGGGGCGATCGACTTCATGGTCGACGTGCAGTTCCGCCAGGCATCGCGCGAAGACCTGGCGCTGACTTTCATCGAGCCGACCTCCGGGCGCGCGCTGCACGAGCTGGCTGCGCTGCCGGGCGTCGATTTCGTCGAAGGCTTTCGGGACGTTCCGGCGATCCTGCGTTTCGGGCACCACCACTACCGCTCCGCTGTCTTCGGCATCCAGCCGCAGGGCCAGCTGCATCGCTCGCTCGACCATCGGCTGCAACCGGTCGCGCTGCAGCCGGGCGGTGTCGTCCTGACCGACCACCTGGCGACGAACATCCTGCACGTGAAACCCGGCGACATGCTGACGGTCGAAGTGCTGGAAGGCAGCCGGCCGGTACGGCAGGTGCCGGTGCTGGGCATCACCAAGCAGTACTTGGGCGTGTCGGCCTACATGCAGCAGGATTCGCTCAACGCGCTGATGCGCGAGGGCAGTACGGTGACCGGCGCCTATCTCGCGCTGCAGCCTGGCGCGGAAGCCGCGCTCTACGCGCGCCTGCACGAACGTCCGCGTGTCCTCGGCATGGTGGCCAACGCGGCGGCGATCCAGAGTTTCTATGCCACCATCGGCGAGTTCATCCTGTTCTACACGCTGGTGTCCACGCTGCTTGCCGGGGCCATCGGTTTCGGCGTGGTGTACAACAGCGCGCGCATCGCGCTGTCGGAGCGCGGCCGCGAACTCGCGAGCCTGCGGGTGCTGGGCTTTTCCCGCGGCGAGATCGCCTATATCTTGCTTGGAGAACTGGCGCTGCTGACGTTGGTGGCGATCCCGGTCGGCTTCCTGGTCGGCGTGGGGCTGGTCGGAATCCTGGTGGTGGCGTTCCAGAGCGAGCTGTATCGCCTGCCGCTGATCCTGACGCCCGAGAATTACGCCATGGGCGCCAGCGTCGTCATCGTGTCCGCGCTGCTGTCCGGTCTGCTGTTGTGGAGACGGCTCGGCCGGCTGGACCTGGTGGCAGTATTGAAAACACGCGAATAAGGCAGACAAGGGGAGATGCAGCTACGTGCAAAGATAGGGATGCTGGCGACCGCTGTGCTGGTGGTGGCAGGGCTCGTCTACGGCTTCATGCCGCGGGCGCTGCCGGTGGATATCGCTGAAGTGAAACGCGCGCCCCTCACGGTGACGGTGGAGGAAGAGGGCAAGACCCGGGTCAGCGAGCGCTACCTGGTGTCGGCGCCGGTGGCCGGCTATGTTCGCCGCATCGATCTCAAGGCAGGCGATGCCGTGGCCAAAGGGCAGGTGCTGGCGCTGATCGAGCCGGCGCGGGCGGTGGCGCTCGATCCTCGCACGCGCGCGCAGGCGCAGGCGCAGGCGAGTGGCGCCCAGGCGGCGCTCGCCGTTGCGCAGGAAAACGCGCGCGCCGCCGCTGCCGCCGAGCAGCTCGCGCAACAGGAAAGGACGCGCGCCGAATCCCTGCAGCAATCGAACTTCCTCTCGGCGCAGGCGCTCGATACGGCACGCACTGCGGAGACCCGCGCCCGCGCCGCGCGACAGGCAGCCGACCATACGGTCAGGGTGGCGCGTTTTGAACTGGAACTGGCGCGCGCGGCTGTCGCGAACGCCAACCGCCTGCAGGCCGGCGGCGCAGTGGAACGGTTTCAGGTGCGTGCGCCGGTCGCGGCACGCGTGCTCAGGCTGCTGCACGAAAGCGAAGGGGCAGTGGCGGCCGGGCAGCCGCTGGTGGAAATCGGCAACCCCGATAGCCTGGAAGTCGAGGTCGAAGTGCTGTCCACACACGCGGTGAAAATTACGCCCGGCTCCAGGGTCATCCTCGACCGCTGGGGCGGCGAGGAGGCCGTGGAGGGCAGGGTGCGCGTGGTGGAGCCGAGCGGCTTCACCAAGATCTCGGCGCTCGGCGTCGAGGAGCAGCGGGTACGCGTGATCGTCGACTTCGCCTCGCCGCGCGAAGCGTGGCAGCGTCTCGGCGACGGCTATCGGGTGGAAGCCCGCTTCGTGTTGTGGGCAGGCGACGACGTGCTGCAACTGCCGACCAGCGCCCTGTTCCGCCACGGCAACGGCTGGGCCGTGTTTGCGGTCGAGGGAGGCCATGCCCGCCTGACGCCGGTAGAGACCGGCCAGCGCGCCGGCCTGGCGACGCAGCTGCGGTCCGGACTCGCTGCCGGCGCCAGGGTGGTCAGCCACCCGGACGACACGCTTGGCGACGGCGCCCGCGTGAAGCTGCGCTGAGGCAGCCGTTCAGGCTTGCCCCAGGATGGCTTCGACTTCCGAGTCGTCCACCTGCGGAAAGTCGGCATAGAACTGGCCCACCGCCTGGAAGAATGGCGGTGCCTGCAGGCACACCACCTCGTCAGCGTAGCCCCGTATCTTCTCCAGCGTGTCCGGCGGCGCCACCGGCACCGCGCAGATCAGGCGGGCCGGTTTTCTGGCGCGCAGCGCATGCAATGCGGAAATCATCGTGGCACCGGTGGCCAGCCCGTCGTCCACCACGATCACGATGCGCCCGGCCGGATCGATCGGCGGACGCAACGGCGTGTATTGCTCCCGCCGCTTGTTGATCGTCGCCAGCTGGGCCTGCATCTCCTGTTGCAGATAGGCGGACGTGCCGCCGGCCGATTCGGCGTAGTCCGCAACATAGGTCCAACCCGATTCGTCGATCGAGCCGATGGCGAATTCCGGATTGAACGGCGCGCGCAGCTTGCGCACCAGCACCACGTCAAGCTCGCCCTCCAGCGCCCGTGCCAGACGCTGTCCCATCGGCACCGCGCCGCGCGGGATGGCAAGGATCAGCGGATTTTTTCCCTTCCAGGCTTGCAACGCGACTGCCAGACTGTCGGCGGCCTGATTGCGGTTGGCGAATATCATGATGTTCTCCTCGTATGCACTCTCATCTTAGGCGTGGCCGGGGCGTCCGGCAGCCTGCATTCACGCACGCGTTGATGTCGGCAGCGCAAGCGCGCCGGCGGCCTGCGAGACGAACGGAACGCGCGTCACGGGCTAAGCTTCACCCTATTGTGCAATAGTCACAAAAGTATCTAAAATGTGCGTTATCAACAATATGCCACGCAGCCGAAGGAGTCCCGGATGAGCCTCGCACTCGCGCAAACAGAGACCGACCGTGCCAGTGTGCTCGCCGAAGCCCTGGCCAGCGCCGGCAGACAGCTCGGCATGAGCCAGGCCGATCTCGGTGCCGTCATCGGCAGGGATCGCACGGCCATCAGTCGCGGTCGCATCGATCCGGCCAGCAAGGCTGGCGAACTCGCGCTGCTGCTGATTCGCTGTTACCGCGCGCTTTATGTGCTCGTGGGCGGCAACCCGGAGCAGATGCGCCACTGGATGCAGACCGAAAACCTGCATACCGGCGGCATCCCGGCCGAGCAGGTGAAGACCGTGCAGGGACTGACCAGCGTGCTGGAATATCTGGACGCGATGCGGGGCAAACTGTAGGTGATCGACTGGGACGCCTGCCTGGCGGGCACCCCGCCGGTCAGATTCGCTGGGACGCTGCTGCGTCTGGTCGAAAGCCAGGAGCAGGTGGCGACTCATCAACTGGTGCGTTCGCTCGAGCGCCAGGCCGTGCTGGAAGAGATGCTCGAGGCCACCAAGCCGGCCCTGCGTCGCGGCAGCGGGGCGCTGCACTATCTGCTTGCCACGCCGTTCCGCTATCCGCCGCTGAAGCACGGCTCGCGCTTCGGCCGCCGCAGCGAGCCCAGCCTGTGCTACGGCTCCCTGCAAACGGCAACGGTCCTCGCCGAGGCCGCCTATTACCGCTTCGTTTTTTGGTATGGTATGGTGCGGCCGCCCGCCGGCAAGCTCGATACCCAGCACACCCTGTTCGGCGCAGCGTATCGTAGCGGGCGGGGTCTGCAATTGCAGGCGCCCCCCTTCGATGCACATCGCGCCGAACTCGCCAGTCCGTCCGACTATCGCGCCAGCCAGGCGCTTGGCACGGCGATGCGTGCGGCAGGCATCGAGGCCTTCGAGTTCGTCTCCGCGCGCGATCCCGCGGGCGGCATCAACGTCGCGCTGTTCATGCCCGGCGCCTTCGCCAGAAAGGCCCCGGTTTCGCAGGACGCCTGGCTGTGCGAACTCACGGGTGAGCATGTGCGCTTCCGCGCTGCCCGTGGACGCGAGATCCACGAATTTCCGCTTGGCGTCTTCCAGGTGAATGGAACGCTGCCCTGGCCGGCCTGCTGAACCGGCCCCCGCATCGGTTACACTCGGTTCGAATGAGCGTCAGTTCATCCGTTCAGGCCCCCGGCAAGCCGGACCCGCGGACCGCTACTGACTGATTGCAAACCCCACCAGCCTTCCATCGCATGACTTCACCTGAAACAAGACCCTGCCCCTTCTGCCAGCTCGACCCGCTCCGCATCGTCGCCGAGGATGAACTCACGGTCGCTTATCGTGACGGCTTTCCCGTCTCGCTCGGCCATACGGTCATCATCCCGCGTCGCCATGTCGCCACGCTGTTCGAGGCCACCGAAGGCGAGCAGGCCGCGCTGCTCAGGATGCTGGCGCAGGCCAGGGACATTCTCGACAGGCACCACCAGCCCGACGGCTACAACATCGGCATCAACCAGGGCCCGGCCGGTGGTCAGACCGTGCCGCACCTGCACATCCACCTGATCCCGCGCTATCGCGGCGACAAGGAAGACCCGCGCGGCGGGGTGCGCTGGGTGCTGCCGGACAAGGCGAAATATTGGGCGTGACGCACTTCGGACGGGGAACCGCCGAAGCCGGCATGGAACCAGCGATATGACAGGGGCTTGCTCACAGAACGGCCCGTTCGCCGGCCTGGGACAGCTCGGCCACACCCGTAGCGGCCATCCCTGCCCAACTCGATTCGCCAGTCCACACCGAATGCCGCGTGGTGAAAACAGACCGAGTCACGGCCGGATCCCACACGGCCTGCCGCAGTCAGGGCTGCGCCGTCACGTACACCAGGTTGTTGCCCTGGAACACCGCGCGGTAGAAATTGCCGCCGCAGTAGAAGTAGTTGACGTTGCCGACCGGCGTCGAGGTACATCCGGCGGGCAGGGTCGCGACCACGGTGCCCAAAGGCAGCGGTTTGCCGGCCGCTGCTTCAGCGTGCCCGGCCTTGGCCGCCGATGCGGCTGCCGCCGAAGCCGCCGCGGCCGATGCCGATGCTGATGCCGCCGAGGCCGAAGCGGCTGCACTGTTTGCTGCCGCCGCCTGATGCTGGGCCGAGACCGCTGCGGCGGTAGCCGTGGTTGCAACGACGGCACTCCCGATGATCACGGTGCGGCGCGCGGCACGGCGCCAGACGCCAAAAATGGCCTGGGCCTCGGGTACCAGTTGAACGTACGCGGTCGACACCCGGGAGGGCGAACGGGACGGCACATCGACGAGGAACATCAGAACGAGGGCAATGCCCAGGACTGCAGACTTGATGATGGGTTTCATGTGGGGTCTCCGGTTGGGCTTACTGTGCAGATGCACTGCTGGCATCGAGGCGCAGGAAATCGGTTTCCGTCGCGTTCTGCGGCGGCTGGAAGTTGAACACGGAATCGGTCAGATTGGGGTCGACGTTCCAGTCGCTCATCACCACCGTCGTGCTGGGGTGCGCGAAGTGCAACTTGTCGGTGACGACATACTTGAGCGGCAAGGGCGCGCCGGTCTCCGGCACCCAGATCTGGAAATCGACATCCGGACGGCTGAACACGAGGTGGTCGGTCGTGACCCCGCCGATGGCCGCCTTGCCGACGATGATGGCCGACCACACGTGTTCCATCATCAGCGGGAAGGCGTTCGTGTAGACCAGGTCGCTGGCGGGAGCAATGATGCCGAGCGATTCGCGCGCGTAATCCAGCATGGCCTCGATGTTGTCCGGCGCCGGCACGCTGGCGAAGTAGTTGTGCGATGCGTTGTAGAGGCTCAGCGTCTTGCCGTCGTAGGAAAAGCTCTGGTCGATGATGTCGCCGTGCCGCTTGGCGAGCAGCTTGTTGGGTCGCTTGATCATCAGGATGTTCGCGGAATCGAGCTGGACCTTCTGCCCCAGATCGAGCACCTCCTCGACGGTATTCTGCGTGCGCACGCTGAACTGCTTCAGTGAAGCAAGATAATCCAGCGAGCGTTGCAGGGTCTGCACGGCGGCCGGGTCAACGGTCTGCGCCTGCGCGGGAATGATTGTGGACAGCATTAGGGTCGCGAGAGCGAAGCCTGCTGCAGCCATCCTGAAATTCAAAATCGCCATGTTGATCTCCTGTTGGAAAAACAATTCACTGCAAATTCATCCCAATTACCGCCAGCCGACCCCGCGCGCGCCCACGCCCACGCCATGGAAACCGGGGCCCACCCCGCCGCCCACCCCGATCCAGTCAATGAACAAGGCCGTTGCGCCCCCGGCCTTGGGCATCTTGCCTTCGACCAGCTTATAGCTGTAGATCATGTCCTTTCCATCAACGACTGGATGGCTGATCTCGACCACGGTGAGCGTGTTGTCGGAGCGCCCCGGCTGATAGACCGACAAGGTGGCGTTGGGCGGATCGTTGCTGAAATTATCCGGGCCTTCCGATGCCTTCCATTCGTCCAGATAGGCGGGCATCGTGAGATGCCCGGCGACCCGTACAGGCCGATCCGAGAAATAGAGCGTCTGCTGGCCGACATTGACGAGCCGCAAGGTCTTGTCGTCAGCCTTCAGATTCTCTGCGGTTTGCACGAACATCAGTTGCACCTTTTGCTGGGATGGCGTCGCCGCGGGCGTCTTGGGGGCGCCCTGGGCGAAACCGGCATGGGGCAACGCGACCAACGCGATGACCGCAAGCAGTCGTCCCGAGGGCAAGGGTATGGGGTTCATGGTGTTCTCCTGTATGTTTTCGTCTGTCTTTCGCCTGCCAACGCCTGAGTCAATAGTACGGTCAGAATCAAGTGCAGTGCGACCGCCGGCCAAAGCAGTATGCCGGTCGAGGCGCCGACGACGCCGAGGTAGGCGAGATAGAGCATGACAGCCACGCTGTAGGTCAACATGCCGACGAGCGGCGACGCCCAGCAGGCGACCCCAAGGCCGATCAGGGCGATGCCGGCCACACGTGCGACCGGAATGGCAATGCCCGCCAGATCCTCTCCCAGCAACAACCGCCCGACGAGCGACGGCATGATCAGCAAGGCAAGGCCCGTCCCGAGTTCTCCGAGAGCGGCGAAGATCAGCACTTTATTCATGACATCCGGTTGCCTGCAGTGCTACACATGTTTCGAATATTCACCGCCGCCGGGCCGGACGTCCGTCCGGCCTCGGCACTCATTCCGGCTTAAGGGGCTCGAGCCTGAAGGTCAGCTTGTCGATCTTGCCCGTGAACTTGAAAGGCACGTCATAGCGATACTCCAGCATCGCCACGCCGGTACGCGTGTCCTGCCCGATGTCGAAGGTTTCATCTTCAGGAAAGGTGATCGGCGTGCCGTGTTGCATCGAATTCCTGGCGACTTCCTTGCCATCGACATAGAGCACGCCAGTGCCGCTCTTGCCCAGGCCTGGCTCGTCGACCTTGTAGTCGAAAACGATGGTGTGCTTGCCGGGGCCCAATTCCGGCCCCTCCCAGACGGTGCGCTTGAGGTCGAGCAGATTGTAGAGGAACACCACCTTGCCCCGGCCGAACCCGAATTCGCCCTTGCTCAGGAACAGGCCGTAGCCGCCAAAGCGCCCGCCCTGGGTGACGATCATGCCTTCCGCGCCGCCTTTGGGGATCTCGACCTCGGCCGTGATGGTGTAGGACTTGTTCAGGATGCTCGGCGCCGCGCTGCCCGGCACGTCGGTCAGTCCGCCCGAATAGGTGAAGACCGTTCGTCCGGCCGTCAGGCTCGGCTTCGGTGCGATCCAGCGCGTGAGCGTCGTGTTGTCGAGCGGCAACACGTCGTACTTCGCCGCCTCGAGGTAGAAGAGGTTCTGCAGCTGCTGGAGCTTGCCCGGCATCCTGGCGGCGAGATCGTTGTTCTGGGTGGGATCCTCCATGACGTTGTAGAGCTCCCATTTGTACCCGGTAATGACATCCGGTGGCGTCTTGGAGCTCAGCTCCCACGGGAAGGTCGCAGGCGTTGTAGCCGCCACCCAACCGTCATGATAGATGGCGCGGTTGCCGAGCATCTCGAAGTATTGGGTCTTGTGCCGGCTCGGGGCGTGGGCGTTGGCCTTGTCCCAGGTGTAGGCCATGCTCACGCCCTCGATGGGGTGCTGCTTGATGCCGTTGATCGTATCGGGTTGCGGAATGCCGGTCGCATCGAGGATGGTCGGCACGATGTCGATGACGTGGTGGAACTGGCGGCGGATGCCGCCTTCATCCTTGATGTGGCCGGGCCAGGACATGGCCACGCCCTGTGCCGTTCCGCCGAAATGCGACGGCACCTGTTTCATCCACTTGAACGGTGCATTGAAGGCCCACGCCCATCCAGCCGAGAAGTGCGGGAAGGTGCGTTCCGACCCCCAAAACTCGTACCAGAGGAACTGGTCCTTGACCGGCACCTCGATGCCATTGAAGGTCGTGAACTCGTTCGGCGTGCCATTGACCATGCCTTCGGCGCTGGCGCCATTGTCGCCGCTGATGTAAATGATCAGGGTATCGTCGAGCTTGCCGAGGTCTTCGACGGCCTGGATGACGCGGCCGATCTCATGATCGGTGTAGGCCTGGTAGGCCCCATAGACGTCCGCCTGCTTGATGAAGAGCTTCTTCTGCGCCCAGTCGAGCGAGTCCCAGCGCGGCAGTTTGGCGCCGTTGTAGATATCCTGCCCATCCGGCCACGGCGTCAGCTCTGCGTTCTCGGGCATGATGCCGAGCTTCTTCTGGTTGGCGAAGATCGTCTCGCGCAACTTTTCCCAGCCATCGTCGAACAGATGCATGGCGCTGATCTTGTCGATCCATTCCTTCGTCGGGTGGTGCGGCGCGTGCGTGCCGCCCGGTACATAGTAAATGAAGAACGGTTTTTCCGGCGCGAGCTCCTTGAGCTGCTTCATGTACTGGATCGCCTCGTCGGCCATGGCTGTCGTGAGGTTCCAGCCTGGATTGTCCTGGAAGGGGTAGATGGCCGTGGTATTGCGGAACAGGTTGGGTTGCCACTGGCTGGCGTCGCCGCCGACGAAGCCATAGAAGTACTCGAAACCCATCCCGGTCGGCCACTGATCGAAGGGCCCTGCCTGGCTGTTCGCGAAGAACGGCGTGTTGTGATCCTTGCCGAACCACGAGGTCGCGTAGCCGTTGTCCTTGAGGATGGTGCCGATCGTGCCCTTCTCGATCGGGATGATCGAGTCGTAGCCCGGGAACCCGGTCGCGATCTCGCCTACCACCCCGAAGCCCACCGAGTGATGGTTGCGTCCGGTGATGATCGCCGCCCGGGTCGGTGAGCACAGCGACGTGGAGTGGAAGTTGGTATAGCGCAGCCCGCTCTTCGCGATACGGTCGAGGGCCGGGGTCGGGATGACGCCGCCGAAGGTGCTCGGCGCGCCGAAGCCGTCGTCGTCAGTCATGATCAGCAGCACGTTGGGAGCGCCCTTCGGCGGCACCACACGCGGCGCCCACCAGGCCTTCGACTCCGACGCCTTGTCCCTGATCACGCCGCCGAACTTCGGATCGGGCGGCGGCAGTTCCCGGCCGCTGATCGTGGTGGTCGCGCTGGGCGATCCGGGCTCACCGGTGGTCTGGACCGCGGTCGCGGTAAGCGACAGCGTAGCGAAAACCAGGAATGACGCGTGGGCCAAGCCGTGAATCTTGCGCATGGATTTCTCCTCCGTTGCCGTAAGTATACGGGTTGGACTATAGCAATGTGGCGGGTATGATACCTTGCAATTCCAGACATTATTCGATTGGCCCCGCGCGCAGCGCGCAGCGCAGGCGACGATCTGAACCCCACAGCTCACAAGAATTGACAGATTAAGACTAGATCGGTGAAAAAGAACATCAAATCAGATCCTCTGGCGTTGGGTACGCTGGTGATCAGTGCACCAGGGGATGTTCGAGTCGGCCCGATCCTTGCCATCCCGGACATTCTGACCGAGCTGGGCGTCAGTCCGCAGCGTGCGTTTGCAGAAGCCGGTGTCGATCCGCGACTGTTCCAGGACCCTGAGAATCGTATCCAGATCGAGTCGCTCGGGCGCCTCCTCGAAACGTGCGTCGCGCTCACGGGCTGCCATTGTTTCGGACTGCGGGTCGGCGAGCGCTTCGATCTGAAGGGCTTTGGTCCGCTCGGCTATCTGTTGCGGAATTCCGCCACGGTAGGCGAGGCAATACGCAGCCTGCTGTTGCATCTCCACCTCCACGACCGGGGCGCAGCGCCGGTGCTGCTCGCTCCCGATCCCTCCCGCGTCATTCTCGGCTATTCGGTCTACCGTCACGGCACGCCGGCGATCGCCCAAATCCTGGATGCCGCCATCGCAATCGGCTACCGCATCCTGACCGAACTGTGCGGGCCCACCTGGAAGCCATTGCGCGTCCAGTTTTCGCACAGCCGACCAGGCAGTATCGTCGCTTACCGGCGGGTGTTCCGCTCGAACATCAGCTTCGAGGCAGAAGTCTCGGGCATCGCATTCGCTTCTTCCTGGCTCGAAAAGCCAATCGAAGGTGCTGATCCGACGCTCCGCGACCTCGTCGCCAAGGCGATTCTGGATGCGCAGGCCAATCGGCCGATGAATTTCGGCGACCAGGTGGAACGCGCCCTGCCACAAATGCTGCTGAGCGGCATGGCATCGACCGAGGCGGTCGCGCGCCTGTTCGCGATCCACGAGCGGACGCTTCGGCGGCGCCTGGAGGAGGAAGGGAAAAGTCTGCAGCAACTCATCAACCAGACGCGATTCGAGCTTGCAAAACAGCTTCTTGAAAATACGGTGCTCTCCATATCAGAGATTGCCGCTGCGTTGCGGTACGACGACCCGAATGCATTCTCGCGGGCATTCCGCCACTGGGCCCTGGTCAGTCCCACGCAGTGGCGCGCCCGGCAGTAATCCAGTGCGCGGCGATTGAGTTCAGCTTCCTGCAAATCTGATCGATGCATGGCCGGAAATGCAAGCTCAATTGTCATAACTTCGTGCTAGATTGATTCGATGACGCTAACACTTGAAGAGGAGAGAAACATGCGCAAGACTCAAAGCCTGATCCGGATGCTTGTCTGCATGGGCGGCCTTGCGATCGGTAGCGGCACCGCACTCGCCCAGCAGGTCACCGGCACGCTGGGTTCGCCCAGCGCCACGACCACCATCAGCAACAAGCAGCTGCCGGCGCCCGACCCGGCATTCGGCGGCGTGATCAAGAACGACGCCCTGCAATCCAAGGCGTGGTGGGCGCCGCGCATCGTGCCGCCAAAGGGCGCGCCCAACGTGCTGCTCATCATCACCGACGATGCCGGCTTCGGCGTGCCCAGCACCTTTGGCGGCGTCATCCCGACGCCTACCATGGACCGCATCGCCAGCGAAGGCCTGCGCTACAACCGGGTTTTCTCCACCGCGCTGTGTTCGCCGACGCGCGCGGCGCTCATTACCGGGCGCAACCATCACTCGGCCGGCTTCGGCGTGATCTCCGAGCAGTCGACCGGCTTTCCGGGCTACAACAGCATCATCGGCAAGGACAAGGCCACCATCGGCCGCATTCTGCTCGACAATGGCTACGCGACCTCTTGGTTCGGCAAGGACCACAACACGCCGGCCTTTGCCGCCAGCCAGGTCGGCCCCTTCGACCAGTGGCCGACCGGCATGGGCTTCGAGTATTTCTACGGCTTCGTCGGCGGCGACGCCAACCAGTGGCAGCCGAACCTGTTCCGCAACACCACGCAGATCTATCCGTTCGAGGGCAAACCGGGCTGGAACCTCGTCACCGGCATGGCCGACGACGCCATCGACTACATGACGCGCATTCACCAGACCCAGCCGGACAAGCCGATCTTCATCAAGTACGCGCCCGGCGCCACGCACGCGCCGCATCACCCGACCCAGGAATGGGTCGACAAGATCAGCGCGATGCATCTGTTCGACGACGGCTACGAGAAACTGCGCGAGCGCATCTTCGCGAACCAGAAGAAGCTCGGCGTGATCGCCCAGGACGCCCAGATGACGCCGTGGCCGAAGGAGGTCCTGAAGCCCTGGGACGAACTCACCCCCGAGGCGAAGAAACTGTTCATCAAACAGGTCGAGGTCTTCGCCGCCTACGCCGCCTACAACGACCACGAGATCGGCCGCGTCATCCAGCAGTTCGAGGAACTGGGCAGACTCGACAATACGCTGATCATCTACATCAACGGCGACAACGGCACCAGTGCCGAGGGCGGGCCGCTCGGCACCCCCAACGAGGTCGCGTTCTTCAACGGCCTCAACGAACTCCCGGTCGAGGTGCAGATGAAGTGGTACGACGTCTGGGGTACCGAGCACACCTACAACCACATGTCGGCCGGCTGGTCGTGGGCCTTCGACACGCCGTTCGACTGGTTCAAGCAGAACGCCTCGCGCCTGGGCGGCATCAACCAGAACATGGTGGTGTCGTGGCCGGCGCGCATCAAGGACAAGGGCGCGCTGCGCGAACAGTTCATCCATGTGATCGACGTCTTGCCGACGATCCTGGAGGCCGCCGGCATCCACGCGCCGGTGTTCGTGGACGGCATCAAGCAGGCGCCGATCGAGGGCACAAGCTTCCTCTACACCTTCGACGCGAAGAACGCTAAGACGCCGTCGCGCCATAAGACGCAGTACTTCGAGATGATGGGCCAGTGGGCGCTCTACGACGACGGCTGGCTGCTGAGCACCAAGGTCAATCGCGCACCGTGGCAGGCCTTCGGTGCGGCCAATCCCGACCCGCTGAACAACCAGGTGTTCCAACTCTACGATCTCTCCAAGGACTTCAGCCAGGCCAACGACATCGCCGACAAGTACCCGGAGAAGGTCAAGGAGATGAAGGAAAAGTTCATCGCCGAAGCCAGGAAGTACCAGGTTTTCCCGATGGATGCCTCGGTCGCGGCGCGCATCGTCGCACCGCGGCCGAACATCACGGCCGGGCGCACCGAGTTCGTCTATACCCACCCGATGGTCGGATTGCCGCAAGGCGACTCGCCGTTCCTACTCAACAGCTCCTACACCATCACCGCGGACATCACGGTGCCGGAAGGCGGTGCCGAGGGCATGATCCTCACCTCGGGCGGGCGCTTCGCCGGCTATGGCTTCTACCTGCTCAAGGGCAAGCCGGTGTTCCTGTGGAATCTGGTCGACCTCAAGCGCATCAAGTGGGAAGGCCCGGAAGTGCTCGCGGCCGGCCGTCACACCGTCGAGTTCGATTTCAAATACGACGGCCTCGGCGTGGGGACGCTCGCGTTCAACAACATGAGCGGCATGGGCCGGTCCGGCACTGGCACCCTCAGGGTCGACGGCAAGGACGTGCAGACCATCAAGATGGAGCGCACGATGCCCATGATCCTGCAGTGGGACGAGAGCTTCGACATCGGTTCCGACACGCTGACCGGCGTCAACGATGCCGACTATCTGCCGCCGTTCGCGCTGACCGCCAAGCTCAACAAGCTGACGCTCAAGATCGACCGCCCACAGTTGTCGCCCGAGGACATCAAGAAGCTCGAGGGTGCCATGGCTGAAGCGCTGGACGGCAAGCCCCTGACACGCGTGCAACCCGGGCCGCAATAGGCGGTTGTGAGGGCTGCGCGACAGCAGACTCAGCGCGTGTCGTGAACGAATTTCGCGGGCCGTTTCGCAAGGAGCGGCCCGCGAGTTCATTCAAGCCGCAGCACCCGAGCGGCCAGCCAGTGCATTCAGAAAAAATTGCGGTGCAGGGGAAACGCCTGGACTATCTGGAACAGACAAGTTTGAGGGTGTTCCCCAAGGCGGAATCCGGAGGAATCGGCATCCAGCCGGTCGAGCCACTGAACGCATACACCGCATCGCCAGTTGCCATGCTTCCGGAATAGCCGCTCAAGTCGTGGATTCGCATTCTGAGCGCCGGGCAGTCGATTTCACTTCGACCAAGCTTCGACTGGACACCATCCGCGTCCTTCTGCTTCATGTCCACAAGGACCAAAGCCATTCTCATATCGCCTTCCTTGCGGACACTCGACGAGTCGATGTAGACGATACTTGTGCTGAATTTCATGAACTGCACCCAATTGGCGGCCACCGGGAGACTGACGGTCAGGGCGAAGAGTGCAAACATCATTCGTATCATGGCGCGCCCTTAGTCTCGCAAACATTCAACCGGCAGCAAGGAATGCTGCCTCGGATCAAGATACGACTGCGAGCGAAAAAAGTCGATGGACAGGAGCCTCACGGGGGAGAGGAGACTCATCGAACATATGAGCAGGACGCGCTGCAACTGGCGGACAGGGTGCCGAAGTGGCCGGCAGAGCCCATATTGTCGCAGCAAATGCAAAGACCATCCCGAAGGATGGCTTAGCGGGGATGCGGGCTCTTAACGTTCGATGGCGAGCAACTCGACTTCGAAGGTCAGCACGGTGTTGGGCGGAATGACCCCGGGAATGCCACGAGCGCCATATCCGGTATCAGCCGGACAGGTGAGCCTGGCCTTGCCGCCGACCTTCATCTTCTGCACGCCCTGGGTCCAGCAAGGGATGACGCCACGCAGCGGAAAGGCGATGGACTCGTTGCGCTTGTATGAACTGTCGAACTCGGTTCCGTCCGGCAGCGTTCCACGATAATGCACGCGGACCGTGTTGTCTGCAGTGGGCGAAGCCCCCTGACCCGGCTTGACATGAACCACCACGACCCCCGATGGCAGGGTTTCCGTACTTCCGGCCAGTGCGGAAGCGCTGAGGCCCAGAGTTGCGATCGCCATGAGGATTTGAAGTGTTCGCATTGAAGTCTCCCAACGAATGAAGTGAAGCGGCTGCGGTTTCTAGTCCGATGATGCGCTTTTGCCGCTTCCGGCCTTTCGACCAGGCGCGACCGGCGGCACGTAGCCCGAAATCCGGCACTGGATCCCATCGATACGCTTGTTGCCATTGAAGTGGGTGACGCTGCACTGGGAGATTTCGCCGCGTTTCATCAGGTCAGCGAGCGACTTGCGTACTTGAGACAGGGCAATCCCGGTTGCCGATGCGATCTCCAGGTCGAGTAGCTGCCCATGTTTTTTCAAGTGGCTGAGAACCAGGTCTGTCTGCATGTCGACTCCTTTGACGTGATGATGAGCGTGTGACTCGATGCGGGTCCTCGAGCCAGTCCAGAAAATCCGGAAAAGCAAAAAAGCCACCCCGTGGAGTGGCCTGAATGCAGCTTTGTCTGGCTCCCCGACCTGGGCTCGAACCAGGGACCTGCGGATTAACAGTCCGTCGCTCTACCGACTGAGCTATCGGGGAATAGGAAAGCGCGCATTCTAGTGTCGGCGGCCTGATCGGTCAAGTCTCTGCACGCCTGTTTTACCCTATTTCGTCGCCGAAACGGGTTTCTGGCGACCTGTGGAGTGGCCGTCTCAGGTCGGACTCGCCAGATTCATTCGCTCCAGGCGCTGGCACAGGGTGTCGATGATGCGGCGGGCGATTGGCGCGGAATGCAGCATCAGCTCTTCCATGATCTGTGGCGGCAGCGCCAGGACGGTGATTTCCGTGGCGGCCACCACCGAGGCGGTGCGTTGTTCGTTCAGCAGGTAGGCCATCTCGCCGAATAACTGGCCTTCCTTGAGTTCGCCGAGCCGGCGAAGTCCATCTTCGGTGTGCTTGTAGACGGCGGCGCGACCGGCATAGAGGAAATAGGCGGTACGCGAGTCGTCGCCTTCCTCGATCAGCGTATGGCCTGCAGGGTGGATTTCGCCGTACCTTTCCAGCAGCCGGTTGAGGTCACCGAAAACATAGGCTTCGAGCTTGTTTGCACCCTCGCCGCTGCGGCCGAGGAACAGCTTTTCCAGCGCGTCGATGTCGGCCTTGCCGTAGGCATACAGTGCCTGGGCCCAAAGATACAGCAGCAGGAAGGCGAAAAAGGCGCCAATCAGTACGAACACCACACTTCCCAGCGCGCCGTAGAGGCTGAGGAAATTCTCCAGTTTGAAGAACGCGCCAAAGACCACGAGCAGCAGCGCCATGCTCACCGTTGCGGCAAACGAGAATATGGCCGCGTCGCGCGCGCGGGGATGCCGAAGCGGCAGGCGCCAGTAGGCAGCGAACAACAGCCCCCATACCATCGCAAACGCCAACAGGGTGTTGAGCGTCTGCAGCCCCTGTGCGCTGCCCAGGCCGATGAAATCGTTCTCGGCCAGGAAACTCAGCGTGGTCTGCGCCAGCGCGGCCACGCCCATCAGCAGAAACAGCACCGGCAGGATGACGAGCGGCAGCACCCACGACACCACCATATTGCGCTTGCTCTGGTCGGCAAAGATGATGCGGAACGCGCCCTGCACCGCGTTGACCAGCCCGCGCGACGACAGCACCAGGGTGGCCAGGCCGACGCCCCCGGCGGTCAGCTGGGCCTGGCGTGGAATGAAGCCGAGCGCGGTGAGGCTTTCCAGTTGCATCTGGTCATAGAGTGCCGCCATGAGGATGGTTGCGGGTGCAGAATTCTCGGCAATGTGCCCCAGCAGCTGCAGGGCGTAGCTCAGCAGCAGCAATAGCGGGGTGGCCGACAGCAGAAAATAGAATGCCGTCGCCGCAGCATGGTTTTTCAGGCCATTCTGGCCGAACAGGCGCAGGGTGGAATAGGCGAGCTGCAGCAACCAGCTCAGGGTGCCGCGGGTAGGGGGCAGGGCTGAGGTACGCATGGCGCTAGCCTAACTGCATACGCAGCGGCGAGCCAGCGTCAGGCCAGCGCGGCGGCGATGCGCTTGAGCGCCTTTTCCAGGTTGGCCTGCGAGGTTGCGAACGACAGGCGGATGTAACCTTCGGCGCCGAAGGCCGAGCCGGGAACCACCGCGACGTCGGCGCTTTCCAGCAGGTATTCGCAGAAGGCGATGTCGGTGCCTTCTTCGATGACGTCGCGCGCCAGCAGATTCATGATCGCGGGGCGCACGTCGGGGAAGGCGTAGAAGGCACCGCCGCTGTCCACGCACTTGAAGCCGGGGAGGGCGTTCAGCGCGTCGACGACATAGCGGTGGCGTGCCTTGAAGGCGTCGAGCATCGGCGTGATGCAAGCCTGGTCGCCGTTGAGCGCGGCTTCGGCGGCCACTTGCGAGATCGAGGTGGGGTTGGAGGTGGACTGCGACTGCACGTTGGTCATCGCGCGCAGGATGGCTTCCGGGCCGGCCGCGTAGCCGATGCGCCAGCCGGTCATCGAATAGGCCTTCGACACGCCGTTCAGCACCAGCGTGCGGTCGTAGAGGTCGGGACAGACATTGAGGATGTTGACGAACGGCACGTCGTTGAGCCGGATGTGCTCGTACATGTCGTCGGAGGCGATCAGCACCTGCGGGTGACGGCGCAGCACTTCGCCGAGCGCGGCGAGTTCGTCGCCACTGTAGACCGCCCCGGTGGGATTGGAGGGGCTGTTGAGGACGAACAGCCGGGTCTGCGGAGTAATCGCTGCCTCGAGCTGAGCCGGGGTGACCTTGAAGCCCTGCTCGATGCCCGCCTCGATGATCACCGGCTTGCCGTCGGCGAGGATGACGATGTCGGGATACGACACCCAGTAGGGCGCGGGGATGATGACCTCGTCGCCGGCGTTGACGACGGCCTGTACCAGGTTGAAGAAGCTCTGCTTGCCGCCGCACGAGACCAGGATCTGCTTGGGGGTGTAGTCGAGCCCGTTGTCGCGCTTGAACTTGGCGATGACCGCCGCCTTCAGGCTGGGGGTGCCATCCACTGCCGTGTATTTGGTAAAACCCGCGTTGATCGCCGCGATCGCCGCGTCCTTGATGTGCTGCGGGGTGTCGAAGTCGGGCTCGCCGGCGCCGAGGCCGACGATGTCGCGGCCGGATGCCTTGAGCGCGGCGGCGCGGGCGGTGACGGCCAGGGTGGGGGAAGGCTTGATGGCCTGTACGCGGCGGGAGAGTTCCACAGTGGTTCCTTCATGCACCCGTCTTGACGGAGTGCTACTATCGATAAGTTTTAGCCGCGCGATTTTACCCGTGTTCGTCACCTTCCCCAATAGCCCGTTCCGTCTGTTCCAGCCGTTTCCGCCGGCCGGCGACCAGCCGCAGGCCATCGCCGGGCTGATCGAGGGCATCGACGACGGGCTGTCCTACCAGACGCTGCTGGGAGTGACCGGATCGGGCAAGACGTTCACCATGGCCAACGTGATTGCGCAAACCGGGCGGCCGGCGCTGATCATGGCGCCGAACAAGACGCTGGCGGCGCAGCTGTATTCGGAGATGCGCGAGTTCTTTCCGGAAAACGCAGTCGAGTATTTCGTCTCCTATTACGACTACTACCAGCCCGAGGCCTACGTGCCGGCGCGCGACCTGTTCATCGAGAAGGATTCGAGCATCAACGAGCACATCGAGCAGATGCGCCTGTCGGCGACCAAGTCGCTGCTGGAGCGGCGCGATACCGTGATCGTCTGCACCGTGTCGGCGATCTACGGCATCGGCGACCCGTCCGACTATCACAGCATGATCCTGCTGCTGCGCGAGAACGAGAAGACGAGCCAGCGCGACGTGATCACGCGGCTGACGCAGATGCAGTACGAGCGCAACGACATCGAGTTCTCGCGCGGCCATTTCCGCGTGCGTGGCGACGTCATCGACATCTTTCCGGCGGAACACGCCGAGACCGCGATCCGCGTCGAGCTGTTCGACGACGTGGTGGAGACGCTGCACCTGTTCGATCCGCTGACCGGGCAGATCCTGTCGAAGGTGGCGCGCTTCACCGTGTTCCCGTCGAGCCATTACGTGACGCCGCGCGAGACGACGCTGCGCGCCATCGAGCAGATCAAGGTCGAGCTGCGCGAACGGCTGGAGTGGTACTACGCCAACAACAAGCTGGTCGAGGCGCAGCGGCTGGAGCAGCGAACCCGCTTCGACCTCGAAATGATGGTCGAACTGGGCTTCTGCAAGGGGATCGAGAACTATTCGCGCCACCTGTCTGGGCGCAAGCCGGGCGAGCCGCCGCCGACGCTGATCGACTACCTGGCTAAGGACGCGCTGATGTTCATCGACGAGTCGCACGTGACCGTGACTCAGGTCGGTGGCATGTACAAGGGCGACCGCTCGCGCAAGGAGAACCTCGTCGATTATGGCTTCCGGCTGCCGTCGGCGCTCGACAACCGGCCGCTCAAGTTCGAGGAATTCGAGGCGCTGATGCCGCAGACCGTGTTCGTCTCAGCGACGCCGGCCAAATACGAAGCCGAGCACGCGGGCCAGGTGGTCGAACAGCTCGTGCGACCGACCGGGCTGGTCGATCCGGTAGTCGAGGTGCGGCCAGTTGGCACCCAGGTCGATGATCTGATGTCAGAAGCTGGCAAGCGCATCGCCGTAGGCGAACGCGTGCTGGTGACGACGCTGACCAAGCGCATGGCGGAAGATCTGACCGATTACCTGGCCGAGCATGGCATCAAGGTGCGTTACCTGCATTCCGACATCGACACGGTCGAGCGCGTCGAGATCATCCGCGACTTGCGGCTGGGTGAATTCGACGTGCTGGTCGGCATCAACCTGCTGCGCGAGGGACTGGATATCCCGGAGGTGTCCTTGGTGGCGATCCTCGACGCCGACAAGGAGGGCTTCCTGCGCTCCGAGCGTTCGCTGATCCAGACCATCGGCCGCGCTGCCCGCCATCTGCACGGCAGTGCAATTCTGTATGCCGACAAGATCACCGAATCGATGCACCGCGCGATGGACGAGACCGAGCGTCGCCGCAACAAGCAGATCGCCTTCAACGTCGAACACGGCATCACCCCGCGTGGCGTGGTCAAGCGCATCAAGGACATCATCGACGGCGTCTACGATGCGGATGCCACGCGGCAGGAACTCAGGGCCGCGCAGACGGTTGCCGAATACAAGTTGCTGGACGACAAGACCTTGACCCGGAAGATCAAGAAGCTGGAAAGAGAGATGCTGGATGCGGCCAGGAATCTGGAATTCGAGAAGGCCGCGGAACTTCGCGACCAGTTGAAGGAACTCAAGCAGGTGTTATTTGGCGTGGAAGAACATGACTAAGGTTTTGATGGTGTGCATGGGCAATATCTGCCGTTCGCCGATGGCGGAAGGGATGCTGCGCAAGGCACTGCAGGAGGCTGGCCTCGATCGGCACGTGGAAGTGGATTCCGCCGGGACGCATGCTTATCACATTGGATCGGCGCCTGATCCGCGGGCTCAGCAGGCGGTGAGCCGACGTGGCGCGGATATCAGCCGGTTGCGCGGACGCCAGGTTGCTGCAACCGATTTCGAGGCATTCGATTACATCCTGGTGATGGACACTGACAACTACAGCAAGCTGGTCCGCCTTGCCCCGGCGCTCCACCATCACAAGATCCGGCGCCTGCTGTCTTTCAGCCGCAAGTATCCCAACCTCGATGTGGTCGATCCGTATTACGGCGGCGCCCAGGGGTTCGAGGAAAATCTCGACATGATCGAGGATGCGGTGAAGGGACTGATCCGGGATATTGCCGGTGCTCCGCAGGCGAAGCAGTGGCCAGGCATCTGAACGCTGAATGCTACCGATTGAAAAGGATCTTGCCTGGAGTCGAGCCGAGCAGCCCGTCACAGAACTAGCGTGACCATTCCGTTCCCGGCAGGCAAGAAAAACGGGCGCCCCAGCGCCCGTTTTGTATTCAACCCATGAGGCATCGAGCCGATCAGGGCTGCAGCTCGATCTCGCTCGGCCGCCAGGTCCTGTCAAACCACGGCTCCAGCGGGCCGTAGAGGCGCAGGATCATGAACCAGCCCTTGCCGGGAATCGTCTGCACCCAGTTGTTCTCCATGCTGGCCGGCGCCTTGGGTCCGAAGTACACGTCGACCGACCCGTCCGCGTTGACCCTGAATCCCTTGTCCTGGCTGCTGACACTGGGCGCTTTCTGGTCGGTCTGCAGCATCGAGCGTGTCTGGTTGTCGTAGACGATGACCGACCAGAAGGTCTTGACCGGAATATTGGGCGGCAGGTGCAGCTTGTAGGTCTTGGCACCGTCGAAGGGATTGCCGTTCGCGTCCTGGGCCGCCCAGGGATACTGCGATCCTTCACCAACCATCTTCTCCGCCATCGCCGGTGTCACGCCCGTGGCGAAATAGTAGAAGAAGGCCGCACCGTCGAGGTTGGCGACCCCAGGCGCGATCTCAAACTTGTAACCGCCGAAGAAAGGCAGACGCCACGCGCTGTTCGGGTAGAAATATGCATCCTTCTCGCGCAACTTGAAGGCGATGGTGCGCGCGGTGACGGCGCCGATATTGGCGGCATCCGCCAGGATCTGTTTCATCCGGGCATCGGGGTTGAACGGCTTGCCCTTGACGATCCCGATCGAGGCGAACAAGCCGAGTGTCGTGGGATCGGAACCATCGCTCGGCTCTTCCTGGATGGCCTTGTTCAGCATGTCCCAGAACGGGTAGTCACCAGGCGGGACAAAGTTCGCCGGTATGCCCGACGCGTTGACGAACTTCATTGGCGGCGGATTGGCTGCATCGGCCAGTCGATAGACCTTCAAGTGCTGCTTGACCGACTCGACCCCGGGCCTGGTCGAGCCGTCGACCAGGAAGGAGCGGAACGGCATCCAGTTGCCATAGGTGCTGGGCCGCACGACGTGATAGCCCGGTGGAATGTCGCCCGTGTAACCGGGCGGCAGGATGAGGTATTTGCCGCCTTGTCCCTTGTCTGCGCCGGTGATGCCGACGTCGGCTACCCAGCGATACCACATGTCGTCGATCAGCCCGAGCACCTTGGGCGGAATCTCGACGACCAGCGGCCCATCCCGAGTGTCGAGCCAGACGAAGCTGTAGATCGTGTTGTCGTTCGCCGTCAGTTCCACGGTTTTGGCATCGACCAGGTTTTCCCAGATCACGTCGGTCTGATTGTCGGGGCCGAACCTGCGCATTGAGTCGCGCATGCCGATCTGGTTGACGATCGGGATTCCAAGCAGATAGGCCTGCAGCGCGCGCGATCGGTCGAGGTTGTCATAAATTTTTTCGGCGGTGTTGGGCTTTGGGTAGCCGTCGGACAGGTGCAATGTGCCGATCGAGGTTTCGACCGTGTTAGGTGTGGCGACACCCGGTGCGATCGGCGTCGTCATCCTGTAGGTCTCGGCCGAGGCCGGCGTGACCATGGCGAGGGCGGAAATGCAGCTCAGTGCGATCGCCGCAACGAACCCGGTTGAGTAGTTCATGTTGCTTTCCTTTTCCATTGCTGTTGAAAATCCGGGTCAAGAGTCGATCCTGGCCGTTTCCTTCTGTCCGCATCCCGATAGCGCAGCGTATGCTGGCTGCTTTTCTGTTGTGTGGCCTGGCAAACCGAGCCATGGCCGCAAATCCGGGCGCCGACTCCCCTTGTTCAGGTGAATTCAAGCAACGCTACTGTTGTTCAGTCTAATAAGTTGTGCCCACTCCCGCCTTGCAATTCCGGACAAATCCAGGCTATTTTTTGAAGTCTCGCGACTTGCTCTTTGTGTATGTCCCTCGAAATTGCGAACATGTCCCAATTGGCCCGGCACACTGGAGGGCTTGAAATGGCCCTTTTTCGAATACAAGGCCTTGTGAAAGCGAACCGGAGCAGATGCGGAATGAAGCTTGAGAAACCTGGTGCCCAATCCTGCCCGTCGCGCGCACTGGCGATAAGCAAGCCGGGAACGGTGCGCATCGGTCCCGTTCTCGCGCTGCCGGTGGTCCTGGCCGAAATGGGCATCGATCCGGGGCATGCATTTTCAGAGGCCGGAGTCGATCTCGGGATTTTTCAGGATGGCGACAATCGTTTGCCCATCGAGTCGCTTGGACGCCTGTTCGAATCCAGCGCAAGGTTGGCGAACTGCAGTCACATCGGGTTGCTGGTCGGGGAGCGATTCGACCTGATGGGCCTCGGTCTGATCGGTGAACTGATGCGAAATTCGGCCACCGTGGGCGACGCGCTCCGCAGCTTGTTGCAGCATCTGCATTTGCACGACAGGGGGGCGGCGCCGCTGTTGCTGGCGCCCGATCCGGCTTACGTCATCCTGGCGTATTCCGTCTATCAACACAGCACCCCGGCGACGGCCTGCATTTACGATGCCGCGATCGCGATCGGGTACCGGATTTTGCGAGAATTGTGCGGTCCGGGGTGGAAGCCCCTGCGCGTGCAGTTTGCCTACCGACAGCCAGACAAGGCCGCACCCTATCGCCGCGTGTTCAAGTCGACGGTGGATTTCGACGCCGACGTTTCGGGGATCGTTTTCGACGCCATCTGGTTGCAGCATCCGATAAGGGGCGCTGATGCGGCGCGCCATGAGGTTCTCGCCAGGGCGATTCAAGACGCTGAAGCTGCAGGTCGGATGAGCTTTGCGGAACGGGTGCAAGGGGTTCTGCATCAGATGGTGCTCAGCGACACTGCGTCGGCAGCCGAGATCGCATTCCTGTTCGGGATCCACGAGCGCACCCTGCGCCGACGCCTCAAGTTCGATGGGAAGAACCTGCAACGGCTGGTCAATGAAGCGCGATACGAACTGGCGAAGCATTTTCTCCAGAACACTGGACTCGCCGTATCGGAGATCGCAACGGCCCTGAAATACGCCGACCCGAACATCTTTTCCCGCGCCTTCCGCAACTGGTCAGGCGCCAGTCCGAAGCAGTGGCGTGAAGCCTGCCGGATCGGCTGAGGGCGCTGGCTTGAGAAGCCGGAGCCGAATTGTCGTTGGTGAAGCTGCGGATCAATCCGTGCGCGTTTCCACCTGAACCAGCGGCTCCGGGCTTGGTTGCACCTGCGGCCGCGTGCGCCGTCGGGTCGGATGCGGCATGTCCGTCGCTGCGACTTCAACCGGGGGAACGCTCGCGGAAGCGGCGGTTTCCACCTGCGTCAGGCTCACTGCCTCGCCCTCGGGCTTGACCGAGGGACGACGGCGGCGGCGTGGACGTCCCGCTTCGCCAGTTTCGCTCGTGACCGTTGAAGCGACCTGGGTTTCCACCTGTTGCAGGTTCGCCGTACCGGTCGCCAGTTCGGCCAGAATGGTTGCTGGTGACGCGGTGACGGCCCCCGGAAGCAGCATGCCCGCCGCGACGTCAGCTTCCAGTTGCAAGGCTTGCTGCTGTGCGGGGGCAGCCTGGACGGGGGCTGCCTTCCTTGTTCCGGCGATTTCAATGATGGCGTGGAAGCGTGCTGGTGCCTGAGCCGAAGTGACCTCGATGATGGCGTGCGGCGTTCCCATCCCGTTGTTGTCTGCGACGTCCTGACGCCCTTCGCGCGGGCGGCGATTACCGCGTCCACGGCGGCTGCGCGGCTCGCGTTTTTCTTCGCTGCCCGCTCCCTGTGGCGATGCGGCGGCCTCTGCGGCGCGCGGTGCCGCTTCAGCTTCTGGACGCGGCTTGGGCTGGCGCGGCGCGCGCGGCGGTTTGGCCGTCTCCTTGGCGGATTCACCGCTGCTGCGTGCTTCGTTCGTGCGCGGTTCGGTCTGGCGGGAATCGCCGCGACCTTCACCACGGCCGCGACGCTGGCCGGGCTTGCGCTCGCGCCGCTCGCTCGGACGATCGCGTCGCGTGATGGCGGCCACCGGCTCGGCCGCAGGCGTGGTTTCGGCCGCAGGTGCTTCCTCACCCAGTTTTCTGAACCAGCCGAAGATGCGGTTGAACAGGCCGGACTGCTCCGGGCTCGGTGCTGCAACGACAGGCCGTGCAACCGGTGCCGGCTGCGGCGGCGGTGCGATCGATTTGACCGCGGCTTCGGGGCGGCCGGGCACTGCGGCCTGGGCGGCTTCGTAGCTGGACTCTGTTTCCGGCAGCGTCGCCATCTTGTAGCTCGGCTCGCTGGCTTCGCCCTGGTTCAGTTCGTCATGGCGCAGACGGGTGATGGTGTAGTGCGGGGTTTCCATGTGGATGTTGGGGATCATCACCACATTGACCTTGAGGCGCGATTCCATGGTGTGGATATCGACGCGTTTTTCGTTGAGCAGGAAAGTCGCGACGTCGACCGGCAGCTGTACGTGCACGGCGCCGGTGTTTTCCTTCATCGCCTCTTCCTGCAGGATGCGCAGGATGTGCAGCGCCGACGATTCGGTGCCGCGGATGTGGCCGGTGCCGTGGCAGCGCGGGCAGGGGTTGTAGCTGGTCTCGCCGAGCGAGGGCTGCAGCCGCTGACGCGACATTTCCAGCAGGCCGAAGCGCGAGATCTTGCCGGTCTGCACGCGGGCGCGGTCGTGGTGCAGGGCATCGCGCAGGCGGTTCTCGACCTCGCGCTGATGCTTGGGGTTTTCCATGTCGATGAAATCAATCACGATCAGGCCACCGAGATCGCGCAGACGCATCTGGCGGGCGACTTCGTCGGCCGCCTCGAGGTTCGTGTTGTAGGCGGTCTGTTCGACGTCGCTGCCCTTGGTGGCGCGTGCCGAGTTGACGTCGATCGACACCAGGGCCTCGGTGTGGTCGATCACGATGGCGCCGCCCGATGGCAGGTTGACCTGGCGCGAAAATGCGGATTCGATCTGGTGTTCGATCTGGAAACGCGAGAACAGCGGCACGTCATCGCGATAGAGCTTGACCTTGTTGACGTTGGCCGGCATCACGTGTGCCATGAACTGCTGCGCCTGCTCGAAGATGTCTTCGGTATCGACCAGCAGTTCGCCGATGTCGGCGGAGAAGTAATCGCGGATGGCGCGGATCACCAGGCTGCCTTCCTGGTAGATCAGGAAGGCCCCGGATTGCGACGACGAGGCGCCGTCAATGGCCTTCCACAGGCTCAGCAGGTAATTCAGGTCCCACTGGAATTCCTCGGCGGTGCGACCGATACCCGCCGTGCGGGCGATGAGGCTCATGCCCTCCGGAATGTCGAGCTGCGCCAGGGTGTCGCGCAGCTCGTTGCGCTCCTCGCCTTCGATACGGCGCGAAACGCCACCACCGCGCGGGTTGGTCGGCATCAGCACGACGTAGCGGCCGGCCAGCGATACGTAGGTGGTGAGCGCCGCGCCCTTGTTGCCGCGTTCATCCTTTTCCACCTGGACCAGCAGTTCCTGGCCTTCTTTCAGGTTCTCGGGGACGCGGCCGCCGTTGGGCAGGCAGGATCGGGCGATTTCCTTGAACGGCAGGAAGCCGTGGCGCTCGCAGCCATAATCGACGAATGCGGCTTCGAGGCTGGGTTCGACGCGGGTGATGACACCCTTGTAGATATTGCCCTTGCGTTGTTCCTTGCTGGCGGACTCGATGTCAAGGTCGACGAGCTTCTGGCCCTCGACGATGGCAACCCGGAGTTCTTCCGCCTGGGTTGCGTTGAAAAGCATGCGCTTCATTGTTTACTCCCGCGCGCGTGCATACGGGACAGGCCAGACTGCCGCTGGATGTCAGCGACTCATGCGATCACGGGTTGGGTTGGGTGAAACGGCATGGATGGTTGTCCTGTTCCTGGAGAGTGTCACCGGCAGGGCCGGGCGGTCTTTCCGGTTCCCGCCGCAGGCTGTGCCCTGGCGTGAACATATATTTCGTATGCTTGTGGTCGCGTCATTGATAACATCGCTGCTTTGCCGACTGGCGGGGCAGGTGGTTTCGACTGCCCGCAATATTGCGAAATTGCGGCAGGAATCCAGACGGGCCGGGCTGGCGGCGGCCGGTGAGCGTTTTAACCGGCGTGATCTCTAAAAATTATCCGGCTTGGTTGCCGGACAGAGGTCAGGCAAAACTCGGCCTGAACCGGCGGTAGTGTATATGAAAAAGAATGACTTAGAGAAAGAATCGGTCCGGCGCGTCAAGATTGACGACAGCGCAGAGGGCCAGCGCCTGGACAACTTTCTGATGGCGCGGCTCAAAGGCGTGCCGAAAAGCCGCATCTACAAGCTGGTGCGCGGCGGCGAAGTGCGCATCAATGGCGGCCGCGTCGAAGTCAGCTATCGGCTGCAGTTGGGCGATGAAGTGCGCATTCCGCCGGTGCGCATGGCCGCTCCCGTCATCACCCCGGCAACCCATTTGCCGCAGGGCGGGATCCGGCTGCTGCCCCACATCCTGTTCCGCGACGACGCGCTGATTGCGCTGAACAAGCCGGCTGGCATGGCGGTGCATGGCGGCAGCGGCATTTCGCGCGGGGTGATCGAGCAGATGCGGCTGGAACTGCCGGAATGCCGCTACCTGGAACTGGTGCACCGGCTCGACCGCGAAACCTCGGGTGTCCTGCTGATCGCACTGAAGCGGCGTGCGCTGGTCGGGCTGCATGCCGCGATGCGCGAGGGCAGGATCGAAAAGCGCTATCTGACGCTGGTGGCCGGGCGCTGGCCGAATCCGGTGCAGCATGTGAAGCTGCCGCTGCACAAACGGGTCACCGACGACGGCGAAAAGCGCGTCACGGTGCGAGACGAAGGCCAGACCGCGCACACCATTTTCCGCCGCTTGCAAAGCTTCGAGGATTTCACCCTGCTGGAAGCGGAACTGAAGACCGGGCGTACCCATCAGATTCGCGTGCATGCCTCGCATCTGGGTTTTCCGATTGCGGGCGACGACAAATACGGTGATTTCGAGCTCAACAAATCGTTGGCCAAACTGGGGCTCAAGCGCATGTTCCTGCATGCGGCCCAGCTCGTGTTCGAGCATCCCGTTTCGGGCGAACGCATGTTGATCGAAGCACCGCTACCTGATGATTTGGCTAGATTCCTGGATACCCTGAATGCCCAAGCAATTTGACCTGCTGATTTTCGACTGGGACGGCACCCTGATGGATTCCGCCGGCGTGATCGTCGATTCGATCCAGCGCGCATGCGAGGATATCGGCCATCCCGTGCCGAGCGAGCGAGCCTCGCGCCAGATCATTGGCCTGGGATTGGTCCAGGCGCTGCAAACCCTGTTGCCCGATTTGCCGGAAGATGACTATCCGAAGCTGGTCGAGCGCTATCGCCACTATTATCTGGGCCGCGACGCCCATATCCCCCTGTTCGAGGGCGTGGCAAGTGGTATCCGGCAATTGCATGCGGAAGGATTCACGTTGGCCGTGGCGACCGGAAAGAGCCATCTTGGGCTCAGTCGCGCACTCGAAGCCAGCGGGCTCGGCCCCTGGTTCGCAGCCACGCGCTGCGCCGACCAGACGCATTCCAAGCCGCATCCGGCCATGGTGCTGGAACTGATCGACGAACTGGCAGCGGATCCGCAGCGGACACTGGTGATCGGGGACACCAGCCACGATCTCCTGATGGCGTCTAATGCCGGAGTCGCCAGCCTGGGCGTGACCTACGGCGCGCACGAAGCTGGTGACCTGCAGCCGCATGCGCCCCTGGCCCTGATGAACAGTTTTGCCGAGGTGCATGCATGGCTGGACGTGAACGCCTGATTTGCGCTGCAGGTGATCTGGCCGAACGGGGCAAAGGCATACGCTTCGAACTGGAATGCTCCGGCAAGCCGCAGCCGGCCTTCGTGGTGCGCTTCGACGGCCGGCCACATGGCTTTCTCAACCAGTGCGGCCACGTGCCGGTGGAACTCGACTGGCAGGAAGGCGAATTCTTCGACGACTCGCGGCTATACTTGATCTGCTCCACCCACGGCGCGCTCTACCATCCGGCAAGCGGGCAATGTGTCGGCGGGCGCTGTGCCGGTCGCGGCCTGATCCCTGTTCCGGTCGTCGAGCGTGACGGCCATATTTTTGTGATGGAAGAATGCAATGAATGAGCAAGAAAAACCCGCCCCGGCGAACTGGGAACGCGAGGTGCTGGAGAAACTGGCACTGTCGGCGATCCAGGAGCAACGCCGCAGCCGCCACTGGAGCATCCTGTTCAAGACCCTCGGATTTCTGTATCTGTTCATCGTGCTGTTCATGGTGGCCGACTGGTTCGGCTCGGACGGCGTCTCCATCCCCAAGGCCCACACCGCACTGATCGATCTGCAGGGCGTGATCGCGGCCGACGCGACCAGTGCCGATTCGATCATCGGCAGCCTGCAGGGGGCGTTCGAGGACAAGAAAACCAAAGGCGTGATCCTGCGCATCAACAGTCCCGGCGGCAGCCCGGTGCAGGCCGGTCAGATCTATGACGAGATCCGGCGACTGCGCGCGCTGCATCCGAAGATTCCGCTGTATGCCGTGGTGGACGACATCTGTGCCTCGGGCGGCTACTACGTCGCCGCCAGTGCCGACAAGATTTTCGTCGACAAGGCCAGCATCGTCGGTTCCATCGGCGTATTGATGGACGGTTTCGGTTTTACCGGAACCATGCAGAAACTCGGTGTCGACCGCCGCCTGCTTACCGCGGGCGACAACAAGGGCTTTCTCGATCCGTTTTCACCGGTCGATCCCAAGCAGGAAGCCTATGCGAGGCAGATGCTCGAGGAGATCCATGGCCAGTTCATCGGGGTGGTCCGGCAGGGTCGTGGCAAGCGCCTGAAGGAAACCCCCGACATGTTCAGCGGCCTGGTATGGAGCGGCGAGAAGAGCATCCAGCTCGGTCTGGCAGACGGTCTGGGCAACCTTGAGTCGGTTGCGCGCGACGTCATCAAGGCCGAAGACATTGTCGACTACTCGCAGCAGGAAAGCCTGGCCGAGCGCCTGATCGGCCGCCTGGGAGTGACCATGGCCAAGGCCTGGGCTCCGTTCGAGAAAGCGGGCGTGGTGTTGCGGTGAGCGATTATCAGCCGATTGCCTGTTCCGATCACGAGCGTCTGGAGTTCGGCGCGCTGACGCGGCAATGGCTGGACGTCGACGTGACGGCTGGCGATCAGGCCGGCTTTCGGCACCTGTTGCCGCTGGATGTGTACACACGCGACGGCGCGGAGTGGCTGGTGGCGCAGACGGAGTCTGGCGAACAGCTGACGCTGCGGCTCGACTGGCTGAAATTTTGAATATCTAGACGCCGATCCCGAACACCACCAGCTTGTCCCTGACGGCGTCGGTGCACCCGCGCCAGCCTTTCGCGCTGCGGGTTTGAACCAGCTGGCCGGGCAGGCTGAGATCGGCGCCGACGCTGATCGTGGAGTCTGGAGAAAGCGCAGTGGCCAGCGCGTCCAACAGCGCCGCGCTGCGATAGGGCGTTTCGATGAACAGCTGGGTGGCGCGGTCGCGGCGAGCGGCTTTTTCAAGTTCGCGTATCTTCTGGCCACGTTCGGGTTCCCTGGCAGGCAGATAGCCGTGAAAGGCGAAGCGCTGCCCGCCCAGACCCGAGGCCATCAGCGCCAGCAAAATCGACGATGGGCCGATCAGCGGAACCACCGGAATGTTTTCGCGATGTGCGGCCATGACCAGCGCTGAACCGGGGTCGGCCACGGCGGGGCAGCCCGCCTCGGACAGCAGGCCGACGTCGTGTCCGGCCTTGAGCGGCGCCAGCAGCAGCGGGATGGCGGCGGCCGGCGTGTGTTCGTTGAGTTCCTCGATCTGCAGCGACTGGATCGGCAGCGGATGGCCCATGGCTTTCAGATGCGCGCGGGCGGTCTTGGCGCGTTCGACGACGAAGTGGTCGAGACGGCGTGCGACCGCGAGGGTGTCCAAAGGCAGGCAGGTGTCCGGGCTGACGGGGCCCAGCGGGACCGGGATCAGGTAGAGGGTGGCCACGTCAGATCAAGTCGGGCGCCATGTCAGGACATCCACGTCCTCGTTGGCGAGCATTTCGGTCAGCACCATGAGCGGCAGGCCGATCAGCGCGGTGGGGTCGGGGCTGTCCATGCGTTTCATCAGCGCGATGCCGAGCGACTCGCTCTTGGCTGATCCGGCGCAATCGTAGGGCTGCTCCTTGTTCAGATAAGCCGTGATTTGCGCGTCGGTGAGCGGGCGGATGTGCACCACGGTCGGCACGTCGCGCGTCTGGGCGTGGCCGGTACGGCTGTTCAGAAGCGTCAGCGCGGTATGAAAGACCATTGCCTTGCCCTGCATTCTCTTGAGTTGGGCAAAGGCGCTGTCGAAGTTGCCGGGCTTGCCGAGTTGTTCGCTGTCCAGCATCAGGACCTGATCGGAGCCGATGATGAGGGCGTCGGGATGGCTTGCGGCGGCAGCCTGCGCCTTCAGCACCGACAGGCGCAGCGCGGTGGCCGAAGGCGTCTCGTTCGGCAGCGGCGTTTCGTCGACATCGGGTGCAAGCGTCTCGAACGGGATATGCAGGCGCGACAACAGATCGCGGCGGTAGCGCGAGGTGGAGGCGAGCACCAGTTTCATTCGGGCTGGATCTCGACCAGTGCCATGTCGGGCGTCACCGCATCGCCCTTTTTCGCGAAAATGCTGATGACGACGCCAGAGATCGGCGCCTGAACCTCGTTCTCCATTTTCATCGCCTCGATCACCAGCACGCCGTCGCCGGCCTTGACGCTCTGGCCGATGCTGACCAGCACATCGACGATGGTGCCCGGCATGGCGGCGGTGACGTGGCCCGGATGGCTGGGGCGGGGTTTCTGGCCGGCCGCGCTCGGCGCAGCGGCAGTCTTGCGCGGCGTGCTGTCGCTCCCTGCGGATACGGCAACCTCATTGAGGGGTTCGACCAGCACTTCTTCCGTGACGCCGTCGATCGACACGAAATAGGGACGCTGGGCTGCATCGCTGCGGCCGCTGCCGGACAGCTTGATGTGGTAGGTCTCGCCGTGCAGCGTGATCTTGAATTCGTCGGCGGCATAGCGCGGCGCGCTGGCCTGCTCGGCGTTGCCCGGCGGCAACAGCGCTTCCGGCTTGAGGCTGCCGGCCGCGCGTTCCTGCAGCCAGGTTTTACCGATTTCGGGGAACATGGCGTAGGTCAGCACATCCTCGTCGGATTTGGCCAGCCCTTCGATCTCGCCGCGCAGTTTGTCGAGTTCGTCGCCCAGCAGGTCGGCCGGGCGGCAGGTGGTGACGTCGAGGTCGCCGATGGCGATCTTGCGCACTTCCTCGTTGATATGCCCCGGAGCCTGTCCATAGCGGCCCTGCAGGTAGAGCTTCACTTCGTTGGTGACCGACTTGTAGCGGGCGCCGGTCAGGACGTTGAGCGCAGCCTGGGTGCCGACGATCTGCGAGGTGGGCGTAACCAGCGGCGGGTAGCCCAGGTCCTGGCGCACGCGCGGGATTTCGTCGAGCACGGCGTCCATTTTGTCGATCGCACCCTGCTCCTTCATCTGGTTGGCGAGGTTGGAAATCATGCCGCCCGGTACCTGGTTGATCAGCACGCGGGTGTCGGTACCGGTAAACGCTGACTCGAACTGCCAGTATTTCTTGCGAACATCCTTGAAATAGGCCGAAATTTCCTCGATCAGCGGCAGCGAAAGTCCGGTGTCGTAGGCGGTGCCGGCAAGCGCGGCGACCAGGCTCTGCGTGGTGGGATGGCTGGCGCCTTCGGCAAATGCGCCAACACAGGTGTCGATGATGGTCGCGCCGGCTTCAACTGCCTTCAGGTGAGTCATGTGCGACAGGCCCGAGGTGGCATGGCTGTGGGTGTGAATGGGCAGGTGAGTGGCCTCGCGGATCGCGCATACCAGGTCATACGCGGTGTAGGGCGTGAGCAGGCCCGCCATGTCCTTGATCGCGATGGTGTCGCAGCCCATTTCGGTCAGACCCTTGGCAAGTTTGACGAAGTGCGGGATGTCGTGCACCGGGCTGGTGGTGTAGCAGACGGTGCCTTCGGCATGCTTGCCGGCGGCTTTCACGGCTTCGATCGACACGCGCAGATTGCGCAGGTCGTTCATCGCATCGAACACGCGGAACACGTCGACGCCGTTGTCGGCCGATTTCTGCACGAAAGCGCGCACCACGTCGTCGGAGTAATTGCGGTAGCCGAGCAGGTTCTGGCCGCGCAGCAGCATCTGGATGCGCGTGTTGGGCAGCGCCTTGCGCAATTTCCGTAGACGTTCCCAAGGGTCTTCACGCAAAAAGCGAACGCAGGCATCGAAGGTGGCGCCGCCCCAGGCTTCCAGCGACCAGAAACCGACCTGGTCGAGCTTGCCGCAGATCGGCAGCATGTCGGCGGTTTGCATGCGGGTGGCGATGAGCGACTGGTGGCCGTCGCGCAGAACCAGATCGGTGATATGTACTTTTGCCATGATTAGGGCGTGTCAACCTTCATTTCACCTCTGCGACGGGGGCAATTTGGGATGCAGCCCGCGAAGCAAGACGCGAAGTGGTGCAAGTCACCATGAGTGGCTTGCGACAAAGGGGGGCGCCCAAATCGCCCCCGTCCCGGACGGTTGCCGCGAGAAAAACGCCGCTGCGGCGTTGCAAGGCCTGCGGATGGAATGACCATTCGCTGCACCTTGCGCGTGGCATCCATCGCTTTTTCGCGGCGAGGCAGGCGTGAAATGAAGCTTGCCACGTCCTATAAACCCTGATGTGCTGCGATGGCGGCTGCGATGGCGGCGGCCATCACTTCCGGCGGCTTTTTCTCGGTGTACTGGGTGAGTTCGGGATGTTCGTCAACAAAACTGGTGTTGAAACGTCCACTGCGGAACTCGGAATTCTTGAGAATCTCCTGGTAATAGGGAATCGTGGTCTTCACGCCATACACCAGCATGTCGGCCAGGGCACGTCGGCCTCGCTCGACGGCGGACTCCCAGGTCAGATTCCATACCGTGAGCTTGGCGCACATGGAATCGAAATAGGGCGGAATGACGTAATCGGTGTAAATCGCCGCGTCCACCCGCACACCTGGGCCGCCCGGCGAGTAATAACGGGTGATGCGGCCGAGGCTGGGCAAAAACTCGTTTTTGGGGTCCTCGGCGTTGACGCGGAATTCGATGGCAAAGCCGCGATACTTGATCTCGTCCTGCTTGTATTGCAGCGGCAGGCCGGAGGCGATGCGGATCTGTTCCTGAACGATGTCGACGCCGGTTATGGTCTCGGTGATCGGGTGCTCGACCTGCAGCCGGGTGTTCATCTCCATGAAGTAGAACTGGTTGTCGGAATCGAGCAGAAATTCGACCGTGCCTGCATTCACGTAGCCGACTGCCTTGGCAGCACGTACCGCCAGTTTTCCGATGTATTGCCGCTGCGCTTCGGTCAACTGGGGGGATGGGGCAATTTCGATCAGTTTCTGGTTGCGTCGCTGGATCGAGCAGTCGCGCTCGAACAGGTGAATGACGTTGCCCTGGTTGTCGCCGAGGACTTGCACCTCGATGTGCTTGGGGCGCACCACGCACTTTTCGACAAACACCTCGGGTTTGCCGAAGGCCTTGCTGGCCTCCGATACCACGCGGTCATAATTTTTAAGCAGTTCAGCTTCGTTGTCGCAGCGCCGGATGCCGCGCCCGCCACCGCCATTTGTCGCTTTCAACATCACCGGGTAGCCGATTTTATTGGCCAGCGTGCGTGCTTCCTCGACGTTTTCCAGATTGTGGTCCGAGCCGGGCGTAACCGGGATGCCCGCTGCGATCATCGCGTTGCGCGCCAGGATCTTGTCTCCCATCTTGCGAATCACGTCGGGCGAGGGGCCGATGAAGCGGATGCCGCGGCGTGCGCAAATGGTCGCCAGATCGGGGTTCTCGGACAGAAAGCCGTAACCCGGATGGAGCGCATCGCAACCGGAAGCCGCCGCGAGGTTGACCAGTGTATGGGCGTTCAGATAACCGAGGATGGGATCCTTGCCGATGTGGTAGGCCTCGTCGGCTTTCTTCACGTGGAGCGCATGGCGGTCGGCGTCCGTATAGATGGCAACCGACTTGATGCCGAGTTCGGCGCAGGCCCGTACGATGCGCACGGCAATCTCGCCCCGGTTGGCGACCAGTATTTTCTTAAGCATGGTCACCGTTTCTTTGACAAAAATAACGACAAATCATATCATTGCGGGCTAATGTTTAACCGGGTGCGTCATCTTGACCCTGTGCGCGTCGCCCCTGCCCGCCGAAATCCGGCTACGCCATGCTTCAGCCTGTTGTAGTTGACCCTCGGCGTTTTTGCAGGGATTCGCGGACTTGGGATGCCCAGTCGAATGTGGCTGAGTTCCCGCGTCTCGCTCACGAATTTACGCAAGGCGCACTGTTCTGTCGAGTCACGGGCAATACGGACCAGCGCGGCGGGTTGTTTTTGCAGGTGTCGGTGCAGGGCAAGGTGGGGCTGGTTTGCCAGCGTTGCCTGGGTGAAATGCGGCATTCGGTCGAAATCGCGCGGGTGCTGCACCTGGCGCGCAACGAGGCTGAACTGGAACGCCTGGAGGCGCAGCCCGACAGCGATGCGATTCTGGTTGGCGAGACGGTCGACCTTGTCGACCTGGTTGAGGATGAAGTGTTGTTGAGCCTGCCGCTGGCGGCCAAGCATGCAGAAGGTGAATGCCCCGCTTGACGGGAGCAGTGATTTACGGGTGCCAAGTCATTGGCACCCCGATTTTTTAAGGAGCAAGAAATGGCAGTCCAGCAGAACAAAAAGTCCCCGTCCAAGCGTGGCATGCACCGCTCGCACGATTTTCTGACCAACCCGCCGCTGGCCGTCGAACCGACCACGGGCGAAGCACACCTGCGCCACCACATCAGCCCCAACGGCTTTTACCGTGGCCGCAAAGTCGTCAAGGCCAAAGGCGAGTAATTCCCTGGTGCGCTTTGGTTTGGCGCATCCAAGTCAGCCAACGTTTGCGGCTGTATGAGATACATCACCGTCGCCATTGATGTCATGGGGGGCGACCACGGCCCTCATGTCACGGTCCCGGCGGCGATTCGGTGCCTTGCACGCTACCCCGACCTCAATGTGATTTTGGTCGGGTCGCAGGACATCATCGCCGCTGAGCTCAAGGCACATCGTGCCGAGTCCGGCCCACGTCTCATCGTGCGACACGCCAGTCAGGTGGTGGCGATGGACGAGGCGCCCGCATTGGCGCTGCGCGGCAAAAAAGACTCCTCCATGCGCGTCGCCATCGACCTCGTCAAATCCGGCGAGGCCGATGCCTGTGTGTCGGCGGGCAATACCGGCGCCTTGATGGCGACAGCGCGATTCGTCCTGAAAACCCTGCCCGGAATCGACCGTCCGGCGATTGCCGGCGTGATGCCCACGATCAAGGGCCACGCGCTGATGCTGGACATGGGCGCCAACGTCGACTGCACGGCCGAGCATCTGCTGCAGTTCGGCATCATGGGCGCGATGCTGGTGTCAGCCGTGGAACACAAGTCAAACCCAAGCGTGGGCCTGCTGAATATCGGCGAAGAGGACATCAAGGGCAGCGACATGGTGAAGCAGGCCGCCGATTTGCTGCGTAAGAGCCATCTGAATTACTACGGCAACGTCGAAGGCAACGATATTTTCAAGGGCACCACCGATGTGGTGGTATGCGATGGCTTCGTCGGCAACGTCACGCTGAAGGCGTCCGAAGGGCTCGCCAAGATGATTGCCACCACGATTCGTACCGAGTTCAAGCGCAACTGGTTGACGCGACTTTCCGGCCTGGCGGCTTTGCCGGTGTTGAACGCTTTCAAGCGCCGGCTCGACCCGCGCCGCTACAATGGCGCCACGCTGCTGGGTCTCAAGGGCGTCGTGGTGAAAAGCCATGGTTCGGCCGACCGCTTTGCGTTCGAGCACGCGATCGAAACCGCCAGCGATGAAGTCCGCAACAACGTGCTGAAGCGCATCACCGACCAGATCCAACTCCAGCAACGGGTGGCCGCTTGATCTATTCCCGCATTCTTGGCACCGGCAGCTACCTGCCTGCCCGCATCCTGACCAACGCTGATCTCGAGAAACTGGTCGAGACGAACGATCAATGGATCGTCGAGCGCACCGGGATCCGCGAACGTCATATCGCCGCTGAAGGCGAGTTCACCAGTGATCTCGCTACCTGGGCGGCGCGGGCAGCGCTCGACGTGGCCGGGCTGGCAGTCGACGACATCGACCTGCTGCTGGTCGCCACCACCACCCCGGATCTGGTTTTTCCCAGCACCGCCTGCATCGTGCAGTCCAAGCTCGGAATGACCAACGGCAAGCCGGCATTCGACCTGCAGGCCGTATGCAGCGGCTTTGTCTACGCGTTGTCGGTTGCCGACCAGTTCATCAAGACCGGAGCCGCCAAACACGTGCTGGTGATCGGCGCCGAAACCCTGTCGCGCATTACCGACTGGGCGGACCGCGGCAACTGCATTTTGTGGGGGGACGGTGCGGGCGCGGTGGTGCTGGGCGCTTCCAGCAAGCCCGGCATCATCGCCACGCATATCCACGCGGATGGCCGCCACAAGGAGCTGCTGCGCACCACCACGGGCGCCTCGACCGGTATGAAGGAGCCTGCACTGATGCGGATGGAAGGCAATGCCGTATTCAAGATGGCGGTCAATACGCTCGACCGTATCGTCGACGAAACGCTGGAAGCCAACGGTTTGCAGAAGTCCGACATCGACTGGCTGGTACCGCATCAGGCCAACATCCGCATCATTTCCGCTACTGCGAAAAAACTTGGCATGAGCATGGATAACGTCGTGACCACCGTGGCGGGCCATGGCAACACCTCGGCCGCGTCGGTGCCGTTGGCGTTCGACGTGGCGGTACGCGACGGCCGCATCCAGCGCGGTCAGACGGTGCTCATGGAAGCCTTTGGCGGCGGCTTCACCTGGGGCTCCGCGCTTCTCAAGTACTAATGAGAGAAATGTAATGAAACTGGCTTTCGTTTTTAGCTCTGGCATGACGCCCGCTGAGCGGGCATTGGCCTTCACTGAACACTCGTTGGAATGACGATGAAATTTGCATTCGTGTTTCCGGGGCAGGGCTCGCAATCGGTTGGCATGATGCAGGGCTGGGGCGCTCGTGACGAAGTGCGTTCCACCTTCGCCGAAGCCTCCGATGCGCTCGGTCAGGATCTTTGGGCACTCGTCACCGATGGTCCGGCGGATCAGCTCAATCTGACGGTCAATACCCAGCCCGCCATGCTGGCGGCTGATATCGCCGTCTGGCGCGTATGGCAGGCAGCAGGCGGCACAGCGCCGACTCTGCTGGCGGGGCATAGTCTGGGTGAATACGCGGCACTGGTCGCCGCGGCTGCCTTGAACTTCGCCGATGCGATCAAGCTGGTGCGCTACCGCGCCGATGCGATGCAGGCAGCCGTACCGGAAGGCGTCGGTGCGATGGCGGCGATTCTCGGCCTGGATGACGATACGGTGCGCGCTGTCTGCGCCGACGCGGCCGCGGGCGAAGTGGTCGAGGCGGTCAACCTGAACTCACCCGGACAGGTCGTCATTGCCGGCAACAAGGCGGCAGTCGAGCGTGCCATGGTGCTGGCGAAGGAACGGGGTGCCAAGCGCGCCTTGCCATTGCCGGTCAGCGTGCCGTCGCATTCGTCGCTGATGCTGCCTGCCGCCGAAAAGCTGCTGGCACACCTGCAGAGCATCACGATCGCTGCGCCAGCGATCCCGGTGCTGCACAACGCGGACGTCCAAAGCCATGCCGAGCCCGATGCGATTCGTGCCGCGCTGGCGAAGCAGTTGCACATGCCGGTACGCTGGGTCGAGACCGTGCAGGCCTTGAAAGCCGCAGGCATGGACCGCGTGATCGAATGTGGCCCCGGCAAGGTGCTGGCAGGCCTTAACAAGCGCATCGACGACAGCTTGCCTGCGCTGGCACTGGTCGATGAAGCCAGCCTGTTGGCCGCCCTCAATCAATAAGGAGACGACGATATGCTGCAAGGAAAAATCGCGCTAGTCACTGGCGCCAGTCGCGGAATCGGCCAGGCGATTGCGCTGGCGCTTGGTCAGGCGGGTGCAACCGTGGTTGGCACCGCCACCAGCGACAAGGGTGCGCAGGCAATCGGTGATTACCTTGCCGCAGCCAACCTTCAGGGTGGTGGCATGAAGCTCGATGTCACCGACGCAGCCGAGGTCGATGCTGTCATCGCCGCGATCAGCGTGCAGTTCGGCGACATCGGCATCCTGGTCAACAATGCCGGCATCACCCGTGACAACCTGCTGATGCGGATGAAGGACGAGGAGTGGGACGACATCCTGGCGACCAACCTGACATCTGTGTTCAGGCTGTCGCGCGCAGTGTTGCGCACGATGATGAAGGCGCGCAGCGGACGCATCATTTCCATTGCATCGGTGGTGGGGGCGATGGGCAACGCCGGGCAGACCAATTACAGTGCCGCCAAGGCTGGCATCATGGGTTTCACCAAGTCGCTGGCACGCGAAGTCGGCAGTCGCAACATCACCGTCAACTGCGTGGCGCCGGGGTTCATCGACACCGACATGACGCGTGCGCTGCCGGACGCGCAGCGCCAGGCGCTGCTGGACCACATTCCGCTACGACGGCTGGGCTCTGTGGAAGATATCGCGCAGGCCGTCGCATTCCTGGCGTCGCCGTCTGCGGGCTATATTTCCGGTACCACCCTGCATGTCAACGGGGGCATGTACATGGCGTGACCGCCACTGAAAGTTTGGTAAAATCGTCCGGTTTCAATTTTCGTGGCTTCAAATTTGTTGAAGCCTTATTTCAAGAGAGGATCAGTAATGGATAACGTACAGCGTGTAATTAAAGTCGTCGCCGAGCAACTGGGCGTCAACGAGGCAGACATCAAGAACGAGTCTTCCTTCGTCGGCGACCTGGGCGCGGACTCGCTCGATACGGTTGAACTGGTGATGGCGCTGGAAGAAGAATTCGGCTGCGAAATCCCCGACGAAGACGCGGAAAAGATCACCACCGTCCAACAGGCGATCGATTACGTCAACAGTCATTCGAGCTGATCGTTCACCCTGCCATTGATTCGGCCCGACGATGACTGCTCTGAACAAGGCCACGCAGATCATCGTGCAGCATCGGGCTCGCAGAGCCGAATCAATAGGGCGCTGTTTCCATGTTTGCTGATTCGGAACGTGCGGCGCTCGCATCGAGCGGGCGGAATGCATCCCACCCGTTACCCCATTTCCTGTCGTGCCGAATCAATAAAGAGGACTGACCTTTGTCCAAACGTCGCGTCGTCGTCACCGGCCTCGGGATCATTTCCCCGGTCGGCAACACCATCCCCGAAGCCTGGGACAACCTGGTCGCCGGTCGCACCGGAATTGCCCGGATTACCCGTTTCGATCCGGGACCTTTCGCCTCGCAGATGGCAGGCGAGGTCAAGAACTTCGATGTCGAGCAATACCTCAACGCGAAAGAGGCGCGCCGCATGGATGTCTTCATCCAGTTTGGCATGGCTGCCGGTATTCAGGCCATGCGCGATTCCGGCATCGAGGTTACCGAGGCCAACGCCGAGCGCATCGGCATCAACATCGGCTCCGGAATCGGCGGCCTGCCGCTGATCGAGGAAACCCACACCCTGCTGATGGAGTCGGGGCCGAGGAAGATTTCTCCCTTTTTCATCCCCGGATCCATCATCAACATGATTTCCGGCAATCTTTCCATCATGTATGGAATCAAAGGGCCCAACCTGGCAGTCGTGACGGCCTGCACCACCGGCCTGCACGCCGTTGGCCTGTCGGCCCGCATGATTGCCTACGGCGACGCCGACGTGATGGTCGCGGGCGGCGCCGAGTGTGCGACATCCCCGCTGGGCGTGGGCGGATTTTCCGCTGCGCGGGCGCTGTCCACGCGCAACGAAGACCCGGCGACCGCCAGCCGTCCATGGGACAAGGATCGCGACGGCTTCGTGTTGGGTGAGGGTGCCGGGGTGCTGGTGCTCGAAGAATACGAGCATGCCATCAAGCGCGGCGCCAAGATCTACGCCGAGGTTTCGGGCTTCGGCATGAGTGGTGACGCTTACCACATGACGGCGCCGAGCACCGATGGTCCGCGGCGGTCGATGCTGAACGCCATGCGCGATGCAGGCGTGAATCCAGACCAGCTGAATTACGTCAACGCGCATGGCACGTCGACGCCACTTGGCGACAAGAACGAAACCGATGCGATCAAGCTGGCGTTGGGTGATGCGGCCTACAAGACGGTGGTCAACTCGACCAAGTCGATGACCGGTCACCTGCTGGGGGGGGCCGGCGGCGTGGAATCGGTGTTCACCGTGCTGGCGGTGCATCATCAGGTGTCGCCACCCACCATCAATATCTTCACCCAGGATCCGGAGTGCGATCTTGATTATTGCGCGAATACGGCGCGCGACATGAGGATCGAGTATGCGCTGAAGAACAACTTCGGGTTCGGCGGCACCAACGGTTCGCTGCTCTTCAAGCGCGTCTGACCTTGGCTGCGGACCGCCTTGAGCATGCTGGAAATCCAGGAATGGCCCCAGCGGCCTGATCTGGCCCGGCTTCAGGCGTCCAATCCGCAGCGCTATCCCGGCCTTTTCCTCAGCAGTGGCGACAGCGGTTGGGATGTGTTGTTCGCCTTCCCGCAGGACACCACGCGCATCACGGTAGCCACAGGCCTCTCCGGGCTGCAGGGGCATCCGGCGATGCAGTTGCGTCCGTTCGCAGCGTCCCGATCCGATAATGATCTGCCTTTCGTCGGCGGCTGGCTGTGCGCGTTTGCATACGAACTGGGCGGCTTGTTCGAGCCCAGTGCTGGACTGGCAGAGGATGCCGATTTTCCCCTGGCATGGCTGATCCGTATTCCCGCCGCGATACTTTGCGAGCGTCGCAGCGGGCGCTGCGTACTGGTCGCCGAGCCCGGACACAAGGCACTGCTCGCAGCCATGGCGCACGATCTGGCGCAGGGCTTGCCGCCCATTCTGGCCTTGCCGGAGCAAGCAGTCCTGCATGAGGACGACCCGGCCGCATTTTTGTCCGGCGTCGCGCGGATTCAGGAATACATTCGTGCCGGAGATGTATTCCAGGTCAACTTGTCGCGGGGATGGCGGGCCGAATTCACGCAGCCGCTCAATCCTGCCTCGTTGCTTTCCCGGTTGATGCAAATGAACCCCGCACCGTTTTCCGCGCTGCTGCAGATGGAAGGGTGGGCGATCGTGAGTTCGTCGCCCGAAAGGCTGGTACGGCTTGGACGGGAGGGACTGCTCGAAACGCGTCCGATAGCCGGCACTCATCCCAGGAGCGAGGATGCGGCGGAAGATGCTGCGTTGCGAACGCGCCTGCAGGCCCACCCCAAGGAGCGTGCCGAACACATCATGCTGGTCGACCTTGAGCGCAACGACCTCGGCCGGGTATGCGAACCCGGCAGCGTGAAGGTGGCGGCCTTGATGGAAATCGCCAGCTATCGCCACGTGCATCACATCGAATCCACCGTCTGCGGAAAATTGCGCCAGGACATGCAGATACTGGATGTTCTGCGGGCCGTCTTTCCCGGCGGTACCATCACCGGCTGTCCCAAGGTGCGCACCATGCAGATCATTCATGAACTGGAGCAGACGCCACGCCGCAGCTATACGGGTAGCGTCGGCTACATCAATCAGGACGGCAGCTTCGATTTCAATATTCTGATCCGCAGCTTCCTGTTGCGCGGACGCGAGTTGGTCTTCCGCGCCGGTGCCGGCATCGTGGCCGATTCCATCCCGCAACGTGAGCTCGATGAAACGCGCGCCAAGGCCCGGGGCCTGTTGCGCGCCCTGGAATCCGCATGATCCTCGTCAACGGCCACGCTGCGGAAACCGTGAATGCGCTGGATCGCGGGCTCGCCTATGGCGATGGCGTGTTCCGCACCTTGCGCACGCACTCGGGACAACCGCTGTGGTGGGCGGATCATTACGCCAAGCTCGCTTCGGACTGCAACGCGTTGGCGCTGGACTGTCCGGATAGCACACCGTTGCAGGCCGAAGTCCGCCGGGTCGCGGAGGCCGGGCAGGGGGTCGCCAAAATCATGCTTACGCGCGGGCCCGCCGCGCGCGGCTATGCGCTTCCTGCGGCAGGGAATTGCACCCGCATTGTGCTGTCGACGCCGCTGCCGCCACATGCCTGTTCCGACGCGCCATCCGACATCACGGCGCGCTGGTGCACGCTGCGTCTGGCGCGCCAGCCGCGACTGGCGGGGATCAAGCACCTTAACCGGCTGGAGAATGTGCTGGCGCGCGCGGAGTGGGACGACCCGGCGATCTTCGAGGGGATCTTGTGTGACGACAGCGGATGGCTGGTAAGCGGCGTGATGAGCAATCTGTTCTGGGTCAGGCAGGACGAATTGTTCACCCCCGACCTCAGTGATTGCGGGGTGGCAGGCGTGGCGCGAGACCGGCTGCTGCGTGTGGCAGCACGCCTCGGGATCAGAAGTCACATCGGGCAGTTTCGGTCAGACGCTATACTCGCAGCCGACGAGATCATGATCTGCAACAGCGTGATCGGCGTGCGCCGGGTGGCCAGGCTGGATGACGTGACATGGTCGCCCACAGGCTGGACGACCACTTTTAACCAAGCATTGTATGAAGATCTGGATTAAGCGAACGCTCCTGCTCGCCGGCCTGCTGGGGCTAATGGCTGCAGGCTGGCTGGCCTGGTATGCCACGCAGCCCCTGCATTACGAGCCGCTGCCGAGAACGATCAACGTTGAACCGGGTACGCATTTGCGCAGCCTCAGCACATTGCTGGAACGAGAGGGCATCATTGGCAACGCGCGTGTCTTCTGGTTGCTTGGCCGCCTGCTGGGCAAGGCCGGGACGCTGAAGGTCGGCGTGTATACGCTCGACAAGCCGATGACGCCGCTGGAACTCTACGCCAAGATCCAGCGCGGCGAGGTCACGACAGCCACCGTGAAGTTCATCGAGGGAAAGAACTGGCGTGAGGTGCGTGCAGTGCTGGCTGCACAACCCCTGCTGAAGAACGACAGCGCCGGCATGAACGATGCCGAACTGATGCAGGCCATCGGTGCAGACGAAGCCCATCCGGAAGGCCTGCTGTTTCCCGACACTTATTTCTACGCGCCGCATACGTCCGACCTCGAGGTGCTGCGTCGCGCCTATCGCCTGCAGCACGAAAAACTCATGGCCGCCTGGGAATCGCGCGCCCCGGGCTTGCCATACCAAAGTCCCTATGAGGCACTGATCATGGCTTCGATCGTGGAAAAGGAAACCGGTGTGGCTTCCGAGCGTCCGCAAATTGCCGGCGTTTTCATCAACCGGCTCAAGCGGGGCATGCGCCTGCAAACCGATCCCACCGTGATTTACGGATTGGGCGAGCGCTTCGATGGCAACCTGCGCAAGGTCGATCTGCAGACTGACTCACCCTATAACACCTATACGCGTGCCGGGCTGCCGCCCACGCCGATCGCGATGCCGAGCGAGGCGGCGATCCAGGCGGCTCTCAATCCTGCCAATACGGATGCACTGTATTTCGTCGCAAGCGGCAACGGCACCCATGTCTTTTCCAGCAATCTCGATGCGCACAACCGCGCGGTGAATCGTTACCAGCGATGATCTCAGGCAAATTCATTACCCTCGAAGGCGTCGATGGTGCCGGAAAAAGTACGCACCTGGGCTTTGTCGCCGAGTGGCTGCGGCAACGGGGCAGGGAGGTCGTCGTGACCCGCGAGCCCGGAGGCACGCCGCTCGGCGAAACCTTGCGCGAGTTGCTGCTGCATCGCGACATGGATGCCGACACCGAACTGCTGCTGATGTTTGCAGCGCGGCAGGCCCACCTGGCCGAACTGATTCTGCCCGCACTCACCCGTGGCGCGTGGGTGGTGTCCGACCGTTTCACCGATGCCAGCTATGCCTATCAGTGCGGCGGTCGCGGCATCGAGGTGGCGCGTATCGCCGCGCTGGAAGCCTGGGTACAGCGCGGTTTCACGCCCGATCTCACCCTGTTGTTCGATGTGCCGCCTGAAGTGGCCGAAGCGCGCCGCTCGGCTGCACGTGCCGCAGACCGCTTCGAGCGCGAAGCCGACAGCTTCTTCGGCCGCGTGCGCAATGCCTATCTTGATCGGGCACGCGCCGAGCCGGACCGCATTCGGGTGCTGGATGCACGCCACAGCATCGCGGAACTGCAGGGCGAAATCAGCCAGCTGTTGCAGGCATTGACATGACCGCGCCCTATCCCTGGCTGGAAGCATCGTGGCAACGTCTGCTCGCAACCCGGCCACGGCCCGCGCAGGCCTTGCTGCTGGCAGGCCCGCGCGGGGTCGGCAAGGGCGCACTGGCGCTGGCATGGGCGCAGGCCTTGCTGTGCGAAGCGCCCCTGCCTGACGGTGCCTCATGCGGCAGTTGTGCCGCCTGCCACTGGTTCGGCACCGGTGCGCACCCGGATTTTCGGCTGATCACCCTGCAGGAAAAAACTGGCAAGGAAGGCGAAACCAGAATGGCGGTCGCCATCGAGGTCGAGCAGGCGCGCGAAGCCGTCGACTACGTCCAGTTGTCGACCTATCGGGCGGGTTATCGCGTGGTACTGCTGAATCCGGCGGACAGCCTCAATCTGGCGGCTGCCAACGCCCTGTTAAAGGTGCTCGAGGAACCGCCGTTAAAGACGGTGTTCGTATTGGTTTCAGATCAGCCGCGTCGACTGCTGCCCACCATACGTAGCCGCTGTACGCGACTCGATATTGGTCTGCCGCCGACCGATGTCGCGAAGCAGTGGCTGGACAGCCAGCAGCTTGAGGATGCCGTGACCTTGCTGGCCTTGTCCGGTGGCGCGCCGTTGGATGCCCTGAAGTGGGCTGATGACGCCGAATTGAATGAGCGTCGTAGCGTGCTAGAGGGTCTGGCGAGCGCGGGAGAGATTGATCCGGTTACGTTGGCCGAACGCTGGAAGACGATCGGGATCCAGACCTGGCACACCGTCGCCTACAAGTGGCTGGGGGATTTGCTGGCGGTAAAATTGAAAGGCAGCGTGCGTTTCAACCATGATTTTGCCGATGTGCTGAAGCAGTTGGGAACGCGAGCGGATTTGCCCAGATTGCTGGCACTGGTTAAGAATCACGCTGATGCTGGCCGCACGCTGATGCATCCGCTCAACCGGTCTTTGCAGCAGCAGGCCTGGTTGATTGAATATCGGCATTTGTTTGATTGATGAGAAACGACCATGAACGCAGTAGCCCATGACGCAACCGGTGCCGTACGCCCAGGCGTGCTTTCCTTGTCGATCAAGGAGAAGTCGGCGCTTTTCGCCGCCTACATGCCCTTCATCAAGGGCGGCGGACTGTTCATCCCCACCAATAAAAGCTACAAGATGGGCGAGGAAGTGTTCATGCTGCTGACCCTGATGGATGATCCATCCAAGCTGCCGGTTTCCGGCAAGGTGGTGTGGGTGACGCCGGACGGCTCGCACGGGGGGCGGATTCAGGGGGTAGGCGTGCAGTTCGCTTTCAACGAGAGCGGCAAGGCGGCCCAAAACAAGATTGAAGGTTTGCTCGGCGGTTCGTTAAAATCGGTGCGTCCGACACATACCATGTAGCGCCGCCATGCGGTGCACCGCTCACCGCATGTATATCGATTCCCACTGCCACATCAATTTCCCCGATCTCGCCGACAAGTTGCCCGAGGTGTTCGACCTCATGGCACACAATCAGGTGAGCCACGCGCTGTGCATCGGCGTCGAGTTGGAAGGATTCCCTGAAATCCGCGCGCTGGCCGAAGCGCATCCCAATGTGTATGCCTCGGTTGGCGTCCATCCCGATCATGAGCATTGCACCGAGCCGACGGTAGCGGATCTGGTCGAGCTGGCGAACCATCCCAAGGTGGTGGCGATTGGTGAAACCGGGCTGGATTATTTTCGCCTGACCGGCGACCTCGAATGGCAGCGCGAGCGTTTTCGTACCCATATCCGTGCCGCGCGCGCCTGCCGCAAGCCCCTGGTGATCCATACCCGTTCCGCAGCGGAAGACACCTTGCGCATCATGCAGGAAGAGCACGCCGGCGAGGCGGGGGGCGTCATGCACTGTTTTACCGAAAGCCTGGCGGTCGCGGAAGCGGCCATCGAACAGGGGTTCTACATTTCATTTTCCGGCATCGTCACCTTCAAGAACGCCGTCGCGCTGCGCGAGGTGGCGGCAGCCATCCCGCTCGAGCGCATGCTGATCGAGACCGACGCGCCCTATCTGGCGCCGGTGCCGCATCGCGGAAGGACGAACCAGCCAGGGTTCGTGAAACACGTCGCGGAAGAAATCGCACGCGTGCGCGGGATCACGGCAGAAGCGGTGGGGGAGGCGACCACGCAGAACTTCTTCCGCCTGTTTGCCGCTGCCCGGCCCTGAGACGCCGCGATGACCTTGCACGCCGAAGGCCCAGTGTCAGAGGCGACCTGACAGGATCACTGGCTGAAGAACGCCTTCACCTTGTCCATGAACGATTGCGCGCGCGGATTATTGTTGCGTCCGGGACTCAGGGCCTCGAACTCGCGCAACAGTTCGCGCTGACGCTCGGACAGATTGACGGGTGTTTCAACCAGCATGTGGCACAGCAGGTCACCCGGTGCGTGGCTGCGTACGCCCTTGATGCCTTTTCCGCGCAGACGGAATACCTTGCCAGACTGCGTTTCCGCAGGAATCTTGATCTTCGCGTGGCCGTCCAGTGTCGGGATTTCAAGTTCGCCGCCGAGTGCAGCGGTGGCGAAGCAGATCGGCATTTCGCAATGCAGGTCATCGCCGTCGCGCTTGAATACCGGATGATCCTTGAGATGGATCACTACGTAGAGATCGCCCGACGGACCGCCGTTGACGCCGGCTTCGCCCTCGCCGCCAAGACGGATGCGGTCGCCGTTGTCGACGCCGGCGGGGATTTTCACCGATAGTGTCTTGTGCTTCTTGACCCGGCCTTCGCCATGGCAGGTGGTGCAGGGGTCGGTCACCATCTTGCCGCTGCCGCTGCAGCGCGGACAGGTCTGCTGCACCGAGAAAAATCCCTGCTGAATGCGCACCTGGCCATGACCGCCACAGGTGGTGCAGGTGGTCGGCGTGGTGCCCGGCTTGGCCCCGCTGCCGTGGCAGGTGCCGCATTCTTCCAGCGACGGGATGCGGATCTTGGTCTCGGTGCCGCGCGCCGCCTCTTCCAGCCCGATTTCGAGGTTGTAGCGCAGGTCGGCACCGCGATAGACGCGGTCGCGACGATTGCCGCCGCCACCGCCGAATATGTCGCCGAAGATATCGGAGAAGGCATCGGAAAACCCGCCGCCACCGAACCCGCCGCCCATGCCGGCCTGCTGGTCGACACCGGCGTGGCCGAACTGATCGTAGGCAGCGCGCTTGTCCGAATCGGACAGCACCTCGTAGGCGAGCTTGGCTTCCTTGAACTTTTCCTCCGCACCCTCGTCCTGGTTGCGGTCAGGATGGTGCTTCATGGCCAGCTTGCGGTAGGCCTTCTTGATTTCCTCGTCGGATGCGTTCTTGGCGACGCCGAGGACTTCGTAATAATCGCGTTTGCTCATTTTTGTAGGGGCTAGGATTTAGGAACTAGGGGCTAGGGTGGAGCCGGAAAAGGAAAAGCCGCGCAACGCGCGACCTCCCCTAATTCCTAGCCCCTAACTCCTGCCCCTTACTTGTCCTTCACCTCTTCGAACTCGGCATCGACCACGTTGTCGTCGGCCGCACCGGCATTACCGCTTGCAGCCTCACCGGGCTGGGCCTTGGCCTGCTCGTCTTTGTACATCTGCTCGGCAAGCTTGTGGCTGGCGGTGGCGAGCGCATTGGTCTTGGCTTCGATATTCTCCTTGTCGCCCTCACGCACGGCATCCTCGGCTTCCTTCAGGGCGGACTCGATCGCGGCCTTTTCCTCAGCCGACACCTTGTCGCCGTATTCGGTCAGCGACTTCTTCACCGAGTGGATCATCGCATCCGCCGCGTTGCGCGCAGTCGCCAGTTCGAAGGCCTTGTGGTCTTCGGCGGCATTGGCTTCGGCATCCTTCACCATCTGCTGGATCTCGGCTTCAGTCAGACCCGAGCTTGCCTGGATCTTGATCTTGTTTTCCTTGCCGGAGGCCTTGTCCCTGGCCGACACGTGCAGGATGCCGTTGGCGTCGATGTCGAACGTGACCTCGATCTGCGGCATGCCGCGCGGCGCCGGCGGGATGTCGGTGAGGTTGAACTGGCCCAGGCTCTTGTTGCCGGCGGCCATTTCGCGCTCGCCCTGCAGCACGTGCACCGTCACCGCGCTCTGGTTGTCGTCGGCGGTGGAGAACACCTGCGAGGCTTTGGTCGGAATCGTGGTGTTCTTCGGAATCAGCTTGGTCATCACGCCGCCCAGCGTTTCGATCCCCAGGCTCAGGGGCGTCACGTCGAGCAGCAGCACGCCCTTCACTTCCCCCTTGAGCACGCCGCCCTGGATCGCGGCACCCACGGCCACGGCCTCGTCCGGGTTGACGTCGCGGCGCGGATCCTTGCCGAAGAAGTCCTTCACCGCGTCCATCACCTTGGGCATGCGGGTCTGGCCGCCGACCAGGATGACGTCGTCGATCTGCGAGGTGGTCAGCCCCGCATCCTTCAGCGCCAGCTTGCACGGATCGATGGTGCGCTTGATCAGTTCCTCGACCAGGCTTTCGAATTTTGCACGCGTGATCTTGACGGCCAGGTGCTTGGGACCGGAGGCATCGGCCGTGATGTAGGGCAGGTTCACCTCGGTCTGCTGACCGGACGACAGTTCGATCTTGGCCTTTTCCGCCGCTTCCTTCAGGCGCTGCAGCGCGAGCACGTCCTTTTTCAGGTCGACGCCCTGTTCCTTCTTGAATTCTTCCGCGATGTAGTCGATGAGGCGCTGGTCGAAGTCCTCGCCGCCGAGAAAGGTGTCGCCGTTGGTCGACAGCACTTCGAACTGGTGCTCGCCATCCATTTCGGCGATCTCGATGATGGAGATGTCGAAAGTGCCGCCGCCGAGGTCATACACGGCGATCTTGCGGTCGCCTTCCTTCTTGTCCATGCCGAAGGCCAGTGCGGCCGCGGTCGGCTCGTTGATGATGCGCTTGACTTCGAGGCCGGCGATGCGGCCGGCATCCTTGGTGGCCTGGCGCTGACTGTCGTTGAAGTAGGCGGGCACGGTGATGACGGCTTCGGTCACTTCCTCGCCCAGGTAGTCCTCGGCGGTTTTCTTCATCTTGCGCAGGGTCTCGGCCGAAACTTGCTGCGGGGCCAGCTTGTCGCCGCGCACTTCCACCCAGGCGTCGCCATTGTCGGCCTTGACGATCCTGTATGGCATCAGGCCGATATCCTTCTGCACTTCCTTCTCTTCGAAACGGCGGCCGATCAGGCGCTTGACCGCGAACAAGGTGTTCTTTGCATTGGTGACCGCCTGGCGCTTGGCCGGTGCGCCAACCAGGATCTCGCCGTCTTCGGTGTAGGCCACGATGGACGGCGTGGTGCGCGCGCCCTCGGCATTCTCGATCACCTTCGGCTTGCCGCCTTCCATGACTGCCACGCAGGAGTTGGTGGTGCCCAGGTCAATGCCAATAATGCGTCCCATGATGTATTCCTTTTAAAAGAGATTGAATTGAACCGAATGTGGGGGGGGGGAAGCGGTATTTCAAGCGTCCTTGCCCTTGGCGACCATCACCAGTGCAGGTCGCAGCGTGCGCTCGTGCAGTCGGTAGCCTTTCTGCAGCACCGTCACCACCGTGTTGGGCGGTTGGTCGGACTCGACCACCTGGATGGCCTGATGCATGTGTGGGTCGAACTTCTCGCCCAGCGGCTCGATGTCGTGCAGGTTGAATTTGCCAAATACGGCAGCGAGTTGCTTCAGGGTCAGTTCGACGCCGTCCTTGAGATTTTTCACGCTCGGTGACTCGACTGCCAGCGCAGCTTCCAGGCTGTCCTTCACTGCCAGCAACTCGCTGGCGAAGTTCTCCACGGCGAACCTGCGCGCCTTGTCGACGTCTTCCACTGCGCGGCGACGCATGTTTTCGGTCTCTGCCTTGGCGCGCAGCCAGGCGTCGTGGTGCTCGGCCGCCTGCAACTCGGCTGCTTTCAGCAACTCTTCCAGACCGGGCATGGTGTCTTTTTTCGCCTGGCTGTCGGCGGCGTTCGATTCGCTATTGATTTCTTCTTGCATGAATGGATGCTCCCAATTTGCTCTCGCGTGAATATGGGGGCTAAAGACGAGGCTTCAAGAGGTTTATATCAATTATCGCCAACTCGCGAAGCCGCCGGCACGGTCAAGCCGCAATTTGCCCAGCGTAAGCGCTTCCGGTATGATGCGCCGCTCTCGGAGAGGTGGATGAGTGGCTTAAGTCGCACGCCTGGAAAGCGTGTTCAGGATAATATCCTGACGGGGGTTCGAATCCCCCCCTCTCCGCCAAAACACCATTAGACAAGCGCCCTTGGGGGCGTTTTGTTTTTCTGCCCAGGTATTGATTTCACGCTATCCCAACTGCAAGAAACCGTCACGAAGCCGGGGTCGACAGTCTAGAACCTGGCGCTTGCCGAGTGCATCAGTCAGGCCGAATGGCCCAGTGCCGATGCGGTCACATACAAGCGCCATACCATCGGGCCGAAGGCATCAAGATCATGGTCGGAGCGCAGTCCATCCGACAACCGGCCGACAGCAGCGGTCAGATCGCACGTCTCCCGTTCCAGCTCGCCAGCCAGTTCATAAATGAAATGCGGGTGCTGTCGGTCATCGTCATTCACTGTAGAACAAACCGGCCCCGCCAGCATTGACGGGAATGCGTGGAAGGCTGGACGGATGCCTTGGGTCATGGGCTCAAGTTATGGATATTCGAGGAGGTATTCGCTTATCTACCCCGTTCTCAGATAAGCAAGCGTGACTACGCGGTAATTGTGGGCACCGCTCTTCAGCCATCGTTCCCAGGACGACATCCATGGCTCATGGATCTCGGGAGGAATCCCGAAATCATCTGGAATCGGGTCGACAGCCGAGGCCTCTTCGGGCAATGCAATATCTGCCAGGACCACACCGGCGCCTTCCTTCGGTGGCCGCCTTGCGAGGATGTGGCGTTTGGCATCGACGATCATGGTTTCGCCGAGCTACGTCGAGTCATCGGGAACGTCGGGCAGGCCCGGGCTGTAGAAATCATTGAACGGGCCGGCATAGGAGCCATGCACGATAGGTACGCCCAGCATCCTGGCCAGGCGGGGTGGGGCATTTTTCAGCGTCTTCAGATTGTTGGTCCGCGATGGGCCGAGGCTCGGCGGGGAACGCATGCCCCAGGCGATTGTCGATATTTGCACGGCGGTTCATCCCGGTTCTTCTTTCACCAACAGCTATAACGAATAGCAAGTCCTGAGGATGGCTCGGGCCATGCGTGAGTGCTGCAAGCAGCCGGGCGTCGATGGCCGCCTGACTATGGCACCGCCCATTCCCATGATGGCCTGCAAATTATCAAGAACGAATCAGAAACCGAGATGGGCATGACACCAAACCGAGCGCCCCTTCAAAGCGCGCAGCAGGATCGCATGATCCTGAAGCAGCTATCGCCGAACTTTCTCGATCCCCTGCACGAGTGGCGCCGCCTGTTTGCCGAGACCTGGGGCACCTTCCTGCTGGTGCTGGTGGCGGCAGGCGGTGGGGTGGTTGCGGCCCGCAGTGGCGGTGCCGTGACCCTCGGCATGATCGTGGTGGCACCCGGGCTCATGGTGATGGCGATCATCTATTTCATGGGCACCGTCAGCGGTGCGCATCTGAATCCTGCCGTCACGCTGGCATTCGCGGTGCGGCGTAACTTCCCGTGGCATCGGGTGCCGGGCTACATCCTGGCGCAGATTGTCGGCGGCCTTGCGGCGGCGCTCTTCCTGAAAACCCTGTTCGGCACCGTCGGCAACCTGGGAGCGACGATGCCTGGAAGCGGAGTCGGCAGCGGTACCGCATTGGCGATGGAAGTGGTGCTGACCGCCGGGCTGGTGAACACGATCCTCGGCACGGCTTCGGGCGCGCGCAACATCGGCGCCAACGGTGCCATCGCCGTGGGCGGCTACATCATCTTGGCGGGTCTCTGGGCGGCCCCGATCAGCGGTACCTCGATGAATCCGGTGCGATCGCTGGCGCCGGACCTGTTGCGCGGCGAACTTGGCACGACGTGGATCTATGTGGCGGGGCCGATACTCGGTGCATTGATAGGCGTTGTCTTCGAATGGATACTCAAGGGACAGCCCACCACGAGCGGCAGTATCGCCGCACAAGGTTCACTCGACGAAGACCGGCCTCCGCCAGACAAGCCGGAGTGACTCTTTCCCGCTAAAGGATCGCATGTCCACCTTCTGCAATACCACGATGCCACGCTCGCGAAGCCTGCAACATCGCCAAGATGGAGCCTGCACATGATGAAATCCTTCCCTGAGCCCGCTCGCGCATCGCGGCCGGGATCGAAAACCGATTCCGGCACCGATTTGAAATCCGTTCCCATGCCGGACCTTGAGAAAAAGCTCGGCTCGTCGCCAGACGGCCTCACCCAGGCCGAGGCGCAGAGACGGCTGGCGCAATACGGGCCGAACGCGCTGGAAGAAAAGCAGGCCAGTGCCTTCCTCAAATTCCTCGGCTACTTCTGGGGGCCGATCCCGTGGATGATCGAAGCCGCGGTGATCCTGTCGGCGGTGGCACGGCACTGGCCGGATTTCTTCATTATTCTCACGCTGCTGGTAGCCAACGCGTTGGTGGGATTCTGGGAAGAACACCAGGCGGGCAACGCCATCGCCGCGCTCAAGGCCAAGCTGGCGATCAAGGCGCGGGTGAAGCGCGATGGCAAGTGGGTGACTCCGGCCGCGCGTGAACTGGTGCCGGGCGACGTCATTCGCTTGCGCCTGGGCGATATCGTGCCGGCGGATGCGCGGCTGCTGGCGGGTGACGCGATCGAAGTCGACCAGTCCGCGCTGACGGGCGAGTCGCTGCCCACCGAGCGCAAAAGCGGCGAGGCCGTGTTTTCGGGGTCGATCATCCGCCAGGGCGAGATCGATGCGATGGTCTACGCGACGGGTGCGAACACCTATTTCGGCAAGACGGCCCAACTGGTTCAGGAAGCTCAGACCACCAGCCATTTTCAGCGCGCAGTGCTGAAGGTCGGCAACTACCTGGTCATTCTCGCGGTCGCGCTGGTGACCGTGATCATCGCCGTCGCGCTGTTCCGCGGCGACCCGATTCTTACCACCCTGCAGTTCGCGCTGGTGCTGACCGTGGCCGCCATTCCCGTGGCGATGCCTACGGTGCTGTCGGTGACCATGGCGGTGGGCGCGCGCCTACTGGCCAGAAAGGAAGCCATCGTGACGCGGCTGGCGGCGATCGAGGAACTGGCCGGGGTGGACATCCTGTGCTCGGACAAGACCGGCACCCTGACCCAGAACAAGCTCACGCTGGGCGAGCCGTTCAGCGTGAGCAACATCCCGGCCGATCAAGTCATCCTCAACGCCGCGCTGGCCTCGCGCGCAGACAACCAGGACACCATCGACCTCGCCGTGCTGGGCGGCCTGAAGGACGAGCAGGCCCTGAAAGGCTACGAAATTGTTCATTTCCAGCCGTTCGACCCGGTGCACAAGCGCACCGAAGCCAGCGTCAAGGGTGCGGACGGCAAGACGTTCAGGGTCACCAAGGGCGCGCCGCAGGTGATCCTGGGATTGTCGGCCAATGCCGATGAAGTGGTCGCGTCAGTGGACAAGGCCGTCAATGAATTCGCTGCACGCGGGTTCCGTTCCCTGGGCGTGGCACGTACGGATGGCGAGGGCGCCTGGCAATTCATGGGCGTGCTGCCGCTGTTCGATCCACCGCGTGAGGAAGCCCTGGCCACCATCGCGAGCGCGCGACAGATGGGGGTGAACGTCAAGATGGTGACGGGAGATGCCATCGCCATCGCACGCGAAACCGCCAGGAAATTGGGCCTGGGAACCAACATCCTCGATGCCAGCGGCGTCGGTGACGCCAAGCAGCACGAGACAGGTCAGCTGGCGGAGTCCATCGAGCGAGCCGATGGTTTTGCTCAGGTCTTCCCCGAACACAAGTTCCACATTGTGGATGTATTGCAGCAGCGTGGCCACATCGTCGGCATGACGGGCGACGGCGTGAACGACGCCCCCGCGCTGAAAAAGGCCGACTGCGGCATCGCCGTGTCAGGCGCGACCGATGCGGCACGCGCGGCGGCGGACATCGTGCTGATGACCAGTGGCCTGTCCGTGATCATCGATGCCGTCAAGGAGAGCCGCAAGATCTTCCAGCGCATGAACAGCTATGCGATCTACCGCATCGCCGAGACGCTGCGCGTGTTGCTGTTCATGACGCTGGCGATCCTGATCTTCAACTTTTATCCGCTGACGGCGGTGATGATCGTGATGCTGGCCTTGCTCAACGACGGCGCCATCCTCTCGATCGCCTATGACAACGTGCACTACAAGGACAAGCCAGAGGCCTGGAACATGCGCATGGTGCTGGGGATCGCCACGGTACTCGGCGTGATCGGACCGGCGGCGGCGTTTGGTCTGTTCTATCTCGGCGAGCGCGTCTATCAGCTCGACCGCGAACAGATCCAGACACTGATGTACCTGATGCTCTCGGTAGCAGGCCATATGACGATTTTCCTCACGCGCACGCGCGGCCCATTCTGGTCCATGCCGCCCGCAAGGATTTTGCTGCTGGCAGTGCTGGGTACGCAGATCATCGCGACGCTGATTGCGGTGTACGGCGTGTTCATGACGCCGCTTGGCTGGGGCTGGGCGGCGTTCGTCTGGGGCTATGCGCTGGCCTGGTTCCTGGTGAGCGACCGCGTGAAACTGTTGGCGTATCGCGTACTGGATCCCGCTGGCGCGCCATTGCTTGGCAGGAAACCCGTCGAACCCGTGAAGCCTGCCGAAGTGACAGCATTGATCTCCAGGCGGGCCTATGAGTTGTATGTTCAGCGTGGTCGCGAGGAGGGTCATGCGGCTGAAGACTGGCTGCAGGCAGAGCGCGAGATCCGCAGGGATCTGGCGGGGCGATGAAGGCTGCGTCAATATGATCGAGTTCGGTCAGTCAGCGTAACCGACGCGGTCTGTGACAACGGAGGTATGAAGATGAAAATCAAAGTCAACGATTTCCAGGTGCCGCAAGGCGAGAAGGTCAACCTCAAGAAGTGGCCGACACGGGTCAAGCCCGTTTATGAGTCGAAGGAGCAATATCAGGAACTGCTCGAGGCACAAGTGGGGGAGCTCAGCGAACTGCAGCAGCTACTCTATGCGCACGACCGTTATTCGGTGCTGCTGATTTTTCAGGCCATGGACGCCGCCGGCAAGGATGGCGCCATCAAGCACGTGATGTCCGGCGTCAACCCCCAGGGGTGCCAGGTGTTCAGCTTCAAGCATCCGAGCGCCACGGAGCTTGAACACGATTTTCTGTGGCGCACCTCCCAGTGCCTGCCGGAACGCGGGCGTATCGGCATCTTCAACCGGTCCTACTACGAGGAGGTGCTGATCGTTCGCGTGCATCCGGAGATTCTGCGCGGCCAGGGGCTTCCGGATGGCCTGGTCAAGGAGAAAACCATCTGGACGCAGCGTTATCGTTCCATCGTCGACCTGGAGAATCACCTCCATCGCAACGGTACACGCATCATCAAGTTCTTTTTGCACCTGTCCGAGGAAGAACAGCGCAGGCGCTTTCTGGCTCGCATCGAAGAGCCAGACAAGAACTGGAAATTCAGTCAGGCCGACATTGAGGAGCGGAAATTCTGGAACCAGTATATGCAGGCCTATGAGACATGCCTGAGCGCGACGAGCACCACAATCGCACCCTGGTATGTGGTGCCTGCCGACGACAAGGAGAACGCCCGGCTGATCATTTCGCGGATCGTCCTCGATACGTTCAAATCGCTGAAAATGCACTATCCGGAAACCGACGACAAGCGGCGGTTGGAACTGCTGTCGATCCGTGAGCAGTTGATGAAGCAGGGTCCGGGTGAACAGAGCGGTCGATAGGTGCGCCCGAATCGGCATTTCCGGTGGGAGTCATGCCGCGAATCCCCCAGGCGTCAGCCTGGCTTCCTGAAGCCAAAATGCCGGCCCAGGTAAACGATCCGTGATGCGGAGAAGTCTCTCAGACTGGCGGCGGAAAGCGGTAGTTGTCCTGGGTAAACAGGTCGATGCCGCATTCCAGGTTCTCGATCCAGTCCAGGAAAGCGCTGACGGCCTCGCGCCCGGCAAAGTAGCGGCCATGCTGCGGCACCATCATTTCCACATCCATGCCGCGCACCATGCGCGCCCACAGCCGGCAGGCCTTGTTCGAGACCATGTAGCGCTTGTGGAAGCCCTCCATGTTCTTGAGGTTGGCTGCAAACTCGGCCTTCGTCCGGATCGGAATCAGGACTTCGTCGTGATGCACCAGCGAAGCACCCATGTCGCCCGAGAACAGGATTTTCGATCGCTCGTCGTAGAACTGGAAGTTGCCTTCAGCGTGCAGGAAGTGGGCGGGGACCGCGAAGATATTCGTGTTGCCGAGGGGAACGCGCAAACCCTGGTCGGGAATCGCGGCAATGCGCCCTTCGGTCCGGCCGCCGGTACAGAAGTGCGGCACGAAGCGCGACCACAGCGAGGAGACATACAGCGTCGCCTCTGTCGAGAAAAGCCAGCGATTAAGCGATGCGACGATGTCGGGGTCCTGGTGCGAGGCGAAGATGTATCGCAGATTCTTGAACGGGAAAAATTTGCCCATCGCGACGATCAGGGCGTTGTAGGTCATCTGCCCGGCGGGATCGATCACCGCCCCCACGCCGTCGGTCACGATCAGAAACTGGTTGGCCTGAACCGCCTCGCTTTCAGAGCTGTCGATCAGGTCGTTGAACATCAGGCAGACGTGTTCGGAATCCTTGTAGAGTTCGATGGACATGGTTGTAGTAACAGGATGGAGGTATCTTCTTTTACGGCCGGGAAAATGACGACTTTAGGAGAAGCGGTCCAAGCCGGGTCACAGCTCGAGCGTGGACTGTCCGCCGAAAGGTTCGCGCTGTCATCGGGGGAATCGTCAGTCGCTGCAAGGGCGCGACGCGAAGCACTCTACGTCCGTCTTTTTGACTGCTCAAGGGCAGGCTGCTCGAGCCAGCGCCTGCAGGGTTTCGCCCTGCGGATCCAGAACGAACGCCGCCACGCCCAGATCGGCGGCCTTCCAGCCAGGCTGCAATCTGAAACTGTGACGCACGTTCGGATCGAGCGGCCCGACCAGTTCGCGCACCACATGCTCGTGACGCAGAGTGCGACCGGCGTTTTCGCCCGCTGTCACCGTCGAACTCAGATGGTTTTCAGCGAGCGCCAGGTAGAGCTGCGCATCTGCTTCGGAAGCCGGGCCGATGAAGCGGCTGTCCACCTGGACGTCGATGCGCTGGGGCGTTTGCGTCAGCGTCAGCACAAGGTTTGCCCGGGCGGAAACCGGATCCACATGCGGGGCGCGGCTGCGACGCCAGTTGCGGTAATCCGCGCCGTCGAGCATCACCTGCGGCGTATACACCCAGCCCAGCCCGCTGTTGCGGGCACGCTGGCGCTGGCTGAAGGCCGCCTGGCCGAAGGGGTCGCGCCAGCCGAGCCGATCCCAGTAATCCACGTGGAAGGCCAGCGGCACCACGTTGCTATCGGGTGGCAGTTGCGACAGCCAGCGGTCCGCAGCCGGGCATGAACTGCAGCCTTCAGAGGTATAGAGCTCCAGCAGGCTGTTGCGGGAGAGTCCGCTGGTGGCGCTGCAGGTGGCGGCGTGCGCGGCGGGGACGAGAAGGGCACAGAGCAACGGAAAGGCGCGCATGGCAGACTCCGGTCAAGAGTCTTTCAGTCGCACCTGTCCCGACATCCTTACAAGCCGGTGGCTACATCAGGTGAAGCCGACTCGAAAGGACCGCCTCGCACCGGGTCTCCCAGCGAGTGTTCGAAAACCGCTTCGGCCGCAGGAAGTCTACGGCACGACCGCCCGGGCCCGCCTACTTGTGGGCAATCGGCTTTTCGGTGAACAGGTAGTCCCTGAGCTCTTTCGAGAAGCTTGGATCCTTGCGGCGAATCCACTCCAGCACCATGGACGCGTGCTCCTTCTCTTCGTCACGATTGTGCTCAAGAATCGCTTTCAGTTCATGGTCTTTGCATGCATCAGCGCGCTGGTTATACCAGTCAACGGCCTCCAGCTCTTCCATCAATGAAACGATGGCGCGGTGCATATCGCGCGTTTCATCAGAAAGCTCTTCCATGGGTTCGTGGTAACCGACACTCGACATCAATTTCTCCTTCGGGTTGAAACAAAAAGCAGGGCTGCCCCCATTTGCTGCACGTGCACGCCCTGAAAACGAGCCTTAACTGGAGTGTACCTGCTCGAAGCAAGGCGCTGTCAGCGGGGTATGGCCGCGCATAAGATCACAATCCTAATTCAGCATCGGTCGCACTGTGTTCGTATTTGTTCTTCGGCGGCCATGGACGGACATGCCAGTCGGGTTCGAAAGCCATGGACGATTTGCTGCGCCCCGGAAGCAAGGCGCCGTTTCCCGCTCCTTTGGCGTAGTCGTAATACAGTTTCACCACCTGTTCCTGCGTAGTTTGTTGCGCCGCAGGATGTGAGGTGGAGGCTGTAATCCATTCGCGCACGCGCGCGTAACGCGCATCCATGGGCAGCGCGAAGTCTTCGTAATATTCCAGGAACCAGAAGCGCTGGAAGAACGGCGTGAACACCGTTTCCGCCCAGCCGAATTCTTCGAACAGGAATGGGCCGGCAGGCGAATGCGCCAGCAGGAAATCGTTCAGCTGCGCATACTGATTGAGCATGCCTTCGCGCAGCGCTTCGCGACGCGCGGGATCCTGGTTCATCAGCCACCCATAGCCCTGGCTGAAGAAATCACCATCCATGCGCGTCAGCATGTTCTCCACCGCTCGCCGCCACGGGTCGCGCTGTGCGACCGGCCGCTCCGGGTAGATGTCCTCGAGGTACTGCAGGATGACCAGGCTTTCCTTGATGATGTGCCCGTCCGCGGTCTCCAGGATGGGTAGCGCCGTGGTGCCGCGCGTTTTTTTTAGCAGCCAGTCCGGCCGGGGCTGGGTGATGTCGATCACCTTGAAGTCGACTTCGTCGCGTCGGCCCTTCAGCGTCAGCAGGATTTCCAATCGCTGGCAGAAAGGACAGGCGGGGATGTGGTAGAGGGTCGGATGCGGCATGAGTGTGGTGGAGTGAAAAAACGGCTTGCAGTTAGAAAATATTGCGACGACGGTGCTATTCGTCGGATGGCTTGCGGCAGATCGGCCCGTCGATCGGATTCTCCATGCTTTGCGCAATCGCAGTCACGATCTCGTGGATCTCGTCGGCCCTGAAATGCTCGAACAGGCGGCGCGCGATCGGCGGCGGGATGCGAATGGTGCGGGTGGTGCCATCGGTCAGCGTCACCGTCGTGCCGGCAGCGTGGTGGCTCACCAGTTCATTATCCGACTCCGCGAGCAACATCTGTTCGTCCATGAGCACGTCGTACTTGGCCTCGACGGCTTCCTGCAGTTCATCGACGAGTCCGTCCGGCAGTTCGACCACGAAGCCCGCGATCTCGTCCGGCCGCACCGTGCTGGCGATGCCGTGCGCGGACGCGAACGCCAGGAAACGGTCGCGCAGCGCCTCGTCGAAGAACATGTATTCGAATCCCACGCTGTCGCCCCCGCGCTAGGCGGCCGCGCGGCGCGCGTTCATCAGGAATACCGGGTAGTCCCGCGTTCCGTTCTCAAACTGCTTGGCAATGCTGAACACGGTCTGGAAGCTGGGATCGGAGAAGCCGGCATCGGCAGTGCGCCGACCCAGTTCGTCCCGGTCGAAGCCGTGGTGCACGTCGACCTCGATGCCGTGGAACGAGCCGTCCTCCTGGTCCAAGTCTGCGATGCACAGATACCCGCCGGGATTCAGCAGGTCATGGAAGACGCGCAGGATGTGGTCGGTGTCGGGCACGTGGTGCAGCGTCATCGAGGTCACGATGAGGTCGAATGTCCGGGTCGGGGTCGGGTCACTGAGCAGGTCGAGTTGAAGCGTCGTCATGTTGGCGACATCCTGCGAGGCGATTTTCTCGTTCACGACTTCGAGCATGCCGCCCGAACTGTCGGCCAGCAGGATTGCGCCGACTTCATCCTTGAGCGGGAACGACAACAGACCGGTACCGCAGCCATAGTCGAGGGCGCTCATTTCACGATGCAGGGGCACGGCCTGCCGGATGGCCTGCGCGATCTTGAGACCACGCTCCCGGAATACCGGGTTGTCGTCCCATTGGCGGGCCTTGCTGTCGAAGTGGGCGGCGTCGAGCTGGGTGGTGGGTTTGGTCATGATGGTTTGAGGGGATCGGAGGTTGTTTGAGAACCTAATTACACCATTGTTGTTCACACGGTTCGCCATCGCCGTCACCGTCCATCGCGACGCTCGGGCAATTTCTCAGAAAAAACTTTGCCTCGGCGCAGGAAGTCATTTCCGAGCAACGGGTTCTGCCATCGCATTGAAAGGTCACGGAGGCAACGGGATCACTGGTTTCAACCGGGGCAGCCAAATCACTGAATCGGTCTGTTGTGGCAGTCGGTGGGGACAGACGGCGTGTGAACTCGCCATAACCATAAGCGCCCAGGGCAACCAGCAGGGCGATTGGAAGGATGCGCCCCAGCAGACCTGGTTTGTTGGGGCGCCTGGAGGGTTTGCTTAGGCGATAAGGTCTTTCGGTCGGGCGGATGGGTTCGCTTAAGCGATAAGGTTTTTCTGTCGGGCGGGTAGCACACAAGATGTGACTGGCCTGCTTCTTCCCGTTCTTGCCGACTTCAATCTCGAACGTCAGGCGTTCACCGAGCCGTGGGCGCTGAGCGTCCCTTGGAAAGGAAGAGATGTGGGCAAATACCTCTTGTCCGCCTTGAGAGGGCGTGATGAAACCAAAGCCGCGATCATCGTTCCATTTTGAGAGCTTGCCTTCGATACGCATATGAGTGGGCTAACGTTGAGTTTGAGTTGGATGCAGAAAATGGGGCTGGCCCCGTTTTTGGTCCGCCTGTCTACACTAGTCTCCGCCACCTCCGCCATCGCCCCCGCCACAGTCTCCGTTGTCGTGGCAACTGAAATCCGGGCTTGAGCCCGACCAGGCATCGCCGGCGTGGCTCGTCGCGCGTTTCGTATCGCCACCCAAGGCATTCAGCCAGTTCAAAAAGCCGAGCACGAGTATGGCGCCGCCAGCAAGACTCGCCCACATTGCGAATGGCCATTGCCAATATTTCAGAAGCGCGCCGAGACCGCCCAAAAGACAGCCTGACAAGAGCCACAGCATTTCGAAGCCTGGATGAATGAGGAACAAGCAGAATGATAGGGTGGCAGCCCACTTTTTTGCATGTATGCCAGAGAAAATAGTGGTTTGTTCCCCGTGGTCTGTTGCGCTTTCAGTTCTGCAGCACAGCCGTCCAGCGTGCCAGCTTCTCTTCAAAGGTCATGGCTGCATGGGCTGGGCTGGTGGAGGGCAGGGTCTTGGTGCGGACGGCGCATTCGGTCGCCGGCAGGCCGGGCAGCACGAGCCGCCGGTAGAGGTCGGCAGCCTTGCCGCCGTTGAAGCAGATCAAGCCGATTTCCGGATGGGATGCGATGAACGCGGGGAGGTCGTTCGGCACCACGCTCGAATGCACGATGGCGGTATCGAGACTGCCCGGCCGTTGGGCGGCGGCACAGACGTCCCACAGCGCGATCCTGTTCTGGATCAGACGTTGTGCACGTTCTGCGTACGACAATTCCGGGCTTGCGCCAAACAGCTGCCCCATGATCTTCCAGAACGCATTCTGAGGGTGGGCGTAGTACTGCTGCTGTCGGAGCGACGCCTGCCCAGGAAGGCTGCCGAGTATCAGCACCCGCGCGTGCACATCGGCGATGGGCGGGAAGCCGTTGTCATGCGTCGGCAATATTCTCCGGTGCGGGATGTCCTGCAGTTTCGCGCCTTTCAAAACACGTCAGTCCCCCGGCCGTGCGAAATGCCCGCGTGCGCGTTCGACCTGGGACCGGATGACGCAATGCTCGACATGATCGTTGATCAGCCCCACAGCCTGCATGAAGGCATAGACAGTCGTCGGGCCGACGAATTTCCAGCCTTGCTTCTTCAAATCCTTGGACAGCGCCAGCGATTCCGCGGAAGTCGACGCAGTCTGCGGTTCAGCGAGCTGTGCGGCGTCGCGCTCGTAACGCCAGACAAAGGCCGCCAGCGAGCCTTCGCGCTTAACGAGCTCCTGGGTCCGTTGTGCATTATTGATGACGGCCTCGATCTTGCCCCGATGCCGGACAATCCCTTCGTCCTTGAGCAGGCGCTCGACGTCGCGCTGGGTGAAGCGGGCGATCCGGTCGAAATCGAACCCGTGGAACGCGGCGCGAAAATTCTCCCGCTTGGCAAGAATGGTGCGCCAGCTCAGGCCGGACTGGAAGCCTTCCAGGCTCAGCTTCTCGAACAGCCGATGATCGTCGTCGACGGGAAAGCCCCATTCGCTATCGTGATAGGCGAGAAACTCCGGCGCCGCGCCGCACCAGCCGCAGCGTGGCCGGCCATCCGGACCTGCAATCGTCGTGCTCATGCGTCTGGCCTCCTTCAATCTGAAATGGATAATCGTAATGGATTAGTCGGGCAGAGTTTCATCCTTTCAGCGTCTGCTTCGTTCAAAGCACGTCAGCCGCACCTCCACACCGAGCGACAGGGCCGTCAATCCAGCGGCTGCCGCGCGGCCTTCGGCACTGGCGCGGTGGAGGTGCGGCGTCATCGCCAGCAGATCGGCGATTTGTTCGGCAGAGTTCAGTTCGATCGGGAAGCGCAGCGTTTCCGTTCGAAGCCGACCAAACGCTTCGGGCGTCTGTATCTCCGTCGTGCGCTCCGGCTTCAGGCTGGGGTAGATGATCTCGCGCAGTTCGCGCAGATGATCGGGCCCGGCATCGATCTGCACCAGGCGGCCACCCGGCTTCAGCACTCGCGCAAACTCCGCATAGACGGGAAAGCCGAACATGCAAAGCACGCGATCGAGCGTGCCCGGCAGCACCGGCAGCCGGGCGTTGGTTCCCACGACCCAGGTGGGCCGCTTGTCCTGCTTCGCGGCCGACAGCACGGCCCACTTGGAAATGTCCAGCCCAAGCAGCGCCAGCGTGGGCCCATCGCCTGCGGCGGCGGCCAGCTGGCGCAGGTAGTAGCCCTCGCCGCAACCGGCATCGAGGCAGCTGATCGTCTCATCCGCAGGCAGGCTGGCAAGCAAGGCCAGGCTGACCGCCGCGGCAATCGGCTCGTAAAAGCCTGCCGCAAGAAAACGCCGACGCGCCGCGACCATCTCCTTGCTGTCCCCCGGATCGAGCGAGCGCTTGTGCTGCACCGGCAACAGATTCGTGTATCCCTGGCTGGCGATGTCAAAATTGTGGCCGGACGCGCAGCGCCAGGCGGAACCGTTGGGCTGCAAGGGCAGGCCGTCCAGCGGGCAGGCCAGTGCCAGGAATGGGGTGATGCTCATTTTGTTCCGATGCCGACGACCCTTGGGCTCTTTCCCTGTCGCTACCTGATCAATGCCCCGCGGCCGTAAATGAAAAATATCAGGAATATCAGCGTCACGATCCACCCCACTATGTAAACGACCATGGCGTGCTTCGCCTTTTCCTTTTCCACCCACGTGCGCGGGTGAATGCCCTTTATCAAGAAAACCAGCTTGCATGCCAGGTTGACACACACCAGGTTGACGGCCAACAGCAAGCCTGCTCCCATTGCGAGGTTGTATTCCCCATGGCCCAGCATCAGGCCGAATGTGACTGCAGGCGGCAACAGGGCCACCGCCACCATCACGCCTACCAGCACGCTCGGCAGACCGGTAGTCAGCGAAAGCGCCGCCGCAGCGCCCGAGGCCAATGCCAGCGCAACCGAATCCATCCCTACGTCGGTGCGTGCAGCGATCTCCGGGCTTGAAAGATCAAATGGCCACACAACGGCGATTCCGACCGCCAATGCGATGGCCAGTGCAATGCCTGCCGAGCCGGTCAGAATCGATTTCCGCATCAGGGAGCCGTCACCCAGCGCGGTGGCCAGTCCAAAGGCCAGATTGGGGCCGAGCAGCGGGGCAATCACCATGGCGCCAATCACCACGGCCACGTTGTTTTCGATGAGGCCGATCGCAGCCACCACGGTTGAAAGGAACACCAGCACAATGAAATTCAGGTCCAGCCGTGCATTCTTTTCAACGCCGTTATAGAGCGACTCTCGTGCGGCGATCGCCGCGTCCTCTTCCTTGCGCTCTTCTTCAGAGGGCTTGGGCAGCGCGATTTCAACCGGCAAGACCGCTATCCGGACTGGGGTCTGGACGCCGAGCAGCGTCTGCAAGGAATCCAGCACAGCTTGGAGCTTGTCGTCAGCCACCAGCAGGCGCATCGGCGGCATCCCGTCTTCGCCCACGACGCCCACGCGGCAGTCGGAAACCTCGTGCTTTTCGGCGATGGCCGAAACCGTGACTGCATTGCCCGCGTCGGCGACGACTTCAACGTATTTCATGGTCGGTCTCTTTCTGTCCGCGCAGCCAAATCTGGGTGCAGGTCTTGCAGTGCAATGCAGCCATGAAGGACCAAAAATGCACGGTTGATAACGGGTTCACGCCGGGCCTTGCAATGCTGCCTGCATCGCCTGCTCCGACACCTGGTAGCTCAGCACCGCATGGACGGGAAACAGCTCCAGCAGCTTGCCGATATGGTCTTCCTCGCGCGGATGCATGAACACGATCACCTTCGCCTGCGGCGCAAAGCGTTGCAGGGTGCGGATCGTCACGTCCAGATTCGAGACGTTCGCGCCAGCGTAATTGTTGCCCCAGCCGTAGACGAACTCCCCGACGAAGAAATCCGGCGGCTGCTTCTGCAGCGCCCGGTGCAGATTGCGGGCCGCGTCGAAGTGCTGCGCCTCGATGCCCAGCTTCCGGTACAGGGCGCTGAAATCGGGCGGGAAGGGGGATTCGATCAGGGAGAACAGGGTTTGCATGTGGCGTCCGGTGTCATTTGCGCTGATGGATTATCGTGCCAATAGCCCGAGATACGCGCTAAAGGAAGGTGAAGCGCGTGGAATGGAAACCGTGGGATGTCGCCTGGTGTCGCGGTCAATGATCCTGAAGACGCCAAGGTCTGATGCGGTGTCTTCCAGTCGTTGTTGTTGCAGGTTTCGTCAAGGCTGGCATGAGTTGATTCGTGGGAGGGGTCTTCAGCGGAAATATTTCATTGCGTATCCAGCAACATCATCTTGAAATCAACCGCCTGATTTTTGAGCCAGCCGGGCCTCGCGCACTGCAGCAATGTTGTTGCGCCACTTCACCACATTCTTGAAATCGTCAATCAGGGATTTCGGAATGCCATCGAGAATACCCATGGTCAGCCAGTCGATGATCCAGTACAGCTTGAGATCGGCAATGGTCAGATTGTTACCGACGATAAAACCGTTACTGCCGTTCGCGGCCAGCACGCGATCGAAGCAATTCATCCAGAACGGCAAGGTCTCTTCTGCCAGCACCTTGCGCATGTCCATCTTCCTGTCCGTGTCCTGTTCGTGAAGACTGGGCGCCATCAAGCTGTTGATGTCCTCGCCCACGCCCAGCGCCTCATCCACCTTCAGCGCTTGCAGCGGATCATCCACCGGGTAAAGACCGGCCAGTCGCCCGGCAAAACGCAATATCGCGTTGCTTTGCGCCACGCACAGCTTGCCATCGGGTGTCTCGATCACCAGCACCGGGATGCCCCCAAAAGGAAACTCGCCGGCCGCGCGACCATCACGGAACTGGTCATATGTCAGGCGCTCATCGACGAAGTCAACGCGGCCGATTCGCAGCGTGTCACGGATTGCCTGTGCGCGACCGGGGAATTCCAGGTAACGCAGGCGAAGGGAAGTGAATGTGCTCACAGCTGATTCCTTGATGGGGCGGGTTGATGAGGCAAAAGTCTAGGCCAGAACCGGCGGAAAATTTGTCTGCCCCTGAAGTTTCCTTGCGTAATTATGGCCCTGGCCGCAAATGAACTCACCGACAAAGAAGTCGGGCGGCTGTTTCTGCAACGCCCGGTGGGTATTGCGGGCCGTGTCGAAACGCTGCGCCGCAATGTCCAGCTTCCGGAACAGGGCGCTGAAATCGGGGTGGAAGGGGGATTGGATCGGGGAAAAAAGTGTCGTCATGCTGTGTCGGTTGCACTGGCACCTATATCGCGTCGCCTGTTTCCCGCTATTGTCCATCCGCCTTGAATGCTTCATGGAATGCGACGGTTCCTTTCGGAATGGTTCCGTCAAGAGAGAGCGCGAAGAAAACCTCCGGGGGCACGCCCTCGAGAACGAGTCCAGGCACGTTCCTGAACCCGAATTTTATGTAGTAGTCCGGATCCCCCCCACAAGACAGACGCCTCGCGCGCCGAGGCTTGTCAGGCGCGCCAGGCCGGCCTCGATCAGGGCCTTGCCGATGCCCTGCCGCTGGTACGCCGGCAATACGGACACGGGCCCAAGCCCATACCAGTCCTGGGTGCCGTCCGAAAGGGTCACCGGTGAGAAGGCGATGTGGCCCACCACCCGGCCCTCCGCCTCGGCGACCAGCGACACCGTCAACGCCCTGGCCGCGCGCAAGGCGGCGACGATGAACTGCTCGGTGTGACCGCTGATCGCCAGGGTCTTGAACGCGGAGACGGTCACCTCCGTGATCGCGTCAACATCAGCGTCTGTCTCGGGCCTGATGAGAATCGCGGGGTTCATGGGGGTCTCGATTCTGAGGTGTGTGCTAAAGGGAGGGGGTGAAAGTGAGGCGCGAAAGCCTGGTCTGTCCCCCAACCATTATCAGTAAACTGCTTCCTGGCGTAGCGACCACCGCTATTTCACCTCGACGATATTCCCCATCTTCCAGGAGCGGTCGAAGAAGGCCTTGGTGGGCGAGTACCAGCGGAAGTAGGCGAAGAAGCCCTTTTCCGGGTTGGTCTGGATCCAGTTGGCCTCGGGCACGCCGCCGGGCTTCTTCGGGGAGAACACGAGGCGCACGGAGCCGTCGGCGTTCTTGACGAGCGCCTGGCGGCTGTTGACCTCGGTCTTGCCCTGCGGATTCACGATCATGCAGCGCGTGTCGTTGTCGTAGAGCACGACCGACCAGAAGTTCAGCATCGGCACGTCTTTCGGCACGATCAGCTCGTAGGTCCTGGCGCCGTCCAACCAGCGGCCGGCGTCGTCCTTGTACGCAGCGAGATACTGGATGCCGGCGTCGACGAGGTTCTGCGTGCTGGCCTCGGTCACCGTGATGGCCTCGTAGGTGTAGGCGGTCCGCGCATCGATCTCCATGTGGGTCTTCGCCATCTGGTCGAGCGGGCTCTGCATGAACAGGATGTACTGCCACTGCGACTTCGGATCGTCCGTCCAGTGCTTGACGGGATCGGGCTTGAGGAAGCTGTTGCCCATCGCCCAGGTTTCGCCGACGAGCGCTGCTTCCTCCAGGATCTTCTTCTGCACGTCGGTGGGATTGAACGGCTTGCCCTTTTCGATGCCGAGGTTCTTCAGCCCCTGCATCACGGCCATGTCGCGTTCTTCGATCGGATTGAGCTGGATCGCCTGGTGGACCACCTTCCAGTATTCCAGCCCGCGGGGCTGGTGGCCTTCCCAGTCATGGTTCGGCGCCTCGAAGATCCGGATCCTGGACTCCTGGCCGAGGCCGTGGATCTTGTGGGCGTTGAGAATGCGCTGCCCTTCGACCGGATCCGGCGTCAGGATGCGGGTGCCGATCAGGACCGTGCTGGTCTTCGACGTGATCACGAAGTCGGCGCCGTGATTCTCCGGAACCTTCGTACCCTCCAGCACGATCAGGAATTTGCCGCCCTTGCCGCGGTCCGGGCCGACCATGCCGGTATCCGAGACCGGCCGCTGCCAGAGATCGATGACACCGCCGCCGGTCGGCCCGGGCGGCACCTCGTACATCAGCAGGCCGCCGGTGTCGCTCAGGTCCGCGAAGCTGATGACGTAGGTCGTCGTGTCGTTCGCGGTGATGATCGGCAGCTTCTGCTCGGTGGTCCGGTAGACGATCAGGTCGCCCGGCTTGCCGCCGAGCGGGCCCAGGTGAGCGTTGCGCCACTGCATCATGCCGACGGCCGGGATGAAGTGGATGTAGGCCTGCACCGCGCGCTGGTAGTCGATCTCCTCGCGCACGCGTGCGACGGTCTGGTCGGTCGGATAGCCGTTGGCCTCGAACTCGAGGACCCCGGAGCGGGTCTCCTGGCGGCCGTGCAACTGGGCGTTGGCAACGGGCATCCAAGCGGCGAGCGCGCAAACCGACGCAATGACGAGATGATTCCTGGTTTTCATGGGTCGAGTTCCGTTGGATTCAGCGTTTGGTTACAGGTGGCGGCAGCCAGTCGCCGGTCAGGATCGGGGCCTGCGGCGAGTAGTGCCGCGTGACGAGGTAGAAGGGACCCTTGGGCGCGGGGAGCCAGTTCGCCCGCTCCTTCGGATGGGTCGGTTCCTCATGCTGGAGGAAGACCTCGAGCGATCCGTCTTCTCCGTATACGACGCCCTTCGTGCGATCCCCGAACGAGTAGCGGTTAATGGGGTTGGGCACGAAGAGCTGGTTCTCGGCCGAATACATCGTGACCGACCAAAAGCCATCGACCGGCGGCGGCGGGGCGAAGCGGAGGACGTAGCGGTTGTTGCCGTCGAGCGGCGCGCCGGCACCGTCGAGGAAAGCAACGTCGTAGGTGCTGATCTCGGCCGGGTTCCACAGCAGCCCTAGCATCGCAGCGCCAGCCGCGAACACTGGATCGCTGCTGATGCGCTTATCGAGACGGGCGAGTTGCCAGTTGTTGACGATCGGCACGAGGCGCGGCATGCGCTCCGCAATGACCCGGTGCGCATCCGCCGCCGCCCGTTCGAGGCCGCGCCGCGACTGCGGCGAGAGCTTGTCCCAGTCGAACCCGGTCGCCGGGTCCATGCCGATCTCGCGCAGCCAGCCCGCCATCGCGTCGTCCATCGGGTTGCCGATGCGCGGCGAGAGCCGCAGCAGCGTGTTCAGGGTCGTGAAGTAGGCCTTTGCGTCGGTCAGTTCGGCGCGGGTGAAGCGCGGGAAGTCGGCCGGGTTGGGCTTGGGCCGGGTCACTGTGGTCGCGCCCCACTGGCTCAGCGGGACGAGACGGATCTGCTTCTGCAACGCGACTGCCGCCGGCAGATCCGCGTCGCCGTCCACGGCGATGCGGGGAAGCATCCAGCCGATCGGCGTGCCCATGTCGATCCGCTGCACGCCCTCCGGCAGCACGCCCTGCCATCCCGGCGGACACAGGGCGAAGGCGCCGCCGCGGGCGCCGACGGTGTCCCACGACAGGTTGGCATCGAAGTCGTGCCGCATGTCGCTGACGGGAACCCAGTACTGCCGGTCACCCATCGGCGGGATCACGAGGACGATCGGCTCCGCGCGCAGGTCCAGGAAGGCCCGCAGGTAGATCGTGTCGTTGTTGGGTGTGATGACCCAGTCGTCTTCGCTCGTGATCAGACGGTCGAAGAGGAAGAACTCGTTCAGCGTCCGGTCGTGGCCGCGCTTCGGGTCGAACGACGTTTCCCAGAGCGTCCGGTAGAGGTCCATCAGCGGAAATCCGTTGATGTAGGTCTGAACCCCGATCGCGTAGGCGAGCGCCTCGTCCTGCGCGGGCTCCGTTGCGCGTGCGGGCGCCAACGCGGTGGTCGCGAGCAACAGGCTGGCAACGAACCAGGCCGCGAATCGATGCAATCTTGACATGACTGACTCCTTCGACATGAATGACTCCTTGCTCAGCTTGCGGCGATGCACGAAGCGCACGCTCGCGATTCCCCACCTGGCAGCTCGGTCCCACGACACGACCACTCAGTGCTTTCCAGCCGGCAGGCGTATCCACGTGGTCGAGCAGGCCACCGCGCGGGTACGATGCGCCGGACGACGCGGTAGACCTGCCGTCGCGGGCAGCTTCCACCGCGCTTCAGCGTCGTGATCATACCGCCATAAGGCAATGGCCTGATGCGGCGGCGCAAAAAAAGCGCGACCGATAGCTCGGTCGCGCTCAATCAAAAAAGTCGGTGGCCATTCGTGGGACGAGAAGCCCAACAAGAAAGGCCTTTTCCCATATCAACTATCAACCAGGCAGCATCGCCAGTAACCCGTTCAACCGCCGCACGAAGCTCGCCGGATCGTCGAGCTGGCCGCCTTCTGCCAGCAGGGCCTGCTCGAACAGCAGGTTGGCCCAATCCTTAAATCGATCTTCGTCGGATTCGCTGTCGAGCCGCGTGACCAGGGCGTGTGACGGGTTGATCTCCAGCGTGGGCTTGACGGTGGGCGCGGCCTGGCCGGCGGCCTTCAAGAGCCGTTCGAGGTTGGCGCTCATGTCGCCTTCTCCGGTGACCAGACAGGCCGGCGAGTCGGTCAGACGGTGGGTGACGCGGACGTCCTTGACGCGCTCGCCAAGCGTGGTCTTGATGCGCTCGAGCAGCGGCTTCATCGATTCCTCAGCTTCCTTCTGCGCGGTCTTCTCGGCTTCGTCTTCCAGCGCGCCGAGGTCGAGGCCGCCCTTGGCGACGGACTTGATCGGCTTGCCGTCGAACTCGGTAAGGTTGCTCATCAGCCATTCGTCGACGCGGTCGGACAGCAGCAGAACTTCGATGCCTTTCTTGCGGAAGATTTCGAGGTGCGGGCTGTGCTGGGCGGCGGCGAAGCTGTCGGCGGTGATGGTGTAGATGGCTTCCTGGCCTTCTTTCATGCGGCCGATGTAGTCCTTCAGCGACACCACTTGCGCGTTGGTGTCGGTGTGGGTGGAGGCGAAGCGCAGCAGGGCAGCGATGCGTTCCCTGTTCGCGTAGTCCTCGCCCGGACCTTCCTTCAGCACCTTGCCGAAGGCGTTCCAGAACGTGGCGTATTGCTCGGGCTGGTTCTCGGCCAGGTCTTCCAGCAGGCCCAGCACCTTTTTCACCGAGCCGGCCTTGATGGCATCGATGTCGCGGCTCGACTGCAGGATTTCGCGCGACACATTCAGCGGCAGGTCGGCCGAGTCGATCACGCCGCGCACGAAGCGCAGGTATTGCGGCATCAGCTGCTCGGCGTCGTCCATGATGAAGACGCGGCGCACATAGAGCTTGATGCCGTGACGCTTCTCGCGGTCGTAGAGGTCGAACGGCGCGTGCGACGGCACATAAAGGAGCGAGATGTATTCCTGCTTGCCTTCGACGCGGTTGTGCGACCAGGCCAGCGGCGGCTCGAAGTCGTGGGCGACGTGCTTGTAGAACTCCTGGTATTCCTCGTCGGTGACGTCCTTCTTGGCACGCGCCCACAGGGCGGAGGCCTTGTTGACGGTTTCGTCATCAATGGTGGGCGTCTCGACGCCGTCCTTCCATTCCGTCTTTTTCATCACGATGGGCAGGGTGATGTGGTCGGAATAGGTTCGGATGACCGACTTGATTTTCCAGTCGGAGAGGAATTCGTCCTCGCCTTCGCGCAGATGCAGCACGATCTCGGTGCCGCGGCCGGGCTTGGCCACGGTTTCCAGCGTGTAGTCGCCAGCGCCTGCGGATTCCCAGCGCACGCCGTGCTCGGACGTGAGGCCGGCGCGGCGCGTGGTGAGCGTGACGCGGTCGGCGACGATGAAGGCGGAGTAGAAGCCGACGCCGAACTGGCCGATCAGCGCGGCGTCCTTCTTCTGGTCGCCGGACAGCTGGCTGAAGAATTCGCGGGTGCCGGATTTTGCAATGGTGCCGATGTGCTCGATGACTTCCTGGCGGCTCATGCCGATGCCGTTGTCGCTGATCGTCAGCGTGCGCGCATCACGGTCGACGGCGACGCGGATCTTGAGCTCGGGGTCGTTCTCGAACAGCGCGCCGTCACTCAGTCCTTCGAAGCGCAGCTTGTCGGCGGCGTCGGATGCGTTGGAAATCAGTTCGCGCAGGAAAATGTCCTTGTTGGAATACAAGGAATGGATCATCAGCTGCAGCAGCTGCTTGACTTCTGCCTGGAAGCCCAGGGTTTCTTTGGTGGCGGACATGCCTTGATCTCCCTTAAAACAAACACAACCCGAAATTGGGGCGGGGGGAAGGTTTTCAAGGCCTGGCCCTGTCATTCTGGTACACGCCTGAATGAGTGGCTGTCCTTCAACAAGCTCAGGACGAACGGGCTAAGCGGGCAGGTTCCGGCATGCACTTTCATCCTGGTGCACGCCTGACTGAGTGGCTGTCCTTCAACAAGCTCAGGACGAACGGACTAAGCGGGCAGGGTCCGGCGTGCACTTTCATCTAGCCACTGCAAGCCTAGGACGAACGGACCAAATGGGCGGGCTCTGGCATGCGCCTTTGTCCAACCACCGTTCGGGCTCAGCTTGTCGAAGCCCCTTGTGCACGAAGGGCAAATCAGGCCCAGTCCAGGCAGGCCTATTTCTGCTTGCTCAGCAAGGCCAGCAGTTCGGCCTGGGCGCTGTAGGGCTTGGCGCGGCGCAAGCTGCGGCGCCGGTAGCTGCCGTCGGCATGCATGTCCCATGCCTGCACGTTGTCGCGCAGGTATGGCTTGAGGCCCTCGGCGATGACGCGTTTCTTCAACTTGGGGTTGAGGACAGGAAAGCCGGTTTCGATGCGACGGAAGAAGTTGCGATCCATCCAGTCCGCCGACGACAGATAGACGTTATCCTCGCCGTCGCTCTTGAAATAGAAGATCCGGGTGTGTTCGAGGAAACGTCCGACGACCGAGCGCACCCGAATGTTCTCGGACAATCCCGGGATGCCGGGGCGCAGCGCACAGACGCCGCGGATGATAAGGCTAATCTTAACGCCGGCCTGCGAGGCGGCATAGAGCGCCGCGATGACCTGCGGCTCCAGTAGCGCGTTCATCTTGGCGACGATGGCGGCGGGCCTGCCGGCCGCTGCCAGTTCGGCTTCATGGTTGATTGCGGCGACGACTTCGCTGTGCAGCGTGAACGGCGACTGCCACAGGCGCTTGAGCTTGCCTGCTTTGCCGAGGCCTGTGATCTGGGTGAACAGGCTGCCGACATCGGCGGTGATGGTCTCGTCGCAGGTCAACAGCCCGAAATCGGTGTACAGGCGCGCGGTTCGCGCGTGGTAGTTGCCGGTGCCGAGATGGGCATAGCGCTTGAGTTCGCCATCCTCGCGTCGGATCACGAGTGCGAGCTTCGCATGCGTCTTGTGGCCCACCACGCCGTACACGACATGCGCGCCGACTTCTTCGAGCCTGGCCGCCCAGTTGATATTGGCTTCCTCGTCGAAGCGCGCCATCAGTTCGACTACCACGGTAATTTCCTTGCCCGACTGCGCGGCGCGGATCAGTGCCATCATCAGCTTGGAGTCGGTTCCGGTGCGGTAGACGGTCTGGCGGATGGCTACCACGTTGGGGTCGGCAGCCGCCTGCTCGATGAAATCGATCACCGGCTGGAAGGACTCGAACGGATGATGCAGCAGGATGTCGCCCTTCCTGATCTGAAGAAAGATGTCTTCCTTGTTGGAAAGCCGCGTGGGCAGCGCAGGAGTGAACGGCGTGAACTTGAGTTCCGGCCGGTCGACCCAGTCGGGTACCTGCATCAGGCGTACCAGATTGACCGGGCCATGCACCTGGTAAAGATCGTCGCGCTCAAGCTCGAACTGTTCGAGCAGGAAAGTCATCATCGATTCGGAACAGTTGTCGGCGACCTCCAGCCGCACTGCGGCCCCGAAGTTGCGCTGCGGCAGTTCGCCCTGCAATGCTTCGCGCAGGTTCTTGTTCTCCTCGTCGTCGACGAACAGGTCCGAGTTGCGGGTGACCCGAAACTGGTAGCATCCTTCCACCGTCATCCCCGCAAAGAGTTCGCCGACATGGGCGTGCAGGATCGACGACAGGAACACGAAGCCGTATTCGCAGCCGGCGATTTCTTCCGGCATGCGGATCACGCGCGGCAGTGCGCGCGGTGCCTGCACCACGGCGGCGCCTGAATTGCGGCCGAAGGCGTCGCGTCCGGACAGCTCGATCGCGAAGTTGAGGCTCTTGTTGAGCACGCGCGGGAAGGGATGCGAGGGATCGAGCCCGACCGGTGTCAGAACCGGCATCAACTCGCGCAGGAAATAGTTTCGGATCCATGCAGCCTGGGCTTCGTTCCACTGCGTGCGGCGAATGAAATGGATCCCGCGCTCGGCCAGTTCGGGGATGATGTCCTTGTTGAAGAGTTCGTATTGCCGGGCTACCAGTGCATGCGCGGTTTCCGAGACGGCATGGTATTGCTGGCCCGGCGTCATGCCGTCCGCCGAGCACTGGGTCGAGTCGGCGCGGATCTGTTCCTTCAGGCCCGCGACCCGTACCTCGAAGAACTCGTCCATGTTGCTGGAGACGATGCAGAGGAACTTCAGGCGCTCCAGCAAGGGCATGTCGGGATCGTCTGCCTGCGCCAGCACGCGGCGCTGAAAGGCGAGGATGCCGAGTTCGCGATTGATAAGGGTGTCGGGGCTGGGGAGGTTCATGGTCTAGTATCTGTGTAGATTGTAATGATAAGGGTCTGGCCTGATCCTGACATGACAGACATATGACAGTTTCCTATCCAGTCGAAGTCGAACTCAAGCTGGCGCTGCCACGGCAGCAGGCCACGGCGTTTCTGAGGCTGATGGCCCGGCGACGTAGCGTACCGGTGCGGCACGCCATGCGCACGCTGTATTTCGACACGCCGGACTTCGCCTTGAGCGCGCTGGGGGTCGCACTCAGGGTGCGGCGAATCGGACGGCGCTGGCTGCAGACGATCAAGACCGAAGGCGAGCGGCACGGCGGCCTGTCGCAACGTGCCGAATTCGAGATGCCGGTCACGCGCGGCATGCCGGACTGGAACCGTTTCCCGGCCGAGGCACTGGCACTGGTACCCGAAGCGCTGCGCGCGCAACTGGAGCCGGTGTTCGAAACCCGCTTTGAGCGCACTGCCTGGCTGATCGGCGGCGATGGCGGCGCAAGTATCGAAGTGGCGCTGGACGTGGGCGAGGTTCACGCCGGCGCGCGCCGCCTGCCAATCTGCGAAATCGAGCTCGAACTCAAGTCCGGCCAGCAGGATGCGCTGTTCGAACTGGCGCATGGCTGGGCGCAGCGGCTCGACTGCCTGCCGTTCGATGTTAGCAAGGCCGAGCGCGTCGTGCGCCTGGCACGCGGGCAGGTCGTCGTTCCGTTCAAATCGGTGCCATTGACCCTGGACAGTGGCATGAGCGTGGAAGCTGGCTTTGCCGCGATCGTCCAGGCATGTCTGGACCAGTTTCAGGCCAATCTGCCGGGGGTGCTTTCCCCTCTCCCCAGCCCTCCCCCCGGGGCGGGGGAGGGAGCAAAGGCTGGGCCCAAACCGATTGACGACATCGAATACGTGCACCAGGCGCGGGTGTCATTGCGGCGCCTGCGAGCGGCGCTACGTCTCTATCGCAAGGTGTGCGTGCTGCCGGCTGGATTGATGGACGGCCTGCGGTCCCTGGCTGCTGCACTCGGCCCGGCGCGCGACTGGGACGTGCTGTGTGGCGAAACCCTGCCGGCGATTGCGCCCCATTATCAGAACGAAGCGGGTTGGCAACAGGGCGCTGCCGTGCTGGAGGCACATCGCGTCGAGGTGCGTGCTGCCATGCAGGCGGCACTGCGGCTGGCACGTCCGGGGGCATGGCTGCTGGCGTTTCAGCGCTGGCTGCTGCAGCGTGGTTGGCGAATGTCCCCGTCAGGGGGCACGGTTTCGGAGGCGCAGCGCTTCACCCAATTGTCGCCGCTGAAGAAATGGGCGCGCGGATCGCTGCAGAAGGGGCATCGCCCGATCGCGCGCGGTGCGCGTGTGTTTGCCGGGCTGCAACCCTTGCAACGCCATGCCTTGCGCATCGCCATCAAGCGTCAGCGTTATGCGGCCGAGTTTTTCCAGACGCTGTTGGCGGGCCGCCGACAGGCGCAATACCTGGACATGCTGCGGGAGGCCCAGGACAGCCTGGGCCGCAGCAACGATGCACGTGTGGCCTGGGAACTCTTGAAGAATGCCCCCGTGGACACGGGGCCGGTGGGACAATTCGCGCTCGGCTGGCTGGCGGCGCAACAGGTGCAGGGGCCGACAGAGGACATTGCAGGGCATTTGCAGGGTTTCGTGAAATTTGCGCCCTACTGGTAGCTCGCATGCGGCTGCCTTCGTCTTTCGTTGCATTGTCCATTTGCCCATGGGATTGCGTCACCCAGGAGAGGGCCGGTGAAGCTGGGGAAGGGGGGCACCATCTTGCATCGCGGCGCCGCCGAGTCCTGCATACTGAAGACAGGTGTCTGTCATATTTCGTTCTTTGATCTGACTCACAATGGTCATGTGCTGCGCTGTGGCAGCGAGTTTCTTCGAGGAAAAAAATGGAACTAATTTTGTGGCGGCACGCCGAGGCTGAAGACGGGACACCCGATCTCGAACGCAAACTGACCGGCAAGGGCCGCAAGCAGGCGGCGCGAATGGCAGACTGGCTCAACCCGCGCTTGCCGCCGGATATTCGCATTCTGAGCAGCCCGGCGGTCCGCACGCTGCAGACCGCGCAGGCGCTGGGGCGGGACTATGAGGTGGCACCCGGACTGGCACCCGGGGCAAGCGCCGAAGAGGTGCTGGCCATCGCCGGATGGCCAGCCGCGACCTCTCCGATGCTGATCGTCGGACACCAGCCCACGCTGGGGCAAGTGGCGATGCAACTGCTGGCCGGACAGGCCGGCGACCTGACGCTCAAGAAGGGCGGCTTGTGGTGGTTCCAGGGACGCGAGCGCATGGGCCAATTGCAGGTGGTGTTGCGCGCGGTGGCGGTGCCCGACTGGTTATAATCGCCGGGTGATGATCCAATCGACCAGGCTTGAGGCGATTCCGCCGAACCCGACCATGCCGACGAGGTGCGTGCAGTGCCGGGTTGGCTGAGCGGCCTGCGCGAGCTGATCGCGGAAGCGAGCCCGCTGCGCCGCTTCATGCTTGCCCTGTTGGCGCTGCTGCCGCTGGCTGCGCTGGCCGCCGCCTATATCTGGTTCAACCCGCCAGTCTATCGCGTGCTGTTCACGCATCTGTCGGACCGCGCGGGCGGTGAGGTCATCGCCGCACTGGAGCAGATCGACATTCCCTACCGCCTGTCTGCCACCGACGGCACGATCGAAGTCCCGGCCGACCAGCTGCATGCCGCGCGTTATCGCCTGGCAGCGCGGGGACTGCCCAAGTCCGATGACGAGGTCCAGGATGAAGCCGACCGCAGCCCCGGTTTTGGCGCGTCATCGCTGCAGGAGCAGCAGCGTTTCCAGCGCGCGCTCGAAATTGATCTGGCCCGATCGATCCAGAAACTCGACGCGGTCGACCTTGCCCGTGTGCACCTCGCCCTGCCCAAGGTCTCGCCCTTCCTGCGCGATGCGCCGCCTGCGACTGCTGCGGTCCTGGTGCGACTGCACGACGGCGCGCAACTTTCGGCAGAGCAGGTTGCGACGATACAGACCTTGGTCGCTGCCAGCGTGCCGCGCCTGAAGCGGGCCGACGTGCAGGTGTTCGTCCCGAGCGGGGTCTTGCTGGGCGTCGCGCCACCCGAGGTGGCGCAGTCGCAGCGCCTGGCGATTGAACAGGATCTTGCAGAGCGGGCGCTGGCCGTGCTGACGCCCTGGCTGGGCAAGGATCGCGTCAGCGTGCAGGTGACGGCGACGCTGGAGGACGGCGAAACCCGGCAGACCGTCGAGCGGGTCAGCAATGTCGTGGGGGCGGGGCAGACACGCCCGCTGGAGAAAGTGGTGCGCACCACGCGTGTGCCGGAAGGACATGTCCGGCGCGTCCAGGCCGTCGTGATCCTGAACTTCAACGCCAGCGCCAACGAGCGCTGGCGCGCCGGGCAACTCGCTCGCCAGGCGCTGGGCTTGCAGAAGGAGCGGGGCGACAGTCTGACTGTGTTTGCCCTGCCCACCACTTCCCGGGAACAGGAACAGACCGAAGCAGAAACCCCTGCCGTCGGGGCAGAGCCACCGCTTCCCGCATCCGTTTCGATTCCGCGGGTTCAGCCGCACGCCCCGCCGCCCCAACAGGTGGAAACCTCAGCCGAATATATGCCATGGGCGATTGCTGCGGGTGCGGCTGTGCTGCTGCTCGGCTGGATCGGGTGGCGGCGCGCGCATCGGGCCGAACCCGAACCTGAAGAAGTCGTGGAAGGCTTCGATGCCGAGCTCGAGTCGGCACGCCGTCAGGCACTGGCCGATCCGCGCGTGACGGCGGACGTCATCAAGCTCTGGATGCGCGCATGAGCCAGCCCGGAATCGAAAAATCCGCAGCACTTCTGCTCACGCTGGGCGAGGAGGCGACCGCGGCCGTGTTCCGTTACCTGAGCCCGCTCGAAGTCAGCCGCCTGGGGGGCGCCATGCGCGAACTGGGGGTGCTGCCGCGCGAGCGCGTGCGCGGGATCCTTCACGATTACGTCGCCGAAGCGGCCGAACAGACTGGATTTGCCGCGGATGCCGGGCGCTTCCTCGACGAAACACTGAAGCGGGCACTGAGCCCGGAACGCGCCCAGGCCGTGCTGCAGCGCCTCGGTGCATCGGCGGCGCAGCTGCCGGAAAAGCTGGCGTGGCGCGAACCCGCCGAGATTGCCGGTCTGCTGGAGGCGCAGCCGCCGCAACTGATTGCCGCCGTCCTGTCGCAGTTGCCGCGCGACGTTGCCGCTGCGGTGCTCGACGTGCTGCCGGCAACGACGCGTGCGGATACCTTGCAGAGTCTGGCCCGCAGCGATGCCCCGCACCCGGACATGCTGCGCGACCTGGACGACTGGCTGGCGAGTTTCGAACCCGCTGCCTCGCTGCATGGCGAAGCCGCAGTCGTCAATATTCTTGGGCAGATGAGCGAGGGAAGCGCTGCGGCCGCGCTGAACCAGCTCGACCACAACGATGCAGAACTGGCTGCCCGCCTGCGCGTGCGCAGTCTCGTATTCGAGGATCTGGCACGCCTGCCCGAGGCGAGCCGCAAGACCTTTTTGCGCAACGTCGGTGCGCGTATCCTGCTGCATGCGCTGAAGGGCAGCGATGGACAGGTGCTCGACGCGCTGACAACCGTCATGAGCCCGACCGCGGCGCGGCGCATGCGTGACGATCTCGATACCCTGGGCGCGCTGCCGGTGGCGATGATCCAGTCCGCGCAGGACGAAGCCGGCGCCACCCTGCGTCGACTGGCGTCGGAGGGCGCGATCCCGTTCCCGGAAGAAGAGGAAACCGCATGAGCATGCAGGACGACACTACGGCATTCGAACACTGGGAAGTGGTGGAACTGGCGGCCTCGTCAAACGGGCAGACGTTATCCCCTGTCGATATCGAAGCCGAACTGGCCGCTTTGCGCGAAGCCGCACATGCCGAAGGTTATGCCGAAGGGCTGACAGCCGGAAGAGTGGAAGGGGAGCAGGCCTGCGGCCGCATGAAGCAGCTGGCCGACAGCTTTTCATCGACCCTGGACAATCTCGATTTCCGACTCGCCGACATGGTGCTCGAGCTGGCGCTCGATGTGGCGCGCCAGGTGGTGGCCGGCGAACTGGCGGCACGTCCCGAACGCATTCTCGACGTGGTCAACCTGGCACTGAAACAGATGGCCGAGACCAGCCGCGAGGCGCGTCTGCTGCTGAACCCGGACGACGCGGCGCTGGTGCGTCCGCATCTCGACCAGGTACTGGACAAGAATCGCCTGCGCATCGTGGAAGACGCGCGCATCGTGCGCGGCGGCTGCCTGATCGAAACCACCCAGGGTGACCTCGACGCCACGCTGCCCGCGCGCTGGCGGCAGGTGGTGCAGGTGCTCGGCTCGAACCGGAACTGGATCGACTAATCCTTGGAACCCCGGTCGACCGCTCCCGCCATGCAATCGTTATCATCATTTTTACGTAATTACAGCCGGGACATTTCATTGCAAGCAAAAATCGCTACGCATCCGATTGCACGACTGTCGAGCCATCTGGCTGCGTTGCGCCTCGTTGCATGGAATGGCCATGCTGCCTCGTTGCGCCTTGCCAGCCGACTCGGCAGTCGCGCACTCGAACGCGTCCAACCGAGGTTTCAAGGATAAGTGGACCGCACCGTCCGCCTGCGTGAATACCTGGCCGACTGCCGACGCGCGGTCAGCTGGGCAGCGCCAATCGCGGCCAGCGGACGGCTCACCCGGGTATCCGGCCTGGTCATGGAAGCGGTGGGGCTGCGCCTGCCGGTGGGTAGCCAGTGCCATGTTCAGGTGCCGGGCGGGCAGAGCATCGAGGCCGAGGTGGCCGGGTTCTCCGGCGACCGCCTGTTCATCATGCCTGCCACCGACATTTACGGCGTGATGCCGGGCGCCAGGGTGGTGCCCGACAACCCGATGGCTGCGCAGCCGCCGCGCCTCGGAATGCGCTACGTGCCGCGCCGTCGCGCGCAGGACCGGGTGCGCCAGGTGCCGGTGGGCGAGCGCCTGCTGGGGCGCGTGCTCGACGGCGCTGGCAGGCCGCTCGACGGCATGGGCGCGCTGTCGCTGGAACGCCGGGTGCCGCTCTACAGTCGTCCGATCAATCCGCTGGAACGCGAGCCGATCCGGCAGACGCTGGACGTGGGGGTGCGCGCGATCAACGGCCTGTTGACCGTGGGGCGTGGGCAGCGGCTCGGCCTGTTCGCCGGCAGCGGCGTCGGCAAGAGCATCCTGCTCGGCATGATGGCGCGTTTCACCGAAGCGGATGTGGTGGTGGTGGGGCTGATCGGCGAACGCGGCCGCGAGGTCAAGGAATTCATCGACCGCATCCTGGGTGCCGAAGGCATGGCGCGCGCCGTGGTGGTGGCCGCGCCGGCCGACCATCCGCCGCTGATGCGGCTTAACGGCGCGGCGTACGCGATGTCGATCGCCGAATATTTCCGCGACCAGGGCAAGCATGTGTTGCTCATCATGGATTCGCTGACCCGCTATGCGATGGCGCAGCGCGAAGTGGCGCTGGCGATCGGCGAGCCGCCCGCCACCAAGGGCTATCCGCCCTCCGTCTTTGCCAAGCTGCCGCAACTGGCGGAGCGCGCCGGCAATGGCCGTAGCGGCAGCGGGTCAATCACCGCGTTCTTCACCGTGCTGATGGAGGGCGACGACCAGCAGGACCCGATCGCCGATGCGGCACGTGCAATTCTCGACGGCCACATCGTGCTCTCCCGCGATCTTGCCGATGCCGGGCATTATCCAGCCATCGACATCGAGGCCTCGATCAGCCGTGCCCAGCCCGACCTGTTGAGCGAGGATGAACTGGAGCGGACGCGTCGCTTCAAATATCTCTATTCGCGCTACATGCGCAGCCGCGACCTGCTCGCCGTCGGCGCCTATGTGCCGGGGGCCGATCTGGTGCTGGACGAGGGCGTGCGGCTTTATCCACGCATGCAGGGGTATCTGATGCAGGGAATGGCAGAGCGCGCACCGCTGGAATCCGCACGCAGCGGACTCGATGAGGTGCTCGGATGAAGCCCTTCACCCTGGCGCGGGTGCTGCAACTGGCCGAGCGGCGCAGCGAAACCCTGGCGCGTGGCGTCAAGCATGCGCATGGCATCTGGTTGCGCGCACGCGGGCGACAGGTCCAGTTGACTGCCTTGCGCGATGCACATATCGCGCGGCTGGCGGACGAATTGCGCAGCGGCGTATCCGCCGAGCAACTGCTGGAGAAAAATCGTTTGCAGCGCGCACAGGCGGCCGAGTTGCAGGCGGCGCAGACCGCCATCGAAGATGCCTACCGAGACTGGCAGGCGCGCCTTGCCGAATGGATGCGCGAGGAGCATCGGGTGAAGGCGCTGCGTCTGCTGGAGCAGCGCCATCTGGCGCAGGTCGCCATCCAGCAGCGACGTCTGGAGCAACGCCAGCACGACGAACTGGCGGAACTGGCATTTCACCGCGGTACGGGTCATCGGGCTCGTTGAGGACTTGCCATGAAGCTGCTTGAACTCACGCCTGCAGAAATCGCCTTCCTGTCGTGGCCACCGTCCGTGCCCGCTGACTTGCCCGCCCGGCTGACCCGGCGTCTCGGCGCCATGCTGACCGCACGCCTGCACCGGCCGGTGCAGGTGCAGGTGCAATCCGGGCTTGCATTGGCGGATTCATTGCTAAAGCCGTGTTGGCAGCCCGATCCTGCGCTCGCCACCTTGTGGCTGACGCGCCGCCTCGGCGGGAAGCGTGTGGCGGGGGTCGCATCCTTCGTACCCTGTTCGCTGATCCAGAACCTGGATGGACTGTTGGCGGAATGCTGGCTGGATGCGGCGTCACCGGCCACGTTTCCGCTGGCTCTGGCATGGTGCATCGAGGCCGATCCCACGCAGGCAATGCTCTCCGTGCAGTTGCCGCGCAATTCGAACGACATGACGCGCTGGGCGCGAGAGGTCATCCGGCATGGCTAGATTGATTGCGACAGCGGGGTTGCTGCTGCTCCCGTCCTGGGCGTTTGCCGCACCCGACACGACAAGCAGCCTGCTTACGGTGTTGCTGAGTTTGGCGCTGATCCTGGGCGGATTCGTCGCCGTGGCCTGGTTCGCTCGTCGCTACCTTCCGGGCATGGGCACGCAGGGGGCGGTCAAGGTGGTGGGGGCGACTGCGGTGGGAACACGCGAGCGCGTGGTGGTGGTCGAGGTCGACGGCACCTGGTTGTTGCTGGGAGTGGGCGGCGGCAATGTGCGGCTGCTGCATAGCTTGCCGAAGCCGGCCGAAGCCCGGGAACGGGAGCAGGGGCAATGAGGCGGCTTCTAGCGTGTGGCGCGCTGATGGCTTTTTCGGTCGTTGCCTTGGGCGCCGACAGCAACGTGCCGTTGCTGAGCGTGACGCCCGGTGCGGGCGGGCAGGTGATCGGGGTGCCGGGCGCGAGCCTGCCCTGGCTACTGCTGTTTCCTTTCCTGCCTGCCCTGCTGCTGGCGTTCACCGCCTTCACGCGCATTGCCGTGGTGCTGTTCCTGCTGCGGCAGGGGCTGGGCAGTCCGACCGCGCCGCCAAACCTGGTGTTGATGGGACTGGCGGTGTTGCTGACCCTATTCGTGATGTCGCCCGCGTTGAAGACCATCGACGCCGAAGCCTATGAGCCTTTTCTTGCCGGAACGCTGAGCGTCAATGCCGCGGCCGAGAAAGCCGCCACGCCGCTCAAAGCCTTCATGCTGCGGCAAACCCGGGCCGAGGACCTGGGCCTGTTTGCAGCCGATGACAAGGCCATCGACCCCAAACAGATCGACAGCGTGCCGCTGGCCACGCTGGCGCCGGCGTTTCTCACGAGCGAACTCAAGACCGCGTTCCAGATCGGCTTCATGGTCATATTGCCTTTCCTGGTCATCGACCTGGTGGTCTCTGCCGTGTTGACCGCACTGGGCATGATCATGCTGCCGCCGCAACTGGTGTCGCTGCCGCTCAAACTGTTGCTGTTCGTCACGGTGGACGGCTGGCACCTGCTGGTCGGCTCCTTGATCGGCAGTTTCTGATGGAAGCCGGAATACTTTAATGGAGGGCTTGGCGCGCGACGCACTCTGGCTGGTAGTGACGCTGGCCGCACCAATATTGCTGGCGGGCTTGCTGACCGCCTTCGCCATCAGCCTGTTCCAGGCCGCCACGCAAATCCTCGAGCCGACGCTGTCTTTCGTCCCCAAGCTCATCGTCATGCTGCTCGTGCTGGCGTTGCTGGGCGGCTGGATGGGCGGGCAACTGGTCGACTTCGCGCGCACGCTGCTGAGCGATTTCCCGGGTCTCCTGGAATGAGCGAGCCATGCCTGTGAGCGAAGCGAATATGGCCGCGTGGCTGTTCGCGTTCGCCCGCCTTGCGGGATGGTCCCTGTTCGATCCGCTGGCCGGACGGTTGCCCATAGCGATGCGCCTCCTCATTGCTGCCGTTCTGGCCGTCGTGCTGGCACCGGGTTTGTCGATCGCGGCCGTCGATCCTTTCACGCTGCAGGGCATGCTGGCGATGAGCATGGAAGCCGCCTGGGGCGCGGCGCTGGCGCTTTGCGTGTGGCTGGTCTTTGGCATGGTTTCGGCCGTGCTTGTGTGGACCGGCCACACGGCCACTGGCGGCCTGCTGGCGCTGACCGAGGAACAGGCCGCGTCGGCCGACAGCCCCTGGCAGGCCCTGGCATGGTGGCTTGCAGCGCTCGCTTTTCTGGGCGCCAACGGTCACCTGCTGATCGTCGATGCGTTGCGTCATGGCTTCGCCGTCATGCCGGTGGCCGTTCTGCCCGCGGCCGGCGACCTGCGCCAACTGGCCGAGGGCGCCGGCTGGCTGTTCGCCACCGGTCTGCAACTGGCCTTGCCCCTGCTGGCGCTGGCCTTGCTGATCCAACTGGCATTCGGCATCGTTGCACGCACCACGCCTGGGCTCGACATGTCTTCGGCGGGGCTGGGGATTGCCGCCCTGGGACTGACGGCCGCGTGGGTGTGGGCAGTGCCGCTGGTGACGCGCGGCATCGCCCTGGGACTCGAACAACTGGCGGTATGGATGGACAGGCTCTGAGTTTTAGCTTGTCCGGCATGCTCTTGGGGACGCGGAGATGGATTAAAATAGCCGGATTTATCCATTTGCCGCCACAACCAGGGCGCAGCGCGGGAACACCATGGCAGAAACAAGCATGATCAGGGGCAGCCTGGTCGCGGTCGTCACCCCGATGTCGGACGATGGGGCGCTCGACCTCGACGCACTGCGGCGTCTGGTCGAATGGCACATCAACGAGGGAACGGACGGCATCGTCATCGTCGGCACCACCGGCGAATCGCCCACCGTGAGTTTTGAAGAACACTGCCTGCTGATCAGCACCACGGTCGAGCAGGCTGCAGGACGTGTGCCGGTGATAGCCGGCACCGGTGCAAATTCGACGGCCGAAGCGATCGAACTCACAACCTGTGCAAAAAACGCGGGTGCCCAGGCCGGGCTGTCGGTGGTGCCGTACTACAACAAGCCGACGCAGGAAGGCCTCTATCAGCACTACAGGAAAATTGCGGAAGCGGTCGACTTGCCACTGATGCTTTATAACGTGCCCGGGCGCACCGTCGCCGACCTGTCCAACGACACCACCTTGCGGCTGGCCGAAGTACCCGGCATCGTAGGCCTGAAGGACGCCACCGGCAGCATGGAGCGCGCAGCCGACCTGTTGCGCCGTGCACCGAAGGACTTCGCGCTCTACAGCGGCGACGATGCGTCGGCGATGCCCTTCATGCTGCTGGGCGGGCATGGCGTGATTTCGGTCACCGCCAACGTCGCGCCCAAACTGATGCACGAGATGTGCGTGGCCGCGCGCGAAGGGAACCTGCCGCGCGCGCGCGAACTCAATAACGCGTTGCTGCCCCTGCACAGCAAATTGTTTGTCGAAGCCAACCCCATTCCGGTCAAGTGGGCGTGTACCGAACTGGGGCTGATCCCATCCGGCATGCGGTTGCCGCTGACGCCCTTGTCGGCCGGGCTGCACGACACCTTGCGTGACGCCATGCGCCACGCCGGCTTGATGTAAGCACACTGAATTAGGACACCTTATGCGTTTATTGCTCGTGTTTTTGATGACTGCTCTGGCCGTTTCGGCTTGCAGCATGCCCGAAAGCAAGAAAATCGATTACAAGTCGGCACAGAAACAGCCGACGCTGGAAGTTCCGCCCGATCTGGTCGCGCCGGCATCGGATAACCGGTATGCCATTCCTGATACGCAGGGCAAGGGGACAGCGACCTTGTCGACCTATAACCAGGAGCGCAAGACTTCGCCGACTACTTCGGCAACTGCCCTGCTGCCTCAGCAGGACAAGGTACGCATCGAGCGTGCCGGGTCCCAGCGCTGGCTGGTGGTGCAGGCGACGCCGCAGCAGGTGTGGCCGGTGATCAAGGATTTCTGGCAGGAGAACGGTTTCATCATCAACATAGATTCCCCTGAAACCGGCGTAATGGAAACCGACTGGGCGGAGAACCGTGCGAAGATTCCGCAGGATGGCATTCGAAACCTGCTCGGCAAGGTAATCGACAGCGCCTATTCGACGGCAGAGCGCGACAAGTTCCGTACGCGCGTTGAAGCGGGCAAGGACGGCACCACCGAAATCTACGTCAGCCAGCGTGGCATGGAGGAGGTCTATGCCACCGAGGGCAAGGACCAGACGAAGTGGCAGCCGCGTCCGCCCGACCCCGAGCTCGAGGCTGAAATGCTGCGTCGTCTGATGTTGCGTTTCGGCGTTGAACAGAATCGGGCCGAATCGCTGCTGGCCAACCAGCAGACACCGGACCAGGCGCGCGTCGTCAAGGAAGCCGGCATGCCCGTTCTCGAAATGGACGAGAGCTTCGACCGGGCCTGGCGTCGTGTCGGCCTGGCACTGGATCGCGTCGGGTTCGCGGTGGAAGATCGCGACCGTTCCAAGGGCGTGTATTTCGTGCGCTACATCGATCCCGGGATTGACAACAACAGCAAGGCTGACGAGGGTTTCTTTTCCAAGTTGGCCTTCTGGCGCAGCAATGAGCGCCAGGACTCGCCGCAATTGAAGATCTCGGTGAGCGGTGCGGACGAGAAGAGCCGGGTCAGCGTGACCGGCGTGGACGACAAGGCGGTCGATGTGAGCACGCAGACCCGCATCATCAACCTGCTGTACAAGGAACTGAAGTGATGCGGGCGCGGACGTGATGCGTTTCGCCAGTCTTGGCAGCGGCAGCGAAGGCAACGGCCTGGTGATCGAGACCGGGTCCACGCGGGTACTGATGGACTGTGGCTTTGGACTGGCAGACAGCATTGCGCGATTGGCCAGACTGGACCTGCAGGCATCCGACCTGGCAGGCATCGTCGTAACGCATGAACATGGCGACCATATCGGCGGAGTGGGGCGCCTCGCGCGCAAGTTCAAGTTGCCCGTGTGGCTGACTGCAGGCACGCTGGCGATGGCGCAGGACCTCGATGGCGTGGCGATCCAGGTGATCGACAGCCATGCTGGTTTTGCAGTGGACGGGCTGGAAATACAGCCGTTTCCGGTGCCGCACGACGCACGGGAGCCGGTACAGTACGTGTTTGGCGACGGCAACCGCCGCCTCGGGGTGTTGACCGATACCGGGTGCAGTACATCGCACATCGAGGCCGTCCTGGATGGCGTCGACGCGCTGGTACTGGAATGCAACCACGATGCGGCGATGCTGGAAAACGGACCTTACCCGACGAGCCTCAAGCGCCGGGTGAGCGGCCGCTTCGGCCACCTGGAAAACGGCCAGTCGGCGGCCCTGCTGGACAAGTTGAGGCACGACAAGCTGCAATGCGTGATGGCGGCCCACGTCTCGCGCAAGAACAACACATCTGCGCTGGCGCAGCGCGCGCTCGCCGAGGTGCTCGATTGTGCAGACGATGATGTGCGCGTGGCCTGTCAGACGACAGGTTTTGACTGGATCCGCATTTGAGCGGATCAGAACGGACTGGACAGACATTGACGACCTTTGCTGAACTCGGGCTCGCGCCCGACATCCTGCGTGCCCTCGACGAGATGGGCTACGTGACACCCACCCCGATTCAGGAACAGGTGATCCCCCTGGCATTGCAGGGCGGCGACATCCTCGGTGCCGCGCAAACCGGTACCGGCAAGACGGCTGCGTTCGCATTGCCGCTGATCCAGCGCCTGCTGCCATTCGCCAACAACGGCACCTCGCCGGCCAAGCACCCGATCCGCGCGCTGATCCTGACCCCGACGCGCGAACTCGCCATCCAGGTCGAAGAGAGTGTGCAGGCCTACACCAAGCACCTGCCGCTGCGCTCGCTGGTGGTCTATGGCGGGGTCAACATCAATACGCAGATTCCCATCCTGAAAGCCGGGGTGGAGATTCTGGTGGCAACGCCGGGCCGCCTGCTCGACCACGTCCAGAACAAGACGCTGATGCTGAACCAGGTGAATACCCTGGTGCTCGACGAGGCCGACCGCATGCTCGACATGGGCTTCATGCCCGACCTGAAACGCATCGTCGCCCTGTTGCCGACGCAACGGGTGAACATGATGTTTTCTGCCACCTTCCCGGAAGAGATCCGCAAACTGGCCGACAGCATTCTCAACACGCCGACCTTCATCGAGGTGGCACGCAACGCCACGGCGGTGACGGTCACCCAGGTGGTGCATCCGGTGCATCACGAGCGCAAGCGACAGTTGCTGACCCACCTGATCAAGAGCCGCGATCTGAGCCAGGTGCTGGTGTTCACGGGGACCAAGCTGGGCTGCAACCGGCTCGCCAACGAACTCAACAAGGTCGGCATTCATGCCGATGCCATTCACGGCGACAAGACGCAGCAGGAGCGCATCAAGGCGCTCGATGCCTTCAAGGCCGGCACCATCCGCATACTGGTTGCCACCGACGTCGCCGCGCGCGGTCTCGACATCGAGGCGCTGCCCTTCGTCGTCAACTACGACCTGCCGCACAATGCCGAGGACTATGTCCACCGCATCGGCCGCACCGGACGCGCCGGTGCGCTGGGCGAGGCGATCTCGCTGGTGAGCGAGTCGGAAACGCGCTACCTCAAGGACATCGAGAAGCTCATCGGCAACGCCCTGCCGCCGGTGATCGTTGCCGGCTTCGAGCCAGGCGCGGCGGATGTGCCTGCCTATCAGTCGCGCCCATCGCGTCATGCGGAACGGCCGGCGGAGCGTGCCGAGCGCAGCGCACCGCGTACCCGCCAGGCGGCCCCGCGCGATGCACTTTTCGATACGCCCTATGTGCCAAGCGATGCGCCGCGCACGGACAATCAGCCAGCCCTGGTCCGCAAGACATCCGGCAAGCAGGTTGCGGCGCTGTTCCGAAGCCCGGTCAAGCCGGACACGGCTCAGTGAGTTGGGAAATCATCCTGCTGGGACTGTTCGGGGCGGGGGGCTGGTACTGGTACGTCGGCATGCAGGTGCGCGAACAGGCGATTGCTGTGGGCCGCCGTGCCTGTGGCAATGCCGGGCTGCAATTCCTCGACGAGAGTGTGGCCCTGAGCAGAATGCGCTTTGCGCGCAACAGCAACGGCCAACTGCAATTTCAGCGCGATTACCGCTTCGAGTTTTCGGACACCGGCAACAACCGTCGTCCGGGTGTCGTCCGCATGCTCGGCGAGCGGGTCGAATGGGTCAATCTGGATGGCGAGTGGCAGCCGGGTCCGACAGCCAGCGTGAGCCGGCTGGCGGATTGAACCTAGAAACCGCAGTTGACCGCTTGCCACCGCAAGGGAAGCCGCATGAATACTGAGTTTTCGCCGTTCGATTGGGTTCACCTGTCGGGTTACACCGCTACGCACCCGCTGGCACGCCCGGTCGTGCGCCTGCCTTTGTCGCGCCTCGTTGCAGGCCCCGGCCTGCCGCCTCGTTGCTTCGCGGCAGCCACCCGCCCAGACGCACCATCGGGCGCGTCCAACTGCGGTTTCTAGGTTGAGCGCGCCCAGGACCTGTTGATCTATTCCTGTTCGATTTCCAGAATCGCCAGGCTGATCATCGGGCCCAGGTTTGCATCCCATTCCGCCCAGTCCTTGTAGGCCTTGAGCTTTTCGACGAGGACAGGCTTCATTTCGTAATCGCTCTTGCCTGCGTCATACATGCGACGCACTTCGGCCATCAGCGTACTGAAAAAGGCTTTCTGCTCCTCTACGAATTTGTGGTCCCCGCTCTTGCCATGGCCGGGCACATACAGCCTGGCCTTGACCGACAGCGCCCGATCAGTTTCCTGCAGCACGCCCTTGAAAGTACCATCGCGCAGATTCATCACCTGGCGTCCCAGCACGTTGTCGCCCGTGAACAGAGTACGGTCCTCGACGATCTCGATCATCAGGTCGGTCTTGCTGTGGGCATCGGTGGACGAGTGGATCCGGAAGGTCTTGCCGCCGATCTTGAATTCCTGGCCGTCGGCTGCCTCGACGGTGGGAATCTCGGCGCGCGTGCCTTCAGTGTAGCCCTTGGTCATGTCCGACATGAGTTGGATCCAGAATGCGTCAGCACCTTCTCTGGCCTTCTTGATCATGTCGGGATGGCCGATGAGCGTGGCCTTCGGCCACACCTCCAGAACGGCCTGGTTGCCGAGCCAGTGGTCGCCATGCACGTGGGTGTTGAATACATGGGTGACCGGTTTCTTGGTCGTTTTGCGTAGTTGGGCCACCACCATGCGGCCCGCCTGCACGCTGGAGCCGGGGTCGATCACCACGACGCCGTCGGCGGTAATGACCCAGGCCGGGTTGTTCATGAAACTCTGGTTTTCAACTGATGGCACACCCTGTGGTCCATGGATCACATAGGTGTCGGCGCTGATTTTCTGCGCCGGGTAGGTGCGTACGACGTCATTGGGGCCGGCCAGCACGGGGCTGCAGAAGGCGAGGGTGGCGAGCAGGGGAACAATGCGCATGGGAGATCTCCGTTCAGGTTGATGCGTAAACATACACAGGCCAGACGATGGATTTAATGGTCGAAAAGACCTACCACCACTTTTCAAAAATGATGCGGCTCATCGGCACGCCAAGATCATGCAGCAAGGTACTCATGTCCTCGACCATGCCCTTCGGCCCGCACAGGTAATAAAGCGTGTCGTCCGGCACATCGAGCGCATGCAGCTTGACCGGGTCGACGCGACCGGTGAGACCATGCCAGTGGACATCGGGCTGGGTCACTGTAAAGCTCACGTGCAGGTTGTCATGCATGCGGGCGGCGGTCTCGAGTTCGTCGCGAAACAGGATCTCGCGGCTGTCCGACACGCTGTAGAGCAGGTGCGTGCGGGTCGGCAGGGCGGCGTCGCGCACATGGCGGAAGATGGACAGCAGCGGCGTGACGCCGACGCCGCCACCGATCAGCACCACGTTGTCACTCATCTCGGGCAGGTAGACGAAGGGGCCCTGACCCTGGGAGACGCGTACGCGATCGCCCACCCGTGCACGCTCGTGAACCCAGCGCGCCACCGGGTGCCGCGCGCTGGCCTTGATCGCCAGTTCGATCTGCCCCTGATGGATGGGCGAGGTGGTGATGGAATAGCCAGAAGTATGGGTTGTACCGTCGACCTCGACGCTGAGGTCAACCCACTGGCCCGGCAGAAAGCGGAAACCCGCGTCGGCGATGTCAAGACGCAGGACGTGGATGCTGGGCGTGGCAGGGGTGATCGCAGCGACCTGCGCATCGAAGAGTTGCAAGGTTCAGTCCCGGTCTTCTTCTTTTTGGAAACTCAGCGAGGCCGAATTGATGCAGTAGCGCAAGCCGGTCGGAGCGGGGCCGTCGGGAAAAACGTGTCCCAGGTGCGAACCGCAGTGGTGGCACAGTGCCTCGACGCGCTCCATGCCGTGGCTGACGTCACGCTTTTCAGCAACCGCGTCGGGGTTGATCGCCTGATGGAAGCTCGGCCATCCGGTGCCGGAATCGAACTTGGTGGCGGAGGCGAACAGGGGTTCGCCGCATGCCGCGCAGCGGTATTCGCCCGCTTCATGATGGTCCCAGTACTGCCCGGTGAACGCTCGCTCAGTGCCGCGCTCGCGCAGGATGCGATACTGTTCCGGGCTCAGTTCGGCACGCCATTCGGCGTCAGATTTGGTTTTGTCGTTGCTCATGTCGGGTCTCCGTCGAGCGAGAGTTTACCTGCCGTACGGTGTTTGTAGCGGGAAAGACCCTGTAATCATCAAGGAAACCGGGATGCAGGGGCTTCGAATTTCGTGCTGAATCATGGGCGCATATGCGGGAGATCCCCCTCGCGGTTGACAGCGTCATCGCAGCGGGTTTAATCTTCGTGCAGGTATTAGACTAAGTCTAAAAACCAGATTTCAGCCACCGTCCCGTCTGCCTTGAATTTGGAGCAGGGTGCTGGATGGAGATGAAAAATCAATGCTGCAAAGCATGTCAATGTCAACCAAGGAGAATAGGTTATGCAACTCAAAGGTTCTAAAACCGAAGATCATCTGAAAGCCGCTTTCGCCGGCGAATCGCAGGCCAACCGCCGCTACCTCTACTTCGCAGCGAAGGCCGACGTCGAAGGCTACAACGACGTCGCTGCCGTGTTCCGCTCCACCGCCGAAGGTGAAACCGGCCACGCACACGGCCACCTGGAGTACCTGGAAAAGTGCGGCGACCCCGCCACCGGCATGGCGTTCGGCCCCACCGCCGACAACCTGAAGACCGCGATTGCAGGCGAAACCCACGAGTACACCGACATGTATCCCGGCATGGCCAAGGATGCGCGTTCGGAAGGCTTCGACGAAATCGCCGACTGGTTCGAGACGCTGGCCAAGGCCGAGCGCTCGCACGCCAACAAGTTCCAGAAGACGCTGGACACGCTGGGCGCCTGATTTGGCACAGACAAAAGCGGGTCGGGTCCGGCCCGCTTTTTTTGTCCGCACGTTTCATCCATTCGCGTGGATCGCGTGGATCGCGTGAATCGATGAAACGCCCGCGCAACGCGGATCTATCTTCATCAAGAATAACTGGAGTTCGCATGAGCACACGCGAAGGCAATCTCGAAGCCCCCACCCGTCACCCGCTTGACTGGAAAAACCCGGATTTCTACAACGAGGACAAGCTCAACCACGAGCTGGAGCGCGTTTTCGACGCCTGCCACGGCTGTCGCCGCTGCGTGTCGCTATGCACCGCGTTTCCGACCTTGTTCGATCTGGTGGACGAGTCCTCGACGATGGAAGTCGATGGCGTCGCGAAGTCGGACTACATGAAGGTGGTGGACGAGTGCTACCTGTGCGATCTCTGCTACATGACCAAATGCCCCTATGTGCCGCCGCATCCGTGGAACATCGATTTTCCGCACCTGATGCTGCGCGCCAAGGCTGTCAAATTCAAGAAGGGCGGCGCGACGTTCCGCGACAAGCTGCTGTCGTCGACCGATGCGATGGGCAAGCTCGCATCGATTCCGGTGGTGGTGCAGGCCGTGAACGCGAGCCTGAAGAGCAAGCCGGTGCGCAAACTGGTCGGCAATGTGCTGCGGATCCATCCGGACTGCGAGTTGCCCGATTACGACAGCGCGAAATTCCGCGCGACCGCGAGGCCGCGCAGCGACTTCGCGGTCACGGCCGGCGAGCGCACGCCGGGCAAGGTGGCGATCTATTCGACCTGCTACGTCAACTACAACGAGCCCGGCATCGGCCACGACCTGCTGAAGCTGCTGGCGCACAACGAAATCCCCGCCGTGCTGGTGGAGAAGGAAGCCTGCTGCGGCATGCCCAAGCTCGAGCTGGGCGACCTCGATGCGGTGGAAAGACTCAAGGAAGTGAACATTCCGTATCTGGCGAAGCTGGCGCGCGAAGGCTATGCCATCCTCACCGCGGTGCCGTCATGCACGCTGATGTACAAGCAGGAACTGCCGCTGATGTTCCCGCACGATGCCGAGGTGCAGGCCGTCAAGGAGGCGATGTGGGACCCGTTCGAATACCTGATGGCGCGCAACGCCGACGGCCTGCTGAAGACCGACTTCAAGTCGGCACTCGGCAAGGTCGCCTACCACGTGCCGTGCCACCAGCGCGTGCAGAACATCGGCAACAAGACGCGCGATGCTCTGCAGCTGGCCGGCGCCACGGTGACGATGGTCGAGCGCTGCTCCGGCCATGACGGTACCTGGGGCGTGAAGAGCGAATACTTCGACAAGTCGATGAAGATCGGCAAGCCGGTGTTCCGCCAGATGGCCGAACCGCAGCCCGATTACGTGAGTTCCGACTGCGCGATGGCCGCGCGCCGCATTCTGCAGGGCATGGGAGATTCCACCGCGCAGAAGCAGCACCCGATCACGCTGCTGCGCATCGCCTACGGTCTCAAGTAATCGAAATCAGCAAGGAGAACACCATGCCGCATATTACCCGTGACAGTCTGATGACCCTGGAAGGCTATGCCAAGGTGCGCACCGCGCTGCGTGCCGAAATCATGGCGCACAAGAAGAACCGCATGGTCGAACTGGGCGACCATGTCACGCTGATTTTCGAGGACGAGAAGACCATGCGTTACCAGATCCAGGAAATGCTGCGCGCCGAGCGCACGTTCGAGGAATCCGGCATCCAGGACGAGCTCGACGCCTACAACCCGCTGGTGCCCGACGGAACCAACTGGAAGGCCACCATGATGATCCAGTATTCCGACCCCGATGCGCGCAAGGTGGCACTGGAAAAACTCAAGGGTATCGAGAACAGGGTGTGGGTGCAGGTGGCAGACCAGCCCAGGGTCCTTGCCATCGCCGACGAGGACATGGAGCGCGAGAACGCCGAAAAAACCTCGGCCGTGCATTTCCTGCGCTTCGAACTCGACGCCACCTCGATCGCCGCCGCCAAGGCCGGCAGCCAGATTCGCATGGGGATCGATCTCGATGCCTACCGGGTCGATTCCATGACCCTGGCTGAAAACACCCGCGCTGCGCTGGTGGTGGATTTGGCCTAAAGTGAGTTCGGGCGGCATTATTGATCCGGCACGAGTTAAACATGAGTACCGTTCGCCCTGAGCCTGTCGAAGCCTGTCCTGAGCCCGCCGAATGGGGGCTGTGCTTCGACAGGGTCAGCACGAACGAACTCACGCATATATCTGGCCGGATCAATAACTAACCATGACATCATGCCGCCCGGATGAGGGGGGCGTAAGTGCTCAATAAACTGCTGGTGGAACAGGTAAGGCAGCGCCTGGAAGCTTCCGGTCTGCCGCTCGTCGTTGAATTGTGGAATGGTCAACAGGTCGGGTCGGACGCCTTCGCCTCCGTGCGGGTGCGGCTGCACCAGTTGTCGAGTCTCAGGGCCATGGCGGACCCCAGCCTGGGCGCGCTGGCGCGAGCCTATGTGGAAGGGTCGCTCGACCTGGAGGGTGATATCCGCGACATCCTCGCGCTGGGCGATCGCTTATGCAATGCGGGTGACTGCACCCCGAAAACCGGGTCGGATGGCTGGAAATGGTGGCGACACACGCGCACCCGCGACCGCAGGAACATCCAGTATCACTACGACGTTTCGAACGATTTCTACGGCCTGTGGCTGGATGGTCGCCGGGTCTATTCCTGCGCCTATTTCAGGACGCCGGACATGAGCCTGGACGCCGCCCAGGAAGCGAAGCTCGATCACATTTGCCGCAAACTCGTGCTGCAACCGGATGAGCGCTTTCTCGACATCGGCTGCGGCTGGGGCGGCCTGCTCCTGCATGCGGCTGAGCGCTATGGTGTGCACGCCACCGGCATCACGCTGTCGGAAGACCAGCATGCCTGGGTCAGGCGGCAAATCGAGACGCGGGGTCTGGAGGGCCGGGTCGAAGTCCGCCGGATGGATTACCGCGATGTGCCGGAACGGGAAGGCTACGACAAGATCGCCAGCGTAGGCATGTTCGAACATGTCGGGCGCGGCAATCTGGGGGCCTATTTCGACACGATCGCCTCGTTGCTGAAGCCTGGCGGTCTCGTGCTCAATCATGGCATCACCACGGCCGAGCCCGAGGCCAGCGGCCTCGGCAGCGGCATCGCCGAGTTCATCGAGGATTATGTGTTCCCCGGAGGCGAACTGGTGCACGCGTCCGACGTGCTGCGTGCCGCAGCAAAGAGCGGTCTCGAATGCCTGGACGCCGAAAATCTGCGTCGCCATTACGGAACAACCCTGTGGCACTGGGTCACCCGTCTGGAACAGCATGCAGACGAGGCGCAGCGCCTGATCGGCGAACAGAAATACCGCATCTGGCGGATCTACATGGCGGGTTCCGCCTATGCCTTCGATCATGGCTGGATGGAACTGTGGCAGGTGCTGGCAGGCAAGGGCATCGACGGCAGCCAGCCGAACTATCCGTTCCGTCGGGATTACATCTATCGTGATGCGTGAATTCGGTTGCGGGTCAAAGACAGGGCTCCCGCCTTGGGCCACGTTTTCCGGTGGGCGGGCACTTCCATTTGGCGCGTGATGTTGATGGTTCGACGTTCGGCCATATCGAGAGCGTTCGGGGAGAGGAGACGCAAGCCCGAAATTCAGCAAAGCCCCGAAAAATCATTCGCCGCTGGTTTTGGAATGATAATTGCCGTTATTGAACTATCTCCCTACATCGACTGAACCTTCGATATGACGACTATCCATCCCGTAATCCTTTCCGGCGGCACCGGCACTCGCCTGTGGCCGTTGTCGCGCGCGGCGCTGCCCAAGCAGTTGTTGCCACTCGCCAGCGACAAGAGTCTGTTGCAGGACACTGTCAGCCGATTGACAGACATGCCGGAAATGGCAGCACCGCTGATGGTCTGCAATGTCGAACACCGCTTCATGATTGCCGAGCAGATGCGCCAGATCGGCTCGATTCCGCACGCCATCGTGCTCGAACCGGTGGGGCGCAACACGGCCCCGGCAATTGCCGTCGCCGCCCTGATGCTGTCGCGCGACGACCCCGACGCCCTGATGCTGGTGCTGCCCGCGGACCATCTGATCGACGATGTCGCAGCTTTTCATGCGGCGATTCGGACTGCCGCTGATGCAGCAAATGGCGGCCATCTCGCCACGTTCGGCATCGTGGCGGCCAAGCCGGAGACCGGGTATGGCTACATTCGCAAAGGATCGCCGCTGCCGGATGCCGCGGGCGCATTCCAGGTCGCGGCGTTCGTCGAAAAGCCCGATCTGGCGACCGCGCAGCAGTACGTGGCGTCCGGCGACTATTTCTGGAACAGCGGCATGTTCCTGTTCCGCGCCGCTGACTTTCTGGATGAACTTCAGACACTGCGTCCCGACATCCTCGATGCCAGCCGAGCCGCGCTCGATGCCGCGACGCCGGACCTCGATTTCGTGCGCCTCGACCCTGCTGCGTTCGAGGCCTGTCCTTCGGAATCGGTCGACTATGCCGTGATGGAGCATACGCGGCGGGCGGCGGTGGTGCCGGCCGACATGGCCTGGAACGACATCGGCGCCTGGTCGGCGTTGTGGGACGTGGCGGAGAAGGATTGTCAGGGCAATGCCATCCGCGGCGATGTCATGCTGGAAAACGCCCGCAACAATTTTGTCCGGGCGGAGACGCGCATGGTGGCAATGCTCGGGGTCTCCGACCTGGTGGTGGTCGAAACTGCCGACGTGGTGCTGGTGGCGCAAAAGGACCAGGTGCAGGACGTCAAGAAACTGGTCGATCGCCTGAAGGCCGAAAGACGCTGCGAACACCTGATCCACAAGCAGGTTTTCCGTCCCTGGGGCTGGTACGAGGGCATCGACGCGGGGGACCGTTTCCAGGTCAAACGCATCATGGTCAAACCCGGCGAAAAACTCAGCCTGCAAAAGCACCATCACCGCGCCGAGCACTGGGTCGTCGTGTCCGGTACCGCCAGTGTCACTTGCGGGGATGCGGTCATGCTGCTGACCGAAAACCAGTCGACCTACATCCCGCTGGGTACCGTCCACCGGCTGGAGAATCCGGGCAAGGTCGACCTGCACATTATTGAGGTGCAGTCGGGTTCCTATCTGGGCGAGGACGATATCGTGCGCTTCGAGGATGTCTACAAGCGGAACTGACGCCCCATTCTGCGCGGACCAGTGGAATGGACGCCGCTGTGCCGGGCAGATGCGCGGCGGGTCGACCCCACCGCGCATCCGGAAACTGTCCGCGACAACTTGGGGGCATGCCGGCAGCCTGTGTTCTCGTCCGGCCGGGCTTGAAAACGGGCTTATCGGCCCGATACTTCATTATCCGGATTGACCGGATAGATTGAAGAACCCGACATGCCCAACGAACCCTCCCTGGAAGGCGAACTCCTGCCCGACAACCGCCAGTTGCCCGCCGCTCCGGTGTGGCCGGACGAACTGTATCTGCTGCCGCTGACCGAGAAGCCGTTTTTCCCGGCGCAAACCCTGCCGCTGCTGATGAACGAGGCGCCCTGGCTGTCGACGGTCGAAGCGATTGGCGAAACCGCGCATCACATGGTGGGACTGGTCGTGGTCAGGCCCGACAATACCGACGATGTGAATCGGGCCGATTTTCACAGCGTCGGCACAGCCGTGCGCATCCATCACCCGGTGCGCACCGACGGCAAGATGCAGTTCATTGCCGAGGGCGTGCGGCGCTTCCGCATTGTCGAATGGCTGTCGGAAACCCCGCCGTACAAGGTCAGGGTCGACTACCCGGGCGAGACCGGCAAACCGGAATCCGAGGAAATCCGCGCCTATTCCATCGCCATCATCAACACCATCAAGGAGCTGTTGCCGCTCAATCCCCTGTACTCGGAGGAGCTCAAGTTCTTCCTCAACCGCTTCGGCCCGAACGAGCCGTCGCAGTTGACCGACTTTGCCGCCAGCCTCACCACTGCATCCAAGCAGGCCTTGCAGGAGGTGCTGGAAGCCTTCGGTCTGAAGAAGCGCATGGAAAAGGTGCTCGTGCTGCTGAAAAAGGAGCTCGACGTGGCGCGGCTGCAATCGGACATCCGCGAAAAGGTCGACGAGAAGATGAGCGAGCAGCAGCGCGAATTCTTCCTGCGCCAGCAGTTGAAGGCGATCCAGAAGGAACTCGGGCTGGCCAAGGACGACAAGACCGCCGAACTCGACACCTTTGCCGAACGTCTCGCCGGACTGACGCTGCCCGAGCAGGCCAAAAAGCGTATCGACGAGGAGATGCACAAGCTGTCCCTGCTGGAAACCGGCTCGCCAGAATACACGGTCACCCGCAATTACCTGGACTGGCTGACCGTTCTGCCCTGGGGCGTGTACACGCAGGACAAGGTCGACCTCGAGCGCGCGCGCCGCATTCTCGACCGCGACCACGACGGGCTGGACGACGTGAAGGACCGCATCATCGAATTCCTCGCTGTCGGCGCCATGAAAGGCGAAATGGCGGGCTCGATCCTGCTGCTGATCGGGCCGCCCGGCGTTGGCAAGACCTCCATCGGCAAATCGGTCGCCGAAGCGCTGGGGCGCAAGTTCTACCGTTTTTCTGTCGGCGGCATGCGCGACGAAGCCGAGATCAAGGGCCACCGCCGCACCTACATCGGCGCCATGCCGGGCAAGTTCGTGCAGGCGCTGAAGGAAGTCGAATCGGCCAACCCCGTCATCATGCTCGACGAAGTCGACAAGATCGGCGCCAGCTACCAGGGCGACCCGGCCTCGGCGCTGCTGGAAGTGCTCGACCCCGAGCAGAACGTCGATTTCCTCGATCATTATCTCGACGTGCGCTTCGATTTGTCGAAGGCGCTGTTCATCTGCACCGCCAACGATTATTCGATCCCGTCGGCGCTCTTGGACCGCATGGAAGTCATCCGCCTGTCGGGCTACATTACCGAAGAGAAAATCGCCATCGCCAAGCACCACCTGTGGCCGCGCGTGCTCGCCAAGTCCGGGCTGAGGAAGAACCAGCTCGCCATCAGCGAAGGCGCACTGCGCCACGTCATTGAGGGCTACGCCCGCGAAGCCGGCGTGCGCAACCTGGAAAAACAGCTGGGCCGCGTCGCGCGCAAGGCCGTGGTGAAGATCCTCGGCGGCGCCGCCACACCGATCAGGATCGGCGTCAAGGAAGTCGAGGCCTACCTGGACAAGCCGGTGTTCAACCGTGAAAAGCCAATGAGCGGCGTGGGCGTGGTCACCGGCCTGGCGTGGACGGCGATGGGCGGTGCCACGCTGCCGGTCGAAGCGAGCCGCGTCCACACTCTAAACCGCGGCTTCAAGCTCACCGGCAAGCTGGGCGAGGTGATGAAGGAATCGGCCGAAATCGCTTACAGCTATGTCTCCTCGCACCTGAAAGCCTATGGTGCGGACACCACCTTCTTCGACAAGGGCTTCGTCCATCTGCATGTGCCCGAAGGCGCTACTCCCAAGGATGGCCCCAGCGCGGGTGTCACCATGGCAACCGCGCTGTTGTCGCTGGCGAAAAGCCGGAAAGTTCCGCGCCCGCTGGCGATGACGGGCGAACTGACCCTGACCGGCCAGGTGCTGCCGGTGGGCGGCATTCGCGAGAAAGTCATCGCCGCGCGCCGCATCGGCATCAGCGAACTGATCCTGCCTGACGCCAACCGGCGCGATTTCGACAAACTGCCTGACCATATCCGCGCCGGCATGACGGTGCATTTCGCCAAGCGCTATCAGGATGTGGCGGCGGTGGTGTTCGGTGCGGGTTGATCGGGCGTGAACATCGGGAGAAGGGCGGGGATGCGTGCGCGCTCAGTCAGGAAAAATTCCAGAGAAGCGGAAGTTCAGATAGAGGGGGCGGCTGTCTCAAAGTCGGCGCGGCTGTGTGAAAACCGCCGCATATTTTCTACACCGATTCCAATTGTGTCGGTGGGAAGGGGACATGAAGCGATTCATCGAAGGCGAAGACCGGGCTTAGCTGGCGCAGCGCCAGCGGTTACCGGGCGCCGCTCTTACCACCCCTCGGTACTGCTCAAGCTTCACCTGTACGGGTATCTCGATCGCGTTCAGTCCAGCCGGCGGCTAGAGCGGGAGTTTCAGCGCAGCGTCGAGTTGATTTGGCTCACCGGCAAGCTCTCGCCCGACTTCAGGACCATTGCCGACTTCCGTCACGACAACGGTCAGGCGAAGAGCGAGATCGTGCGTGCCGCCGTTGCTAAGCTTGCTGAGCTAAGTGACGCCCGGCTACTTGCCGCGGTTCGCCGACTTGATGTCATCAAGACAGGGCGGCCGGCCAAGGGCTCAAATTAAGTTGCCAAGAAATGGTGGCAGATCAGACGCTGTCCCCGCGCCTGTCTGTCGCCGACGGTCAAGCCTTGATACGCACGGGCTGAACCCGCCAGATTTCCTCGGCGTACTCGCGTATGGCGCGGTCCGATGAGAATCGTCCGATGCGCGCCACGTTGAGGATGGACATCCGCGTCCAGGGTTCGACGTCGCGATAGTGGGCATCCACGCTGTCCTGGCAATCCAGATAGGCACGGTAATCGGCACAGACCAGATAAGGATCGTGCCCGCGCAAGTTTCCGGTGAGCGGAGCAAACAGCTGCCGGTCGCCGTGCGAGAACAGACCGGAGTCAATCAGGTCCATGGAATGCCGTAATTCGGGGTCGTTGTCCACGACCTGCCAGGGTTGATAACCGGTGTTCAGCCGCTCCTGGACCTGCGAGGCAGTTAGGCCGAACAGAAAAAAGTTTTCCCCACCCACTGCTTCGCGTATTTCCACATTCGCGCCGTCCAGGGTACCGATGGTGAGCGCGCCATTCATCGAAAATTTCATGTTGCCGGTGCCCGAGGCTTCCTTGCCAGCGGTCGAGATCTGTTCGGACAGGTCGGCTGCCGGATAAATGCGCTGGGCATTGGTGACGTTGAAATCGGGTATGAACACCACTTTGATCTTCTGGTTGACCTGCGGATCACGGTTGACCACTTCGGCCACGGAGTGGATCAGCTTGATGATCAGCTTGGCCATGTGGTAGCTGGGCGCGGCCTTGCCGCCGAAGATGAAAGTGCGTGGCGCGACCTCGAGATCTGGGCTGTTCTTCAGGCGCCAATATAGACTGACGATATGTAGCAGGTTGAGGTGCGGGCGCTTGTATTCGTGGATGCGCTTGGCCTGGATATCGAAAAGCGAAGCTGGATCGACGGCGATACCGGTAGCATGGCCAATGTAAGCCGCCAGTTTCTGCTTGGCTGCTTGTTTGACCTCGCGCCAGCGCGCCCGAAAGCTGGCGTCATCCGCCCAGGGTTCCAGGCGGCGCAAGGAGTCCAGGTTACGCAACCAGTCGCCATCAATGGTGTCCGCGATCAAACGGGCCAGGGGCGGATTGGCCAGTGCGATGAAGCGGCGCGGCGTGACGCCGTTGGTCTTGTTGCTGAATTTCCCGGGCCAGAGATCGTGGAAGTCGCGCAGGATGGTGGTCTTCAACAGGTTTGTATGAAGCGCCGCGACCCCATTGATGGCGAAGCTGCCTGCGGCCGCGAGATGGGCCATGCGTAGCCGTCGGACGGGCTCCTCGGCGATCAGCGACATGCGCATGACACGTTGCTCATCGTCGAGAAAGTTCATACGCACTTCGTCGAGAAAGCGACGGTTGATTTCGTAAATGATCTCAAGATGTCGTGGCAGGGTGCGCTGGAACAGGTCAATCGGCCAGGTTTCCAACGCTTCGGGCAACAGCGTGTGGTTGGTGTAGGCAAAGCTTCGGCGGGTGATGTCCCATGCCTGCTCCCAGAGCATTTCGTGCTCATCCACCAGCAGGCGCATCAACTCCGGGATCGCGATGGCCGGATGGGTATCGTTGAGCTGGGCAACAAACTTGTCCGGGAAGCCGGACAGGTCGCCCAGATCACGCAACGTCATGCGCACCATGTCCTGCAGGGAACAGGAAACGAAGAAATACTGCTGTTTCAGGCGCAGTTCCTTGCCGACTTCCGGCTCGTCGTTGGGATAGAGCACCTTGGTGAGGTTCTCGGCCACCACCATCTCTTCGACCGCGCCGTAGTAATCGCCCAGGTTAAAGGCCTGGAAGTCGAAGGAGTCATGCGCCTCCGCTTTCCAAAGCCGCAGCAGGTTGGCGTTGATGACGCCGTAGCCAAGGATGGGCGTGTCGTAGGCGACGCCATACACCGTGCAGCCGGACTTCCATCTGACGCGCAAGCGGCCATGCTCATCATGGTATTGCTCGGTGTGACCACCCAATTTGACGGGAAAGCGCCGTTGCCGGTTCGGCAGTTCCCACGGATTGCCGTCGCGCAGCCAGGCATCGGTCACCTCCATTTGCCAGCCGTCCTTGATGACCTGGTCGAATAGGCCGAACTCGTAGCGGATGCCGTAGCCAATTGCGGGAATTTCGAGGGTGGCAAGGGAATCCAGGCAACAGGCGGCGAGGCGTCCGAGACCGCCATTGCCTAGACCGGGTTCCTGCTCCTGTTGCAGGACGGTTTCGAGATCCAGCCCCATTTTGCTCAAGGCTTCGTCGAGATTGTCTCGCAATCCCAGATTGAGAATGTTGTTTCCCAGATGCGGCCCCAGCAGGAATTCCGCCGAGAGATAGCAGACCGTCCTGGCGTTGCTCCGCTTGTAGTTCTCGCCAGTTGTGATGAAGCGTTCCAGAATGCGGTCGCGCACGGTGAAGGCAAGCGCGGTATAGAAATCGAACGGCGTTGCCTTCTCAAACGAACGCGCGGTAAGGTAAAAAAGGTTATCGATGAATGAGCGGCGCAAGGCATCGACGGAACGTGCGGCGCGGGTACGCAGGGATCTTTCGGCGACATCCGACATGGCGGGTTTCCTTTGAAGCAGGGAAGAATCTAATCGTCACACTTCGCCTGCGCGAGCGTGACGGTCTGCGCGGTCTGCCCTCTACAGGTACTCAATATGGCCACACCCACGCATCCGCCTCTGGCAGATCGACGCCATTTTCCCAGGCGTAATTACGGCACTCGATCTGCATGTGACGCAGCTTCTGCCTGACGTGGGCGCGAGCCACGCGCAGGGCGGGAATTCCGTCGATCACGTCGATGGCCAGGCTGAAGCGGTCGATCTCGTTCTGGATCGCCAGTTCCAGCGGGGTATTGATGCCGCCTTTCTCCTTGTAGCCGCGCACAGGCATGTTGTCGTGGTTGTGGCGACGGGAGGCATGGCGAACGGTGCCCGTCCAGTTCGCATTCTGGATGCCTATCCTTCGACGCATCAAAAAACAACGGCGCTGGAGTGCGCCGTCAAGTCACCTCGGAGGAGTCCTTAGAAAACGCATGAAGAGTGCGCAAGAGAAACTCTACGCGCAGTTCATTGCATCCTCATGACAAATCCAGATGCTGATGTCTGACAGCCGTTCCGGTCGTGAAATGCAGGAAATCGGTCACGGGGCAAGTTGGCGATAGACGCTTGGGGCTTCCTCTTCGGACTTGCTGGAACCATGGCCCCTCCGGTGACGGAGGAGCGGCAGCCTTGACCCGCCCTATAGATCGCACGGGGGGTGCGCTCAATACACTGCGGGGACGATCATTTCCTCGGGCGTTGGCAGGCGCAGGTAATCCGGGTTGAACACCCGCGCGGGCAGTTCGACCGGCTCGTGCTCGATCTCGCCATAGGGGACCTGGCTGAGCAGGTGGCGGATGCAGTTCAGGCGAGCCTTCTTCTTGTCCACGCCCTCGACCACCCACCAAGGCGCCTCGGGGATGTGGGTGCGCTCAATCATCTCCTCCTTGGCCTTGGTATAGGCCTCCCAGCGGCGGCGAGACTCCATATCCATGGGTGACAGTTTCCATTGCTTGAGCGGGTCGTGGATGCGCATGAGGAAGCGGCGATGCTGTTCGTCATCGGTGATCGAGAACCAGTACTTGATCAGGATGATGCCGGAGCGGATCAGCATCTTTTCGAATTCAGGCACGCTGCGGAAGAACTCTTCCAGCTCTTCGTCGTTGCAGAAACCCATGACCCGCTCTACACCGGCCCGGTTGTACCAGCTGCGGTCAAACAGGACCATTTCGCCGGCGGCCGGCAGGTGCGAAACGTAGCGCTGGAAATACCACTGGCTCCGTTCACGCTGACCTGGAGCGGGGAGCGCTGCGACGCGGCAGACGCGCGGGTTCAGGCGCTGAGTGATGCGCTTGATGACACCCCCCTTTCCAGCTGCATCGCGCCCCTCGAAAAGGACCACGACCTTGAGCTTCTTATCGACCACCCAGTCCTGCAGTTTGACCAGCTCTCCCTGCAGGCGGAACAGTTCCTTGAAGTAGAAACGGCGGTCGCCGTCTAGTTGGGCGGTGGCTGCATCGGTGGCCTCACGGATAAGATTATCCATGCGGTCATCGTCAATCTCCATCTCCAGTTCTTCGTCAAGGCTGTCGAGCACGTCATCGTGCAAACGACGTTCATATTCGCTTTTTGCGTCGGATTTTTCCATGTCGATTGGCTTGGTGGATGACTCGGCAGCCCGGGCATGCCTGGGTTGGAAGCTTCGTTCAGAACAGATCTCGCAAAGCGACGAACGCGAATGGGCCTTCACTGGGAGCAAAAGCATGATTGTTCATCGCGTACTCCTTTTTCTTGGCTGAAAGGGTTTGCTTGTTATCGCCGACCCGTTCGGAAGATTATTCATCAAGGGTTACAGAACTGTGACAACGCAGCCCGCGCACGTCCCGCCTTAAAATTTGTCGGGTAAGCGGCCTGTCATCGCCTTGTCTTGCAAGACGCCTAGCATCAACGATAGGTGCTGAGCCACCTGCAAGAACGTCAACGCTGAGTAATGGAAGGAGATACGTCATGAATGAAGAGAACATGCATGCAGATGTTGCTGATGAAGCCGGTCATCAACACCATGCGGAACAAGAGCACCCAATGCGCCACGGCTGGATTGCCACCTATGCATACTTTCTGGCAGAAGCAAGAGGCTTTACTCCCGCGAATGCTATTGACGATTGGCTGGCCGCTGAGCGCGCATACATGGAAGAAGGTTTGGCCAAGGGTGAGTCGGATTAATCAGGTTTGCGCGGCCACTGGCTGCCAGAATTCAACCCGATGGCCCCTGTCAGGGACTGCGCGCCGAGCGTTCGTCCAGCACTGGAAACCTGACCAGCATGCCTATAATTTAGGCGCCATGATGAATCATATATACCGTTTATATTTATGGCACTTATAGGCAAGGTTATCCACAGTATTTGTGGATAGTTCAATCGCGAGGATCGGCTGCCGCTTGTTGTCATTCACGAACTTGTAACATTAGGTTCGTTTCGGCACTGGTCAGGCCCACCAGTTAATGAGGCTATTTCAATCAGCTTGTTTCGGTCTTTGATTCTTTGCTTATTTCGGCCGCTTTTTCTCGCCATTCATGCAGGTCTTCATCCTCAATCTCAAGCTGAATCGCCACAATTGTTAAGTCACTTAACTTCTTGTCCTCCAGTCTGCGCATGAGCTGATTCAACATGCGGATTGAATTGAGTTCGACAGGCTCACCACGAACGGAATGAATCAGCGCTTCCCAAATTCTTCCATTGAGTGGACGCCTTCCAGCCTGCGGACTCCAGTCGCTGCTCATGTCAATTGAGCGGTGCTATGAATGCTTAGGGGCCGAAGAACGGCCCTATTGAGCGGCAAGTCTTGTTGGCCGACAATCAGCATGGGACAAGCGCAACGACCGAAAAGGGGGCCAAGACTCGGGGGGCGTTGCGCGTCGTTCAGCAGGCCCGAGCCTGCCGGGATTAAGCCATCCAGGCTGGCTCGGGTAAAATGCCGTCATGAATGCTCCCGCGCTCCTCGACACGCCACCCGCACCCGTCATCAAGGTGATGGGCGAGCCGTTCACCGAACTGCCGCAGGATCTCTACATCCCGCCGGACGCCCTCGAGGTGTTTCTCGAGGCTTTCGAAGGCCCGCTCGATCTCCTGCTCTACCTGATCCGGCGCCAGAACCTCGACGTGCTGGACATCCCGATGGCGGCGCTGACCCGGCAGTACATGGCCTACGTCGAGGCGGCACGCGCGACGCGGCTGGAACTCGCGGCGGAATACCTGCTGATGGCGGCGATGCTGATCGACATCAAGTCGCGCATGTTGCTGCCACGCAGGGAGCAGGCCGAGGAAGCAGGCGAGGGCGACGATCCGCGCGCCGAACTGGTGCGCCGGCTGCTGGAGTACGAACAGATGAAACTGGCGGGCCAGCATCTCGATGCCGTGCCGCAGGCAGGGCGCGACTTCGACACCGTCAGCGTGTTCCTGCCCGCGGCGGCGAAGCGTTTGCCGAGCCTGCATCCGGAAGAACTGGCGGCGGCCTGGCTGGCGATCCTGTCGCGCGCGAAAAACCGCACGCATCACCGCATCGGTCGCCAGGATCTTTCGATTCGCGAGTTCATGAGCCGGATCCTGAAGCAGTTGACGCCAGGGGAATTCATTGAATTCAAAGAGTTGTTTCCTGAGTCTTCTACGGTACATGAACTCGTGGTCACGTTCCTGGCGGTGCTCGAACTGACCAAGGAAACCCTGCTCGACGTGACACAGGCCGAGCCGTTTGCTCCCATTTACGTAAAACTCCATGAATCTGCAACCGAGTGACCAACCCGAGGATTTGAAGGTCGTGCTGGAAGCCGCGCTGCTGGCAGCCGTCGAGCCGCTGTCGCCAGCCGACCTCAAGCGCATGTTCGAAAAGGACCTGTCCAACGACGTGCTGCGCCGTGCCCTCGACGAATTGCGCGCGCAATGGCATGGACGCGGCGTCGAACTGGTGCAGGTGGCCGATGGCTGGCGCTTCCAGACGCGCGCCGAGATGCAGCCCTGGCTGTCGCGACTGAAGAACGAGAAACCGCCGCGTTATTCGCGCGCGGTGCTGGAAACGCTGGCCATCATCGCCTATCGGCAGCCGGTGACGCGCGGCGATATCGAGGACATTCGCGGCGTGTCCGTCAATCCCAACATCATCAAGACGCTGGAGGAGCGCGGCTGGATCGAGGCCATCGGCCACCGCGATGTGCCCGGTCGCCCCGCGCTTTTCGGCACGACCGGGCATTTTCTCAGCGACCTGGGACTGCGCACGCTGTCCGAGTTGCCGCCGCTGGAAGAGCTTGGCAATCTCGTCACCCCCGATGAAACCGCATTGATACCTGAATTGCGCGAGGAATTGCAGGACAATGATGTCTCTCTAACGTTTGGCGCGGTGATCGAAACCGCCCGCGTCCTTACCGCACCCGACAGTGCAGACACCGAGATTGTTTGACTATGGCCCGTCCCGCATCGCCCATCCGCCGTTCGCCTAACGCCCCCATGGGACGCGCGGCGAGCCGCCTGCAGCAGGCTCTCGCGCCGGAGGCTCCCAGCGAACGCTTGCAAAAGGCGCTGGCTTCAGCCGGCATCGGCTCGCGCCGCGAGATGGAGGAATGGATCGCCGAAGGCCGGGTGCAGGTCAATGGCGAGACGGCCACGATCGGCAGCAAGGTCGGCCCGCGTGACGTGGTCAAGGTCAGCGGCCGTCGCGTCTACCTGCGCTTCGAAGACAAGCGCACGCGCATCCTGATCTATCACAAGTCGGAAGGCGAGATCGTCAGCCGCGACGACCCCAAGGGTCGCGCGACCGTGTTCGACGCGCTGCCCCGGCTGCGCGGCGCCAAGTGGATTTCCATCGGCCGGCTCGACTACAACACCGACGGCCTGATGATCTTCACCACCTCGGGTGAACTCGCCAACAATCTGATGCATCCGCGTTTCGAAGTCGAGCGCGAATACGCGGTGCGGGTGCTGGGCGAGTTGACGGAAGACATGATTGCGCAACTGCTGGCCGGGGTCGAACTCGACGACGGTCTGGCGCAATTGCAAAGCTGCTTCGCGGCAGGCGGAGAAGGCGCCAATAAATGGTATCGCGTGGTCATCAAGGAGGGCCGCAAGCGCGAAGTGCGGCGGCTGTTCGAGCATTTCAACCTGACGGTGTCGCGCCTGACGCGTATCCGTTTTGGCCCGATTGCGCTGCCGCCGCAATTGCGCCGTGGCCAGAAAATGGAACTCGACGACGACCTGGTCGCGCGCGTGCTGGAGTGGGCAGGCATGGCCGCCTCGCCGCGCCGGCAAAAACGTGGGGTGCCGGACAAGCACACGCGCAAGCCGCGCATCCGCTGAGAACGTACTCAACAAGCCGTCACTGGCCCTGTCGTTCATCCGAGTGTCGTTTAGCCAGATTCAGACGACATAGGCCATGGTGATTCTCGGGATCGGCGTGGTCACGCGAACGTCGCGGCGGCACCGATGATGAGCGTCGACACGATGAGCAGGGCCAGCAACAGCGGCCAGACGAAGCGGACGTATTTGTCGTAACCGACCTTCGCGATCGCCAGCCCGGCGACGACGACGACGCTGGTGGGCGTCACGATCAGCGCGAGCCCGTGGCCCATGGCCCAGGCGGTGATCGTGGTGGCACGGCTTACCTGGGCGAAGTCGGCCAGCGGCGCCAGTAGCGGCATCGCCAGCGCCCCATGCCCCGAACTGGAGGGCAGTAGGACGGCCAGCGGAATGTTCACCAGGATCGTCAGGAAGGTGAAGACGCCAGCCGACGCGCCGCTCACAAGCTGTTCCATCGAGTGAAGGATGGTATCCAGCGTCTGGGTGTTGTTGAGGATCGCCGACACGCCGCCGGCCAGCAACACCACCATCGCCGGGCCCATCATGTCCGATGCGCCGGCGGCAATCAGCCGTACCGTTTCCTTCTCCCCCAGGTTCGCCACAAAGCCCACCAGCACAGAGGCCAGGATGAACAGCATGGCCAGCTGCGGGAACCACCAGTTGAGTTCGAACCAAAAGGCTTGCGCACCCACTACCTCGTGGAGCAGGAGATCTTCGGCGGGAGCGGTGCCGCCGCCGATCACGCTGGACCAGGGAATGACGGAGAAGATCATCAGTCCGAAGGCAAAGGCGGTAATCGCCAACACCCACTTCTGGGTTGCCGTCAGCCGGTTCTGCACGCCGGCCTCCGCGTCCTTGCTGTCGGTCACGGCTGCTGTCGAGTCCTCCGCGTCGTCCCAGCCGACCAGCGACGCGCCAGGGTCCTTGCGGATTCGGGCTGCGTAGCGCAGCACCCAGGCGACGGCCATCGCGGTCAGCACGACCCACAGGATGCTTCGCAAGACGATGCCGTCGCCGATGGTGACGCCCGCTTCGCCTGCGGCGACGCCGATGGAAAAGGGGTTCACGGTCGAGGCCATGACGCCGATCTGCGCGCCGATGATGATCATCGACGCGGTGACCAGTCGGTCATAGCCCAGCGCCGTCATCAAGGGAATGAAGAGGGCGTAAAAGCCTAGCGTCTCGACCGAGAAGCCCATGGTCGAGCCGAGCAGCGAGAACAGCACCATCACGGAGGCGATCAATAGCCAGCCCTTGTCGCGCAGGCGGTTGGCCAGCTCCGCGACGGCCACTTCGAGGCTGCGCGTAGCGAAGCTGACCGAGATGAAGGCACCGATCGACATGATGAAGACGATGACCCCAATCTGGCCGAAGATCCGGCCGATCGTTTCGGTATCGACGACTTCCGTATTGACGCTGCGCAAGCCGTAGACGCCGTTGATGGGCGCCAGAATCAGTTGCTGTACCATTTCGCCGAACGACAGCGGCGATGGAATTTGCGTGTAGGTGCCGGGGATCGGCGAGCCATCCATATCCGCCAGATAGCGGCCAGCCGGGACGAATAGCACCGCAATCCAGACCAGGAGGGTCACGATCGCCAGCGTGGTGACCGCGCCCGGAAATCTGGAGGCGCTGCGCTTGGGCGCCGCTGTCCCGGTTTCGCTCGTGTCCATATTGTTGTTTCTGCTGGTTGTATTGGTTTCAGAAGGAACGGCGCACCATGACCCAGGTTTCGGTCGAGCTGTAGGCGCCCCAGAACGTGTTGCTGGAGTCGTGTATGTAGAGCACGGTGGGCCGCAGCGACCACTTCGGGGCGAAGCGCCAGGTCAGGCCAGCCTCCAGTTCGTAGTTGTCGTCGTTGCGGGTGTAGAGCGTCGGCGGGATCGATTCGCTATGAATTTCCTGGCGGTCGTCGTGATAGCCGTTGTGTTCCCAAAAGGCGAACAGAAAGGTATCCACGGTGTCGCTGATCTGCATGAACCAGTCGGCGGTGAGTCCGTAAAAGGTATTGTCTCCATCCGGCCGGTCGTGGGTCGCCCATTCGTGACCGGCACTGGCGGACAGCGTGATCGCGCCCCGGCCGTCGTAGAGGCTGCGGGTCCAGCGTAGCCACAACTGTCCGATATCCCTGCTGCGGGAGCGCAGTTCGCCCGACGGGTACAGACGGCGGCGCAGTTCTCCCTCAACGGTGACGCTCTCCAGCGGATTGAGGTTGAAGGCCTGGTTGGCAAAGATGCCGTAGTCCTGGCGGTAGCCTTCCGATCCGCGGTAGCTCGCACGGCCGCGCAATCCCACTGCGCGGCTGCCGCTTTCGAGCGTCTGGTTGACGACGCCGCTCCAGCGCAGATCCCTGTCGTCACGGCGATCGCTGTCGTCATACTCGCGGTAGCGATAGTCCAGCGTGCCGTCGAGCGTCAGATTATCCCCGAGCATATAACCCAGCCCGCCGCCGGCCCTCGCCTTGCCAAACCAGGCGCGGCGTTCTGCGCCGGGCTCGGTCGTACGGGTCGTGTTCTCGCGGTAATAGCCGCCACCGATCTCCGCATAGCCAAACGAGCTGAACGGATTGCCGGCACTGTAGTTGCGGGCGGCTTCGGCATAGATTTCGGCCTGTTCCTGCAGGCTCGGCGGCAAATTGTCGTATCGCAGAACCTGCTCGAACTCCAGGACTGCCTGGGCATATTCCCCTTGGCTCAGATAGGCCTGACCACGATCGAGATGGGTTGCGATGAGATCCGGTCCTGCTTCGGATGCTGCATGCGCCGCGCCGGATGTGATCAGCGTGGTACCCACTGCCCAGACCACGAGGAAGGCATGAAAAAGCCCGGAGAACTCCCGGGCTTGATGCTGGCGCGACTGCTGCATATTTAGAAATCGACTGCGTCGCGGATGATCGGGCAGGTCATGCAGTGGCCGCCGCCGCGACCACGACCCAGTTCGGCGCCGACGATGGTGATGACTTCGATGCCTTCCTTGCGCAGCAGGGTGTTGGTGTAGGTGTTGCGGTCGTAGGCGTAGACCACGCCCGGCGAGGCGCAGACGAGGTTCGCGCCGCTGTCCCATTGCGTGCGCTCGCGCTGGTAATCGGTGCCACCGGCTTCGACCACGCGCAGTTTCTTGTAACCCAGCGCCTCCGCCACGACATCCACGAAGGGCTTGTTCTCGGCATGCAGCTCGACCCCGCTCGGGTGGCTGCTCGGGCGATAGGAAAAGGTCCGCGTCTGATTCATGAAGTCGGGTGCGACCAGCACGCAGTCGCGGTCGGCAAAGGTGAACACCGTGTCCAGGTGCATCGCGGCGCGAATCTTCGGCATTGCCGCGACGATGACGCGCTCGGCCGCGCCCTTCTTGAACAAGGTGGCCGCGAGCTGGCTGATTGCCTGGCGCGAGGTGCGCTCGCTCATTCCGATCAGCACGACACCCTTGCCGATTGGCATGACGTCGCCGCCTTCCAGGGTGGCCATACCGTGATCTTCGGTCGGATCGCCCCACCAGACGTTCACCTTGCCGGCGAAATCCGGGTGAAATTTGTAAATCGCGGTGGTCAGGACGGTCTCTTCATGCCGTGCCGGCCAGTACAGTGCATTCAGCGTCACTCCACCGTAGATCCAACAGGTGGTGTCCCGCGTGTACAGGGTGTTCGGTAGTGGCGGCAGCAAGTACTCGGTGACCCCAGCAGCTTCGCGCACGACCGTGAAGGCCGCACCCCCGACCGATTCCGGAAATTCGTTGGTGGACAAGCCTCCAATCAGGGTCTCGGCAAGTTCGCGGCTGTCCAGGCCTTCGAGGTAGCTGCGCAACTCGTCAACAAAACCCAGCCCCACCTGGTTAGGAACCACCTGGTTGTCCAGAATCCATTTCTTGCCTTCAGGGACGGCGACGGTCTCGGCCAGCAAGTTGTGCATTTCGACCACGTCGACACCGCGGTCGCGCATCTTGGAGACGAAATCGAAATGGTCACGCTTGGCGTTTTCGACCCACAGCACGTCGTCGAACAGCAGGGCGTCGCAGTTGGAAGGCGTCAGGCGCGCATGCGCCCGGCCCGGCGCGCAGACCATGACCTTGCGCAGGGTACCGACTTCGGAGTGCACACCAAACTTCACTTCATTTGCATTTGCCATATTGAGCCCCTTGGTTGAGTGATGGAATTCAGATCGCGATGGAACCTGTCGCCAGGCCGAAGACACCATAGACGGCGGCGGCGCAAATGACGCCGAACGTGACCCAGTCGGAGGTTTTGGTGAAAACGGGTTTGCCCTGCTCGCGTCGCGCCCATAAGTAAAGCGCGGTTCCGGGTGCGAACAGGATGGCGGACAGAAGGATGAATTTCAGGCCGCCCGCATAAATCATGAAGATCGTATAGGCCACGGCGAGCGCTGCCAGGATCAGGTCGCGCTGGCGTTCCTGCGGCCGCTTGTCGTAAGTTTCGCCGCGCTTGGCAATCATCAGGCCATAGGCAGCGACGAACAGATACGGAATCAGTGTCGTCGCGCTGGTGAGGTTGAGCATCAGCGAAAATGCGTCGTTTGACCAGTAAGTGCTGATTACGACGAGTTGGACGAGGGAGCTGGTCGCCCACACGGCCGAAACGGGCGTGTTGTTCTTGTTCACCCTGGAAAAAAACGCCGGCATGTCTTTTGACTTCGCCGCCGCGAACATCACTTCGGCGCAGATCAGCGACCAGGCCAGGTAGGCACCGAGCACGGACACAATCAAGCCCCCGCTAACGAAGACCGCACCCCACGGGCCGACCACCGACTCGAGCACTCCCGCCATGGACGGCTGGCGCATGCCGGCGATGTCGGCCCGCTGAAGCACGGCGTAGGGCAGCAGGGTCACCAGTACCATGATGCCTGTAACGCCGATGAAGCCGAGGATCGTTGCCTTGCCGACGTCCTCCCGCTCCTTGGCGAAGCGCGAATATACGCTCGCACCTTCGATACCGATGAAGACGAACACCGTCACCAGCATCGTCGCCTTGACCTGTTCGAACAAGCCCACCGTCAGGTCGCCGCCATAGAGATTGAAACGGAACAGATCCATCTTGAAGGCGAAGAACAGGATCACGAGGAAGACCAGGATCGGAATGACTTTCGCCACGGTGACAATGCTGTTGATGAAGGCAGCCTGCTGCACGCCGCGCAGGATCATGAAATGGAAGGCCCAGATGCCGACCGAGGCCACGGCGATCGCGATCACCGTGTTGCCGTCGCCGAACACCGGGAAGAACGCTCCCAGCGTCGACTTGATGAGCACCCAGTACGAAACGTTGCCAATGACGCTGCCGATCCAGTAGCCAAAAGCGGACAGGAATCCCGGATAGTCGCCGAAACCCGCCTTGGCATAGGCAAAGACGCCGGCATCGATATCGGGCCTGCGTTCGGCCAGCGCCTGGAATACCCGTGCCAGCATGTACATGCCGGTACCGGCGATGAGCCACGCGATGACGGCACCCATCGGGCCGGTGGCGCCGGCGAAGGTGCGCGGCAGCGAGAAAATGCCCGCGCCGATCATGCCGCCCACCACCATCGCGGTGAGTTGCATCCGCGACATCTTGTTTTCGTTTGCGGCCATGTTGCCCCCTGATGTGTTTTTATAAATGGCGCTGGCGGTCCTTGCCGCGCCGCCGCCAACCAACTTTCAGCTTGAAATAAATTGAACGGTACATGAAGAAAATAACATGGAACTGATTACATTTGTCTGTCGGAATCGTGCCGCCCCCGGCTCTTCTTGGCTGCTCCGTATCGACATCAACCCATGCAGGTGCGTGCACTGCCTGCCATTCAGTTCATTTTTCCGTCAGCTTCCTGATCACGCCTGCCGCCCACTCGCGACCGCCCAGGCCGAACGCCAGCGCGAACGCCAGGCCGATTGCACCGAAGCCGATCTGGAACGCTGCCGTAAGGAGGTTGGTGCCAATCTGGAGCTGTTCCAGTGCCACGAACACCACAAAGATGATGGTGGCATATTCGGATAGCGTACTGATGGTGAGCGCACCCTGAACGCCCATATTGTTCAGATAGGCGAACACCATGCGGTTGATGAAGCGCGCCACCAGTACGCCGAACACCAGCACCAGAATGGCGACGATAATGTTCGGGATATAGAAGACAACCTTGTTGAACAGTTCGGCCACCATCTGCAGACCCAGACTGTTGGAAACAGTAACGATCACGATGAAGATGACGACCCAGTAGGCCAGCCGGGCGAGCATCCGCGATAAGGAAATATCGAGGTTGCCCTGCTTGAGGAAAGCTTCGATGCCGGTTTTCTCGGCAAGGCTGTCGAAGTGCAGCAGGTCGAGCAGTTTCATGACGCCCGTGCGTATCAGGTTGGCGAACAGCCAGCCGACGAACAGCAGTACCAGGGCTGCCAGCAACTGCGGCACAAAGCCGGCAAGCTGCGTCCAGAACGAAGTCAGAGAGGCGACGAAAACATCCAGTTGTTGCTGCATGACACAGTCCTCCTACCAGCTTAAAAGTGCATTATAACGAAGCGCAGGATCTGCCATTCAGCGGAAGCGTTGCGGCCTTGATGTCAAAAAGGACTGTCGTGTCCGGAATTTTGTGCATAAACTGTACTAAAGGCCGTGCACTATCTGAATATGTTCTCCCATCCCGATCAAGCCGGTTTCCTCCCTTCCGCCGAACTGAGTTCGCTGGTGGCGAAACTCCTGTCGTTGGGCTATCAGTGTTTGGGGCCGGCGGAGGAGGGAGGCGCCATCGTCATGCGCGAACTTGCTGCGCCTGATGCCCTGCCACGAGGCCTGCAGGCGGAGCAGGCGCCGGGGCATTACCGACTGACGCGGGATTCCGACAATCGCTTTTTCGCCTGGGCCAACGGGCCGCAGGCAATCAAGCCACTGGCGTTTGCGCCGCAGGAATCCCTGTGGCGCGTGGAGCGGGACGCGGCGGGCGCCCTGCAGTTCGCCGCAGTGCTGCCGGCCGTTTCTCCCCAGGCCATCATCGGCGTGCGCGCCTGCGATCTCGCTGCGCTGGCCGTGCAGGAAGCGCATTTCCTGCGCGACGGTCGGCGTGACGCCCATTACGCGCAGCGGCGCGAGCAGCTTTTTCTGGTTGCCGTGCAGTGCGCGGTGCCGGCCTCGACATGTTTCTGTGCCTCCACCGGCGACGGCCCGACCCCGACCGCGGGGTTCGACATCGCGCTGGCGGAACTGGCGGATGGCTTTGTCGCAGTGGCAGGCAGCGAGAAGGGGGCAGCGGTCCTGGCTGCACTCGCTCTGTCTCCGGCCACCCCCCTGCAGCTCGCGGCGGCCCGGCAGCAGGCACAGGATGCCGCGACGCGTCAGACCCGCAGCCTGCCGAGTCCCAACTTGCGCGACGCCTTGATGGGGCAGTTGGAACATCCGCGCTGGGACGATGTGGCCGCTCGCTGCCTCGCCTGCGGCAATTGCAGCGCCGTGTGCCCAACCTGCTTTTGCCACGCCGAACAGGACTTGCCCAGCCTCGACGGGCATGCCAGCGAGCATGTCCGGGTCTGGGATTCCTGCTTTGGCGAGTCGCACGGGTACCTGCACGGTTTCAGCGTGCGGCCCGACATCCGCAGCCGCTACCGGCAATGGCTGACCCACAAGCTGGCCACCTGGCACGACCAGTTCGGCCGCAGCGGCTGTGTCGGCTGTGGCCGCTGCATCGCCTGGTGCCCGGTCGGCATCGACCTGACCGAGGAAGTCGCCGCGCTTGTTCGTCATTCCGATCAACCCTCTGATGAATCCTCTAAGCGATCGACTAAGCCCGCAGGCGGGCAAGTCGCCGCTTATCCGGCTCGCGGGCGAGGAGGCCAAGGTCATGCCCAAACCGATTGATGCCGGCCCGCCGCATGCCGCGACGGTGCTGGAACGCACCCTGGAATCGCCCACCATCTTCACCCTAAAGCTGCGTCTTGACGACGATGCCGAACAGGCGGCCTACCGTTTTGCGCCCGGTCAATTCAACATGCTGTATCTGTACGGTGTGGGAGAAGTGCCGATTTCCATCATGTCCGACCCGGAAGAGCGCGACGGCATCGGCCACACCCTTCGTGCTGTGGGGCGCGTCACCCAGGGGCTGGCGGCGCTGCAACCGGGTGACAAGCTGGGGTTGCGCGGGCCATTCGGGCGCGGCTGGCCACTGCAGGAAGTCAGCGGCTGCGACATCGTGCTGGTGACCGGCGGACTCGGCTGCGCACCGGTGGTGTCGGTCATCCATTACCTGATGCGGCGACGCGAACGCTACGGCAAGCTCGTCATCATCCAGGGCGTGAGGCACGCCGAGGATCTGATCTGGCGCGAGCATTACGATCGCTGGGCGAAGCTGCCGGATACCCAGGTACTGGTGTCGGCAAGCGAGGGGGCGGCATTCTGGCCCTGGCATGTCGGTCGCGTGACCGAACTGTTCGAACTCGCCAACTTCGAACCCGAATGCGCCGTGGCAATGATGTGCGGGCCCGAAGGCATGATGCATGCTGCGGCTGACAGCCTGCTGGCGCGCGGTCTGCCCGAGTCCCGTTTGTTCCTAAGCATGGAACGCAACATGCAATGCGCAGTGGGGCGCTGCGGTCATTGCCAGTTCGGCGGCGCCTTCGTCTGCCGCGATGGCCCGGTATTCAACTGGGGCGAGGTGAAAGCCTTGCTTGCACACAGGGGATTCTGATGAACGCATCCGCAAGCCCGCCCGCTGCAGCGAAACCCCGCGTGGCGGTGCACAAGTTCAGCTCCTGCGATGGCTGCCAGCTGGCCTTTCTCAATCTGGGCGAGGATCTGCTGACGCTCGCCGACCGCGTCGATCTCGTGCATTTCGCCGAGGCCGGGCCGCTCGATCCGGATACCGAAGTGGACGTCGCCTTCATCGAAGGCAGTGTCTACACCCCGGAAGACATGGAGCGTATTCAGCGCATCCGCCGCCACAGTCGATTGCTGATCGCCATCGGCGCCTGCGCCGTATCGGGCGGTATCCAGGCCTTGCGCAACAGTGCGGACGGCGGCGACTGGGTGGCGCAGATTTACGCCCATCCAGAAGCCATCGACAGCCTGGAGCATTCGACGCCGATCGCGCAGCACGTGAAAGTGGACTTCGAATTGTGGGGCTGCCCGGTCAATGGCCCGCAGATGCTGGCGGTAGTGAATTCCCTGCTGCTCGGCGTCACGCCCAGCGACAACGCGGACAAGGTCTGCACCGAATGCAAGCGGCGCAGTCTCACCTGTGTCATGGTCAGCCGGGGCGTGGCCTGCATGGGTCCGGTCACCCGCGCCGCCTGCGGTGCCTTGTGCCCCAGCCTCGGCCGCGACTGTTACGGCTGTTACGGGCCGGCCGCGCAGGCCAATACCGATGCGCTGGCTGCGCGATTCACTCATTTGGGACTTGACCCTCGGGCGATCGTGCAGCGTTTCCGGTCGATCAACAGCCAGGCGCCCGTCTTTCTGGCAGCGGCCGACAAGTTGAGGAAGCACAATGACTGAATCCCTTCGCAGCGTGTCCATCCATGTTCCCGTGCTGGCACGGGTGGAAGGCGAGGGCGCGCTCGACCTGCGCATCGACAACGGCGAGATCGCCGAACTGCGTCTGCGCATCTTCGAACCGCCCCGCTTCTTCGAGAAGTTCCTGGAAGGCCACCTCTACAGCGAAATCCCCGACATGGTGGCGCGCATCTGCGGCATCTGCCCGGTGGCTTATCAGGCCACGGCCGCGCAGGCGCTGGAAAAGCTGTTCGGCGTCGAACTCGACCCGTGGGCGCGCGACATGCGGCGGGTGTTCTACTGCGGCGAATGGATCCAGAGCCACAGCCTGCACATCCATCTGCTTGCCGCCCCCGATTTCTTCGGCTGCAGCAACGCCATCGAACTGGCGCGCATAGCGCCCGAGGAAGTGCGTCGGGGCTTGAGGATCCAGGCGCTGGGCAACGAATTGATGGACCTGTTCGGCGCGCGCTCGGTGCATCCGGTCGGCGTGCGCATCGGCGGTTTCCATGCGGCGCCTGCGCTGTCCCGCATCAAGGAGATGCGCGACAAGCTGCGTGCCGCTTTGCCGGAAGCCGAAGCTCTGGTGCGCTGGGCGGCCCGCATCCCGGTGCCGCAGGATGACCAGGGATTCGTATCGGTCGCGATGCGCCACCCGGACGGCTATGCCATCGAGCAGGGACGGATCGGCGTCAGCGATGGCGCCCGCATCGAGGCGGAAGCCTTCGACGACCACTTCGCCGAGCACCATGAACCTTTCTCCACGGCGCTGTTCTGTACCTACCACAAGCGGCCCTACCTGGTCGGGCCGCTGGCACGACTCAACCTGAATCACGCGCAACTGCCCGAAGCGATCAAGGCGCTGCTGGCCGAAACGGGGCTGGAGCTGCCCAGCCGCAACCTGTTCCACAGCCTGGCGGCGCGTGCCGTCGAAATCCTGCTGGCCCTGCACGAGGCGCTGCGTCTGCTCGAAAATTATCGCCCGCCGGACTCGCCCTGGGTTCCCGTGACCCCGCGCGCCGGCGTCGCGATCGGCTGCACCGAAGCGCCGCGCGGCCTGCTGTGGCATCGCTATGAGATGGACGACGACGGCCGCGTGGTCAGCGCGCGCATCGTGCCCCCGACCAGCCAGAACCAGGGACGCATCGAGGAAGACCTGCGGCTGTCGCTGCTGAATTTCGGCCTCGACCAGCCGGACGACGCATTGCGGTTGCACTGTGAAAAAGTCATCCGCAACTACGATCCCTGCATATCCTGCGCCACGCATTTCCTGCGCATGCGCGTGGCCCGGACGTGAACCGGGTGTGCATTGTCGGCGTCGGCTCGCCATCGGGCGACGACCAGGCCGGCTGGCTGACGGTCGATGCCTTGCTGGATCTGGGCATTCGTAGCGGCGATGGAGTTGTCATCGAAAAGCTCGATCGCCCCGGGAGTGCCCTGATTCCCCTGCTGAGGAGCACCGCCTGGCTCATTGTGGTCGACGCCATGCAAGGCGAAGGCGAAGCCGGGCAAATCCAGCGCTTCGATGAGACCGGTTGGCCGCACTATGGCCATGGACTCTCCAGCCATGGTCTGGGCGTGATCGACGCGTTGATGCTGGCAGGGGAGCTCGGGAGCCTGCCGCCCAGGTTGGATCTCTATGGCATCGAGATCGCCGGGACGACACCGGGAAGCAGCCCTGGCAGGGCGATTCGTGCTGCCGCAACGCGACTGGCCGCAATGATTTCGGATCAACTGGCCAGCGGCTTTTCGATCCCCCCAGGAACGCAGCCTGGTTACGGTTGAGGTTTCCATTACGCCCGACAAGGCTACCGTTCGCCCTGATCGTGAGCCTGTCGAACGATCGAAGGGCGGGTCGGAGTCGGCACGGGGCCGCTTCGGCAGATCAGGACAGGCTTCGACAGGGCTCTCCTGAGCGAAGTCGAAGGGCTCAGCCCGAACGGCAGTAGGGCGCGCTCATGATGTACGGAAACCTCAATAGATCGGCAGATCCTCGCGACGCAGCAGGAAGACGAACTGGTCGCCGGCGGCGGTATCGAGCCAGACGAAGGGCAGGATGGGGTAGGCGGCTTCGAGGGCGTCGCGGTTGTGGCCGATCTCGACCACCAGCAGGCCGCCGGGATTGAGATGCGCTTTGGCCTGGGCCAGAATCTGTCGCGTTGCATCCAGGCCGTCCTCGCCAGAACCCAGCGCCAGCGCCGGCTCCGCCTGGTATTCGGCCGGCAGCGCGGCGACCGATTCGGCGTTTACGTACGGCGGGTTGCTGAGGATAAGGTCGTAGGTCCGGCCTTGCAGCGCCGCGAACAGGTCCGACTTGATCAGTCCGATCCGGTCCTGCAGGCCGTAGTCGGCGACGTTGCGAGCGGCCACCTCGAGCGCCTCCCTTGAAAGGTCCACGGCATCGACTTGCGCCTGGGGAAAGGCCTCGGCCGCGAGAATCGCCAGGCAGCCGGAGCCGGTGCAGAGGTCGAGTACGTGTTCGACGTCATCCGGGCTTTCGATCCATGGCGCCAGCTGCTCGTGCAGCAGTTCGGCGATGAAGGAGCGCGGCACGATCACGCGCTCGTCCACATAGAATCGGTGTTCGCCCAGCCACGCCTCGTGCGTGAGATAGGCGGCGGGCAGGCGCTCGCGCACGCGGCGCTCGATCACCGCCTGCACCTGCTCCGATTCGCCGTGGGTGAGGCTGGCGTCGAGGAAGGGATCGAGCCGGTCGAGCGGCAGGTGCAGCGTGTGCAGGATCAGGTAGGCCGCCTCGTCGAACGCGTTGTCGGAGCCGTGGCCGAAAAACAGCTGCGCCTCGTTGAAGCGCGACACCGCGAAGCGCAGCCAGTCGCGCACGGTGACGAGGGATTCGGTGTTGTCGAAGTGTTTCATGTCAATCTCGATGCTTGTCTGTGAATACCCGAAGGCGACATGTGGTCGCGAAGGCGCATTGGGGGAGGCCCGCCCTCGGGCCGAATGCGGGCGCCGCTCCCACATGCGTTTCTCGCGTCCTTCCCGGACAAAGTCATCCCAGCAGCTTTTCCAGTATCTTCTGGTAAATCGTCGCCAGTTGTTCGATGTTTTCCAGCGCGACATGTTCGTTCAGCTTGTGGATGCTCATGTTGAGCGGACCGAATTCGACGACCTCGCGGCAGATGTCGGCGATAAAGCGGCCGTCCGAGGTGCCGCCGGTGGTCGACAGTTCGGGTGTCAGGCCGGTGACTTCCCGAATGGCTTCACTGAGCTGGTCGCACAGCGGGCCGCGCGGCGTCAGGAAGGGCTTGCCCGACAGGTTCCAGTCGATTTCGTATTCGAGACCATGGCTGTCGAGGATTTCGTGCACCGCGTCCATGAGGCCTTCGGCGGTGCTGGCGGTGGAAAAGCGGAAATTGAACTGGATCTCGATCACGCCCGGGATCACGTTGGTGGCGCCGGTGCCGGCATGGATATTGGATATCTGCCAGGTCGTCGGCGGGAAGTAGGCGTTGCCCTCGTCCCACATGGTGTCGGCGAGTTCGGCGATCGCCGGCGCAGCGAGGTGAATGGGGTTCTTGGCCAGATGCGGGTAGGCGATATGGCCCTGCACGCCCTTGACGCGCAGCGTGCCGGAGAGCGATCCGCGGCGGCCATTCTTGATGGTGTCACCGAATTCGGCGGCGCTGGTGGGTTCGCCGACGATGCAGTATTCGAGCGTCTCGCCACGTGCTTTCAGCGCTTCGACCACCTTTACCGTGCCATCGGTGGCGGGGCCTTCCTCGTCGGAGGTGAGCAGGAACGCGATCGAGCCGGCATGATCGGGATGCGCGGCGAGGAAGCGTTCGGTGGCGGTGACGAAGGCGGCGTCCGAGGTCTTCATGTCGGCCGCGCCGCGCGCGTACAACTGGCCGTCGCGCAGCGTCGGCTCGAACGGGTCGGACAGCCATTGGTCGAGCGGGCCGGTCGGCACCACGTCGGTATGGCCGGCGAAGCAGACCACCGGGGCGGTCGTCCCCTTGCGCGCCCACAGGTTGTCGACGCCGTTGTGGCGATGGCGCTCGACGTGGAAGCCGAGCCTTTCCAGCCGTCCGCCGATGAGGTCGTGGCAACCGGCATCGTCGGGCGTCAGCGAGCGTCGTTTGAGCAACTCGACCGCGAGTGCAAGGGTCTCGCTGCTCCGGATTTCGTTGGCAAGATCGTCATCCTTGAGGGTGTCATGGGCCATGCGGGATCAGGCTCCGAATAGGGTTCGGTATTGTTCTTCGGCGAAGCCGAGATGATAGCGACCTTGGATTTCGAGCACCGGCCGCTTGATCACGCTGGGGTGGGCCAGCATCAGGGCGATCGCGCCGGCTTCGTCGCTGGCAGCGGCTTTTTCGGCATCGTCGAGTTTGCGCCAGGTGGTGCCACGCGTGTTGAGCAGCGCCTGCCAGCCGGTCTGCCTGGTCACGTCGCGCAGCCAGGCCGCATCGACGCCCTGTTTCCTGAAGTCGTGGAAGACGACGTCGAGCGCATGAGCGGCGAGCCAGGCACGCGCCTTCTTGACCGTGGTGCAGTTGGGGATGCCGTAGAGTGTCATGCTGTTCAGCCGGCCGGCGCCGAAATCGGCGCTCGGCGAAGTAAAATCGGGGAAGACAAGCTGCGATTCTACCCGACCTGATGCATCCTGCCCTGCATTCCCACAGCCCGCCGCCACCGCTCGGCGAACCGAGCATGCGCTCGATCAGCCGGCTGTTTCCCTACCTGTGGGAATTTCGCGGCCGCGTGCTGCTGGCCATGGCGCTGCTGGTCGGCGCCAAGCTGGCGTCGGTGGCGGTCCCGCTGGTGCTGAAGGAAATCATCGACGCGCTCGACAAGCCGCGCCCCGAACTGGTCCTGCCGCTCGCCTTTATTCTCGGCTACGGCATCCTGCGCTTTGCCAGCACCACCTTTGCCGATCTGCGCGACGTGATCTTCGCCAAGGTGACGCAGCGCGCGATGCGCCGCATCAGCATGGCGGTATTCGATCATCTGCACGCGCTGTCGCTGCGCTTTCATCTGGAACGGCAGACCGGCGGCATCACGCGCGACATCGAGCGCGGCGCCCGCGCGGTGTCGAGCCTGGTCGGCTTCCTGCTGTTCCGCATCACGCCGACGGTGCTGGAAATCCTCATGGTCGCCGTCATCCTGTTCGTCAAGCTCGACTGGGTGTTCGGGGTGATCACGCTGGTCACGCTGGCGGCCTATATCGGTTTCACCGTCACCATCACCGAATGGCGCACCCAGTTCGTGCGACGCGCCAACACGCTCGATTCCGAGGCGTATGGGCGTGCCATCGACAGCCTGCTGAACTACGAGACGGTCAAGTATTTCGGCAACGAGCAATACGAGGCCGCGCGTTACGACAGCAGCCTGGTCGAGTGGGAAGAGATGGCGCTCAAGTCGCAGCGCTCGCTCGGCCTGCTGAATGCCGCGCAGGCCTTGACGATTGCGATTGGCGTCACGCTCATGGTGCTGCGCGCCGCCGACGGCGTGGTCAAGGGCACGCTGACGCTGGGCGATCTGGTGATGGTCAACGCCTTCCTGCTGCAGATGTTCCAGCCGCTGAGCTTTCTGGGCGTGATGTACCGCCAGATCAAGGAATCGATCACCGACGTCGAGCGCATGTTCGACCTGCTGAAGCGGCCGTGCGAGGTAGAGGATGCCCGCGATGCGCGCCCGCTCGACGTGCAGGCAGGTTCAGTCACATTCGATCGGGTGAGCTTTGCCTACAATCCCGATCGCCCCATCCTGCACGACGTCAGCTTCGCCATTCCTGCCGGCAGGACGGTGGCGGCGGTCGGCCACAGCGGCGCCGGCAAATCCACGCTGGCGCGCCTACTGTTCCGTTTTTACGACGTGGGAGCGGGCAGCATCCGCATCGACGGTCAGGACATCCGCCAGGTCAAGCAGGATTCGCTGCGCGCCGCTATCGGCGTGGTGCCGCAGGACACCGTGCTGTTCAACGACAGCATCTACTACAACATCGCCTACGGTCGGCCCGAGGCCAGCCGCGACGAAGTCATCGAAGCCGCGCGCGCCGCCCACATCCTGCATTTCATCGAAAGCCTGCCGCAGGGCTGGGACACGGTGGTCGGCGAACGTGGACTCAAGCTGTCGGGCGGCGAGAAGCAGCGCGTGGCGATCGCGCGCACGCTATTGAAGAATCCGTCCATCCTCATCCTCGACGAGGCGACCTCGGCGCTCGACACCAAAACGGAGAAGGCGATCCAGGCCGAACTGCTGGAAATCGCGAGGAGCCGCACCAGCCTCATCATCGCGCACCGGCTCTCGACTGTGGTCGAGGCCGACGAGATCCTGGTGATGGAAGGCGGGCGCATCGTCGAGCGCGGCCGGCATCCCGACCTGCTTGCACGCAATGGCGTCTATGCGCACATGTGGGCGCTGCAGCAGCAGGCCGAGGACGCCACCGTCTGATGACGCATCCTTCGACCCGGCTCAGGACAGGCCCTTCGGCCAGGCTCAGGACAGGCCTGCTGCAGCCCGGAGTGCGCCGCCGTGAAGTGTGGGCGTGGGCGATGTACGACTTCGCCAACTCGGGTTATACGACGGTCGTCATCACCGCGGTGTTCAGTGCCTACTTCGTCGCAGTGGTCGCCGGCAACGCCGAGTGGGCGACCTTTGCCTGGACGCTGGCGCTGTCGGTTTCCTACGCGCTGGTGATGCTGACCGCGCCGCTGATCGGCGCCTGGGCCGACGCCCACGCCAGCAAGAAGAAGCTGCTGTGGCTGACCACGCTGGGTTGCGTCGGATTCACCGCGCTGCTGGTTTTTGCGGCGCCGGGCGCACTGGTGCTGGCGATCTCCGCGCTGGTGCTCTCCAATTATTTCTTCGGCACCGGCGAAAATCTGATTGCCGCGTTCCTGCCCGAGTTGGCGCGGCCACGCGCGCTCGGCCGGGTGTCGGGCTGGGGCTGGTCGCTCGGCTATGTCGGCGGTCTGATGTCGCTCGGCGTGAGCCTGGCCTATATCAGTTGGGCGCAGGGCCAGGGGCAGGGGGCGGCTGAATTCGTGCCGGTGGCCATGCTGATCACCGCGGGCATATTCGCGCTGGCGAGCCTTCCCACGCTGCTGATGCTGCGCGAGCGCGCCGTTCCGCAGCCCGGCCAAACCGCGCGCAGTGCCTGGGTGCAGGTCCGCCACACCCTGAGCCATCTCGAACGTCTGCCCGACCTGAAGCGCTTCCTGATCTGCACCGTGCTGTACCAGGCGGGCACGCAGGCGGTCATCACGCTGGCGGCGATCTACGCCAGCCAGGTGTTTCATTTCGATACGCAGCGCACGATCATGCTGGTGCTGCTGGTGAACATCACCGCTGCCTTCGGTGCCTTTCTGTTCGGTCACGTGCAGGACCGCATTGGCCATGTGAGGTCGATCGCATTGACGCTGCTTGGCTGGATCGTAATGGTCGGGCTGGCCTGGGCTGCGCCCGACGAGCGCATGTTCTGGGTGGCCGCCAATCTGGCCGGGCTGTGCATGGGCGCCTCGCAGTCGGCGGGACGTGCCATGGTCGGCCTGTTGGCGCCGCCGGCCCAGCAGGGCGAGTTTTTCGGCCTGTGGGGGCTGGCGGTCAAGCTCGCCTCGATCGTCGGCCCGCTAACCTACGGCGCCGCCAGCTGGGTCACGCAGGGCGACCATCGGCAGTCGCTGCTCATCACCGGCAGCTACTTCGTCGCCGGCTTGTGGGTGTTGCGCGGTGTACAGGCCGCGCGCGGCCACCGCGCCGCACGGCGATTTGCCCGCAGCGCGAATTATTGATGTTTCAATTAGGCATGACAGAGCTACCGTTCGCCCTGAGCCTGCCGAAGGGCTTGTCTGGGTGGGCGCAGGGCCGCTTCGGCGAGCTCAGGACAGGCCCTTCGACGGGGCTCAGGACAGGCTTCGACAAGCCCGAACGGCAGTTGGGTGCTGTCATGCGTTTCGGAAACCTCAATAGGGCATGACCGCTTTCACTATCGAGGAAACCAACTGGGCGCGCGATGCCGAACGTCTGGCGGCAGTGCGCCGAGCGGTTTTCATCGACGAGCAGGGGGTGCCCGAGGCGCTGGAATGGGACGAGCACGACGCCTTGGCCCTGCATTTTCTCGCCACCACGCTGGACGGATCACCGATAGGCTGTGCCCGCCTGCTGCCCGACGGCCATGTCGGGCGCATGGCGGTGCTGCCGGCCTGGCGCGGGCATGGTGTTGGCCGCAGTCTGTTGGCTGCTGTTTTGAATGCAGCACGGGCACGCGGTCATGCCGAACTCAGACTTAGCGCGCAGACGCATGCAGCGGACTTTTATCTGCAGGCCGGATTTGTCGCCCATGGCGCCGAGTACGAAGAGGCGGGCATCCCCCATGTGGCGATGCGTAAGCGGCTGAATTGAATGGACCCCGCTGGAAGCGGGACCGGTCGGTATATCAGTAATCCATTAAATGCCGATGCTGGCTATAATCTGCCCTGATTCGAGAAGCATTGGGTTGCGCTTCTTTCTCCAAACGGGAGTCGGCCGCTTCGCTCCAACCGTAAGGCGGTTGCAACAGAAAGGGATCCACAGAATGACAAGACGCAACCTGCAGGGCCTTGCTTGCAAGGCCGACAAGTCGGCAACAACCACGCTCCACCCGCAAGGGGCAGGCCGTGGTTGTAAAGCCGACAAGTCGGCAACAACCACGCTCCGTGCCGCCATCGTGGGGGCCGGGATTGCCGGCGCCCATTGTGCGGGACAGCTCGCCACAGCCGGATGGCACGTCGAAGTCTTCGACAAGGCGCGGGGCGCGGGCGGGCGATTGTCGACTCGCCGTCTCGGGCACGGCTGGGCAACGCTGGGGTCGCCGTTCATCTCCGCCCAGCGCGATCCCTTTCGCAGCGTGCTGCGCGATTGGGCCCGCAAGGGCTGGCTGGAACCGGTGCGAGGGGACGTTCTGCAAGGGCGTGCGACGGTATCGTGGGCCCAGGCCCAGATGCAAAACCATTACCGGCCCACCATCGAGCCTTCACAACTGGTCAGGCAATTGCTCGGTGACGCGCACCTGCATAGCCAGGCGCGTGTCGCAGCCATTCAGCCGCGCGCCATCGTGCTGGAGGACGGTCGCATGTTCGACGATTACGACTGCGTCATCTGCAGCATCCCGGCCCCCCAGGCCGTCCCGCTGCTGGCCGAGCTCCCGCTTCTGTTCGAGCGTCTTGCCGAGGTTCGCTATCGCCCGATCTGGTCGTTCCTGATGCGCTGGGACGGCGGTCCGGCAGCGAATGTCATCAAGTTCGACGACGAACTGCTGAATGTGGCGGTGCGGCAGACAAGCGCTGGCCCCGGCCTGTGGGCGGTGCACAGCACGCATGAATTTGCCGAAGGCTATCTCGGGGTCTCCACCGAGGAAGCCAGCACCCGCGCGGCCTCGGCCTTGCTGGGCCTGCTGGGCCTGCCCTGGCCGGTGGACGTCGAAGCGGCGCATCTCTGGCGCTATGCCCTGCCGGAAAATCCGGTCGGGGGCTACTGGCTGAGCGATCGCGAGAGCCGGGTCGCCCTGATCGGGGACGGCATCGCCGGCGCCGGGGTCGAACGTGCATGGGAAAGCGGCCTGCGGCTGGCTCAGGCGCTGGTCCAGTCGAGCGAAGAACTGGCCGCCTGAACGCACGGCTCAGCCCACGCCGCTGCGGCGGACGCGTTCCCGCAACGCGTCCATTTCCTCCAGCAGGTCGGCCATCAGGGCCGCCAGTTCCGGCACTGCGTCGAAGTCCCGTTCCAGTTGCCGCATCCGTCGCGCACGCAGGAGACTCGTGCCGGAAAAGCGCCAGGTGCCGGCCACGCTTTCGGCATGCGGGAACAGGCCTTCCTCGATATGGCGCCTGAGCCATGCTGCATCCACACTGCAGGCGGCAGCCACCTGCTCCAGGGTCAGCCAGGAATCCTCCATCAGGCTGCCGATCAGAATGTCGTCGTCACGCATGCGTCAACCCCTTTCCTGCCTGCGCGGATCGAACGCCAGTTCTCGCGCCATGGTCTCGTACAGTTCCCGCCCCTTGGGCGTGCTGGCCGGCGGCAGCACCACCCGGATATCGAGCAGCAGGTCGCCGGGCGGTTCGCCGGGCAGACCATGTCCGCGCACCCGCAATGACTGGCCGCTCTGAGCACCTTCCGGGATTCGCACCTTGACGCTGCCGTGCGGCAGGTCGAGCGGCACGATCGCACCCAGGGCCGCTTCCCACGGTGCGACCGGCAGCGTCAGATGAAGATCGCGCCCTTCTGCCCTATAACGCGGATGTGGCTTGAACTGCACTTCCAGCAGCAGATCCCCGGCGGGGGCACCGCCGGTTCCCGGCGCGCCTTGCCCCGCAAGGCGGATCACCTGGCCTGCACGCACCCCTTTGGGGACTTTGACGTTGAGCGTGCGGGTCGCCAGGTGCACGCGGCCCTGTGCGTCCACCTGCGGCACGCGCAGACTGATCTGCCGGGTGCCGCCGTTCAGCGCGTCCTCGATATCGAGCAGCACCTTGGCATGATGGTCTTCGCCCTGTGCACGAAAGCCGGCATGTCCGCCTCGCGCGCCTGGATGCGCGCCGCCCATCCTGCCGAACAACTCCGCGAAGAAATCGCTGAAGTCGGCGGTTTCCTGGGGCGAGTAGCCGCGCCCGGAAAACTCGAACCCGGCATCCCAGTCGGGCGGCGGCCTGAACTCCTGACCGGGCTGCGGGCCACGACCCAACTGGTCATAGGCGGCGCGCTTTTCCGGATCCGAAAGCACGGCGTAGGCTTCGTTTACCTCGCGCATGCGCGACTCGGCATCCGATTCCTTGGAAACGTCCGGATGGTATTTGCGCGCCAGCTTGCGGAAGGCTTTCTTGATGTCCTCCGCAGTGGCGTCTCGCGCCACGCCCAGTGTCTGGTAGTAATCCTTGAACTGCATTGAGACTCCCGTCCATCACAGGATGTGATGTCTTGTTTGTAGCTGATGCCGCGCATCGGGTCTTTCAAGGGGTGCCGGGTCGCGCAGCTTCTGGAACGCGAGGCTTAAGGCCGCCTGCTCAGAGTTCGCGCAGGATGCGAAATCCGAGATTGATATCGAGTTCGTTTTCCAGCCGGCGGCGGCGGGCGGCGGCCCGGCAGTCCTCGGGCCCGTCGAACCAGGAGCCGCCCTTGGTGACGACGGCCTGTACTTTGCCCGGCAGGGGGCGCTCCGGCAGGCTGGCATGGTCGCGGGTCCAGGGGCTGGCGGTGAATTCCCACACGTTGCCCGGCATGTCGTGCAGTCCCCAGCGGTTGGGGCGCAGCCTGCCGACCTCCATCGCGCCGCAGCGCATGAAGCAGCGCGACAGCAGGCGCGGGCGCTTCGGGCGCGTCGCATCGAAGCCCTGGCTGGCGTTGTAGAGGGCGTCCGCCGGGGTGATGCGCTCGCCGTGCGGATAGGCGGTCGCCGCGCCGGCGCGACAGGCGTATTCCCATTCCTGCTCGGTCGGCAGGCGGTAGCGCTGGCCGGTTTCCTGCGACAGCCATGCACAGTAGTCGCGCGCTTCGGTCTGGCGCACATTGATTACCGGCTGGCCGCCGGCGAGCCACATCAGGTCCGCGCGCGGACGCCAGCCCGTGGCGCGGGCATAGGTCTCGAATTCATCGGTGGTCACGGGATGGGCGCCGAGGGCGAAGCTGCGCTCGATCAGCGCGGCCCGGCGCGGACGATCCTGGTCCGGTGCGGATTCCCGCGGCGCAGCGCCATACTCGAACGCACCCGCCGGGACGACGAGCAGTGCAGGTGCGACACTGCCGTCGGCCAGCGTGTCCTGGAAACGCGGATCGTCGAGACCGAGCGCACCTGCGGCGTGCACCTGCAGGGAAACCACTTCGTCCGCATGCAGGGCAAAGGTGTCGGGCGGCACAAGCGTGGCGGGGTCGGTCATCATGGCAGGCAATGCGGGACAGGGTTCCGCGATTATGACATCTCCGCGATGCGGACCGATGCGGCGCGATGCCGCACCGGAGCAGGACTAAAGCGGCGCCGCGGCCTGCCGCGCGAGACCGCGCATCAGCCATTTCAGCACCGGCAGCCGCGCATACAACTCTTCGGCGGCGTCCCAGTAATCGCGATGGTGCGTCACCTTGCCGGCATCATCGAATGCGAGATGGGTCGCGCCCGTGATGGTGGTCGGTCGGCGCGTCATCGGCATGATGAAATCCATCTCCCACAGGATGACCGCGTGATGATCCTCTCCCGGAAAACGGCCGGTGACGCGAAAGCGGGCGCCCGGCAGCTTGGCGAAGGTGTGGCCCAGGATGGCGCGGATCGCCTCCACGCCCCTGACTTCGTGAAACGGATCCTTGAACCAGGCATCCACGGCGTAGTGATGGTCGAGTTCGTTCAGATTGCCTGCCGACAAGCGCTCGAAATAGTCGCACAGGGCGTCGAGCGCATTCATAGGCCGGTGATTTTGTGGACCAGGGGAAAGTAGCTTCGGTACGGCAGCAGGTTCAGCAGCTTCAGCATCCGCGTGAAGCGCTTGGGGAAATGAATCTCGAAATCGCCGCGCTCGATGCCGGCGAGGATTTCACGCGCCGCCTCGTCCGCCTCGATGAGGGCGGGCATCCTGAAATTGTTGAGATCGGTCAGGGGCGTTTTGACGAAGCCGGGATTGATCAGATGCACGGCGACCCCCCGGGGCGCGAGGTCGAGATAGAGGGTTTCGGCGAAATTGATCAGTGCCGCCTTGGTGGCGCCATACACCAGGCCGGTCGGTAATCCGCCGTAGCCGGCGACGCTGGCGGTGAGCGCCAGTCGCCCGCCGCCGCTTTGCTCGAAGTAGGGCGCGAGCAGCGCGCTCGCATTGATCGCGCCGACCAGATTGACCTGCACCAGATTTTCGGCGGCGGCGGCGTCGAGTTCCCAGGCACGTACCGGTCGATGCGTTCCGGCGTTGATGATGGCGAGGTCGATGCCGCCGAACGTGCTGCAGATGTCGTCGAACGCGACCTGCAGGCTGGCGCGATCGGTGATGTCGGCGGCTGCGACATGGGCCTGGTCGCCAGCCAAGGCGGTCAGGGCAGCTTCGTTGCGGCTGCTCAGCGCGACCCGCGCCCCCCGCTGCATGAGCAGGCGCGCCGTCGCCTCGCCGATGCCCGAACTGGCGCCGATGAGCCAGACGCGCTGGCCGCTCCAGTCCGCCAGTTTGGGGTTGAGGCTCATGCGCCTTTCCTGAACGCGATCACGACTTCGCCGAGCTTGAAGCCGAACTTGCGCATTTCCGACTTGTTCAGCATCACTTCGTCGTTCATCAGATACATCCAGTCGTCGAACTGCACTTCGTAGGTCTTGCCGTCTACCGGCAGCAGCAGGGTGTAGCGCCACTGCAGGGCATTGCCGTAAGCGGTTCCGCTGGCCTCGCCCTTGACGTCGTCTGCGCGGCCGATGTAGCGATGGTCGTCCTGCTTGGTGAGGCGCCAGATTCGCTGCGTCCTGCTGCCGTCCGACCAGTCGAAATCTTCGGTCAGGGTGCCTTCGTTGCCTTTCCATTCGCCGACCATGCTGACGGTGAAACTGCGCTTCACTTCGCCGGAACGGTCGGCAAAATAGCCCCAGGCGGTGAGCGGGCCGTTGAAATAGGTGGCGAGGTCGAGCGTGGGTGCCTGTGCGCGATAGGTTTCGGGCGACACGCCCGCGCAGCCCGACAGGCCGAGCACGGTGCACAGGATGGCAACAGGTTTCAGCATGGACAGACTCCTGATTGAAGGCGAACGCGTTGGGCCCAGAACCAGCCGATGGCGGCGAGCTTGAGCAGGCACGGCAGCAGGGCGTAGGTGGCAGACAGCGCGCGGGTATCGCTGCCACCCGGCACGTAACCGGCCAGGTCGAGCAGCGGCAGCGCCAGGCCCGCTGCGAGCGCGAGGACGAACTTTGCGAAAAAGCTCATGAGGCCGAAGTAGGCGCCGGGTTGCGGCAGCTCGTCGCGGTCGAGGTAATCTGCCACCAGCGCCGGCGGCAACGCCAGATCGGCGCCGAGTGCCAGCCCCGAGGCTGCGCACACCAGCGCAAAGCCGAGCCAGTCGCCGGCGCCCAGCCAGAATGCGCCGGCAAAGCTCGCCACGGCGAGCAGCATCGAGAGCAGCCAGGCATCGAGCTTGCCGATGCGGCGCGCCAGGGCCACCCACAGCGGCAGCCCGAGCGCGCCGCTGACAAAGTAGATCGCCAGGAATGCTCCAGACGATGACGAAAGCGCCAGAACGTCGTCGATGAAGAAAATCACCAGTGTGGCGGGCAATGCCGCTGCTACGCCATTGAGCAGAAAGCCGGGGACGAAGCGCGCGAATGCCGGGTTGGCGAACGGCAGCCGCCACTGCTTCCAGTGACTTGGCCGGACGTGGGCTTGCAGCGGTGGCGTGGCAGCCAGTGTCGCGATTCCGAACAGTACGAGCAGGCCGGCAAATATCCAGCCCATGCGCGGCAGCCCGGTCTGCAGGGTGTCGGCCAGCAACAGGGGCAGGGCGGCGGCGAGCACCACCCCGAGCAGGCCGAAGCCTTCACGCGTTGCAAACAGCCGTGTGCGCTGGTGAGGGTCGGCGTGCACGCGCGCGCCCCAACTCGTGTGGACGACCGTGGCGAGGCTGTAGCCAACCGTGGTGAGGGTCAGGGTGAGAACCAGCCAGCCGACCACCGGAAAATCAGCCGGTGGGTGAAACAGTGCGATCCAGCCTGCGCCCAGCAGCGGCAAGGCCAGCGCGATCAACAGGCGCGGATGCGGGAAACGGTCGAACAGCGCACCGAGCAGGGGATCGATCAGCGCATCCAGAAAGCGCAGGCCGAGCAGCAGCAGGCCGAGCAGGCCGAGGCCGATGGCTTGCCCGTAGAACGGCGCGAGGTGCACATACAGCGGCAGCGCGGCGAAGGCGAGCGGCAGGCCGAGCCCGCCATAGGCAAACAGCTGGCCGCGCGTCAGCGGGTTCATGTCGCGCCGAGCAACTGTGCGCGCAGGTCGGGCACGCGGGTGGAAGGATGCAGCCAGATGTCGAAGAAGGCGTCGGCAAAGGCATCCTCCTCGATCTGGCCGAGCTTGCGGGTGCCGCTGTAGAACGCCACGCCCTGGCCCGGCATGCGCACGCCGATCAGGCGGTCTCCAGCATTCACATCCGGGAACAGCGCGCGCATCCGCTGTTCCCAGCGCGCCAGCGTGGCGGCGGGATAGTCACGCTGGCCGCGGATTTCCTCGATTGAGCGGCGCGCGATGGCGGCGCCGTCGAAGCTACGGGCGTAGCGCAGTTCCAGTGCGAACGGGCCGCTTGCCGACCACACGCCGCGGGGCGACCACAGCGTGGCGTCATAGATGCGCAGGCCGAAGTAGCGCAGCGTGCCGCTGCCCACCGCCTGATAGTCGGGCAACTGCGGCAGCGGACTGGCGTGGACAGTCAGCGCTGCGAGCAGCGCAGCTGCGGCAAGCAGCGCTCTAGTCCGCATGTTCGAGCCTGAACTGGGCAACATCGATCGAGCCTGCGCGGAAGCCGGCCTCGCAATAAGCGAGGTAGAAGTGCCAGATGCGCATGAAGCGCTCGTCGAATCCGAGCCGGCGCACCGCGTCGGCCTCGGCGTGGAAGGTTGTGCGCCAGCGCTGCAGGGTCTCGGCATAGTCCGGGCCGAAGTGTTCCTGGCGGGTGACGGCGAGGCCGGCGCGCGCAGCCTCCTCGGTGAATCGCCGAGTGGAGGGCAGCATGCCGCCAGGAAAGACGTATTGCTGGATGAAGTCGGAACCCTTGCGATAGCGCTCGAACAGGGCGTCGTCGATGAGGATGGTCTGCACCACCGCGCGACCGCCCGCCTTGAGCGAACGCTTGAGCGTGGCAAAGTAATCCGGCCAGTAGGATTCGCCCACCGCCTCGAACATTTCGATCGACACGATGCCGTCGTATTGCCGTTCTTCCTCGCGGTAATCCTGTAAATCGAAGCTGCATCGATCGCTCAGCCCGGCTTGGCGGATGCGTGCGCGGGCGTATTCGAGTTGCTCGCGCGACAGCGTGATGCCGCGTACCTGATGTCGGCCCGTGCGCCCGGCGTGCTCGGCGAAGCCGCCCCAGCCGCAGCCGATCTCAAGCAGCGACTGGCCATCGGGCAGATCCAGCAGCTCGAGCATGTGCTGGTACTTGCGGATCTGCGCGGCTTGCAGTGACAGACCAAGATCACCGTCGAAGCGCGCGCTCGAATAGGTCATCGAGGGATCGAGCCAGCGTGCGTAGAAATCGTTGCCCAGGTCGTAGTGGCTGGCGATGTTGCGGCGCGCGCCCTGCTTCGTATTGGCGTTCAGCAGGTGGCGCAGGCGGCTGTAGAGGCGGCCCCACCAGCGGCCGTAGATGGCCTGGTCGAGGGCGCTGCGGTTGCGGGCCAGCAGATTCAGGACGCCGGTCAAATCGTGCGTGTGCCAGGCACCGGAGATATAGCCTTCGGCGAAGCCGATGTCGCCCTTGCTCAGCACGTCGCGGAAGGCACCCCAGTGGCCGAATTTCAGATAGGCATCCGGGGTGCCGTGGCCGACCGTGAGTTCGATGCCGTTGGGCAGTTCCAGGTGCAGGCAGCCGTGCTCGATTTCCTGGAGCAGATGAATGACCTGGCGGGCATGCCACGGGGTATTGTCGAGACGCAGGGATGCGTTCAGGCTGGCGGAGTTCATTCGGTCACCTCTTTAAGCGGGGCAGGGGGTTTGCGGAAGAAAGGCACGCGCTTGAGGATCAGCCGCAGTGCCTGCAGATGGATGCGCGCGATTACCCCCCAGGTCATCAGGGGGTGGCTGAAAAAGGCCCGCAGGCAGGCGCGCGAAGTCAGCGGTTCGAGACGGCCCCACCACGCTGTGCGCAGCGCGTCGCCGCTGCCGTCGTCGTATTCGATGCGGGCACGGAAGAAATCGTCGGCCGGCTGGAAGCCGAAGGTGTAGCGCCCGCGCACCGGGAAGAACGGCGAGACGTGGAACACCTTGTCGGCGTGCAGGGTGGCGCTGGGGTCGTTGGTGCGCAGCAGGTAGACGTGACGCTCGCCGAAGGTGTTGTTGACCTCGGCCAGCACCGCCACCAGCGAGCCGTCAGCGCGATGGCAATGCCAGAAGCTGACTGGCTTGAAGGCATAGCCGAGCACGCGCGGAAAGGTGGTCAGCCAGATGTCGCCGTCCGCTTTAAGGCCATGCGCTTTCAGCAGCGCGCGTGCCCACACCAGGCAGTTCCTGCCGTCGCCGTGATCGGCTTCGTGAAAGCTCAGCAGGTTGAAGCGGTTGAGCGACAGCCAGCGCGACCTGATGCTTGGCAGCGCATGCACCGGCAACCGCAGGAAGTACACCGGGTAGTCGAAGCGGTGGCGCGCGGGCTGAAGCCGCGCGTGCATGACGCGGCCGAAGCCGATCTGCGCCGCCGAGACGGGTTCAGGCCGCATGCGCGAGCGCCTGCCAGGGGGCGGCGACATTGAGCTGGCGCGCCACCCGCAGTGCGGAGGCGAGGCCATCCTCATGGAAGCCGTAGCCGAGCCACGCACCCGCCAGCCAGATGCCGTCGCGGCCGTTGCCGCCAGCGATCTGGCGCTGGACCGAGGTGGCATGGCGAGTGAACACCGGATGGCTGTAGTGGAATTCGCCATGCACGCGGGCCGGGTCGGGATCCTGCAGGGGGTTGAGCGACACGATGACGGGCGTGGCCGTCGGCAGCGGCTGCAGCCGGTTGATCAGATAGTGCACGGCGACCGGCCGGTCGCTCAGCGTGCCCTGGCCCGACTGGTAATTCCACGCCGCCCACAGGTTCTGGCGCCTTGGCAACATGCTGGCGTCGCTGTGCAGCACGGCGCGATTGGGCTGATACGGCATCTGCGCCAGCAGCCGTGCGCGGGCCGGGTAGTGCGTGTTCAGCAGGGCGCGCGACTGGTCGCTGTGGCAGGCCAGCACCACCTGGTCATAGAGGCCGGACAGGCTGCCGCTCGCCAGTTCGATCCTGCCGTTGCGTGGTCGTATGGACTCGATCGGCTGGCCGAGTTGGATGTCGCCGATGCCGGCCGCCAGCCTGTTCACGTATTCGCGTCCGCCGCCCTTGACGGTGCGCCACTGCGGACGGTCGACCACCTGCAGCAGGCCGTGGTTGCGGCAGAAGGTGACGAAGGACGACAGCGGAAACTCCAGCATCTGCGCCGCCGGACACGACCAGATCGCGGCAGCCATCGGCAGCAGGTACCACTCGATGAAGGGCTTGCCGTATCCGCGCGCCTTCAGGTAGTCGCCCAGCGCCATGCTGCCGGCGAGCGTGGGTTCGCGCACGGATTCGCGGTTGAATCGCAGGATGTCACGCAGCATGCCCCAGAATGCCGGTCGCGCGAGGTTGCTGCGCTGGCCGAACACGCTGTCGAGACTGGTGCCCGCCCATTCCAGGTCGGGTTGGTCGAGGCGCACGCTGAACGACATGTCGCTGGCGACGGTTTCCACGCCCAGCGTGTCGAACAGCCGGGTCAGTTCGGGGTAGGTGCGATGGTTGAAGACCAGGAAGCCGGTGTCCACGGGGAAGTGCGCGCCGTCCAGCGCGATGTCCACGGTGTGGGTGTGGCCACCGAGGCGGGTGTCCGCTTCAAACAGCGTGACCTGATGCTGACGGCTCAGCAGCCAGGCGGCCGAAAGCCCCGAAATGCCCGATCCGACGACGGCGATATTCATCTCAGGGCTCCCGCAGGGTCAGCTTGTGAGTGCCGGATCGGGCCTTGAGCAGGGTTTCGATGGCCTGCACCATTTCGACCGACTCGGGATCGACCCGGCTGGGGAAAGACATGACACGCATGCCGCTGCGGTCGATCAGGTACTTGTGGAAATTCCAGGCGGGACGTTCCCCGGTGGCCCGCGCCAGGTCTTCGTGGAATGGGTTGGCGTTGTGGACGACCACGCCGACCTTGGTAAACATCGGGAAATCGACCTGGTAATTGGTTTCGCAGAAATCCTTGATCACCGCATTGCCGCCCGGCTCCTGTCCACCGAAATCGTTGGCAGGAAAGCCGAGCACCACCAAGCCCTGCTTGCCGTATTTTTCATACAGTCCCTGCAGGCCCTTGTACTGACCCGTGTAGCCGCAATTGCTGGCGGTGTTGACCACCAGGATCACCTTGCCGGCATAGGCGCACAGATTCCTGGGTTCGCCATCGATGTCCTTGACGGTGTGATTGAGCAGGGGCGGGCAGGGGGGCGCGGCATGCGCGGCTGCATTCAGCAGCAGCACCGAGATGAAAAGGGCGAATTTCATGTGCGGATCACCTTGCGTGGCGGACAGGATGCGAGGACCGTCGCCTTGTCGGAGAGCCCCGACAGGGGGGCGACCCGCGCGTCACCGTCGAGGTGCTCGGCCGGAACGGACAACGTGGATGCGACCGGACAGCCCGCCCGGGTTGTCTTCCAGTGGGCTGCATCGGTCCCGTGGGACTCCAGTAGCAGGAAAGGGGACAGACCGGCCGCCACGATGAGGGATGTGGACAATATATTCATTTGTCTTGGGCAAATGTGTGACATATGCTTAAATTAGGCTAACAGCACGGCCTTGTCAACTATTTGTCTTGGACAATATGAATATTGAAAATCCTGTCTCAAGCCCGGGAATGCCGATCGCCTCGGTCGAGCGCGAAACCGGTCTGTCGAAGGACACGCTGCGCGTGTGGGAACGTCGCTACGGATTTCCGACGCCGGAGCGTGACGCCAAGGGCGAGCGTCTGTACACCCCCGTACAGGTGCGCCGGCTCGTTCAGATCAAGCGTCTGATGGACCGTGGACACCGCCCCGGCAAGTTGCTGGCGCTCGATGAACCGTCGCTGCGGGCGCTTGATGACACGCATGCCACGCCCCTGTCGGCGCCAGGCGAAGCCCAGCTCGACAACTGGCTGCAACTGGTCAAGTCGCATGACAGCGAGGCGCTGCAGCGGCAGTTCTATCGGGAGTTGGCGAAGCGGGGCATGCCTCGATTTGTCCAGGACACGATTGCGCCCCTGATTGCCCGCATCGGCGAGGCCTGGTCGCGCAACGAACTCGGCATCTTCGAGGAGCATCTGTTCTCGCAGCACCTGAAAAAGCTGTTCCGCACGACGCTCGCCAACTTGCCGCCGCAGGTCGGCAGTCCGCGCGTGCTGCTGACCACGCTTTCTGGCGAGGAACACACCCTGGGGCTGCTGATGGTGGAAGCATTGCTGGTGGTGGAGGATGCCTATCCGGTGCTGCTTGGTCCGCAGACCCCGATCGGCGAAATCGTGCGCGCCGCAAACGTCAAGCAGGTCGATGCGGTATGCCTGTCCTTCAGCGTCGCCTATCCGACAACGCTCGCTGCGCAGGGCCTGCGCGACCTGCGGCAGATGTTGCCGGGCGACACGGAAATCTGGGCCGGTGGCTATGGCATCAAGTCGATCCGCAAGCCGATCGAAGGCGTCTGCCTGGTGCCTGAGTTTCAGGATCTGTACGATTGTCTCGCCAGGTGGCGGGTTGAAACGGGCAGCTAGAGCCTGGTTTGAACCTGGAATGCCATCTGTTCAGACAGCAATGGCTTGAAGCAGAAAAGCCGGATGGTTCTGCGACCCAGTCGACATGTTCAGGCTCCATCTCTTCAAGCCTTTCGCCGGCCCCCGCTGGAACATGGAATCCCTGTAATCCCGGGGACGCATTCGATGCCAGTAAACCGACCGACGATGCGGCGCTGACATTCAAGACGGATACCGGCTCCGAAAGGGCGGAATTGCCACCGTGAGTCGCGCGGCGCCTCATCCCCATCTTCATCCGGATCGACCTGCGCATGCCCTGCAGGGGAGGCGTTTGATGTCCGGAATTCATTCTTGATGCGGCGCCGGACCAGACTGCTGCTGTGGGGCTTGGGTCTGCTGCTCGCCGCCGCCGCGGTCGGCGTGTTTCTGGCTACGCTCGATGCTGACGTTTGCAGGCGAACGCTGGAGCGTGAGCGGTCGGCCGCGCTGGGACGGCACGACAACACAGCTTCGGATCGACCACGCCGAAGCCACGATCCTTGCCGATGCGCCTTTCGAGCTGTGTGGGCAGGTGACCTATGGTGAAACACCAATGCGCCAGAGCGTGAAAGGCGACGCCTCGCTGCAGCCTGCGCTCGCTGGCAAGCCCTTGCAGGTTCCCCTCGTGCTCGAATCCAAGGAAGCGCTGATTCATTCACTGATCCGCGCATTGCCGGTGGTCAAGCGGCCAAGGCCCGTCTCGGCCAGGCCTTGATCCCGTGCCAGCAACACCCCGGGCACCGAACGTCCTGATTCCCGGGAAGCATATCCGCACATGGATCACGCGCACCATGTCGTCAAATGCCTGGGTTAAGATGGCCGTATGGGCGACTTGACTGAAGCACTGGACCGGACTGCAACGACCACCCTCGAACTGCTGCTGGCACACCTGCCACATTTGCTGGGCGCATTGGCGCTGCTGCTCGTTGGCTGGGTGCTTGCCCGGTTGTTGCGGATGGCCACCCGGCGCGGTGTGGTGCTTCTCGATTCGATGATCGCACGCAGATTCGGTCAGGCGCGCTGGCGCATCGGCCGTTCGGCCATGCTGCTGGGGGCCGTCGTCTACTGGGTGGTGCTGCTACTGTTCGTCACCGCAGCGACACAGACACTCGGACTGCAGACTTTTACCGACTGGCTGACGCAGTTGCTCGACTACCTGCCCACGCTGGCTGCCGGGTTGCTGATCCTGACCGCAGGTTACGTGCTGTCGGGATTCGTGGCCGAACTCGTGCGGGCCACGGCCTCAGGGCTGTCCGCGCCACAACGCGACGCGCTGGCGCGCATGGCGCAGGGGGCAACCCTGGTCATGGCCCTGCTCGTCGGTGCCGACCAGATCGGCCTCAAGGTGACCTGGATCGCCATTTTTGCCGCGCTGCTGGTGGCGTCGCTGGTTGGCGGCGTGACCATCGCGGTCAGCCTGGGCGCGCGCAGCTATGTCTCAAACCTGATCGGTGCCCATCATCTGCGCCAGGCATTCCGCCTGGGCCAGCGCGTGCGGGTGGCCGGCCACGAGGGGCACATCATCGATGTCACCGCCACCTCGCTGGTGCTGGAAACCGATTCCGGCCGTGTCGTGCTGCCCGGACGCATTTACCATGACGAAGCGATCGTGCTGATCGCTCGCCAGGACGGCAACTGAGCCTGCGGCCATGGCCGGAGACCGCGAACACGCCCTGAGCCTGGCATTCATGCGCGGGCATCCGGCACAGGCGGCACGGGTGCTCGAATCATTGCCAGCCGACGAGGCTGCGGTGTTGTTCGCTCAGGTGCCCGCGCGCCTGGGCGCCGAGGTGCTGGCCGCCATGCTGCCCTACCGCGCGGCGCACTGCATCGAATCGCTCGGCGATGCGCGTGCGCTGGAATTGCTGGCCCAGATGGGCACGCAACCGACGGTGGCGGTGCTGCGCCACCTCCCCGAGCCGAGGCGTCAAAGATTGATTACCGGCCTTCCCACCGCCGCTGCCGTCGCCTCGACGCTGTTGCTGGGCTTCGCCGAGGATACGCTGGGTGCGTGGGCCAACCCCGACGTGGTCGTGCTCCCTGCCGACACCCGTGCGACCCATGCGCTCGAGCGGATGCGGCAGGCACCTGCCTCGCAATCGCAACTGTTCGTTGCCGACCGCGAACGACGGCTGGCTGGCATCGTCCATCTGGGCACCCTGCTGCAGGCGCCGGAGGGCGCCACGCTGGGGACGCTGATGCAGCGCGCGGCGCATGTCCTGGCTGCACATTCACCGCTTTCGGCAGCACCCGCCCATCCGGGATGGGAGGGCAGTTCCGTGTTGCCGGTGGTCGAGCCCGGAGAGCGTCTGGTCGGTGTGATGACGCGCGACGCGCTGACGCGTGCGCTGCGCCGTGTCGCATTGTCCCCCGCGCGCTCGGACGGCGAGCCCACGTTGCCAGTGTTGCTTGCGCGGGGCTATTGGCAGGCACTTTCCGGCCTGCTGGAGGCCGGACTGGCGCTGCTGCCCAGGGTGCCGTCGTTGGCGGATACCAACGCGGAGAAGCCGGATGAACGCTGAGTCGCTCGCCACCCCGGCGAAACTGGAACCCGCCGAAGCCGCCCTGACGCATCGCTTCCTGCTCGACTATCCGTATGAGGCAGCACGCCTGTTCGAGGCGATGCCGGCTGACGATGCGGCCGCACTGATCGCCGCGCAACCGCTGCACGCGGCACTACGCGCCTGGCAGTCGCTGACGCCCGATGTCGCGCTGGAGGTGCTGGAACGACTGCCCGAACCACAGCCGCAGCATCTGCTGGCCGAGGCCGATCCCCTGGCCAGCGTCGCCGTGCTGACGCAACTCGACGCCTCGCAGCGCGAGGCCTGGCTGCAGCAGCTTGACGCCGAGGTGGCACGTGAACTGCGTACCTTGCTTGCCTACCCGGATGACAGCGCCGGCCGCATGATGGACCCACGCGTCAGCCCGTTGCGCACTGGCATGACCGTGGCCGAGGCGGTCGAGCGCCTGCGTCAAATCCGTCGCAGCGGCCTGCGCGAACTGTTCGTCGTCGATGACGAGGGCCGGCTCGCAGGCTGTGTGGAGGTGCAGGATCTGGCGCTGGCTGCGCGCGAGTTGCCGCTCGCGGATATCACGCGCGGTGTGTCCGCCTTCGTACACGACCTGGACCCGCGCGAGGACGTGGTCGAGACACTGATGAGTCAGCCGATCAGCACGCTGCCGGTGGTCAACATCAGCGGCCGCTTCATCGGCGTCATCCGGCAGGCCGAACTGATGGCGGCGGTGGAAGAAGAAACCAGCCTCGACATGCAGACCATGGTGGGCGTCAGCCCTGACGAGCGCGCACTGTCATCGCCGATTTTTGCAGTGAAGAAGCGCCTTCCCTGGCTGCAGATCAATCTATTGACTGCTTTCCTCGCCGCTGCCGTGGTGGGCCTGTTCGAAAGCACCATCGCGCAGTTCACCGCGCTGGCCGTGCTGCTGCCGGTGGTGGCCGGGCAGTCGGGCAATGCCGGCGCCCAGGCCCTGGCCATCACGATGCGCGGGCTGGTGCTGCGCGAGATCAGCCTGCGACACTGGCCTGCGGTGGTCGGCAAGGAGGCGCTGACCGGCCTCATCAACGGGGTTGCCGTCGCCGCCACCACCGGCCTGGCAGTCTATATCTGGAGCCGCTCGCTGGCGCTGGTCGGGGTGATCGTGCTGGCCATGGTCATCTCGATGCTCGTGGCTGGCCTGGCCGGTGCGCTGGTGCCGATCCTACTGAGCCGCTTCGGCCAGGATCCGGCGTCCGCTTCGTCGATCATCCTGACCACCGTGACCGATGTGGTGGGGTTCTTTTCGTTCCTCGGTATCGCAGCGCTGTTCGCACCTCTGCTCGTGCAAAGCGGTGTCTGAGGATTGGGTCGAGACATCGCAGAACTAACGTCTGACCTCTGGCAAGTTTTCGGTTTGTTTGACCCGAATCACCGTCCCCTCGCGGCGCGGGTCGGCGGCACCGTGACGGGAGCCGGTCGCGGGGTCGACGGCGACTGCCTGCACCGAGCCGATGGTGGCCTGGCAGCCGTCCGACCCTAGCTCACCCAAGCCGACATGGCCGAGGCTGCGCAGGGTATCCTGGGTGGCGATGCTGAAGCGTGGCTGCATGAAAGGCGCGCCGCCTTCGCATGCCACACGGCCGGCCGCCTGCGTCACCGACAGGCGCGGCGCATCGATGGCCTGCTGCAGGCTCATGCCATGGTCGACCAGATTGAGCGTGACGTTGAGGACGGAATTGATGATGGTCGATCCACCAGGGGACCCATAGACGGCAACTGGCTTGCCATCCCTGAACAGCACCGTCGGCGCCATGCTGGAGCGCGGGCGCTTGCCGGGTGCGACGTCGTTGGCGCCGGGGTTGCCCGCGGCAGCGTCGCCGCTCGGCACGAAATTGAAATCGGTCAGCTCGTTGTTGAGCAGGAAGCCATATCCCGGCACCGTGATGCCCGAGCCCCAGGTGAATTCGATGGTGCTGGTGTAGCTCACCAGATTGCCCCAGCGGTCGACGATGGAAAAATGCGTGGTGTGGGGACTTTCCTGTTGCGTGGACTGCGGTTGTGGCCGCGCGGATAGCGTGTCCCTGGGCCGTGGATTGCCCGCATGCGGCGTACCCATTCTGCTGTCCGGCTTGATCAGGGCTGAGCGCGTTGCCAGATAGTCGGCGTTCAAGAGGTCCACCTGCGGCACCGGCATCGCATCGTCGTCGCCGATCCATACCGCGCGATCAGCAAAGGCCAGGCGCATCGCCTCGATCATCACGTTCAGGGTTTTCGGGCTGCCGAAGCCATAGCCCTGAGCAGGGTCACCCAGCGGGAAGCGCTCGAGCATCGCCAGAATCTGGAACGTTGTCAGGCCGCCGGAAGAGGGCGGCGGCATGCCCGCCAGCGTCCACCCGCGATAGTGTCCGACCAGCGGCTTGCGTATCGCGACCTGGTATTGCGCCAGATCGGCGAGCGTCATGCGGCCTGCGCCCGCCGGACCGAGCTCGCTGCGAGCGCGCTGCTGGGCCTCGACGATCGCCTGCGCCATGGGGCCGCGGTAAAAGGCATCGGGCCCCTCGGCGGCCAGCAGTTTCAGCGTTCGGGCCAGGTCGGGCTGCGCCAGCCGGTCGCCCTCCTTCAAGGGCACGCCACCCGGACGAAAGATCGCCGCGGTCTCCGGCTGCAACTGGGTGCGGCCACCGTCGTTGGCGATGTCTTCTGCCATGAAGCGGTTGACGCGAAAGCCGTGTTCGGCGAGTTCGATCGCGGGTTGCAGGGCCTGGGACAGCGGCAGCGTGCCCCAGCGGCGCAGTGCGGTGTCGACCCCGCGCAGGGTGCCCGGCACGCCGACCGACAGACCGCTGGTCGATGCCTGCTGAAAAGGCATCGGCATGCCCTCGGGTGCGAACATGTCGGCGCTCGCGGCCGCCGGCGCACGCTCGCGGGAATCGACGATGACGGTCTCGCCGGTCTTGGTCAGATGGATCAGCATGAAGCCGCCGCCGCCGATGCCGGAGGATTGGGGTTCGACCACGTTGAGTGCGAACTGCACGGCGGCGGCGGCATCGATGGCGTTGCCGCCCTGCGCCAGCATGCGCGCGCCGGCCGCGGCCGCGGCCGGATGCGACACGGCCACCACACCGTCTGGCGAGACGGCCAGTGCCGGGGACGACAACAGAAACAAAAGCAGAAAGCGACGGAAGCGCGCGACAGGGATCATGGGGATTTGCAGGACGGAAGTGATCAGGTAGCTGGAGACTGCACTTTCACGACCACGCGAGTCAATTTACTCAGACCGATTATCCGGTGCCTGGATGCCATTCGGGACCCTGTCATGAATGGGTCAGACCACAGGAGCCACGAGTGGAAGTCACGGAATACATATAAGACCAGTTCATTAATCGAAAGAAATTATTGATCAATCAAATGCATGTGCTATTAAGCATAGACGGCGCTAATGGATGGTAAGGCGTCTATTCATAAATTCGAATCAGTAGTGTCCGGTTAAAACGATGCCCATGAGCTTAAAACCAACAACTGGAGCGGCATTCGGAGGTTTTTCTGGTGTCTCCGATTTGAACGGCGGATTGCCGATAAGGCAGTCTTCCGGCTTTGCTTTCACCGGAGACG
>WGNC01000021.1 GCA_016124745.1 Thiobacillus sp.
CAGCTTGGTGCGCTCGACCTCGCCGGTCTCCGTATCGACGCTGTGCAACTGAAACACCTGTTTGGCGATATCCATACCAATCACGCTATGCTTCATTTCGGATCCTCCTGTTCAAGTGGTGGGTTACGACATTTCCACTTTAGCACGCAGATGCCGTCGCAGCGAGGATCCATCCAGTCTCTTCCTGGCTACCAACAGCGCCCCGTTGCCGGGGGGAGGCGTCCATACCATCTGAACAAGTTGGTTTGCTGTGTGCCCTTCGACTGCGCTCAGGAGATGGTTCGACTGGCTCACCATGAACGGAACCAATACTTTGCCGTTCGTCCTGAGATTCGAAGGACTTGTTCAGGTTCTCCTAAGGGCAACCCAACCATGGCATCCTGCCTGAGGCGCCAGAATTTCCAGATGGCCCGCTTATCTGTCCGAAAGCTTGCAGAAGGTGCGCAACATATTTCATACAAATCTTGCGTGGTAACGCGCATAGAGTGGTCTTTGCTTGATCCTTAGAATCAACATATCTCAATAACATCAACAACAAGACGAGTTGGCATCCCCTTTGCAATGCAGTCTTTGGTTTGCAAGCCAATGTGCTTTTTGAGTTGTAACAATCTTCGCGAAAGGGGATCAATCTGTGTCACTCGTTTTGAGTAAAAATGTTCACGCCCTGTGGAAAGGGCTGATCGCTGTGAGCTTCATAGCAGGCTTGTCAACTCCTGCACATGCCCTGCCAAGCTTCGCCAGGCAGACTGGCGAGGAATGCACGGCTTGCCATGTGGGGGGATATGGTCCACAACTGACCCTTCATGGCATGAAGTTCAAGCTTGGCGGCTATACAGACAGCACTGCCGCAAGCCCCTTGATCCCTCTTTCGGCCATGTTGGTCGCATCGGCATCCAATCTCAAGACAAAACCGGAAGACGGGCCCAAAACCGATCGCTCCATTCAGGAAGCTTCGGTCTTTCTGGCAGGCCGCCTGACCTCCAACATCGGCAGCTTCATCCAGGCCACGACATCAAGCGCTGACCACGGCAGGGTTTCTCTCGACAACGTTGATGTTCGGGCGGCCAAAGCCATCGATCTGAAAGGGCAGGATGCAATTGTTGGTGTGAGCTTTAACAACAACCCCACCGTTACCGACCCGTTGAATACGGTGCCAGCATGGCGTTTTCCATACATGACGTCGGAGCTGACCGGGCCGGGCTCCTCGCCGCTACTCGACGGGGGGCTGGAAATGCAGGTGGGGGGCATCACGGCTTACGCCTTCGTGAACGACTCAATCTACGTCGAGCTGGGCGGCTACAGCAGCCTGCCGGACAGCTTCCTGAACACGGTCAATGTTGACGTCCCTGATCCGAAGCTCAACGGGGTCGCACCGTACTGGCGACTCGCCTACATCAAGGACAACCACAAGGATGCGTATTCGATTGGTCTTGTCGGGATGAATGCAAGCCTCAGACCGACAGATGGAACAGGATCCGACAAATATGATGATATCGGAGTGGATGCAAGCTATCAGTTCCTTGGCACGCGCAAGCATATCTTCACTGCAAATTCGTCATACATCCATGAGCGACAAACCCTTGGAGCTACTGATTCCGGCAACAAGTACAACCTGGATCGCTTTGATATCGCAGGCTCCTATTACTACGACCAAACCTATGGTTTGAACGCCGGACTGTTCCGAATAAACGGAAATGCCAGTGACGCGGACAGCAACGGATACATCTTGCAGGCTGACTGGACACCGTTCGGCAAGGAAGGCTCTTGGGGTGCGCCCTGGGCGAACGTTCGTGTAGGCCTGCAATACACCGGCTATTCGAAGTTCGACGGCAGCAGTGCTAACGCTAGCGACAACAACACCACATATGCCTTCATCTGGACCGCGTTCTGAACGGGAGAGGAACATGAAAAAAGCAAAGAATCTGCTTCGAGGATGCGTGCTTGTTGGTCTTCTCTGGGCTGCCTTGATCAGGGTTGCCCCGGCAGACGATTCGGGCAAGGATGTGTTCGAAGAACAATGCGCCGAATGCCACAGTGTCCTCAAGGACAAGAACAAAAAAGGCCCCAGTTTGTTCGGGGTGGTGGGCCGAAAGTCAGGCAGCGTCGATGGCTATGAGTACTCTGATGCCATGAAGTCGGCCAATTTGGTCTGGACCCAGGAAGACCTCGACCAATATTTGACCTATCCGCGAAAGATGGTGCCTGGAACCAAGATGAAGTATGACGGGCTTGAAGCTCGGAACCAACGCTCCGCTCTGATTCAATACCTCGGCAACATTAAATAAAGGAATTTCAAATGACCCGTATGCCTTATCTGGTTGGCATGGCCATGTCCGTCCTGTTGACCGCAAACAGCCAGGCAGCAACTCCGGACGACATGATTAAGTACCGAAAAAATGTCATGGAATCTAATGGCGGCTTGATGTCAGCCACCAATGCCATTATCAACAAAAAGGTCCCTTTTGATCCCCAACTAAAGGGTTATGCGCAGGCCCTCGCCTCTCTCAACCACGGTTTGTCCAGTCTATTTCCGGTCGGTTCACAAAGCCAGGACAGTGACGCTTTGCCAGAAGTTTGGACTAAACGTGACGAGTTTGAGAGCCGCGCCCACGATGCGGAAGCCAAGGCCACCGAGTTCGCCAAGGCAGCAGCGACGGGGAAGAACGTCGACGCGAGCTTCAAATCACTGTCCGAGGCATGCAAGTCGTGTCACAAGGAGTTCCGGAAGTAATGAACAAGGCTCCGCTGCTTCTTTATGCAGGGCTGCTCATGTCAGCGGGTAGCGCTCTCGCGCAACCCCACCTGGACATGGTTGCTCATGGTCAGGAAGTGTTCCGCATGGCCGGTTGCGAAAACTGCCATACCGCCCAACAGAATGGTAGTCAACCCATGGCTGGAGGTGTGGAACTAGGAACTCCTTTGGGCATTTTTTACACGCCGAACATCAGCCCTGACAAGGAAACAGGAATTGGCGGTTGGAGCGAGAACGATTTCCGGCGCGCGCTTCGCGAAGGCAGAAGACCTGATGGCGCGAACTATTACCCGAGTTTCCCCTATACCTCCTACACCAATCTCAGTGATCAGGACATTCAGGCGCTATGGGCTTACATGAAGCAGGCCGCTCCGGTAAGGCAAGCCAACAAACTCCATCAATTGCCCTGGTATTTGCGGTTCAGGCCCTTGCTTACCGTTTGGAAATGGTTATTTTTCAAGCGTGGCCCCTATCAGCCTGACCCTGCCAAGTCGGTCGAATGGAATCGTGGTGCATATCTCGTAAGGGGACCTGGGCATTGCAACGAATGCCACACCGAGCGTAATGCACTCGGCGGGCTCGACATTAAAATGGCATTAGCTGGAACCAATCACGGGCCGGAAGGCGTCCACATCCCCAACATAACCCCCGAACCCAATACTGGAATCGGAAAATGGAAAACCGCCGACCTTCTGGAGTACCTCAAGACCGGCCTGCGACCTGACGGTGACTATGTAGGCGGCCTGATGGCGGAAATGATCGACAATGGATTGAAATACCAATCTGGAGTTGATCTCAAAGCGATTGCGACATATCTAAGTGGTGTGCCGGCCGTAAAAAATTTGGTGATTGGCCACAAACGATCAAGCCACAAGTCGATGGTGGAAGATTACTAGAGGCAAGCAGGATATCGGCCAAGACCAACAACGCCCTATAGCGTTCCCGCTTTGCGTGTTTGCCCCGGCCTGACCGGGGCATTTCTTTTTGCCTCTTACTTTGTGAAAAAAAGGCCCGGCTGCTTACGATGCGATTACCCTTACGCGCCGTCGATTTTAGTTCGGCTCGTAAGTATTTGATTTTATGGCGCGCCCGGCGCGATTCGAACGCACGACCCCTGCCTTCGGAGGGCAGTACTCTATCCAGCTGAGCTACGGGCGCCTGGAGTCTGGTCGACTCTTTTGGACGGCGAAGCATAGCCGGTTTGCCGCCTATCGTCCATCCGCCGCGCACGCGCCGCCCTTTCCTGCGGGGGGCGCTTTCCTTATAATCCGTGGTTTTGATCCCTCCCCCCAAGGAACATTCTCATGGCCGATTCGAACGCCAAGATGCCCCAAGCCACCCCGCAGGAAGTCATTATTTCCGTCGTCGCAGGGCTGCTTGCTCCCCTGCTGGCTATATTCCTGGTCGTCCAGCTGGTGCTGAGCATCCAGGAAAGCCACAAGCCGGACGTCTCCAGCGAGGCCGCGCAAAAAGCGACGCTTGCACGCATCAAGCCGTTGGCGCAGTTGGCCGCAGTCGATGCCAATGCCCCCAAGGTCGAAAAATCCGGCCAGGAAGTCTATGACGCGGTCTGTACCTCGTGTCACGCTGCAGGCGCCCTGGGCGCGCCGAAGTTCGACAACAAGGGCGACTGGGGTCCGCGAATCAAGCAAGGCTACGACACCCTCATCAAGCACGCGATCGAGGGCATCCGCCAGATGCCCGCGCGCGGCGGTGACGGCGATTTGTCCGATGTGGAAGTCGCCCGCGCTGTCGCCTACATGGCGAACTCCGCCGGCGCCAGCTTCAAGGCACCGGAAGCGGCGCCCGCCGCGGTGGCTGCAGCTGCCGCGGCAACGCCGCCCGCGGCGGCAGAACCTGCATCGGCTGCCCAGCCTGATCCGGCCAAGGGCAAGCTCGTATACGATGCCCACTGTGCCGTGTGTCACTCCACCGGCGTGGCAGGCGCACCCAAGGCAGGCGACAAGGCAGCGTGGTCTGCCCGCTTGAGCCAGGGCTACCCGATGCTGCTCGACCATGCCCTCAAGGGCATTCGTGGCATGCCGGCCAAGGGGGGCAATGCCGACCTGCCCGATGCCGATCTGGCCAATGCCGTGGGCTATCTGGTCATTGAAGCGGGTGGCAAGCTGTAAACCACACTCGGCCCAGAAGACCAAGGTGAGAAACGCGCTCTTCCTGCTCATGCTCACAGCGACCTCGCTGCTGGCCTACGGCACGCGCGCTGTCGGTTTCATGGTCGCGCAGTCGCGCTGAGCCCCGTCATGGCGCCGGTCTGTCCTCATTGCGGAAGCGACCGGATCCGCAGTACTTCGCTGCATGCATACGATGGCATACGCCACATGTTGTGGAGCAAGCCACTGCGCTGCCGCAAATGCCACCATCGCTTTTTTGTATTCAGCCCGTTCAAGCCCCTGCTGTTGCTGACCGCAGTCGCTGCAATGGTCGGTGTGACCGCGTGGCTCGCGCTGGATCCGCATTCGGGTCTGTCTGCTCCGCAAGCGCCCGAACAACTGCCCCATGCCCGGGCCGCGCAGGGCGATGCCGAAGCGCAATTGCAACTCGGTTTGCGCTACGCCGAAGGCGACGGCGTGATCCAGAACGACAGGGAAGCCGCCAAGTGGTTTGAACTGGCCGCCAAGCAGGGTCTCGCAGAAGCGCAATATCATTACGGCCTGATGCTGCTGAAAGGACGTGGAGTGGTGCAGGATTACCACGCGGCCTTCAACTGGATCGAAAAGCCTGCCCAGCGCGGGTATGCCAAGGCGCAATACAGCCTGGGTGAACTCTACCGCTATGGCACCGGCACGCCGGTCGACAAGGCGCGCGCCTACCTGTGGTTCAACCTTGCAGCGGCGCAGGGCGTGGAGGCGGCCGCCAAGGCACGCGACAGCCTGGTATGGCAGCTGAAACCCGAGCAGATCACCGCGATGCAGGAAGAGGCGCGACGCATGAGTCCTGCTGCTGCATCCTCCCCCGTCCCGACTCCGGCACCGACCGCACCCGCTGCAACCCCGGCCACCCCCTGAGCGGGGTGATTGTCGTCAAGCAGCCCCTCTGCCTCCAGGGCACTCAAGCTGATTCCTGTTCCTACGGATGCGCATGCAGGCCGTCTGCATCCACGTCCAGCGGCCACAACTGGTGCGAATCCAGTTTCAACCGGGCGAGCGCCGACAACGCACTCAACTGCGCCTGTTGCGCCATCAGATCCCCTTCCAGCGCCAGCCGGCGGCTGACCAACACCGGATCCAGGCTGCCTTCACCCAGGCTGTAGGCGCGCGCGGCCAGTCTTGCCGCTTCCGCCAGTGCCTTCGCTGCGCGATCGGCCTGCTGCCAGTTGTCCGCCTCTGCGACCGCCGCTTCGAAATCCGCGCGTGCCTCGTGACGCAGACGCTGTTCCAGGCGGATGGCCGCATCCTGCGCAGTGGCGGCGAGCTGTTCGGCAGCCTGCTGATCAGTGCGCCGCGCCTCCCCCGGCAGGGTCAACCCCACGCCCACGCCCAGCACATGCTCATTACCACCCATTTCATTTCGGTAGAACACGCCGACAGTGGGATCAACGCTGCGATGCTTGGCGAGTTGTCGCGCTTCGGCCTGCAGGACATCAGCCTGGCGACGCGCGCGGAACAACTCATGATTGTGTTCAAGCACCGCGTTGACGTATTCGTCCACCGAGCCGTCCGGCTTCGCGGGATCAGGCAGCGCTGCGTCCACCGTCAGTGGCAAGCCGGGATACTGTGCCCGCAACCGGTTGCGTGCCTGCTGCGCGCGCGTCTCCGCCTGCTGCTGTTGCAGCCTGGCTTGTGCCAGCGCGGCTTCGGCGTTGACGCGCTCGGCGCGCGGCGCCTCGCCCAGCCGGATGCGCGCCTTTACAGTCGCCAGTTGCTGCTCGGCGAGCTCGATCTGCGCCTGCAACCGTTTCGACTGGCCGAATTGATTCAGCCAGTCGAACCACAGCGCCAGCAACTGCCGCCCGGACTCGTGCAAAGCCTCCCCCAGGCTCGCCTCGGCGTGCGCGTTCAGCGCGCCGGCCAGCGCGCGGTCGGCCTCGGCGCGGGCCGGCATGCGGATCGGCCGCGACAGCGCCAATCCCCATTCGGTCTGGCGATCGCTCGGCGTCGTCTGGATGCGGCGCTGGTCCACCTCGGCGTCCACTTTCCATTCGCTGCGTCCTTGTTGAAGACCCTCACTTTTCAATGATTGCGCAGCGAACTCGCCGCGTGCCTGCGCCACCATGGACGATGCCCACAACGCGGCTTCGGCCGCCTTGGGATCGGGCAGATAATCCGCCTGGACCGGGGTGGAAAACGGCAGCGCGGAAAACACCAGCGCCAATGTCAGGCTCAGTTTGTTCACGGCATTCATGCGCGCGCTCCTTTCAGAATGAATTGGCGATAGAGCAGCGGCAGCACCACCAGTGTCAGCAGTGTGGCGCTGACCAGGCCGCCGATGACGACGATGGCGAGCGGGCGCTGGATTTCCGAGCCGGGACCGGTCGCGAACAGCAGCGGTACCAGGCCGAAGGCGGCGATGCTGGCGGTCATGAGGACCGGGCGCAGGCGGCGTAGCGCCCCGTCGCGTACCACGGCATTTCCCCGCAGGCCACGGTTGCGCAACTGGTTGAAATGGCTGACCAGCACCACACCGTTCAGCACCGCAATGCCCAACAGGGCGATGAATCCGACCGAAGCGGGCACCGACAGATACTCGCCCGATGCCCACAGCGCCAGGATGCCGCCGATCAGCGCCAGCGGCACGTTCATCATCACCAGCACTGCCTGGCGGAAATCGCCAAAGGTGACATAGAGCAACATGCCAATCAGCAGCAGCGCCACCGGTACCACAATCATCAACCGTTGCGCGGCGCGCTGCTGGTTCTCGAACTGGCCGCCCCAGGTCACGCTGTAACCGGAAGGCAGCTTGACCTGTGCGGAGACAGCGGTTTTTGCCTCTTCGACAAAGCTGACCAGATCGCGCCCGACGACGTTGCTCTGCACCACGGTGAAGCGCGCCGCGTTCTCGCGTTTGACCGCCACGGGCCCGGTCGTGCGTTGCAGGACAGCCACTTGGTCGAGGCTGATGACACGGCCGTCCGCCAGCGTCAGGCGAATCGCCTGCAGCGCGTCGGGCGACTCGCGCATGCCGGCGGGGCCCCGCAACTGCAGCGGGATGCGCCGGCCCTGCTGCTGGATCGAACCGATGATCTCGCCTTCGAGCTGCGTGCGCAGCAGCAAGGCGACATCTTCGGCGGACAGCCCGAAGCGGCCGGCCGCATCACGGTCGATTTCCACCTGCAGGTATTGCACCCCCTCGTTCTGCTGGGTGTACACATCGGATGCGCCGGGGACTTTATCGACCACGCTGAAGATCTCCCCGGCCAGCCGGTTGAGCGTGTCCAGATCCGGCCCGAAAATCTTGATCGCGACGTCTCCGCGCGAGCCGGTCAGCATTTCCGATACCCGCATGTCGATCGGTTGCGTGAAGTTGTAGGCGATGCCCGGGAAGCCGTCGACCACAGTTCGAATTTGCTCGGTCAGCCATTCCTTGTCCGCGCGACGCCATTCCGCCATCGGCTTCAATACAAGGAAGGAATCCGTGTCATTGAGGCTCATCGGATCGAGCCCGAGTTCGTCGGATCCGGCGCGGGCGACGATACGACGGATTTCCGGCAGGTTTTTCAGCAATGCCTGCTGCACCCGCAGATCCTGCGCAATCGCCTCTTCCAGGTTGATCGACGGCAACTTTTCCAGTTGCACCAGAATGTCTCCCTCGTCCATCGTCGGCATGAACGTCTTGCCGATCAGCGGGTACACGCCGACAGCAGCCAGCATCAGCACGCCCGCGCTGACATAAACGATTTTCGGACGCGCCAGCGCGGCGTCCAGCAGCCGCGTGTAGATGCCCTGTGCCTTGCGCAACAGCCAGGGATCCTCGTGCGCGGCCTGCTTGAGCAGCATCGAGGCCAGCACCGGAATCACGGTGAACGCGAGCAGGAGCGATGCCGCCAGCGCGAACACGATGGTCAGCGCGACCGGGGTAAACAACTTGCCCTCCAGCCCTTCCAGCGTCAGCAGCGGCAGGAACACGATGGCAATGATGGCAATGCCGGAAGTCACCGGGCTGGCGACTTCCTGTGTCGCCCACAGCACGCGCTGCAACGGCGTTTCACTGGTGTTCTCCGGATCGTGTGCGAGGTGCGCAACAATGTTTTCAACCACCACCACGGCAGCATCGACCAGCAGGCCGATCGCAATTGCCAGGCCGCCCAGACTCATCAGATTGGCGGATAGCCCAAACTGGCGCATCAGAACGAAGGTGGCCAGCACCGAAAGCGGCAGAATCAGTGCCACCACAATCGCGGCGCGCAGGTTGCCGAGGAACAGAATCAGCAGAATCACCACCAGCACCGCGGCTTCCAGCAGCGCTTTGCTCACGGTGCCGACTGCGCGGTCGACCAGTTGCGCGCGATCGTAAAACGTTGAAATTGTCACGCCCTGGGGCAGGGTGGTTTGAATCTCGGCGATTTTCGTTTTGACGTTTTTGATCAGCTCGCCGGCGTTCACGCCTTTCAGCCCGATCACCAGGCCTTCCACCGCCTCCCCTTCGCCGTTCTGCGTGACCGCGCCGTAGCGGGTCATTTCGCCCAGTTCCACGCGCGCGACATCGCCGACAGTGACCACTACGCCACCCACATCCTTGACCCCGATGTGACGCAGGTCGTCCAGCGAGTTCACTCCGCCGTTGACGCGCACCACCCAGGTTTCCTCGCCTTCGCTGACGCGGCCGGCCCCATCGTTGCGCGTGTTGGTTTCCAGCGCCGTGCGCAGCTCACCCAAGGTCACGCCACGCGCGACCAGTGCTGCCGGGTCGGGGCTGACGGCAAAGGTGGCGACGCGGCCGCCGAGCGAGTTGACGTCTGCCACGCCGGGGATGGCGCGCAATTGCGGCCGCACCGTCCAGTCCAGCAGGGTACGTTTTTCGGCCAGCGTGAGCGGCCCCTCGATGGTGAACATGAAGAGTTCGGACAGCGGCGTGGAAATCGGCGCCAGTCCGCCCGACACGTTGTCAGGCAGATCGCCTTTCACATTGGCGAAGCGTTCCGCCACCTGCTGGCGTGCCCAGTAGATGTCGGTGCCTTCCTTGAAATCGACCGTAATATCGACAAGTGCATTCTTCGACAGGCTGCGCAGGATGGTCTGGTTTGGAATGCCCAGCAACTCGGTTTCGATCGGCTGGGTGATGCGTGCCTCGACCTCTTTCGGGGTCATGCCGGGCGCTTTCAGGATCAGCTTGACCTGGGTGGTCGAAACGTCAGGAAAGGCATCGATCGGTATCTGCTGATACGCGCGCACACCCAGTCCGGCAAGCACCAGCGCAAAGGCAAGCATCAGCCAGCGACGCGCGAGCGCGAATTCGATCAGGGTATTGAGCATGACCTAATCCCCCAACCATTGCGCCTTGAGCGCGGCCACGCCCTTGACCGCGACACGGCTGCCGGCAGCAAGACCGGCGACTTCCGCCTGGCTGGTGTTCTGACGTATCAGTTGAACCGGTGTCGGGACAAAGCCCTGCGAGGTTTCGACAAACACATAGGCTGCGCTCGCCTGCCACACCAGCGCGGCGGTTGGCAGGGTCAGCCCCGTCGACGATTGCGCCCCGGTGATGGCGACCTGCACCGACTGGCCAGGCCGCAGCAGCTTCTGTGGATCGACAAGGCTGGCGCGCACCAGGACGCTCTGCGAGGCACTGAGCTGCGGCAGCAGGGTGGTGACGCGGCCATGGGCCGGGCTACCCGTTACCGTCACCGCTTGCCCAACGGCAACCTGGCGTGCCTGTGCCGTCGACAGTGGAATCTCCAGCGACAGCCTGGCCAGATCGGCGACTTTCAGCAGCGCCATGCCGGCATCCACGCGCTCGCCCGGCTCGATCGAACTTTCCAGCACCACGCCGGCAATTGGCGCGGTCAGCGTGATCGTACTGCCCGACACCTTACCTTGCCCCAGCATGGCCAGCGTGGTTTGCGCCGCCACCAGACTGGCGTTTGCCGATTGCAGTTCCGATTGCGATGCACGCAGGCGCGACTCTGCGATCAGGCCTTCGGCAAAGAGTTTTTCGTCGCGGGCCGCGTTGCTGGCCGCAAGTTGCGCTTTCAGCCGCGCCTGGGTGAGGGCATTCTGCGCCTCGGCCAGGCCGGGCATCGACAGGGTGACCAGCGGTGCGCCGCGTTTGACCGTATCGCCCGCCTGGACATGAAGCTGGGTAACCAGGCCCGCACCGGCGGCAGCGATGATACGCACGCTGGCAGGCGGCAGGGTGACCCGCGCCGGATAAGTGAGCGCCGGGCTGGTGGCTTGCGTGGCGGCGGCCACGGTGACGATGCCGAGGTTCTTCTTCTGGGCAGCGGTCAGCGGCAGAACGTCAGCTGCGAGAACAGGGGAGACGCCGAGCAGCGCCAATATGAGGCCCGACATCAGCCTGTCGAAGGGGGTGGCAAAAAAAACAGCAGCCATGCTTGATCTCCAAATGCAATAAACAGCAGGCAGGCGCGCAGCAGGAACAGCGCGCCGCGATAGGCGATCAGGCAGCGGGCGGGGCCAGGGCGTGGGGAAGCGTGTGCTCGGAATTGAGGGAGATCAGGAGAGGCGGTAACGGGAGATCTGCGCCAGGCCGGGTCGCCAGTGCAGCGCGCAACAATCGCAAGCAGGGGACAGGCGGCGCTTCGGCGATCGCATCGAAAGTGCTCTCCCGCAAACGCGCGCCCTGCTCCACCGCGACTTCTGCACCGTGATCATCGGCCGCCATCGCCTGGTAGGTGACATCGTCCTGCATACCCTGATGGAGATGCAAGAAGCCGCCGTGATCGACCCGCACCGCGCCGGCGTGGGCGTGGATGAACGGCGCCATCGCCTGCAGGGCGACGAACAGCCAGAGCATCAGGAAACGGAGGGAACGGTAAGGCAGGGTCAGGGTCAAAATATATGCAGGTAGAATGCAAGGGCGCGGGTCGGGTCTTAAGGTGCGCCGACCGGCAAAAGCGGCATCATGCCTGTCGACCCTTAAGATTGTCTTAAGAACCGGCTGCGACCCTGCCAGCAGTCAATCAGGAAATTCCATGCATTTCAACACGTCTTCGCGCATTCGTTCAATAGCTGCGCTCGCTGCGGCTTATCCACTCACAGCCTGGATGGCTGCAGTATTCCTGATGCTGCATACCGGGCTGCGTCTGGTGTTGATGGGCCAGACCTGGCATGCAGCGCAGTTCGACCTGCCTTCGGCTGCCGCCGTGCTGGGCGTCGGTCTGGCTTTCGACCTGGTCACCCTCGCCGTGTTCGTGCCCGCCGTGCTGCTGCTGGAAAGTGCACTCGGCACCCGCAAGCTGACGGGCGCCGGCCGCATCCGGCGCGGTCTGATCCTGGTGACCGCCGCAGTCGGCTTCTATGCCATGGGCTTTGGCGTGATGGCGGAATGGTTTTTCTGGGACGAATTTGGGGTTCGCTTCAATTTCATCGCCGTGGACTATCTGATCTACACCAACGAAGTCATCGGCAACATCCGCGAGAGCTTCCCGGTGGGCACCCTGCTGAGCATACTCGCCGCTGTCACCCTGGCAGTGGTGTGGGCGAGCCGCAACTGGCTGGTGCGCGCCGCGACCCCTGCCGCACCGCGCCGCAACCGCGTCGCCGTGTGGCTGGCGAGTGTGGCGATCGCCATCGGTCTGTCATGGGTGTGGTCGATCGAGGCCCGCCATGGCGCCAACGAATACCAGCTGGAGCTCTCGTCCAACGGCCTGTACAGCTTCGGCTACGCGTTCAGAAACAACGAAATCGATTATTTCGAGTTCTATTCGACGCTGCCGCAGCTTCCGCCCTGGTCTGCCGAAACCATGCCGCGCATCGTCTCCGCAACGCCCCCCCGCAATGTCGTCATCATCACCATGGAAAGCCTGTCCGCCAGCTACATGAGCTACGGCGGCGACACCCAGAATCTCACGCCGCATCTCGACCGGCTGGCGACCCAGGGTCTGTTCCTCTCCAACCTGCGGGCGACCGGCAACCGCACCGTGCGCGGGCTGGAGGCCACGTCGCTTGCCATTCCGCCCCTGCCCGGCCACTCGATGATGTGGCGCAAGAACAATGACAACCTGGAAACACTGGGGGCGGTACTGGCCGATCATGGCTACATCAATCGCTTCATGTACGGCGGCTACGCGCGTTTCGACAACATGGACGTTTATTTCGGCAACAACCATTACCAGACCATCGACCGCAACCAGTTCCCGCAGCGGCATCGGGGTTTCGGCAATATCTGGGGGCTGGCCGATGAGTACCTCTACGACTACGCACTCGAGCAAATGGATCGCGATGCCGCCAGCGGCCAGCCTTTCCTGATGCATCTGATGACGACTTCGAATCACACGCCGTTCACCTTCCCCGATGGCCGCATCGACCTGCATCGCAGCCGCCAGGGTGCGGTGAAATATTCAGACTACGCGCTCGGGCGTTTCATCGAAATGGCGCGCAGCAAGCCTTGGTTCAAGGACACGCTGTTCGTCGTGGTGGCCGACCACTGCGCATCGAGCAAGGGCCGCACCAGCCTGCCGCCGGAGAACTACCACATCCCCGCGATCCTCTATTCCCCTGCACATTTGAAGCCGCACACCGACGCCCGGCTCGCCAGCCAGATCGACCTGGTACCCACCATTCTCGACCTGCTGGGTTTGCCCGAGCACACGCAGTTCATGGGCCGCAGCGTGCTGCGCACCTATCCCGATGACGGGCGCGCCTTCATCGCCACCTATCAGATGCTCGGCTTTCTGACCCCCCACCAGCTGGTGGTGCTGCGTCCGGGACATAAGATCGAGAATTGGCGACTGAACGAGCAGATGGAAATCGTGGCCCCGGCTCCGCAGCCCGACCGCCTCGTGGATCGTGCGATCGCCGCCTATCAGACGGCCGCGACACGGGCGCGCGACGGCCTGCTGCAACACAAGGTCATGCAGCCCACCCCATGATGACAGCTTAAGCTTGCCCTAAGACAAGCTCTCTAAAGTGGTCTCATCCCAAGTCGGAAGGAGACCACCATGTCACAATCCAATCCCCAGGCCCGCCGGGTGTACGACCCGCTGCTGAGGCTGTTGCACGCCACCATCGGGGTGGCCATCATCGCGCTCATCGTCACCAGCCAGCTGGCCGACTGGTTCGAGCACGGTCCCTACGAAAAGGCCCTGTGGAACCTGCACATTCTGAGCGGCTATGTCCTGTCGGCTGGCTTGCTGACCCGCATCCTGTGGGGTCTTGTGGGGCCGGCCAGCGCGCGCTGGCGCGACCTGTGGCACCCCACCGTCTGGAAATCCAGCCTCAGGAACCTGCGCCTGCCGGATGCCCGCCGTTTCGGCCACGACGCCATTGCCAGCCTGGCCTACCTGTTTGCCTACGGCGTGATGGCGCTAATGGTCGCTACCGGACTGGGGCTCGCCGCCAGCGAGTTCCAGACCGGGCCCCTCGCCGGCTGGCTCGGCAACGCAAGCTGGCTGGAGGATGTGCTGGGCGAACCGCATGAGGCCGGTTTCGTCCTGATGCTCGGCTTCATCGGCCTGCACATGGCGGCGCTGGTCTTTCACCAGCTGCGTGGCGAGCGCGTGGCGCAGAGCATGCTCACCGGCAAGCAGTACCGCCACGCTGAAAGCGGGGTGCCCCATGACTAAACGCTTCTTCCTCGGCGGCCTGGCGATGCTGGGCATGGCGTCGGCCGTCGCGTTGGCTGCCGAGACGCCCGCCAGCCTGATGGCGCGCTACGCGCAGGAAGCAGGCATCCCGGTATCGGCCTTGTCGGCTGCACGCGGCGACGCCCTTTACCGCACCGACCATCCGGGGCGCAACGCCCAGCCAGTCAGTTGTGCCAGCTGTCATACCAAAAGCCCGACACAGCCTGGACAAACCCGTGTCGGCAAGCGCATCGAGCCGCTCGCGCCGGCAGCGAACCGGGAACGGTTCACCGATGCCGCCAAGGTCGAGAAATGGTTTCGGCGCAATTGTCAGGATGTCCTGCAGCGCGAATGCAGCGCACAGGAAAAGGGCGATTTCATTTTCTGGCTGAGCCAGGTCAAGTAAGGAGCACATCATGAATTATTTTCTTCGGGGTATCGGTGTATTGACGACGGTTGGCGTAGTCAGCGTGCTGGCCTTTTCGTTGCCGTCGGGCGAGGCGCGCGGCGACGGTGGTGACTACGTGCTGCCGCGGCTGAAGAACAAGAACTGGCAGCAGGAATGCTCGAGTTGCCATATCGCCTACGCGCCGGCTTTCCTGCCGCGGGCATCGTGGCGACGCCTGATGGGCGACCTCGACCGGCATTTCGGCGAGAACGCCAGCCTTGATCCGGCCATCCAGGCTGATATCCTGAAATTCCTGGAGGCCAATGCCGCCGATTCCGGCACCAGCCAGATGGGTCGCAGGGTGATGCAGGGGATGGACGCGAAAGCCGCACCGTTGCGGCTCACCGAAACCCGCTGGTTCGCGCACAAGCACGACGAAGTGCGGCCTGCAACCTGGTCGCGCAAGTCGGTAGGATCCGCAGCCAACTGCGCGGCCTGCCATCAGAAAGCGGAACAGGGCCTGTTCGACGACGATTCGGTCAGGATTCCGAAATAAATGAAGCGAAGCCATGCGCATACTGTTGGTTGAAGATGACCGCCTGCTGGGCGACGGCCTGCAGGCGGGCTTGTCGCAGGCCGGCTATGCCGTCGACTGGTTGCGCGACGGCGAAGCGGCGGTAGCCGCATTGTCGACCGAATCGTTTGCCGCCGTGGTGCTCGATCTGGGATTGCCGAAACGCGACGGCTTGTCGGTGCTGCAATGGCTGCGCGGGCGCCATGACGCGACGCCCGTGCTGATCCTCACCGCGCGCGATCAGTTGCAAGACAAGGTGCGCGGACTCGACCTGGGCGCCGATGACTATGTACTGAAGCCCTTCGATCTCGACGAGATAGCCGCCCGGTTGCGCGCGCTGGTGCGGCGCGCCCACGGTCGCCCGGAGCCGGTCATCACGGTGGGCGACATCGAACTCAACCCGGCGGCCCGCACGGTCATGCGATCCGGCCAGCCGGTTGAACTCACCCCGCGCGAATTCGACCTCCTGCATCTGCTGCTGCAGAACGCCGAGCGCGTGCTGACCCGGCGCACACTGGAAGAGCAGCTCTACAGCTGGAACGATGCGGTCGAGAGCAACGCGCTCGAAGTCCACATCCATTACCTGCGGCGCAAGCTCGGCAACGACCTGATCCGCACGGTGCGAGGTGTCGGCTACATGGCGTCGGCCACCGCTTCGCCGACATGACTGCAGCGCGCGCCTACTCGTTGCGCCGCAGGCTGGTGTGGCTGCTGACCAGTTCCGTGGCGGTCATCTGGCTGCTGTCCAGCCTGGTCGTCTACCAGCGGGCGCACCGCGAGGCCGACGAACTTCTCGACAATCAACTGAAGCAGGTGGCGGAGACCCTGCTGGCCATGGCTGCAGGCGGCGAAGTCGACCATTTCGTCAAAGAACTGCATGAGCACGCCCAACGCCACCCGGTTCCCCTCGCCTTCGAGATCTGGCACACCGATGAGGGTGAAACGCAACGACTGGTAACGTCCCCAGGGCATGCCGAGCTGCAGACGGGCACGTCTCTGGGCTTCAGCGAGCACCTGCACCAGGGCGCCCGCTGGCGATTCTATGCGACGCAGGATGGCGATGCCGAATATCGCGTCGTGGTCGGGCAGGCCCATGCCTCGCGCGAAAAACTGGCGCGCGAAATCGGAATATCACTGCTGGTGCCCGCCGTGCTGGCGTTGCCGCTGATGGCGCTGGCCGTCTGGTGGGTCGTCGGCCGCACGCTGCGACCCGTCGATGGGGTGGTTCGACAGGTTGGCGCGCTGGATGCGCAGGCGCTGGCGCCCCTCGACGAAACGGATGCACTGCCGAACGAAATCGCGCCCTTGCGCAATGCCCTCAACGCCCTGGTCCGGCGCGTCAACGAGGCGTTCGACAATGAACGCCGCTTCACGGCAGATGCCGCGCACGAATTGCGTACGCCGCTGGCCGCCTTGAAGGTGCAGGCGCAGGTGGCGCTGCGTGCGCAGACAGCCGACAGCCGACAACGCGCACTGATGCAGGTGATGGCGGGCGTCGACCGCATGACGCATCTGGTCGAGCAATTGCTGACGCTGGCGCGTGTCGATCCGGCCAATCAGACCCGGCAGCTGCCGCTGGATCCGGCCGAAATCATCGCAGAGGTCTGTGCCGGCTCGTTGCCGCAGGCACAGTTGCAGAAGCAATCCCTGACCGTCGACGTGAGCCCGGGATGCACAGTCGTGGTGAGCGCGGCCTGGCTGCAGATTGCGCTGCGCAACCTGGTTGACAATGCCCTGCGCTATGCCGGCGAAGGCGCGCAGATACGGGTGAGCCTCGCGCATGATGCTGCGGGCTGCGCAATCACTGTTGCGGACGATGGTCCGGGTGTGGCCCCCGCCCTGCGCGCGCACCTGATCTCACGCTTCGTGCGTGGCGAGGTCGAGCATGAGGGTTGCGGACTGGGCCTCTCGATCGTCGCCCGCATCGCCGCCCTGTCGAACGCCCGGCTCGAACTGGGCGATGGGCTGCTGCGCGCGGATGGCGGTCATGGGTTCGTCGCCACCCTGCATTTCAGGCAGGGTTCCGACCCGGCCAAGGACGCCTGACGAGACTTGAGACGAGGGGCTCTGGGCAGCGATCCGCCGTTCTTGGCGCTCGAATCATCCGACAGTTTTGGCCTGTCGGCTCAGCGTTTGCTACCCCTATTTCGCGACCTGGATCGCCGTCACCGTCAGCGCGCCGTCGATGCTCTCGGCGTGGAATTTCACCGCATCGCCGGGCTTGAGCGATTTCAGGAGCGCTGGCGACTGCACCCGGAACACCATCGTCATTCCCGGCATGTCGAGGTTGGCGATGGGACCGTGCTTGAGGGTGATCTTGCCGTTCGGCGCATCGATCTTGCGCACCACGCCATCGCTCATTGCGCTGGCCGCGGGCGTGGCTGGCGTGGCCGGCGCTGCATGAACCGGCGGGACGCTGGTCAGCGCAATTGCAATCACCAGAATCAGTTTTTTCATTTTGTAGCGCCCTTCCAAATGGGGGTAACGGGGTCAAGGGGAGCGGCCGCAGGTCGCCCACGCCAGAGCATGCAAATGAGTGCACCCTCCAAACGACTCTTGCAGGGGCATTCAAGTTCCGCCTGCCGATCTTGCGTTACGGACGCCGTTTGCGCGGCTCGTAATGCACCACCGCACGCATGATTTCAGAGTAGGGAAACCGGTCGCAACTGGTGTAGCGTTTCCTGCCCTCGAGCACGGCGGTGGCCACATCGGTGGTTTCGTCGCCGGGGCCGTCGAGCACGGCGGACAAGCCGCGCACGCCGCCACACTGGGCGCGGATTTCCTTGCCGAATGGCCACGGTGCGTCAGGACTGGTTCTCAACGCAAACTGCGCGTTTTCATGCAGCGCCTGATAGAAGGTCAGACAGAATTCGCGCACCCCGGGGTCACCACAGGCAATTGCCTCGCGCTCGGCCAGGTTCAGCTTGCGCGAGCGGCCACAACTCACGCAACGCGACAGCAAGGCGCGTTCGAACGGGCAGCTGTGCTCGATGCAGGCCTTTCTGGCCAGTTTGTACGCGTCTTCGTTGTATTCAGCCATCGGTCACGCTTCAAGCCAATACTCAGACAACCCGGCCTCTACCAGTCGTCACCCGACAGGCGCTGATCCAGCTCGCGCTCGGCCGTCAGCGTTTCCTGCGCCGCAATTTCGTTGTCGGCGAAGATCATCTTGACCTTGTCGCCGGACTTGGGGTCGAGCGTCTTGCGCAATTCGTTGGTATGCGCCTTGGCTTCCTTGAAGGTCTCCCATTCGCCCTGTTTCTCGAGCACCTTGAACATCCCCAGACGAAACACGTAATAAGGCATGGCCGGTCCTTAGCTCAGCTTGCCATGGCAGTGCTTGTATTTCTTGCCCGAGCCGCAGGGGCAGGGATCGTTGCGACCGACCTTGGGATAGGCGTCAGCCGGCGCCGCGATGGCAGCGGCAGCTTCGGCGAAGTCCTGCGCCTCGTCGTAGCCGGGGTGCTGGAATTCCACGTTGGACAATTCCTCGTGCAATTCGACCGCCTGAACGTCCTCGGGAGCGCGCACCTGCACCGAGGCGGTGATCTGCGTGACTTCCGACTTGATCGCGCCCAGCATGCCGGAAAACAGTTCGAACGCTTCGCGCTTGTATTCCTGCTTCGGTTGCTTCTGCGCGTAGCCGCGCAGGTGGATGCCCTGACGCAGGTGATCCAGCGCCGACAGGTGCTCGCGCCAGTGGGTATCCAGGCTTTGCAGCATCACCGCGCGCTCGAACTGGTGCATGCCGTCGACGCCGACCAACGCCTGCTTCTCCTTGTACTGCTGATCGGCCGCTTTGCAGATCTTCCTGCGCAGGCCCTCCTCGTTCAGTGTCTTGTCGTCGTCCAGCCACTGCTGCAGCGGCAGGTCGAGCGTGTACTGCGCCGCCAGGGCCTTTTCCAGCCCCGCCACGTCCCACTGCTCGTCCATGCTGCCCGGCGCGATATGCAGGCTGATGGTGTCGTTCAGCACGTCGTCGCGCATGGCGCGGATGGTGTCACCGATATCGGCGCTCGCCAGCAGTTCGTTGCGCTGTTCGTAGATCACCTTGCGCTGGTCGTTCGACACGTCGTCATATTCGAGCAGCTGCTTGCGGATGTCGAAGTTGCGTTGCTCGACCTTGCGCTGCGCGTTTTCGATCGCGCGCGTCACCCACGGATGCTCGATCGCCTCGCCCTCGGGCATCTTCAGACGATCCATGATCGCCGCCACGCGGTCGGAGGCGAAAATGCGCAGCAGCGGGTCTTCCAGCGACAGGAAGAAACGGCTCGAGCCCGGGTCGCCCTGGCGTCCGGAACGGCCGCGCAGCTGGTTGTCGACGCGGCGTGACTCGTGGCGCTCGGTGCCGATGATGTGGAGTCCGCCGGCCGCCAGCACGGCGTCGTGACGCGGCTGCCAGTCGGCCTTGAGCGCGTCGCGACGGCTGGTTTTCTCGGCGTCCGTAAGCGTTTCGTCCAGCGTGATGGCGTCCAGCTCTTTCTGGATACTGCCGCCCAGCACGATATCGGTACCACGGCCCGCCATGTTGGTGGCAATGGTGATGCCGCCCGGCATGCCGGCCTGCGCGATCACCTCGGCTTCACGCGCGTGCTGCTTGGCATTCAGCACGTTGTGCGGCAGGCCGGCCTTCTTCAGTTCGCCCGACAGGTGTTCGTTGGCCTCGATCGACGTGGTGCCCACCAGCACCGGCTGGCCGCGCTCATGACAGGCCCGGATCTCATTGATCACCGCCTGGTCCCGCTCGCGCCCGGTGCGATAGACCTGGTCGTGCTCGTCCTTGCGGATCATCGGCCGATGGGTCGGGATGACCACGGTCTCGAGGCCGTAGATGCTGTGGAACTCGAAGGCTTCGGTGTCTGCCGTGCCGGTCATACCGGACAGCTTCGTATACATGCGGAAATAATTCTGGAAGGTGATCGAGGCGAGGGTCTGGTTTTCCTTCTGGATCGCCACGCCTTCCTTTGCCTCCACCGCCTGGTGCAGGCCTTCCGACCAGCGACGGCCGGTCATCATGCGGCCGGTGAATTCGTCGACGATGGTGACTTCGCCGTTCTGCACCACGTAGTGCTGGTCGCGGAAGTACAGCGCATGCGCGCGCAACGCAGCGTACACATGGTGCATCAGCATGATGTTGGACGCGTCGTACAGACTGCCGCCCGGTTGCAGCAAGCCCATCTCGGTGAGGATTTCCTCGACCTTCTCATGCCCCGCCTCGGACAACAGCACCTGGCGCGATTTTTCGTCGACCGAATAATCGCCTTCCGCTTCCTCGTCCTTTTGCCGCGTCAGACGCGGCGGCACGAGGTTCATCTGCTGATACAGCGCGGTGTTTTCTTCCGACTGCCCGGAAATGATCAGCGGCGTGCGTGCCTCGTCGATCAGGATCGAGTCGACTTCGTCGATGATGCCGAAAGCCAGCGGACGCTGCACCTTCTCGTCCATCTGGTAGACCATGTTGTCGCGCAGATAGTCGAAGCCGTATTCGTTGTTGGTGCCGTAGGTGATGTCGGCCGCATAGGCCGCCTGCTTGGCGTCGTGCGGCATCTGCGACAGGTTGACGCCGGTGGTCAGGCCGAGGAACCCGTACACCCGCCCCATCGACTCCGCATCGCGGCTGGCCAGGTAATCGTTCACCGTCACCACATGCACGCCCTTGCCGGTCAGTGCGTTCAGGTAAGCGGGCAAGGTCGACATCAGCGTCTTGCCCTCGCCGGTCCGCATCTCGGCGATCTTGCCGTCATGCAGCACCATGCCGCCGACCAGCTGCACATCGAAGTGGCGCAGGCCAAGCACCCGCCTGGACGCCTCGCGCACCACGGCAAAGGCCTCGGGCAGGAGCTTGTCGAGGGACTCCCCGCTTTCCAGCCGCGACTTGAACTCGGCCGTCTTGCCGCGCAGTTCGGCGGCGGACAGCTTCTCCATTGCCGGTTCCAGCGCATTGATCGCTTTCACCTTTTGCAGGTATTGTTTGACCAGCCGGTCGTTGCGGCTGCCGAATATTTTCTTAAACAGGGATTGCAGCATGAGGAACCCGATAATGCCCGCAGAACGCGGTAAATCTTTGAATTTTAACATAGCGGCGCGGACAACCCGTGCGCCAACTGTAACCCGCGCATGAGCGCTTCCAGCCTCTCCGACCTGCTCGCCAGCCAGTTGCCGCAGGGCCTTGCCACGCATGCCCGGGAGTTGCTCGGCATCCAGGCAGCGCTTGACCGCGTCCTGCCCGCCGCGCTGGCCGGGCATGTCCGCGTCATGCAGCGGGAAAGCGGGTTGCTGAGTCTCGCCTGCGACAGCGGCGCCAGCGCCAGCCGCCTGCGCCACCAGACCGATGCACTGATCGCCGGCCTAGCCAAGAACGGGCTGACGATTTCAAACGTGCGTGTCAGCGTCAACCCCGAACTGCTGCCACGCTACGTCCATCCGGTCGAGAAAGCCGGCCTGCCACGCGCCGCACTGGACGGCCTCGCGCACCTGAGCAACGATATCGAGGACGGCCCGCTGAAAGAGGCCTTGAGCCGCCTGCTGAGCCATCATGAACCCGGGCGCCCCGAATAGCCTGGTCGCGTCACCCTCCGGTGCGGCCGGCACGGATGCGCCTTCCCGACCGTTCACACGAATCTTCCTGCTGAGCCATATGCGGGCCTATACGAGCCTGCTGGGGCACATACTCGGTTCGCATCCGCAAATCGACGGCTATTACGAAATGCATCGCTCCTACGCCTCGGGCGCAGACCTGGAACGGCAGGTGCGGGATTACGCGGCGCAGGAGCACCCGAAGCCTGGCAGCCGCTACCTCTTCGACAAGCTGCTGCACAACGATTTCACGCTGGATCTGGCGCTGCCCGGGCTCGGCGATGCGGTGACCCTGGTCGCGCTGCGGCAACCGGAACCCACCCTGAAAAGCATCGTCAGCCTGTTTGCGAAAAAGGACATCGACGATCTGTATGCCGACCCGGCCGGGGCCACGACCTACTATGTCGAGCGCCTGCATGCGCTCGCCGCCTTCGGTCGGCAACAGCCGCAACGGTATTTCTACTTCGATGCGGAACGGGTCCACAACGATACCCGGCGCCTGCTCGACGATCTCGGGCGGTGGCTGCAACTGGCATCGCCGCTGACGGAACGCTACCAGCTGTTTTCACAGACCGGCACAGCCGGGAAAGGCGATTCCTCGCCCGCCATCGCAAGCGGGCACATCATCCGCCAGCAAAGCCGCTATCCCGATATCACACTCGACCCGGCCCTGTTGCAACAGGCCACACAGGCTTACCGGCATTGCCGCCAGCAGCTTCTCGCCGGCGCGATCAACGCGTAAACAAGGCATCCCACGCCGCGCGTTCGTCACGATAGTTCGCCAGCGCATCGACGATCTGCCGCTTGCGGGCGCCACGGTGCGCGCGGCTCTGAATCTGTCGCCAGGCGGGCGCCGCATCGCCGAAATTCGACCGCATGTTGCGCAGGAAGGCAGCCAGCTTGTCCAGCGCAGGCGAGCCCTGCCAGCCCTGCGGCGCCGCGGCGAGCCATTGCTCGAGTTCGGCGATGCGGTCGTTCACCGCACGGTGCTTGGCGGCATACAGCTCGAGCAACTCGTTCTCGACCTGATCGACCACCGGCTGCAGCCGTGTAGCATCGGATAGCCCCGCGAGGTCGTTTTCCTTCAGCCATGCGACGACGGTGAACAGCATCAGGTCGCCGAAGAACTGCCGCTCGAATTCGTCCGAAATGTCGACAGCGGCGTCCGGATGCCGTTCCACGCCGGGACGGAACTCGGCCCGCAGGTCGGCGGTCACGGTGCGTCCGTGCAGCATCGGCAGATTAACCGACGCGAAGCGCGCGCCGATCTCCGCCTGGATCAGGCGGCCCGCGGTGGGGCCGGACATGCGCAGGCGCAGGTGGCCGAAGGGAATGATGTACTTGAGGCCGTCGAAATCGACGATGTAGTTGCCGGGGTAGATCGTCCGCGCGGGCGACAGATCCATGAACGATCCGGCGTAGTGGAAACCGGTCCTGCGCGTCAGGTGCTCGCCGAAGAAGAAGGCATGCAGTCGGTCCGCGAACCGTTCCAGGCACGCCATGTGATCGTGCGTGTCCGCCAGCGGGCATCGGTAATCGTAGTGATCGGCCCGCGTGTCGAATCCGAACAGCTTCGCCATGTCGTGATATGCGGCGTCAGCCGGCAGTGCGGCCGCCTCTGCGTGGAAGCTGCACGCGCCATGCGGATCGCACTTCGATAGCTGCGCGAGAAATGCGGCCACGTCGTCGAGGAAATTCGCCGCCATTACCGCCGGCGATACCGGCGGATCGCCCACCAGCTTGCCGGTCAGCATGCGGACGTCGGCGGTGCGGAAAATGCGGTCGATGTAGTAGAAGTAGTTGAGCGCCGCAACCTGCTGCTCGCCCGAGGCGTTCTGACGGTTGACCAGGAAAGACTGGTCGCTGTCCACCAGGTAGTAAAGCGTGCGGTCCTTGATTTGCGTGAGCTGCCGCATTTTCAGATAGCAGAGGTTGCGGTTGGCCGCCTGGCCTTTCTGATAAAAGCGTTCCTCCGGCTGGGTGGTGAGCAGCCGCTCTACCTGCCGGCGCTCGGTCTCGGAAATCGCCTGCAACAACCGGAATTGCTCGGGCAGGTCGAAATGCTCCACCTGCAGGCCCTTGCCGCAGTATTCCTCGACCAGCATCCGATGCGCTGCGATGTTCTCCGGTTCGCGGCTGTCTTCAGCGACGATTACGGTGACCTTGGCGGTGCGTCCGCCGGCATCCCGCCCGCCGTAGCCATACAGCAAGCACTGCTGGTAAATGCTTTCGAGACAGGTCCGCAGGTGCGCCGGCCGGTCCGCGACCGGGACGCCGATCAGGAAATGATGCTGCAAGCCCTGCCCGGCCTGTTCGATCAGGGCTTGCTGTTCACGAAACAGCGACTGGTAGCGCGCCAGCCATGCGCCGAATGCCGGCGAAGGCGCCGCCCACATGCGCTGTTCCACCTGCGCATACAGACGGTCGTAAAGCTCGATCAATTCGCCCGTTGTAATCGCGGCCAGGTCGGGAACATCCGGCAGGATCGACGGCTGTTCATCCAGAAGTTTGCGTAGTACCGGCGCATCGAAACGGGACATGAATTGTTGTGTGCGGTGGTGAGAGCCGCATCGTAGCCGACCTCTGCGGTGTTCGTCGCCCCCCTGTCCTTCTGCCTTCGCGAAGGCGAGTCAGACGAAGAAGGCAACATGGCTTTCCCCGGCCTTCTTCATCGGGCAGAAGCGAACGCACAGGCATGTCGATGCAGCTATCGAACACGGACCACAGTGTTCATGCAACCTTACGGCAGCCCTTCGATAGCGTTGGTGAGGCGAACCATTTGCATGTATTGTTCAAGCCAGCCAAGCGATCTGAGTCCAATGCATAACCAGATGTCCGCCGCATCCTTGAACCATGGCATTCTTCACAGCGTGCTCGAAAGCGAGCGTCAGCGCACGGGCCTGACTGCGGGCATTTTTGCGCTGATGATCGTGCTGCTGCTGGCCGTGGTTTACCTTCCAGGCACCTGGCCCGATGCGCTGGCCGATCCGATCCGTGGCCTGTTCTGGCCTTTCCTGATCCTGTTCGGCGCCATGATGCTGTACGAACTGGTATTGCGTCTGCGTATCGGCCGGCTGATTTCCCGCAGCAAACTGCCGACCTGGCTGTTCTGCTACGTGAACGTGCTGATCGAGACCAGCGTCCCTAGCATCATGCTATTGCTGCTGATCATGGCCATGGGGCCCTGGCAGGCGATGGCCTCGGCAACGCCCATGTTGTACCCGCTTTTCATCTTCATGGCGGCCCTCTACCTGAACTTCTGGGTCTGCGTGTTCGGCGGCGCGGTAGCCGCCTTGCAGTTTCTGCTCATCGCCGTCATCTATATCGGCGACGAAGCACCAATCGGCGGACTGGAAATGCTGACCGATCCTTCCGCCTACATGGTCAAGGCGGTCTTGCTGCTGGCAACCGGTTTCCTGGCCGGATTCTTCACCGTCTCGCTGAAACGGCAGATCCGGCTATCGGTGGAAAATGCCCAGCAACGCGACCATGCCATCAGCGTATTCGGCCAGCACGTCTCGCCCGTGATCGCCCAGCGCCTGCTGCAGCAAAACCTCGACATCGAAGGCGAAACCCGCGATGCCTGCGTCATGTTTCTCGACATTCGCGGTTTCAGCCGCATCGCTGCCGACAAGACCCCGCACGAGGTCATGCTCTATCTCAACACGCTGTTCGGCGAACTGATCGACGTGGTCAATGCGCACCACGGCATCGTCAACAAGTTTCTGGGGGACGGCTTCATGGCCGTATTCGGCGCACCTGCCGACGATAGTGAAAAGATCCCCCACGCCTTCAACGCCGCACGGGCCATCCTCGTTCGCATCGAAGCACTCAATCGCAGCGGCGCCATCCCGCTGACCCGTGTCGGTATCGGCCTGCACGCTGGCCAGCTTGTCACCGGCAATGTGGGCACCCATGAACGCAAGGAATACACCCTCATCGGCGAGACCGTCAATCTCGCCGCCCGCATCGAGCAGGCCACCAAGGAATTCGATGCCCGGCTGCTGATTTCAGAAGCCATCTGGAAGCGGCTGCCCCTCCCCCCTGCCGACGCGATCGACCTAGGGCCGGTGGCGCTCAGGGGGCAAGGCCAGCCGATGCGCTTGTTCAAGCTGGCATAGCGGCGCCCGTCTCTGGTTCCGCCGAAGCGGACTTCAACCTAAGACTCAAAATTCTCGAAGAAACCGGAAGCCGTTCAGGCCTGCTTCCTGTCCACGCGAACGCAGGCAAACAAATGTCGGAATTATTTACAAGATTTCTGATAACACCTTGTTTCCACAAAAGCTACGGCCTGAGCAGTCATTCGCCTTGGTTGGCCAATTTATCCTGAGCTGCTGTAGACTCGAGAACAAGTATTCGGTTACCGGCAGGATGAATTGGGGGCTGCCATGTCTCGATGCTCCTGCCCCATCTGGGGAGCACCGAACTGGTGCCGGAAGACCGAGTCAACTCAGGGCTCGCCTTTCATTGTCTCTGTGCTACGCCGAGACGCGATCCGGAGCCAGCCTATGATAAACGGATAGCCGCGCATCGGAGCGGCGCCCTCAACTACGCCTGCAGCCATGCCCAGCGCGGAAGCGCAGACGGGTCGCCGCAAGACTACTTCGAGCCCTTGGCCGGCCGCCCGGTCTTGATGACTGCAGGGCGGCAAATGGATGCGAGCACCGAGGCATGACTCAGTTTTTCGAGACCCGCCACTGCGGCCAGAATCTCACTTCACTTGGCTGAAACGCCCGCATTGAGGCAGCGCTTCTTCACCATTGCAATCACGGCATACTCATCTTCCGGCATGGTGAAGCTGTCACGGGCCAGCTTGACCTGCTTTTGCCTTGGCTGGCTTGTCGGCTTTCTTGAGCGGAATTGGCTTCGCCGCCGGTGCGGATTTTTTCGCGGCAGCGGGTTTGCTCGCGACCCCTGCGGGCTTGACGCGCTTGCCGACTGTGGCCGCCTGTCTTGCAGCGGGCTTCGAGGCTGTGGCTTGAGCGTACGCGCTGGTTCTGCTTGTTGCACGCGTAGCCGCTTCCGGCTCGGCCTTCGCGGCGCTTGCATTCGGTGTGGCTGCGATAGTTTCGGCAGGCTTGTCGGTGTCGCCGATCATGGCAGAATCCTCAATACTTTAACTATTGATCCGGCCCACAAATAGATTCGAATGGATTTTTTGATGATGATGCCAGAATGGAAAACGGCGATGCCAGAAGGCTCAGTCCAGCCGAGCAACACGAAAGACGCCGGCAGGTTATCCGGGCATACAAACGAGGCCGGACGCGGGCGCAGATTGCTGCCGAGGTTGGGTTGAGTCACACCGCGGTAACCAAGGAGATTGCCCGCTATGAGCGCGAGGGCGCAACGGGCCTGGCACCCCGCAGACGGGGGCGGCGCAGTGGCGAGGATCGCGCACTCACGGCCGAACAGGAAGATGCGGTGCGCCGCATCTTCTGTGACAAGCGCCCGGAGCAACTGAAGATGGAGTTTGCCCTGTGGAGCCGGGCTGCGGTCATGCAACTGATCGAACGCGAATGTGGTGTGAAGCTACATGTTCGCTCGGTGGGCAAATACCTTGCCCGCTGGGGCTTCACGCCGCAAGAGCCGATCAAGAAGGCCTACGAGCAACGACCTGAAGCGGTACAGGCCTGGCTGGATGCACAATACCCCGAGATCGAGAAGCGCGCCAAAGCCGAAGGCGCGGAGATTCACTGGGGCGACGAGACAGCACTGGTCAACACCGATGTGCAAGGACGCAGCGACGCACCAGCCGGGAAGACGCCCGTGGCCTATGCGGTCGGCGGCACACGCCAGAAGCTCTCGATGATTGGCACCGTCACCAGCCAGGGGAAAACGCGCTGGATGATCATTGATGATGCCTTCACCTCGGACAAGCTGATCGAGTTTCTGGAAGCCCTGATCAAGGACGCCGGCAGGAAGGTGTTCCTGATTCTGGACAATCTGCGGGTGCATCACAGCAAGCCGGTCAAGGCCTGGGCATTGGAACGTAAGGACAGGATTGAACTGTTCTATCTGCCCAGTTGCAGCCCCGAACTGAACCCAGAGGAGCGTCTCAACGCCGACCTCAAACAGGCCATTGGCTCAATGGTGCCGGCGCGCACCAAGGCCAAACTGAAAACCGCCGCAACGGAGCACATGACCCGACTTGAGCAAGCCCCGGATCGGGTCATGTCCTGTTTCCCGGATCCGCACGTCAAATATGCCGCATGAAATTCTTTGTGGGCCGAATCGATAAGCACTGTGAGGGTAGCTGTAACTTCCCTGTAACACGTGGCTCCAATAATTTCAATAATGTGGTTTCTGCGCGCCAAGCCTGATCATCCCATGAATAACTCCGACGCTCGCGCCTTGTCGGTAGCTCACGTCCGCCATTCTCTAGGCCACTCTTGCCTGGACGTCTGTGTCGGGTTGAAAGCCTGGCTCGATACTCAGGTTTCCGTGATGGGCGCCATGCCTAACTAGCCCGACATGACCCCGCCAATCTCGTCATACGGAGCCGACCAATACGGTCTGGTTTATGGCTACCTATTTCCACGCGACGGCATCGGCCGTGCGATCGATACCCAAGCCGCCTCCGCATGGCTCGCCGACCAGGGCAGGCCAGAAAAATATTTCATCTGGTTGCACTTCAATGGCGCACACACCGCAACCCAGGCCTGGTTGCGGCAGCATGTCGACCTGCCCGAGGAGTTTGCCGAGGCCCTCAGAGAGGGGTCGAGATCAACCCGGATCGAGCAGGTGCAGAATGGTCTGATTGCGGTGCTGAATGACGTGGTCTATGACATGATTCCCGGCGCTTCGCTTCAGGTGGCCACGCTATGGCTCGTTGTCGGTCCTCACTACTTGGTCAGCGTACGCAACCAACCATTGAGTTCGGTAGACCGTCTGCGCACCGCAGTGAATGGCGTCGAAACATTCAACAGCCCATTGGCCCTTGTCATCCACTTGTTCAGCGACCAGGCCAACGTCCTCGTGCGCATCATGCGCAGTGCGTCAGAAAAGGTGGATGGTATAGAAGACAGCTTCCTTGCAGAGCGGATTCCGAAGCGTTCCAACCTCGGCCAGCTTCGGCGGGACCTGGTCAGACTGCAGCGCCTGCTCGCACCGGAGCCAAGTGCCCTTTTCCGGCTGCTCAATCACCCGCCGTCCTGGGTCGGCGTCGGGGAGGCAGAGAATCTGCGCCAGTCCACGGAAGAATTTTCCCTGGTATTGCAGGACATTGCGAGCCTGCAGGAACGCATCAAGCTGCTCCAGGAGGAAGTCGCCTCGCATATCGGTGAGCGTACCAATCGGAGCCTGTTCGTGCTCACCGCCGTGACCGTAATCGCCCTGCCCATCAACCTAACGGCCGGTCTGTTCGGCATGAACGTCGGGGGCGTGCCATTCGGCCAGGACCAGGCAGGCTTCTGGATTGTGGTTTTTCTGCTGATGCTGGTAACAGGCCTTGCAGCCTGGATGGTGCGCCGGCTCCGGGAAGACGAACAGCCTCCGAATGGTCTTTGAGATCAGTCATCGGCCTAAACGAACAAATTACCTGGCCGTGGGAGCAAAGATCCCGCTCCAACTGCTTGTCGCAACGCGCAACCGGTCTGACCCAAGCCTCGTTAGTGTAAATTTGACACCGTTTCTCGAAACAGAACGCAAGACCCAGCCGGCCGCCGGCCCCAAGCGAATCTGCTCCCCGGTAAACCGGGCTTCAAGGTCCGTGCCTGTATTGCAGATGACACCAGGGCTCTCCATCCAAAGACCTTCCCCGGTCTTGGTGAATTCCAGAATAAGCGAACCGTTGACTTCAGTAATGGACATCATCAATGGTTTTCCATCATCCATCGTGGTCTCTTCCCATTTCAGCGGGAAGGTCTGATCGCCGAACATGGCCCCTAATTCGCTGACCGTTGCCGCACATTTTTGCGACGCGTGTGCTTCGCTGTGCAAAGACAGAAACAATGGCAGCAAAAACAAATGGCATAATTGGCGCATGGCGAGACTCTTATCCCCTGCCGAGAAAGTTCGGAAAGACATTCTACCCACAGACCCAATCTGGCCATGGACTTCTTCAGCATTTAACTTCCGCTTCGCGGCATAAGTTGATAGCGTCGACCAAGGAGAATGGGGACTCAGCTGCCCTTGAGGGTTGTTGGTTTGCCTTGAAATGCCGCCGCATCGGCAGGCAGATACTCGCTTCTTCTTGCAGGCTCGCGGGTATCATTAGTTAGGAGGGCTCTCCTCTCATTCCCCTCGGAGAAAGCATGTATCAAAGCGCGGACCGCCTGATCATCTTCGACGCCGACGGCACGCTCATCGATGCTTTCTCCGCGATCAGCATTGCATTCGCGCATCACGGCCTGAGCATCGGCGATCTGGAACGTTTTCAGAAGCGCCGCAACCTGTTCAAATACATTGGCGGCATCAAGGAATTCCCGCGCAATCTGGCCAGGCAAATGGGCAAGCGCGTCCGCAAGGAACTACTTGGCACCTTGACCGAGGTTTACCGGGAAGAAGCGTCGTTGTATCCGGGCATGGCGGAATTGATCCGCGACTTGATCGAAGTCCCAGGCATCCGGGTCGGCATGGTCACACGCAACATCTGTCATGAGCCGGAAAGCACATTGACGCGCTTGTTTGCGCGGCACGACCTGGACATCGGCAAGCTGGACTTCATGCATTACCTGCCACTGCGGGAAGAGAAGACCCAATATTTCAAGGCGGCGCGCGAGCGGTTCGACATCAACCCGGCGCACGCCTTTGCCTGTGGCGACGAACACAGGGACTATGCCGCCGCCTTGGCTGCCAGCATGTACCCATTCATCGTTTCATATGGCTTCGAGAGCCACGCTCGTCTGACTTTCAAGTTCGGGATCCCGGAAGATGTCGTCTCGCAAGATCCGCGCGCTTTTAGCAGCAGGGTACGACATGCGCTGGACATGCCGCCTTAAGCCCGAAAAAGGTCACAAGACAATCAGGCATAGGTTGGACATCGTCCTTGTTGATGGTTGAGCGCGCCTTGCGAGAGAAGGGCTACGCCGCTTCGTTCTGCAGTTCACAAGGTGGCCTGTCAACTCATGGTGGCAGATCGGGCACTGTTGTCACCGACGTCACTCCGATCGCATCGCTCAAGCCTTGATATGCACAGGCTGGACCCGCCATATTTCCTCGGCATATTCGCGAATGGCACGGTCGGATGAGAAATTGCCGATGCGGGCCACGTTGGAAATGGACATGCGCGTCCAGCGTTCGGCATCTCGAAAGTGGGCATCCACGTTTTCCTGGCAATCCAGATAGGCGCGGAAATCGGCGCAGACCAGATACGGATCCTGCCCGCGTAGCTTGCCGGTGAGGGGCGCAAACAATTGCCGATCGCCGTGCGAGAACAGGCCGGAGTCGATCAGATCCAGGGCGTGGCGCAGTTCCGGGTCGTTGTCCACGACCTGCCAGGGTTGATACCCGGCGTTCAGCCGCTCCTGGACCTGCGAGGCCGTCAGGCCGAACAGGAAGAAGTTTTCCTCGCCAACCGCCTCGCGAATCTCCACATTGGCGCCGTCCAGGGTTCCGATGGTGAGCGCGCCGTTCATCGAGAACTTCATGTTGCCGGTGCCCGAAGCTTCCTTGCCCGCGGTGGAAATTTGCTCGGAAAGATCGGCTGCAGGGTAGATGCGTTGGGCATTCGTGACGTTGAAGTCGGGAAGGAACACCACTTTCATTTTGTGGTTGGCCTGTGGATCGCGACTGACCACTTCGGCCACGGAATGGATCAGCTTGATGATCAGCTTGGCCATCTGGTAACCGGGTGCAGCCTTGCCGCCGAAGAGGAAGGTGCGCGGCGCGATGTCAAGGTTCGGACTGTCCTTCAGGCGGCTGTACAGGCTGATGATGTGCAGCACATTGAGGTGTTGGCGCTTGTACTCATGGATGCGCTTGGCCTGGATGTCGAACAGCGAAGCCGGATCAACGGCGATACCCAACGTCTGCCCGATGTGATCGGACAACTGACGCTTGGCGGTGAGTTTCACTTCGCGCCAGCGCGCCCGGAAGTCAACATCATCAATCCAGGACTCCAGCCGCTTCAGCGACTCCAGGTTGCGTAGCCAGTCACCGTCGATGGTCTCCTCAATCAACCTGGCCAGGGGGGGGTTGGCCAGCGCGATAAAGCGGCGCGGCGTGACGCCGTTGGTCTTGTTGCCGAATTTTTCCGGCCACATTTCGTGGAAATCCTTCAACAGTGTGCTTTTCAGCAGGTCGGTGTGCAGCGCGGCGACACCGTTGACGGCGAAACTGCCGACGGCGGCAAGATGGGCCATGCGTACCCTGCGTGCCGGGCCCTCGCTGACAAGCGACATGCGCCCGAGACGTTGGTCATCATCGAAAAAGCGCACGCGCACTTCATCGAGAAAACGCCGGTTGATTTCGTTGATGATCTCAAGATGGCGCGGCAGGATGCGCTGGAACAGGTCGAGCGGCCAGGTTTCCAGCGCTTCCGGCAACAGCGTGTGGTTGGTGTAGGCAAAGCATTTCCGGGTGATGTCCCATGCTTGCTCCCAGGGCATATTGTGCTCGTCCACCAGCAGGCGCATCAACTCCGGCACCGCGATGGCCGGGTGGGTATCGTTGAGCTGGGCGACAAACTTGTCCGGGAAGCGGGACAGGTCGCCCAAGTCGCGCAGGGTCATGCGGACCATGTCCTGCAGGGAGCAGGAGACGAAGAAATACTGCTGCTTCAGGCGCAGTTCCTTGCCAGCTTCCGGCTCGTCGTTTGGGTAGAGCACCTTGGTCAGGTTCTCGGCCACCACCATTTCGTCCACCGCGCCGTAGTAGTCTCCCGTGTTGAAGGCCTGAAAGTCGAAGGAATCGCGTGCTTCCGCTTTCCACAGTCGCAGCAGGTTCACGTTGATGACGCCGTAGCCGAGGATGGGCGTGTCGTAGGCAACGCCATACACCGTGCAACCGGACACCCATCTGATCCGGAGGTGGCCATGCTCATCGCTGTATTGCTCGGTATGGCCACCGAATTTGACCGGGAAACGTCGCTGCCGGTTGGGCAGTTCCCAAGGATTGCCATACCGCAGCCAGGCATCGGTGACCTCGACCTGCCAGCCATCCATGATGGTCTGATCGAACAGGCCGAACTCGTAGCGAATGCCATAGCCGATGGCAGGAATTTCCAGCGTGGCGAGGGAATCCAGGTAACAGGCGGCCAGGCGGCCCAGGCCGCCGTTGCCCAGACCAGGCTCCTGCTCCTGTTGCATAAGGATTTCCAGGTCCAGCCCCAGTTCGACGAGGGCCTCGGAAAGGTTCTCACGCAACCCCAGATTGAGAATGTTATTGCCCAGATGCGGGCCCAGCAGGAATTCAGCCGAGAAGTAACAGACCGTCCTGGCGTTGTTCTGCTTGTAGTTCTCGCCGGTAGTGATGAAGCGCTCCAGCATGCGGTCGCGCACGGTATAGGCCAGCGCGGTGTACAGGTCGATCGGAGTCGCCTTCTGAACGGAGCGCCCAACGACGTAGAAGAGATTGTCGATGAAGGAGCGATTCAGTGCATCGACAGAACGACCGGCACGGGTTCGCAGGGCTCTCAGGGCGGAATCAGACATGTTGTGTTTTCCATGACGCGAGTAAATACCTGACCTTCAAGAATGCCCGCATGGGGAAGAGAAGAGGGGTAGGTGATAGGTTGCCCTGGCTGTCACTCAATACGGCCAGATCCATGAGTCTGCCTCTGGCAAGTCCACGCCGTTTTCGTAGGCGTAGTTGCGGCAAACGATCTGCATGTCGCGCAGTTCTTCCTTGACGTGGGCGCCGGCCACTTGCAACGCGGGAATGCGGTCGATCACATCGATGGCCAAGCTGAAACGATCGATTTCATTCTGAATCGCCAGTTCCAGCGGGGTGTTGATACTGCCCTTCTCCTTGTAGCCGCGCACGTGCATATTGGGGTGGTTGGCGCGGCGATAGGCCAGACGGTGAATGAGCCAGGGGTAGCCATGGAAGTTGAATATCACCGGCTTGTCCAAAGTGAACAGGCTGTCGAAATCCCGATCCGAAAGGCCGTGCGGGTGCTCGCTGGATGGTGCCAGCTTATAAAGGTCCACCACGTTGATGAAACGTACCTTCAGCTCTGGGAAATGCTCGCGCAACAGCACTGTGGCTGCGAGGGCCTCTTTGGTGGGAATGTCGCCGGCGCTGGCCATGACTACGTCGGGTTCCGCACCTGCGTCGTTGCTCGCCCAGTCCCAGATGCCGATGCCCTTGGTGCAATGCTTGATTGCCGCCTCCATGTCCAGGTACTGCAAGTGCTTCTGCTTGTCGCAAACGATCACGTTGATGTAATCAGTGCTTTCGAGACAGTGCGCAGCAGTCACCAGCAGGGTGTTTACGTCCGGCGGAAGATAGATGCGGGTGACAGAGGGGCTCTTGTTCACCACGACATCGAGGAAGCCTGGATCCTGGTGGGTGAACCCGTTGTGGTCCTGGCGCCAAACTGTCGAGGTGATTAGCAGGTTGAGTGAGGACACTGGCGCTCGCCACGGCACTTCCGTCGACATGGCCAGCCACTTGGCATGCTGGTTGAACATGGAATCGATTACGTGAACGAAGGCCTCGTAGGTGGAGAAGAAACCGTGTCGTCCCGTGAGCAGGTATCCCTCGAGCCATCCTTCCAGAGTGTGCTCGGACAGCATCTCCATGACGCGGCCATCGGGCGACAGTTCGCTGCCGCCGGCGTCTTCCGGATAGATTTCCGCAAGCCAGGTCTTCTTCGTAACTTCGTAGAGGTTATCCAGCTTGTTGGAAGCGTTCTCGTCCGGCCCGAAAACGCGGAAGTTGCCCATGTTCTCCGACATCACGTCTCGCAGCAGCTTGCCCAGCGGGCGGGTGTTTTCGGCCGTGATCTTGCCAGGGCCAGGCAACTGGGCCGCATACTCGCGGAAATCCGGCATGCGCAGTGCGCGCCGCAGCAGTCCACCGTTGGCATGCGGGTTCGCGCTCATGCGCCGAACGCCCTTGGGTGCCAGGGCCTTCAGTTCCGGGTGCAGGCGTCCGGCCTCATCAAACAGGTTGTGGGGCTGGTAGCTGTGCAACCAGGCCTCGAGTTGCTGAAGATGTGCAGGGTTACTGCGAACGTCAGCGATAGGGACCTGGTGCGAACGCCAGAAACCTTCCACCTGTTTGCCATCGACTTCGGTTGGGCCGGTCCATCCTTTCGGTGAGCGCAGCACAATCATCGGCCAGCGCGGTCGACCAGGAATGCCGCTGTGGCGCGCCTCGTCCTGAATGCGCCGGATTTCAAGCACGCAATGTTCCAGTACTTCGGCCATCTGCGCGTGCATTGCCATGGGGTCAGAGCCCTCGACAAAATACGGCGTCCAGCCGTAGCCTTTGAACAGACTCTCCAACTCCTCATGCGAAATGCGCGCCAGGATGGTCGGGTTGTTTATCTTGTAGCCGTTGAGATGAAGGATGGGTAACACCGCACCATCACGGATCGGATTCAGAAACTTGTTGGAATGCCAGGAAGTAGCCAATGGCGCAGTTTCTGCCTCGCCATCGCCCACCATTACGGTTACCAGAAGATCAGGGTTGTCATAGGCAGCACCGAAGGCATGCGAGACGCTGTAGCCGAGTTCGCCGCCCTCATGGATCGAGCCGGGGGTTTCCGGCGTGCAATGGCTGCCAATCCCGCCGGGGAAGGAAAATTCCTTGAAGAACTGGCGCATGCCCTCCTCGTCCTCGCCCTTGTTCGGATACACCTCGCTGTAGAAACCTTCCAGATAGACGGGCGCCAGCACGCCGGGGGCACCATGGCCAGGACCGGCCAGAAAGATAACGTCCAGGTCGTACTTATTGATCAGACGGTTGAGGTGAACCCAGGCAAAGCTTAAGCCCGGGCTGGAGCCCCAGTGGCCTAGCAGACGACTCTTGACGTGCTCAGGCTGCAGCGGTTGGCGAAGCAAGGGGTTGTCGCGCAGGAAAATCATCCCTGCTGCCAGATAATTGCAGGCTCGCCAGTAGGCGTCGATATTGTCGAGTTCGTCGATGGAAAGTGTGGAACCGGAAAGCGGTATGGGAGCGTTCATGGATTTCCTCGCAAGCAACTGGGGTAGGCTGAACAAATCCATTGTTCCCCTGCAAGGTTACAGGGTGTTTGCAGCCCTGCAGATGTCTAGAACCGCAGCGCAACGCGCAACGACGAAGTACCTGTCAACTGTTGCCCGCATGGCCTGTAAGTGCCCAGGTGTGGCGAGCAATCACCAGTTCCTCGTTGGTCGGAATAACCCAGACGGATATCGGGCTCTCCGTCTGGCTAATCCGGGGACCATGGCGACGGTTGGCTTCTCCATCCAGGCTGAGGCCAAGCCAAGCCAGGCGGCGGCATATGGCGGCGCGGACCGGTGCCGCGTGCTCGCCGATACCAGCAGTGAAGACCAGGGCGTCGATGCCGTCCAGGGCGACCGCATGACTGGCGATGGCCTGGCTGGTCCGAAACGCGAACAACTCCAGGGCTTGGGTGGCGTCGGGGTGGTCGCTGGCTAGTAATTCGCGCACGTCCCCGCTGATTCCGGAGACCCCAAGCAGGCCACTACGGTGGTGCAGGAGCTCGGACAGCTGTTCCTGGCTCATGCCTTTCTCCCGAAGCAGATAGAGCAAAACGCCAGGATCGAGGGCGCCGCAACGGCTGCCCATGGGGATGCCATCGAGCGGGGTAAAACTCATGGAAGTTTCTACACTGCGTCGCTGCAACATCGCGCATAGGCTGGCGCCGAAGCCCAGGTGGGCGACGACTATCCGGCCTTCGGAGGCGATGCCTAGATAGTCAGGCAGCACGCCAGCGATGTACTCGTAAGAAAGGCCATGAAAACCATAACGGCGGATGCCCATTTCAGCCAGATCACGCGGCAGGGCGAAACTGCGCGCTGGCGGGGATAGGGTATGGTGGAATGCGGTATCGAAGCAAGCGACCTGAGGCAACCCTGGGCGCAGTCTGGCAAGCGCACGGATGGCTCCGAGGTTGTGTGGCTGGTGCAGCGGGCTCAACGGTATCAGTCGTTCCAATGTCGCCAGAATCTGATTTTCGACTATCACCGGACAGCTGTAATCGGCGCCTCCATGTACCACGCGATGGCCGGCTGCGCGCAATTCGAGGCCGGCGTGGCGGGTCTTCAGCCAATCGAGGAGAAGCTGCAAGGCCTGCTCATGATTCGTCGTCGCCACCTCGCGATCGATCAAACCATCCGTATCGGTGGCGTGCAACACCTGGAAGCGACCACGCCCGCCGACCCCATCGATGCTGCCGCGGTACGCGGGCTGCGTGGTGGGCGCAGCGCTTGCCCGATAAACGGCAAACTTAAGGCTGGAGGAACCGGCGTTTAGGATAAGGAATGCGACGTCCATATCGGATCAGGGGGGAGGAACAAGGGAAAACAGCAATTTGCCGCATATCCAATCATGCGATTGTTACTGCACGTCGACAGTGTATCTCCCCATGTTCCAGCGTAGATGCCTTTGAATCTTATATCCGTATATGAGCGTTCACCCGAGGCCGTGTGAGACACAGTGGATCGAGATGAAGATCGAGGGTCTCCCAGGACACACAGAAGTCATGCTGAATCGCCAGGAGGGCAAACATGCCCAGCGCCTAGGAGGCTCAACCCAGACGCGGAGCAACCGATTGATTTAAATAGAGTAATTTCGGGTCAAAAGCCTTCCAGACCGCCGCGGATATGCAGGTTGCGCTGGGGATAGGGGATGACGATGCCGGTGGCCTTGAAGGCACGCCAGATCGCCAGATTGATGTCGGAACGCACATTCGCCAGTCCAGCCGCGGGATCCGGAATCCACACCCGCAGCGCCAGCTCGATGCCGTTGTCGCCGAAAGCCATCAGCCGGGTCGCTGGCTCGGGGACCGCACGGACCCAGGGGATTGCCATGGCGGCCTCCCGCATCAGGGCCAGCGCCTGCTCCGGATTATTGTCGTCACTGATGGACACCGGTATCCGTAGGCGAAATTCGGGTTCACTGTAGCTCCAGTCGATCACCTCGTTGGTGATCAGGTTCTCGTTGGAAATCAGACGCTCCACCCCGTCGCGGCCCTTCACCACCACGTAGCGGGCGCGCAGTGCCTGCACCCAGGCGAATTTGTCGCCGGTGGTAATGACATCGCCCGGCCGGATCGAACAGTCGAACAGCACGATGAAACCGCAGATGAGATTGCTGGCGATGCGTTGCAGACCAAAGCCCAGGCCCAGCGCACCGCCGAACACCGCCAGTGCGGTGAGATCGATGCCCACCGCATTGAGTGCCGGCAGGAAGGCGAGCACCAGCAGCACGAACTCGCTGAGCTTGACCAGCGCCACCTGCATGCTGGGGCTGACATACTCGGCCTGGCGCAGGCGGTTCTCTATCAGGCGGGTCAGCCACAGGGCCAGCACCCACAGCAAAGCCACCGCCAGGATCAGTTTGATGATCGCCAGCACGGAAACCCGGGGGCCACCTATCTGCATGGCCATGCTGTCCAGTCCCTCCAGAACGGCGGACAGCCAGGCGATGAGATGCAGCGCGACGACGATCCAGATGGAGGTGGCAATCAGGTTTTCCCAGGCCTTTACCATCGGGCCGGGGCGAAAGGTCTTGCGCAGAAAGTAGACCACGATGCCTATGGTGGCCAGGGACAGCAGCGGCGGTACCGCAAGATTCGGAAAATTGACTGCCATGCCCTGGTGCTGCAGCAATGCACGACCTGTGAGCACGCCCAGTAGCATGCTGATGGGAAGCAGGATGCGTTGCAGCGACTTCAGCGCCAGATCGCGTACCGCGGATTCCGTGCTGTGCTGGCTATGGCCTGCCAGCCCCTGGCTCAATGCCCGATGCACGAGCAAGGCCCCTGCCGCCGCCAGCACCAGCACCAGCACCAGCACCAGCACCAGCACCGCCACCTGCCACCTGCCACCTGCCACCTGCCACCTGCCACCTGCCACCTGCCACCTGCCACCAGAACAGTGAATCGCGGATCTGGGACTGCAAGGTCGCCAGCAAGGTCTGGAAATCGGCGGGAAGCGGGACGGACATGGCGGGATTCATGTGTAAGGGCTTTCAGGAACTTACCGGACGCAGGTCGAACACAGCAAACGGCGGGGTCGGGATGAGACCGGATTGGCATCGCAGGCGTTACACTGCATCGTGATTCCGTATTCCTGCACGCCGGTGAGGACACGCCAGCCTGCAGGCGCGCGTGGTACCGATCATCCACCATTAAATGGACGACGAGAGGACGACAGGAAATGCGACTCCCGAAACAGCTGATGGCAGTCGTGCTGCTTCTCACCCTTTTGTTCGCGGTTTTCGAGCTGACCGGTTTCAGGGCACATTTCAATCTCCAGTTCTTGCAGCAAGCCATCCATGACCACCCGTTCAGCGGACTGTTGATCTTCGTGCTGGGATTTGCCCTCGGCAACCTGGTTCAGATTCCCGGCTGGGTGTTTCTGGCTGCTGCAGTGCTGGCGCTGGGACAACTTTGGGGCGGAATTGTTACCTATATCGCCGCCTGCATCTCGTGCATCGTCACCTTCTTCAGCATTCGTTTCGTGGGCGGAGACGCGCTGAGACAACTGGACAGCAAGCTGGCGGCAAGCCTGCTGAGCCGTCTGGACGCCCATCCTGTAAGCAGCGTCCTGCTGTTGCGAATGCTGTTCCAGACCATTCCCGCCCTCAACTACACGCTGGCCCTGAGCGGCATCGGGTTTCGCGATTACCTGCTGGGCACGCTGCTGGGACTCCCCCTCCCCATCGCTCTCTACGTCGTGTTTTTCGATTACCTGGCGAAAGCCCTGAGAATCGCCTGATCGTACGGTGAAACTGCAGGAATCTCGCTCGCCCCGCGCGCCTCAGCGCAGCACCAGCCGCTCGACCACATACAACAACGCGGCGATCACGCCGACGACCAGCGCGAAGCGCAGCACGCGGCCGATGTAGCCAAGATACTTGCGGTTGCCCGTGAACAGCCATGCCAGTCCGAGCGCCCCCACCGCAATCAGCAGGGCGACGATCATCAGGCGGACGGCGATCATCAGACCGTGAGCGGGTGCAGGCGCAGGAAGGCGGGGGGAACGTCTTCGTCGTGTTCGAAGCTGGCGAAGGCCCAGGATTCCTGGTGCTGCAGCAGTTCGCGCAGCAGGGCGTTGTTGAGCGCATGCCCCGACTTGTAGGCTTCGAAGGCACCGATGATCGGGTGGCCCAGAAGATACAGGTCGCCGATGGCATCAAGCACCTTGTGCTTGACGAACTCGTCCTCGTAGCGCAGGCCGTCCTGATTGAGCACGCGGAATTCGTCCATGACGATGGCGTTGTCGAGCGAGCCGCCGAGCGCCAGCCCCTGATTGCGCAGGTATTCGACCTCGTGCATGAATCCGAAGGTGCGGGCGCGGGCGACTTCCTTGGTATAGGCGGTGTCGGCAAAGTCGATGCTGACGGTCTTGCCGCTCTTGTCGAACACGGGGTGCTTGAAATCGATGGTGAAATCGATCTTGAAGCCGTTGTGCGGCACGAAGCGCGCCCACTTGTCGCCATCTCGCACCTCGATCGGCCGGGTGATGCGCACGTATTTCTTGGCCGCATTCTGCTCGACGATGCCGGCCGACTGTAGCAGGAAGACGAACGGTGCCGAGGAGCCGTCCATGATGGGGATCTCGGGACCGGTGAGGTCGACGAGAACGTTGTCGATGCCGAGGCCCGCCAGTGCGGACATCAGATGCTCGACGGTGGCGACCTTGGCTGCGCCGGATTCGAGCATCGAGCACAGGCGCGTATCGGTCACCAGATAGGGATCGGCCCTGAGTTCCACAGGCGGATCGAGATCCATCCGCCGGAACACGATGCCGGAATCGGGTGCAGCCGGGCGCAATGTCATCTCGACCTTGACGCCCGAGTGCAGACCCACGCCGGTGGCGTGGACAGGGGTTTTCAGGGTGCGCTGCTTGATCATCCCGCCATTTTAGCTTGTTGGCAGGGCGGGCAAGCATTTGCATGAGACACGGCATTGAGCCTGAGCCCCTCGCAACTTCTTCCCGCCCCCACAACTCAGTCCGCCTGGCGACGCAGAAAAGCCGGGATATCCAGGGTGTCGATGCCGGAATCGGACATCGCCTGGATGGTGCGGCTGCGACGGCTGGTCATGACGCTGGGCAGTTCTTCGCCGCCTACCATCATCGGGGCATCGTCGGTACCGGTGCGGATGATCTGCATCGGCTGCTTCGTCTGCTGGCGGGCAACCGGGTTGCCCAGGCCGGTGGCGACCATGGTGACGCGCAGATCGCCCTCCATGGCGTCGTCGAGCACCTGGCCGACGATGACGGTGGCCTCTTCGGCGGTGAACCCCTTGATGGTGTTCATCACTTCATGGATTTCCTTCATCTTCACGCTCGACGATGCGGTGATGTTGACCAGCACACCACGTGCGCCGGCCAGGTTGACGTCTTCCAGCAGGGGACTTGCCACGGCCTGCTCGGCGGCGATGCGGGCACGGTCTTCACCGCTGGCCTGGGCCGAACCCATCATCGCCATGCCCATTTCGCTCATCACGGTACGCACGTCGGCAAAGTCGACGTTGACCAGGCCGGGACAATTGATGACTTCGGCAATGCCGCCGACCGCGCCATGCAGCACATTGTTGGCGGCCTTGAAGGCGTCGAGCATGGAGACGTCGTCGCCCAGCACCTGCATCAGCTTTTCGTTGGGGATGATGATCAGCGAATCGACGTGACGCGACAGCGCCTCGATACCCTGGTTGGCGGCGCGCACGCGCTTGCCTTCGAACATGAAGGGCTTGGTGACGACCGCCACGGTGAGGATGCCGAGCTCCTTGGCGACTTCGGCCACTACCGGCGCGGCCCCCGTGCCGGTGCCGCCACCCATGCCTGCGGTGATGAACAGCATGTCGGCGCCGTCGATCATTTCAGCGATGCGCTCACGATCTTCCAGCGCAGCCTCGCGGCCGACGTCTGGGTTGGCGCCGGCGCCGAGGCCCTTGGTCACGCCGTTGCCCAGTTGCAGTTGCAGCTTGGCCTGGTTGCGTTTCAGCGCCTGCGCGTCGGTGTTGATGGCGATGAATTCCACGCCACTCAAACCCGATGTGATCATGTGGTCAACCGCATTGCCGCCGCAGCCCCCCACACCGATCACCTTGATCACTGCGTCCTGGGTGTCTACATCCATCAGTTCAAACATGTTGCTCTCCTCTTTTGGCCCAATCAAAAACCACACTCAAAAACCTTTGGCGCGTCTGCGCAGATGTGTTTGCCGCATCTGGCACAACCACCAAATTCCGTTTCGACGCCGCTCGCCCGACCGCAGCGGGCGACGTCAGAAATTCCCCTTGAACCAGCTCTTCATGCGTTCAAGAATGTCTTTCAAGCTGTTGCCCGACAGCTTCGGCGCATCGCGCCCGCGCGCTTCTAGCCCGGCCATCAAGAGGCCCATGCAGGTGGCATAGCGCGGGTTGTGCATCACCTCGGCCAGGCCACCCTCGTAGCGCGGCCAGCCCATGCGCACCGGCATGTGAAAAACCTCCTCGCCGAGCTCGACCATGCCTTGCATCCCTGCCGAGCCGCCGGTGATGACGATGCCGGACGACAGCAGCTCCTCGAATCCGCTGCGCCGCAATTCGGCCTGCACCAGCGAGTACAGCTCTTCCATGCGCGGCTCGATGAATTCGGCGAGCGTCTGCTTCGACAGCGTGCGCGGCGGCCGGTCGCCGATGCCCGGCACTTCGATCATGTCGCGCGCGTCGGCCAGCTGGCGCAGCGCACAGCCGTACTGCACCTTGATGTCCTCGGCCTCTTTCGGCGGCGTGCGCAGCGCCACCGCGATGTCGTTGTTGACCTGATCGCCCGCGACCGGAATGACTGCGGTGTGGCGGATCGCGCCGTTGGTGAACACGGCGATATCGGTGGTACCGCCACCGATGTCGACAAGGCATACGCCGAGCTCCTTCTCGTCCTCGGTCAGCACCGCCATCGCGCTGGCAAGGGGCTGCAGCACCAGGTCACCGACTTCCAGCCCGCAACGGCGCACGCACTTGATGATGTTCTGCGCTGCCGATACCGCACCGGTGACGATGTGCACCTTCACTTCGAGTCGCACCGCGCTCATGCCGAGCGGGTCGCGCACGTCTTCCTGGCCGTCGACGATGAATTCCTGCGGAATGGTGTGCAGGATCTGCTGGTCGGTCGGGATGTTGACCGCGCGCGCGGTCTCCACCACACGATCGACGTCCATCTGGCTGATTTCCTTGTCCTTGATGGCGAACATGCCATGCGAATTGAAGCTCTTGATATGGCTGCCGGCGATCCCCGTATAGACCTCGCGGATCTTGCAGTCTGCCATCAGCTCGGCTTCTTCCAGTGCACGCTGGATCGCGTTGACGGTCGCCTCGATGTTGACCACCACGCCGCGGCGCAGGCCGCGCGAGGGACTCGTGCCCATACCGATGATGTCGAGCGAGCCCTCTTCGTTGATCTCTGCAACGATGCAGACAATCTTGGAGGTGCCGATATCGAGACCGACGACCAGGTTTTTGGGGTCTCTTGGCTTACTCATGTTGCGTCGTGCTCATGTTGTACTCGGTTTGAATGGGGATGCGCCGTTCGGCATCCGTAATGCAAAGCCGTCGGAGTAACGCAGATCGACGGTGACAGGCGTGATCGGGGTAGCGGTGGCCGCGGTTTGGGTAGCGGTGCCGGAAGGTGCCGATGCTTCCGCTGGCTTCGGGAACAGACGCGGATACAGGGCCACGAAGCGTGCCAGTCGTTCGTCGGCCTGCAGGCGCCCCAGCGCGAGCTGCATGCCGTTGTCCAGACGAATCCGCCAGGCCCGACGGGGGGTGAGCCGCAACTCGGCGATCGACATGCCCAGCGGCGCGAGCGCAGCCTGATGCCGGCGATAGGCATCGACCACCTCGGCGCTGCTGTCCTCCGGACCGAACAGGCGCGGCAGGGACTGGTTCAGCGCCGCAACGAACACGTCGCCCGTCTTGCTCACCAGCGCGTTGTCGTTCCAGCGCGCCAGCGGCACGTGCTCGGCGAGGGTCACGATCAGCGTGTCGGGCCAGCGCCGTTCCACGCGTGCCTCGCTGACCCAGGGCAGTTTTTCCAGGCTGTTGCGCACACGTTCCAGGTCGACCGTGAAGAAGGTGCCGCGCACCCGGCGCTCGGCCACCAGCCGGACTTGCGCCTCGGTCACGTGCGCCGTCGGTGTTTTCACCTCGATGGTGCGCAAGGCGAACCAGGGCTGCGCCGCCAGCCAGCTGATCGCGCCGTAGGCCAGCAGGCCCAAAGCGCCCCAGGTCAACACGCGGGCGACCTGAACCAGGGGATGGGCGGCAAGTTCGGGGGTCATGCTCAAAGTGTCTGCTCCAGAATGGCCAGGCACAGCGCGTCGAAATCCAGCCCGGCGACGCGCGCGGCCATCGGCACCAGGCTGTGGTCGGTCATGCCGGGCGAGGTGTTCACCTCCAGCAGGTAGGGGTTGCCGAGACTGTCCAGCATCACGTCCACGCGTCCCCAGCCACGTCCGTCAATCAGGCGGAACGCATCCAGCGCCAGACGCCGCAAGGCCGTTTCCTGCAGGTCGGACAGGCCGGCCGGACAGTGATACTGGGTGTCGCTGCGCAGATACTTGGCCTCGAAGTCGTAGAAATCCTTTTCCTTGGCAGGTTCCAGGCGGATCAGTGGCAATGCGCTGGCACCCAGGATGCCGACGGTGAATTCGGCACCGTCGATGAATTTTTCCGCCAGCACCAGTTCGTCATGTTCCGCGGCGGCTTCATACGCGGCCTTCAGCGTGCCGGCTGCGGTTACTTTGCTCATGCCGATGCTCGATCCCTCACGCGCGGGCTTGACGAAGATCGGCATGCCGAGCTTCTGTTCGACCTCGGCAAAATCGCTGTCAGAGGTGAGGATCTCCCAGTCCGCCGTGGGCAGGCCTGCGGCGCGCCACAGCAGTTTGGTGCGCCACTTGTCCATGCCGATGGCCGAGGCCATGACGCCGCTGCCGGTGTAGGGGATGCCGAGCAGTTCCAGTGCGCCCTGCATGCAGCCGTCTTCGCCGTAACGACCGTGCAGCGCGATGAAGACGCGGTCGAATTCGCCGGCAATCAGGTCGACCAGATTTCGGTTGGCCGGGTCGAATGCATGCGCATCGACGCCTTGCCGGGTAAGCGCAGCCAGCACCGCCGCGCCGCTGTTGAGTGACACCGGGCGCTCGGCCGAGGTGCCCCCCAGCATCACCGCGACTTTGCCGAATTTTTTCGCTGACTCGATCGGGCTCACTGCCGCTCTCCAATAATCCGGACTTCGCGGATCAGCCGCACGTTGGTGCGCGCTTCCACCTGTTCTTCCACATGCTCGATCAGGCGCTCGATGTCGGCCGCCGTGGCGTCGCCCCGGTTGACGATGAAATTGGCGTGCTTTTCAGACACCTGCGCGCCGCCGATGCAATAGCCCTTGAGCCCACATGATTCGATCAGTCGCGCGGCATAATCGCCGGGCGGGTTGCGAAACACCGAGCCGGCATTGGGCAGATTCAGCGGCTGCGAGGCGATGCGTCTTTTGAGCAGATCCTTGATTGTTTCGCGCGAGGCCGCGCCATCCCCCCGCGGCAGACGGAACCAGCCGCCGATGAACCACTCCTGCTGCGCGTGCTTCAGGGCCACATGGCGGTAGCCCGTCACATACTCGTCCACCAGGCGCTCATTCAGATGGCCCTCGCGATCCAGCGTCTGTACCTGCACCAGCTTGTCCCAGGTCTCGCTGCCGTAGCAGCCGGCGTTCATCGCGATCGCGCCACCGACCGTGCCGGGGATGCCCGCCCAGAATTCGCCGCCGACCAGATCGTGGTTGGCAGCAAAGCGTGCCAGCTTGGGCGCGGCCACGCCGGCCTGCGCATAAATCAGGGCAGTTTCAATGCCTTCCGGCGCTGGCGGCAGGCCGCGCGTTCGGCTTTCGATCGCCAGCTTTTTGAGCACGCCGTGCAGCAGGATCACCACGCCGGCCACGCCCCCGTCGCGCACTAGTAGGTTGCTGCCCAGCCCCACCATGTGGACGGCTTCGTGCGCCGGAATCGAGCGCACCAGCCAGGTCAGATCCTCCAGGTCAGCCGGGAGATAGACGCGCTGCGCGGCGCCGCCGGCACGCCACGACACATGCTTCTTCATCGGCTCGTTGTACAGGAAGTGGCCGCGCAGCACCGGTGCGGCACCGGCGCCCAGATCCATCTCGCTGATGCGGTAGTCATGCCGCATGGTTGCCTCCCTCCAGTGCCGGGGCCACCTGGCCGATGCTGCCGGCACCCATCACCAGCACGACATCGTTCGCCTGTGCGAGATCGCCGACTGCCGCCGGCACATCGGTGACGTTTTCGACGAACACCGGTTCGACCTTGCCCGCCACGCGCACGGCACGCGCCAGCGCGCGGCCATCGGCCGCCACGATCGGCGCCTCGCCGGCGGGATAGACCTCGGTCAGCAGCAGCACGTCGGTCTCTGACAGCACTTTGACGAAGTCCTCGAAACAGTCGCGCGTGCGCGTGAAGCGATGCGGCTGGAACACCAGCACCAGCCGCCGCCCGGGAAAGGCACCGCGCGCCGCGGCCAGTGTCGCCGCCATCTCCACCGGATGATGGCCGTAGTCGTCGACCAGGCAATAGTGGCCGCCGTCCTTTGCGGGAAGTTCGCCATGGCGCTGGAAGCGCCGTCCCACGCCGTGGAACTCGGCCAGCGCCTTGACGATGGCGGCGTCGCTGGCGCCGACCTCGGTGGCCACCGCGATCGCCGACAGCGCGTTCAATACGTTATGCAGGCCCGGGTGATTCAGCACCACGTCGAGGTCGGCCATGCCTTCGCGCTTGACCGTGAAGCGCATCCTGTCCTGTTCGAAGCGCGCGTCGACTGCGCGCACCTGAGCCGATTCGTCGAAGCCGTAGGTCGTGATCGGCTTGGTGATGCGCGGCAGGATTTCACGCACATGGGGATCGTCGATGCACAGCACCGCCATGCCGTAGAAGGGCAGACGCTGGCAGAAATCGACGAAGGCCTGCTTCAGGCGCTCGAAGTCATGGCCATAAGTGTCCATGTGATCGGCGTCGATGTTGGTGACGATCGCGATCACCGGTGTCAGGTACAGGAAGGAAGCGTCGGACTCGTCGGCTTCGGCCACCAGGAAGTCGCCCTTGCCGAGGCGCGCGTTGGTGCCGGCGGCGGTCAGCTTGCCGCCGATGACATAGGTCGGGTCCATGCCCGCCTCGCCGAGAATGCTGGCGACCAGGCTGGTCGTCGTCGTCTTGCCATGGGTTCCGGCAATCGCGATGCCCTGCTTCAGGCGCATCAGCTCGGCCAGCATCAGCGCACGCGGCACGATGGGAATTTTCAACTCGCGCGCTGCGATGACCTCCGGGTTGGCGTCCTGCACGGCGGTCGAAGTCACCACCACATCGGCACCCGCAATGTTTTCTGCAGCATGGCCACGCCGGATGCGCGCGCCGAGCCGCGCGAGCCGCTGCGTCACTGCGTTGTCGGCCAGGTCGGAGCCCGACACGGCATACCCCAGATTCAGCAGCACTTCGGCGATGCCGCTCATGCCGACGCCGCCGATGCCGACGAAGTGAATGGTTTTGACCGCATGCTTCATTTCGCCAGGGCCTCGCAAATATCGGCGACCTGCCCAGTCGCATCGGGTTTGGCCAGTTTCAAGGCCTTGTCCGACATGGCGGCGAGCGCGCCACGGTCGAGTCCGCCGATCAGCGCCGCCAGCTTCTCCGCGGTCAGGTCTTTTTGCTGCATCAGCCAGGCTGCCCCCGCTGAGCTCAGGAATTCGGCGTTTCCGGTCTGGTGGTCATCGACCGCGAACGGGAACGGCACCAGCACCGCGGGAACGCCGGCACACGCCAGTTCGGCCACCGTCATCGCGCCGGCGCGACAGATGGCGAAGTCGCTTGCCTGATACGCTGACGCCATGTCTTCGATGTAGTCGCGCACGTCGGCTTCGACTCCGGCGGCTGCATAATTCGCGCGCAGGATTTCGAGTTGCTGGCGTCCCGATTGATGGACTACACGCGGGCGCTGCTCGACAGGCAGGAGTGCAAGGGCTTTCGGGACCAGATCATTCAGCGCCGATGCCCCAAGGCTGCCACCGACGACCAGCAGTTGCAGCGGTCCGCTGCGATCCGCACGGCTTGCCGAGGCAATATCGGTACGTACCGGGTTGCCCACCCATTCGGTCTTCACCCGACGGCACGGGATCGGCTTGTCCTTTTCGCCCTGGAACGCCTGCGGGAACGCGGTCAGCACACGGTCGGCCAAACATGCCAGCACGCGATTGGTGAGTCCACCAACCGAGTTCTGTTCGTGGATGACCAGCGGCCGGTTGAGCAGGCTGGCCATCATGCCGCCCGGGAAAGCGGTGTAGCCGCCCATGCCCAACACGACATCCGGCCGACGCTGCAGGATGGCGCGCAGACTCTGCCCAGATGCGATCAGCAACATCATCGGCAACAGCAGTTTCTTCAACAGGCCCTTGCCGCGTATGCCACCCATCGACACCCAGACGATGGCGATGCCTGCCTTGGGCACCACGCGTGCTTCGAGACCCTGTCGGGTTCCCAGCCAGAACACGTCCCAGCCGCGCGCGCGCAAGGCATCTGCCACCGCAAGCGCTGGGTAGACGTGTCCGCCGGTGCCGCCGGCCATCACCATGAGGGTGCGGTTGAGTCGGTGTGGACGGTCAGCGCCCACGTTTGCCCCCTCCCCCGCAAGCGGGGGAGAGTTGGGGAGAGGGGAAGGTGCCTGCATGGCGAGAGCGTTAAGCATCAGAACGTCTTCCCCCGCATCATCTGCCGATGTTCCCAGTCGATGCGCAGCAACAGCGCAATGGCCAGGCAGTTGGCGACGATCCCGCTGCCACCGAACGACAGGAAGGGCAGGGTCAGACCCTTGGTCGGCAGCAGCCCGACGTTCACGCCCATGTTGATGAGCGCCTGCACGCCGAGCCAGATGCCGATGCCCTGTGCCACGAGCGCGCAATAATTGCGTTCGAGCTGGGCTGCCCGGTGGCCGATGAGGAAGGCCTTGACGATCAGCCAGGCGAACAGGGCGACGACGACGGCCACGCCAACGAAGCCGAATTCCTCGGCAATCACGGCGAGCAGGAAGTCGGTGTGCGCCTCGGGCAGGTAGAACAGCTTCTCGACGCCGCCGCCCAGTCCCAGCCCCAGCCACTCGCCGCGCCCGAAGGCGATTAGCGCATGCGACAGTTGGTAGCCCTTGCCATAGGGGTCGGCAAACGGGTCCATGAAGCCGAGCACGCGTTGCAAGCGGTAGGGCGAAGTCAGAATCAGGATGACGAAGCCGATCAGCAGCACCACCACCAGTCCGGCGAAGACTTTCCAGTTGAGCCCGCCGAGGAACAGGATGCCCATGGCGATCGAAATGATGACGACGAAGGCGCCAAAGTCCGGTTCGCGCAGCAGCAGCGCACCGGCCAGCATCATCACCGCGGCCATCGGCAGGAAACCCTTCTTGAAGTCGTGCATGAAGGCGGCCTTGCGCGTCGTGTAGTCGGCGGCGTACAGGACCGCGAGAAACTTCATCAGTTCGGACGGCTGCAGATTGGCGAAGCCGAGTGGAATCCAGCGCCGGCTGCCGTTCACTTCGCGACCAATGCCCGGGATCAGCACGATCACCAGCAACAGCAGGCCCGCCAGGAAAAGATAGGGCGAGGCCTGCTGCCAGACCCGCATCGGCACCTGAAAGGCGGCGATGCCCACGCCCACGCCGAGCGCGATGAAGAGGGCCTGCCGCAGCAAATAGTATTCGCCGTTGCCGCCGGTGTAGCGGGCGGCCTCGGCAATCGCTATGGAAGCCGAGTAGACCATCACCAAACCGATCGCCAGCAGCCCAATGGCGAGCCATAGCAGGCTGAAGTCGAGCTCGGTGGTTGGCTGGGGCGCGCGTGCGGAGTACAGCATCAGTTGGCCGCCCTTTCCGCCGCCAGCTTGCGTACGGCTTCAACGAAGGCTTCGGCGCGGTGGAGGTAGTTGCGGAACATGTCGAAACTGGCACAAGCCGGTGACAGCAGCACGGCATCACCGGGATGGGCCAGGCGATGCGCCTGCTCGACCGCTTCGCGCATGCAGGATGCCGAGCCGGTTTCCACGCCGCAACCCTCGATGGCGGCCGCGATCAGTGGCGCATCGCGCCCGATCAGCACCACCGCGCGAGCGTTGGCCTCAACTGCGGCCTTGAGCGGACTGAAGTCCTGTCCCTTGCCGTCGCCGCCGAGGATCACCACCGCACGACGCTTGCCCATGCCGTAGAGGGCGGCCTCAGTGGCACCAACGTTGGTGCCCTTGGAGTCGTCGTAATAGGTCACGCCCTCGATCTCCGCGACCTTTTCCACGCGGTGCGGCAATCCCTTGAAGTGAACCAGGCCTCGCAGCAAGGCTTCCATCGGCAAGCCCAGCGCGCGGGTCAGCGCCAGGGCCGCCAGAGCATTGGCAGCGTTGTGCAGCCCGGCGACCGGCAGCGCGGATAGCGGCATCAACATGTCGCCGCCCAAACACAGTTCGTCTTCGCACAGCCCGAAATTCTCGTCGCGCGGGCAGCGATCCAGTCCAAAGCTGACCACCCGCCGGTCAGGCAGGGCCATGGCCATGCTGCGGCGGTCATCGCGGTTCACCACCTGCACGCCTTGACCGCTGAAAATGCGCGCCTTGGCCGCGGCATAAGCATCCATGTCAGGATAGCGATCCATGTGGTCTTCCGACAGGTTGAGCACCGTAGCAGCATCGGCATCGAGGCTGGCCGTCGTTTCCAACTGGAAACTGGACAGTTCCAGCACCCACACCTGCGGCGCCGGCGCCAGCCCCTGCTCGACCTCGTAAAGCGCGTCCAGCACGGGCAACCCGATGTTGCCGGCGACGCAGGTGGACAGGCCAGCCATGCGGCACATGTCGCCGCACATTGCGGTCACGGTACTCTTGCCGTTGCTGCCGGTGATCGCGATCACCCGCATCGGGTGCTCGCGTTCGACATTGAGCGCACGGACAGCGCGGGAGAACAATTCGACATCGCCCACTGCCTCGACGCCGGCGGCCATGGCGCGTGCCACGGCAGGTTCGGCCAGCGGCACACCGGGGCTGACGACGATGAGGTCGGCGGCCTGCAGCAATGCATCGTCGAAGCCGCCCGCATGCATAGGCACCTGTGGCAGCAACTCGGCCAGGCGTGAAGCCTGCGGCGGTGCATCGCGACTGTCGGCAACGCTCACTTGGGCACCACGTGCGGCCAGCCAGCGTGCGCTCGACAGGCCCGTATCGCCCAGGCCGAGCACCAGGACATTCTTGCCGGAAAGATTCAGACTGTCGTAGTTCATCTGAGTTTCAGACTCGAAAGGCCGATCAGCACCAGCATCATGCTGATGATCCAGAAACGCACGGGCGGATTCTGGTGTCGCCATAACCTGCAGGCGCTGCCTGCACATGAGTCTCCCCCGAATCTTCCCGTTGTGCGTTTCATCCTGGTTGCGCTCATCTGAGTTTCAGACTCGAAAGGCCGATCAGCACCAGCATCATGCTGATGATCCAGAAACGCACCACCACCTGATTCTCCTTCCAGCCCTTGAGTTCGTAATGGTGGTGGATCGGTGCCATGCGGAACACGCGCTTGCCGGTGAGCTTGAACGAGGCGACCTGCACCATCACCGACAGGGTTTCCACCACGAACACGCCGCACATGATGAACAGAATGATTTCCTGCCGCACGATAACGGCGACTACGCCAAGTGCGGCGCCCAACGCCAGCGCGCCGACGTCGCCCATGAAGACTTCCGCCGGATAGGCGTTGAACCACAGGAAGGCCAGCCCGGCGCCTGCCATGGCGGCACAGAAGATGACCAGTTCGCCGGCACCAGGAACGAACGGCACCCCGAGGTATTTGGAAAACACCGCGTTGCCGGCGACGTAAGCGAAGATCGCCAGCGCCGACGCCACCATCACGGTCGGCAGAATCGCCAGACCGTCGAGGCCGTCGGTCAGGTTGACCGCATTGCTCGAGCCGACGATGACGAAGTAAGTCAGCGCGATGAAGGCTGCCGCCGACAACGTCAGCGTGGCGTGCTTGAGGAAAGGGATGATGAGTTCGGTCTGTGCCGGCAGGCTGGCGGTCTGCCACAGATAGGCCGCAACGACGAGTCCGATCACCGACTGCCAGAAGTACTTCCAACGCGAGGGCAGTCCGCGCGAGTTCTTCTCCACCACCTTGCGCCAGTCATCGACCCAGCCGATGACGCCGAAGCCCACCAGGGTGAACAGCGCAACCCACACATAGCGATTCGACAGGTCCGCCCACAGCAGCGTGGTCACGGCCACCGAAACGAGGATCAGCGCGCCGCCCATGGTCGGCGTGCCTGCCTTGACCAGGTGCGTTTGCGGCCCGTCGCTGCGCACCGACTGGCCGATCTTCAGCGCCGTGAGCTTGCGGATGACGGCCGGGCCGACAATGAAGGAAATCGTCAATGCGGTGAGCGTGGCCAGCACCGCGCGCAGCGTCAGATAGTTGAAGACATTGAATGCGCGAACATCCTGGCCGATTTGCTGAAATAACCAGAGCAGCATGTCAGTGTCCCTGTGCACCGGCCGCCAGGGCGACGGGGGCATCCATGAAGCTTTGCACCACGCGTTCCATCTGCATGAAGCGCGAGCCTTTCACCAGAACGGTGGTCTCGGGTGTGAGTTCGTTTTCGAGTTCCGCCAGCAATTCCTGGATGCGCTCGAAGTGCATCGCGCCTGCACCGAACGCGCGAACGGTTTCCCGGGTCAATTCTCCCAGTGCCAGCAGGCGGTCGACCCCGGCAGCACGCGCCGCCAGGCCGATCTGCGCGTGCATGGCAGCGGCGTCAGCTCCCAGTTCGCCCATGTCGCCCAGCACCATGATCTTCTTTCCCGGCTGCTGCGCCAGCACGGCCAGCGCGGCCTTCACCGAGTCGGGGTTGGCGTTGTAGGTATCGTCGATGAAGGTGCTGCCGTGCAACGCGGTCTTTTTCTGCAGGCGGCCCTTGACCCCGGTGAAGCCTGACAGGCCAGCGACGATGCTGCGATAGCTGACATCGAGCGTGAAGGCCGCTGCAGCGGCTGCCAGCGCATTCATCACATTGTGTTCGCCCGGCACCTGCAGGGTGATGTCGAACGTGGCGTTGGGGAGGGTGAGCGCGAGCGCTGTGCCGAATTCGGTGGATTCATACTGTCCACGCACTGCGGCCGGCTGCCTGATACCGAAGTCGATCACGCTGCGCCGCGCATTCATTTCACGCCACAGCCCGGCGTAGGTATCGTCGGCATTGAACACCGCGATGCCGGCGTTCGACAGGCCGTTGAAGATCTCGCCCTTGGCACGGGCGATCGCCTCGACCGACCCGAGCAAGCCGATATGGGCGCGCATCGCGTTGTTGACTACCGCCACGTCGGGTCGTGCCAGCCGTGTCAGTGTGTCGATCTCGCCGATGTGATTCATGCCCATCTCGAGGACGGCGAAATGATGCTGGGCACGCAGTCGCAACAGCATCAACGGCAGGCCGATATCATTGTTGAGGTTGCCTTCGGTATGCAGCACGGCCGCATCCGACCCGGTCTCGACCCGCAGGATTGCTGCCAGCATTTCCTTCACCGTGGTCTTGCCGTTGCTGCCGGTGATCGCCACTACAGGCAGCCGAAAGCGCGCACGCCATGCGGCAGCCAGCCGGCCGAGCGCGAGGCGGGTATCGTCGACGCGGATGGCTTCAGCGATGTCGGGCGCCTGCCCGGCGTCCAGCACCACGCCTGCAGCGCCCTGCCTGAGCGCCTGAGCCGCAAATGCCCCGCCATCGTATTTGTCGCCGCGCAGCGCGATAAAGAGGTCACCCGGCTGGAGGCGGCGGCTGTCGGTGGAAACGCGCAGCACCTCGGCATCTGGGCCGCTGAACGGCACACCCAGCATGGCGGCCGCTTCGGAAAGACGCATCATGGGCACGCTCATGTCCGTGTCTCCGTCAGGCCAGGCACATAGCCGATCATTTCATGTCGGCGCAGGTGGCCATTCGCGGTGCTCGCAGCTGCGCAGGCTCGGTCGCTCATGTCCACGCCTCTTCCCGATTCCAGGTCCGGGCATGCCGCCCCGTGTCGGCGCAGGTGGCCATTCGCGGTGCTCGCAGCTGCGCAGGCTCGGTCGCTCATGTCCACGCCTCCAGCGCCTTGTTCGCAACTGCCACATCGGAGAAAGGCAGGCGCTCGCCGGCCAGGTCCTGGTAGTCCTCGTGTCCCTTGCCCGCGATCAGCACCACGTCGCCCTGATGCGCACCGCCGATGGCCTCGAAGATGGCGCGCGCCCGATCCGGCTCGACACGTACGGGATGCCCTGATTTGGCATCGTGCGTTCCGGCGAGGATGTCGTCGATGATGTGGTGCGGATTCTCGTTGCGCGGATTGTCGCTGGTGACCCAGATTTCGTCGGCGCCTTGCGCGGCCACCTGACCCATCAGCGGGCGCTTGCCCTTGTCGCGGTTGCCGCCGCAGCCGAACACACAGATAAGGCGGCCGCCACTGACGATTTCACGCAGCGTAGCCAGCACCTTGTCGAGCGCGTCGGGTGTGTGAGCATAGTCCACTACCACCAGCGGGTGCGCCTGGCCGCCGAGCGTCTGCATTCGGCCTGGTGGCGGGGTGATCCGGGCCAGCGCCTTCGCCGCGTCATCCAGCTTGACGCCAGATACCAGCAGGGTAGCGAGAACGGCCAGCAGGTTGGCGGCGTTGAAGCGACCCAGCAGTGGCACGTCGAACTCGGCGTCACCCCAATCGGTGTGTACATCGAGATGCAGGCCGGCTTGCGAAAGCCGCAGTTTTTTGCCCACCACGGCACCGCGCTGGAACCCATATCCCGCAACGCGGGCAGGTCGGGTTTCGCTTTCCAGCCGCTGGCCGAAGGCGTCATCGACATTGAGCACCACCCATTCCAGGCCAGGCCAGCTGAACAACCGCGCCTTGGCGTCAGCGTAACGATCCATGTCCCCGTGATAATCGAGATGATCGCGCGAGAGGTTGGTCAGCACCGCCACCTTGAATGTCGCACCATTGACGCGCCCCTGCGACAGGCCATGCGACGAAACCTCCATCGCGCACGCCGTCGCGCCCTGCTTCTTGTATGAGGCCAGACGCTGTTGCAGTTCTATGGCGTCGGGCGTGGTATTGAGCGCGGGCGTGAGCGCGCCAGGCTTGTCCCCGACAGGGGGGAAGCCGTTGCCTACGGTACCGATGACGGCCGTCTTCCGCCCGACCTGGGCGAACGCCTGCGCCACCCAGTGCGCCACCGAGGTCTTGCCATTGGTGCCAGTGATTCCGATCATGTGCATTGACCGCGACGGCTCACCATAGACATGCGCAGCGATTTCGCCGATGCGGTTCTTGAGCCCGGTCACGCCGGCGTTGGGAAGGCCAAGCGCCGGATCCCATTGATAATGATCCGCTTCCCACAAAACGCCATCTACACCCTGCGCCACCGCCTGCGGGATGAATTCGCGGCCATCGTGTGATTCCCCCGGATAGGCAACGAAAATGGCGCCCGGCAAGGCCTTGCGACTGTCGTTGACGAGTTCGCCCGCGGGAATGCCAAGCCGTTCCAGGATATGCGGGACGGACTCCCGGATCGCCTGCGACGCAAGTGGGATCGTGGCGGGTTTGGCGCCAGATCTCGCCATCACACGCCCCCGTCCACGCGCGCCACCACCGATGGAACGCCTTGGGTCATCCGCGTCGCCGTTTCCGGCGCATCCGGCGGCAGGGCCAGCTGGCGCAAACTGCCGGCCATCACCTGGGCAAAGACGGGACCAGCCACGCTGCCACCGTAGTAGACGCCATCGGACGGCTCGTCGATCACCACCCCGACGATGAGTCGCGGGTTCGACGCTGGCGCCATGCCTACGAAGGACGATAGATAGCGGTCAGGTGCGTAGCGGCCATCGACGAGCTTGTGGGCCGTCCCCGTTTTGCCTGCCACACGATATCCCGGTACCCGGGTGCGCGTTCCGGTTCCGCCCTCCTGGGTGACCGCCTCCATCATGGTGCGGACCTCGCGTGCCACCCTCGGCGAAAACACGCGCTCGCCAACGATTTCCTGGGGCTCCCGGCGCAGGAACGACAGCGGCATCACTTCGCCATCGTTGGCAAATGCCATGTAGGCACGGGTGAGTTGCAGCAGGCTGACCGACAGGCCGTAGCCATAAGCCATGGTGGCCTGCTCTACCGGGCGCCAGACGCCGGCATCGCGCAAGCGCCCGGCGGTCTCGCCCGGAAAACCGGAGCCTGGCAACTGGCCAAAACCTGCGCGGTCCAGTACTTCCCAGAATTGCTGCGGGGTCAGCGTCATCGCCATCTTGACCGCACCGACGTTGCTCGATTTCTGGATGATCTCGGAAACCGTCATTTGCGGATGCGGATGCTCGTCGCGCACCAGCTTGTTGCCGACCCGCCAGGTTTGCGGCGTGTCGAGCACGCTGTCCGCCTGAAACAGGCCGCGCTCCAGCACGGCTGCCGCGACGAACGGCTTGACGGTGGAGCCCGGTTCGAACGTGTCGATCACCGCACGGTTGCGCATCGGGCCCGGCTGGTAGTTGCGGCGGTTATTGGGGTTGAAGTTGGGCTGGTTGGCCAGCGCAAGAATTTCCCCGGTCTTGGCGTCCAGCACCACCACGCTGCCGCCTTTGGCCTTGTGGGTGGCGATGGCGGCGGCCAATTCACGGTGCGCCAGATACTGGATTTTCAGATCCAGCGCCAGCGCCAGATTGCCGCCCATTTGTGCCGTCTTGATCGGCACCAGATCGCGGATGGGGTTGCCGCGCCGGTCACGCATGATCTGGCGCTCCCCCTCGCGGCCAGCCAGCCAGTCCTGATAGGCGCGTTCGACGCCTTCCTGCCCGAGATCGTCCACGTTGGTAAAGCCCACCACATGCGCGGCCACTTCGCCCGCCGGATAGTAGCGGCGAAACTCGCGGCGCAGATACAGGCCCGGCACGCCCATGGCCGCAATCTTGACCGCCTGCTCCGGCGTCACGGGTCGCCGCACGCTGAATTCGCCACGGGTCTTGCGCGCCAGCCTCTTCGCCAGATCCTGCTCTGGCATGCCGAGCACCCGGGCCAGATGCGCCTGCTGGTCGGTCGTCAGCTTGAGTTCGGCTGAGCGCGCCCACAGCGACTCGACGGGCGTACTGATCGCAAGCAACTGACCGTGACGATCGGACACCTGGCCACGATGCGCCGGCAGCGTGAGGTTGCGGTTGGCCACCGCGTCCCCTTTGCCCTGCAGATAATCGGTGTTGAGGCCTTGCAGGTAGAACGCCCGACCGGCGACCACCACCAGGCCGCCAAGCAGCAGGCCGCCCACCGCCGCCATCCGCCAGGGCGCCAGATTGAGCTTCAGCAGCTTGCGCGAATGGTAATTCATGGATTGCCCGCCAGCGTTTCGACATGAACCCGATCCTGCGGCGGCGCCACCAGACCCAGTTGCTTGCGAGCGATCATGTCCACCCGTGCCGGATTGGCCCAGGTTCCTTGCTCCAGCTGCAATTGCCCCCACTGCTCGTCAAGGGCGCGCGCTTCTTTCTTCAATCGTTCCAGTTCCACAAAATAGGTGCGCGAGCGGTGCTGGGCCTGAATGACCCCCAGCGCACACAGCACCAAAACCACCGCCAGGAAGATATTGAGGCGACTCACGCCGCCCCCTCCACAAACCGCCCGAACCCCTCGCGTTCAAGCTGTCGGTGGCCGGCCGCTTTCGCCTTGCCGTCGATTCCGCTGCGCGGGGCCCGCGCCGGGTAGCTCATGCTGCCCCCTCCACGCGTTCAGCGACTCGCAGCACCGCACTGCGTGCACGCGGGTTGTCCTTCAATTCAGCGTCGGCCGCGTGCTGGGCCCGGCCCACCAGTTTCAATCGCCCTGGCTTCAGCATGGCCGCGGGAATCGGCAGTCGCGCGGGGGCCTGTTCGCCCATCGCCTCGTCGCGCATGAAGCGCTTGACGATGCGGTCCTCCAGCGAGTGAAAGCTGATCACCGCCAATCGTCCACCCGTTTCAAGTCTGTCCACGCATTGCGGCAAGACGGCCCTCAACTCTTCCAGTTCGCGGTTGATATGAATCCGTATAGCCTGGAAGCTGCGTGTCGCCGGGTGTTGTCCCGGCTCGCGCCGTTTGACCGTGGCTGCGATGAGGTTCGCCAACTGCCCCGTACTGCGGATGGCTTCTTTTTGCCGTGCCGCAACAATCGCGCGCGCAACCGATTTAGCAAACCGCTCTTCCCCGTAGCTACGGATGACTTCACTGATCTCCCCCTCTTCAGCCGTCGCCAGCCAGTCCGCGGCCGACATTCCGCTTCCCGGATCCATGCGCATATCGAGTGGCGCATCGAAGCGGAAGCTGAAACCGCGTGTCGCATCGTCGAGTTGCGGCGACGACACGCCGATGTCCAGCAAGATTCCGTTCACCCGCCCCACACCCAACTCATCCAGCACTGCACCCATGCGCGAGAAAGCGCTCTGCACCAGTGTCAGCCGGGCATCCCGCAGGTCTGCACCGGCGCGCATGGCATCAGGATCGCGATCCAGCGCAATCAGCTGCCCCTGCGGCCCCAGCCGATCCAGGATCAGGCGGCTATGCCCGCCACGCCCGAAGGTGGCGTCGACATACACGCCATCGGACCGGATCGCCAGCGCTGCCACCGCCTCCTGTGCCAATACCGGCACATGGGCGGGCACCATCACAACGTGAACCCCTCCAGTTCGGGTGGCAGCACGTCGTCGCTAAAGGTCAACGCCTGCGCCACCTTCGCTTCCCAACGTGCCTCATTCCACAATTCCACCTTGCTGCCCTGCCCCACCATCACGACGTTCTTATCCAGTTCGGCGAACTTGCGCAGCATCGGCGGCAGCAGCACGCGACCGGCACTGTCCATATCCATGTCGTGCGCATAGCCAACGAGCAATTGTTTGAGACTGCGGGTACGGGGATTGAAATCGGACAGGCCGTTGAGCTTCTTTTCGATCGGCTCCCATTCAGGCAGGGGATAGAGCAACAGGCACTGGCTGGGGTCGGCGGTGATCACCACCCGACCAGCGCCATTGACGAGAAGCGCGTCGCGGTAGCGCGCCGGCACCACAAGCCGGCTCTTGCTATCCAGACTGACCGTTGCTACGCCCCGAAACATGCCCCCCCCTTATTTGAATTGTGCTGTGTTTGGCTGGGCGCATTCTCCCACAACTTCCCACCAATCACCACTTGCACCCACTATAGGGGATAGATTTGGGGGGGTCAAGCGGGTGGACGCAAAAAAACCCCTATGCCTCAATGACTTAGGGGTGGTTTCGGGTTGTGGATAAGTTTCTGGAAAAACCTGATGTTAGGGGCGTTTTTTGCCTCTAATTTGAGGAAAATTAGCTAACCAATTGAATTGTAATGAATAGTGGGAAAGTCGGTCGATAAGCCGGGTTCTGTCGTGGACAACCATTCCTCTAGGCCGGCCATTGCTGACCGGCTCCAGCCACCTACCCGCAGACTCGGCGAGCCGCGTCATCGTCTGCCTATTTGGTGTTGCTCCGGATGGAGGTTACCGCGTTTCACCGTAACTGAATACGCTCGTCTCTGTGGCCCTGTTCCTCGCCTCGCGGCGTCCGGCCGTTAGCCGGCATCCTGCTCTGTGGAGCCCGGACTTTCCTCTCCCCTGCTTGCCCCCGAGAGGGTTTGCGTGGCAGCGGTTGCCTGACCGGCTTTCCCGCTTGCCATTATAAAGGCTTCACTTGACTGCAGGGGCTGATTTGCTAAGCAGAGATATCCGGTCGCCGATAGCGGCCCCAACAGGAGAACCATCATGAGAAGACGTCTTTACTTCATGGTGCCGGACGCGAGAAGCGCCCGACAAATTCACGACGAGCTCTTGCTCGCACGCATCGAGGATGGCCATATTCATGTCATGGCCAGGGACGGCGTCGCGCTGGCCGGCCTTCAGGAGGCCTCGATCCTGCAGAAATCCGATTTCGTCCACGGCGCGGAAACAGGCCTGGCGGTCGGTGGCGGCATCGGAATCCTCGCAGGGCTGGTGGCGATCTTCTTTCCGCCTGCCGGCGTCGACCTGCAACTGGTCACCATCCTGCTGACCGCACTGGTCGGTGCCGCTTTTGGTGCCTGGGCCGCCAGCATGGTCGCCAGTTCCATCCCAAACTCGCGGTTGCGGGCCTTCGAATCGGCCATCACCGCCGGCCACATCCTGATGATGGTGGATGTACCGGCGGGGCGCGTCAACGAGATCCGGGAACTGGTCGCCGCGCATCACCCCGAGGCGATGGGTTCGGGCATCGAGCCCACCATACCGGCCTTCCCCTGAAAGCGACGTTCGTTCGCCGCTTTGATCAACCGGGCCAAATGCCCGGTTTTTTTATTCGACGACGCGCCAGCGAACAGCCTCGCCCGCACGCAACGGCACCAGGTCGACGTCACCGAGTTTGAGGCTGACCGGAATGTCCCTGTTTTCACGCCTGAGCGTGATGATGTCGGCGTGCCGCGGCAGGCCGTAGAAATCGGCACCATAAAAACTCGCGAAGGCTTCGAGCCTGTCCAGCGCGCCCGCATCCTCGAACGCTTCCGCGTACAACTCGATCGCGGCATGCGCAGAATAGATGCCGGCGCAGCCGCAGGCCGTTTCCTTGGCGCCCACTGCGTGCGGCGCGGAGTCGGTGCCAAGGAAGAACTTCGAATTGCCGGAAATGGCCGCGGCCACCAGCGCCTGGCGGTGCAACTCGCGCTTGAGCACCGGAAGGCAATACATGTGGGGCCGAATGCCGCCACGGAACATGGCGTTGCGGTTGTACAGCAGATGGTGCGCGGTGATCGTCGCGGCAACGTTGGGGGGCGCCGCCGTTACGAATTCCGCGGCCTGGCGGGTGGTTATGTGCTCCAGCACGATTTTCAGCCGGGGAAAGCCCCGCAGCAGTTGGGTCAGATGGCGCTCGATGAACACGGCTTCGCGGTCGAACACATCGACATCGGGATCGACCACTTCGCCATGCAGCAGGAGCGGCATGCCGGCTTCTTCCATTGCCGCGATGGCCGGGTACGCCTTGGCGAGATCGGTGACGCCCGAATCGGAATTGGTGGTCGCGCCTGCCGGGTAATACTTCACGGCATGCACAAAGCCGCTTGCCCGCGCACGATGGATTTCGGCGGGCCGGGTGTTGTCGGTGAGATACAGCGTCATCAGCGGCTCGAACGCTGTGCTGCACGCCGCAGCCAGCAGGCGCTCACGGTAGGCTGCAGCATCGGCCACGCTCACCACCGGCGGCTTCAGGTTGGGCATTGCGATGGCGCGGCCGAACACGCGCGCGGTGTCCGGCAGTACGCTCTGCATGGCAGCGCCATCGCGAAAATGCACGTGCCAGTCGTCGGGGCGGGTAATCCTGAGGATGTCGGTCATGCTTCGTTCTGCCTGCTCGGCTTCAGTGCCAGCGTCATTTTATAGAGTTCGGCCTTGCTGCGTCCGGTGATCTGCGACGCCAGCTTGGCAGCGAGCGTCGGTGGCAGCGCGTTCAGCAGCACGTCGAGCACCCGCATCGCCTCGGCATCGATCATCACGGCGGCGGCAGGCGGGTGCACGATGACGACAAACTCGCCACGCACGTGGTTGGGATCGGCGGCCAGCCAGTCGGAGGCTTCCCGCAATGGCAGGGTGACGATGGACTCGAATCGCTTGGTCAGCTCACGTGCCAGCGTAACCAGCCGCGTGCTGTCCAGCACCGCGGCCATGTCGGCCAAGGTTTCCTCGATGCGGTGCGGCGCTTCATAAAAAACCAGCGCGCAAGGCAGCGCAGCAAGCGTTTGCAACTGTGCCTTGCGGGCGCCGGTTTTGGGTGGCAGAAAGCCGTGAAACAGCCACTGTCCCGACTCCAGCCCGGCGGCCGAAAGCGCCGTGGTCACTGCCGAAACGCCTGGAACCGGAACCACGGTCAGTCCCGCCGCGCGCACCGCGGCTACCAGCCGTGCGCCCGGATCGGATACCGCCGGCGTGCCGGCATCCGACACATAGGCCACCGCCTCGCCTGCTGCGATCCACGCGACCACCCTCTCCGCCGCTTCGCGTTCGTTATGTTCGCGAATGGACACCATTGGCCTGGAGATATTGAAATGTGTCAGCAATTGACCCGACACACGGGTGTCTTCCGCCGCCACGCGATCCGCGGACTTCAGCGTATCGAGCGCGCGCAGGGTGATGTCCCCCAGATTGCCGATCGGGGTCGCAACCACATAGAGCGCTGGAGGCAAGCGGGTATGATGCGGGCTTTCACTCATGCCTGTCATTGTCGCAGATGTTGAAATCCCTGCTCGGGCAATCCGCTGAAGCGCGTGCCGAGGCCTTCCTGGCGTCCCATGGCTTGACGCCGGTCGCGCGCAACTGGCGTTGCCGCTTCGGCGAGATCGACCTCATCATGCAGGATGGCGCAACGCGGGTCTTCATCGAAGTGCGCCTGCGCAGCCGCAGCGACTTCGGCGGCGCCGCTGCCAGCGTGACGGCGACCAAACAACACAAGTTGCTCGCCGCCGCGCGTCAATATCTGACCACGCTGAAAACCCTGCCGCCCTGCCGCTTCGATGTGGTGGCGATCACCGGCAATGCAGCGCCCGACTGGATCAAAAATGCTTTCGACGATGTGGGATAATCGCACCCATGCCACTCCATGACAGAATTCTCGGCCATTTCCAGGCTTCGGCGCAGACCAAGCTGGAAGCCGCAGGCACGCTTGCACCGCCGATCGAACAGGCAGCGCGCCTGATGGTGCACAGCCTTGCACAGGGCGGGAAAATTCTTGCCTGCGGTAACGGCGGCTCGGCTGCAGATGCGCAGCATTTCGCCTCCGAAATGGTCAACCGATTCGAGCACGAGCGCCCCGGGCTTGCGGCGATTGCCCTCACCACCGACACCTCGACCCTGACCTCGATCGCCAACGATTACGCCTACGACCAGGTGTTTGCACGGCAGGTGAAGGCGCTGGGGCAACCGGGCGACATTCTGCTGGCGATTTCAACTAGCGGCAATTCACCCAGCGTTCTGCAGGCCGTGACGGCGGCCCACGCCCGCAGCATGCAGGTCATCGCACTGACTGGGCGCGACGGCGGCGGCCTTGCGGAACAAATGCAGGACGACGACGTCTTCCTGTGTGTGCCCGCCGAGTCCACGGCACGCATCCAGGAAGTCCATTTGCTGATCATCCATTGCCTGTGCGATGCGGTGGACAGCGTTTTACTAGGAGTAGAGGAATGAAAAAACTGATCCAGATCGCACTGATTGGTGTGGCGCTGTTGCAAATTCAGGGGTGTGCCACCGAGGGTGGCGATGAGAAGGACATCGATCGTCGCACCACCGGCACCTACATCGGCGACCAGGAAATCGAGCTGCGTGCAACGAACGCCATCTATGAAGCCTATCCGGAATACTCCGGCAATATTTCAACCACCAGCTATAACGGCCTGGTGCTGCTCACCGGCAGGGTACCCGATGAAAAAGTGCATAACCGGGTCACCGAAATCGTCACCAAGCTTCCCGGTGTGCGCAAGGTCTTCAACGAACTGGCCATTGCAAGCAGTTCCTCGGTGAAATCCGATTTCGAGGACCTGTCCATCACCACCTCGGTCAAATCCCGCATGATGTTCGAAGACAATATCCCCATCTCCAAGATCAAGGTGGTGACGGATGCAGGCATTGTCTACCTGATGGGCCTGGTCAAGCATTCCGAAGCCAAGACTGCGACCGAAGTTGCGCGCAACACCTCGGGCGTGAAAAAGGTGGTCACCATGTTCGAATACATCGACTGATGCTGCCGCCGTTCGAGCGCAAGCTGTGCGCGCCCGGCAAACTCGCCGAACGGGTGGATCAGCTGCCGCGCCCGCGGGTGTTCACCAACGGCTGCTTCGACATTCTGCATCGCGGGCACGTCACCTACCTGGCCGAGGCGCGCGCACTGGGCGGCTCGCTCATCGTCGGCGTGAATTCCGACGCGTCGGTGCGCCGCCAGGGCAAAGGGAGCGACCGCCCGATCAATCGACTGGAAGACCGCATGGCCCTGCTCGCCGCGCTGGAATCGGTATCGCTGGTCACCTGGTTCGATGCCGATACGCCGCTCGAGCTCATCCTTGCCGCCCGGCCCGACGTTCTCGTTAAGGGTGGCGACTGGCCGATAGAGAACATCGTCGGCGCCGCGGACGTCACGGGTTGGGGCGGCAGCGTCCACTCGATCCCGTTTCAGCATCACACCTCGACCACGGATCTGCTCGGCAGAATCCGCGCCTGATCGGCCAATCATGATCTACCACGACCTGCGCGACTTCATCACCCAACTCGAGAAAATGGGCGAGTTGAAGCGCGTCGCCATCGAAGTCGACCCCAAACTCGAAATGACCGAAATCGCCGACCGCGTGCTGCGAGCCGGCGGTCCGGCACTATTGTTCGAAAAACCCAAGGGGCATGCCATCCCGGTATTGGCGAACCTGTTCGGCACGGTCAGGCGCGTAGCGCTCGGCATGGGCGAGGACGACCCGGCCCGTCTGCGCGAAGTCGGCCAGCTGCTGGCCTACCTGAAGGAACCCGAGCCGCCGAAGGGTTTGCGCGATGCCTGGGACAAATGGCCGGTTCTTAAGCAGGTGATGAACATGGCACCGAAGGAGGTCCGCAGCGCGCCATGCCAGGAAACCGTGTGGGAAGCTGCCGACATCGATCTCGGGCGGTTGCCGGTCCAGCACTGCTGGCCGGGCGACGTGGCGCCGCTCGTCACCTGGGGGCTGACCGTCACCCGCGGCCCGCACAAGAATCGCCAGAACCTCGGCATCTACCGCCAGCAGGTGATCGGTCCGAACAAGCTCATCATGCGCTGGCTGGCGCATCGCGGCGGGGCGCTGGATTTCCGCGAGCACCAGCTGGCGCATCCGGGCGAGCCGTTTGCGGTCGCCGTGGCGCTCGGCGCCGACCCGGCGACCATCCTCGGTGCAGTCACCCCGGTGCCGGATTCGCTGTCGGAATACCAGTTCGCCGGGCTCTTGCGCGGCGCCAAGACCGAAGTGGTGAAATGCCTCGGCAACGACCTGCAGGTGCCAGCATCGGCCGAGATCGTGCTCGAAGGCGTAATCCATCCCGATGAAACCGCACTCGAGGGCCCGTACGGCGACCACACCGGCTACTACAACGAGCAGGAAACCTTCCCGGTATTCACGGTCGAGCGCATGACCATGCGGCGCGACCCGATCTATCACAGCACCTATACAGGCAAGCCGCCGGACGAGCCGGCCATCCTTGGCGTGGCGCTCAACGAAGTATTCGTGCCGCTGCTGCAGAAGCAGTTTCCCGAGATCACCGATTTCTACCTGCCGCCCGAAGGCTGCTCCTACCGCATGGCGGTGGTGAGCATGAAGAAGGCCTACCCCGGCCACGCCAAGCGCGTGATGTTCGGCGTGTGGAGTTTTCTGCGCCAGTTCATGTACACCAAGTTCATCCTGGTCACCGACGATGATGTGAACGTACGCGACTGGAAGGAGGTCATCTGGGCGCTGACCACGCGGGTCGATCCTGCGCGCGACGCGTTGCTGGTGGAAAACACGCCGATCGACTACCTCGACTTCGCCAGCCCCGTCTCCGGGCTCGGCAGCAAGATGGGCATCGACGCCACCAACAAGTGGCCGGGCGAGACCTCCCGCGAATGGGGCACGCCGATCGCGATGGATGCCGCGGTAAAGGCCCGCGTCGACGCCATGTGGGATGAACTGAATCTATAGGCACCCCGGTCATGACGGACCAACCACGCGGCAGCCGCACCTGTCTCTACACACCCTCTCAGCTCGATGACATCGTCAGCGACATGGCGCGCCAGGCAGCGGGGCTGCTGACCGGACGCACCCAGGTTGCGATCGTCGGCATCCTGCGGCGCGGCGCGCCCCTGGCCGACCGGCTGCATGCCCGCCTGCAGGAACGCTACGGCCTCCGGGACAGCATACGGCTCGACCTGCAGATCAAGCGCTATACCGACGACCTCACCCTGCTCCATCCCGAAACGCTGCTGACGGAAAATCCGGCGCACGCCAGCCTCGACCTCGCCGGCTTCACCGTGCTGGTGGTGGATGACGTCATGTATCGCGGACACTCCATGTTGCGCGCGGTGGAATATCTCGCCTGCAAGCAGCCGGCCGAGATTCGCACCGTGGTGCTGGTGGATCGTGGCGCAACCAAATTGCCGGTCCGCTCCGACATTGTCGGCGTGCGGCTCGATGTCGCCCCGCCGGACATCATCGAATGCAACGTGCCGCCTTACGAAGACAGCTTCAAGATCGATCTGTTGCAACCCGCCTAGCAAAGGCAAAGACAGCACTGCGCACAACGGCGGGTTTGCGACAACACACGCCTGCCGAGTGCAGAAGCTTCGGTAGGACTTGAAATTCGGGTAGCCCCAATCCGGCTGATTCGAACAGGCGCTTCCCGCATGCCCGGATCATAGCCGTCAACAATGCAGCAGGAAATCCATCGAACGCAATGAATCTCACCGATCCCACCCTATTCAATCAACAGGCGCTCATTAATGGCCAATGGGTAAATGCCGCCGACGGCGCGCGCTTCGCCATCCGCAACCCGGCCAACGCGGAAACGATCGGCAATGTACCGCGCTGCACTGCTGCCGACGCCGAACACGCTATCGACGCCGCATACGCGGCACTTGCCGGCTGGCGTGCCACCCCGGCGAAAACCCGCGCACAGGTGCTGCGTCGTTGGTTCGACCTGATCCTGCAGCATCGCGACGATCTTGCCATCCTCATGGTGTCCGAGCAGGGCAAGCCGCTGGCCGAGGCGCTTGGTGAAATCGACTACGCGGCGAGCTTCATCGAGTGGTTCGCCGAGGAGGCGCGGCGCGTCTACGGCGACGTGGTGCCGTCGCCATGGGCGGACCGGCGCATGTTCACGCTGAAGCAACCGATAGGCGTGGCGGCGCTGATCACGCCGTGGAATTTTCCGGCCGCGATGCTGACACGCAAGGCCGGCGCCGCACTCGCCGCCGGCTGCACGGTAGTGGCCAAGCCCGCCTCGCAGACGCCGTTCACCGCGCTGGCCCTGGCCGAGCTGGCGCAGCGCGCAGGCCTGCCGCCGGGGGTGCTGAATGTGGTGACAGGCGATGCGGCAACCCTCGGACGCGTGCTGACTTCGCATCCGCGGGTGCGCAAGGTCTCGTTTACCGGATCGACCACGGTCGGCAAGCAACTGCTCGCCCAGAGCGCGCCGACACTCAAGCACGTGTCACTCGAACTTGGCGGCAATGCGCCCTTCATCGTGTTCGACGATGCCGACCTGGATGCGGCGGTGGCAGGCGCACTCGCCAGCAAGTACCGCAACAGCGGGCAGACCTGCGTGTGCGCCAACCGCGTATTCGTGCAGGCATCCATATTCGACGCCTTCGCCGAAAGATTCGCCGCAGCAGTCGCGCGGCTGAAGGTCGGCAACGGCTTCGAGGACGGCGTGGAAGTCGGCCCGCTGATCAATGCGGCGGCGCTTGAAAAAATGGAAGCGCACATCGCCGATGCACTCGCCCATGGCGCCAGGCTCCTGGCCGGCGGCAGCCGCCATGCGCTCGGCGGGCAGTTCTTCCAGCCCACCGTGCTCGACCGCTGCACGCCCGACATGCAACTGTGCCGCGATGAAACCTTCGGCCCGGTGGCGCCCTTGATCCGCTTTGCCGATGAGGCCGCGGCCATCCGCATGGCCAACGACACCGATTCCGGCCTCGCTGCCTACACTTACACTCGCGACCTTGGCCGCGCCTGGCGGCTGGCCGAACAACTCGACTGCGGCATGATCGGCATCAATGCCGGGGTGATTTCCACCGCAGAGGCAGCGTTCGGCGGGGTCAAGCAATCGGGGCTGGGGCGCGAAGGCGGCCGCCGCGGCATCGACGAATACCTTGAAACCAGGTACGTGAATCTGGGTGGCCTGGGACAGGAGCCGGCCGGTGCGCCTGACAATGAATCAGGCACGTGGTGATCTTCGTGCCGCGACTTGGCGGAGACGCGTTGAGGTAGGGTCTACGGAAACGACACGATGGGAATCGGGCAGACAGCATGAAATCATTCTTCCTCGCATGGCTTCTGTGCGCATTCGTGCCTGGCATCGTCCAGGCTTCGGTGTCCGTGCCCGAGCACTTGATCGACCCCGAGCAGCCCCGGATGGAAGATCCGGACACGATTGTCCGGCGTTACCTGGTAGCTGTGGATCGGGGAGAACTGGAAATATTCGGCCAGAAACTCGATCGTTCCATGCTTACCCCGGTCCGTGTCGAATACGTCTACGATCTTTCGAGCCGGACGGTGCGGATCAGGATCCATTCGAACCTGAAACAGCCGCTGCCTGTGCCCGGCCAGCATGACTGCCAGATCCTGAGTGTGGGTGCGGAGATGGAAGGCGGTCATATCACCGAAATCGAATCCCACGTCTGGTTGAAACAATGAGCGACGGTGCATGAATCCGGAAGCCAACCCGACTTCGCGCGCCATTGTCGTCATCGGCGCCGCCAGCGGCGCCGGCGCGCCTGACCCTTCCTGCGGCGAGGGGCCAGTGGCCTTGCGTCGATCCCGGGCGTTTCACGGCTCCCCGCTGCGGCATGTGGAATGGGACGCGATTTTGCGGGTGCCGCGCGCGCAACGGGATACCCCGCTGCATGCCGTCGCTACGCTGTGCGCCCGACTGGCCGACGAAGTGTCCGGCGCATTGCGAGCAGGGCATTTCCCGCTCGTGGTGGGAGGCGACCATTCCTGTGCCATCGGCACCTGGAGCGGCGTGCATCACGCCCTGGCCGGCAAGGGGCCGCTCGGCCTGATCTGGATCGATGCCCACATGGACAGCCATACCTTCGCCACCACACCGAGCGGGCAGATACACGGCATGCCGCTGGCCTGCCTGCTCGGCCACGGCGACGCCTTACTCACCAGCATAGAAGGGCCGCAAGCCAAGCTGCGTCCCGAACACGTGTGCCTGATCGGCGTGCGCAGCTTCGAGGTCGGCGAGGCCGAGCTGCTGCATCGTCTGGGCGTGCGGGTGTTCGACATGGGTGAAATCCGCCGGCGCGGCCTGGCCGAAGTTTTCGACGAGGCGCTCGCCATCGTGCGGCGAGGCACTGCCGGATTCGGCGTGAGCGTGGACCTCGACGCGCTCGACCCCGGGGAGGAGCCCGGCGTCGGCACCCCGGTGCCTGGCGGCCTGCGCCGCGACGCACTGGCCGACGCGCTCTCGCATCTGCGTGGCGACCCGGCATTCGTGGCCATGGAGATCGTCGAGTACAACCCGCGCCGGGACCGCCGGCATGCCACCGCCGCTGCCGCAGGGGTGCTGCTCGACGCTATCACCCCGCGCCCGGCTTGACGCCATGCTGCGCGGCACGGTGGCCGCGCCGCTATTCGAACTCCATCGCCCGATACACCCGCCCGGCGTTGCTGCGCGCGAGTTCGTCAGCGGTATGCAGATGCAGGTAGGCCGCCTGGTCGACCTGATAGGCGTCGTCGAGCGAACCGCCGTTCCTGATGAGCTCGGCGACCTGTTTGCGCAGGTGCACCAGATAATCGCGCGTCCATTTGCGCACGGTGGCCATGTCGGTCGGCCCGCCGTGGCCGGGGATGACGGTCTCCGCACCCAGCGCCTCGAACTTGTCCCAGGTCTCGATCCATTTCGCGGTATCGGTATCCTCGAATATCGGCAGCATGCGGATGTGGAAGGCGGTGTCGCCGGCGATCACCAGTTTCTTCTCGGGAATCCAGACCATGGTGTCGCCGTGGCTGTGCGAGGAGCCGAGGTGCAGGATCTGCAGATTCCAGCTGCCCATCTTGAGGTCGAGCCGGTCGTCGTAGATCTCGTCCGGCATCACGAATTCGGTCCTGAACGCCTTGTCGCGCGCGCGGGCACGCATGACGGCGAGACTCTCGTAGCCGTTCTTTTCCATCTCGGCAGCGGTTTCGCGGTGCGCGATGATGGTGGCGCCCTGCTCCTTCCAGTATTTCGAGCCGAGCATGGCGTGGCCCTGGCTGTTCTCCAGCACCACGTATTTCACCGGCTGCTTCGTAAGCTTCCTGATCTCATCGTGCAGGCTCTGCGCCAGCAGATAGTTGTCGCCGGCATTCACCACCAGCACGCCATCGTCGGTGATGACGAAGGACAGGTTGTTGTTGTGGCCGGAGTTCTCGTAGGTACCGGGCGCGGTGGCGCCGATGGCCGACCATACGCCGGGAATCACTTCCTGCGGCATGGCATAGAGGAAGGAGTCGGGCGCCTTGTCGTATTCCCGGACCGGCAGGCCTGCACGCTTCCAGTTGAAGAAGCCGTCGCGGTAATTCTTCACGTTGCTGTAGCCGAGCTTGATCAGCGTGTCGGCGGCCAGCGGGCTGCGCTGGCTGACGCCGCAATAGACGACGATGGGCGTGGCCTTGTCCAGCACCGCCGTCTCGATCTGGAATTCCAGCCAGCCGCGCGGGCGATTGAAGAAGCGCGGCGCGTCGATGGAGCCGCCCAGCAGATTCAGCTCGGCTGCAGTGCGCACGTCGATCACCACGGTTTCCGGTTGCGCCTGCAGTTGCGCCACCAGGCCTGCGGTGTCGATCTGCGGCACGCGGGCATTCACGGCATCGAGCAGGCGCTTTGCGTCCTGGGTCAGCGCGGGCGCCTCGGGAGGCGGCAGCAGGATGGCCGACAGGTTCTGCGCCTGCGCGGCGCTTGTCAGCAACCATGCGGCGGCAAGCATGGCGCTCAGAAAACGCGAGGGCTTCATGTCGGTCTCCTTCTTATGCGCATCGGATGCTCATTCAGTCTGACGCCATGCCGACGAAGGGGTTCTCACGACGTTCATGTCCGAAAGTCGACATGGCGCCGTGCCCCGGAACGAAGCGCACGTCGTCACCGAGCGGAAACAGCTTGTCGCGAATGGCCGCCAGCAGTGCCGCATGGTCGCCGCGCGGAAAATCGGTGCGACCGATCGAGCCCTTGAACAGCACGTCGCCGACGAAGGCGAGCCGCGCCTCGGGCTGAAAGAACACCACATGGCCGGGAGTATGGCCGGGGCAGTGCAGCACTTCGAAACGGGTCGCACCGACTTCTACATGGTCGCCGTCCTCCAGCCACTGGTCGGGACTGAACGTCCGCGCAGGCGGGAAGCCGAACAGCTCGGCCTGCTGCGGCAGGATGTCGAGCCAGAACTGTTCCTCGCGCTGCGGGCCGACGATGGGAATGCCGAGCGCCTCGCGCAGTTCGACCGCCGCACCGACGTGGTCGAGGTGGCCGTGGGTCAGCAGGATGCTTTCCAGCGCGAGGCCGCGCTGCGCCACTTCGGCCAGCAGGCGATCGGCCTCGCCGCCGGGATCGATCAACGCGGCACGGCCCCGCGCGTCCCACACCAGCGAGCAGTTTTGTTGATACGGGGTGACGGGGAGGATGGTAAATTCCATGGACCCGATTATCCGCCGAAACCCGCCATGCCCGCACCCGACGCCCTGCTGCTGATTTCCACCCACTGCCCGCACTGCCCGGCGATGCTGGCATCGCTGGCCGAGCTGCTGAAGCAGGGCACGATCGGTCGTCTGCAAGCCGTCAATCTGGAACAGCACCCCGAAGTCGGCCAGGCGCTCGGCGTGCGTTCGGTGCCGTGGCTGCGGCTCGGCCGCATCGAGCTCGCCGGCGTACACAGCAAAACCGAACTTGCCGAGTGGGCCGCCAAGGCCGATAGCGAAGCCGGCCTCGCCGACTGGTTCCACCTGCTGCTGAAGCAAGGCCAACTGCCCCACGCCCAGGCGCTGATCGAGGCGGACTCCGTGCTGCTGGCGGCGGTGCTGCCGATCGTCGGCAACATCGACGCCAGTCTGAACGTGCGTCTCGGCGCGGGCGTGCTGCTGGAAGCATTCGCCGGCAGCGACACCCTGCGCGCGCTGCTGCCGCGCCTGGGCGAACTGTCGCAACACGATGATGCGCGGGTGCGGGCGGATGCCTGTCACTACCTGGGGCTGACGGGCGATGCCGCCGCGAAACGCTGGCTGGATGCGCGCCTCAATGACGAGGACGCAGACGTGCGAGAGATTGCGGCGGAGAGCCTGCAAGCCATTTCAGCTTAGCGAGCCCTGACCCATGTCCGTCCCCGCCGCCTATCTGGGCGTCATCCTTATCTGGTCGACGACGCCGCTCGGCATTCAATGGAGCGCGCAGGGCGCGAGCTTCAGCTTCGCGGTGATGGCGCGCATGCTGATCGGGCTGGCGATCTGCCTGCTCTTGTTGCGCGCGACGCGCACGGCGTTTCCCTTCAATCCGGCGGCGCGACAGCTTTACCTGATCAGCGGGCTGTCGATCTTCGTGGCGATGCTGCTCACCTACTGGGGCGCGCTGCACATTCCGTCGGGTCTGATTTCGGTGATCTTCGGGTTGTCGCCGCTGGTGACCGGCGTGTTTGCCGCACTTTGGCTGAGTGAGCGCACGCTTACGCCGCTGCGCCTTGCCGGCCTGGTTCTGGCCCTGGTCGGGTTGTGGGTCATCTTCGGCCAGCCATGGCCCGGCGACGGCCGCGCCACGCTCGGCACCGCAGCAACGGTGGCTGGGATGACGGTGCAGGCATTGGGGCTGGTGTGGATCAAGCCGCTCAACGTGCGGACGTCGTCGCTGGCGATCACCACCGGCTCGCTCGCGGTAGCGACGCCGCTGTTCGTGCTGGCCTGGGTGGTGGCCGACGCCGCGCAACTGCCGCCCGCCATCACGCCGCGTGCCGGCATGGCCATCGTCTATCTCGGGCTGTTCGGATCGGTGGTGGGGTTCACGCTGTACTACTACGTGATCAAGCACCTGGACGCGGGGCGCGTCGCTCTGATCATGCTGGTCACACCGGTGACCGCTTTGCTGCTGGGACAGACGCTCAACGCCGAGTTCATCCCGGCCACCGGCTGGGCCGGTATCGCGCTGATCGGGGCAGGGTTGCTGCTGTACGAATGGCAGGCGTTGCGGCAGCTGGGTGGCCAGGCAGGCAAGCCCGGCCTCTGAAAGCAGCGCGGCAATCCTGGCTTGCTTTCCCGCATTAAAGCTCGGAGCGATTGCTCCGTAAAATAACCACTCCCATTCCAGGTCTTTAAAGGTGCTCCCTTTGTCCATCCATACAATCATCAGCATCGCCAGCCTGATGCTCGTCAGCCTGTCAGCAACCGCCGCCACCCACAGTCAGGAAAATCCGCCGCCTCCCAGCCCGCAAGCGATGCACGCCAAGCTGGAGCAAATCGGCAAGGATCCGGCAAGTTTGTCGGCAGCATTGAAGGATGGAGAGAAGGCGGCCTCGGTCTGCAGGCACTGCCACGGTGCCGGCGGCAACAGCGTACTGCCCGAGGTGCCGAACCTGGCCAGCCAGAATGATGCCTACCTGCTCGAGCAGATGAACAAGTTCGTGTCGGGGCAACGCAAGTCGTCGGCCTTCATGGAAGGCCTGATCAAGGCGCTCACGCCCGATGAGCGCATCCAGATTGCCCTGTTCCTGTCGCAGCAACCCGTTACGCGGAAACCGGCGGGGTCGACTGCGCAAAGCGCTGCCGGCAATCAGTTGTTTGACAAGTTGTGTGCCGGGTGCCACGGTAAAAATGGCGCCGGCACCCAGAAGATTCCACGCCTGGCCGGGCAGCAGGTGCAATACGTGGAAGACTCGCTGAAACGCTATCGCAGCGGCACCGGTGAGCGCATCGACCCGAGAATGGCCGCCTACACTCGCAACCTCAAGGACGCGGACATCCAGAACCTGGCCGCCTACCTGTCCACCATGCCTTGAGCAGGCCTTGGTTCGTCTCGTTCGCGGCAAGCCCGAACGAGACGACTACAATGCCTGGCCCCAGCCGGTCTGCCAGACCGGCCCTAAGGAAAAGCTGAACAAGTCCTTCGACAGGCTCAGAACGAACGGCAAGTAGTTGATTTCGTTCGTGGTGAGCTTGTCGAACCACAAAGCAAACCAACTTGTTCAGATGGTATGGACGCCTCCCCCCGGCAACGGGGCGCTGTTGGTAGCCAGGAAGAGACTGGATGGATCCTCGCTGCGACGGCATCTGCGTGCCAAAGTGGAAATGTCGTAACCCACCACTTGAACAGGAGGA
>WGNC01000003.1 GCA_016124745.1 Thiobacillus sp.
ACCCCTGACCCCTGACCCCTGACCCCTGACCCCTAATCCAGCGCCACGTAGCGTACCGCGACGATGTCCACCTCGCGTCGCCCCTCCGGCGTCTGCACGCTGACGGTGTCACCCTCGCGCGCTTTCAGCAGCGCGCGCGCCATCGGCGAGATCCAGGCGATGCGGCCGCGGCCGGCATCTGCCTCGTCGATGCCGACGATGGCATAGGTCGATTCGCTACCGTTTTCGTCCACCACCGTGACCGTGGCACCGAAAAAGATCTGGTCGGTGTCCTCGCGCGTCGCGGGATCGACGACCTCGGCGTGCTCGAGCCGCTTGCTCAGGAAACGGATGCGGCGATCGACCTCGCGCAGGCGTTTCTTGCCGTAGAGGTAGTCGCCGTTTTCCGAGCGGTCGCCGTTGCTGGCGGCCCAGGAAATGGTTTCCACCAGCTTGGGTCGCTCGCCCCGCCACAGCTGGTTGAACTCGGCGTCGAGGCGCGCGTAGCCTGCCGGCGTCATGTAGTTTTTCGACCCGGCGGGCAGCGCCGGTGCGGCGAGATCCTCGTCATCGTCGTCCGCAGCGTCGGCTTCCTTGACGAAGGCCTTGTTCATGTCGGGTCATGCAGCATGGAGGGCGCCTTGCTCATCGGCCCAGCAGATAGGCAATGAGCGAAAGCAGCAGCGAGGAGACAATGACGCTGGTGAAGGGGAAGTAAAATACTCCGCGCTTGTGTTTGATCCGGATATCTCCGGGCAGCCGGCCCAGTCCCATCCGGTTGAGCCATGGCGTGAACATGCCCAACACCAGCAACGCCAGAACAAGTGTGACCAGCCATTTCATCATGAGGGGATTCTAGCCGATGCCGCACCAGGAGACTCCGACTTTCTGCGGGACAAATCCCGTGAAAGATCGTATGGATACCGACCTGCCGCCACAATTCGAACGCACCCGCATCCTGCTCGATGCCGGCGAACAGGCGCGGCTCGTCACGGCTCACGTGCTGGTGGCCGGGCTCGGCGGCGTCGGTTCATATTGCGCCGAAGCGCTGGCACGTGCAGGGGTAGGGCAGCTGACGCTCATCGATCACGATGTCGTCGCCGCATCCAACATCAACCGGCAGTTGCCTGCATTGCTGTCCACCGTGGGGCAGCCGAAGGCCGAACTGATGGCGGCGCGCATCCGCGACATCAATCCGGCGTGCGAACTCAACGTCATCCGAGAATTTCTGATACCCGAAACCGTGGCCGACATCGTGCCGGCCGATGTTGATTTCGTCATCGACTGCATCGATTCGCTCAACTGCAAGGTCGCGCTGGTCGCCAGCAGTGTCGAGCGGGGACTCCGGGTAGCCTCCAGCATGGGGGCGGGCAACAAGCTCGATCCGACCCGCATCAGGATTGCCGACATTGCGAAAACCAGCATGTGCCCGCTTGCGGCGGTGATGCGCAAGCGGTTGCGCAAACGCGGCATATCCAAAGGCGTGCTCACCGTGTTTTCGGATGAGGACGGGCGTGCCCCGCTGCCGCCGCAACCGGTAGAAGGCCGTGGTCGTGATCGCGCGGTAAACGGCACCATCAGCTACATGCCGCCATTGTTCGGCCTGATGCTGGCGGGAGCGGTAGTACAGCGGCTGATCGCGGACACCTGACCCAAGGGGAGGGGTGACCCAATTCCAGGGATGGATGGTTGGCCGAGCGCGGCGGGCTGGGGCCCGATTCGCTATTGCTGCTCGGCAGCCTCGATCTGCTTGCGCTGGGCTTCAGCCGCGTCCATGACCTGGCCTTCGACTGCGCGGGCCTTTTCCACTGCCTGAATCTGCGTTTCGAACGCCGGGTTGGGCGTGCGCTCGGTTTCGGGCTGTGGCGGCGGGGTCGGGTCGCAGGCGGTCAGGAACAGGGCGAGCGTTATCAGGCTGCGTTTCATCATTCGTTCTCCAGTAAACCGGTCGGCAGGCCGTCGATGCTGACCTGGTTTTTCTCGCGCCAGTAGTCGAGCAGACCCACTGCGCCTTTCTTCTCGGCCCAGTGCGCCAAAGTATCGCGCTCGCCGTTGAAGGTGTACATCGGCACGGCATATCCGCAGCTGGTTTGCACCGAATCGATCTCCAGCAGAATGATCTGGCGCTCGCCCGGCAAGTCGAGGAAGAGCCCGCGCAGTTCTCCCCATTCGGGATCCTGCCGGCGTACGGCGCGACCGCGGCCATACACGCGCAGGATCAGCGGATCGGCGTCGAAGCTGCACCACATCATCGTCATGCGGCCATTGTGAAGCAGATGGGCAGCGGTTTCGTTGCCGCTGCCGGTGAGGTCGAGATAGGCCACGCGGTGCGCATCGATCATGCGCAGGCTGTCCATGCCCTTGGGCGACAGGTTGAGACGGCTGTCGGCGGTGCCGGTGGCAGTGAAGAACAGCTTCTGCGCGGCAATGAAATCGCGGTGCCTCTCCTCAAGCGCGGGATAAAAGCGCGCCATCAGTTGATCTGCTTTTTCAGAAATTCGGTGAGGATGCGCAGACGCGTGATGCTGTCGTTCATTTCCAGCAGATTCTGCCGGATGCCGAGCTTGAGCGGCAGTACCTCGGACAAGCGGTAACCGACCCACACGGCGTTGCTGAAGTCATGCGGCGGAGGGAAATGCGCCTCGCCGTATTCGTTGACGATGTGGCGCAGAATTTCGACCGCGAGTTCGAGGTCGGCTGGCACGGAGATGGCCGATTCCGAGCTCACGGCCTCCACTTCGCCGATGAGAAGGCCGCTTGGTTCGGCACGGAGCTTGCGGATGACGAAGCGTTCCTGTGCCTGGGTGTCGATATGCAGGATGCCGGTCTGCAGCATGTCCCAGTCGGTAATGTGCACGCGGGTGCCGACTGAATAGGGGGTGGCCGGGGTGCCGGTTTCGGCGCCTTCGCGGATGGCACAGATGCCGAAGGGGGTGTTGCCGGCGATGGCCTGCTTGATCATCTCCAGGTAGCGCTGCTCGAAGATCTTGAGCGGCAGCCGCCCGCCTGGAAACACCACGGTGTTGAGCGGGAATAACGGCAGCGCAGTGCTCACCTATTTTCACCCCAGGGCACCATCAGCGTGTGCTGGATGCCCAACTGGTCGAGGATGCGTGCGACGATGAAGTCGATGATGGCCTCGACGCTTTGCGGTCGATGATAAAAGCCGGGGTTCGCGGGCAGGATCACTGCATTCATGCGCGACAGCTTCAGCATGTTTTCCAGATGCAGCGTCGAAAACGGTGCTTCGCGCGGGACCAGGACGAGTTTCTTCTGCTCTTTGAGCATCACGTCGGCAGCGCGTTCGATCAGGTTGTCGGAGAGGCCGTGGGCAATCGCGGCAAGCGTGCCCATCGAGCACGGACAGACCACCATCGCATCGGCCGGATTGGAACCGGATGCGACCGGCGCATTCCAGTCCTCGCGGCCGAATACGCGCAACTGGCCAGCGCGCGCCTGCAGGCCTTCGGAGAGCTGCTTTTCGAGGTCGATGGGTCGCGCGGGCAGCGCGATGCCCAGTTCCTGCTTGGCGACGATGTGCGCGGCCTGGGAAAGCAGCAGGTAAACGCGCAGATCCGCTGCCAGCAGGCACTCGAGCAGACGCAGGCCGTAGGCCATGCCGGAGGCGCCGGACAGCGCAAGGGTGACGGTGTTCAGGGGAGCGTGCATGGCATGGATTGTCGCCTGTCCGATGCAGGGGCGGCAAGCAGACGCGCGACGATCACGCCATTGACGGTGCCGAACACCAGCGCGGCGGCGGCAAACACGGGCAGCAGCTTGATGATCGCCGCACCTGGCAACAACCATGCACCGGCCAGTGCGAGTTGTCCGCCGATGTGGCCGAATGCCGCCAGCACCGACAGACTGACCGGGCCGAAGTGGCGGCTGGGCAGATGCCGCGCCAGCGCCAGTATGGAGAGGCTGACCCCCGCACCGGCAACCGACAGCCAGAAGCCCGGCGCAAACAGGCTTCCCAGCAACAGGCCGCCCGCCAGCACGCGCAGGCCCGACACCCAGGCGGCGGCGCGCCAGCCGTATTGCAGCAGGACCAGCAGCACGACGATGTTGGCGAGTCCGGGTTTGACGCCAGGCAGCGGGCTCGGCAGCGCGGCCTCGGCCAGCGTAAGCCCGATCGCCAGCGCAGCGAGCCGTGCGATGCGGCGGTCGTCAGGCGTGACCGGCAGTTCAATAACCGAGCGTGTCATAGGCGGAATGGCGGCCGCGGATTTCAAGGCTGACCTGATTGGGCAGGCACAGCACGGCCTGACCGGATTGCGTGAGCCAGCCTTGCCTGACGCAAAGCTGGCGCGGCGAGGGATCGCGGGCAACGCGGGCACGGCCCGGTTCGATTTCGATCTGGGTGGCGCCCAGGGGGCCACCAACGGAAAAGGTCCGGGCGTGAGTGAGCGACACGGTTTCGACTACCCGACCGGCGGCGCGGATCACGGCGGTGTCGCCGCGATCCCCGCCCCAGGCAAACACTGTCAGGGCGATGACGAAGCCTGCGCCAGCGAGCAGGATCCCGGCATCGCCTGCACGGATCAGCATCAGGACAACTCGCGATGGCGCACCAGCACCTGCTCGCGCTGGCGGAAGGCGGCTGCCAGCGTCTCGGCAAAGTACACGCTGCGATGCTGGCCGCCGGTGCAACCGATGGCGACGGTCAGATAGGCGCGATGGTCGTTGATGAAACACGGCAGCCAGTTTTCGACGAAACCGCGGATATCCGCCAAGAGCGCCATGGCATTGGGACTGGCCTCGATATAGTCCTTGACTGGCTGGTCGCGCCCCGTGAGCGGCCGCAGATCGGCGACATAATGCGGATTGGGCAGGCAGCGCACGTCGAACACGAGGTCGGCGTCGAGCGGGATGCCGTGCTTGAATCCGAAGGATTCGAACAGTAGCGTGATGCGTGAACGATCCTGCCCGATCAGGTCCTTGATCCACAGCCGCAAGGCCGAGGCGGACAGGTCGCTGGTGTCGATGCGGTGCGCCAGCGGGGCAATGTCGGCGAGCATCTCGCGCTCGACCTGGATGGCTTCCTGCAGCGAAACCGTGTCGCTGGAAAGCGGGTGCCGCCGTCGCGTCTCGGAAAATCGCTGCACCAGCGTCAGCGTCTTGGCTTCGAGAAAGATCACCCGCAGGTCGGCGCCCTGGCGGCGCAAGGTCTCGGCGATCTGCGGCAACTGGGCAAAGCTTGCACTGCTGCGCGCGTCGATGGCGATGGCGATGCGCGTGTGACCTTCGCGGGTCAGGTAGTCGACCAGAGGCTGCAGCATGGCCAGCGGAAGGTTGTCGACGCAGTAATAGCCCGCGTCTTCCAGTACCGCGACGGCGATGCTTTTTCCCGAGCCTGATAGTCCGGAGACCAGAACGATCTGCACTCAGTTCTCCTCGTCGATGGCCGCCTGCTGGCGCTTGATGAACTGCTCGATCGGATTGATGCCGCGGCTCTTGAGGATGTGATTGCGCACAGCGACCTCGACCAGCACGGCCAGGTTGCGTCCGGCTGCAACCGGGATGCGCACTTTTGGAATGGAAACGCCGAGAACGGCTTCGGCCGAAGCCACCATGTCGAGCCGGTTGAGGCCGACTTCGCCAATTTCCTGAGGATGCACCAGTTCGACGATAAGTTTGAGGTTCTTGCGCGGCTTCACTGCGGTTTCACCGAACAGAAAACGAATGTTGAGAATGCCGAGGCCACGCACTTCCAGAAAGTCGCGCAGCATGCGCGGACAGTTGCCTTCCAGGGTTTCGGGTGCGACGTGCTTGACGTCGACCACGTCATCGGCGACCAGACGGTGGCCGCGTGTGATGAGTTCCAGGGCCAGTTCGCTTTTTCCTACTCCGGCATCCCCCTTGATGAGGACGCCGGTGCCGAGCACTTCGAGCAGGACGCCGTGGAGCGAAGTCGACTCGGCCAGGCGTTGCGTCAGGTAATGTCCCAGATGCGACATCAGGATCGGGCTCGACAGGGTCGAGGTGAATAGGGGCGTTTCGGTGCGCTCGGCGCTGTTGCGTAAGACCGCCGGAACGGATTCGCCATTGGAAATGACGATGGCCGCCAGTTCGGTCGAGAACAAATGGTCGATGGCATCCTGCAGTCCGGATTTGGACAAGCCGCGCAGATAGTCCATTTCAGCGCAACCCAGCACTTGCACCCGGTTCGGGTGCACGAAATTCAGGTGGCCAATGAGCGCCAGGGTCGGCTTCTGGATGGTTTCGGAGGAAAGCGTGCGGCCGCCGCCGCTATGGCCGGCGACCCATTGCAGGCCGAGTTGTTCCGACATGTCACGGAACAGCGTCTCGACCGAAACGTGGATCAGGTTGTCCATGCGCTGAACAGCGCGCCTAGCCTGTCCATGCACCGAGCAGCGCGGTTAATTCAGATGGGGTGGTTACCCGCAACATCTTCGCGCGCATGGACTCGTCGCCGAACAGTTGCGCCAGTTCGCCGAGTATCTGCAGATGCTGCTCGTTGGCGTCCTTGGGAACCAGCAGGATGAAGCACAACGATACCGGCAGGCTGTCTGGTGCATCGAATTCCAGTGGTGACTTGAGCCGATAGAACGCTCCTCTGGCTTCCCGTAGGCCCTTGATGCGGCCGTGCGGGATGGCGATCCCGCAGCCGAGTGCGGTCGAGCCCAGGCGCTCGCGTTCGAACAGGCTGGTGAAGATGTCGGCGGATTTGAGTCCCTGAGCCTGGGCGAACAGATCGGCTGCATGTTCGAACAGCTTCTTCTTGCTGGTGAAGCTCAGGTCCAGCAAGGTCGTTTCGGGGGTGATGAGCGGGGCGATCAGGTTCATGCCGTTGGTGTGGCCGGTTAGGAAGTGCGGCGTCCGGAAATTATACGCCCGGAGCCAGCAATCTGGCTCCGGGCAAAATGTCCTACCAAACGGGTGTCGAGAGTCAGGCGGGACTCTCAGTGGGTTGATGCTTCAGGCCGCCGCTACCCTGATGAACGTCCGAGGTTTTTTCCTTGTGCTTGACGATCTGGCGATCCAGCTTGTCGGCCAGAAGATCGATGGCTGCATACATGTTGCCGTCTTCGCTGTGCGCATGGAAATCGTGCCCTTTGACGTGCAGGGTGGCTTCCACCTTGTGTACCAGCTTTTCCACCTGCATGATGACCGTCACATTGATGACGTGGTCGAAGTGGCGTTTGACGCGGTCGAGTTTCTCCGAAACATAGTCACGGATGGCTGGGGTCACTTCCAGATGATGACCTGATATCGTCAAATTCATAGAGCCTCCTTAGTCTGCTGATAAGAACTGAAAACCGGTGTGCTGTCCCGACTTCAGGAGCGGTGTGTGGCGCTCGATGTCATTGTGGGACGAAAGCGGGGCACATTCAAGCGCGCGGCAGGCGCTCCGCTCGGGGCGCCCCCGAGAAGTCTTTGCGATCAAAGTGCGCGGCGCATGTTGGCCGGCGGGATTTGCAGTGATTCGCGATATTTGGCGACCGTGCGACGGGCCACCACGATGCCCTGTTGCCCCAGTACTTCGGCCAGTTGGCCGTCAGACAGGGGTTTCTTGCCGCTTTCCGCCGCAACCAGCTGTTTGATCAGGGCGCGAATGGCGGTTGAGGAACAGGCGCCGCCACTGTCGGTGGCAACATGACTGCCGAAGAAATACTTCAGTTCGTACAGTCCGCGCGGCGTCATCATGAATTTTTGCGTGGTGACACGCGAAATGGTCGATTCGTGCAATTCCACCGCATCGGCGATTTCACGCAGCACCAGCGGGCGCATCGCCACCTCGCCGTGCTCGAAGAAGTGTTTCTGACGGTCGACGATGGCCTGGGAAACCCGCAGGATGGTATCGAAGCGCTGCTGCACGTTCTTGATCAGCCAGCGGGCCTCCTGCAACTGGCTGGACAGCTGGCTGCCCCCGCTTTCGCGGTGACGCGACAGGATGTCGGCATAGACGCGATTGACCCGCAGCTTGGGCATGGCGTCAGGGTTCAGGCTGGCGATCCACATACCTTTGATCTTGCGTACATAGACGTCCGGTATCACGTAGTGCGTTTCATCCGTGCTGAACGCCGAACCCGGTCGAGGATTCAATGAGAGGATCAGGGTGCGCGCAGCGCGCAGCGCCGGGTCGTCGATGCCGAGCAGTTTTTTCAGTTTTCCGACATCGCGCGCGGCCAGCAGGTCGAGATGGTGCGTGGTCAGCCGCATGGCGTCGTCGCGTGACGGCGTGTCGGGCGGCAGCGCGCGCAGTTGCAGGGTCAGGCATTCGGCCAGGTTGCGTGCGCCGACCCCGGTCGGATCCATGTTTTGTAGGTGCTTGAGCGCGGTGTCGACCTCTTCGGGTTCGAGCTCCTCGAGTTCGGTCTGCAGGCTGGCGGTGATGTCGGCCAATGGCTGGCTGAGAAAACCAGCGTCGTCGAGGTCGTCGATCAGCGCCGCGACGAGGGTGCGGTCGCGCACGCTTAGCGGGCTGACGATCAACTGGTTCAGCAGGTGCTCGCGCAGGCTCGCGCCGGCAATCGAGCCATGTGCGTAGTCGTTGTCCTCGTCGTCGCCGCCGCCCGAGCTGTAGTCGTTCCAGTCTGCGTCATCGAGTGCGGTTGCAGGTTCGGATTCGGCGGTTTCGGGTTGTGGCGTTTCCGTGCTTTGCGCCTCGGCCTCTGCGGTGTGAGCCGGGGCCTCAGTCGAGGCATAGCCGGCTTCGTCCTCCTCCTCGCGCTCCAGCAGAGGATTGTCCTGCAGCATCTGCTCCAACTCCTGATTCAGTTCCAGCGTCGACAACTGCAATAGCCGGATCGACTGTTGCAGTTGGGGCGTCAGAGTGAGGTGCTGACCGAGTTTGAGTTGGAGGCTGTGCTTCATGTGTCTTGACTACGGCAAAAAGCGTGCCGGCTTGAGTCAAGTTTAACGCTGTTGGTCTCGGACAGCAGCTTAGAGGCGAAAATTTTCGCCCAGATAGACCTTGCGTGCGTTGTCGTCCTGGATGATGAGTTCAGGCGTGCCATCGATCAGCACGCGACCTTCGCTGATGATGTAGGCGCGATGGCAGATGCCCAGGGTTTCACGAACGTTGTGGTCGGTGATGAGCACGCCGATGTCGCGCTCGATCAGGAATTCAACCAGCTTCTGGATGTCGAGCACGGCGATGGGGTCGACCCCGGCGAAAGGTTCGTCGAGCAGGATGAAACGCGGGTTGATCGCAAGCGAACGGGCAATTTCCACGCGGCGGCGTTCGCCTCCCGACAAACTGACGGCCGAGGCGTCGCGCAGGTGGGCAATATGCAGATCGTCGAGCAGGTTGTTGAGGTGCTCCTCGCGTTCTTCCTTGCCGTAGGACTTGAGCTCGAGAATGGCGCGGATGTTTTCCTCCACCGTCATCTTGCGGAAGATGGAGGGCTCTTGCGGGAGGTAGGACAGGCCCAGCCGCGCGCGCTGGTGAATCGCCATGTGCGTCAGATCGTGCATATCCATTCGCACGCTGCCGCCGTCCGCAGCGATGAGCCCGACCACCATGTAGAAACAGGTGGTCTTGCCGGCGCCGTTGGGGCCGAGCAGGCCGACCACTTCACCGCTTCTTACGTCGAAGGACACGTCTTGCACGACGGTGCGTTTGCCATACGTCTTGCGCAGGTTCTGGGCGGAAATCTGGCTCATGGTTTGGCGTTTGGCTTTTCGGTGCGCGGTTTCGGTCGGATGACTGCACGCACGCGCCCACTCGGCGTTTTGGCATCCGGCTGACCGGCCACCTTGAAGAATTCGGTGTTGGCGTTGTAGGAGATCTGCGTGCCACGCAGTTCGTCGCTGCCACGCCTCAGGCGAGCCTGGCCGATGAGTTCGAGCTGCCGCGTGACGCCGTCAAACTCGACGCGGTCGGCAAAGCCCTCGATGTATTCCTCGCTGCCGTCCATTTTCTGGCGGAACGCCACGGGACGGCCGGTGGCTTTGACCTTGTCGAGGCCCTCTGCATTCTGTGTCACCTGTACCCAGTCGGCGCGCACCAGCATGGTGCCCTGGCTCAGAATCACATTGCCCTGGTAGACGCTGACTTTCTTGATGTCATCAATCGTGACCGTGTCGGCTTCGAGATGGATGGGCTTTTCGCGGTCAGCCTTTTCGGCGTGGGCGGGAAAACTCAGCAACGCGGCGCACAGCCCCACACACAATCCCTGTTTAAGTGTCTGCATGGCGCTAGCTTTTTCCGTAGGTGTAACGGGCTTGCACCCGTCCTGTCAGTTTGATGATGCGTTGCTTGGAGTCGAATTCCATGGCGCTGGCGTGCACATTGAGGTTGGCATCGCTGATGTCCACCGGACCGGGTGCGCTGAGCTGGTTGCGTTTGGGGAAGACCAGCAATCGTGCGGTTTTGAGCGACAGGTCGGACTGGCCTGCCCGCGCCGCACGCACCACGTGAACGTTGCCGCGCAGTTCCACCTCGTGGCCATCCGGGGATACGGTCGCCTGTTGCGCCACCACGCTGACTTCGCCGGTCTTGTCATCAAACTGGACCAGGCGGGGCGACTCCAGTTCGGTGCGCTTACCCTCGGAAAAATGCTTGAGTTTGCGAGCGGTCAGGCGATAGTGCGGCCGGCCTGTGGCGTCGGTACTGAGTGCGTCAAAGTTCTCCATGATGCCTTCCGGGTCCTTCCTTTCCGAGCCGTTGCCGAGGTCCGAGAGTTGTACTGAACGCTCCAGCCAATAGCTTATCGCTGCCAGCAGCAGCAATACGGCGAGCGGCAGCCACAAGGATCCCCTGGCGCTCATGACAGCCCCGGTCCGGCCATGGTCCCCGAAATCCCTGCGTGAGCGGTCATCTCAGATACGGCGCAAGTGCCGCGTCCAGCGTGCCCTGTGCACGCATCAGGAACTCGCAGGCTTCACGCACCGCGCCATGTCCGGCCTGCCGGGTCGTGATGAGGTGGCTGTGCGCCTTCACCAGTTCGGGGGCGGCCGGCACGGTAATCGCCAGCCCTGCGCGCCGCATCACTGGAAGGTCGACCACATCGTCGCCCATGTAGGCAGTGGTTTCAAAGGCGATGTCGAGGTCGCGGCAGAGCGCTTCATACACGGTCAGCTTGTCATGTGCACCCTGGTGGACGATTTCGATTCCGAGATTCCTTGCGCGATGTTCCACCACCCGCGAACTGCGCCCGGTGATGATGGCGAGTTCCACCCCGCTGCCCTTGAGCATTTTCAGTCCGTGACCATCGAGCGAATTGAAGCCCTTGAATTCCTGGCCATCGTCGGCAAGAAAGAGCGTTCCATCGGTCATCACGCCATCGACATCAAATGCAATGAGCTTGATTTTCTGTGCGCGTGCGATCAGGGTGGCATTCATGAAGTCAGCGCCCATCACACCACTCCCGCCTTCAGCAGATCGTGCATGTTGAGGGCACCCAGCAGGGTGTTGTCGTCATCCACGACCAGCAGGCCATTGATTTTCAGGGTGTCCATTTTTTCCACTGCCGCCACGGCGAGTTCGTCCGCGTGAATTGTCTTGGGATTGTGGGTCATCAAGTCGGTGACCCGTGCCTGTTGCAGATCGAGCGCATGCTCCAGCGCGCGTCGCAAGTCGCCGTCGGTGAACACGCCCACCACCTTGCCGGCGGCGTCGACCACGGCGGTCATGCCCAGCCCTTTGCGGGTCATTTCGAGCAATGCTGCCTTGAGCGAGGCCTCGCAATCGATTTTGGGCAGTTCCTCCCCGCTGTGCATGACGTCGCGCACATGGATCAGCAAGCGTCGGCCCAGGCTGCCGCCCGGATGGGTACGGGCAAAATCGTCGGCCGAAAAACCGCGTGCATCGAGCAAAGCCACCGCCAGGGCGTCGCCCAGCGCGAGCGCTGCAGTCGTGCTGGCGGTGGGTGCCAGGTTGAGCGGGCAGGCTTCCTTGTCGACGGCGGCATTGAGATGGACATCGGCCTCGCGCGCCATGGTCGAGCCGGGATTGCCGGTCATCGCAATGAGCTTGGCACCGCGCCGCTTGATGAGCGGCACGATGCTGACGATCTCGTTGCTCTCGCCCGAATTTGACAAGGCCAGTACCACATCGTTGGGAGTGATCATGCCGAGGTCGCCGTGACTCGCTTCCCCAGGGTGCATGAAAAAAGCAGGGGTGCCGGTGGAGGCCAGGGTGGCGGCGATCTTGCCGCCGATGTGGCCGGACTTTCCCATGCCTGAAACCACCACCCGGCCACTGCATGCGAGGATCAGGTGGACGGCGTCCGCGAAACCGGCGTCGAGGCGGCGCGACAGCGCCTGCAGCGCATCGGTTTCGATGTCGAGCACCTGGCGCGCGAGTGCCAGCAAATGTTCGGGGGAGTGTGGCTGGGGGTGCATGGTCGGCAAGTATACTAAAGCCTGCTCTCCAATCCGTGATTTGCCTGATCTCCCGCGTCAGTTAGAAACCGGCTTGTCGGGGGGGCTCAAGCCCTGAAGGATCGTATGCATAGCAGTCTCCAACTCGTCCTGATCCTGCTCGCGGTCGCCGTACTGGTGGCCGCTGCCGCGCGTGTATTGCGGTTGCCGACCATGCTGGGCTATCTGGTGACAGGCGTCGCCATCGGCCCCTATGCGCTGGGCTGGATACCGGATAGCCAGGAGGCACGCTACCTGGCCGAGTTCGGGGTGGTGTTCCTGATGTTTTCGATCGGTCTGGAATTCAGTCTGCCACGCCTGATGAGCATGCGCATGACCGTGTTCGGTTTTGGCGGTGCGCAGGTCGTGTTGACCATCGCCCTCACCGCGCTGATTGCCTGGCTGCTCGATCTGCCGCTGCTGGCAGCCATCGCGCTCGGCGGCATCATGTCGATGTCGTCCACCGCGATCGTGTCGAAGCTGCTGGCCGAACGAATGGAAATCCAGACACCGCATGGCCGTCAGATTTTCGGCGCGCTGCTGTTTCAGGATCTGGCCGTGGTGCCGCTGCTGATCCTGATACCTGCCTTCACCAGGGAATCCGACGCCATGGCGGCCACCCTGGGGCTGGCGATGCTCAAGGCGGTGGTGGTGCTGGGTTTTCTGCTGTTTGTCGGGCAGCGCATCATGCGCCCGTGGTTCCAGTGGGTGGCCGGCCGCAAGTCGCCCGAACTTTTCACCTTGAACCTGTTGCTGTTCACGCTGGGGCTCGCCTATCTGACCGAAACCGCCGGCCTGTCGCTGGCGCTGGGCGCCTTCCTGGCCGGGATGCTGGTTTCGGAAACGGAATACCGCTATCAGGTGGAAGACGACATCAAGCCGTTCCGCGACGTATTGCTGGGGCTGTTTTTCGTCACCATCGGGATGCGGCTCGATTTGATGCAGATCATGTTGAATTGGGGGGATGTGCTGCTGATGGTGGCGGCCATCGTCATTGGCAAGGGGGTGCTCGTGGCCGGCCTGGCGATGGTGTTCGGCAGCGCCCGCCCAACTGCCGTGCGTTCTGCGCTGGGCCTGGCGCAGGCGGGCGAGTTCGGGTTTGTGTTGCTGGCGCTGTCTGCCGATCTGAGATTGCTGGGCGCAGACATCACCCAGCCGGTGCTGGCGGCAATGGTGTTGTCGATGCTGATCGCGCCTCTGCTGATCAACCGCATGGACGTGTTGACACGATTGATTGCGGGCAGCGAATGGGCCGGGCGCGCCAAGGAGGTGCACGACATTGCCGTGAAGACCTTCGGCAAGACCAAGCATGTGATCCTGTGCGGCTATGGCCGCAGCGGGCAGAATCTGGCGCGCCTGCTCGAGGCCGAGGGTATCACTTTCGTCGCGCTCGACGCCGATCCCGAACGCATCCGCGCGGTCGCCGCGTCGGGTGTCAGTGTGGTGTATGGCGACGCCAGTCGCCGCGAAGTGCTGGTGGCTGCAGGTCTCTCGCGTGCCCAGGCTGTGGTGGTGACCTATTCCGACGTGCACTCGAGCATGGCGATTCTGCGACACGTGCGTGAACTGCGGCCGGAATTGCCGGTGGTCGTGCGTACCATCGACGAGACGCATATCGACGAACTGAAGGCGGCAGGCGCAGCCGAAGTGGTGTCCGAGATGATGGAAGGCTCGCTGATGCTGGCTTCGCATGCGCTGATGCTGCTGGGCGTGCCGCTATCGCAGGTGCTGAAGCGGATCCGCGAGGTGCGCGAATCGCGCTATGCCATGATGCGCGGCTTTTTTCGCGGCTCCAGCGACGTCGATGACGAACTCGATCACCAGGCCCAGCCGCGCCTGCATACCGTGCTGGTCACGCAGGGTGCAGCGGCGGCGGGGCGGCGCCTGGAAAGTCTGGCGCTGGATGAACTGCTCGTGGAAGTGGTGGCGATCCGGCGTCAGGGGATCAAGGGCGTCGACCCCCAGCCTGATACCGAAATCCAGGTCGGGGATGTGCTGATGCTGCGTGGCGCAGCCGATGGGCTGGCAGCCGCAGAATTCAGGGTGCTGCAGGGCTAGCACCCTGCATCGGGTCGAAAAAAAGCCCGCCGCAACTGGCGAGCTTTTCCTTGGAGCGCGACCCTAAACGCCCATGCAGACGGTATAGGTCGTTGCGTCGTCAATGTCTGCCGTGGCCGTGGCAGTCGCACCTTTTGCAAGCGGTATTGTCGCGGGGGTGGCCATCATCGAGCCCGAATCGGTCTGGCCGTCATCCATCTGTATGTCGAGCTGTTTGACGAATTTGCCGAGGATGCCGGTCGAACAGATCACGTAGGCGCCCCCGATAGCGTTGCCGTCAGCGCCGATGACGGGCGTATCCGTGGTGGATGTGGTGCCGCTCTGGATGCCGATGATGCCGCCCGATGCATTCTTGGGGTTGAATTCACCGGGAAGTGTCGCGGGTATCGTGGTGATTCCAGGCGCCAGACCTGCGAGGCGCACATGCTGCCAGAACAGGACGGATTCATCCGTGGCCGTCGTGCTGAACCAGTTGCCGTCGATCACGCCGTTGCCATTGCCAACCCCGGGGGTAATGGTTGTTGTGCCAACGTGCTCCACGGCGCCTGGATCGTCGCCGGGCAGGGTCCTGAACTTGTCCTGGTAGCCGTATACAAACAACGGAATATTGCGGAAATCGGTGCCGAGGTTTTTCACCCGGGCGCTGTTGATGAGCTCCTGTCCCTTTAGAATACCGCCGAGCAACAGACCGATGATGACCAGCACGATGGCGATCTCGATCAGGGTGAAACCCGATTGGCGCCGCGGAAGGTTGGGGTAAGGCATGTTGGAATGCTCCGTTAAAGTGTTACCAACCGCCAATGTGCAAAATGTGTGCCATGCAAAACCATTTCCTAACTTATTGATAAAAATCAATAAAAGTGCAATCCATTTGAATGAGGGGATGCGGATCTGACGAAAACACGACGCCCGCGCCGGGATTCCATCAGGTTTGTCGGGGGCGAGGCGGCCGGATCCACTCCATTTCCCCGGTTGGATGCCGATAGCAATGTGATGCTGAAACCATATTCTTCCGAGTTTTTGACTGCGTGACGGATCCCATCGAGAAATCAGGACGCCCCAACTGGCTGGGATCGCTGGCCACCCTGTTGTCGGGGGTGGCGCCCGGGCGCTGGCTGGGCCTGATGCTGCTGGCCCTGCATGCAGCCGTGGTGCTGGATGCCGAGGCGGCGGTGATGCGCGCATTCCTGCTGGCACACTATGGGCTGTTTCTGCTGTGGCAGCCACTGGTCCGCAGCGAAGCGCGCATCGAGCCACGCCTCGCGCTGCCGGTGTTCGCCATGGCAGCGTTGCTGGTGCTGCTGGACAGTTCCTGGGTGATGGCACTGTGGCTGGCGATCCTGGCGGGGCTGGTCGGGGCCGCGGCAACTTCGCAGAACGAGCGGGGACAGCGGCTGGCCTATCTGCTTGCGCTGACCTACCTGCTTGGCTTGTTGCTGGCCTGGGTGTTGCCGCACAGCCTCAGTGACAGCTCGCTTCCCGACTTCCTGCAGGCGGGGGTGCGCTATGGCTTGCCGCTCCTGCCGCTGCTGATCCTGTTCCTGCCCACGACCCGCCAGCAGGGCGCTTCGTCGACACTTGATTTCATCTACGGGCTGATGCTGTCGCTGCTCATCATGGTGATGGCACTGGGCGTGTTCGCCGTGGTGGCCGTGTCCAAGGTGAGCTATGCCTGGGCGCTGGTGCAGACCCTGCTGGGCATGGCAGGGCTGCTGCTGGTGCTGTCGTGGCTGTGGAATCCCCGCGCCGGGTTTGCCGGTCTGGGGCAGGTCACGTCGCGCTACCTGCTGTCGGTGGGGTTGCCATTCGAGGGGTGGGCGCAACGGCTGGCGACGCTGGCCGAGCGCGAGCGCGACCCGGAATCCTTCGTGCGCGATGCGCTCGCCGACCTGCACGAACTGACCTGGATACGCGGCGGCCGCTGGCAGGCGGCGCGCGGCGAAGGGCAGTTCGGCGAACCTGCCGCGCATAGCCTGAGCCATGCCTTTCACGGCCTGAGCCTGACCTGGCAATCCACCCGCCCGTTGACTCCTGCGCTGGCGCTGCACGTGCGGTTGCTGTCGCAATTGCTGGGGTATTTCTATGCGGCCAAGGTGCGCGAGCAGACGCTGCGCGAGCAGGCCTATAGTCAGGCGATTCACGATACCGGTGCGCGCCTGACCCACGACGTGAAAAATATCCTGCAGTCGCTGAAAACCCTGCTTGCGGCCGCCGATACCTCGACGCCTGAAGACAGCGAGCGCTTGATGGCCCTGATGAAACGCCAGTTGCCGCAACTGGCTGCACGCTTGTCGCAAACCGTCGACAAACTCAAGCAGCCGGCCGAGATGGATGTCGCACACGTTCCTGCGCAGGTCTGGTGGGCGACGCTGCAGACGCGTTACGAGCATGACAGTGTCCAATTCTTCGCTGACACGCTCGACGACACCCCCTTGCCGCAGGACCTATTCGACAGCGTGGTCGACAACCTGCTGACCAACGCCCTGCGCAAACGGCAGAGTGAGCCGAATGTTGCGGTCGAAGTCCGCCTGACCCTGCATCCCTTGGCATGTCTGAAAGTGACCGACAGCGGAGCGGCTGCGCCTGAGCATGTGGCGCGCAATCTGTTCATGAGTCCGGTTGCGTCGGATTTCGGACTTGGGGTGGGCCTGTATCAGGCCGCGCGGCAGGCCGCGCGCTCGGGCTACCGGCTGGAACTGCCCGAAAACCAGCCGGGGCGGGTGACGTTCCGGCTGCAGGCTACGGACAGCCGCCGGCAGGACACACGCGGCTCCTGAGCAGGCTGTCCGAGATCCAGATCACCAGGTCGTCGAATTCGCCCGCCTTGGAGGGCGGTCGGCTGACGAATTCGATGTCGGTGTCAGTATTCTCGAGTTCGTTCGCGGAAGTTGGGGCGGCCAGGGTCGAGCCGCTGATATTGCGCGCACCGTAGCCATTTGGCCCGTACGACACCAGAACAACTGGCACGCTATCCGCGATCAAGCTCATACAGGTGCTGTCGTTGCAAACCCTGAGGTCACCGGCGCTTGCGATCTGGAAACCGTTCGAATTCGAGAATGCCTTGGTGACGCGATACTTTAGGCGATTGCCCCAGGCGTCCTGATGTGCGGTTCCCAGCGTGGCCCACGGGAGGAAGCCTTCGTCGGCGCTACAATCGCCGGCGCCGTCGCGGGTGGACTCGACGCCGTTGACGTTGTCCGCGGGGCAAGGAAGGTAAGGGCGGCCCGTCTCCTGGTGCGTCATCGCATAGCCGATCAGCGCATCGCGCGCATCCGCCATGATTTGACGGGTCTCGGCAATCCGCCGCGCCTGAATCTGCGCCGCAAGCGGCATGGCCAGTCCGCCGATCAGAAAGGTGAGGATGACCAGCACGATGGCCATCTCGATCAGCGTGAAACCGCGCTGGGTCGTCATGGGTCCGTTTCCTTTTGGGCGGGGCCGTCCGGGCTGGCGGGACTCGGTCGCACCACCTGATAGGGTTCGTACACCTTGTCGCCGGCACGAATCTGGCCGGGCTTCAGGTCCGCCACGCCTGCCGCGCCGGCCTGCGCCTTGCCGTCGACCCAGCGCGTGGTCGGACCGTCCGAACGCATCAATACGCCGTCATAGCGCAGGGGAGGCGGCGCAGACGGTTCGGGCTGGCGGGCGACCTGCGTGACATTGTGGGTGCGTGCGCTTTCCAGCTGGGCGCGCTGGGCCGGCGTATAAAACAGACGCCCCAACTCGGTTGCTGACGCCAGGCTCGTCCCGCCGGCGCACAGCGACAGCATGGCCAGGCCGCTCGCCATGAAACGGTGCAGTGTCGTCGCATCGACCGCTTGCACGCTGTGGAAACTTGTCAGGATAGCGCGTGGCTTCATGAGGCGCCTCCCGCTTTCCCCGCGACGGTAAACCAGACCAGGTCGCATTCGGCCTGCAGGCTCGGCTGGTTGATGGCCTGGAACGGCGCACTAGCCAACCATGACATGCGGCAACCCTGTACGCGATATACGCCTGACGCCCGGCTTCTGAGGGCCGACAGAAAACGCATGAGATCGGTTTCCACCAGCAGGGGCAGGGTGAGGACCATGGTGGTCTGGCCGAGCGGCAGCCCCTGGGCAAGTGCAGGCAGTGATTTTGTGCGCGGGGTCAGGCGATAGCTCAGGCCATACAGCCCGGCGTCGCGGTTGGCCAGTTGCGCGGCCTCGATCCAGGCCAGGCGGTCTTCATCGCCGACAAAACCGCGCGCGGCAAGGGACTGATACGCATCCAGGTGGGTGGCGATGAGCTGCTGCTGCTGACGGCTGCGGTCGAGTTGCTGTTGCGCACCATTGAGCGCGTTGCGCTGCTGCTGCAGTCGCAGCGCAGCATCCTGCGCCAGCCCCCAGCTCCACAGCACACTTGCTGCCGCCAGCAGCAGTGCCGTCAGCACCAGCAGCAGCGACAGTTTGAGAACGCTGAATGGGGGACTGTTCATGGCCCGACCTCGTGGTAACGCAGACTAAGGCTGAAACGCGCCGCGGAGTCCTTGCGCGTGTCCGCGCCGAAGGTCTTGCCGGTCAGGGTGCTGCTGGAATCGGCGTTGACCGGGCTGCTTTGCAGGCTGACATCCTTCACATGGGGAGCAGCCTGCAGGGCGCGCATGAAACGCTCGATGTGTTGCATGGCTGCTCGGTAGTTGCCATCGAAGGACGTCAGGGTGGCGTCGAGCTTGATCAGGATTTCGCCGGAAGGCATCAGTGACTCATCGGTCCACTCGAGGTTTTCCAGCGCGATATCGGGCATCATCTCCAGCGCCTGGCCGACCGAAGCGAGCACGGTGTCCGGGTCGGCCAGCCGGGAGTCGAGATGCTGCGCCAGCGACACCGTCTGTGCCAGTTGCTCGGGTGCGGCAGCCTGCGCCGGAAAGGCACTTGCAATGGCCCGATAACGGGACACCAGATGCTGCTGTTGCTGCGCCAGCAGGCGCGCCTGCTCGTCCAGAACCTGGGCCTGCAACCAGTAGGCAGCCGTGATGCCCAGCCCCAGAAACGCGATCAGGCCCGCGGCGGCATGCAGACCGCGTCGCCAGCGGAATTCGGTATGACGTTGCAGCAGTTCGGGGGGCGCCAGATTCAGCCGCAGCGCCTCGCCGGCAATCGCCGCCAGCGGGGCGACTTCCGGGGTGGCGGCCAGAAAATCCTCCGGAATTCGCAATGCCCGAGCGAGGCTGGACAGGTCGAGCAGCCGCGCGCTGAACGCAGGGTCGGCATTGAGCGGCGCCAGGGCTTTGTCCAACTGGCCGCTGGGGTCGAGCAGCAGCACGTGCAGGCGGGCTTCACGCGGCAAAATGCGCTGACCGGCAAGATAAAGCTGTGTCTTGGCGATCTCGTCTGCCGCATTGCTGGGCAACTGGGTCGGCGTGTCGCTTCCGATCAGTCGTGAAAAACGCAAGAGTCCATTGTGGAAGTAGGACAGCCGCAGGCTGTTGTTGAGCCGGTAGGCCAGCAGCGTGTGGGGTTCCTGGAACCGCAGCTTGTCCAGCAGATGCTCACAGGCCATTGCCAGCGGGGTGATGCCGGACAAGGGTACCCGCTCGCGATGCAGCACGCTGAGCCACGGCGTCAGCCAGTCGGCATCGGTCAGGGCAGCCAGCAGGTAACGGTCGTCGCGGCGGCCCGTCGTTTCGCGCAGTTGGCGCCATGCGCCCGTGAAGCGCGCGTTGCGGAATATCTGCTTGAGCTTGCGTGCCAGCAGCTCGTTGCGCGCGTGTCCTTTCACATGCGGCAATTGCTCGCTGCGATAGTCTTCGTCCACCGTATCCGCCACCAGCAATACGGGCAAATGCGCATGGCCGAGCACGATCTTGCGGAACGCCGCCAGGCCCTCGGCATTGGCCGAGAACTCGCCGAGCCAGTGCATGTGTCCCGGGCGCCAGTCGAGCACGCCGATCTGGCGAGCGGTAGCGAGAAGGATCAGGCGGTGATCGAGCATCACAGCGGCAGGTTCCCGATCAGGTCATAAATCGGCAGCAGCACCGACACGAGGATGCCGCCCAGCAGCAGACCGAGGATCACCGTGAGCAGCGGTTCCAGAACCCTGAGGCCGTTTTCGATCGAATCGAGCACTTCGCGGTTATAAAAAACAGTCACGTTGTCGAGCGCCTCGTCGAGCGCGCCGGTGGTCTCGCCCACACGCAACATGCGGATGACCAGCGGCGGGAACAGGGCCATCGACTGGAAACTCTCGGACAGGCCGCGCCCGTCTGCGATCATCTGCGCAGCGCGGTGGATGCCGCCGGCGATCTCCCGGTTGCCGGCGACCTTCTCGCCGGCACGTAGCGCGTCGAGCACCGTCACGCCGGAGCGGTACATCATCGCCAGTGTATTGGTGAAGCGCGACAGCACGATCTTCTGAACGATCGGCCCGATGACAGGCAGCTTCAGCTGGGTGCGGTCCCACCAGTCGCGTCCCGACTCGCTCTTCTGCACCCACAATGGCAGGCCACCGCCCACCGCCAGTGCCAGCAGCAGGGCGATCAGCCAGTACGAGCGCAGCGCGCTCGACACGGCCATCAGAACCAGCGTAGGCAAGGGCAGCTGCACCCCCATGGTTTCGACCAGGGCAAGCACCTGCGGCACCAGATACACCAGCAGGAACAGGATGGCGGCGCCGACGACGACCAGCACAAGCGCGGGGTACACCATGAGCCGCTTGGCCTTGGCTGCAACTTCTTCCTGCCACTTCAGCGACTCGACCAGGCGTTCGAATACCGCGTCCAGCAGTCCGGTCTGCTCGCCTGCCCGTACGCTGTGGACGAACACCTCGCCGAAAACCGCCGGGTGCGATGCCAGCGCCTGCGACAGCACCTTGCCGCCCTCCAGGTCTTCCAGCAGCGCGGTCAGCACGTCGCGAAAGCCACGCTTCTCCATGGTGTCGCGCAGGTCGCGCAGGCCGTCGAGCAGCGGGATGCCGGCGCGGGTGATGTAGCGCATGTGGATGCAGAAGGTCACCAGGTCGCGTCGCGTCACCCGCTCGCGGCCTTGCGGCGCGTATTGCCGCGACAGTTCGGACAGCGTGACGAGGTCGAGCCCCATGCGCTTCAGGCGCAGTTCGAGGTCGACGTCGTTGACGGCGGAGAGCACGCCCTTGACCGAGCGGCCGGTCTGGTCGATGGCGCGGTAGTCGAAGAAAGGCATGGTTATGGGTGCCTCGCTTGGGCTTCGTGTTTCGCCTTTGGGCGAGTTACTTTCTTTTGCTTCGCCAAAAGAAAGTAACCAAAGAAAAGGCGACCCCACATCGCTGCCCTGCGGGTTCCCGATTTGGCGCGCACGGGCGGGCGCTCCACCAACTCGCCCTGGCACGGGGCACAAAGCGCCCCGTGCTGCGGAACTCGGACACGGTTCCGCTCTCTTCCCGTCCGCACACGCCAAATCGGCAGCGCTGAAGGGGAACACGCCCCTGA
>WGNC01000001.1 GCA_016124745.1 Thiobacillus sp.
CTCCGGTGAAAGCAAAGCCGGAAGACTGCCTTATCGGCAATCCGCCGTTCAAATCGGAGACACCAGAAAAACCTCCGAATGCCGCTCCAGTTGTTGGTTTTAAGCTCATGGGCATCGTTTTAACCGGACACTACTGATGTCAGCATAACTTGCATGTGGTTCGACGAGCTCACCACGAACGAATCGACGGGCCCGTCCCGAGTCGAACGAGGGGCTCGCCACGAACGATCGCCACCGCTCGTCCTGAGCCCGTCGGCTCCGCTCAGGACAGGCTTGTCGAAGGGCCACTCCGCCAGGTCCGTTCGCCCTGAGCCCGTCGAAGGGCTGCCTGGCAATGATGTCGGCATGACTCGCATGGGGTTCGACGAGCTCACCACGAACGAATCGACGGGCCCGTCCCGAGTCGAACGAGGGGCTCGCCACGAACGACACAAACATGTGCTCACCGCGACGGAACATGCTGGCGTCGCCTCAGATCCCGCGCAGCAACTCGTTGATGCCGACCTTGGAACGCGTCTTCTCGTCGACCTTCTTCACGATGACCGCGCAATACAGGCTGTAGCTGCCATCCTTGGACGGCAGGTTGCCCGACACCACCACCGAGCCGGCGGGGATACGGCCGTAGGTCACTTCGCCGGTTTCGCGGTCGTAGATCTTGGTCGACTGGCCGATGTACACGCCCATGGAAATCACCGCGTTGTCCTCGACGATGACGCCTTCGACCACTTCGGAGCGCGCGCCGATGAAGCAGTTGTCGCCGATGATGGTGGGGTTGGCCTGCACCGGCTCGAGCACGCCGCCGATGCCGACGCCGCCCGACAGGTGCACGTTCCTGCCGATCTGCGCGCAGGAGCCGACCGTGGCCCAGGTGTCGACCATGGTGCCTTCGCCGACGTAGGCGCCGATGTTGACGTAGCTCGGCATCAGCACCACGTTCCTGGCGATGTAGGAGCCCTTGCGCACGGCCGCCGGCGGCACCACGCGGAAGCCGCCTTCGCGGAAGTCCGTCGAGTTGAAATCGGCGAACTTGGAGGGCACCTTGTCGTAGTAGTTGGTGTAGCCGCCCTTGATGAAGGCGTTGTCTTCCAGGCGGAACGAGAGCAGCACGGCCTTCTTGACCCACTGGTGGGTGATCCAGTTCTGGCCGTCCGACCGTTCGGCGACACGCAGTTCGCCCATGTCGAGCAGGTCGATCACGGCCATTACCGAGTCCTTGACCTGGGGGTCGACGTTGCGCGGGGTGATCTCGGCGCGGCGTTCAAAGGCGTCTTCGATGGTTTTTTGCAGGTCTTGCATGGTTCGGGTTCCTTGGTTGAGATGATTGAAATCGAGTGAAGTGGATTAACGGATCAGGCAGAAATCGGTGTCGACGTGGGCGTGGGTCACGCCCTTGACCGCGGGTTCCTGCGCCAGCTTTTTCAGCACGGCGTCGATCTGCCATGGGGCCACCTGGCTGCCGAACAGCAGCGTCAGGCGGCCTTCGTCGTTGGTCGTGAGGTAGACGCTCAGCACGTTTTCCTCGACGAGCACCTTCATGGCCGCATTTTCCGCATCGGCGGCGGCATCGGCCCATGCCAGCGAGGGCGCGAGCAGCAGGCCCGCGGCAAGGTTCCTCACGGTTCGGTTCATGCGGCTTCTCCGATGAAGCGGGCCATGCGCCTGGCCGCCTCGATGCAGGCGGGCAGGGTGTCGACCAGCGCGATGCGGACGAAGCCCTTGCCCGGGTTGGTGCCGGCGGCATCGCGCGCGAGAAAGCTGCCGGGCAGTACGGTCACATGCTGTTTTTCATACAGGCCGCGTGCAAACGCTGCGTCGTCGCCACCCGGCACGCGCGCCCACAGATAGAAGGCGGCATCGGGCGTCTCGAACTGCAGTACGTCATTGAGCAGCGGCATCACGGCAGCGAATTTTTCGGCGTACTGACGGCGGTTTTCGATCACGTGCGCCTCGTCGTTCCAGGCGGCGACGCTGGCGGCCTGCACCGCCGGGCTCATCGCGCTGCCGTGATAGGTGCGGTAGAGCAGGAAAGCCTTCATCAGTTCGGCGTCGCCAGCAACCATGCCGGAGCGCAGGCCGGGCACGTTGGAGCGCTTGGACAACGAGTTGAACACGATGAGGTTCCCGAGGCCACGGCCGAGCTGCTGCGCAGCGGTCAGCGCGCCGAGCGGCGGCTTGGCTTCGTGGAGATAGATTTCCGAATAGCACTCGTCGGCGGCGATGACGAAGCCGTGCGCATCGGACAGCGCGAACAGCTCTTTCCAGTCGTCCAGCGACATCACCTTGCCGGTGGGGTTGCCGGGCGAGCAGACGTAGACGAGGTTGACCTGTTCCCACAGGTCTTCCGGCACCTTGGCCCAATCCATGCGGAAGCCGTTTTCGGGCAGCGTGTTGAGAAAGAACGGGCGGGCGCCGGCGAGCAGGGCGGCGCCCTCGTAGATCTGGTAGAACGGGTTGGGCGAGATGACCACGCGGCGACCGTGGCGGCTGGAATCGACGCTGGCCTGGGCGAACGCGAACAGCGCTTCGCGAGAACCGTTGACCGGCAGCACCTCGGTCGCAAAGTCGAGCTTCACGCCAAAGCGCCGCTCCACCCACCAGGCGATGGCTTTTCGCAGCGCATCCGAGCCCTGGGTGATGGGATAATTCGACAGTCCCGGAAGCCCGGTGATCAGCGCATCCTTGATGAACTGCGGCGTCGCATGCCTGGGTTCGCCGATCGACAGGTTGACCGGCTCGAGGTCGGGATTCGGCGTCACCCCCGCGAATAGCTCGCGCAGTTTCTGGAACGGGTAGGGGTGAAGCTGTTCTAAACGCGGGTTCATTGCGGTGTCAGGTTTGATAAAGTCGGCCAGGTTGTCCGCCATTCCATGCGCCCAACTCAGTCACCCGTTCGCCCTGAGCCTGTCGAAGGGCACCATGAGGTGCGCGGGGGTCTCGACAGGCTCAGCCCGAACGGTTTCCGGACTGTCGTGGTTCTGGAAAGCGCGATAAGCAAGTTTTGAACAAGTTGGACATTATAAAGCCCCATGCCCTCACTCCGCCTGCAACGCACCTTCGCCATCGGCAGCCTGTTCTACGCCGCTTCCCTGTGGGGGCTGGTGTGGTATCCCTATCGCCTGCTGGAGGAAGCCGGGGTGGGCGGCATCGCATCGGGCTTCTTCTCCTATGCGACGCCGCTGCTGCTGATCGGCTGGTTGCACGTCCGCGCCCTGCGCGACGCGCGTGGCCACGGACTGTGGCTCGCCGCGCTGGCGCTGGCGGCGGGCTGGACCAATCTGGCCTACGTGCTGGCGGTGCTGGAAGGCGAGGTGATGCGCGTGTTGCTGCTGTTCTATCTGTCGCCGCTGTGGACGGTGCTGTTCTCGCGCTTCCTGCTGCACGAAAAGCTCAACCTCGCCGGCTGGGCGGTGATGACGCTGGCGGCGGGCGGCGCACTCGCGATGCTGTGGCAACCGGGCGACTGGCCGCTGCCGGCCAATCACGCCGAATGGCTGGCCCTGTCGGCGGGCGTGATGTTCGCGGCGAGCAACGTCATCAGCCGCCATCTGGAGGGGGTGGCCGAAGTCGCCAAGGCCGTGGCGGTGTGGGCCGGCGTCGCGGTACTGACGCTGATCGGATTGGCACTGCGGCCGACCGAGCTCGATTTCATGGCCGACTCCGGGGCGGTCATCTGGTTGCTGCTGATCGGTGTCGGCATCGCCATCGGCAGCATGACCTATGCCGTGCAGTATGGCCTCGCCCGCGTGCCGGCCAACCAGGCCATCGTTATTTTCCTGTTCGAACTCGTGGTCGCGGCTATCGCCGCCTATTTCCTGTCGAATGAACGCATGGGCATGCAGGAATGGGTCGGCGCCGCCATGATCATCACGGCCAGCCTGTTTTCCGGCCATATGGAAAACGAGCAAACGAAGGAGAAGTTCGATGCCTGAAGTCGCTTCCTTGCTGCACGCCGGCCTGCTCGTGTCCGACCTGGAGCGGGCCAGGGCTTTCTACGAGTCGGTGCTGGGGCTGCAGCGCCATCCAAGGCCCGAACTGCCTTATCCGGGTGCGTGGTACGACCTCGGCGGCGGCCAGCAGCTGCACCTGATGGCCTTGCCCAATCCCGATGCCGGCGCGGCCCGTCCCGAGCATGGCGGCCGGGATCGACATGTCGCCCTCGGCGTGCGGGACCTGGCCGCGCTGAAACGCCGACTCGACGCGGCCGGCGTGAAATACACCGCGAGCCAGTCCGGCCGCGCGGCGCTGTTCTGCCGTGACCCGGATGCCAACGCGCTTGAGTTTGTTGAAATCAATTAGCCGGGTCAGGCCTCGCGCTCCCGCTCCCGGTGCTGCGCACCCGCCGAGTCGCTGCTCGCACCCGGATTCAAATACCCTGGAGTTCGTCGAAGTCAGCTAGCCGGGTCACAGGCTTCGCGCGCCCGCCCCCGGTGCTGCGCACCCGCCGAGTCGCTGCTCGCACCCGGATCTCGATGCGACTGGCCTCGCGCAGGTCGAATAACCTTAACCTAATATTAACCGCAACGTGGTTGACCGACGATAAGAAGCTGGTAGGGTGACATGTAGCGTCATAGCCTTGGGCTGTCCCGTGACTAATCACAAAATGGATATAGGAGACGATGTATGAAATTCATCATTAGGATCTGTTCCCCTTTGTTGGCATGTCTGGCCTTGCTGACCTTCGTGAGCGCGCCGGCATTGGCTGCACCGAAGCAACCCAACATCCTGGTCATCTGGGGCGATGATATCGGCACCTGGAATATCAGCCACAACAGTCGCGGCATGATGGGCTACCAGACCCCGAACATCGACCGCATCGCCACCGAAGGGGTTGCCTTTACCGATTACTACGGCCAGCAGAGCTGCACGGCAGGCCGCGCCGCATTCATCAGCGGCTCGGTGCCGGTGCGTTCGGGCATGACCAAGGTCGGCCTGCCGGGCGCAGCACAGGGCTGGCAGAAGACCGACGTGACGATGGCCACGGTGCTCAAGGGCCAGGGTTACGCCACCGGCCAGTTCGGCAAGAACCATGAGGGCGATCGAAACGAACACCTGCCGACCGTCCACGGCTTCGATGAGTTCCTCGGCAATCTCTACCACCTCAACGCCGAGGAGGAGCCTGAGAACGAGGACTACCCCCGCGACAAGGTGCTGGCCAACGGGCAGACTTTCCTGAAGACCTTCGGTCCGCGCGGCGTGCTCCACTGCTATGCGACGGACAAGGACGACCCGACCGAGGATGCCCGCTTCGGCAAGGTCGGCAAGCAGAAGTGCGAAGACACGGGCCCACTGACCAGGAAGCGCATGGAAACCATCGACGATGAGACCGTGGCCGCAGCCAAGGACTTCATCACCCGGCAGGTCAAGGAGGGCAAGCCCTTCTTCACCTGGTGGAACGGCACCCGCATGCACTTCCGTACCCATGTGCGGCCCGAACACCGTCATCCAGGCAACGATGAATACACCGACGGCATGATCGAGCACGACTTGCAGGTGGGCGAACTGCTGAAGCTGCTCGACGACCTCGGCATCGCCAAGGACACCATCGTGATGTACTCGACGGATAACGGCCCGCACTACAACACCTGGCCGGACGCCGGCACCACGCCGTTCCGCAGCGAGAAGAACTCGAACTGGGAAGGCGCTTATCGCGTGCCGGCGTTCGCCCGGTGGCCCGGCCACTTCCCGGCCAATACCACGCTCAACGGCATCGTTGCCCACGAGGACTGGCTGCCGACCTTTGCCGCCGCTGCCGGCAATCCCGACATCAAGGAACAGCTGCGCAAGGGAACGGACATCAACGGTCGCCACTACCGCAACTACATCGACGGCTACGACATGCTCGATTACCTGAGCGGAAAGTCCAAGGAGTCACCCCGCCACGAGTTCTGGTATGTCAACGACGACGGCCAGATCGTTGCCGCGCGTTACGACGACTGGAAGGTGGTGTTCCTGGAAAACCGCGGCGAAGCCTTCGGCGTCTGGCGCGAGCCATTCGTCGAGCTGCGCGTGCCACTGCTGTTCAATCTGCGTCGCGATCCGTTCGAGAAGGCCCAGCATAATTCGAACACCTACAACGACTGGTTCCTCGACCGTCCGTTCGTGATCGTGCCGATTCAGGGCCTGGCTGCGAAGTTCCTGCAGACCATGAAGGATTATCCGCCGAGCCAGTCCCCCGGATCCTTCAACCTCAGCAAGATCGAGGAACAGCTGAAGAACGCGGGTGCTTCCCAGTAGGCTGCGCTCTGTCAATGCTGATATGAATCGGCGGTAAACCATGCGGGCTGCCCTCCGGGGCGGCCCTTTTTTTTGAACAATCGATTCATTCTGACTGGAGGAACCATTCAATGAAGAATCTCTTGCTTAAGGGAATGCTGGCACTGCTGCTGCTGGCGCATGCAGCTTTCGCCGCTGACGTACTGCCTTCGTGGAACGACGTCGCGTCGAAGCGATCCATCATCGCGTTCGTCGATGCGGTGACCACGCCCGGCAGCAAGGATTTCGTGCCCGTGCCCGAGCGCATCGCGGTGTTCGACAACGACGGCACGCTCTGGGCCGAGCAGCCGATGTATTTCCAGGCATTCTTCGTCTTCGACCGGATCAAGGCCCTGGCGCCGCAGCATCCCGAGTGGAAGACCCGGGAGCCGTTCGCCTCGGTCCTCAAGGGCGATCTGAAAGCGGCACTCGCGGGCGGTGAACATGCGCTGGTCGAAATGGTCATGGCCACGCACGCCGGCATGACCACCGACGAGTTCGACCAGATCGTTCGCGACTGGATCGCCACTGCCAGGCATCCCGACACGGGGCATCTTTTCACCGCGATGGTCTACCAGCCTATGCTGGAACTGCTCGACTACCTGCGGGCCAACGGCTTCAAGACCTTCATCGTTTCCGGCGGGGGCATCGAGTTCATGCGCCCCTGGTCGGAGCGGGTCTATGGCATTCCGCCGGAACAGGTAATTGGCAGCAGCGGCGGGCTCAAGTACGAAGTGCGCGATGGCACGCCGGTGATCGTCAAGCTGCCGGAAATCGACTTTGTCGATGACAAGGCCGGCAAGCCCGCCGGCATCCAGCGTCACATCGGCCGTCGTCCGATTGCAGCATTCGGCAACTCCGACGGCGACCTGCAGATGCTGCAATGGACCACAGCGGGCAAGGGCGCGCGATTCGCGCTTTACGTTCACCACACCGACGCCGAGCGCGAGTATGCCTATGACCGCACATCCTCGATTGGCCGACTCGACAAGGGTCTCGACGAAGCCGCAGAGAAAGGCTGGACGGTGGTGGACATGAAGAATGATTGGACTGTCATCTACCTGCCCGACGGGAAATAACAGAGGGTGACGCGGGATTTGCGGCTGGCGCTGTCCGGCTGCCGAGCCTGCCTATCGATAGGCGGTCCGGCAGGCAACGCCTGTCACGGCGTATTTGCGGCAAAGCGCTGCTGACCGTCGCGCGCCAGCAGCGCGGCACCGTATGCGGCCTGGGTGTGGGCGGCGCGCGTGACCGGAACGCCGAGCAGACGCTGGCGGATCGACGTCCACACCGGGTTTTTTGCGCCGCCGCCGGCCGTTTCGACGCGGCGCACGGCCGTGGCGCCGAGTTCGGCCAGCAGGCCGTAACCGCGGGCTTCGATGCGGGCCAGGCTTTCCAGCAGGCCGTGCAGGAATTCGGCGTCGTCGGCCGGTCGCGGGGAGAGCCGGGGTGCCAGTTGCGGGTCGTTGACCGGGAAGCGTTCGCCGGCGCGCGGCAGCGGTAGGTAGTCGAGCGGGCTGGCGATGCCCGGGTCGAACTTCTCGCTCAACGCAGCCAGTTGGCGGTCGTCGAAAAACTGCCGCAGCACCGCCCCGCCTGCATTGGAGGCGCCGCCGGCCAGCCAGCGGTCGCCGAACCAGTGGCTGTAAACACCGTGTTCGCTCGATTCGACCCGGACGTCAGACAGCAGCTTCAGTACCAGCGTGCTGCCGAGCGAGGTGACGGCGTCGCCGCTCTGCGTGACGCCCGCGGCCAGGAAGGCGGCGATCGAATCGGTGGTGCCCGCATGCACCATGCAGGCGGTGTTCACGCCGAGGTAGCGGGCGCGCGGGCGCGACACGGCGGCGAGGCGGGCGCCGGGCGCCACCGGCACGGGAAGATAGTCGACGTCGGCCAGGTATTCGACCCAGTTGGGCCACTTCAGCTCGTCGAGGTCGAGGCCCATTTTCAGGGCGTTGTGGTAGTCGGTCATGCCGACGCGGCCGGTCAGCAGGCCGGACAGCCAGTCGGCCTGGTTGAGGTAGAGCCGCGCGCCGGTGAGGCCGAGCCGCTTTTTCAGCCACAGCACCTTGGCCAGCCCCGAGGTGACGGCAGCGGCGGGGTGGCCGGGCGTGGCGGTCCGGGCGATCAGCGCGGCCTCGTCGACCGCGCGATCGTCGTTGTACAGGAGGGGCGGATGGCGCGGGCTCAGTTCCTCGTCGCAGGCCAGCACGGTGCCGGAGGTGCCGTCGAGGGCGATATCGGACAATTGCGAGCGGATTGCAGGCGGCAGTGCCGCGACCAGGTCCCACAGCGCCTCGCGCCAGATGCTGGCGCGCTCGTATTCGTCCAGGTTGCCGAAGTCCCGTGCGTCCTCGGCAACGACCGCGCCTTCTGTATCGATGACACAGCCGCGTGCGCCCGAAGTGCCGAAATCAATACCTAAAAAATACAATGCCTTATCCGCGAATGTTCGACTGATGCTCGAACTGCATGAGGTCGACGCGCGGCGCCGGCTGCCAAGCTTTCTTGCGGTGCTCGGCCACCACGTTGGTGAAGATGCCGCCGCGCACGTAGAACTTGGCGGTGAGTCGCATGAAGCGCGGTCTCGTTGCCTTGACCAGGTCGTCGAGGATGCGGTTGGTCACGTCCTCGTGAAAATGGCCTTCCTCGCGGAAGCTCCACATGTAGAGCTTGAGGCTTTTCAGTTCGACACAGGTCTTGTCGGGGATGTAGTCGAGGATCAGGGTGGCGAAATCGGGCTGCCCGGTCTTGGGGCAAAGGCATGTGAATTCAGGGATTTCCATATGAATGTGAAAGTCACGATCCACTTTTGGATTGGCAAAGGTTTCGAGGGACTTGGCGGGCGTGGAGGGCATAAAAGGCTCGGTGTAGAATGGCGGCACAAAAACGTCCCGGCGGGGCGTTTGGAGACATCATTATAAAAGCCAAGGTTCCGATCTCTTGCGTCTAACTCACATCAAACTTGCCGGATTCAAGAGTTTCGTCGACCCCACCGTGATACCCGTGCCCGCCCAGCTGACCGGGGTGGTCGGCCCGAACGGCTGCGGCAAATCGAACGTGATCGACGCGGTGCGCTGGGTGCTCGGCGAATCGTCGGCCAAGCACCTGCGCGGCGAGTCGATGCAGGACGTGATCTTCAATGGCTCCGGCACCCGCAAGCCGGCCTCGCGCGCATCGGTCGAACTGGCGTTCAACAACGAACTCGGCCGTGCCGCCGGCCAGTGGTCGCAATATGCCGAGATCTCGGTCAAGCGCGTGCTCGACCGCAGCGGCGACTCCACCTATTACATCAACAACATGCGCGTGCGGCGGCGCGATGTCGCCGACCTGTTCCTCGGCACCGGGGTCGGCGCGCGCGCCTACGCGATCATCGAGCAGGGCATGATCTCGCGCCTGATCGAGGCCAAGCCCGAGGAACTGCGCGGCTACCTGGAAGAGGCAGCGGGCGTGTCGAAGTACAAGGAACGCCGCAAGGAAACCGAGTCGCGGCTCAAGGACGCGCGCGACAACCTCAACCGCGTCGAGGACATCCAGCGCGAACTCAAGGCGCAGGTCGAGAAGCTCACCGCGCAGGCCGAAGTCGCGCAGAATTACCGCAGCCTGCAGGCCGATCTGACGTTTTCGCAGCACCGCCTGTGGTTTGCGAAAAAGCACGACGCCGCCCAGCAGCGCGCGCGCATCGACAAGGACCTGGTCGAGGCGCAGAACCGGCTCGAAGCGGAAACCGCGCGGCTGCGTCATATCGAATCCGGGCTGGAAGCCGCGCGCCAGACCCAGTTCGCCGGGCAGGACACGCTGAACACCGCACAGGCCGCGTATTACCAGGCGCAGTCGGAAGTCGCCCGGATCGAGCAAAGCATGGCGCACCAGAACGCCACCCGCGAGCGCCTGTACCGCCAGGTGCAGGAACTGGCCGCACGCGTGGAAGGCCAGCAGACCCGCCGCGCCGCCACGCGCGAAGCGCTCGATGAGGTCAACGCCCAGCAGCCCGGCCTGGAAGCCGTGCTGATGGAAGCCGAGGCGGCAGCGCGCGAAGCCACCGACAGCACGCTGCCGCAGAAGGAGGCCGCCTTGCGCGACGCGCAGCAGGCGGTGGGCGACGCGCAGCGCGTCGTGACGCAGGGCGAACAGGCACGCCAGGTCGACGAGAACAGTCTCGGCCACACCAGACGCCAGCTGGAACAACTGGATGGGCGGCGCCGCCGACTGGAACAGGAACAGGCGCAACTGCCGCGACCGGATGCGGCCGGGCTGTCTGGCAAGCAGGTCGAAGTCGAGGCGCTGGCGCAAAATTTGGCCACCGCGCAGGCCGGCCTCAAGGCCGCCGAAACCGCGTTGCCCGAACTCGACGCCGCGCGCGGCGAGCATCAGCGCGCACTGGAAGCCGCGCGCAAGGCGCTGCACCAGACCGAGGCCGAACTCGCCGCCCTGAAAAAGCTGCAGGAAAGCCTGAAGGCCGACGAAAAGCTCGGCGGCTGGCTGGCCCAGCGCAATCTCGAACACGCGCCGCGCCTGTGGGAAAAACTGCGCGTCGCCCCCGGCTGGGAAGCTGCCGTCGAAGCCGTCCTGCGCGAACGCCTGCAGTCGGTGGCGGCCGACGCCCAGTCGAACTGGTTCGCCGACGCGCCGCCCGCGCGGCTGACCGTGTGGATCGGGCAGGGCGCGGCTGCGGCCCAATCGCCGGACACCTGGCTGGCCAGCAAGATCGTCAGCGACGATCTCGCCGCCGACGCCGCGCTCGGCGACTGGCTGGCCGGCGTGTACTGGGCCGACGACGCGGAGTCGGCCCGTTCGCGTGCCGCCCGCCTCGTCGCCGGCGAATGCGTGGTGACGCCGCAGGGCCATGTGTTTACCCCGCACAGCGTCACCTTCCATGGTCCGCACACCGCGGTCGAGGGCATTCTTGCGCGCGGGCGCGAACTCGAACGGCTGACGGCCGACGCCGTCCGGTTGCACGACGACGTCGCGCAACTCGAAGCGGCGCACGCCGAAGCCCAGCAAAGCTACATGGAGCGCCAGCGTGAGATCCAGGCGCTGCGCGCGCAGACCGGCCAGACGCAAAGCCGTCACCACACCGCGCAAATGGAACTGCTGCGCCTGCAGCAGGCGGTGGATCGCGTGCAGAGCCGGGCGGCGCAGATCACCGAGGAACTGGAAGAAGTCAGCCGTCAGTCGGCCAACGAGCGCGCCATGCTGGAAACGCTGGAGACGCGTCTCAAGGAATACCGCGTGCAGGCCGACGTCGCGCGCGACGCCTTGTATGCCGCGCGCCAGAAGCGCGACCAGGCCGACCGCGCCGTATTCGAGGCACGCGAGTTGCAGCGCGCGGCCGAGCGCCGACATCAGGAAGCCGGTTTTGCGCTCACCACCTGCACCAACAAGCTCAGGGAATTGAGCGAAACGCTGGCGCGCATCGATCAGGAGATCGCGGCTGACGAATCGCGGCTGGCGCAGGCCCGCGGCGAACTGGCCCAACTGCCGGCCGACGCCCTCGACGCGGAACTGCAGCAGGCACTGGAGACGCGTACCGGGTGCGAAACGGCGCTCGCTGCCGCGCGCGATGTGCTGGAGGGGCTGACTGCCCAGCTGCGCGGTCAGGACGAAACGCGGCTGGCATGCGAGCAGGGCCTCGACCCCTTGCGCCACACCATCGAGCAACTGAAGCTCAAGGACCAGGAAGCGATGTTGATGCAGTCGCAGTTCGAACTGCAGCTGCGCGAAGCCGCGGCTGACGAGGCCGTGCTCGAATCCGGCCTCGCCGAGAGCCCGAGGCCGGCCCAGTTGCAGGCGCAGATCACCCGCCTGCAGAACGAGATTGCGGCGCTGGGTGCGGTCAACCTTGCGGCGCTGGACGAACTGACCCAGGCACAGGAACGCGCCGAATATCTCGCCGCGCAATGTGCCGACCTGCTGGAAGCCGTCAGCACGCTCGAAGATGCCATCCATCGCATCGACCAGGAATCGCGCGCGCGGCTCAAGGAAACCTTCGACACCGTCAACCAGCACATGGGCGAGCTGTTCCCGCAACTGTTCGGCGGCGGCCAGGCACGGCTCATCCTCACCGGCGAGGAACTGCTCGATTCCGGCGTGCAGGTGTTTGCGCAGCCGCCCGGCAAGAAGAACGCCTCGATCCACCTGCTGTCGGGCGGCGAGAAGACGCTGACCGCGCTGTCGCTCGTGTTCGCCATGTTCAAGCTGAATCCGGCGCCGTTCTGCCTGCTCGACGAGGTCGACGCGCCGCTCGACGACGCCAACACCGAGCGCTACTGCAACCTGGTCAAGGCGATGTCCGACCAGACCCAGTTCCTCTTCATCACCCACAACCGCGTCACCATGGAAGTGGCGCAGCATCTGGCCGGCGTCACCATGCAGGAGCCGGGCGTGTCGCGCGTCGTCGCGGTGGACGTGGACGAGGCGGTGGGAATGGTCGAGGCGGCGTGAGCCGCTTCTTGCCAAAATTTGCCAAACTGCCTAGCATCAAGCCATGAGCACGATGAACATTTCCCTGCCCGACTCGCTCAAGACCTTCGTCGACGAACAGGTCACGCAGCGCGGTTATGGCACCAGCAGCGAGTACGTGCGCGAACTGATCCGCAAGGATCAGGAGCGCCAGCACTTGCGCAGCCTACTGCTGGAGGGCGCAGCCTCCGCGCCGGCAGGCCCGGCGGATGCTTCGTACTTCGAGAATTTGCGCCGCCGCGTCAGCGGACACGGAGGGTGAAGGCAAAGCCCGTCATCCCGCGTGCACTCGCCAACCGGGATGTGGACCAGGCCATTGCCTGGTATCTGAATGAGGACGCTGCGCAGGCGGCACAGGGCCTGATTGACTCGCTCGAACGCGCGTATGCCCACATCGCCCGTTATCCAGCCACGGGCTCGGCGCGATACGCGCAGGAGTTGAATCTCCCCGGGCTGCGAAGCTGGCCGCTGAAAAATTACCCGTATCTGGTTTTCTATGTCGAGCGTGCCGACCATGTCGACGTCTGGCGCGTGCTGCATGGGCAGCGGGACGTTCCGGCGTGGTTGCTGGACGAATCGATCGACGTCGCAGGCCTTTGATGGCATTGCCCGGCGCGATCATGGACAATTCTATTTTTTACGTAACGCGTGTGATCTCCCATGCTTGATATCCAACTGCTGCGCAAGGACGCAGCCCATGTCGCCAAGCGCCTGGCGGCGCGCGGTTTCCAATTTAATACGAAGCGCTTTGAGGAATTGGAGGCTGAGCGGAAACGCATCCAAATTCGAAAAGACCAGGAACTGAAAGCTGAAAAAAACAAGCTCGCAAAAATGATTGGCCAGTTGCGGGCTGCTGGCCATGGCCCTGACGATCCTGAAATCGGCGAGCTTATGGGTAAGAGTGTTGGGCTTTCTGCTGAAGAAAAAAAATTAGAAGGTGAGTGGCAGATTTTGCAGGCGGAAATCAACGACTTCCTGATGGGCGTGCCCAATCTGCCGCACGAGTCAGTGGCGCCCGGCAAGGACGAGACCGCCAACGTCGAGGTGAGCCGCTGGGGCACGCCGCGCAGTCTCGATTTCCCGGTGCGCGATCATGTCGACCTCGGCGAGGGCCTCGGCCAGCTCGACTTCGCTGCGGCGGTGAAAATCACCGGCAGCCGCTTCAGCGTCATGAAGGGCCCACTGGCGCGGCTGCACCGCGCGCTCGCCCAGTTCATGCTCGACCTGCATACAACTGAGCATGGCTACACCGAAGTCTATGTGCCGTATCTGGTCAACGCCGATTCGATGCGCGGCACCGGGCAGCTGCCGAAGTTCGAGGAGGATTTGTTCAAGGTTCCTTTTGGACTTGAGGATCCGACTCCGGATGAGATGAAGGAAATTGAACACAGAGCGCAATTCATTGGCGTTCGGCAGAAACATTTTTATCTGATCCCGACCGCCGAAGTGCCGGTGACCAACCTGCTGCGCGACGAGATCGTCGCCGCCGACGCGCTGCCGCTGAAGTTCGTCGCGCATACGCCGTGCTTCCGCTCCGAGGCCGGCTCCTACGGGCGCGACACGCGCGGCATGATCCGCCAGCACCAGTTCGACAAGGTGGAGCTGGTGCAGATGGTGAAGCCGGAGGATTCCTACGCTGCGCTGGAAAGCCTGACCGGGCACGCCGAGACGATTCTGCAGAAGCTTGGCCTGCCCTACCGCAAGATGGCCCTGTGCAGTGGCGACATGGGATTTTCGGCAGCCAAGACCTATGACCTCGAAGTGTGGCTGCCGGCGCAGAACACCTACCGCGAAATCTCTTCCTGTTCGAACTTCGAGGCCTTCCAGGCGCGCCGCATGCAGGCGCGTTTCCGCGTCGGCCAGGGCAAGCCGGAACTGCTGCACACGCTGAACGGTTCGGGACTGGCAGTGGGGCGCACCCTGGTTGCGATTCTGGAAAACTATCAGAACGCAGACGGCAGCGTGACCGTGCCGGAAGCGCTGCGGCCGTGGATGGGCGGGCAGGCGTTGCTGACCGCAGCCTGAATTTTCGAATCCCCTTTCAACCCGGCAGGGGCTTCCCTTCAAAGCTGCGTCCCAGGTTGAACAACGGGTTGTACTCCGGCTCCAGTCGCAGCAGGATGTCGTAGTAGTTGCGGATGTTTTCGGCAAACTGCAATGCCTCGGCGCCGCGTGCGTATCCGTATTTCATGACACTGGCATACCTGCCTCGACCCAGATGGGGCAGGGCTTCCTTGACGTCGGCCCAACTGTCCGGATTGCCCCCCATTGCCTGTGCGATGCGGCGTGCATCCTCCATATGCCCCTGTCCCTGGTTGTAGGCGGCCAGTGCCAGCCAGGTGCGGTCGGGTTCGGGGATGCGATCGGGAAGGGTCTCTTTCAGCATTGCCAGATAACGCGCACCCCCCAGAATGCTCTGGCGCGCATCGAGCCGGTCTTTCACGCCCAGGCGGTCGGCCGTCTCGCCGGTCAGCATCATCAAGCCGCGCACGCCCGTCGGCGAGGTGGCGAGCGGGTCCCACTGCGACTCCTGATAGCCGATCGCCGCCAGCAGTCGCCAGTCGATGCCGGTCAGCGTCTGCGCCTCGCGGAAATACCGGCGCAAATCGGGCAGCCGTTGCGGGCGGCGCTGCTGCATGCCGAGGATGTCCGTGCTGTCCAGCTGCTGAACATGGCCAAAATAGCGCTCGTAAATGCGCTTGAGCGTGCCGTCCATTTGCGCCTGCTTCACGAAACGCGCCAGCGTGGCGCGGAAGACCGTCGAGATCTGTTTCGGCATGGCCCAGACAATTTTCTGCTTGTCGGGAAGGTCGAATGCCACCCTCAGTTCCGGAAAGAAATTGCGCATCGGGTCGAAGTCCATGCCGCTGATGACCACGGCGTCGTATTTGCCCTCCTGCAGCTGTGCCAGCATCTCTTCCGGCCAGATGTTTTCCAGCGCGGCCCATGACAAGCCGGGATTCTTGCGCTTCAGTCGCATCAGCATGGGAGTGTGGCCGGAGCCGATGATCAGCGCCAGCTTCTTGCCGGACAGATCCTTGATGTTGCGCGGCGCCTTGTCCGTCGTGCGATACACGATGTGTACCGGGGTTTCGAACAGCACCGGGCTGGCAACCAGATGGCGGTCCTTGACCACCGCCAGCGGCAGGGTCGCCGATGCCAGATGGATCTGCTGCATGTCGAGCAGTTCCAGCAGCGCCTCGGGACGCGACTTTTCCGTCCACCGAAGCGTCCAGTCGTTCGCCCTGCTGAATGCCACCATCAGATCGTGCTCGAATCCCGCGGCTTCGCCGTTGTGATCAATGAAGAACGTGGCCGGGCTATTGCGCGTTCCCACCCGTAATTCGCCACTGAGTTCCGGCGGCGGAACGGGACGGCTGCAGGCGGTCAATGCCAGGGCCAACGCCAGCATGGCCAGGCGACCGATTGATCCCGACAGGTTCTTGATGCGCATGGCTGGAGTCTGACGGAGTGTTAAATTTTCGTCCAGCAAACTGCTCGACTCGGTTACAATACCCGCCGCCGGAGAGGTGGCAGAGTGGTCGAATGTACCTGACTCGAAATCAGGCGTAGGTGCAAGCCTACCGTGGGTTCGAATCCCACCCTCTCCGCCAATAACCTAACGACCACACGAACGCGCAATGCCGAAACATGCCTACCACGGCAGGCTATCCGTGGTTGTTCCCGTCAAGAACGAGCAGGACAACGTCGAGCCGCTGGTGCGTGAAATCGCGGCCGCCTTGTCCGGCAACACGACGTTCGAAATCCTCTATATCAACGATGGCAGCGCTGACGCCACGCAGGCACGGCTCGATGCGCTCAAGGCCGAATTCCCGATGCTCAGGGTGATCCGCCACCGCACTTCCTGCGGGCAGAGCAGGGCGGTGACGACGGGCGTGAATGCGGCGCGGTACGAATGGATCGCCACGCTGGACGGCGACGGCCAGAACGATCCGGCCGACATCCCCGCGCTGCTGGCCAGGCTGGCCGACCCGGCACAGCCGTCGAACCTGGAGTTGCTTGCGGGCTGGCGTGCACGCCGCAACGATACCTTTCTGCGCCGCCTGTCGTCGAAAGTCGCCAACGGCGTGCGCTCGCGCATGTTGAAGGACAACACGCCGGATACGGGCTGCGGCCTCAAGGTGTTCGCCCGCGAGACTTTCCTGCAGTTGCCCAACTTCGATCATATGCACCGCTTTCTGCCGGCGCTGGTGATGCGTGACGGCGGCGCCGTGGTATCGGTTCCGGTCCATCATCGCGCGCGCGAACGCGGCACTTCCAAATATGGCGTCCACAACCGGCTGTGGGTGGGCATCGTCGATCTGTTCGGTGTCGCCTGGCTGCAGCGGCGCGTGCGCCTGCCGGTGATCGAGCCGGATTCCGATCTCTGAACGAATGCGGCGAGCATGAAAGCCCGCGTCATCTTCAAGGGCCTGGCGCTCATTTTCAGCCTGGCGCTGTTGGGATATTTGTTCAAGACCAGCGATCTGGGCAGCAGTGTCAACGAGGCCTGGATCGATGCGCGGGTGCGCGGCCATGGCATCAACGGTGCACTGCTGTTCCTGCTGATGGGCGCGGTCTTTACTGCCATTGGCCTGCCGCGCCAGATCATTGCCTTCCTCGGCGGTTATGCGTTCAACCTGTGGCTGGGTACGCTGCTCGGTGCGCTGGCCGCCTTGCTGGGGTGCATGCTGAGCTTTGGCTATGCAAGATTCTTTGGCAAGGGCCTGTTGCGCGCCCGCCTCGGCGAGCGCGCCGGGCGCTTCGATCGCTTCATTCACGACCATCCGTTTTCGATGACGGTGCTGATCCGTCTGCTGCCTGTGGGCAGCAATCTGCTGACCAATCTCGCTGCGGGGATTACAAGCATCCGGTCGCTGTATTTCTTTGCCGGGTCGCTGATCGGATATCTGCCGCAAACACTCGTGTTCGCATTGGTCGGCAGCGGGGTGCATATCGCCCCTATGCTGAAGCTCACGCTGGCGATCGCGCTTTTCCTCGTTTCCGTGGCGCTAGGCATGTATCTGTACCGCCGCACCCGGGGCGTCGAGGCACTGGACGAGACGTTCGAACAGGAATTGGGCAAGGACGCCGAGTAGCGTCCAAGGGCCTGCCAATTATTGGGCCGGAACGGTTTCGAGCTCCCGCCAGCGCGGAAGCAGGTAAACGTGCATGACGATGCCTGCGATCGCCACCCCCATTGCCAAGCCAGCCATCACGTCCGAAAGGTAATGCTGGCCGAGGGCGATGCGTGCCAGCGCCATGAACAGCGCTGCGGTCAGCGCGAGCAACGCGGCCACGCGTGAGCGCAGCAGCAGCAGGGCGAACATTGCGCCCACCGCTACATCGACGGCATGTTCGGATGGAAACGAATTGAAGCTATGTTCAAGGCTGGGAGCAGGGCAAAGGACGTCGTGCGTGGAAATGGCATATGGGCGCGGCCGCCCACAGCCAATCTTGAGTATTTCTACCAGCAGCAGCGTTCCGAAAATCTGTGCATACAGATAGGCGAGCCCGACCAGTCTGAACAATGGATGCTTTGAGTAGATGCCGTACACGAGCAGCGCGATGAAGGGGACATAAAAAAAGAACAATCCAACGCGCGAATAGAGTTCGAAAACCGGACGCAGGCAGGTGAATATGCCGATGGTGCTGAATGATTGAAGCACTGCGGTATCGGCCCGCATCTGCCACGCCATCCATGCGCCAAGCCAAAGCAGGATGGAAGCGAGCAGGGCAATGCGCGTCCGCCAGGCGGCTTTTGCGGAAGAAAGTATCAGCACTTTGATTGTCGAGGCACGCAGTGTCGCCTCGTAACATCCGGAAAGTCGGTTCGGGTCTCATTTGACGCGTTCTTTATTAAGGCAGTCTTAAGCTGAGGCAAACAAGCTTCGCCGGATTGAAGTGGACATCTGGTCGCCATGAGCTTTCGAGTTGGTCTTCCGTGTGATCATGATGCCCGCTTTATAATTCGAATTCAGGCTTCGCCTATTCCGTCGAGACGGGCAATGCAGTCAGACGGTCGTTGTGGCGAGGTCACTCCACTGTTTCCAGGACCATGATGACGACCTTCCGAACCCTAAACCTGAACGGGCGCACTGCGCTATTCGGCAGTCTGGTCCTGCTTGCGATGCTGGCCATTGTCGGCATCGCTACGCGACCGCTCACGCCGATCGATGAAACTCGCTATGTCAGTGCGGCCTGGGAAATGTGGCTGCGGGGAGATTTTCTGGTGCCGTTCAAGAACGGCGAACCGTACAGCCACAAGCCGCCTTTCATGTTCTGGATGTTCCAGGCCGGATGGGCCGTGTTCGGCGTCAACGACTGGTGGCCGCGCCTGATTCAGCCCTTGTTCTCGGCAGGGGCGTTGCTTCTCACTTATCTGCTGGCCCGCCGCTTGTGGCCACAGCAGGCCGATCTTGGCGGCCAGGCCGCGCTGGTGCTGGTGAGTGCATTGCTATGGATCCTGTTCTCAACCACGCTCATGTTCGACGTGATTCTGGCGTTCTGGGTTCTGCTCGGCATCCACGGCGTGCTCGCTGCTGCCGACGGCAGAAGGCGTGGCTTTGTCATGCTGGGCATCGCGATCGGCATGGGCGTGTTGACCAAGGGGCCGGTCATCCTGCTCAACCTCCTGCCGGTCACGGTGCTGGCGCCGTGGTGGCGTCCCGGACTGCGGTGGGGTCGCTGGTACGGCGGGGTGGTCCTGGCGGTACTGCTCGGTGCTGCCATCGCATTGGCATGGGCGTTGCCGGCCGGAATGTCGGGCGGCGAAGCCTATCGCAATGCCATTTTCTGGGGGCAGACGGCCGACCGCATGGTCGATTCCTTCGCGCACCGGCGGCCATTCTGGTGGTATCTGCCCTTGCTGCCCGTGCTGCTGTTTCCGTGGTTTGTCTGGCCGGGACTGTGGAAGGCGCTGGCGCATCATCGGCGCAGCGGACTTGATTGGGGATCACGATTTTGCCTGGCATGGATGCTGCCGGTTTTCATCGCATTCTGTTTCATCAGCGGCAAGCAGCCTCACTATCTGGTGCCGCTGTTTCCAGCCTTCGCACTACTGACCGCTCGGGTGCTGGCCGATCGAACGGAGTCCAGGGTGGGCCTGCCCGCATTGCTGGCCGCAGCGCTGGGCGGGGCGTTGATCCTGGCTGCCAGCGGGCAGATTGCTGCAGTGAGCAGGCAGGTCGAGGCCTTGCCGCCGGCATGGCCAGGCGTTCTGCTCATGGTGTTGGCGCTGGTGTTCTACTGGGCAGGTCGCCGTGGCGTGTCAGCGGTGACTAACCTGGCCTTGCTGGGGGTTGCCACGATGGCGCTGACGCAAGTCGCGGCCATGCACTCGCTGGGCCCGCTATATGACATCAAACCGATGGCTCTGGCGATCAAAGGCGTTCAGGATGAAGGGCGGCTGGTTGCGAATACCGCGGCCTACCATGCGCAATATCAGTTTCTCGGTCGGCTGAAGGCCCCGCTGGTCGAGTTGCGTGGAGACGATGCCGCCGCGTGGCTGGACGGGCACCCGGATGCTTATGCGGTAGTTTATCTGAAGGACACGCAAGGCTTGCCCACCATTGCGGCGCGCCACAAGCAGGCGTATCGGGGTGGGGCGGTCGTCCTGGTCGATGCCCGGACAGCGGCCAGCTTGCTGGCCGCTCGCGTCGACTAGTAAGGGAATCCCTGAACAAGTCGGTTTGCTGTGTGCCCTTCGACTGCGCTCAGGAGATGGTTCGACTGGCTCACCATGAACGGAACCAATACGTTGCCGTTCGTCCGTTCGACGGGCTAACGACGCAGCCTGAGCTTGTCGAAGGAAGCCTGTCGAGGGGAGCCTGTCGAAGGACTTGTTCAGCATTTCCTAAGGGGGCTCAAGCCTCGGCCTCGCGCTGCGGCAGCACCACTTCGCGCGAGGGCGAAATCGTCGAGATGGCGTGCTTGAAAATCATCTGCGCCGCCTGATCCTGACCTTTGAGCAGCACCACGAACTGATCGAACGACTCGATTCGCCCCATCAGCTTGATGCCGTTGACGAGGAACACCGACACCGGAATGCGCTCCTTGCGGAGGGTGTTGAGGAAAACATCCTGCAGTTGGTTATGTTCTTTGCTGGCCATGATTGGCTCCCTGTCAGAAGTTAGGCGGGGCGCGATGCCCCGCTTGGTATTATTAGACGATTACTCGATTTTTGCGCCGGCGCGCACTTCTTCAATGGCTTGGCGCACGCGCTGCTGCTGCAGTTGCTTGACGATTTCACCGCGCACGGCATCCAGCGGCGGCAGTTTCGGCATGCGGGTATCGTCGAGGCGGATGACGTGGTAGCCGAATTGGGTTTTCACCGGCTTCTGGGTGGTCTCGCCTTTCTTCAGCGCGACCATGGCGTCGGAAAACTCCTTCACGTAAGCGCCGCGGTCTGCCCAATCGAGCGCGCCGCCGTTCTTGGCCGAGCCCGGATCCTGTGAATACTTCTTGGCCTGGTCTTCGAATTTGATATTTTTTTTGTTCAGGTTGGCGATGATCTTGTTGGCCTCGGCTTCGGTCTTCACCAGAATGTGGTGCACGAGATATTCCTCTTCAACCGCCGTTGCAGCGGCCTTGTCGTAGGCTGCCTGGATTTCGGCATCGGTGACCGGGTGGGTCTTGACGTAGTGTTCCAGATAGGCCTTGGCCAGTTGATCCTCGCGGCGGATGTTCAGCGCGGCGGCAATTCGCGGATCGTTTTCGAGCCCTTCCTTGATCGCAGCCTGCGACAGCAGTTCCAGGTTGATGAGCGAATCACGTACCCGGGCGTCGAGTTGCGGTGAATCCGGCTGGCCCTGGGCCATGTCACGCTTGACCATTTCGCCGTACAGGGCAGGGATTTCCCTGCCATTGACCACGGCAAGCGGCTTGGAGGCTTCTGATTCGGAGACCGGGGTAGGCGCAGGGGTTTGTGCCTGTGCCAACGGGGAAAGCGCCAGCAGCATCAGGGCAGGGATAAGGGCGACACGCATTTGATTCCTTTCAGAGTTCTTCGGGGGTTAAGGCGGTAATAGACAGCGCGTGGATTTCGCGCTGCATCAGTTCACCCATGGCTTCGTACACCAGTCGGTGGCGGGCCAGAGTGGAGAGATTGCGGAATTTGGGTGACACCAGGGTGAGGCGGAAATGCCCACCGCCGGAAGCGGCACCGGCATGGCCCTTGTGCTGGGCGCTCTCGTCTTCCAGAGTGTAAGTCTCGGGTTCCAGCGCAGCGAGATGCTGGCGGATCAGGTCGGTAGTGCTCATGCGGGCAGAACCTTCTTGAACGGCTTGACACTGACGCGGGCATACACGCCGGCTGCCACATAGGGATCGGCATCGGCCCATGCCTGCGCGGTGGCCAGCGTATCGAATTCCGCGACGATCAGGCTGCCCGTAAAGCCCGCGGCTCCGGGATCGCTGCTGTCGATGGCGGGAAATGGTCCGGCCAGCAACAGGCGCCCTGCCTGCTGCATCGCGTGCAAGCGCTCCAGATGGGCAGGACGGGCAGCAAGCCGTCTTTCGAGGCTGTCGGGCACATCCTGTCCGACGATGGCATAGAACATTATTGCTTTTCTTCCTTTTCCAGATCGGCCTTGTCCAGATACTTCGTCAGCATCATGCTCTGGCCGACCACGAACACCAGCATGAGTCCCAGACTGCCGAACAGCTTGAAGTTGACCCAGGCATCGGTCGAGAAGTTGAAGGCGACAATCAGATTTGCAACCCCCATGAAGGCAAAAAAACCACCCCAACTCGCGTTCAGTCGACTCCACGCGATGTCAGGAAGTTCCATTTGTGCATTCATGAGGCTTTTGATGACGTTGCGGCCGAACACGGCACTGCCGAAAATGATGCCGGCAAAAATCCAGTAGAGCACGGTCGGCTTCCATTTGATGAAGCTTTCGTCGTGCAGCCACAGGGTGGCGCCGCCGAACACCGCGATGATGCCCATGCTGACCCACATCATGGTTTCGACCTTGTGGCCGCGCAGCTTGACCCAGCCGATCTGGCCAAAGCTGGCAACGATGGCGACCAGGGTGGCGAGGTAAATGCCGGGCTTTTCACCCACGCCAGCCGGTTGCGGCAGGCCCAGGCCGGCCATGAAGACGCGGGTGGCCTCGGCGTTCGCATCGCCAATCTTATAGGCGACGAAAAACACAATGATCGGAAACAGATCAAACAGCAGTTTTCTCATTTTTTCTCGTTATGGACGGGACCGGTTGCCGCTGTAATTCGGAGGACGGCGTATTTTGCTATGATTCCCCCTCTTGACCAAGTGCTTTTGCCTTGGTGGCCCGACCCGATTCATCGATGCTCAATATCGATCTGCATTGCCATTCCAACGTATCTGACGGCGTGCTGCCACCCGCAGACGTGGTCGCGCGCGCGGCGGCCAATGGTGTGCACGCGCTTGCGCTGACCGATCACGACGATGTGTCGGGGCTGGCTGCGGCACAGCTGGCCGCCGGCGAAGCCGGGCTCGCCCTGATTCCCGGCGTCGAAATCTCGGTGAGCTGGGGTGGCCAGACCGTCCACATCGTCGGCCTCCGCATCGATCCGCTGAATCCTGAACTGGCGGCGGGGCTGCACGGGATCCGCCTTGGGCGTATCGAGCGCGCCCATCGCATGAGCGAGGATCTGGCGCGAAGCGGCATCAGCGGCGCCTACGAAGGCGCCCACGGCTACGCCGCCAACAAGCAGATGGTGGGACGTACCCATTTTGCGCGCTGGCTGGTGGCACAGGGTCACGCTCCCGACATGCGCAGCGCTTTCCGGCGCTATCTGACACGCGGCAATCCCGGCTATGTCGATCACGAGTGGGCCAGCCTCGAAAACGCTGTCCGCTGGATCCGCGCCAGCGGGGGGACGGCGGTGGTCGCGCATCCGGGACGCTATGCGTTCAATGCACGCGAGCTGCATCTGTTGCTGGACGCCTTCCGCGCGCTGGGCGGCGAGGGCATCGAGGTCATCACCGGCAGTCACCATCCCTCCGAGTACGGCAAGTTTGCCGACCTGGCGCGCGCCTTCGGCCTCAAGGCATCGCGCGGGGCGGACTTCCATGCGCCAGGCGAAGGCGTCGATATCGGTCGCCTGCCTGCGCTGCCGCATTACTGCAAGCCCGTCTGGCAAGGCTGGCCCGAACTCGAGCTTCAATATTCCGTTTCCATGACCTGAGATGTCGATGTCGCAATTCTTCAATATTCACGCGGACAACCCGCAGCCTCGTCTGATCCAGCAGGCAGTCGAGATACTCAAGCGCGGCGGCGTCATCGTTTACCCGACCGACTCGTGCTACGCGCTGGGCTGTCATATCGGCGACAAGGAAGCGGCGATGCGGCTGCTGTCGGTGCGCGGGCTCGACAGCGGACACGACCTCACGCTGATCTGTCGCGACCTGTCCGAACTCGGGCGCTACGCCCAGGTCGACAACACCCAGTTCCGCTATCTGAAGGCGCATACGCCGGGCGCCTACACCTTCATCCTGCGCGGTACGCGCGAGGTCCCCAAACGGCTGCTGCACAAGAAGCACGACACGATCGGCTTGCGCGTCCCCGCGCATCCCGTCGTACAGGCGCTGCTGGCCGAACTGGGCGAGCCCATCCTGTCGTCCACGCTGCTGTTGTCCGGTGAAGATGTCCCGCTGACCGAGCCGTGGGAAATCCGTGAGCGTCTGGAGCACCAGGTCGACCTGGTGATCGACGGCGGCGCCTGCGGACTCACGGCGACCACGGTGGTCGACCTGACCACCGATACCCCGGTGGTCCTGCGCTACGGCAAGGGTGACACTTCGGAATTCGAGGCCTGATCGCGACATGGAACTGACCCTGATCCAGAAGATCGCCATCTTTGCGCTGCCGGTGATCTTCGCCATCACGCTGCATGAAGCCGCGCACGGCTACGTCGCGCGCTACTTCGGCGACATGACGGCGGCCGCGGCTGGGCGCATTACCGCCAACCCGCTCAAGCACATCGATCCGGTTGGCACCATCCTGGTGCCGCTGGTGATCCTGCTGACCAGCAAGCTGCTGGGCGGCGGGGCGATCCTGTTCGGCTGGGCCAAGCCGGTTCCGGTCAATTTCGCGCGCTTGCGCCGGCCCAAGCAGGACATGCTGTGGGTTGCCGCCGCCGGTCCCGGCATGAATTTCGTCATGGCCCTGTTCTGGGCGCTGATGATCCAGTTCGGCCACGCCCTGGGCAGCGGGTTTGCCAGCGCGCCGCTGATGCTGATGGGCGCGGCCGGGGTGTTCATCAACGTCATCCTGATGGCGCTCAACCTGATTCCGTTGCCGCCGCTCGATGGCGGACGCATCGCCGTCAGCCTGCTGCCCTATCAGGCCGCGCTCAAATATTCCCGCATCGAGCCGTATGGGCTGTTCATTCTGCTCGGCCTCATGTTCACCGGCATCCTCGGCATCATCCTGTGGCCACTGATCAGCGTGTTCATCAACCTCATCGCCCTCGTCACAGGCCTGGCACCCGCGCAGCTGGTTGGCCTGATCCAGATCGTGCTGTCCTGACGCCACCCCCTAATTCCTAGTCCCTAGCCCCTAATCCCTGACATGTATTCCGATCGTGTTCTATCCGGCATGCGTCCCACCGGGCGCCTCCATCTCGGCCATTATCACGGCGTGCTCAAGAACTGGCTGCGTCTGCAGAACGAGTATCAGTGCCTGTTTTTCGTCGCCGACTGGCACGCGCTGACCACGCATTACGACACGCCCCAGATGATCGAGGAGAACGTGCGCGACATGACGATCGACTGGCTCGCGGCCGGCGTCGACCCGGCGCAGGCAACGCTGTTCGTGCAGTCGCGCGTGATCGAGCACGCCGAACTGCACCTGCTGCTGTCGATGATGACGCCGCTGGGCTGGCTGGAACGCGTGCCGACCTACAAGGACCAGCAGGAAAAGCTCAGCGAAAAGGATCTCTCGACCTATGGTTTCCTCGGCTATCCGTTGCTGCAAAGCGCCGACATCCTGATCTACCGCGCCAATCTGGTGCCGGTAGGCGAGGACCAGGTGCCGCATATCGAGTTCACGCGCGAAATCTGCCGCCGCTTCAATCACCTGTATGGTCGGGAGCCCGGATTCGAGGACAAGGCACGCGCCGCGGTCAAGAAACTCGGCACCAAGAAGGCCAGGCTGTACGAGGAATGCCGCACCGCCTATCAGGAAAAGGGCGACGACGAGGCGCTGGAATCTGCCAAGGCGCTGCTGAACGACGCGCAGAACCTGTCGCTCAACGATCGCGAGCGTCTGTTCGGCTATCTCGAGGGCTCCGGCAAGATGATCCTCGCCGAACCCGAGGCGCTGCTCACTGAAGCCTCGAAAATGCCCGGGCTGGACGGGCAGAAGATGTCGAAGTCCTACAACAACACGATCGCGCTGCGCGAAGACCCGGATGCGGTGGCGAAGAAGATCCGCACCATGCCGACCGACCCGGCGCGCGTGCGCCGCACCGACCCCGGCAATCCGGCCAATTGTCCGGTGTGGCAGTTCCATCAGGTGTATTCCGACGACGCCACCCGCCAGTGGGTGACCGCAGGTTGCATCAGCGCCGGCATCGGCTGCCTCGAATGCAAGCAGCCGGTGATCGACGCCGTGCTCGCCGAGCTCGCGCCGATCCGCGAGCGCGCGCAGTACTACGAAGAGAATCCCGACCAGGTGCGCAACATCCTCGCCGACGGCTGCGAGAAGGCGCAGGAACTGGCGCGCGACACGATGCGCGACGTGCGCGAGGCGATGGGGCTGACGGTCGGGTAATGCCGGACGCAGCCCCCTGGCTGCAATCGATTCATCCGGCCGGCTACCTCGGGATCCATCGAGGTCTCCATTACGCATGAGCAATCCATCGTTCGCCCTGAGATTCGAAGGGCTCACCACGAACGGAATGAATCAGCGCTTCCTCAGCGAAGCCTCAATAGTCTGGACAGCCCGGCTTACAAATCCGCCAGCGCCTTGATGTGCGCCGCCGCGCTGCGTCCCAAGGAGCCGAGGTCGTAGCCGCCTTCCAGCACCGAGACGATGCGCCCTTCGGCATGGCGCGCCGCCACACCCATTACCTGCTCAGTGATCCAGACATAGTCGGCTTCCACCAGTCCGAATTGCGCCATGTCGTCGTCGCGATGCCCGTCGAAGCCGGCCGAGAAGAACAGCATTTGCGGACGGAAGGCTTCCAGGCGCGGCAGGATTCGGGTGCTGAAGGCTTCGCGGTAGGCCGGGCCACTGGTGCCGGCCGGCAGGGGCAGGTTGACGATATGGTCGCTGGAAGCGTCGGCACCGCAGAATGGGTAGAACGGGTGCTGGAAGGTGGAGCAGAGCATCACGCGCCGATCGTCGCGAAAAATGTCCTCGGTGCCGTTGCCGTGGTGGACGTCGAAATCGACGATCGCCACGCGTGTCAGGCCGTACGCGTCCAGCGCATGTGCGGCCGCCACCGCAACGTTGTTGAAGATGCAGAAGCCCATGGCCTGGTTGCGGGTGGCGTGGTGCCCGGGCGGGCGGCAGGCGACGAAGGCATTGTCGACTTCGCCGCGCATGACCCGGTCCACTCCCATCACTGCGCCGCCGGCCGCATGATAGGCGGCGTCCAGCGTATGCGGGTTCATGCTGGTATCGGGATCCAGCGCGTGCAGGCCTTCGGCGGGTGAAGCGGCCTCGATCAGGTCGATATAGGCGACGTCGTGAACGCGCAGCAACTGGCTGCGATGGACCAGCAGGGCTTCGTGATGCGCCAGATAGTCGAAGAGGCGGGCGGCGTGCAGCTGGTCGTCGATGGCGGAGAGTCGCAGCGGACTTTCCGGATGCCAGTCGCCCATATTGTGCTTGAGGCAGGCGGGGTGGGTGATGTAGGCGGTGTGCATGGCGCGGCAAGGGCATGGGATGAGTGACTATACTGCCGGCAGGATAGCGCTGTAACAAGGTCTGGCTTAGGATTTGCTTCAAACTGATCTGATGATCACTTCGAGCTCTCCAGGCAACCCGTCCTCCCGACCATGACCCAACATACTCTGCATCCCCTGTTCAATGCCCGCTCGGTGGCGGTGTTCGGTGCCAGCGAGCGCGAGGATTCGGTCGCCGGCATTCTGTTCAGGAATCTGCGCACAGCCGGCTTCGACGGCCAGGTCTATCCCGTCAATCCCAAGCACGACAGGATTTTTGGCGAGCGCTGCTACGCGCATGCCGGTGAACTGCCGGAAACGCCGGAACTCGCTTTGATCGCCACCCCGGCACGAACCGTGGCGCAGATCATCGAGGAATGTGGCCAGCGCGGCATTCGCCACGCCATCGTGCATTCGGCCGGCTTCCGCGAGATTGGCGCCCCGGGCGCGGCGATGGAAGAAGCGCTTATGACCGCGGCGAAGCAGCACGGCATCCGCTTCATCGGCCCCAACTGTCTGGGCATCCAGCGTCCCGCCATCGGTCTCAACGCCACCTTCAGCCAGGGCGCCACGCTGGCCGGTGACCTGGCGCTGGTGTCGCAATCCGGTGCGCTGTGCACCGCCATGCTGGACTGGGCGGAAACCAACGGCGTCGGCTTCTCCAGCGTGATCTCGACCGGCGCCGCGGCCGACCTCGATTTCGGCGAGATCCTCGATTACCTGGCCACCGACAACAAGACCAAGGGCATCCTGCTCTACATCGAAGGCATTCGCGATGCCCGCCGTTTCATGAGCGCGCTGCGCGCTACCTCGCGCTTCAAGCCCATCGTGCTGGTGAAGGTCGGTCGTCATGCGGCCGGGTCGAAGGCCGTGCAGTCGCACACCGGCGCCCTCGTTGGTTCCGATGCGGTGTTCGACGCGCTGGTGCGCCGAGCCGGCGTGGTGCGGGTGAACACGATCCTGCAGCTTTTTGCATCGGCGCGGGCGTTGGCCGCGCACATCCAGCCCAGCGGCAACCGGCTCGCCATCGTCACCAACGGCGGCGGTCCCGGTGTCATGGCCACCGACCGCGCGGTGGACCTGGGCGTGCGCCTCGCCGAACTGGCGCCGGCGACCGTCGAAAAGCTCAATGCCGTGTTGCCGGCCACCTGGTCGCACGGCAACCCGCTCGACATCATCGGCGACGCCGCTGCCGACCGTTACCGCGCGGCGGTGCAGGGCTGCCTGGAAGATGAAAACGTCGACGGCGTTCTCGTGATGCTGACACCGCAGGCCATGACCAAGCCGACCGAAGCGGCCATGGCGGTGATCGAGGTGGCGAAAAGCTCGCGCAAGCCGGTGCTCGGTTGCTGGATGGGCGAGGCGCAGGTGCACGAGGGCCGCGGGTTGTTCAAGCAGGCCGGCATTCCCTACTTCACGACGCCGGAACCGGCAGTGGAGGTGTTCTCCTACCTGTCAGCGTTCTACGAGAACCAGCGCCAGTTGATGCAAACCCCGGGACCGCTGTCACATCTGACCGAGCCCGACGTGGAAGGCGCTCGCCTGATCATCGAAAGCGCACTGGCGCACGGCCGCCATCTGTTGAACGAGGTCGAGTCGAAGGCCCTGCTGGCAGCCTTCCACATCCCGGTCGCGCAGACTCTGATCGCGCGCAGTCCCATGGAGGCGATGCTGATGGCGCAGCAGATGGGCTTCCCGGTGGCGATGAAGATCAATTCGCCGGACATCACCCACAAATCCGACGTGCACGGCGTGCGCCTGAACCTCGCCAGCGGCCAGGCGGTGCGTTCGGCGTACGGCGAGATGCTGGCCGAGGTGAAGCGCACGCTGCCCGAGGCCACACTGGATGGTGTCGTGATCGAGCCGATGGTGAGCCGGCCGCATGCGCGCGAAGTGCTGCTGGGCATGACGTCCGACCCGGTGCTCGGGCCGGTGATCGTGTTCGGCGCTGGCGGCGTCGATGTCGAAGCGTTCCAGGATCGCGCGGTCACGCTGCCGCCCCTGAACCACTACCTGGCGCGCGACCTGATCGGCCGCACCCGCGTCGCCATCTTGCTGGGCGCATTCCGCAACCGCCCGCCGGTCGACATGGCTGCGCTGGAAAACGTGCTGCTGCGCCTGTCTGAAATGGTCTGCGAGTTGCCCTGGCTGGCCGAGCTGGACATCAACCCCTTGCTGGTCGACGAACACGGCGCGCTGGCGCTGGATGCGCGTGTCGTCATCGCGCCGCGCGTGCCATCCGCCGACCGCTACGGTCATATGGCGATCCATCCCTATCCGGCGCATCTGGTGACGCACTGGCAGTTGCCCGACGGCAACAACGTGCTGATCCGCCCGATCCGACCGGAAGATGCCGAGCTGACCCAGGCCTTCGTGCGCAGCCTGTCCGAGGAAACCAAGTATTTCCGTTTCATGGATGCGGTACGCGAACTCTCGCCCGCCATGCTGGCACGCCTGACGCAGATCGACTACACGCGTGAAATGGCGCTGCTGGCCGTCGCCGAAATCGATGGCAAGGAAATGGAACTTGGGGTCGCGCGCTATGCCATCAATCTCGACGGCGAATCCTGCGAATTTGCGCTGGTGGTGGACGATCACTGGCACAAGCAGGGCATCGGCCACAAGCTCATGGACGTGCTGATGGATGTGGCGCGCAGCAAGGGGCTGAAAGTCATCGAGGGCGAAGTGCTGAAAACCAACCGCACCATGCTGAAGCTGGTCGAAGGCCTGGGTTTCCGTATCGAAGCGCATCCGGAAGATGACACGGTACGCAGGATTTCACGCGCGTTGTGACAGGCGACCCGATGGAACCGCCGGGTCAGGCCGCTACGCGATGCTCGTCTTCCCCGGATAGATAGTAGCGGGCCAGGACGCGCAATTCGTCGTCGAATTCGTACACCAGCGGAACGCCGGTGGGAATGACCCGATCGGCGATGTCGGTGTCCGAGATGTTGTCGAGATACTTCACCAGGGCGCGCAGGCTGTTGCCATGCGCTGCAATGAGCAGGGTTTTGCCGGCCTGCAGGTCAGGCAGGATGGCCTCGTGCCAAAGTTCAAGTACACGCACCAGGGTATCGGCAAGGGATTCCGTGGCCGGCAGTCGATCGGCGGGCAGCTTGCAGTAGCGCCGGTCGTGGCGCGGATGGCGCGGGTCGGATGCGTTGAGTTCGGGCGGACGGATGTCGAAACTGCGGCGCCAGAGGTGCACCTGCTCGTCGCCGTAATGCTCGGCCACCTCGGCCTTGTTCAGGCCTTGCAAGGCGCCATAGTGCCTTTCGTTGAGCCGCCAGTCCTTGATCTCCGGCAGCCAGACCTGGTCCATGGCTTCCTTGGCGAGGAACAGCGTGCGAATTGCGCGCTTGAGGACCGAGGAATAGGCGCCATCGAACACGATCCCGTTCTCGCGCAGCAGACGGCCCGCTTTCGTGGCTTCCATGCGTCCGGTGTCGGAAAGCTCGGCATCGGTCCACCCGGTAAAGCGGTTTTCGAGGTTCCACAGGCTTTCGCCATGACGCAGCAATACGAGTTTGAGCATGTTGTTCCTGTCCCTATGGGGTCGGTATTCATTGGAGGGTTGAAGCAAACGGCAAGCCAGCTTGCACATGGCAACACGCGGCTGGTGCAGCGGGATTAACGGAGATTTGCCGCAACAGATTAGTGCGCGGCGCACCCGCTTGGTGCAACCGTTGCGGCAGAAGCGGATGTCGACCCTGACGGAGCCGGGACGGATGAACGGTTCGCACGATGAATTGAAGCGGCTGCGGAGCTGGCACCCTGCTTGCAAGGTATAAGGCTGTCTTTATCGATCGCAACGCCATGAACCCACCGCTGGAACTTGAAAACCGCCCCCTGGTCGAGACCAGTCGCACGGGCCTGTCCAAGGCCTGCCTGCAGCGTGCCTTTCTGGACAATCTGTTCTTCGTGCTGGGCAAGTTTCCCGGTCTGGCGAGCCAGCACGACTACTACATGGCGCTGGCCTACACGGTGCGCGACCGCCTGCTCGCGCGCTGGGCCGATACGGCCGAAACCTACATGCAGCAGGGTTCTCGCACCGTGGTCTACCTCTCGGCCGAATATCTGCTCGGCCCCCACCTGGCCAACAACATTCTCAACCTCGATATCGAGAAGCCCCTGCGCCAGGCCGTCGCGGAGCTGGGCCTCAACTACGATGCGCTGATCGAACAGGAAGTGGAACCGGGCCTCGGCAATGGCGGCCTCGGGCGGCTTGCGGCCTGCTTCCTGGATTCGCTGGCGACGCTCGAGATTCCCACGCTGGGCTACGGTATCCGCTACGAGCACGGCATCTTCGCCCAGGACATCGTCGATGGCTGGCAGGTCGAGAAGACCGACACCTGGCTGCGCAGCGGCAACCCGTGGGAAATTGTGCGTCCGGAATGGTCAGTGGAAGTGAAGCTCGGCGGACATACCGAGCGAGTCGACGATCTGCACGGGCGTACCCATGTGCGCTGGGTGCCCGGCCGCAGCGTGCTGGGCGTGCCCTATGACACCCCCATCCTCGGCTATCACAACCACACCGCCAACACGCTGCGCCTCTGGTGTGCCAAGGCGGTGGAATCGTTCGATCTTTCCACCTTCAACCGCGGCGACTACTGGGGGGCGGTGCATCGCAAGATCGAGTCGGAAAACCTCACCAAGGTGCTGTACCCGAACGACGAGAAAATCGAGGGCAAGGAACTGCGACTCGCGCAGCAGTACTTCTTCGTCTCCTGCTCGCTACAGGACATGCTGCGCATCATGCATGTGCAGGGCATCCCGCTGCGGCGCTTCCACGAGAAGTTCGCCGTGCAACTCAACGACACGCATCCGGCCATCGGCGTCGCCGAACTGATGCGGCTGCTGGTCGACGAGCACGACATGGCGTGGACGACGGCCTGGGAGGTCACACGTCGCACCTTTTCCTATACCAACCACACGCTGCTGCCGGAGGCGCTGGAGCAATGGCCAGCAAGCCTGCTGGCCCGGCTGCTGCCGCGCCATCTGGAAATCATCTACGAGATCAACGCCAATTTCCTCGATGGCATCCGCTGGGCCTGCCTGGGCGATACCGAAACGGTCGCGCGGCTGTCGCTGATCAACGAAAGTGGCGAACGCTATGTGCGCATGGCGCACCTGGCGTGCGTGGGCAGTCACGCGATCAACGGCGTCGCCGTGCTGCACACCGAGCTGCTGAAGCAGGACGTGCTGACCGATTTCCATGCGTTCATGCCGGAGAAATTCTCCAACAAGACCAATGGCGTGACGCCGCGACGCTGGCTTGCGCTGGCCAATCCGCGCCTTGCCTCCCTGCTCGGGCGGCACCTCGGCGAGGGGTGGCTGACCGACCTGAAGCGGCTGCGCGAACTGGAGCCGCTGGCAGACGATGCGGACTTCCGTGCCGAATGGCGCGATATCAAGCGTGCCAACAAGGTCCGCTATGCAGCCTACGTCCGTCGCGTCACCGGCATCGCGCTCGATCCCGATACGCTGTTCGACGTCCAGGTCAAGCGCATCCATGAGTACAAACGCCAGCACCTCAACCTGCTGCATATCGTGGCACGTTATCATCGGATACGATCCGACCCCGGCATCGATCTGGCGCCGCGCACCTTCATCTTCGGCGGCAAGGCGGCGCCAAGCTACACCATTGCCAAGCTGATGATTCGCCTGGTGACTGCGGTGGCGGAGGTGGTCAACCGCGATCCGGTGGTGAACGGCCGCATGAAGGTCGCGTTCGTTCCCGACTTCAACGTCCGAACCGGTCAGGCACTTTATGCGGCCGCCGAACTGTCGGAACAGATTTCGACCGCCGGCAAGGAAGCCTCCGGCACCGGCAACATGAAGTTCATGATGAACGGCGCGCTGACGATCGGCACGCTGGATGGCGCGAATATCGAGATCCGCGAAGAGGCGGGCGCGGAGAACTTCTTCCTGTTCGGGCTGACCGCCGAGGAAGTGGCGCAGCGCAAGCGCGCAGGCTATGATCCGATGCATTATTACCACGCCAATCCCGACCTGCGCGCCGCGATCGACCTGATCCGGGACGGTTATTTCTCGCGTGGCGATGGCGCACTGTTCCGGCCTCTGGTCGAGAACCTCCTGCATCACGACCCCTACATGCTGTGCGCCGATTTCCAGAGCTATGTCGACTGCCAGATGGCGGTGGACGAGGCCTATCTCGATCCCGAGCACTGGACGCGCATGAGTATCCTCAACACCGCGCGCAGCGGCAAGTTTTCCTCGGATCGCTGCATCCGTGAATACTGCGACGAGATCTGGCGGGTGGAGCCGGTGCCCATCGGACGCGATGTCCGGCCCTTGCTGGTCAGCAGCACCTGCGTGGGGTGATGATCCCTGCATGATCCTATTGACCGAGCCAGATCTATTCTCGAGTTCGTTCGTGCTGATCGTGAGCCTGTCGAACGATCGAAGCACAGCCCCCATTCGGCCCGCTCAGGACAGGCTTCGACAGGGCTCTCCTGAGCGAAGTCGAAGGGCTCAGGGCGAACGGTAATCATGTTTAAATTGTGCTGGATCAATAGATGGGATAGCGGTTCGAGATTTGATGAAACCGAACACAGTGCGCCCGACAAACAGGAAACAGCCATGAACAGGCTCGACGCGTTGAGAGATCCCGGGTCATGGCGTCTGCCAGGTGGAAAAGCTGGCGCCGCCCCGCTGGCAGCGATCGTGGAACGTCTCGTCGATGCCTTCGATGCACTCGCGCCCCTGTATGCAGAAGGTTGAACCACGCGAGGGCAGCGTATCCATGCCTTGCGACACGCCCCGTCAAGCAATGCAAATCGAGGTTCGCGTCGATGGGGTCGCATGACGAATTCGATGCGGCCGTGCGTCGTCACGACGCCCGGGTCGCTGCGCTGGGGCTCACGATCTGGGCGGGTTCTGAGCCCACCTTCACCGACCGCAGCGCGCAGACGCCGGAGTGGCTGAGCCAGGCCCTGGGCGGCGACAAGGCCCCGCGTGCCGAGGACGTGCTGGGCGGGATATGTCGACGCTTTCCCGGCAGCATGGTGATGCGAAGTGTCGGACGGCAATACCCGGGCGAGGAACGGCCGCGCTGGAACTTCGGCATTTACCGTCATCGCGACGAGACGGCCGCCTGGCATGGACCGCCGGACCCGCTCCTGGCCCAGTTCCCACCCGAAACCGATCCGGCCGCCAGCCTGGATGCCTGGGCGGCCGCCTTGGGAACGGAACTCGAAGCACGCGGTTATCCGGTCTCCCCGGTGGCGACCGACGATGCCCCGATGCGGCGCCTGTTGATGCGCGCCAACGCCGATGTTGCCTTGCCGGATCCCCGTGACGCGTGTCTGACCCGTTCCTCGGTGCACGACCGTGCCACGCCCCCAGGCGGCCTGTGCGACGAACTGGCGGAAGCCGGTGCCTACCTGTTCATGCTCGGCATGCAGGCGTTCGACGGGCAGTCGACAGCGCGCATCGAGCTGCCGATGTTCAACCAGGTGCCGATGTTCCTGGACGTGCTGGGATGCGTGGCGCAGGCTGCCCGCACCTGCCATCTGCCCAGCCTGGTGCTGGCGGGCTATCCGCCGCCGGTGGATGACACCGTGGAGTGGACCACCGTGACGCCGGATCCGGCCGTGATCGAAATCAATTCCGCTCCGAGCGTCGATGCCGAGCACTTCCTGCGATGCAGTCGCGAGATCTATGCGGCAGCCGAAGCGCAGGGCCTGGCCCCTTACCGCCTCTATTTCAATGGCGCGGTGGCGGATTCGGGCGGTGGCGGCCAGATTACCCTCGGCGGCCCGTCGCCGGAGGCCAGCCCGTTCCTGCACGAGGCGCGACTGTTGCCTCGCCTGGTGCGCTTTTTCAATCGCCATCCTGCACTGTCCTATCTGTATTGCCACGACTTCGTCGGGGGCAGCGGGCAATCGGTGCGGGCCGATGAGCGCGGAACCGACGCCTTCGATGAACTCGAACTGGCGCTGGCCCTGCTGGACCGTCAGGCCGAGCTGTCGCCGGAACTGCTGTGGCACAGCCTGGCCTCGTTCCTGTGCGATACGTCCGGCAACAGTCATCGCGCCGAAATGAATATCGAAAAGCTGTGGAACCCCTTCCTGGCCGGGCGGGGCAAGCTGGGGCTGGTGGAATTCCGGGCCCTGCGCATGCAGCACACGCCGGAACGGGCCACCGCCCTGGTCTGCCTGCTGCGCGGCATCACGGCCATGCTGGCGCGCGGGCATTACACCCTGCCGCTCATGGATTGGGGGCGCGAACTGCACGAGCGCTTTGCGCTGCCTTTTTACCTGGAGCAGGATCTGGACGCCGTGCTGAAGACGCTCGACTCGACGGGTCTGGGGCTGGGTGAAGCGATCCATGCAGTGCTGCATCGCGAGGAATTCCGCCAATGGGGACAATTGGCTCTGCCCGGCTGCAGGCTCGAGGTGCGGCGCGCCCTGGAGTTCTGGCCACTGCTGGGCGACGCTGCCAGCCCCGAGCAGCGCGGCAGTTCGCGCCTGGTGGACGCCAGCACCGCGCGGGTCGAATTGCGGCTGCGGCCGCAACAGGGCAGGGAGTCAGACTGGCACGGCTGGCAGGTTCTTGTCGCGGGCATCGATCTGCCGATGCGGCAGGAGCGTGACAGCGAGGGTGCGCTCAAGGTGTTCGGCCTGCGTTACCGCAGCTTCGTTCCTGGCTGGGGCCTGCACCCCGCGCTCGGCGCCCAGGCACCGGTGCAGCTGCTGCTGCGCCATCGCGCCCACTCGGCCGACTATCTCGTCACCCTGCATGAATGGCGTCCCGACGGCGAAGCCTACCCGGGCATGCCAGACAATCTGGCCGACGCCAGCCGGCGACGTGCCGAGCGGATCACGCTGGACATTCTGCCGCGCGACCCGGACCTGATTCCCCGGTCGGCACCGGCACACGGACTCGATCCCTTCTGTCTGGATCTGCGCGCCTTGTCCTGTTGAGGGTCAAGGGGGTGGGGCTGCGCACAGGCTCGCCATTGTCGAAGGCGTCGGCTGAAACGCGGCATGAGATCGAAGTATTGCAGCTGGAGCGGCTGCAATACTGCGTGTGGAAACGGTAGGGGACGGGCTGAACACGACCAGAGGCGACCGGTGGGCGAGGAAGTTGCGGGCGGCTGGAGTTCGGCCTTATGTAGTGCTCCACATAAGGCCGAACTCCAGCCGTCCAAATTATGTTTACAGCCGCCCGCTTCGGGCCTTGTCCTGTGGTCGGGCGATCTGTTTTGCTCGTCTTAAGACCGGTTCAGCCTGCTTGCGAGACAGCGATGCCTCGACCATAGCCGTCGGGAATCACTGCTCCTGAACCGCAGATCAGGAAAAAGCCGGGAAGAACAGGGCAAACACCGCGCTGGCCACACTGAGGCTGCCGAGCATGACGGGAAGCCCGGTCTTCAGCCATCGGCTCGGCGAGATGCGCGCTTGCGGCAGGCCGACTCGCTCGGCTTCGGCGATGCAGATGACGTTGGCGGTGGCGCCGATGTGGGTGCCGTTGCCGCCGAGTCCTACGCCCAGCGCCAGGGCCCACCACAGGGGGGTGGCGTTGACGCCTTGTTGTTCCAGCGCGGCGACGATGGGAATCATGGTCACGGTGAACGGAATGTTGTCGATCACGGCGCTGAGGATGGCGGCCACCCACATGAGCAGAATGGCGGTGGCCAGCAGGTGGCCGGGTTCGCCCGCATAACTGGCCAGCAGGCTACCGATCAGGTCCAGCAGACCGGAAGCGTCCACGCCGCCGACCATTATGAACAGGGCGGCGAAGAACAGCAGCACTGTCCATTCCACTTTGTTCATCAGCATCTCCGGGTCGGGGCGCAGCCAGACCAGGGCCACGGCCAGGCCGATCAGGCTGACGAAAGCGGGATACCAGTGCAGCGTGTGGTGGACGAAGAACAGCAGCACCACGCCCAGCATGACGGTGACGATGCGTTTCATGGCGGGCCGGTCATTGATGGCATTGTCCTCGTCGAGGTCCACCACGGCCGCCGTGTCCACCGGCCGCAGATCCCGTCGAAACAGCATCAGCATCAGCGTGATGGTGATCAGCCATACGGGCAGGATGATGGGGCCCATGTGCAGCAGGAAGCGAACGAAATCGATGCCACCGGCGCTGCCGATCATGATGTTGGGCGGATCGCCTACCAGGGTAGCGGCGCCGCCTATATTCGACATCATGGCCTCGGCGATGAGATAGGGCGCTGGATTGAGGTTGAGGATGCGCGTCACCAGTACGGTGAGCGGGGCGAAGATGATCACCGTCGTGACATTGTCCAGAAACATGCTTAGCACGCTGACCGCGGCGCACAGGTAGACCAGCAACCGGCGCGGGTCGCCCGCCGCCAGTTTGGCGAGGCGGATGCCCAGGTATTCGAAAGCCCCCGTGGGGCGCAGCATGGCGACCAGCAGCATCATGGCCATGAGCAGGTGCATGGTGTTGCCGTCGACCGCCCCCAGGGCGGCTTCCTGGCTGTAGAAACCGGCCCACCCCCCTATCATCACCATGGCCACAGCACCCAGCAGGGCTGCATAGGCCCGGTGTATCACCTCGGTGAAGATCAACGCGTAGGACACCAGCAGGATGCCCAGGGCCACGCCCATGTCGGAGGTAAACGATGTCATGCCTAATTGCACCCCACATGAGTCAACAGGCATTGGGCCAGGCTCATGATGCTGACCACCCCGTGGTATTCGTCCCCATCGAGAATGAAGATGTAGGTCGTTTTCTCCATTTCCATCATGGCCAGGGCCTTGCTGACCGGCGCGCTGGAATTGATTTTCGGCAGATTGGGAAGAATGAGGTCGTCAATGGTCCGGTTGAGGACTTCCTGGCCATGGATTTCGGGCAGGCGCAGGTGCTCGATGCTGTCGCCCAGCATGTACGCGTACTTGGTCAGGTAGTCCGGCAAGCAAGTCATTTTGAGGATGTGCCGGATTGAGGCCTTACCGGTGATTCGACCGTCTGCATCTCGATAGGGAATGCCCGGCATCTGAACCCGGATGCATTCCCGGAACAGATCGGAAACCAGCATGCCGGGCTCGGCAACGGCGGTGGGGGTGGCGAGTTCGCGCAGACTCATTGGCTTGTCTCCGAAGCTATCAAAGCCGGCAGTGTAACGGGCCGGCTCACGCCGTTTCCAAAGCCTGCTGGCTCACACGCCACCGCTGTGCACCACTTCGTAATACAGCTGCTCCAGTTCGTTCTTGTGCTTGGTTTCCTCGTTGGCCAGGTAGACGAACAAATCATGGATCGGGCCGGGCTCCGTGCTGTCGGCCAGCGACTGGTACTGCTCCATGGCGGTGTGCTCGCGCCCCAGCGCATAGCGCAGCAGGGCCTGGTCGTCGGGATGCTCGCCGAGGTCGGGCAGCAGCACGGCATCGGAAAACTTGCGGTCGCTCGCCGGCGTCATCACCTCGGCAGTGACCTGCTCGGCAATGTCAGGCCGGGCGGCGAGCTCGGTAAACATCCGGTAGTGTCCGGCCTCTTCCTCGGCCAGTTCTTCAACCAGCCAGCGCATCTTCTTGCTGACCTTGGGCACCAGGGACGCATAGAAATCCCGCGCCGTGGCCTCGAACGAAGTGGCCACTTCGAGGATCTCCTTCAGGGTTTTCTTGGAACGGATGCGCTCGTAGCCGTGCGCCGTGCCTTCATGCTGGCTCATATGCTTTGCCTGCTTCATTGACGGTTTCATTGAGATGGCGGTCGATGCTGGCGGCCACGCGGTGGCCGTCGGCGACGGCATGCACGACATCGGGGCCGTTGACGATGTCGCCGGCTGCCCACAGCCAAGGCAGCGAACTGCGCCCCTCGGCGTCGAGCTTGAGGCGGCCGCGCATCCATTCAAGCTGTTCGGTGAGTTCCGTTCCGAGGATGGCGTCGGCATCGCCCATCTGGCCGATGGCCTCGACCATCCACTCGCCGGCATGAACCTGCGTGTCCTGCAGATCGTAGGTCGGTGCGAAACGCCCCTGCTCGTCGAGCAGGGAAATCACCCGGGCGGTTTCCAGGCCGCTGACGCGGCCGTTTTCCAGCACCACCGATTGCGGCCCGCGTGCCGGCAGGATCTCGATGCCTTCTTCCAGAGACTCCTTGATCTCCTCCGGGTCGGCCGGGAAGTGGCCTTCCGGCTGCAGCGCCGTGAGGGTGATGCCGACCTGACCATGGCGGATCTTCTGCAGGCGGGCCAGCGAGCGGGCGATGTCCATCGCCACGTTGCCGCCGCCGACGACCACGGCGCGGGCGGGCACCTCGATCGGCTTGCCGAGCACGATGTCGCGCAGCAGGTCGACCGCACGGTACACGCCGGGCTGATCGCTGCCCGGGATGCGGGTGGAACGGCCGAACTGCAGGCCGATCGCCATCAGGACCGCGTCGTATTCGTCGCGCAGGGCCGCCATGCCGATGTCGCGGCCGACACGGGTGTCGTAGCGGATCTGCACGCCGAGCTGGGTGATGATCTCGACATCGTGATCGAGGCTGGCGCCCGGCAGGCGATAGTCGGGGATGCCGTAGCGCGTCATGCCGCCCGCCTTGGGCAGGGCTTCGAACACGGTGACCTGGTGCCCCGCGCGAGCCAGGTCGAAGGCGGCGGTCAGCCCTGCCGGGCCGGCGCCGACGATGGCGACGCGGCGGCCACTTTTGTCGCTGGGCATTCCCTCGCTGACGATGGCCTTGACTCGTTCCGGTGCCACGTTGTCCATGGCATAGCGCTTGAGCCAGCGGATCGCGATCGGTTCGCCGCGATGGCCGACCGAACACGCGTCCTCGCAGCGATGGGTGCAGACGCGGCTGCAGGTATGGGCGAATGGATTGGTGCGGTAGATCTGGCGCACCGCTTCTTCCAGGTCGTCCTGCCAGATCGCGCGAATGTATTCCGGCGCGTTCATGTGGGTAGGGCAGGCATCGTGGCACATGCCGCATTGCACGCAGCGCGAGGCCTCGATGATGGCCTGTTGCCGCGTGTAGCCGGACACCATTTCGGCGAAGCCGCCGATGCGCGTGGACGGTTCGAGCTCGGCCATGGGCTGGCGCTGGTGGTCGACCAGGTCGTTGTCCGTTTCCTTGGACCAGCCTTTCGGGAAATGCTGCTTGTGGATGCCGTTGGGGTCGGGCAGCACGAAGTAGCTGTCGAGCTCGGGGTCGGTGCAGGTGTGCACGTATTCCTGCGACAGGCTGATCGAACCGGTGGGGCACAGGTCGACGCACAGCGCGCACCAGCAGCAGCGGCCGTAGTCGATCGCGGGGCGCAGGTCGCGCACGCCTTTGACCGGATCGTTGGGCAAACCCGGCACCTGCACCATGGTGATGGCGGCGTTGTCGCACACCTTCTGGCAGGTCGAGCAGCCGACGCACTTTTCCCAGTCGTTGAGATGAAAGCCGCGGTAGCGCTCCGATGCCTTGCGCGGCGCCAGCTTCTCGGTGACGGGTTTGCGGCCAAAGAAGGCGAGCGCGCGCAGCGGGTTGAGGATGCTGCCCTTGTCCTTGTAGTCGATGTCACTCATCAGCGGTCGACCTCCGGCGGGCAGGCGTCGAGCGAGAACATGATCTGCGCCACGTCTTCCAGGCGCGCGCCCTTGCACAGGGTTTCCAGCACCTGCACCGCGTGCATGGAGGAGGGACCGCGGATGTGGGTGCGGTAAGGCTTGGCGCCGCCGTTGGAAACCACGTACCAGGACAGTTCGCCCTTGGACGATTCCACCCGCGCGTAGTACTCGCCGGCCGGCACGTTCCAGGCCAGCGGGTTGGGGATCGGTGCGCGGATCGGTCCGGGCATGGCCGGCAGGCGTTCGAGCACCTGGCGCACGATGCGGATGCTCTCCTTGAGTTCCGCACGCCGCACCAGCGTGCGCGCCCAGGCATCCCCGGCGTGTTCGATGGGAATGTCGAACTCGAGCTGGTCGTAGACGAGATAGGGATCGTCGCGGCGCACGTCGAAGGCGAGACCGCAAGCACGCAGGTTGGGGCCGGTCACGCCGAGTTCCAGCGCCTGCTGCTGCGACAGCGTGCCGACATTCTTGGATCGGGTAACGAACACCTGGTTGGTGAAGAACAGGTTGTCGTAATCCGGCAGGCGCGATTCCAGATAGTCGAGCGTGCTGGCGACGCGCCCCAGAAAGCCTTCCGGCACATCCTTGCGGACGCCACCCGGGATGTTGTAGATATGGTAGACGCGGCCGCCGGTGAGTTCCTCGAACAGGTCGAGCACCACGTCGCGGTCTGCCACGCCCCAGTACATCGGGTTGTACATGCCCGTGGTGGCGGCGTGGCCACCGAAGGTGAACAGGTGCGCGGCGATGCGAGAGAGTTCCATCTGCAGCACGCGCAGCCATTGCGCCCGCGCCGGCACGTCGAGGCCGCACAGGTTTTCCACCGCGGTGGAATAGGCAAGCTCCATCGGCGCCGGGTCCGGCACGCAGATGCGCGGCACCAGCGCGAGGTTCTGGATCCACAGGCGCTGCTCCATGAGCTTCTCGAAGCCGCGATGCAGATAACCGCCGTCGGCCTTGGCCTCGATCACGGTGTCGCCATGCAGCCGCACCTTGAGCGCATAGTTGCCTTCGATTCCGGGGTGGTTGGGACCGAAGTTCAACTCGTATTCGTGGCTGGGCGGCTGGTGCCGTGCCTGATAGTTTTCAGCTCTCATCGCTTAACACTCGTCCTTGGCCTTGCGGCTGAAGCGCTGCTCGTCCGGCCGGATGGCGATGCCGCCGCCCTGCGCCTCGATGTCCTTGAGCCAGTCGGGGTGGTAGTCCTGCCAGTCGAAGTGCTCGCCGACCCAGGCCTCGGAATCGAATTCCTTGCGCATCGGTGGCGGACCGTCCCATTCGGTCAGGATGAATTTCTCCATCCACGGGCTGCCCTCGAAATAGACGCCGTACATCTCGAAGATGTCGCGTTCGAAGAAGCCGGCCGGCTTGTAGATGTCGTACACGGAGAGGTAGCGCCCCGGCGCGCGCGGAATGCGGATGTGGGCCGAGACCATGACCTTCATCTCGTACGACCACACGTGATAGACGAGTTCGAATTCGTTTTCCTTGATCCAGTCGACGCAGGAAATGGCGGACAGGTGGACGAAGGAGCCCTTGCCCTGCAGCAGCGTGAGCAGCGCGGGCAGCGCGTCGGACTCGACATCGAGGCGCTGGCGCCGGTCGAAGCGGTTGTTGTGGGTGACGCCGTCGACTTCCCTGAGCAGGTGGCACAGCCACTGGCTGATGTCGGGACAGACAAGCTCGGTGCTGATCTCGTTGCTCATTCCATGCGCTCCAGCTTGCCGGCGTTGAGCGTCATGCGCAGCGGTTCCAGCGGGGCCTTGTGCAGCCCCAGCAGGCGCGTGTGCTCGCCTTCGGTTTCGGGGCCGATCACGCCGTAGCGCTTCGCCTCGCCGATCACGTCGGTCGGAGTCTGCCAGGTCTCGCCGAACAGGCGCTGCTGGTTGGCGAGGTAGTGGTCGTAGCGCTGGTAATAGTCCTTCCAGTTGTCGGACGTGCCGGCCGCGATATTGGCCTGCAGCTTGCGCAGGCCTTCGATGACGGCTTCCGGGCGCGGCATGCAGCCGGCGATGTAGACGTCCACCGGCAGGTAGTCGTTGAGCTTCTTGGCGGTGGCGTAGCTCTGCCAGTACATGCCGCCGTTGACGGTGCAGGAGCAGATGCCGATGACGTACTTGGGCGAGGCCATCTGCTCGTAGGTCAGGATCACGCGCTTCAGCGTCTTCACCGACACATAGCCGGTGACCAGCAGGATGTCCGCCTGGCGCGGCGTCACCATCGGCTGGATGCCGAGGCGTTCCATGTCGAAGCGCGAGGTCATGGCCGGCGGCAGTTCGATGGCGCCGCAGCCGGTGCAGTAGTGCAGCATGAACAGCGAGCGCGAGCGGCAGAAGTTCATGAATTCGTCGAACACGTTGGCCAGCGGATTGCCGCGCGCCGGGGCTTGCTGGGTTTCGTAACGAACGGGGATGTCTTTAAGTGTGCTCATGTCCGTCTCCTTTTCAGCGCATGACGAAGGCCAGCCCGATCAGCCCGATCATCACCGGCCATTTCCAGAACAGCCGCACCAGGTCCTCGGTGCGGTAGCGCGGGAACAGAAAGGCCAGGCTGACCGGGATGGCCAGCACGGCGAAGCACTTGACGATGAAGAAGAGCCAGTTCTCGCCGCCGCCGAGGAAGAGCGTCACGTACAGGGCCGATGCGGTATAGAGCTGGAAGCTCTGCATCACGAACAGCCCACCCATGAACTTCCCGCTCATCTCCACCATCGGTCCGGTGGCGATCTCGGCCGGCGCGATATAGATCTCGAAGGGCTGCTTGCCCAGCATGCCGTGCAGGGCGAACAGGCCGGCGATGGCCAAGAGCGGCATCTGCGCCGCGCCCCAGCCGGTGATGCCGGCAGCCTGCTGGATCTCGATGATCGACATGAGGTTGGTGGAACCGAAATGGAAGGCGACGCCGAACACGACGATGACGAAGGGCACGTCGTAGGCCAGCATCGCGGTCAGTGCGCGGCCGATGCCGATCGAACCGTTGGGATTGGCGCACTGGCCGACGCCGAGCGCCATGCCCAGCGACGGCACCATCATCAGGTAGACCAGCGTGATCAGGCCGCCCTTTGCGGCGATGCCGTTCATGCCCGGCATCGGCAGCAGCGTCTCCGCAGCGACATAGCCGCCCACCGCCATGACGATGCCGATGTCGTGGATCAGGCCGTGCGAGGTCTGGGTGCGCTTGCCGTAGAGCTTGACGATGTCGTAGAGCGGCTGGAAGAAGGGCGGGCCGACGCGGCGCTGCAGGCGCGCGCCGATGCGCCGCATCATGAGCACCATGCCGAGGCCGATGACGAAGGCCAGCAGCGGCATCAACAGCAGTTCGAGGAGCAGTTCGATCAGGCTCATAGCAGCACCCATGCAAGCAGCAGCGTCGTGCCCGCCAGCAGATAGAAGCCCGGGCTCACCGCCCGGTACCAGCCGCCTGCTGCCGTCGCCACGAGTCTGACGCCGGAAGAAATCGCGCTTTCGAGCCAGGCGAAGCTGCCCCGGTACCAGCCGCCGATCAGATGCATCAGGCCGGCGTAGAAATTGTCGCTGTAGTGGTAGCGCATCTCGGTGGTGAGGAAATGGCCGCCCGCGTAGTTGTCGAGCTGATTGATGCGCTGGGTCTTGCCGCCGAAACCGTAGAACAGTATCGCGCCGACACCGAAGCCGGCGAACAGAACGCCCACCACCCACAGCATGTCGAGGCTGGCCTGCGGACTATCCACGCCACCGAGCGTGTAGGCGAGTACCGGCAGACCAAGCGCGCCCTGGGCCGCCGCCACCCAGCCCAGCACCAGGCCGGGCGCCGCGCCGGTGACGAAGGCGAGCGTGGCGCAGGCGAGCATGGGGATCAGCATCGACAGCGGCGCCTCGTCGATCTTCTCGTGCTCGACGCGCAGCTGGCCGAGGAACAGGTTGTGGATCAGCTTGTAGACCGAGAGGATGGTGCCCAGCGTGCCGATGACGCTGGCCACGAACAGCAGTGGGCGTCCGTCCTGCAACAGCGCCGTGTACACCATCCACTTGGAGACGAAGCCGCTCATCGGCGGCAGACCGGCCAGGCTGATGATGCCCATCAGCAGGGCCAGGAACGACAGCGGCATGCGCGCCACCAGGCCGCCGAGCCGGTTGAGGTCGGTGTGGCCGATGCGGTGCTGCACGGCGAACACCGCCATCAGCAGCGTGGCCTGGGTGGCGGCATAGTTGATCATGTGCAGAAGCCCGCCCGCCGAACCGAGCGCGGTGCCCAGTGCCAGACCCAGCAGCATGTAGCCGCCCTGGCCGATGCCGTGCCAGGCCAGCAGGTAGCGCGCGTCGTTTTGCTTCAGTGCGGTGTAGGTGGGCAGGATGATGGTCAAGGCCGCTATCCAGGCGATCAGGTCCTGCGCGCTGAGGAAGCTGAACGGGATCGCCAGCGCCTTGAGCTGCGCGATGCCGATCAGCTTGACCAGCACCACGGCCAGCGCGAACAGGCCCATGCGGCCGACGATGGCGCCGAGGAATACCGCGCCCGGCGCCGGCGTTTCGGAATAGGCCGGCGCCTGCCACAGGTGGAAGGGCAACAGGGCCAGCTTGGCGCCGAATGCGATCAGGAACAGCAGGATCAGCCCCCACAGCGGTGCGTTGCCCATGACAGCCAGGCTCGCCGCTGCCGCTGCAAAACCGAACGAGCCACTGGCCTGGAACAGCACGACGAGCGCGGCAAGCAGGGCCATTGCCCCGACAATGGCGTAGACCAGATACTTCAGCGCCGCCTCGCGCGCCATCCCGCCGGCCAGCGCCATGAGCAGGAAGCCCGCCCACGACGTGGCTTCCCAGCCGACAAACAGCGTCAGCAAATCGCCGCTGCCGAGCAACAGCAGCATCGCCAGCACGTTGGCAGCGAGGGCGCTGAGCAGCAGGCGCCGGCTGCCCGCATAGCGGCGCAGCCATTCGCCGGAGCCGTACCAGCTTGCGAACAGGGCAGATGCCACGGTGATGACGGCGAACAGCCAGGACAGTGCATCGAAGCGCCAGCCAAGGTTGAAGCCGAAACCGGAGAAGATGAAGCTGGCCGTTGTCGTCTCGCCCATCTGCGACAGGATCAGCAATTGCACGCCATACAGCACCGTCGCCAGGATGCCGGCGCCGCGCCAGCTGCCGGCGAGCAGCATCGCCAGCAGGTTGAAAGCGGCAACCAGGAACAGCAGGTCGAGCGGATTCAGACTCATGGTGCGACCCCCGGAATCGTGCTGCCGAGGGTCACGGCGCGGTAGGCTGCGACGTCCGATGCCTGATGGGCCATCCAGCCGAGGCCTTGGGCCAGCGCCGGCAACAAGGGCATGCTGGCGACAAGAATTGCACCGAGCAGGCTGGCCACAGCCAGATCGCCCATGCGGTGCGGCGGCGCGCCGTGCGCCGTTTTGGCATACAACAGCCCTACCAGGCGGAACAGATAATGTGCCTCGACCACGGCCATCAGCAGCACACCAAAGATCGCAGCCTGTGCAAGAACAGCATCCTGCTGGCCTAGCCCCAGCAGCAGCACAAGCTTGGCCCAGAAGCCGGGCAGCGGCGGCACGCCCAGCAGCGACAGCGCGAACAGCGTGAACAGCCCCGCGGCCAGCGGCGCCTTGCGTCCGGCGCCGGCGAGATTTTCGAGGCCGCCGCTCCAGCGTTCCGCCAGCAGGAACAGCGCAGGTTTCATCAGCAGATGATGCAGTGCGACGGCCAGCGCCGCGATGAGACCGAGTACGCCCGGGATTGACACGGCCATGAACAGCAGGCCGAGCTGGCCAATCGACGAGAAGGCCAGCATGCGCGGCAGGTCGCGCGCGCGCCAGGCTGCCAGTTCGCCGCTGACCAGGCCAATGAGGCCGAGAACCAGCAGCGACTGGCGTGCCTCCGGCAGGTCGAACACCAGCAGGATCAGACGCAGCACCACCAGGATCGCCAGCTTCGACACCACGCCCGCAAGCAGGGCTGAGACCCGCTTCGGTGCGGTAGCGTAGACCTCGGGCACCCAGGCGTTGACCGGGAACAGTTCCGCCTTTACCCCGAAGCCGATCAGCAGACACGCGAAGGCAGCGAGGCCGAGCGGGTTGGCGAGACGCTCGGGGGCGAACTCGGACAGTTGGGCGAGATTGAGGGTGCCGGTCTGCGCGTAGATCAGCGCCACGCCGACGAGGGCGAGCACGGAGCCGAAGCCGCTGATCAGCAGGTAGCGCACGGTGGCGGCCCAGGCACGTGCGCTGCCGCTTGAAGCGACCAGCCCGAAGGAAGCAACTGCCAGCAATTCATAAAAGACATAGAGGTTGAACAGGTCGCCGGAGAGCGCCATGCCGGTGCCGGACCCCACCAGTAGCAGCATCAGCGCGCTGATGCGATCGCCGCCCGCCTGCATCGCTTCGCGCGGCCACAGCAGCAGCGCGAAAGCCGGCACTGCGATGGCGAACAGCAGCGCCAGCGAGTCGGCATAGAACACGATGCCCAGCGGTGGCGCGAAACCACCGATATTGGCGCTGACCGGCTGGCCGTGGGTAAGCAGGGCGGTATCGACCAGCATGCCTGCACACAGGAGCAGAACCAGCGGGCCGAACCAGCGTGCCAAACTGCCCGACGCGAGGCCAGCCGGCCTCACCAGAAACGCGGCGAGCAAGGGCAGGACGACTGGCAGCGCGAGCGCGTTCATGCGGACTCCCTCGAAGTTGTCACCGGCACGGGGTAGGGTTGGCCACCCCCCGGCTTGTTTGCGCTTTCGGGCGGCGCGATGCCGGCCGCACCACAGATTTCCTGTTCGACGCGGGTCTTCAGTTCACGGATATCGAGCGTGCCGTAGGCTTCCTTGACGCGAATGAGCAGCGCCACGGCCAGCGCCTGCACCCCGACGCCGATGACGATGGCGGTCAGCACCAGCGCCTGCGGCACCGGATCGACCATGGGCCGGGTCACGGTTGCGCCGGTCAGGATCGGTGCCACCGCATCCCAGCGATAGCCGGCCAACACCAGCAGCAGATTGGCGCCGGCTTCGGCGATGGCCAGCGCCAGCACCAGGCGAAGCAGGTGGCGCGATACCGCCATGCCGACCGCGCCGATGGCGACGAGTCCGATGCCGCCGGAGATCAGGATGGTGATCAGATCGGGTGGGTTCATGGTCATTCCGCCAGGTGCGCGAGGAGGCCGGACAATTCGGCGCCAACCTTGAGGCCGACCGCCAGATAGAGCAGCGGCAGGCTGCCGGCCGAAACGAGCTGGCCGAGCGTGCCCTTGTCCAGCACGGGTTGCAGAAAGGCACCGCCGCCCAACAAGGCGGCCAGGCCGATGCCGATGAACGATGCGCCGGCCAGGGCTTCGATCAGGACGATGCCGACGTGGCTGGGTTGCCTGGCTGGCCGCGCCAGGAAGGAGACGAAGAAGGCGGCCGCCAGCACCACGCCGCCCTGGAAGCCGCCGCCGGGGGTGAGGTGGCCGTGCAGCACGATATAGAAACCCACGCTGAGCAGCAGCGGAAACAGCAGGTCGGAACCGGCGCGCAACACCAGCCCGGCATCGTGGCGCGGTTTGGCTCTGAGCCGGCTTTCTGCATGGATCGACGGCGCGAGCACCAGCCCGGCGACGGTAGCGGCGGCGAACAGGATGGCCAGTTCGCCCAGGGTGTCGATGCCGCGATAGGCCAGCACCACCGAAGTCACGATGTTGGCGGAGCCGGTTTCGCCCGGTGCCTGCTCGAGGATGGCCTGGCCGACGACCATCGGCGTCATCCCCAGCGGCAGTTGCGCCGCCAGCCCGATGAGCAGTGCGGCCAGGCCGATGGCGAACAGAAGCGAAGCCAGCTTATGCATCGGGATACTCCCGCTTGCCCAGGTCGATGAGGCCAAGCCGCCGCAGCCCCAGGGCCAGCACCGCCCCGGAAAGCCCGGCGCCGACTGCGGCTTCGGTCAAGGCCACGTCGGGCGCGGCGAGCAGCGCAAACAGCAGCGACAGCAGCAGCGACACCACCGACGCAGCGGCAATGGCCGCAACCAGATTGTCCAGATACAGCACCAGCACGGCCGCACCCAGCATCAACCCCACCAGTACGAGTGCAATCCAGGCCGTCATCGCGAAGCCTCCTTGCCCGGCGGTTGCCAGACCTTTACCCCGGCGCGGTAGAAGGCACGCGCCAAGGTCGAGGAACCCACCGGGCTGGTGAACAGGATGAAGCCTGCAATGGCCACAAGCTTGGGCCACCACGCAGGCTGCAGCAGTCCGATCCCGGCAAGGATGCAGAGCACGCCCAGGGTCGAAGCCTTGGTACCGGCCTGGATGCGGTTGTAGACGTCGGGCATGCGCAGGATGCCGAGCGCAGCGAGCAGGCAGAGCAGCGCACCCGCGAGGAGAAACAGGTCGGCAACCAGTCTCATGTCCGTTCTCCTTCGATGGCGCGTGCCAGGGCCACCACGCCGACGAAAGCCAGTACGCCGTATACGAGCGCCACGTCGAGATAGAGCGCGCTGCCGAGCAGCCAGGCAAGCAGGATCAGCCCTGCCGTGGCGATGACGCCGAGCGTGTCGGCCGCGACCAGACGATCGGGTGCTGCCGGACCGAGAATCAGACGAAAAAGGCCCAACATCAGTGCGCAACCGAGCAATAACAGTGCAAAACCTTCGAGCAGATTGATGTCGGGGAGGATCATTTGAGGAAGCCCGAAATGCGTTGTTCGAAACCCGCGGCGATGGCACGCGTGGCGCTTTCCAGATCGCTGCCCGGCGTGCTGTCGATCCAGTGGATCAGCAGGCGATCGTCTTCGGCCTCAACGGTCAGTGTCCCCGGCGTCAGCGTGATGCTGTTGGCAAGCAGCATGCGGCCGAGATCGGAGGTGAGCCCGGTGCGCACCTCCACCAGTTCGGGATGAATGGGCAGCGTTGGCGAGACCACGCGCCGCGCGACATCGAAGTTGGACAGTGCCAGCTGGCCGAAGAAATAGCCCAGGTAACGCAGCAGATGCAATGGGGCCAGGGGCGTCATCCGCAGGCCGGAAAGCAGGGCCAGGCGCTGCCCGGCGGCAAACATCACGACCAGCGACACTGCAATTCCCAGCACCACCTCGTCGGTGGCCAGGGAGCCGGTCAGCAGTACCCAGGTCAGCAAGCTGGCACAGAACCCCAGTACATAGGCGCCGGGTGAGGCGGAGGCGGGAGCAGGAGTTGAAAGCATGAGGTGTCGTCGCGGAACGGCGGGTCAGAATATCGGGGGAGGTTGCAGTATTACACAAGCAGGTAGCGTGCCATCTTGTTCAATCGGATTCGCAATGGTGCGATGCAGGTGTTACTGGATCATGACGCATCGCGTCGATCGGCACGCGCAGGGTGGTCAACCTCCCGCGGGTTTGAAAAGCCGGTGACAGGTGCCGGATGCGCTGGCCGGCCAGCGATGTTCTGACAATAGCGAGCAGACTGTAGGGAAGTGCTCGGCAGGAAACCCCATTGATCCGGCACGAAGCAAACATGAGTACCGTTCGTGCTGATCGTGAGCCTGTCGAACGATCGAAGCACAACCCCGTTCGGCCCGCTCAGGAGAGGCTTCGGCAGGCTCGGGGCGAACGAACTCGCGACTGAATCTTGCCGGATCAACAATCCATTCCGGGTTTCGCGCCACGCAGCTTCTTGGTTTCGCCACGCCGTTGCTTGCTTTCCAGCCGCCGTTTCCTGGATGCGAGCGTCGGACGGGTGGGGTGGCGCGGCTTGTCCTCTTCGCAGGCCTCGCGAATCATCCCGACCAATCGCTCCATCGCGTCGTCGCGGTTGCGCCGCTGGCTGCGAAACCGCTCGGCTTCGATGATCAGCACGCCCTCCTGGGTGAGGCGACGGCCGGCCAGGTTCATGAGACGTTCGCGCACCGGCTCGGGCAGCGAGGGGGAATGGGCGACGTCGAAGCGCAGTTGCACTGCGGTCGATACCTTGTTGACGTTCTGTCCGCCGGGGCCTGAGGCGCGGACGAAGTCTTCCCGGATTTCACGCTCGTCGAGTTCAATCCGGGGGGTGATCCGGATCATGCAGACAGGCTTGCGATCACCACCTTGCGGATTGCATGCAGGTGAACGTCGAGACGCATCGAGCGGCGGCGCCGGGTCACATCCGATCCAGCGTGTCGTTGAGCGCCACGCCGAAGCCGATCGAGTTCTGGTGCCAGTTGTAGTCGATCATGCTCTCGCCATAGCCCGAGAAGGCGGCAACATAGCCGCGCAGGGGACCGAGCAGCGGAGGGGTGGTCCAGGTGAGGCGGCCAGCGCCTTTGCCGGTGCTTACATTTCCGCGACCCATGAGCGTGAAGCTGTGCTCGTGCCACTTGTAGACGGCAGTAATGTCGCCATGGCCCATGTAGTCGACGATGTCGGGGTTGTCGTCGCCGCCGTCATCGGTGACGAACCAGGGGCGGACCAGGAGGGCGAAGTTGTCGCGTTCGATGCCGAACTCCGCGATCACGCGGTCCCACGATCTGGAAATGGGGTCGGTACGGCCGTTGGACTGGTGGTTGTAGCCCAAATTAAACAAGGACCAGCGGAAGCTGCCCAAGCTGACATGCGGGTTGTAGCTGACCATAACCTCGGGCTGGTAGTTCGTCTCGCGGAAAGGGCGCGACAGGTCACTATTGTAGAGTTGCCACTGGCTTTGTTGGGTATAGGCGACCCAGACGCCGAGACGCCTGTCCTCTGTGGCCCAGACGCGGGCCTTGAAACTGATCTGGAATTCGGCCTCGGTGGAGTCCAGTCCCGCATCCGGATTGCTACTATTGTTGATGACATCGAACAGGGCGTCGAAAGGTGCTTCGTTGGGGTTGTCGGAGTAGTTCGCCACCAAGAGGTAGTTGGGGCGATAGACACTGATGGTGTAGCGTGAGGAGGCAGGGTCGAAGCCCCAGGCGTTCTCGATCATGGACACTGGAGGCGCCGCGCTCGCGGCGGATAGTGTCGGTGTGTCCGTTACCGTTGCGGCCATGGGGCGAGCGGCTGGCGCATCGGAGGGCAGCGCGACCGGAACCGGTTCCCTGGCGTGGGCCGGTTCGGCGAGTCGGCCGCTGGCGCGGTCATAGCAGGCGAGCCGCTCCGTGTCGGCAATAATGTTTGCGCACGCAGTGATGCCCTGCACGTCGGGTTGTGCCAGAGCCGGAGCGCTCCCGGCCAAGGCGAGCGCGAACAGGGCAAACAGGGAACGATTCATGGAAATGTTACCGGGTTCAATCGATAAGGGCCGGAACGGGGCGAATCATGTGTCCGGGGGGGGGAATGGTGGTGGGGCGCAACACGACGTCAGATACCCGAGAAAACAGGAAGCGGTGACAGTCTAGCATTTCGTAAAGAAGGAATGGCCGACTTGTCGCCGGTCAGGTCTTGGTTCGCAACAAGCACGATCCGGCCGCATCGTACGGCGTACAACCCTCGATGGACAGCGCGACCAAAAAAATGGGTGACCAAGCTGCGTCGGTCACCCGTCTTTGCCGCTTCAACCGGCCAGCATCCTGGCCGGCCGGACAGCGTCCTGCTCAAATGTTGAGGGGGGTTATGCGGCTGCCATTGACGCTCACATTCGCCATCAGGCCCGCATTCGTCAAGACGTAGCCGACGACCGGTTGCTGTGCGGTCTGGGTGCTGACCTGGGCGTTGGCACCCGCCGACAATATGGCGACCGAGCCGTCGACGCCGGCCGTCCATCCGTTGCTGGCCTGGAATCGTTTCAGGGATTCCTCAGTCATGAACAGGATGAACACCGCCTGCGATTGCGCGCCAGCGAGCCATCCGAAGGAACCCTCGGTCATGCTGAAGTAACCGGTGCTCTTGCCGCCTTCACGCATGACCCCGCGGCCATGTGCGCCACCGACGATGAAGCCGGCCGAAACGAACGTCGGAAATACCAGGACGCCCTGTGCGGACTTCACGAGATCCTGGGAGCCCGGTACTTCCTTGAAGAGGCGATCCAACGCGCTGTCAGCGGCCGAATCGATGGCCTTGCGCTGTGCGGCCGGGTCGCCCATATTGCCGCTCGTGGTGGTGCAGCCGGTCGTTGTCAGGATCGTCAGGGCAACCATCGATGCGCCGGCGGCCATGAAATTGCGTTTGCTCTTGTCCATAATTCAGGTTTTCCTCGTAAGTTAAAAAGCTATTGCCCAGCCCCCGACTACGGGGCAGTTCGACCAAGCTGTCTGCTACTGCACGACCGCAGGTTATTTCGATTTATAGCATGGGATTGCCCAGAACTGTGGCCGATTTTTTTATGTGAATGCGTGTTGTTGTATTGAAGTGTGCGTACAAAAAGTTGCCCCAATCCTGCCTGCGCATCAGTGATTACCACTTCACCACATGCACATTGCTCAGGGTGCGTCCCAGGAAGCGCTCGCCGATGGTCTGGAAGCGCAGCGGCACGTCGGTGACATAGAAGTCGTAGCGTGGCTGGGCGGGGCCGGGGTTGGCCAGTTTCCTTTCTGCCAGGACCGCAGCGACCTGCTCGGCCATGGCTTCGGCGGAATCGACCAGCGCGACATCCTTGCCGACCACCTGGCGCAGCAGCGGCTTCAGCAGCGGGTAATGGGTACAGCCGAGGACCAGGGTGTCGATGTGTTCGGCCAGCAGCGGCTTCAGGTAATCCTCGGCGGTCAATCGCGTCACTTCGTGGTCGAGCCAGCCTTCTTCCACCAGCGGCACGAATAGCGCGCAGGCCTGCGAATGGATGCGCGAATCCGGCGCGTAGTCGTGGATGGCGCGCGCGTAGGCATTGCTGTTGATGGTGGTGGGGGTGCCGATGACGCCGACACGCTTGCCGCCGCGCGCCGATACCGCGCCGGCGTCGATTACATCGAGCACCGGTACCGGCGACAGGTCCTTGACGACCTGCGCCGCCACCGCCGCCATGGTGTTGCAGGCGATGACCAGTAGCTTGACGTCCTTTTCCAGCAGGAACTGCGCGATCTGGGTGGTGAAGTGGGTGATGGTGTCGACCGATTTCACGCCATAAGGCACGCGCGCGGTGTCGCCGAAGTAGACGATGTTCTCGTAGGGCAGGCGCTCCATCAGCGCGCGCACCACGGTCAGCCCGCCGATGCCGGAATCGAAGACGCCAATGGGTCGCCTTGGGCCCAGCGTTTGCGCCCTCTCCCCTGCGCGGGGGAGGGTTGGGGAGGGGGGCTGGTCGCTGGTGGACATGGGTGGCAAGATGGCGCGATGGGAAAGCGCACATTTTACCTGCTGGGCCAGCGGGCATCGCATTCTTCATGTCGGCGCCGATCATGAGCGGCTGCGGTTGCGATTCCGTTTGCAATTCGGCGGCGCCCGGTCCGGGCTACCGGCGCGCGCTGTGGATTGCGCTGGTGCTGAACGCGCTGATGTTCGGCGTCGAACTGGTTGCGAGCTTCGCGGCGCAGTCGGTGTCGCTGCTGGCCGATGCGGTCGACTTTCTGGGCGACGCCGGCAATTACAGTGTCGCCCTGTTCGTGCTTGGGCTGGCGCCCGTGTGGCGTTCGCGCACGGCGTTGTGGAAAGGCTGGACGATGCTGGCGTATGGCGTGTTCGTGCTCGGCAAGTCGGCCTGGCAATGGTCGGCCGGCGTGGTGCCGGAGCCTTTTATCATGGGCTGGGTGAGCCTCCTGGCACTGGCGGTGAATGTCGGCGTGGCGGGGCTGCTGTATGCGCACCGGCAGGGCGACGCGCAGGCGCGCTCGGTGTGGCTGTGCTCGCGCAACGATGCGCTGGGCAATCTGGCGGTCATGGGCGCGGCGGGCGGGGTGTGGGTGACTGCGCATGGCTGGCCGGATATCGCGGTGGCGCTGGTGCTGGCGGGACTGGCGCTGACCTCGGGGGCGTCGGTGATCCGGCATGCGCGCGAGGAATTGCGGATCAATGGCCAGTAGGAGGGGCGCCCTCGCCCCGATTGCTGTGGTTATGGCGTCGGCACGAAAATCGGGGCGAGGGCGCCCCTCCTACAAAGTTTGACGGAGAGCCCTCTGTTTACGGCGCTGTCTGCTGCTGTTCCAGCGCCCACGCCACGTGCTCGCGCACCAGTGCGGACGGATGTTCGAGGCGTGAACCGAGCGCGGAAACGATTTCTGGCGAGCGGGATGCGTTGCCCAGCGCGACGGCAATATTGCGCAGCCATCGCTCGTGCCCGATGCGGCGAATCGGCGACCCCGCCAGCCGTTCGTTGAAGTCTGCTTCGCTCCAGAAAAACAGGTCTGCCAGGCGCGCGCTGTCGAGCCCGTTGCGCACACCGAAGTCAGGCAGTGTCGCCGTCTGCGCGAAACGATTCCACGGACACACCAGCTGACAATCGTCGCAGCCGTAAATGCGGTTGCCCAAGAGGGGACGCAACTCGAGCGGGATGCTGCCCTTGAGCTCGATGGTCAGATACGAGATGCAGCGCCGGGCATCGAGATGGTAGGGGGCGACGATGGCCTGCGTGGGACAGATGTCGAGGCAGGCCTCGCAGCTGCCGCAGTGTCCGGCTTCGGGCGCGTCGACCGGCAGCGGAAGGTCGGTATAGATTTCTCCGAGAAAGAACCACGAGCCGTGCTGTCGATTCAACAGCAGCGTGTGCTTGCCGCGCCACCCCAGTCCCGACTTCGTGGCGAGTTCGACTTCCAGTACCGGCGCGCTGTCGGTAAAGACGCGGAAATGATGCTCGCCGACTTCAGCGGTGATTTTTTCGGCCAGGGTTTGCAGACGGTTGCGCAGGACCTTGTGGTAATCGCGCCCCAGCGCGTAGCGGGAAACATAGGCGGCGTCGGCGTCGGACAGCATTGCGTGCGGGTCGGCGGCAGCGGGCGGAAAATAGTCCAGCCGCGCACTGATGATGCGCAGCGTGCCCGGCACCAGCACGGCGGGTCGGCTGCGCTTCACGCCGTGCACCGCCATATAATCCATCTCGCCATGAAATCCTTGCGCCAGCCATGCTATCAAGCCCGTCTCGGCAGAATTCAATTCGCAGTCGCCAATACCAACTGCGGCAAAGCCGAGCTCGTACCCCCATTGCTTGATTTGCTGCGCCAGACGGGTTAAATCATGCTCATGCATAAGGACGATGATACCGTGCGCTGCAGTTGCCATCTCGCCGACGAGGCCGCGACGCTGGCGTTCGGCGCGCGCCTGGCGAAGGCACTGCAGCCGGGGATGACGCTCTACCTCGAAGGCGACCTGGGTGCGGGAAAAACGACGCTGGTGCGTGGCGTGCTGCGGGCATTGGGCTATATTGGAAGAGTGAAGAGTCCGACCTATACTTTGGCTGAAACCTACAGCCTGCCGGCATTTGAGCTATATCATTACGATCTGTATCGTATGCATGATCCGCGTGAATGGATGGACGCAGGGTTTCGTGATACAGACGACGGGCGAATTGTGAGTCTGATCGAGTGGCCGGAAAAGGCTGCGGGTTGGCTGCCGCCGCCGGATGTGGTGATCCACTTGCGGATCGACGATGACAGCCGCGAAGCCGAATGCGAGGCGAGAAGCCCGCGGGGCACTGAATATATGGAGACATGTTGCACGCTTTGCTGAAGGCATTATTTCTGCTGTGTGGATTGCTGGTGTCGGGCTGGGGTCAGGCACTGGAACTCAGCGCCGTCCGCTTGTGGCCCTCGCCCGATTACACGCGAATCACCCTGGAAGCCAGGCAGCCGGTCAGCTACAAATATTTCACGCTGTCGAATCCGGAGCGACTGGTGATCGACCTCGAAGGCGTGGAAGCGGGCACCTTGCTCGATGCCATGATGAAGCAATTGTCCGCCGATGACCCCTTCATCGCGTCGATACGCGTGGCCATGAATCGCCCTGGCGTGATGCGTCTGGTGCTGGATCTTAAAATGCCGGTCAAGCCCTCGGTATTCCAGTTGCAGCCGCTCGAGCAATACGGCCACCGTCTCGTTGTCGATCTGTATCCCGTTGTTACAGCCGACGTGGCGACGTCTGCCGAGTCGTCCCCCTCGGTCAAGCCTGAAGTTCCGCAATATGTGCGTCTGATCACGGTGGCCATCGACGCCGGTCATGGCGGCGAGGACCCGGGCGCGCTCGGCGCCAGCGGTTCGCACGAAAAAGACATCACGCTGGCGCTGGCGAAGAAACTCAAGCAGAAAATCGACGCGCAGGAAAACATGCATGCCGTGCTGATCCGTGACGGCGATTACTTCGTGCCGCTGGCCCAGCGCGTCACCAAGGCGCGTGCCGTCAAGGCCGACCTGTTCATGTCGATCCATGCCGATGCCTTCATCAAGCCACATGCGCGCGGATCCTCGGTGTTTGCGTTGTCGGAAAATGGTGCGACCTCGGTGGCCGCGCGCTGGTTGGCGAAAAAGGAAAACGACGCTGACCTGGTGGGTGGCGTCAATATCGACGTCAAGGATCCTTTCCTCAAGCGCACCCTGATCGACCTGTCACAGACGGCGACCATCAACGACAGCCTCAAGCTGGGGCATGCCGTTCTCAATGAAATCGGCGGCGTCAATACACTGCACAAATCCCATGTCGAGCAGGCGGGATTTGCCGTGTTGAAGGCGCCGGATATTCCGTCGATCCTGATCGAGACCGCGTTCATTTCCAACCCGGAAGAAGAAAAACGCCTGAACGATCCCAAATACCAGGACAAACTGGTGGATGCCATTCTCGACGGCGTCCTCAAGTATTTCGACAAGCATCCTCTGACCGCGCCGGCGCGCTTGACGCGCAATCCATGACCCGCAGCTTGCTGGGCACGGCAGCGCCGGGCTTTGACCGCCCGCTGGAAGTCCTGGAAGCCTGCCACGATCGCATCGCCAGGCAGTGCGACACCCTGGAAAAGCTGCTGGCGCACCTGCCGTCTCACGGCTCCGACGATCAGGCAAGGCAAGCTGCGCGTGCAGTGATGACCTATTTCGATACCGCTGCAGTGCACCACCACGATGATGAAGAACGCAACCTGTTTCCGTTGCTGGAACAGGCCGGTGCACCCGGTGCATGCGATCTGGTCGAAACACTGACGCTGGAACATGACGAGCTTGCACTGTTGTGGCGGCAGCTGCGCCCGGACCTGCAACAGGTCGAGCAGGGCGTGGCGACGCTTCCGAATGAAGGACTTGTGCGCCGTTTTGTCGCCCTTTATCGCAGCCATCTCGAATTCGAAAATACCCGGGTGCTGCCGTTGGCGCGCCAGGTGCTTGGCCGTGCCGAGATCGAACGGCTGGGACGTGCGATGGCGGCGCGTCGCGCCCTTCGACCGGCTCAGGATGAGCGGACTTGATTCGGTGTTAGCCGTGGCTATCCGTGTCCTTCCCGATGTTCTGATTTCGCAGATCGCCGCTGGCGAGGTGGTCGAGCGACCTGCAGCCGCCTTGAAGGAAATCCTCGAAAACAGCCTCGACGCCGGCGCGACCGAGATCCGGATCGGACTCGAGCAAGGCGGCATCAAGCGCATTCGGGTGAGCGACAACGGCGCGGGCATCCAGCGGGACGAACTGCTGCTGGCGCTGACCCGGCACGCGACCAGCAAAATCACCAGCCTGGCCGATTTGGAGCAGGTGGCGAGCCTGGGGTTCCGCGGCGAGGCGCTGGCTTCGATTGCCGCCATCGCGCGGGTCCAGCTCACCAGCCGTAGCGTGGAGGCCGAGCATGCCTGGCAGGTGCAGGCCGCAGGCGGTCATCTCGACGCACCCGCACCCGCGGCACGTGCAGCCGGTACCACGATCGATATTCAAGACCTGTTTTTCAATACCCCGGCGCGGCGCAAATTCCTCAAGACCGAAGCCACCGAATATGCGCACTGTGCAGAGACCGTGCGGCGGCTGGCGCTGGCGAACCCGGAAACGGCTTTCACGCTGATTCACAACGGGCGGGTGCAGCTGCGTCTGAACGCCGAACCCGCCGCCAGCCGGGTTCGTCAGGTGCTGGGTGAGGCGTTCGAGCAAAACACGATTGCGGTCGATGCCGCCGCTGGGGCGTTGCGGGTGTCCGGCTGGGTGATCCGTCCCGGGGCTGCAACAGCTAGCAGGGATGGCCAACATGTGTTCGTGAACGGCCGCCACGTGCGCGACAAGTTGATCGTCCATGCGCTGAAGGAAGCCTATCGTGACGTGCTGCATCACCAGTTGAATCCGGCGTATTGCCTGTTCATCAGCCTGCCGCCCGAGGGAGTGGACGTCAACGTGCATCCGGCCAAGACCGAAATCCGCTTTCGCGACAGCCGTGGTGTGCACCAGTTCCTGTTCCATGCGGTCGAGCGCCTGTTGTCAGCACCGGCCGCGTCCGGCATTAGTCCTGCAGCCGATGGTGTGGGGGGGGCAGTCCCGACATTCGGCCGGGCTCATGTGTCCCCGCGGCAGGCTTCGATGCCCTTGCAGGTGAACGAAGCGATGGCGTCTTATGCGCCTCTGGATCAGGGACTAGGGGATAGGATTCAGGGGCTAGGGGAGCTTGTTGCGCCTGCGGCGCAGCCGTTTGCTGAAAATGGGGCGGGCGACGCGCCGCCGCTTGGCTATGCGCTGGCGCAACTTCACGGCATCTACGTGCTGGCGCAGAACGCGCAGGGGCTGGTGCTGGTCGACATGCACGCCGCGCACGAACGCGTCGTCTACGAGAAGCTCAAGACCGCGCTCGATGCGCGCGCCGTGCCGGCGCAATCCCTGCTGATTCCGGTCGCGCTTACGGTGGACGCACGCGATGTCGCGGAAATCAGCCCGCATCTCGATTCCTTGCGGGACATCGGCTTCGACCTCTCGATCACCTCGCCGACCTCGGTCGCGGTGCGCTCGGTGCCATGGTTGCTAAAGGATGCCGACCCGGTGGAACTGACGCGGGCCGTGTTGCGCGAAGTCGCGGAATTCGGGGCCGCCCGACTGCTGGCTGAACGCCGCAATGAACTGCTGGCGACCCTGGCCTGTCACGGCGCGGTGCGCGCCAACCGGCGGCTGACGCTGCCCGAAATGAACGCACTGCTGCGTGAAATGGAAACGACAGAACGGGCGGGGCAGTGCAACCACGGCCGCCCCACCTGGTTCCAGCTCGGCCTCAAGGAACTCGACGCCATGTTCATGCGCGGGCGCTGATTTTGCGAGTCGGCGTTTTGACACTAAACTTGAGCTTATTTGTCAGGTATTAGCGAGACCCTCATGAACGAACGCGCCGAACGCAAGACGATTCCCATCCAGGACATCAACGAGACCAGCAACTGCGCCAGTGCCGAGCCCTATGCGCTGATGGTGCTTGGCGATTCCATGATGCCGGAATTCGAGGAAGGCGAGATCATCGTCGTCGAGCCTTCCGGTCTGGTCAAGGACGGTTCCTACGTCGTGGCCTACGTCAACGACGAATACATATTCCGCCAAATCGTGAAACACCCAGACGGCTGGATGCTGAAACCCCTCAATCCCTTGTACGAGAACATTCCGGTTGCCGATGTGGACGTTGCCAAGGGGGTGGTCATCATGAAGAAGAGGCCGGGAAAGCGCAGCGAGCAGAAAAGCTACATATGATACGACATGAGAGAAAGTGCGTAAGATATTGAAAAATAATAATCTATAATAATTGAAATCAATTCAATTAATTGATGGAGGCATTAGCCCATTAAATAAATTAGTTGACTAGAGTGATCAAGTATTTACAATGGGAGCCCTGTTTAACCCTTTTCTTACAGGAGCTGAACCATGAGTGGACTGATCGCCAATTTCCCGACCGACGGTATCGTGACTATCAACCGGGTCATTCTGAAACCCGAATACACGGTGGATGACTTGCAGGAGCGTGTTGCGTTTCTGTGCGAAAACGTCAAAACCTATCATTCCGACACCGGCTTCATCGGCGGCTTCGTTGCGCTGAACTCCGGAGCGGTGTCCAACGAAGGCTCGACCATCGGCCAGGCGGTCGAAAGCGAAATGAAGGGCAAGGAAGCGCTGATCGTGACCTTCTGGAACACCTTCGAAAACCACGAGAAGTCGCACCGTTCCGACACCTTCCAGCCCCTGTTCCAGAAAGTGCTGGACCTGTGCGAAAACGGCAACGAGGAAATTGCCTACGAAATGCTGTGGTCCGGCAAGGCCTACGGCCCTCAGGAGATCGAGGCTGCCCGCAAGGCCAAGGAGCAGTACGCCAACGCGGCCTGATCGCGCGCTGGGCGCAAGGTAAATTAAGCAACGGCGGGGAAACCCTAGCCGTTACGTTAAACTGTTGATGGCTAGCCCCTAGGGGCCGCAGCTAGAAGACCCGCAAGCTGCAAGGCTTCGCGGGTCATTTTTCGCCCTCGGGGTGTGACTTCGCAGATGCCTGAAAACTGAGATTCCCCGCCGTTATTGGCGTTCCCAGGTGGCTTTACCGGGTTTACCCTCTCCCGATGGCTGCCGAAGTGCTCAAGACACCCGCCGACGACGCCCCGAACTTGAGTAGCAATTACCTACCCCAACTCAGATGCCAGAACAGCTGAGTTGCCGTTCTGGATTCAGCACTACAATTTCCATTGCCCTCACTCGTCTACCGGCAGCAAACCGCCGGCTACCGGACTTGGCTTTGATCTGATCAACGTGGTGAGAGACGACACCTAGGGCGCCTCGAAGTCGTTGCTGGCCTTCATTCCCTTCAGCACGGACTCCACCGCGCCGGGCGGCATCAGGTGGCTTCGATCAAGCACGTGGTCGAGCTGGCTCAGCGCATCCGCGTCCGACGGCGAGCGCGTGCCGAGCACGAAGGCGGCGAGCTCCTCTCGCGTGAGTGCGAGGTGCGTCGGTGCCGCGGCGTCCGCGTCGGTGATCACGAGCACGCCGTTGCGCAGCTCGAGCCGCCGGATGCGCGAGTCGCCTTCGACGGCGAGCGTGAAAGTCTGGCGCAGCCCCTCGGCCTTTCGCGGATCGACGAGGTAGCGCACGAACTGCAGGTTCTCGTCCACGGATGCCGCGACGAGCGCCGGCGCGGTGGGCGTGCCGAGAAAGCGACGGATCGCGTCGACCGTCAGCGGCTGACCCTTGAACTGCATCCCGCCTTCGATCTGCAGCGCCTCCGTCAGGTACCAGCCGCGCGCGTTGGCCGATGAGGTGCGCTGACCGAGCTGGCGCGCCGCCGCTGCCCGGAGCTTGAGCGCCTCGGCGTCGGCCGGATCGAGTTCCAGCAGCAGGGACGTCAGCCTGAGGGTCCACCGCCAGTTGGCGAACCCGCCCTGAGCGTTGGCGCTAGCGGCGGCTTTCTGCACGGCGGCGGGGCCGCCCATCAATTGGACGGTGCGTATCGCTTCCTCGCTCTCGGACAGTGGGTTGATGTCGTACACGTCGCCGCCGAACCAGCCGATCACGCCGTTGTAGACCTGCCGCACGTGGCTTTCGACCTGCCCATAGTTCTCCCAGTCCCCACGCAGATTGCGCGGCATGTACACCTGTTCGGCCGCCTGTCGTGCGTCCAGACCGTGCGCGATCTGGCGCAGCGTCTGGTCGTGAATCAGCTGCACCTGGTCGACGGCGCGCTGGGCGGCGTCGCGCACCGCGTCCTCGCCCTTGACGGTGGGGCCGTGGATGTCGAGCAGGATTTCCGCGTTCTTCGACTCGATCCAGCGCGCGTCCTGGATCACTACCGCCGGATTGCGATACGAACCGCCGCGCAGCGAATACACGTTGAAGATGCCCCCGGGCACCATGAAGTTGGTCACGAGCATGCGCTTGCGCGGGAAATAGAAGCCGACGCTGTCGGTCGCGTCCGAGCGATTGGGAGCGACCTGCACCGGCTCGCCGGCGACGACGACGTCGACAATGCGCCCGTCCGGGAAGAGACGCGTGGGCGGCTGGTAGCTGGACCCGGCCAGCAGTTTCTCGGGCGTGAAGCCGAGCGTGTTCGGAAAGGCATCGGGACCGCTTTGCGGATGGAACACGCCGAACTGGGCGGCCGCTCGTGCCTGGTAGGTGCCGCTCAGGACACTGATGCCGGTCGAGAGTCTGAGGTTGCGGTCCAGGTGCTCGTGTCCCCAGACCTCCGCGCCCTCGTCGAGCCACGCACCGATACCGTTGCCATAGTGCCAGTGGGTCAGGAGGATCGCGGCCACCTTGACCTTGCGGCCGAGCGTTTCCTCGAGCTTGGCGCGCATCTCCGCGGCCGCCCGCGTAAAGTCGCCGGTGTCGATGATGATCCAGCCGTCCGGGGCTTCGATCGCGAAGTGGCTCGCGATGCCCCAGCCGCGCATCGCGTAGACGCCGTCGGTGACCCGCTCAACGCGCTTCGTGTCGCCGATGCCCCACTTGTCGTTGGCGAGCAGCGCGGCGCGCGTGGTCACGGCGCCGTTCGGTCCCGTGACGGTTTCGGTGGTCAGCGACGGGCTGTGCCAAGACGGATCCACCTGCGCCATCCGGGCTTCGCCGGATGCGCCTTCAGCGCGCGCGAAGGAGCATGTCCAGAGCGTCAGCGCGGCGACCACGCAAGCAATAGTCAGGCCCTGATGCTTCTTCATGCTTTTCTCCTTGGTGTCGGTTGCAATAGAAAACTATAAACCAAGAGTCGTTTCCGGAATGCCGGAAAAATATATTTCATATTTGGGCCTTTCGAGGCTGAGCGTTCTTTTTTCAGCAGATTAGTCACCTGCGTAGTGACGCCCCGCCCTCGCCGGCCGCTCACCAGGGCGATGGGATGAGCCTGATGGTGTCGGAGACTGGCCCCAGTAACCTGAAGAAAATTTCGTCTCAAAAGAAAGAGGCCGCGAACCCTGTGGGGACGCGGCCTTCAATCAAAACGTCAACAGCTTAACGTAACGGCTAGCGGGGAAACCCGCCGTTTTTTGTTTCAGAACGCGATTGATCCGGCACGAATCAAGCATGAATATCGTTCGTGCTGAGCCTGTCGAAGCACTGCCCTTCGACAGGCTCAGGGCGAACGGACGCGCGAATAAACCTGGTCGGATCAATAACGTGTCAGACCTGGCCCGGCCTGGCGCGTTGCAAATCCGCAAGATTCCTTGTGGCTTCTTACGCTGCCGATTCCATGGCGCGAGCGTATTGCCCCTCGCGGGCCAGCCCGTTCAGACGGCAACGACGCAACAGTGCCGCCTGCGCGGCGGCGGCGTTGCTTTCCTGCCCCTGCCAGGCGGTCAGCACCGGCGCCTGCAAGGCGCGCCCATACGAAAAGCTGACCTGCCATGGATGCGGTCCCATTGCGTTCATGGCATTCAGATGATCGGTCGCATCCTCCGCGCTTTGTCCGCCCGAGAGGAACACGATTCCCGGCACTGCAGCCGGCACGTAACGCTTCAGGCAGCGGATCGTGGCCGCGGCCACTTCCTGCACGCCCGCCTGCCGCGCGCATTTCTTGCCGGCAATCACCATGTTCGGCTTCAGCAACATACCTTCGAACAGCACCCGATGGGCATCCAGTTCGGCGAATACGGCCTCCAGCACCTGTGCGGTGACCGCTTCGCAGCGCTCGATGCCGTGCGCGCCGTCCATCAGCACCTCCGGCTCCACGATCGGCACCAGATCGGCCTCCTGGCACAACGCGGCGTAACGTGCCAGCGCGTGGGCATTGGCGCGGATGCCAAACGCGGACGGAAGCTCGCGCTCGTCGATCTCGTTCACGGCGCGCCATTTGGCGAACTGCGCACCTAGGGACCTATACTCGGCGAGCCGTTCGCGCAAGCCGTCGAGTCCCTCGGTCACCTTGTCGCCGGGATACAGCGCCAGCGCCTTGGCACCCTGGTCGACCTTGATGCCGGGGGCGATGCCGCGGTCCGACAGCACCCTGGCGAAGGGAATGCCGTCACCGGTGCTCTGGCGCAAGGTTTCGTCGTAGAGGATGACGCCGCCTACATAGCGCTCGATGCCGTCGGCGGTGAGCAGGATTTCGCGGTAGCGCCTGCGATTTTCTTCGGTGGACTCGACCTTGATCGAATCGAACCGCTTCTTGATCGTGGGGCTGCTTTCGTCCGCGGCCAGCACGCCCTTCTGCTTCGCGACAATGGCGCTGGCCATGGACTTGAGTGTGTCGATGTTCATGAGCTATGGATCTCCCTGATGGATGGATCGAATGCAACGCAAGCACCATACATGCGTACGCACCTCAGGTTTCAGTCTAGACCCTGTTTGTTACCGGTTCCCTCTGGCAGCCATCCGCCGCGCCAAACGAGCTGGGGGATAATTGCGCACCATGCCCGCTCACCACACGCCTCCCGCCATTTTCCTGATGGGTCCGACCGCTTCCGGCAAGACCGCGCTGGCGGTCAGCCTGGTCGAGCAGTTCCCGCTCGAGATCATCAGCGTCGATTCGGCGCTGGTCTATCGCGGCATGGATATCGGCACCGCCAAGCCCGACGCCGCCACGCTCGCGCGGGCGCCGCATCACCTGCTGGACATACGGAATCCCGCCGAAGCCTATTCTGCGGCGGCGTTCTGCGAGGATGCCCGGCGCCTGATGGCAGACATCGTCGCGCGCGGCAAGGTGCCGCTGCTGGTCGGCGGCACGATGCTGTATTTCCGCGCCCTGCTGCAGGGTCTGGATGACTTGCCGCGTGCCGATCCGACCGTACGGCAAAATCTGGAGCGCGCGGCGGCGGTGCGCGGTTGGCCCGCCCTGCATGCCGAACTGGCGCTGGCCGACCCGGTCACCGCGGCCCGGCTGGCGCCGAACGATTCGCAGCGTATCGGCCGTGCACTGGAAATCCTGCAACTCGCCGGCAAGCCCATGTCGGCGCTGCTCGACAGGGCGCAAGCCGCGCTGCCCTATCGTGTGCTGCAACTCGCCCTGATCCCGTCCGACCGCGCCGTGCTGCATCAACGCATCGCCGCACGATTCGACGCCATGCTTGCCGAAGGCCTGCTCGAGGAAGTGCAGACCCTGCGCCGGACCTACGCGCTTACCGCTGCCATGCCCTCGATGCGCGCGGTCGGCTATCGTCAGGCATGGTCGTATCTCGATGGCGAGATCGACCTGGCCGCGCTGCGCGAGCGAGGCATCGCAGCGACCCGCCAACTCGCGAAGCGTCAGCTGACCTGGCTGCGCTCGTGGCCCGATGTGGAGGCGCTGGATTGTTTGGCGGACGATCTGGAGGCCCAGGCGAGGACCCGGGTGGAGCAGCATTTGAAGGCCGGCTAACCCGACCCTAATCCTCGCTCGTCGACTCGACCCGGGCGCGCGCCTTGCCGCGATGGAAGCGGATGTCGAGCTTGTCCTCCGCGCTGAGCATCGCTGCATGCTGCACGACGTTGCCGTTTTCCAGTTGGACGATGCTGTAGCCGCGCGCCAGCACGCCTTCCGGGTTGAGATGGGCGAGGCTGCTGGAGAAACGATCCAGGCCGAGTCGATGCTGTCTGAAGCTGCTTTCAACCGCGAGTCGGGCACGCAGTACCAAGGCACCCAGGCGCTGCTGCTCGCGCTGGATCGCGTGGCCTGGCGTCGCCAGGCGCTGGTTCAAGCCAGAGACACGCAACTGTTCTCGTGCCAGGCGGGTCCAGCTAGCGTGCTGGAGTCGTTGCGCCAGCTGGCGCAGTTCGTTTCGCTGGCGGCGCAACTGGTCGGCTGGGTGGACCAGACGCCGCGCCAGGTAATCCAGGCGCTGCATTTCGCCGTGCTGTTTACGTGCGAGATGATGCTGAAGCTGGCGGGCCAGGTGTCCCAGTTGCTGCAGCAGTTCCTGGCGTGCGGGACTGGCGAGCTCGGCCGCCGCCGTGGGGGTGGGCGCGCGCAGGTCGGCGGCAAAGTCGGCCAGCGTGAAGTCGGTTTCGTGGCCGACGCCGCTCACCACCGGCATCGGGCTGGCGGCGATCGCGCGCGCCACGGCTTCGTCGTTGAACGCCCACAGGTCTTCCAGCGAACCCCCGCCCCGGCATACCAGCAGCACGTCGCACTCGGCGCGCGCACCGGCCAGACGGATGGTGGCCGCAATCTGGGCGCCGGCGCCCGCGCCCTGCACCGGCGTGGGATAGAGGATTACCGGCAGACCCGGCATGCGTCGCGCCAACGCGGTCAGCACGTCATGCAGGGCAGCGGCCTGTGGCGAGGTGACGATGCCGATGAGGCGCGGAAAACGGGGCAGGGTGCGCTTGTTCGCCGGATCGAACAGGCCTTCGGCTTCCAGTTTCGCCTTCAGCCTGAGAAAAGCTTCATACAGGCGTCCGGCCCCGGCGCGGCGGATCGCCTCGGCGCCCAACTGGAACTCGCCACGTGCTTCATACAGCGAGGGCAGGGCGCGAATCTCGACATGGTCACCATTGGCGGGCGTGAAGTCGGCAAACTGGTTGCGGCCACGGAACATCACGCAACGCACCTGCGCCTGGGCATCTTTCAGGGAAAAGTACCAGTGACCTGAAGCGGCGCGGGTGAAATTGGACACTTCGCCCTCCACCCAAAGCAGCGGCAGCTGCGATTCCAGCGCGCGACGGGCCATGCGGTTGAGCTCGCTTACGGTGAGCACAGGCAGCGCGGATGAACTGCCGGAAACGTCGTCGAATATTTCCATGGCGCAGAGGATAACGGTTCCGTTGTGGCACGGTTCATGCACAGTCATCAAACAATCACAAAAATAAGAGCACAAACCCTATTGACGACTGCGAATAATTGATAACTTATTGAAAAAATTGAACTATATGATATTGGTTAATTTTTGGGCCCGATCAGTTTTTCCTTTGTGGGCGGGTGTTTAGAGTAAACGATGGGCAGTTTCTCACAGACTTATCCACATCATTTGTGGAGAACTTCGCGATCGGCCGAAATGGGGGGGCTGCGCAATTGGTGCTTGCCCAAACCGGCGTGCGGGCGCTACATTTCGTTTGTTGTCTTCATCGTGGAGTGGGATTCAGTGCTTGCCATCATAGAGGCGGCCGGTTGGCCGATCTGGCCGTTGATTCTGGCGTCTGTCATCGCCGTGGCCATCATCATCGAGCGTGCCTACAGTTTGCGAGACCAGGAAGTGGCCCCGGCCAACCTGCTGCTGGAGACGATCAAGATCTATCAGGAACGCGGCGTGACGCCCGAACTCGTGACCAAACTGGCCGACGGCTCGCCGCTGGGACGGATCTTTGCCATTGCGCTCAAGAACGCCCACAACTCGCGCGAGATCATGAAGGAGTCCATCGAGGAATCGGGGCGGGCCGTCACCCAGGAACTCGACCGCTATCTGACCTCACTCGGTACCATAGCCAGCATGGCGCCCTTGCTCGGCCTGCTCGGCACGGTCATCGGCATGATCGAGATCTTCGGTTCGCAGACCGGTGGCGGCGCCAACCCCGGCCAACTCGCGCACGGAATTTCGATTGCGCTCTACAACACCGCGTTCGGTCTTATCGTCGCCATCCCTGCGATGGCGTTCTACCGGCACTTCCGTCGCAAGGTCGAGGCGCTGGTGGTCGACATGGAACAACAGGCGATCAAGCTGGTCGAGATCGTCCACGGCGACCGTAAATAATCCTGCCATGAATTTTCGTAAAGGCCGCCGCGAGGATTACCCGGAAATCAACCTGATTCCGTTCATCGACATCCTGCTCGTCATCGTGATTTTCCTGGCCGTGACGACGACCTACGCGCGCTTCGCCGAGCTCAAGATCAATCTGCCGACCAGCAGTGCCGAGCAGACGCCCAACCAACCCAAGCAGATCGAGGTGGCGGTGGCCGAAAATGGCCGCTACCAGATCGACAACACCGCGGTAGGAATCATTTCGGTCGATGAACTGGCCGCTTTGCTGCAGAAGGCCGCAAGCAGCCTGAACGATCCGGTGGTGGTGATCAACGCCGATGCCCAGGCCACGCATCAATCCGTGGTGAACGTGATGGAAGCGGCGCGCCGGGTCGGCCTTGCCCGCATCACCTTCGCCACCAAGACCGCCCCCTGAGCGGGCGTTCCGTGATTTCCCTTCGGCATGTCTGGGCGCGCACTGGGGCGCTTACGCTGCTGCTCGCGCCTCTGGCGCTGCTGTTTTCCGCCGTATCCGCACTGCGCCGGCTGGCCTATCGTTCCGGCTGGCTGACCTCTGTGTCGGTGGGTGTCCCGGTGATCGTCGTCGGCAATATCACCGCGGGTGGCAGCGGCAAGACCCCCCTGGTGGTCTGGCTGGTGAACCGGTTGCGTGCACAGGGCTACCGTCCTGGCGTGGTCAGCCGCGGCTACGGCGGTACGGTCCAGAGCTGCGCCGACGTGCAGCCTGGCAGTTGCCCGGCCGAGGTGGGCGACGAGCCGCTGCTGATCCGGATCAAGACCGACGCGCCGGTGGTCGTGGGGCGCGATCGGGTGGCGGCCGCGCGCACCCTGCTGGCGCGCCATCCCGGGGTGGACATCATCGTGTCCGACGACGGCTTGCAGCATTACCGCCTGCACCGCGACATCGAGCTGGCGGTGGTCGACGCCGCGACCGGACTGGGCAATGGCTGGCCGCTGCCGGCGGGGCCGCTGCGTGAACCCGTGCGCCGCCTCGGCAGCGTGGATGCGGTGGTCCAGGTGGTGCGCGGGCCCGCCTCGCCTTCCGCGCAAGCGGCGGCGGGCTGGCGCGCGGACTATTCGGTTGGGCAGGCCTATCGCCTGCGCGACCCGCAGGAAATGAGGCAGCTGGGCGAACTGCCTCCCCGCGACTGGCTCGCTGTCACCGGCATCGGCCGGCCGCAGGGGTTTTTCGACATGCTTCAGGCCCACGGCGTGCCGTTCCGTGCGCGCGCCTTTGCCGACCATCACGCTTTTCAGCCGCAGGATCTGCCCGCCGACGGTTCGGTGCTGATGACCGAAAAAGACGCGGTAAAATGCAGGTCGTTTGCGGGAACGGACTGGTGGGCGGTCGAACTCGACGTCGCCCCCGAAAGCGGATTCATCGATTGGCTGGACGCGCGCATCAGGCGAACAATATAAACAATGCCGGCGCACCCAAGGGAGAGATGTATGGGAATGCAACATTCTGAATGGAGTGACCGCCGTCATTCCAGCCGCTGGCAGGCCGAATCCGAGGACACCGGATTCTGGGTGCCCGATCGCTCGGAAATCGTCACCCAGTTCTTCACCCGCTATCTGTTCTTCTCGCTGGCGGTCATCTATTTTTCTACCCTGGATTCCGTGCCATCGGTGCTGCTCAGCATCGAGCAACTCCTGATGGCACTGGGCGTCTATTTCATCCTCAACACGTGGTCGTTTCGCCAGGCGCTCAAAGGCGTCTCCCTGCTGAAGATCCGCAGCGCCATGAGCGCCGACCTGGTCATCGTCACCCTGTGCGTGATCCATGATCCCAACCCGATCCCGCCCTCGGCGCTGGCGTTCCTCATGGTGCTGCTGGGCAACGGCATGCGCTACGGCATGCGGCTGTTCGCCGAGGTGCTCGGCGGCGCTTTCCTCGGCATGGCGATCGCCTTTGCATTCCGCTATCGCCTGGGCGGATTCGCCGTCAATGCGGGCGATGTGTTTTTCGGCGTGTTCTGGGTCACGCTGGCCCTGTATGCCTACATCCTGATGGGTCGCATCGAAGGCCAGCGCCGTCAGCTCGATTATCGCAGCCGCTACGATGCACTGACCGGACTGCTCAATCGCCACGGTCTGCTGGCGGCGGCGGACAACGTGTTCGACCAGGCCAGCGAGACCGAACCGGTGACCGTGCTGTTCGCCGACCTCAACGAGTTCAAGTCGGTCAACGACCGCTATGGCCATGGAGTCGGCGATCGCGTCCTGGCCGAGTTCGCACGCATATTCAGCGAATCGGCCGATGCGGGACTGTACGGACGTTGGGGCGGAGACGAGTTCGTCGCGATCCTGCCGCAGCGCAACGCAGCCGCCATCCAGCAAATTTTCCAGCGCATCGAGGCACGCACCGAAGCCTGGAGCGCCAGCAATGGCTTGCCGATGGCGGTGAGCCTGGGCGTCAGTCATGCGCCGCGTGATGGCCGTGACCTGATGACGCTGCTGTCCGTCGCCGACATCCATCTCTATCAAAGCAAGTCGCAACCCGGCGAAGAAGCCTTCGCCCCTTCGTTTTACAGGACCCCTCTCAATGAACCCGAAGCTACTTGAAATTCTCGTGTGTCCGGTCTGCAAAGGCCCGCTCGACTGGAAAAAATCGGCGCACGAACTGGTGTGCAAGGCATGCCGCATCGCCTATCCCATCCGTGACGATATTCCGGTGATGCTGCCGGAAGAGGCGCGGCCGCTGGAACCTGACGAAATCCACGGCTGAGGCCGTACCGTGCAATTCCGCGTCGTCATTCCTGCGCGCTATGCGTCCAGCCGCCTGCCGGGCAAGCCGCTGGCGGATATCGGCGGACGTCCCATGGTGCTGCGGGTGCTCGATCGCGCCCTGCAGGCGGGTGCTGCGTCCGTCGTGGTGGCCACCGACGACGGACGCGTGCAGCAGGCGGTCGAGGCCGCCGGCCATCAGGCGCTGATGACCTCGCCGGATCACCAGTCAGGCACCGAGCGCCTGGTCGAAGTGGCCGAAGCGCTGGGGTGGCCGGACGATACGCTGGTCGTCAACGTACAGGGCGACGAGCCGCTCATCGATCCGCAACTGATCCGCGAAGCCGCACGCCAGCTGGTGCTGCACGACGACGCGGTGATGGCGACGCTGGCGCATCCGATTCACGATCATGCCGATTTCATCAATCCCAACGTCGTCAAGGTGGTGACCGACGAAAACGGCTACGCGCTGTATTTCAGCCGCGCACCGATCCCGTGGCCACGCGACGCCTTCGCCGCAGATCAGGCGATGCCGCACGAACTCGGCGCGCTGCGGCACATCGGTTTATATGCCTACCGTGCCGGGTTCCTGCGCACCTATGCCGGTCTTGCCAGTTCCCCGCTGGAACGTCACGAGATGCTCGAACAGCTGCGCGTGCTGTGGCACGGCTATCGCATCAGCCTCGGCATTTCCCCCACCGCACCGGCTGCGGGCGTGGACACCCCCGAGGACCTGGAACGAGTGCGCCGGCTGCTCGCATCACCCTGATTTGAGTCGCTTGAATCGCTGAATAAAATTTTTTGAGTGTTGCTAAGGCCGCGCTTGCCTTAGGCTATTGAGGTTTTTCCAATCCAAATATCAAGGGAGTTATGCAATGCGTTTGATTCTGTTGGGCGGCCCCGGCGCCGGCAAAGGTACCCAGGCCAATTACATCAAGGAAAAGTATGGCATTCCGCAGATTTCCACGGGCGACATGCTGCGTGCGCAGATCAAGGCCGGCACCGAACTCGGCATGAAAGCCAAGGCCATCATGGACGCAGGCGGCCTGGTCTCCGACGACATCATCATCGGCATGGTCAAGGCCCGCCTGACCGAAGCCGACTGCAAGAATGGCTACCTGTTCGACGGCTTTCCGCGCACCATCCCGCAGGCCGAGGCGATGAAGGCCGCCGGCGTGCCGATCGATTTCGTCGTCGAGATCGACGTCGCCGACGAAGAGATCGTCAAGCGCATGTCGGGCCGCCGCGTGCACGTCGCATCCGGCCGTACCTACCACGTCGTGTTCAACCCGCCCAAGGTGGCCGGCAAGGACGACGTCACCGGCGAAGACCTGATCCAGCGCGACGACGACTCGGAAGAGACCGTGAAGAAGCGCCTCGACGTCTACCATGCGCAGACCGAGCCGCTGGTGAAGTACTACGGCGACTGGGCCGCACGCGGCGAAGCCGGCGCACCCAGGTACGTGAAGATCGCCGGTGTCGGCAAGGTCGAAGGCATCCGCGATTCGATCTTCGCGGCGCTGGGCTGATCCGGCCACAACCCTTCCGACAGGCCGATTGCCTAAATGCCGCAGCAGATCCGCCCGATGACCGATACCGAGCGCTGGATTGTCTCCAGCGCGGTCGATGAGCGCTACGGGCGGAAAGTGGAGGTTCAGGATGTCGAAACCGAGATCCGCCTGCATATCGACGACCGCGAACTGACGCTGTGCCCGGGCTTCTACTGGAACGAGCACGGCTGTCATTTCGTCCTGTCCAAGACGGGTGATTCGCGTTATCGCAGCATGTTCTTCTATCGCATCCGCGACCGTTTTTCGACCGGACGCGAGGAGTACGACGACATCGGCGACTGCGTCACCACGCTGCTGAAAATGCAGGCCGACGAGGCAGCCAAGCGCCTCGCCGAAGAAGAGGCATCTGGCAACAGCTGATTTCCGAAGCCAGCTCCGCATTGAGAAATGATCCGGTGCTGGCTTTCTTGTTTTGTCTGCCCGGTCCGCCGGGTTTCATCGAAATAGAGGAGACACCATCATGGCGAAGAAAATGAACGCCTTTTATGCACAGTCCGGTGGCGTGACCGCGGTCATCAACGCATCCGCCTGCGGCGTGATCGAGAACGCACGCAAGCACAAGGACAAGATCGGCAAAGTCTACGCCGGCCGCAACGGCATCATCGGCGCGCTGACCGAGGACCTGATCGACACCACCAAGGAATCCGCCACCGCCATCGCCGCGCTGCGCTCCACGCCGTCCGGCGCATTCGGTTCCTGCCGCTTCAAGCTCAAATCGCTGGAAGCCAACAAGCGCGAATACGAGCGCCTGATCGAAGTGTTCAAGGCGCACAACATCGGCTATTTCTTCTACAACGGCGGCGGCGACTCGGCCGACACCTGCTTCAAGGTCAGCCAGCTGTCCGAGGCCATGGGCTACCCGATCCAGGCTATCCATGTGCCGAAGACCGTCGACAACGACCTGCCGATTACCGACTGCTGCCCCGGCTTCGGCTCGGTCGCCAAGTACATCGCCGTCTCCACGCTGGAAGCCAGCTACGACGTGCGCTCGATGGCCAAGACCTCGACCAAGGTGTTCGTGATCGAGGTGATGGGCCGTCACGCCGGCTGGATCGCCGCTGCAGGCGGGCTGGTCGAGGACCATGGCATTCCGGTCGTCATCCTGTTCCCCGAGATCGAGTTCGACCAGAAGAAATTCCTCGCCCGCGTCAACAAGCTGGTCAAGGAGCATGGCTACTGCACCGTGGTGGTGTCCGAAGGCTGCCACTATCCCGACGGCACCTTCCTCGCCGAGCAGGGCACCCGCGACGCTTTCGGCCACGCCCAGCTGGGCGGTGCCGCCCCGGTGGTCGCCAACATGATCAAGGATGCACTCGGCCACAAGTTCCACTGGGCCGTCGCCGACTATCTGCAGCGCGCTGCACGCCACGTCGCCTCGAAGACCGACGTCAAGCAGGCCTACGAACTCGGCAAGAAAGCGGTCGAACTCGCGGTCAAGGGCCACAACTCGGTGATGCCGACGGTCGACCGCCTGTCCGATTCGCCCTACCGATACAAGATCGGCATGGCGGACCTGAAGGATGTCGCCAACGTCGAGAAGTTCATGCCGCGCGACTTCATCACGCGCGATGGCTTTGGCATCACGCCCAAGTGCAAGCGCTATCTGTCGCCGCTGATCCAGGGCGAAGACTATCCGAAGTACAAGGACGGCCTGCCCGTCTACGTGACGTTGAAGAACGTCGCGGTGGCGAAGAAGCTGGCGGCGTTCAAGCTTTAAGGGGCTAGGATTCAGGGATCAGGGGTCAGGGGATGTGCGGCTGCGCCGCGCAATAAATCAAGGGCGCGGGCTTTGCCCGCACATTCCCTGACCCCTGAATCCCGACCGCTGACCCCTAAAGAAAATGACACTCGACCGCGCAAAGCAACTGCTCAAGGTGCAAGCCGACTTCGGCGGCTTCTACAACGGCAATTCAGCCAAGCTGATTTTGTCCGAGGTACAGCGCGAGCACGGGCAGGATGCGGTCGATCAGCTGATCCGGGAATTGCAGCTCGACCGGATTTTCGGCCTCGAGCCCGGTACGCGCTTCGAAGGCGGGCTGGCGATGGGCAAGTAAGTGCAGGCAAATGGGGACGGTGGCGCAAGCTGCCGTTTTTTGTTGGGGATTTTGAGGAGACACAATAATGAATGAAGGCTTGCTGTTCGCGCTCGTGGCGGCGGTGCTCGCACTGCTCTATGGGATCATTTCGATCAAATGGATTCTGGGGCTGCCCACCGGAAACGACCGCATGCGTGAAATCGCAGCGGCGGTGCAGGAGGGCGCCCAGGCCTATCTGAACCGGCAGTACACCACCATCGGAGTCGTCGGCGTCATTCTGCTGATCGCGATTTTCTCGACACTGGGCTGGCAGACCGCGGTCGGTTTCGCGCTCGGTGCCTTCCTCTCCGGTCTCACCGGCTATATCGGCATGAACGTTTCGGTGCGCGCCAACGTGCGTACCGCCGAAGCGGCATCGAAGGGCCTCAACGCCGCGCTCAACGTTGCCTTCAAGGGCGGCGCCATCACCGGCATGCTGGTGGTCGGCCTCGGTCTGCTCGGCGTCGCCGGCTACTATGCCGTGCTCACGCTGATGCTGGGCGAGAGCACCGAGCAGGCCACGCACGCTCTGGTCGGCCTGGCCTTCGGCGGTTCGCTGATTTCCATCTTCGCCCGACTCGGCGGCGGCATCTTCACCAAGGGTGCCGACGTCGGCGCCGACCTCGTGGGCAAGGTCGAAGCCGGCATCCCCGAGGACGATCCGCGCAACCCGGCGGTGATCGCCGACAACGTGGGCGACAACGTCGGCGACTGCGCCGGCATGGCCGCCGACCTGTTCGAAACCTACGCCGTGACCATCATCGCCACCATGCTGCTGGGCGGCCTCCTGATCACCGGTTCACCCGAAGCGGTGATCTATCCGCTGGTGCTGGGCGGCTTCTCCATCATCGCCTCCATCGTTGGCACCTATTTCGTCAAGGCGCGTCAGGGCGGCAAGATCATGAACGCGCTGTATCGCGGCCTGATCGTGTCGGGCGTGCTGGCGGCGGTGGCGTTCTACCCCATCACCACCTGGATGATGGGCGAGGGCGTGATGATCGACGGCACCCTGGTGTCTTCGATGAACCTGTATTTCGCCACCTTGATCGGCCTCGCTCTCACCGCCGCCATGGTGTGGATCACCGAGTACTACACGGCGACCGAATTCAGCCCGGTTCGCCACATCGCGCAGGCCTCGACCACCGGTCATGGCACCAACGTCATCGCCGGCCTCGGCGTGTCGATGAAATCCACCGCCGCACCGGTGCTGGCCGTGTGCGCCGCCATCTGGGGCGCCTACGCGCTGGCCGGCTTGTACGGCATCGCCATCGCCGCCACCTCCATGCTGTCGATGGCGGGCATCATCGTCGCGCTCGACGCCTACGGCCCGATCACCGACAACGCCGGCGGCATCGCCGAAATGGCCGGCCTCGACGACAGCATCCGCAACATCACCGACCCGCTCGACGCCGTCGGCAACACGACCAAGGCGGTCACCAAGGGCTACGCCATCGGTTCGGCCGGTCTTGCAGCGCTGGTGCTGTTCGCCGACTACACCCATGCGTTGTCCGCGCATCAACCCGGATTGACCTTCGACCTGTCCAACCACATGGTCATCATCGGCCTCTTCATCGGCGGCATGGTGCCCTACCTGTTCGGTGCCATGGGCATGGAAGCGGTCGGCCGCGCAGCGGGCTCCGTGGTGGTCGAGGTACGCCGCCAGTTCAAGTCCATCCCCGGCATCATGGAAGGCACCGGCAAGCCCGAATACGGCACCTGCGTCGACATGCTGACCAAGGCCGCGATCAAGGAAATGATCGTGCCGTCGCTGCTGCCGGTCGCGGTTCCGGTCATCGTCGGCCTTGCGCTCGGCCCGCAGGCGCTGGGCGGCGTGCTGGTCGGCACCATCGTCACCGGCATCTTCGTCGCCATTTCCATGACCACCGGCGGCGGTGCGTGGGACAACGCCAAGAAATACATCGAGGAAGGCAACTTCGGCGGCAAAGGTTCGGAAGCCCACAAGGCGGCCGTCACCGGCGACACCGTCGGCGATCCCTACAAGGACACCGCCGGCCCGGCCGTCAACCCGCTGATCAAGATCATCAACATCGTGGCGCTGCTGATCGTTCCGCTCATTATGTGAGTCCGGAACAATCGATCGTTCAGGTTTCACCCCTGACCGCCCTGCACGCTATAGTGCAGGGCGGTTTTGTTTTGACAGGCTTGGGGAACCCAGGCGCATTTTGACCGCCTCAACACCAGTCTTTTTCCGGAGTACCGCTTGAAGCCCTTGCACCCCAAACACCTGACCGCAGCCTGCCTTCTGGCGCTTTCGTCGTTTTCCCACGCCGGCGGCATCGACCGTCTCGAGGCCTTCATCGCCGGTGCCAAGACCGCCGAGGCCGATTTCACCCAGACCGTTTCCGACAAGAATGGCCGCGTCACCCAGCAGGCCAGCGGCAAGATGGCTTTCGCGCGCCCCGGCAAGTTCCGCTGGGACTACAGCAAGCCTTACGAACAGGTGATCGTCGGCGACGGCAGCAAGTTGTGGCTGTATGACGCCGACCTCGACCAGGTCACCGTCAAGCCGCTCGGCGACGTCATCGCCGGCACGCCTGCCGCCCTGCTGGCCGGCGACAACGCCATCGAGAAATATTTCGTCCTCAAAGACGCGGGCGAGGGCGGCGGACTGGAATGGCTGGAAGCCACCCCGAAAAACAAGGACACCACCTTCGAGCGCATCCGCATGGGATTCAAGGGCGACGCGCTGGTGCAGATGGAACTGTTCGATTTCTTCGGCCAGCGCACCACGCTGAAGTTGTCGAAGCTTGAGCGTAACCCGTCCATCCCGGCGTCACGCTTCAAGTTCGTGCCGCCCAAGGGGGCGGATGTAATCGGGGAGTGAAGGGGTCAAGCCCTTCGACAGGCTCAGGGCGAACGGGCGGGATGAAGTGGTCGATGCCAATGCTTCCCTTAACCACCGTTCGCCCTGAGCCCAATCCTTCCATCCCCGCCTCGAAATTCAAGTTCACCCTGGCGAAGGGCGCCGATTTGGGGCGTGATCGGTCCACGTAGGAGGCCCGCCCCCGGGCCGAATGCCTGCACGGCACCGCCGTCCGCATTCGGCCCGAGGGCGGGCCTCCCACAGCGATGCTGGGGTTCTGACGGATAATTGGCATCAATGAGCCCCCAAGACCTTTTCCAGACCGATACCCCCGAGCCCGCGCGCGACGACCCCAACGCGCCGCTGGCCGAGCGGCTGCGCCCGCACACCCTGGACGACGTCGTCGGCCAGACGCATCTGCTCGGACGGGGCAAGCCGCTCCGGCTCGCGTTCGACTCCGGCAAGCTGCATTCGATGATCCTGTGGGGGCCGCCGGGCGTCGGCAAGACGACGCTGGCGCGGCTTACCGCGCAGGCCTTCGGCGCCGACTTCATCGCCATCTCGGCCGTGCTCTCCGGCGTCAAGGACATCCGCGAAGCTGTCGAGCGCGCGCGCATGAACCAGACGACCGGCCGCACCACCATCCTGTTCGTCGACGAAGTGCACCGCTTCAACAAGTCGCAGCAGGACGCCTTCCTGCCGCACGTCGAATCCGGGCTGTTCACCTTCATCGGCGCCACCACCGAGAACCCCTCGTTCGAAGTCGTCGGCGCGCTGCTGTCGCGCGCCCAGGTCTACGTGCTGAAGTCGCTCACCCCCGAAGAACTCGGCCAGCTCATGCAGCGCGCGCTCAAGGAGCTGCCGGACCTGAAGCTGGGGGAGGGTGTCGACAGGCTGCTGGCCGCCTACGGCGATGGCGATGCCCGCAAGCTCTTGAACCTGCTGGAGCAGCTCGACACCGCCGCGCGCAGTTCAAAGGTGAAGGAAATCGACGCCGCCTTCGTCGAAAACGCACTCGCCCAGTCCATGCGCCGCTTCGACAAGGGTGGCGAAGCCTTCTACGACCAGATTTCCGCGCTGCACAAAAGCGTGCGCGGCAGCGACCCCGACGCCGCGCTGTACTGGCTGGTGCGCATGCTCGACGGCGGCGCCGACCCGCGCTACCTCGGACGTCGCCTCATTCGCATGGCGAGCGAGGACATCGGCCTGGCCGACCCGCGCGCGCTCGGCATCGCACTCGACGCCGTCGCCACCTACGAGCGGCTGGGTTCCCCCGAAGGCGAACTCGCACTCGCCGAAGCCTGCCTCTACATGGCCTGCGCGCCCAAGAGCAACGCCGCCTACGTCGCCTACAACGCCGCGCGCGCCTTCGTCCAGACCAACCCTTCCAACGACGTCCCCATCCATCTGCGCAACGCGCCCACCAAGCTCATGAAGGAGCTCGGCTACGGCCGCGCCTACCGCTACGCCCACGACGAGCCCGAAGCCTACGCCGCCGGTGAACGCTATTTCCCCGACGATCTGCCGCAACAGCAGTTCTACACGCCGACCCCGCGCGGACTCGAAGGCAAGATCGCCGAGAAGCTGGCGCATCTGAAGAAGCTCGATGCCGAGGCGGGGAAAGAGTAGGGGATCAACACCACGGCCGCGGGTCCGGAAAAGCTGCCCGGCCCGGCAGGCGGGCTATTTCCGGGGCTTGCAGGAAAACTGTGCGCTCAAGGCCTTCTGCAGCACTTCGGCCGCCGGCTCGGTCAACGCTTGCGGATGGGCCTCGATCCATTTCACCACCATCCCCGGTGCCTGCTTCCGTTCGTCGGTCCCAAGGCAGAAGGCCGCCTTGCCCTTGCCGTAGTAATGCGCCGCGTCGGCATAGCCGTTGATATAGCTGAGGCACATCACGGACAGCATCTTCACGCTGTCCGCCCCTTTGCACATGCGCAGGATCACGGTGCCGTCGGCGCCCTCCCTGTCGCCGGCCTGGGCGGACGCGCACAAGAACAGACTGGCCGACAGGATGGCCGGCACCCAAGGGGTTTTGATGGCGATCGAATGCATGGGGACTGGAAATTGCAATAACAGCCGAAAGTGTCCGGGGTCTTGCGGGCTCAGTCAATCCGCCCGGCCGGCCGCGGGCGCACCCCGGCACACCCGGGCTTCACAACAGCCGATCGAGCACGAATACGCCGATCATGGTGAAGGCCAGCGCCACCTTCAGCAGCGCGCCGAACAGCAGCCCGAGGGTGGCGCCGATGCCGGCATGAACCGAGGCGCGGGCTGAACCTCGCACAGTGAATTCGGCGATGACAGCGCCGACGAATGGCCCCAGCAGCAGGCCGGGCAGGCCGAAGAACAGTCCCACGACCGCACCGAGCGCAGCGCCGGCCACCGAACGCGGCGAGGCGCCGAATTTCCTGGCGCCGAGGGCGCTGGCCAGGAAGTCGACGGCGTAGCTCGCTGCCGCCAGCACGCCCAGCAGCGTGAGCGTGACCCAGCCGACGTAGGCGAAGTCGTCCGCCCAGGCCAGCAGTACCAGCCCGCCATACACCAGCGGGATGCCCGGCAGGGCCGGCAGGATCAGGCCGGCGAAGCCGACGGCGATGAGAAGCGCGGCAAGCAGCCACAACAGGATCTGGGTTTCCATGCGGGTGAGGTTCCAAAGCGGGTGCCACATTATAGGCAGTCCGCACACACCGCTTTCGCTGCGCGCAGGTCGCAGGACGGGCGGCCTTGCTCAACTCACGACATTGCGGGGTGTGCCCGCGACGAAAGCCTCGATGTTGTCGACCAGCTGGTCGGCGAGCCGTTGCATGGCCTCGCGGCTCGACCAGGCGACGTGCGGCGTCAGGATGAAGTTCGGCAGGTCGAGGTCGAGCAGCGGGTTGCCTTCGCGCGGCGGTTCCACCGACAGCACGTCGAAACCGGCGCCGGCGATGCGCTGCGATTTCAGTGCCTGGGCCAGCGCCGCCTCGTCCACCAGGTTGCCGCGCGCGGTGTTGATGAGTATCGCCGCGGGTTTCATCAGGTCGAGTTCGCGTGTCGAAATCATGTGCCGCGTCTCCGGCGTCAGCGGGGCATGCAGCGAAATCACGTCGGCCTCGCGCAGCACACTGTCGAAGGCCGTGTAGCCCTCGCGCACCACCGCGGCATTCCTGTGTTCGGCGATCAGCACCTTCATGCCGAAAGCCGCGGCGAGTTTTTGCATGCCGTGGCCAAGCGAGCCGAATCCCACCAGCCCCAGCGTGCTGCCGAACAGGTCGTTGACCGGCCGGGTGAACAGGCAGAACTGGTCGGCCTGCTGCCACAGGCCGTCGCGCAGATCCTGCTGCCAGCCCAGCAGATTGCGCCGCAGCGCCAGCATCATCATGAACGCGTGTTCGGGCACCGCATGCACGGCGTAGTTGCGGATGTTGGAGACGACGATGCCGTGCGCCTTGCAATACGCGACATCGACGATGTCGGTGCCGGTGGCGGAGACGGCGATCATCTTCAACTCCGGCGTCTGCGCCAGGATGTCGGCTGTAAGCTGGACCTTGTTGACGATGGCGATGTCGGCGTCCTCGAGCCGCGCGACGACTTCGTCCGGGTGCGTCTGCTCGTGATCGATCCACTCGTGCGCGAATGACGGCGCGCGCATGTCGGCGATCAGGCTCGCGCGGTCGAGAAAGACGATGCGGCGAGTCATGGCCGTTCCAGGCCGGACAGGCGCTCGACCACCTTCATCACCGCCGCCGAATCGAGCTCCGTGTCGCCTTGCTGCATCAAGCTGTCGAGATGCTGCGTCACCAGCGCCGCGCCCGGCAGGTCGAGTCCGAGTTCGCTCGCGGTCTGCATCACGATGTGCATGTCCTTGCGATGCAGCTTCGTCTTGAAGTCGGGCGTGTAGTCGTTGTCCAGCATGCGCTTGCCATGCACTTCGAGAATGCGGCTGCCGGCGAAGCCGCCCATGAGCGCGTCGCGTACCCTGGCCGGGTCGACGCCGTTGCTGCGCGCGAAGGCGAGCGCCTCGGCCACGGCCTCGATGGTCACCGCCACCACGATCTGGTTGCAGGCCTTGGCCACCTGGCCGGCGCCGTTGCCGCCCACCCGCACGATGTTCCTGCCCATGGCGCGAACACCGGCTTCACGCGCTCGAACACGTCGGGCCTGCCGCCCACCATGATCGACAGCGTGGCGTTGATCGCGCCGACGTCGCCGCCTGACACCGGCGCGTCGAGCATCTCGATGCCGCGTGCGCGCAGGTCCTCGGCGAAGCGCCGCGTGGCGGCGGGCGAGATGGTGCTCATGTCGACCACCACCGAGCCGGGCCTGACGCCATGGATCACGCCGTCGTCGTCGAAGATCACCTGCTCCACGTCCGGCGTGTCGGACACCATGAGGATGACGATGTCCGCCTTCGCTGCGGCCTCGGCCGGCGTCCGGCAGGCCGTGCAGCCCGCCTCGCCCAGCGGTGCCATGGATTCGGCGCGGCGGCCGTGCACGAACACCGTGTAGCCCGCCTTGTGCAGATTGAGGGCCATGGGCCTGCCCATGATGCCCAGGCCTATGAATGCAACGTTCATCGCGCGTCCTCCCGTTCGATCATTTGATCATGTTCAGGGCTCCCTGATCCAGCGCAGTGTGGCGCAACCGATCCGTCTCGAAATCGTCACATCAACTTGAAATGAATTTCGACTAAGCTTGCATTAGTAGCGATTCGTTCGTGCCGGCAGTCGACGCGCTGGCAGTTGTATCGAAGGTTGACCGACTGGTTTTTTACCAAAGGGCACATCGCGGGCAGGCCAGCAAAGGGCATGCAGGGCAGGGTTGCGCCGGACGATCGCATCGCGCCCCGACGGACGGATTTTGATTTGAATTCAAGGAGAGAAAGTTGAACAGCAAATGGGTATATGCCTTCAGCGAAGGCGACGGCAAGAACAAGAAACTGCTCGGCGGCAAGGGCGCCAACCTGTGCGAGATGACGCAGATCGGCCTCAACGTGCCGCCGGGCTTCGTCATCTCCACCGAGGCCTGCCTCGCTTATCTGGATGACGCGGCGCACCAGCTGCCCACGGGCGTGCTGGACCAGGTGCGCCACCACATGACCGAGGTCGAACGCGCTTCCGGCAAGACCTTCGGTGGCCGCGACAATCCGCTGCTGGTATCGGTGCGCTCCGGATCGGCGATGTCGATGCCGGGCATGATGGACACCATCCTCAACCTCGGCCTCAACCCCGACACCTTGCAGGGCCTCATCGCCCAGACCGGCAACGAGCGCTTCGGCTACGATGCCTACCGGCGCTTCATCCAGCTGTTCGGCAAGGTCGCCCTGGGCGTTCCCGAAGAGGAATTCGACGCCGAGTTCAACGCGGTCAAGGCCGAGGCCGGCGTCAAGCACGACGTCGGCCTGTCCGCTGCCCACCTGGCTGACATCGCCGAGCGCTTCCTCGCCGTGGTCGAGCGCGTCACCGGCAAGCCTTTCCCGGCCGACCCCTACGCGCAGTTGGAAATCGCCATCAAGGCCGTATTCAACTCCTGGGGCGGCAAGCGCGCCGTCGACTACCGGCGCGAGTTCAGGATCACGCCGGAGATGGCCAACGGCACTGCGGTCAATGTGGTGGCCATGGTGTTCGGCAACATGGGCGACGACTCGGCCACCGGCGTTGGCTTCACCCGCGACCCCGGCACCGGCGAGAACCTCATGTTCGGCGAATACCTCACCAACGCGCAGGGCGAGGACGTGGTGGCCGGCATCCGCACGCCCAAGCCCGTGGCCGAACTCGAAAAGGAAATGCCCGACCTGTACCGGCAACTCGTCGAGCTCAGGAACCAGCTCGAATTCCACTACAAGGAAGTGCAGGACTACGAATACACGATCGAGAAGGGCACGCTGTTCTGCCTGCAGACCCGCAACGGCAAGATGAATGCCGCCGCCTTGGTGCGCACCTCGGTGGAAATGGTCAAGGACGGCCTCATCGACCAGACGCAGGCGCTGATGCGCATCCAGCCCGAGATGCTGGAACAGCTGCTGTTCCCCCGGCTCGATCCGAAGACCCAGGCCCGGCCCGTCGCGCGCGGCCTGCCGGCGTCGCCCGGCGCGGCCTCCGGCATTGCCGTGTTCGACGCCGACCGCGCCGAGAAGCTGGGCCGCGCCGGAGAAAAGGTCATCCTGGTGCGCGAGGAAACCAAGCCGGAGGACATCCACGGCTTCTTCGCCAGCCAGGGCATCCTCACCAGCCGCGGCGGCAAGACCTCGCACGCCGCCGTCGTCGCCCGCGGCATGGGCAAGCCCTGCGTGGCCGGCGCCGAAGGCATCCACGTGGACGTGCGCTCGCGCCAGGCCGTCGTCGGTAACCAGGTGTTCGGCGAGGGCGCCGTCATCACCATCGACGGCACCAGCGGCAACGTCTACCTGGGCGAAGTGCCGATGATCGAGGCGGACTTCTCGCCCGAGCTGGCCACGCTGCTGTCGTGGGCCGACGGCATGGCGACGCTCAAGGTCATGGCCAACGCCGACACCCCGCATGACGCCGAACGCGCCCTCAAGTTCGGTGCCATGGGCATCGGCCTGTGCCGCACCGAGCGCATGTTCAACGACGTCGAGCGGTTGCCCATCGTGGTCGAAATGATCGTCGCCGAGAACCCCGCCGACCGCCAGGTGGCGCTCAACAAGCTGCTGCCGATCCAGCGCGAGGACTTCGCCGGCATCTTCAAGGCGATGGCGCCGCGCCCGGTCACCATCCGCCTGCTCGATCCGCCCATCCATGAATTCCTGCCCACCGCCGACCAGCTGGTCGACGAGCTCGACCAGCTGCACACGTTGCGCGCCACCGTGCGCGGCATGCAGGTGCTGCACGACGCCGTGGATTTCATCTACCGCACGCGCGACACCCATCCCCAGGTGCAGCTGACCGCCGACCCGGCGCTGGTCGACGAGGCCATCCTGAAAAAGGAGACCATGCTGAAGAAGGTGCGCGCGCTGTTCGAGGTCAACCCCATGCTGGGCCACCGCGGGGTGCGCCTGGGCCTGACCTTCCCCGAGATCTACGCCATGCAGATCCGCGCCATCCTCGAAGCCGCCGCCGAATGCCAGAAGGCCGGGTTCGAGGTGCATCCCGAAATCATGGTGCCCCAGGTGTGCACGGCCCAGGAACTCAAACGCGTGAAGTCCTGGGTGGAAGACATCCGCGCCGACGTCGAAGCCGCCTACGGCGTCAAGCTCAACTTCAAGTTCGGCTCCATGCTCGAAGTCGTGCGCGCCTGCATGCGGGCCGAAAGCCTGGCCGAGGAGGCCGAGTTCTTCTCCTTCGGCACCAACGACCTGACCCAGGCCACGTTCTCGTTCTCGCGCGAAGACGCCGAGAACAAGTTCCTGCCCATGTACAACCAGAGCAAGATCCTGCAGGACAACCCGTTCGAGGTGCTCGACGTCAAGGGCGTGGGCAAGCTCATGCAGCTGGCCGTGGGCTGGGGCAGAGGCACCCGCCCGGACATGAAGTTGGGCATCTGCGGCGAGCACGGCGGCCACCCCGCCTCGATCCGCTTCTGCCACCAGATCGGCCTGACCTATGTGTCCTGCTCCGGTCCGCGCGTGCCCATCGCGCGTCTGGCGGCCGCCCAGGTGGCCATCACCGAGGCGGGCAAGCAGGGGCAATAGTTCGCCTGGCCCTATTCCGCCGTCAGGGGCTGGCTGCCGCGCCGGGCGCGATAGGGTAATCTCGAAAAAACCCGAGCGGGAGCGCCCATGGACGAACAGCAACGCAAAGCCCAACTCAAGCAAACCTTCGACACCGTAGCCGAGGGCTACGGCAGCGGCGGCATGGCGTTCTTCCACAACGCTGCCGCGCTGCTGCCGCACGTGTTCCGGCTGCAGGGCGACGAGCGTCTGCTCGACGTCGCCACCGGCACCGGCATCGCCGCCACCGCGATCGCGCCGCACCTGCCGCAGGGCAAGGTCACCGGAATCGACTTCTCGGAAGGCATGCTCGCGCAAGCGCGCGCCCGCGCCCAAAGCCTGGGTCTCGACAACATCGAACTGCATGCCATGGACATGCAGGAAATCGGCTTCGACGATGCCTGCTTCGATGCCGCCAACTGCTCGTTCGGCCTGTTTTTCCTGCCCGACATGCAAGGCCTGCTGCAGCACATCGCGAGCAAGGTGAAGCCCGGCGGCCAGGTCGTCGTCAGTTCTTTTTGCGAAGGCGCGTTCGCGCCCAACGTCGATCTGTTCCTGGAGCGCATCCAGCGCTACGGCGTCGCACCGCCCGACTTCACCTGGAAGAAGGTCTGTACCGAGGAACAGTTCCAGGCGCTGTTCGAAGGCGCCGGCCTGCGCGACGTGCAGGTCCGGCGCCAGCAGATCGGCTACCCGATGGACGACGCCGAAACCTGGTGGCGCGTGATCTGGTACGCGGGGTTTCGCGGACTGGTCGCGCAGTTGAGCGAGCCCGACCTCGCGCGCTTCAAGCAGGAGCATCTGGCCGAGATCGCGGCATTGCACGACGGGCAGGGCATCCCGCTCGACATTCCGGCCCTGTTTGCCAGCGGGCGGGTGACGTAGGGATTCGACAGGCTTTACCGGTCCGCTCCGCGGGCCATCAGTCGACTTTGCAAAAAGTCCATAAATGGACTACATTGGCCACATAAGTCCTTTTATGAATTCGGCCGCCCCATGCCCGCCCCAGCCCGCACCCTCCAGCCGCAGCCCGATCCGAGCAGCCGCGCGCTGTCCGCCGCCGGCCTGCGCGCCTTCTTCAACATCGCGCGCGACTGGGGGCTGACTACCGACGCGCAGATGGTGCTGCTGGGATCGCCAGGCCGCTCCACCTTCTTCAAGTGGAAAGCCGCGCCCGAAACCGCCGACCTCAAGCGCGACACGCTCGAGCGCCTGTCCTACCTGCTCGGCATCTACAAGGCGCTGCAGATCCTGCTGCCCGCCGCCGACGCGGCCGACGCCTGGGTGAAAAAGCCCAATACCGCGCCAGGCTTCGGCGGCAAGAGCGCGCTCGACCGCATGCTCGGCGGCAACGTCGCCGACCTGGTCGCGGTGCGCCAATATCTGGATGCCCGGCGCGGCGGCTGGGCTTGAACGACGTGCCTGATCGTGAGCCCATCGACACCCGCGCCGTTCGTCCTGAGCTCGTCGACTTCGCTCAGGACAGGCCTGTCGAAGGACTGGCTAAGTGATGGCCCATGCACCATTCATCCTGTGCTGCCGAAGGACCATTCATGTTTCGACGAGCTCAACACGAACGGATTACCTCCATACCATTCGTCCTGCGCGAGTCGAAGGATCGTCCATGGTTCGACAAGGCTCTCCTGAGCATGGTCGAAGGGCTCACCACGAACGGAATCAACATCTAGTCGAAGGACTGGTCCAGTGTTGACCTATCCGACCACGCGCCTGAAGTGGAATCCCGCTTACCGCGTCATCCCCAGCCGCTTTCCCGCCGTCGGCCTGTTCGAGCGCGTCGCCCGCCCCGAGGATTTCGACGCCCTCTATGCACTCGAAGCCATGACCAACGACCGCATTCGCGACGAAGTCGGCGAGATCAGCCTCGTCCCTGCGGCGGAACGGCTGTTCGGCCCCGGCAGCACCTGCATCATGGCGGCCTTCACCCATCTCAACCCGCACGGCAGCCGCTTCAGCGACGGCAGCTACGGCGTGTTCTATTGCGCCCGCAAGCGCGACACCGCCATCGCCGAAACCCGCTATCACGCCGCCCGGTTCATGGCCGCCACCCAGGAGCCGTCGATGCGATTGCAAATGCGGCTCTACAGCGTGGAAGCCCACGGCAAGGTCGCCGACCTGCGCAAGGCCAGCCAGGCCGAGCCGCGCATTGTCGATCCAGACGACTACGCCTATCCGCAATCGATCGGCCGCACGCTGCGGGCAGAAGGCGCGCACGGCATCCTCTATCCCTCGGTACGTTACCCCGGCGGCGAATGCCTGGCCGCCTTTCGCACCGTCCTGCTTAAAAGCTGCCTGCACGCCGCCACCCTGGAATACAACTGGAACGGGCAGGGTATCGATGCGGTGTTCGAGGTCAACCAGGTGCTTTGAACATGTCGATTAATTTGACGTTAATCGACTTATTTCATTGACGTGTCGATGGCAAAGTTAATTATTCAGCCGACCTATTAGACGTGTGTAGAGAAGTGGCATTTTCTTTACATGTCATTGATGTCATGTAAAAAAATCGATCATTTCATTCTTTGGCTGTGTTCGAAGTCGAACAGGTGGGAGCGGCCGACACATCAGCCCCGGCAATCCGCCCAACCCCACCACCGTTCGGGCTGAGCCTGTCGAAGCCTATTGCGCCTGACTTGAGCGTTTCCCACATAAGTGGTATGCAACACGGTATATACCAATCGTTTCACGAGGGGGCATCATGCAAACCGCCAAGCTATTCAAAAACGGCCGCAGCCAGGCCGTGCGTTTGCCGGCCGAGTTTCGGTTCGAAGGCGATGAAGTCCTGATCCGGCGTGACCCGGTGACCGGCGACATCATCCTCAGTCCGCGCAACAAGAAGTTTGAAGACTGGGTCAAGTTGCGCGACCGGCTGCTGCCCAATATTCCGCAGGAAGACCTCACCGCCCTCGACGACCTGCGCGACACCGGCCCCCACGCCGAACGCGACTGGCCATGAGCGCAGTGCTGATGCTGGATACCAACGCCGTCTCCGCCCTCGTCAAGGGCCAGGCAGCGGGCCTCAGCAAGGCGCTGGAACACCGATCCTTTTGCATGTCTGTCATCACCGAAGCGGAATTGCGTTTTGGCCTCGCACGCCGGCCCATCAACCCGGACCTGCGCAGCATCATCGACACCCTGCTGCTGGCCACCGACATACGCGCCTGGACATCCGACTGCGCAGCGCGTTACGGCCCATTGCGGGCAGAACTGGAAGCACTCGGCAAACCGCTGGCACCCATGGGTCTGCTCATCGCCACCCATGCGCTGACAGAAGACTGCACCCTGGTCAGCGCCGACCGGGCCTTTGCTCATGTGCCCGGTCTCACCTTTTTCGATTGGACAACGGCTTCGCCCAACTGAACCGGGGCGCGCAACGGCAGATAACAATAAATTCGACCCGGCCCGGGTGATGAGCGAGTCCATCGGCGAGACGCAGAAAAATATCGCCGTGCCATCGGCAAAGGCAGCCATAACAGTCGCCGTCGTGGCACAGTGCCACGCTACCGTGGTGGAGCAGGGGGAACATGTCCAAAACGCTTTTTGCCAGTCCAGAAGGCCGGCTGCTGGGTATCGGCCTGGCGCTGACCAGCCTGATGTTCCTGGCGTTCGGCATCGCCTGGCAGCTGTTTCCCGACAGCGTGCTCGGCTACACGGCCATGACCGGGCTCAACCTCGTCATCGGCCGGGCGGCGGGGATGTCCTTCGGCTACGCCAGCGGCTTTGGCCATGCCCAGGTGGTGCCGCTCAACATGCTGGTGGAGACGATCCAGGTGCTGGTGGTGTATCCGCTGTTCGTGCTGAGCTGGCGGCAGCTGATCCGGGTGCCGCGCCTGCAGGCTTTTCTGTCGCGCATGCATCGCGCTGCCGTGACCCACGGCGGCAGCGTGCGCAAGTTCGGCATCGTCGGCCTGTTCGTCTTCGTGTTCGTTCCGTTCTGGATGACCGGCCCGGTGGTCGGTTCCATCATCGGCTTTCTGATCGGGCTGCGCCCGTATGTGAACGTGGGCGTCGTATTGGCTGCGACGTATGTCGCCATCGGCGTGTGGGCACTGCTGCTGAACGAGCTCAGCGCCTGGGCCTTCACCGTGAACCGCTTCGCGCCCTATGCCTTGTTCGTCGCGATCGCGCTCATCGCCGTGGCCATGCACTGGCTGGCCCGCAGCCGCGACCGCGCGACGGGCGATGCGCGCGAATGAGCGGCACCCGCCCGCCTCTATCCGCTGCGGAATCCGCACAGGTTCCGGCGCGAAGGAAAGCGTCTAAAAAGAAAGACGAGGCGTTCAAGGGGGGCGGCCTGCCCATTCCGCCTGGAGGTGTCGCCTCAAGTGAATTCGGCGCCTTCGCCCTTGCGCCGTTTTGTCGCCGGGCAAATTCGCAGCAGAACAAGACGAACAAGACAGCGTGATCGATAACAGGTAATCAACAACAGGAATCCCATCGCATGATCAACAATTTCGTCTCGCAATACGCGCTGTTCCTGGCCGAAGCCGCCACCCTCGTGCTGGCCGCCATCGCCCTCGTCGCCGGGTTGGCCGCGCTGTCGCGCCGCAAGGGCAAGCACATCGGTGAAATCCAGGTCACCGACGTCAACCGCCAGTTCGAGGCCGCGGGCGACAGGATCGAGGCGTCGCGGCTTCCCAGGAAGGCGCTCAAGGCCCTGCACAAGCAGCGCAAGGCCGAGCACAAGGCGCGGCAGCATCGGACGGAAGCAGAACCGTGCAGCTACCTGCTCGACTTCAAGGGCGACATCCGCGCTTCGGCATTCGTCGCGCTGCGTGAGGAGATCAGCGCCATCCTGCAGGTGGCCAGGCCGGGCGACGCCGTGCTCTTGCGGCTCGAGAGCCCGGGCGGCATGGTCAACCGCTACGGCCTCGCCGCCGCCCAGCTGCTGCGGCTGCGCGACGCCAGGCTGCCGCTCACCGTCATGGTCGACACTGTCGCCGCCAGCGGCGGCTACCTCATGGCCGCCACCGCCGACCGCATCGTCGCTTCGCCGTTCGCGCTGATCGGCTCCATCGGCGTCATCGCGCAGATTCCCAACTTTCACCGCTGGCTGCAGGCGCGCAACATCGACTGGGAACAATTCACCGCCGGCCAATTCAAGCGCACCGTGACCCTGTTCGGCGAAAACACCGAAGCCGGCCGCGACAAGCTGCGCGAGGAACTCGAGGAAATCCACGCGCGCTTCCGCGAATTCGTGCAGGAGCGCCGCGCCCAGCTCGACATGGACAAGGTCGGCACCGGCGAGGCCTGGCTCGGCAGCCAGGCACTGGAGCTGGGCCTGGTGGACGAACTCGCGACCAGCGACGAGATCATCCGCGGCGCCTGTCGGCGGGGCAGGGTGCTGCACGTCAGCTACCAGCGCAAGCTCACGCTGCCCGAGCGCGTGCGGGTGTCGACGCAGTCGGCGTGGGACGGCATCTGGCAGCCGCCGGGTCCGCTGGGCTGATTAGTTTGCGGCTAGGCTCGATACTTGATGGTCCGACAATTTCTTCAGGGATATTTGGATTCCCATGCACCGCGCTGATTCATGTAATGTTGCTCCCGCATTCATTCGTGTGCGGTTGAAAAGCCTTGGGTGGTGGGCTTAACAACTCAAGTGGTTTAACTGTGTGGAGATGTTCACTTGTCTGTTGAAGACTACATTAGGAAGCTGACGCTACTCAGTGTCAACCAAGTCCATGGGCGGGCAAGTCCACATAAAATTTGCATGCTGCTAGCTTTGTTTGATCTGGCGCGAAGTGGTGGCTTGCGCGAGAACCACATTACCTATTCTCCAGCTCTACTCGAGCGTTATTTGCATTATTTCAGCGCGGTTCGCGCACAGGGAGATCACCCCAATCCATACTTTCCATTTTTTCATTTGAAAGGAAAATTGAGAAATGGGGAGGCCAGCTTTTGGCATATTAAGGCGTTACCTGGGCGCGAGGCGGTTGTTGAAGCGATGCAATCGGCGAGAAGTGCAAATGCCATTACCGACAACATTTCGCATGTTGAACTCGATCATGACCTCTATGAGATGCTGCAGGCCGCACAGGCCACAGATCGCCTAAGTGAGGCCTTGGCTAGTTACTGGTTTGATCGAGGCCTATCGGATTTGAAGCAGGTTGTAGAACAGGGCAAGCAGATTAGTTCATATGAACACAAGTTGCGTGATCTGTCAGACAACCTTCTTACTGAATCAAGCACGCCTGAATACATCAGGAGCCCGGCTTTCAGGCGGTTGGTCACGGACATTTACGACTATCGTTGTGCTGCAACAGGGCTGAGACTGGTTTTGTCTGATGGAACGGCCATGGTTGAGGCGGCGCATATCCACTCCTTTAGCCAAAGCGGAAACGACGACCCGCGTAACGGATTGGCACTTACTCCAAATATGCATTGGGCGATGGATACCGCATTGATCGCCCCCGGTCCGGATTACAAATGGCACATCAGCAAGATGCTCGATAGCCGGATTCTGGATCACAGAATTTTTACAGAATTGGAAGGAAAGCCTTTGTTTCTTCCCAGCGAGCAACGAATGTATCCACTTCAAGATGTATTAGCGTGGCGGTTAGGGAATCTGCTTTGATAGAAGGTTGCACAGTCGAGATGCTTAAGCGCAATGTCACTCTCGCAGCAATCTGCGATCTTGGTTGCAGGCTGAGGAACGAGGGGGCGGCAAATTCAGCGACAACAAAATTGAGAACAAGACACCCAAGACCAAGAGGCAGGGTGTTTGGGGGCATGAACGTGAGTCTGTCTCAGCCAGCATGAGCGAATCAATCAAATCACCAATTAAAGACAAACCGCTGCGTGCGCCTGGGCAGTCGCTTGAAGAAGAGCGACGCAAGTTGTTTGAAGACAAGCTTGAGACTCCACTAATGCTTGCCATGGTCTTCATAGTGTTGGCCGTAATGGAATGGTGGCGCTACTACTGGATGCGGCCTCCCAGCCCTGTCGCTTTTACAGTTGCCGCTGTCTTGGTGGCTGGGTTTGCTGCATGGCGTATTTGGAAAACTCGCCCTCAAGTACACGCACTGAAACAAGGCATCGAAGGCGAAAAAGTGGTTGGACAATTTCTCGAGCGATTACGTGGGAGTGGGTATCAAGTCTTCCACGACCTGATTGGTACCGGATTCAATGTGGACCATGTTTTGATCGGGCCGGCTGGCGTATTTACGGTTGAGACCAAGACCTGGAGCAAACCGCAGCGTGGTGAAGCACGCATCAAATTCGATGGAGAACAGCTCACGTTAGCTGGTCGCGAACCTGTTCGAAATCCGTTGGTGCAAGCACGTGCCCAGGCATCGTGGCTCAAGAGCTTGTTATCCGAAAGCACGGGACGTAAGTTCGATGTTTTTCCGGTTGTTGTTTTTCCTGGCTGGTTTATCGAGCGGAGTGAGGGCGGCAATCGAAACATCTGGGTTCTGGAACCCAAGGCACTCCCAGGGTTTCTGGAAAAAGAGCCACAGTGTTTAACACCCGATGATGTGAAGCTCGCCAGTTTCCATTTGTCGCGATTCATTCGCAGCAGCGAACAAGAGCGCAGCAAATCGCGTTAATGGGTCTACTTCTAATTCATTTCTTTGCCTGGCTTGTTGCTCCAACTTTGAAGCCTGACTTAATATCTCCAGCCTCATGACACCCACCCCCATTCCCCAGCAAACCGGCTGGACGCTGCTTTTCCTGGCCTGGCTGGTGGCCACGCTGTCGACGCTGGGCGCCCTGTTCATCGGCGAGGTGATGGGCCATGCGCCCTGCATCCTGTGCTGGTATCAGCGCATCTGCATGTTTCCGCTGGTGCTGGTCCTGGCGGCGGGGCTGTTTCCGTTCGACCGCCGGGTGGTGCGCTATGCGCTGCCGCTGGCCGCGGTCGGCCTGCTGATCGCGCTGTTCCACTGGGGGGTGACCGCCGGGCTGATTCCGGAGCGGGTGACGCCGTGCAGCGTGGGCGTGCCGTGCTCGGTAGACGTCATCAAGCTGTTCGGCTTCGTCACGCTGCCGCTGCTGTCGGTGCTGAGTTTTTCCACGATTGTCGGCCTGCTCGTGCTGACGCATTTCAACAAGGGTGCCCAATAATGAAGAAATCCACGCTGTTCATCTCCGCCGCCGTGATCCTGCTCGCCGCCTTCGTGGCGGGCATGCTGATCTTCAAGTCGAAGCAGGGCGAGGAGGCCCAGCAGGCCGCGACTGAATCGCGCTCGGCGCTGGTGCGCATGCACTCGCCGATGCACGGCCCCGCCGACGCGAAGGTCGAGATCGTGGAATTCCTCGACCCGGCCTGCGGCACCTGCAGGGACTTCTATCCGCGGGTCAAGCAGATGGCGGAAGATCACCCCGGACAGGTTCGCGTGGCGTTGCGCTACGCGCCGTTTCATGCGAATTCGGACCAGGTGGTGGCGATGCTCTATGCAGCAGGCAAGCAGGGCAAGCATGTGGAAGCGCTGGAGGCGCTGCTGGCTGCGCAGAACGACTGGGTAGCCAATCACGTGGCGAATCCGGAGCGGGCCTGGACGCACCTGGAAGGGCTGGGCCTCGACATGGAGCAGCTGCGCAGCGACATGAATTCGCCGGCTGTCGTTGCACTGGTCCGCCAGGACCTGGACGACGCGACCACGATGAAGGTCACTGCGACGCCGGAGTATTTCGTCAACGGCAAGCCGCTGCCGACCTGGGGCTGGGAGCAGCTGGTGACGCTGGTGAACGAGGAGCTGGCGGGCGCGTATCATTAAATGCGGCCGCAGGCGGGCGGTGTCGGCCCGTGGCCGCACTTGCCATCCCGACCCGGCCGCGTTCCTCGTCCTGCGGGGGCGGGAATGAAGACTGCCGGCGGCAGGTCGGTGCGGCACATGCCGCCCGCTACGGATCGTCCGGTAACGCCAATGGGCGGTGGAACGAGCCTCAGTGCGGCGAAGCAGCCGGTTCGTCGTATTGCTCACAATTACAGCGAGGTTGATCATGGCTGAACTAAACCCCCTGACAATGACCATCGAACTGCTCGGCGGGCTCGCGCTGTTCCTGTACGGCATGGAGAAGATGACCGACGGCTTGAAGGCGGCCGCCGGGAAGCAGATGAACGTGCTGCTGGCCAAGCTGACCGGCAACGCTTTTCTGGGTGCCATCACCGGGGCCCTCGTGACCGCTGTGATCCAGTCGTCCTCGGTGACCACGGTGCTCGTGGTGGGTTTCGTGAGTGCCGGGATCATGACCCTGGTGCAGTCGGTCGGGGTGATATTCGGCGCCAATGTGGGCACCACGGTCACGGCACAGATCGTTGCGTTCAACACGACCGCTCTTGCCTACCCGCTTATCGCCATCGGGTTTTTCATGAGCTTCGTCTTGAAGCAGGGCGTCGCACGCCACTATGGCGCCATGCTCATGGGGCTGGGTCTGATCTTCTATGGCATGGCGGTGATGGGCACGGCCATGTCTCCATTGCGCACGCACGAGGGTTTTGCCGAGTTGCTGCAGTCCTTGCAGAACCCGGTGCTGGGGATGCTGGCCGGCGCGGTATTTACGGCACTGGTGCAATCGTCCTCGGCAACCATCGGCCTTTCGGTTGTCATGGCGACCCAGGGACTGCTTTCCCTGCCGGCAGGGATCGCGATCCTGTTCGGGGCCAAGATCGGCACCGGGATCACGGCGATACTCGCCGCGATCGGCAAGCCCCAGGATGCCAAGCGCGCGGCAGCCGTGCATGTCCTGTTCAATGTGCTGGGTGCCGTGATCTGGTTGCCGTTCATCGCGCAGCTCGCCGGACTCGCCGAGATGATTTCGCCGGTGGCCGCGCATCTGCAGGGTGTGGAGCGGCTCGCCGAGGAGGTGCCGCGCCAGATCGCGAATGCCGCAACCATCTGGGCTACTGCCAACACGCTGTTCTTCCTGCCGTTCGCCGCGTTGTTTGCGACGATGGCCGTCAAGCTGATCCCGGAGCGGGCGGTCGAGGAGCGGGCGATCATCCGCCCCATGTATCTCGACGACGCATTGATCCAGGTGCCATCGATGGCCCTGGAACGTGCGCGCATGGAGCTCGGCCACATGGCGGAACTGACCGAAGGAATGCTGGCAAAGGTCAGGTCTGCGCTCGAAGCCAGGGATCTGAGCGAACTGTCGCAGCAGCATGACCAGATCGTGGTGCTGCGGGAAGCGGTGCTCGCCTACCTGCAACATGTCGGGCGCGCCGAATTGAGCGACGCCGAAGCCGACGAGCATGCACGGCTGGTTGCCGCCAGCGGCGAAATCGAGAACATGAGCGCGGCGATCAGCCGCGAACTGGCCCCGTTGGCCCAGACCCTGAAAGAGGCGAATACCACCCCTTCGAGAGAGACTACCGATCTGCTGGAACGGCTGTTCCAGACGATCCAGCAGTCAGCGCATTCCGCGCTGCAAGCGCTGGTGGAAATGGACGAGCGGGCGGCCCAGGCCGTTGTCGCGAGTCGCGACGCGATCCTGGAACTCACTTCCGCGTTTCACCGGCAACAGGCCGTGCATCTCGCCGGGGACGAACCGGATCGCCTGCTCAGGCTCCGTGTGCAACTCGAGATACTCGACAGGCTGCGGCGCCTCTACAGTGTGGCCGAGCACATGGCGATCTCGGTGCTGCCACGCAGCGTTCTCGTTGGCGAACTGTCCGCATAGTCTTCCGATGACCTGACCCGTGCCATCCGGTCCGGCGCCGGATCTAGGCAATCTCTGAACATTATCGACGAGGAACCGCATATGAACGTGAAGAAGGACAAGCGCAAGGGTTCGAAGACGCACGAAGCCGCAGGCGCGCCCAAGGACGCCGCTACCGGGCGGCAGGGGCTCTCGCGGAGCGTCTTCGAGAGCGAACTGAAGAAGCTTCATGTCGAGATGGTCCACCTGCAGGAGTGGGTCAAGCACCGAGGGCTCAAGCTCTGCATTGTGTTCGAGGGGCGCGACGGTGCGGGGAAGGGCGGCGTGATCAAGGCGATCACCGAGCGGGTGAGCCACCGCGTCTTCCGCGAACTAGCGCTACCCGCGCCCACCGACCGCGAAAAGTCGCAGATGTACGTCCAACGCTACTTGCAGCACCTTCCCGCCGCTGGCGAAGTGGTGATCTTCGACCGCAGCTGGTACAACCGCGCGGGCGTCGAGCGCGTGATGGGCTTCTGCACCGAGGCCGAGGCGAAGTTCTTCCTCGAGGCCGCGCCGCGGGTCGAGCGCGCGATCGTCGACTCGGGCTGCATTTTGCTGAAGTACTGGCTCGAAGTCTCCGAGGCCGAACAGAGCCGGCGACTCAGGGACCGGGTCAACGACGGACGCAAGACCTGGAAACTCTCGCCGATGGATCTGCAGTCCTACAGCCGCTGGTACGACTACTCGCGCGCACGCGACGAGATGTTCCTCGCGACCGACACCGAGTGGGCGCCTTGGTATGTCGCGCACTCCGACGACAAGCGGCGGATGCGTCTGAACGTGATCAGTCACATCCTGGCGAGCGTGCCTTACGAGAAGCTGCCCCGGAGCACGGTGCAGTTCCCCGAGCGGCAAAAACGCGGAAAATACAGCGAGCCCGTCTACCCCTACCGGTTCGTCCCCGATAAGTTCTGATGCCCGCGCCGATGCGAAGACCGGTTGTCGAGTCGAGCGCAACGATGCATGCTGCTACCCAACCCTGCTGCGATCGGCCCATTCGCTGAGCACGCCAACACCTGAGGAGAAATATGATGTCGGTCGAAGATGAGATGACGGCTGCGAGTGGCACGACGGCTTGGCATGCGCTTGCTGCGGACGATGTGGCGCGGCGGCTGGCCACCCGCGTCGACCAGGGCCTCGACGCCGGCGAAGCCGCGGCGCGCCAGCAGAAGTACGGGCCGAACCGTCTGCCCGAAGGCAAGAAGCGCAGCGCGTTCATACGCTTCGTCGCCCAACTCAACAATGTTCTCGTCTTTGTGCTGCTCGGGGCCGGCTTCGTCAAGCTCATGCTGGGGCTGTGGCTCGATGCAGGGATCATCTTCGGCGTGGTGATCCTCAATGCCTTGCTCGGTTTCATCCAGGAGGGCAAGGCGGAGAAGGCGCTCGACTCGATCCGCAACATGCTTTCGGCCGAGGCGCGGACGGTGCGTGGCGGCGAGACGCGCATGATGCCGGCCGAGGATCTGGTGCCGGGCGACATCGTCCTGCTTGAATCCGGCGACAAGATCCCGGCGGACCTGCGGCTGGTCGACCTCAAGAATCTGCGAACCGAGGAGGCGGCCCTCACCGGCGAGTCGGTGCCGGCGGAGAAGGCTGCCAATCCGGTAGCCGAGAAGTCCACGGTCGGCGACCGGCACAGCATGGTGTTCTCGGGCACGATGGTCATCTCCGGCCGTGCGACCGGCATCGTGGTCGCGACCGGGAGCGAGACCGAGCTCGGCAAGATCAACCAGCTGCTCGCCAAGGTGAGCTCGTTGGAGACGCCGCTGCTGCGCCAGATCAAGAAGCTCGGCAACATGATCACCGTGGTCGTCGCCATCGTGGCCGTCGTCGTTTTCGCCTATGGCCGCTGGGTCATGGGCATGGAGTTCGTCGAACTGTTCCAGGCCATCGTCGGCATCGCGGTGTCGTTGATTCCTGAAGGCCTGCCGGCGCTCATCACGATCACGCTGGCTATCGGCGTGCAGCGCATGGCGTCCCGCCACTCGATCATCCGGCGCCTGCCCGCCGTGGAAACGCTCGGTTCGGTATCGCGCATCTGCTCGGACAAGACCGGAACCTTGACGCTGATGGAGATGATGGTCGTGTCGGCGGCATCGGCCGAGTCCGAGTACAAGGTGAGCGGCAACGGCTATGCTCCCGAAGGCGAGGTCACAGAAGGCGGGCAGCCCGCCCAAAGGAATCGGCTGCTCGAGCTGCTCGGTCGCAACTCGCTGCTTTGCAACGACGCCGAGCTGTTCCAGGCGGACGGGAAGTGGAAGGTCGAGGGCGATCCGACCGAAGGGGCCCTCTACCCATTCGCCAACAAGCTCGGCATGCAACGTGACGCCGAACAGGCCGCATACCCGCGCATCGACGCGATCCCTTTCGAGTCCGAACACAAGTTCATGGCCACGCTGCACCGCGGTGCAGACGGCAAGGAGGTGCTGTTCGTCAAAGGTGCGCCCGAGATCATCATGGCGAGCTGCGACCGACAGCAGTTCGCCGATGGCACTCAGACGCCGATCGATCGCGAGCATTTCCAGCGGGTGTCCGACAAGTTTGCCGGCCAGGGTGAGCGCGTGCTCGGGCTGGCGTGGCTCGAAACCCCGGGGCTGCAGGCCGGCAGCCTTGGCCCGGCAGACCTGCCGAAGAACCTCGTCCTGATCGGACTCATCGGCCTGCTCGACCCGCCCCGCAAGGAGGCGATCGAGGCCGTGGCCGAATGCCACGCGGGCGGCATCCGTGTCACGATGATCACCGGCGACCACCGGATCACGGCCGCCGCCATCGCAAAGATGCTCGGCATCGGCGACGGCAAGACCGCCATCATCGGGGCCGAGATCGAGGAGATGAACGAGGCCGAGTTGCAGGAAGCGGTGCGCAATGTCGACGTCTTCGCGCGCACGAGCCCCGAGCACAAGCTGCGTCTGGTCAAGGCGGTGCAGGCGAACCAGCAGATCTGCGCCATGACCGGCGACGGCGTGAACGACGCGCCTTCGCTCAAGCAGGCCGACATCGGCGTGGCGATGGGCATCAAGGGCACTGAGGTGACGAAAGAAGCGGCCGACATGATCCTTGCCGACGACAACTTCGCATCGATCAGCGCGGCGGTGAAGGAAGGGCGCACCGTCTACAACAACATCGAGAAGGCCATCCTGTTCCTGTTTCCGACCAACGTCGCTCAGGGACTGGTCATCGCCGTGGCGATCTTCTTTGGCTTCACGCTGCCGATCACCGCGCCCCAGGTGCTGTGGGTCAACATGGTGACTTCGGTCGCGCTCGGCCTGGCAATCTGCTTCGAACCGCATGAGAAGGACGTGATGAGCCGACCGCCGCGCGCAGTGGACCGACCCATCCTGACGGGTTTCGGGATCTGGCGCGTCATCTTCGTCGGCCTGACGCTGCTGGGCTTCACGCTGTGGGCCTTCTTCTGGATGAAGGGCCAGGGTGCTTCCGATGCGCTGGCGCGCACGGTTGCCGTCAATGCCATTACCATCGGGCAGTGCTTCTTCCTGCTGAACAGCCGCTACCTGATCGACAGCTCGCTGTCCGTCAAGTCGCATCTGGAGAACAAATTCGTGGCGCTTGGCATCGGCGCGGTCATCGTCCTGCAGTTGCTCTTCACTTACTTCGGTCCTCTGCAGAGGCTCTTCGGCAACGAGGCGGTGCCGTTGCACGTGTGGCCGATCCTGTTCGCAGGCGGCCTGGTGTTCTTCCTCGCGATCGAGATCGAAAAGCTGATCATCCGTTCCAGCAGCGGCCTCAAGGCTTTCGTCACCGGCGTCGAGGCAGGCGCTGGGGCGCCTGGGAGGGCCAAATAGGTCCGCGGCAGTTTGTCGCGGCTGTGATCCCGGTCTCGCAGGCCGCCCGCCGTTGGCGCGCCATTCGTGGTGTGCTCGGGGCCAATGCATTTAGCAACGAGATTTGATTTTCTAGACGCCTTGCCTGACCGCCGCGCCCAGCCAAGCAGAACGTCGCTGGTTGCCTGGATCAGGCGCTGGCCTTCGACCACACGTTGACCTGCCTGCTCGTAGGCGCTGGCCCCGAGATGGGGTTCGAGAACGGATGACGTCGCCTGCTTGAACTGAAGAAACAGGGGCGTGCCGTCACCGGCCTCGAGTAGCGCGATCAGACACCGGGTGCCTACGCTATCTGAACAGCTTGCTGACAGTGTGATTCGACAGGCGAAATTGGAACCGGCCCGTGAGCACCCGGGAAAGCCCCGAACAAGACGGTTTTCAGGGTGACTCGACAAGCATGTCCTGAGCCCCGTCGAAGGCCCTGTCCTGAGTTGAATCGATGGGCTCACCATGATGGTTCGACAGGCTCACCATGAACGGAACCAATACGTTGCCGTTCGTCCCGAGCCTGTCGAGGGAAGCCTGTCGAAGGACTTGTTCAGGGTTTCCCTGGGAAAGCCGGGGCGATTCACCCACCGGACGCGCGTTTCAGTGAAAATAGTGCCCATCGCGCCTGTAATCCGGTGCGGCCGCGCATCCATCCTGATGCGATCGATCGAGGAACCATGATGAGGGGAAGAACCATGATGAGGTTGGCCTTGACCACTGCTCGTGTGGGGGCGTTTGTCGCCTTGCTCGCCAGTCTTTCTCCGGCGATCGCAGCCGATGCGGATACGATCTACTTCGGTGGCCCGATCATCACCGTGGATGACAGGCTCCCGACTGCCGAGGCCGTCGCCGTCAAGGGAGGAGAGATCGTTGCCGTCGGATCGCGCAACGCCGTCGAGAAAGCGCAAAAAGGCGTTAGGACGACGATGATCGATCTCGGGGGCAGGACCATGATCCCCGGATTCATCGACGCGCACGGCCACATGTGGGGCGCCGGCGTGCAGGCGATGGCGGCGAACCTGTTACCGCCTCCGGACGGTCCGGTGCGATCCATCGCTGACCTTCAGCAGCAGCTGCGTAAATGGATGGCAACCTCAAACATCGCACGCGACTTCGGCGTCGTCATCGGATTCGGCTACGACGACTCGCAGCTTGTGGAGCAGCGCCACCCCACGGCCGAGGATCTCGACGCCGTCTCGACGGATCTGCCGATCATCGTCATCCATCAGTCCGGCCATCTGCACGCGCTCAACAGCAAGGCGCTGCAGATGGCCGAGATCACGGCAGCGACCGAAGACCCGCAGGGTGGCGTAATCCGACGCAAGCCAGGCACCCGGGCGCCCAGCGGCGTAATGGAAGGAACCGTGCTGATCCGCGAGTTCCTGAGGATCATGCCCAAGTTGACACTGAAGCAGCAACTGGCGCTGCTTGAAGCCGGACAGGACCTCTACGTGAAGTACGGTCACACCACCGCGCAGGAAGGGCGTGCATTGCCCGGCAACGTCGACTTGTACGTTGCGGCCGCCGAGGCTGGCCGGCTCAAGATCGATGCGGTGCTGTATCCGGAAGTCCTGCTCATTCCAGAAGACGGCGGATTCATGAATGGGCCGTATTTCAGCCGCACCTATCACAATGGCTTGCGCATCGGGGGCGTAAAGCTCACCCTCGACGCATCACCCCAGGGCCGGACCGCGTGGCTGTCGCAGCCTTACCTTACGCCGCCGCCGGGCCAGCCACCGAGCTATGCAGGCTACCCCGCATTGAGCGACGACCAGGCGATCGCGGCGGTCAGCCGGGCCTATCGCAACAACTGGCAGATCATTACCCACACCAATGGCGACGCCGCCATCGACCAGTTGATCAAGGCGGTGTCGATTGCATCGGCGCAGTATCTGGGCCAGGACCGGCGGCCGGTGATGATTCACGGGCAGACACTACGCGAAGACCAGGTGCCAAAGATCAAGGAGCTCGGAATATTTCCTGCGCTATTTCCGATGCACACGTTTTATTGGGGCGACTGGTATCTCGATACCGTGCTCGGACCGGAGCGCGCGGCCAACATCTCGCCCACCGGCTGGATGGTCAGGAACGACATGATGTTCAGTTCGCACCATGATGCACCCGTGGCGTTTCCCGACACGATGCGGGTGCTGTCCGCGACGGTGAATCGCACCACGCGCTCGAACCAGGTCCTGGGCCCCGAACAGCGCGTCGAGCCGATCGTCGCACTCAAGGCGATGACGCTTTGGGCGGCCTACCAGCACTTCGAGGAAAAGACCAAGGGCTCGATCGAAGTCGGCAAGCTCGCCGACTTCGCGATTCTTTCCGATAACCCGCTGACGATCGACCGGATGAAGATCGCCGATATCAAGGTAATCGAGACGATCAAGAAGGGGAAATCGATCTACCGTTTCGACGCGACCAAGACCAGTGAGGGTTCGGCGCTGTGCGTGGAGTCGAGTCGATGCTACGAGACGTTCGTGGCCTTTCGGGCACGCTCGCCGCTGACGGAGGTATTCGGTGAACCACCGCACTTCCACTAGCGACAGGCTTCCTTCGACAAGCTTCCCTCGACAGGCTCGGGACGAACGGCAACGTATTGGTTCCGTTCATGGTGAGCCCATCGATTCCGCTCAGGACAGGCCCTTCGACGGGGCTCAGGAGATCCTTGTCGAACGCTCTCCCGAGCGCAGTCGAAGGACACGCGGCAAACCAATTTGTCCAGTACTTTCCTTGGAAAATGTTATATTTTCTTGACAAGAGATTAAGAGATTAGAAGGGCGTTTATTACCCGCTATAGTGTTGCAGCCAGCTACCGAATCAATCTGTTTCTTTGAGGAGAAGTCCATGAGAATGCGTGTCCCTTCAATCATTTCATTACTAGTCGCGCTGTCGGTCTCGTCGCACTTGCCTGCGGCCATGGGCGCCCAGGACAGTCATTTTGATCCGCAGGGCAAGCAGCCCTCGACCTTCACACTCGAGATCCGCAACGGTTTGCTGGCCACGCTGCCGTTTGCGGATAAGCGCGACTTCGAGGAGGCCAAGAAGGGTTTCATCGCGGCACCACCCTACAAGCAGATCATGGCCGATGCCGGCAACGTGGCATGGGATATGGGCAGCTACGAGTGGCTGCTGCAGGACAAGGACTTCCCGAGCATCAATCCCTCATTGCAGCGCCAGGCCGTCCTCAACATGGCATACGGTCTCTACGAAGTCGTGCCGGGCAGGATCTACCAGGTGCGCGGCTACGACCTGGCCAACATCAGCTTCATCAAGGGCGATACCGGCTGGATCGTGTTCGACCCGCTGACGGCCAAGGAAACCGCCCGCGCGGCGCTCGAATTCATCAACGAGAAACTCGGCAAGCGGCCGGTGGTGGGTGTCGTCTATTCGCACTCGCACGGCGACCACTTCGGCGGCGTGCGCGGTGTCGTGGACGAGGCCGACGTGGTGAGCGGCAAGGTCATGCTGATCGCGCCCTCGGGATTCATGGACGCGGCAATCTCCGAGAACGTCTTTGCAGGCACGGCGATGAACCGCCGCATGCAATGGCAGTATGCCGTGCTGCTGCAGCGCAATCCGTTCGGGCATGTCGACCAGGCGATCGGCAAGAACGTCGCTGCCGGCGCCGCCGGCCTTATAGCCCCGAATCGGCTGATCAGTAAGGAATTCGAGGAGATCACGCTCGACGGCGTCAAGATGGTGTTCCAGAACGCGCCCGATACCGAGGCGCCGGTGGAGATGAACACCTACTTCCCCCAATTCAAGGCGTTCTGGTCGTCTGAGATCATCACCGGCACGATCCACAACATCTACACGACCCGCGGCGCCGCGGTGCGCAATGCGCTGAACTGGTCGAAGGAGATCAACGAGGCGCTCTACAAGTTCGGCCCCGAGGCGGAGGTGATGTTCGCATCCCACAGCTGGCCGCGCTGGGGCAACGACCGCATCAAGGAAGTGCTGCGAACGCAGCGCGACGTCTACGCCAACCTGAACAACCAGACGCTGCACTACGTGAACCAGGGCGTGACGATCAACGAGATCCACAACGTCTACGAGGTGCCGAAGAGCCTGCAGCAGGACTGGGCGGCGCGCAGCTACCACGGTGACGTGCAGAACAACGTACGCGGCGTCGTCAACCGCTTCATCGGCCACTTCGACGGAAACCCCGTGAACCTGATCCCGCTGTCACCTTCGGACTCCGCGCCGCTCTACGTCGAGATGATGGGCGGCGCGGAGAAAATCCTCGCGAAAGGTCAGCAGTTGTATGACGCGGGGTCCTATCTCGCTGCCTCGGAAATCCTCAACAAGCTGGTATTCGCCGAGCCGAGTAACCAGGCCGGGCGCCGGCTGCTGGCCGACGTCTACGAGCAGCTCGGCTACCAGGCCGAGAGCACCAGCGTGCGCAACACCTTCCTGCAGGGCGCGTTCGAGCTGCGCAACGGGATGCCGGGCGGCGTACCGGTTCGCTCCGCCGTCCCCGACGTCGTGCGGGCGATGAGCACCGAGCAGTGGCTCGACTTCGTCGCCATCAGCATGGATCCGAAGAAGGCCGAAGGCATGAAATTCAGCATCAACCTCATCACCCCGGACAACGGCGAGGAGTATGCCGTCGAGATGAGCAATGCAACCCTGACCACCATCAAGGGCTTTCAGGTGCCGAAGCCGGATCTCACGATCACGGTGAACCGTGCCGACCTCAACGGGGTGATGATGGGACAGGTGTCGTTCGACGACCTCATCAAGGTCGGCAAGGCGACGTTCGACGGCGACCGCACGGGTTTCGACCAGTTGCGCTCGATCCTCGTGCCTTTCACGCCGGACTTCGAGATCCTACCCGGCTCCAAGCCGCAGCAGAGCGCCAACCCGCCGAAGCCGTTCGAGGTGCTCCAGCAGATCGATCTCGACATCGACTGACCGGCGACCGGCGCATGTGCAAGACGTGTTATGGCCTGTTAGACCATGGCGCGTTGTGCCGGCGCCCCGCTTCCCTGAAGCGGCGGGGGGCGACCTTGGCTGCCTTCAGGTAGACGGCTTGTGCAGCCTGGAGAACAGCAGGTGTCGTTTCGCCCGGAACGACACAATGTGACATTTCGGTTTGTCGGGCAATCCAGGGTTGCCGAATCATGACAGGGTGATGATGGCCAGATTCAAACGTGGAATTCTGTGGGGAGCCGCCATCGGTTTGCTGTTTCTCATCGGCTTGGCGTTATACATCTATACGGTGGGCACGCGGACCATGCTGGAGCATGCGGAAGCCTTTGCGTTCCGGCGCCTGCATGTCGCAAAGCTGGAGGATCAGGACGCTTTCCGCTTCTTCTATGTGAGCAATCGCCAGCCGGGCGATCTGCAGGGACCGATCGAGGGGCGCTACAAGTCGGAGCGCGAGAACTCGCTGAAGTTCGGTTCCTTCGATACCAGCATAGAGCCCTCGCTTGGGCTGGGCATGATCATTGATCCGAGCAAATGGTTCCTGAATGAAGAAATCAACTTGCGGGACGTGCGCTCGCTGGAGCAGCAGGCATTTATTGATGAACTGCGACAGCAGGTAGAGGCGTCACCGCAGCGGTCACTGCTGCTCGCGGTGCACGGTTTCCGCGAGGCCTTTCCGTCGGCGCTGCGGAAGACGGCCTTCCTGGCATCCGTGCTGGACATCGACACACCCGTGGTGGTGTTCGACTGGCCGGGCAACCAGGGATCGTCGCTGCGTGGTTATCGGCGCGCGCGCCAGGTGGCGCAGGCGTCCGGTGCCGAACTGGCCGATACCCTCAAGCTGATCATCCAGGAGGTACGGCCGAAGCGGCTTTGGTTGATGGCGAACAGCATGGGTGCCCAGGTGGTAGTGGATGCCTTCAGCATTCTGTACCAGGATGCCGACCTTGCCGATGCGCAGACCGAAATCGAGAACGTGGTACTGACCGCGCCGGACGTCAGCCACGAGGCGTTCAACACGCGTTTCAAGGATGAGATCAAGGCGCTGGCAAGGAATGTCACGGTCTACGTCTCGTCGAACGATCGGGCCCTGCTGGTCAGCCGCGTCATCAATCGTGGCCTGCGGCTGGGCGAAAGCACACTGGATCCCGCCAACCCGGGCCAGCTTGAACAGGCTGCGGACGTGGCCGAGTTGCTGGAGGCGGGCAACGACCGGCTGTCGCTGGTGGACGTGACGCCGGTGAACCGGACCCGGAACTTTCACAATTTCAGCCTGGAGACGCCGGAATTTTTCGACGACCTGTTCTTGCGCTTCACGGGCACCGATCCACCGAGTAGCCGGGAGCTTTACGCTTTGCAGACACCGCATGGCACGCGTTACTTCGTGCTGACAAGGGGCCGCTGAGAACGGTATGAAATGCACATGACCGGCCACCCCAACCGCTTGCTGGCGCGTGGTGCCCTGTTCCCGTTGCTTACGGTGCTGCTGGTTCTGGTCCAGGGATGCAGCAGCGGCCCCTCCCTGAAACCCTGGCACACGGAAATGCTCACCGAAGAATTCACCGCGGCCATGGTGGAAGATGGGCAGGTGCGCAACTTCGATGACTATCTTGCGCTGGAAGGCAGGTTGTACGAACAACTGGACGATGTCATCTACGCCAGGACCGAGCGCGGTCCCGCGCACATACTGGAACGTTACAGTTACGGTAGCGCAGCAGACCCGGAACGTCGGCCTGTCAAATGGAACCACAGCTTCGAACTGCCCCGTCAATCGGCCGTCGGCGGCGTGCTGCTCCTGCATGGCATGTCGGACTCACCCTACACCATGCGCGCACTCGGCGAGACGCTGAACCAGCAGGGTTACCATGTCATTGGCCTGCGCTTGCCGGGGCACGGCACCGTGCCATCCGGCCTCAGGCATGTGACCTGGCAGGACATGGCGGCCGCGGTCAAGCTGGCCATGCAGCATCTGGCATCCGAGCTGGGATCGAAGCCGCTCCACATCATCGGCTATTCCACGGGTGCTTCACTGGCCATGAATTACAGCCTCGATGCCCTGGCGGCGGGTGGTGGACCGGTACCGGCGAGCCTCGTGTTGATGTCGCCGGCGATCAGGATCCACCCGGCCAGTGCGCTTGCCGGGTTCAAGGACACGTTGGCGGGACTGCCCGGACTGGATGGACTGGCTTACCTGCAAGTCATGGACGAGTTCGATCCCTACAAGTACAACTCCTTTGCGACCAACGCCGGTGCCCAGGTCCACCGCGTCACGACAGAAGTGGACAGGCGCATGCAGGCGCTGGTCCGCGACGCGGCAGCGATCGAGCGGTTTCCGCCCATCCTGGTGCTCAAGTCCACCGTTGATTCGACGGTGACGACCGATGCCGTCGTCACCCACCTGCTGATGGGGCTCCCAGCGGGTCGCAATGAACTGGTGTTGTTCGATATCAACCGCAATGCGGCCATCAAGGCGAAGTTTCTGGTCGACGATCCGGGCCCGCTGACTAATCGTCTGATGCTGGACCCGGAACTGCCGTTTGCGGTCACCTTCGTCGGCAACGAGAATCCCTACAGTACCCGTATCGTGGCGCGTCACAAGCCGCCGTTGTCACGGGAGACGTCCGATACGGAACCACTCGACCTTGCCTGGCCGAGCGGGGTGGTTTCCCTGTCGCATGTGGCCTTGCCCTTTCCGCCCGACGACCCGCTCTACGGCCAGCAGCCACCCGCGAACGATAGCCAGGTGTTTCTCGGGGATCTGGCGATCAAGGGGGAGCGCGGCCTGTTGAAGATTCCGGGGGAATGGTTGCTGCGCCTGAGGTACAACCCCTTCTACGCTTACATGCAAACGCGCGTGCTGAAATGGCTGGACGATGCGGACTCGGCCTCGCTGCCTGCGGGCATGGAATTCAAGTCTCCGCTCAAACAGCCATAGGGCGCGACGTTATCAGGGCCTGGACTGACCTTGTCCTGGCTGCAGATACGGTTGCGTCGCTGGCGAATTCCGGTTGTGGGATTTGCGGGACAGCCTTGCCACGAGATGAATGTCGTGGGCGCGCCTATTTCTCCGCGTCGGGCACGAACTTCAACACATTGCCATTGATGCAGTAGCGCTTGTGGGTGGGCGGCGGACCGTCGTCGAAGACGTGGCCAAGATGGATGCCGGAACTGGCGCTGCGCACTTCGACGCGCTTCATGCCAAAGGCGCCGTCTTCGTGCAGGGTGAGGGCGCCGGGGATCGGGTCGAAGAAGCTGGGCCAGCCGGTGCCGCTTTCGAACTTGGCGTTGCTGCGGAACAGGGGCGCGCCGGTGATGGGATCGACGAAAGTACCGGGGCGATGTTCGTCCAGATAGGAACCGGTGAAAGCACGCTCGGTGCCTTCCTCGAAGGCGATCTTCTGCTGCTCGGGGGTCAGCAGATGAAAGCCCAGCCATTTCCAGAAGCCTTTCTGGTCGCCGCCGTAGCCGGTATAGCGGGAGACTTCCTTGCCCTGCTCGAACAGCACGATGGTGGGGGTGGCGAACAAGGCCTTTTCCAATGTCCAGCCGGTGGGCGGGTTGGGGTTGAGCGTGCGGATTACGGGGACGGGTGAGTGCCAGTGGTCCAGGACTTCGGCCTTGAACTGCTTGCAGAACGCGCAGTCCTCCGCCTCGAACACCACCAGTTGCCGATCGAAGGCCAGCGCCTTGCCGTCCAGTTGGGGTGCCTGGGTATGTGCCGGCGCGGCGTTCATTGCCCCAGGGTATTTCACGCCGGTGCCGCCGAGGCCGCAATAGCCCTGGGGATTCTTCTTCAGGTAGTCCTGATGGTAGGTCTCGGCCGGATAGTATGCCTTGAGCGGGGCGATCTCGGTCGTAATGGCGCCACGCCCGGCCTTGGTCAGCGCCTGCTGGTAGACGTCGCGTGTTTTCAGGGCGACTTCCTGCTGGGCTTGCGAATGCGTGTAGACGGCGCTGCGATAGTTGCTGCCGACGTCGTTGCCCTGGCGGTCGCCCTGGGTCGGGTCGTGGCTTTCCCAGAACTTGATCAGGATGGTTTCCAGCGTGGTTTTTGCAGGGTCGTAAGTCACCATGACCACTTCGGCATGGTTGCGCTGGCTGCTCTCGCCGGAACGCAGGGCGCGCTCCTGCGCGAGGACGGCCTGATAGCTGCCCTCGATCTCGCCATTGGCATAGCCGCTTTCCACGTCGACCACGCCCGGTACTTCGGACATGCGCTTTTCCGCGCCCCAGAAGCAGCCCATGCCCAGTACGATGGTGTCGAACTGGACGTTGGGGTCGTTCATGACGGGCTTGGCTGTCGTCGTGGGGTTCTCCCTGGCGCAGGCGCTGAGCAGGGTGCTCAGGCTGAGAACAAGGAAGAGGGATTGCAGGATTCGGAGGCTTAACATGGGCTTTTGCTCGTTCGGTTTGCGGTTCATTATGATCGACAAGTGGGACAGGCGCGCTGTCCTGCACGATGGACACCTATTGGTCGTGCAAAGTGGCCATTCCTGACAATTATTTTTGAAAGACCGAGTGCCTTCATCCATGACCCGCTTCGCCGCGATTGACTTCGAGACGGCCAACAACGCCCGCGACAGTGCCTGCGCGGTCGGCGTGGTGATCGTCGAGCAAGGCTGCATCGTCGATCGTCTGGTCGAGCTGATTCGTCCGCCGTCGCGCAGCTTCCTGTTCACGCATATTCATGGCTTGTCATGGGATGACGTGAAGGGCGCGCAGCGCTTCGATGACGTGTGGGCAGGATTGGCGCGCGAACTGGCGGGGGTCGAATTTCTCGCCGCGCACAACGCGCCTTTCGACAAGGGCGTGCTGGGCGCCTGCTGCGAGACTTACGGGCTGGCGGCGCCGCAGTTGCCCTTCGTGTGCACGGTGCAACTGGCGCGGGCGCAGTGGGCGATTCGACCGACCAGGCTGCCGGATGTATGCAATTACCTGGGCATCGATCTGCGGCATCACCAGGCGGATTCGGATGCCGAGGCCTGCGCGCGGATCGTGATGGCGGCGCAGGCGGGCGGGTGGCGCTATGGGGCCTAGTCGCCGGTCGGGACGGGTGCTGGCCTCGTGGCCTCTGCCGAGGTGAATTGCCATGCCCGATAACCCCCACTCAGACAACCAGGCCGTTGCCGAGCGCCTGCGCGAGATGGCCGGGCTGCTGGCGGCGCAGGGGGCCAACCCATTCCGCGTGAACGCCTACCGCAAGGCGGGCGATACGGTTGCGCAGCTGCGCGAGGATCTGCGGAATATCTTCGACAAGGCGGGCGCGCAAGGCCTCGATACGATCCCCGGGGTGGGCAAGGGCATCGCCACGGCCATCGCCGAAATCCTCACCACCGGCCGCTGGGGCCAGCTGGATCGGCTGCGCGGAACCGTCGACCCGCTGCAGGTATTTCAGACGATTCCCGGGGTGGGTAAGGATCTGGCCCGCCGCATCCACGACTCGCTGGCGGTGGACACGCTGGAGGCACTGGAGGCGGCTGCCCACGACGGGCGGCTGGAGACGGTGCCGGGGATCGGGCCCCGGCGCGCGGCGGCGATCCGCGCTTCGCTGACTGCCATGCTCGATCGGGTGCGGCGACGGCCGGGCCTGACCCCCACGCCGCAGAACGAGCCCCAGCTCGCGCTGCTGCTGGAGATCGACCGCGAATACCGCGAGAAGGCCGCTGCCGGGCAGCTGCCCACCATCGCGCCCAGGCGCTTCAATCCTGAGGGCGCCAACTGGCTGCCGATTCTGCACGCCGAGCGCCGCGGCTGGCATTTCACGGCGCTGTTCTCCAACACCGCGCGGGCACACGAACTGGGCACCACCCACGACTGGGTAGTGATCTATTTTTATGAAGACGAGCACCATGTGGAAGGCCAGCGGACGGTGGTCACCGAGACGCACGGCCCGCTGGTGGGCAAGCGGGTGGTGCGCGGCCGCGAGCGGGAGTGCCGCGAGCTCGAACCGGGGTAGGGGCGAGCCGGGGGCGGGTGCAGTTCCAACCGGCGCGGGGCTGCGGGCCTTCGAGAGGCGCAGGCCGAACCAGGGCAGGCCGAACCGCGTATGGCGTCTGGAGTGAAATGAGCGTGATCGAGGCATGGGAGAATCCAGGCATGACGGGGTGGCGAATCGTGGGGGTATTGATGATGGGCATGATGGGGTCCGGACTGGCACAGGAAATCGAATCGATGAGGCTGCCGCCACCCGAAATGGCGGGCAGCATGCCCTTGATGCAGGCGCTGCAGGCACGGCATTCGACGCGGGAGTTCGACAGCACGCCGTTATCGCCGCAGCTGCTGTCGAATCTGCTGTGGGCGGCCGATGGGGTGAACCGTCCGGGCTCGGGCAAGCGCACGGCGCCTTCGGCACACGACTGGCGCGAGATCGATGTCTATGCAATCACGGCAGCTGGCGCTTTTCGCTACGACCCATCCAGCCATGCGCTGCAACGCGTGGTGGCTGGCGACATTCGCAAGCTGGCGGGCGTGCAGGACTATGTCGCCACGGCGCCGCTGAACCTGGTGTATGTGGCGGACCTCGACCGGATGACCGAAGCCAGTGAGGAGGACAAGGCCTTCTATGGTGCCACCGACGCCGGCTTCATTGCCCAGAATGTATATCTCTATTGCGCGTCGGCGGGGCTGGCGGTGGTAGTGCGCGGGCTGGTCGATCGCGAAGCCCTGGGCGCGGCCCTGGGGCTGGGGAAGCATCAGCGGATCATCCTCGCGCAATCGGTCGGCTATCCGGTCGGCGCTGCAAAATAGCGAATCGGCGTGCCCGCGACGCGATGCCCAAATTCGTCAAGCTCGTCCTCGCCTGCCTCATCTGCCTGGCCTTGCTGGTTGGGGTGGCGTGGCTGCTTCAGTCTGTTTTTGGCTAGGCGTGCACGGCCCGCCACGCGACTTCCGCCGTGAAGCGCTGACACGGGCAGGGTTCGTATATGATTCAGCGTCCTCAACCCGACCTTCCCGAAAGCCACCCATGAAATCCCTATCGATCCTGTTCGCCCTGCTTTTCTCGACGTCTGCCTTTGCCGCCGACCCGGTGGCCCCGGTCAATCCGCACGCGGGAATGACGATGCACACGCAGCAGATGCTGACCCAGACCGGCAAGGTGCTCAGCACCATCAGCGTGCCGAGCTATACCTACGTGGAGGTGTCGCAGGGCAAGAAGACGCTGTGGCTCGCCGCTGCCACCTCGCCTGTCAAGAAGGGCGACGTGGTCCGCTTCGACGACGGCATGGCGATGACCGACTTCTACAGCAAATCGCTCAAGCGTACTTTCCCCAGCATCGTTTTCGTCAACAGCCTGGTGATCGACAACGGCAAGAAGTAAGGCAACTCCAGCCGTTCATGCCGAGCCCGTCGAAGGACGCGTTCGTCCCTAGCGTCTTTCCGGCTGGAGCGCGGTCCAGTTTCCCTGCAGTTCGCGTGCGGGATTGAATGCTGGTGAGTCACTGAGCACGTAGTCGCCGAGTCCGTTGGTCCACGCCCCCTGGTAGCCGGTGGTGAGATCGACCCGGGTCCGGGTGGTGGGGTCGATATAGGCTTCGACGCCACGCAACGCCCGGATCTGCCTTTCCGCGCTGCGGTCCATGATTTCCGCGCGGGTGTTGTAGCCCTGTTCGATCATGGCGCCGATTTCCAACTGAGACTGCCGCATGATGCGCTGCCGGTCCTGCACGCCCTTGAGGTTGATCCGCTCCATGGTCAGGAAATGCTGGGCGACGGCGGATTCCCATGCCGGATTGAGCCGGAACGAGCGGTAGATGGCTTCGAAGAGCTTTTCGTGCCGCTCCAGCTGGCCCTTGGGCGCGCGTGCGGCACACTGCGAAACTGCCGCAGTTGTGTAATTGCCTGACATCTGATTGCCGAAGCCCCCCATGCCAGACAGCACAGGCAGATAGGCGACAGTGCGCACCAGGCTGGCCAGTACCCATTCCTCAACAGTGCCGCCTGCACGCGGCGTTTCGATCGCGGCCAGCGCGACGTCGAACTCGGTCTGGATCGGGCTCGGCTGGCCGCCGCTCATGGCCAGGAATTCCATCTGCATGGCCTGGACCAGTTCGGGCACCTGGCCGATGCCGACCAGGGTGGCACCCGGGCGCCAGCGCGGCAGGAACAGGTTTTGCAGATAGCCCACCGCATCATAGGGGGGCAGGGTGTCGCAGCCCGTGATGCCGTAAGCCGCCAGGGGATTGGTGTAGGCGCGCGCCTGCGGATCGTCGACCCAGTTCCAGACGTAGTCCGGAAATACCTCGAATCCGAGGGTGCCGTCCGGGCTATGCGCTTTGAGGCTGAGCTTGACGCCGTTGCGCGGACAGCCGATGTCTCCGGTCCACACCACCCCTGCTTCGACCTGCCAGTCCTTGGGCAGCAGGATGCTGGCGGCTTCAACCGGACGGCCGAAAGCGCCAGGATCGACGATGGCGACGCGGCGCATGAGCAGGTACTGCGCTTCGACTGGCACGGTCACCGCGGCGGCAGGCCAGATGGTCAGCATCGCTGCCCCCACCGCTGCCAGCGGGACGGAGGTTCTCGAACCCATGATTGCACTCCGCGAAAATTTCAGCTCGGTCGACTATTCAAGCATAGAACGCTCTCCAAAGCTTGCTGCCGCGTGGCGGGTGGCCGTGAGCGCTCGACTGCGGCGGCAAGCCTTCAGTAATCGCCCCTTTGGCCGATTAGTAGCTATTACGGCTGCTTGCCTGCGTGATCTGCTGCCATCCGGAGGGGTGGGCGGCCGCGTGCAGGCCGCTTCCCTTAGCGGTTTCGGTGGCGGCAGCGGACAGCAACGGAAAATGCGAGGCAGGTGCGACGGCCTATCCAGGGTCGTTGCTTCAAGGATATTGATGGAAATCACGCAATCGACGAATCAGCTTGGCCGGGTTTATCAACACATGTCCCCCGAACGCCTTGTGCTGGTCGTCGGTCTGTGCGGGCTGCTGGCAGGGGTCATGGGCATCCAGCTTGCGCAGGATGTGCACTGGATCCGTTTTTTCGACAACCTGCATTGGACGTCAGGCACGCTCATGGCTGCGATGTTGGCCTGGCTTGGCGTGCGCGCAGCGGAGCCCGGTCATGCCGGCGGCCTGCGCTGGATTGCCATCGGCCTGAGCGCCTACGCGGTCGGCCAGATCATCTGGGATATCCAGGTTCTGAGCGGGTATCACGGCTTTGTCTCGCCCTCCGACCTCTTCTATATTTGGCTGGGGCCCTGCGTGGGCGCGGGCTTGCTGCTCGATGCGTTCCGGCTGGCCGACCCCGTCCAGCGCAAGACCCTGCTGCTGGATGCCTCGATTCTCGCCATCGCCGCCACGACACTGATTCTGGTGCTGTACTTGCCCAGGCGCGGCGAGCTGCCCCTGCTGTCCATGGCCATGATGGTGGCTTATCCGGCAAGCCTTTTCTCGGCAGCGTGTATCGGTCTGATTGCCGCGCCGACCCTGCGGCTGAAGTTTTCCTGGAGCTACTGGCTGTTCCTGGGTTCCCTCCTGGTGATGGGCGTCTGCTGGATGCTCTGGAATTCGATGGCTCTGGATGGCGCTACCACCGACGGTAGCTGGTTCAACAGCCTGTTCTCCTTTTCGGCGATGGGCATGGGCCTCGCCACGCTGGTCTGGAACTTCGAGCCCACCCGCAACGTTCGCTGGGAACGGTGGAGCGAGGGTTTTCTGCGCCTGCTGCCGCTGGTGGCGATCGTGGTTTCGGGCTTTGCGGTCCTGTTGCTGAATTCCCATGACGGAGCACCCATGGCCGTCAGTTACACCGTCAACGTCGGCGCGCTGCTCGTCGTCGTTCTGGCGATGTTCAAGCAAAGCCTGCTGATTCGGGACCACGAGTTGCTGAAGTCCCTGTCCAGGAACCTGGAGGAGAGCGAACAGCTGAATTACCTGATCCTGAACGCCATGCCCGACCTCATCTGGCTCAAGGATGCGGAAGGGGGCTACCGGATGTGCAACCCCGCGTTCGAGCGCTTTTTCGGCGCGCGTGAATCCGAACTCATGGGGCGGACGGATTACGATTATGTCGATCCCGAGATGGCACGCTTCCTTCGACAGCATGATCTCGAGGCCATGCTGGCCGGAAATCCGGTCAAGAACGAGGAGTGGGTCAGGTTTGCCGATGACGGACGGCGCGCGCTGCTCGAGACCCTGAAGACGCCACTGTGCGACAGGAACGGCAAGGTGCTGGGCGTGCTCGGGATTTCGCGCGACATTACCGAACGCGACCGTGCCAGCCGGCATCTGGCGCTGGTGGATTTCGCGCTGAACCATGTGAAGGAAGCGGCCTATCTGGCCGATGCGGAAGGTTTCTTTACCTATGTGAACGACGAGGCATGCCGCGCGCTGGGACATTCGCGCGACGAACTGCTGACGATGCGGGTGACCGACGTCGATGTCGAATGCACACGGCCAGACCAATGGCAGGCGCAGTGGAATGACCTGAAGTCGCTCAAGACGGTGACATTCGAAAGCCGCCACATGGCCCATGATGGAAGCCAGTTCCCGGTGGAAGTCAACGCGAATTATTTCGAATTTTCCGGTCAGGCGTACGTGCTCGGCCTGGTGCGCGACATCACGGAGCGCAAACAGGTGGAGGAGCAGATACGGAACCTGGCCTATTTCGACTCCCTGACCCGCCTGCCCAACCGGCGGCTGTTGATGGACCGCCTCGGCCACGCCCTGGCTTCCAGCCAGCGCAGCCGCGAGTTCGGTGCCCTGCTGATTCTGGATCTGGACAATTTCAAGACGCTCAACGACACCCAGGGCCACGATGTCGGCGACCGGCTGCTGGTCGAAGTGGCAAGGCGCCTGTCTGCCAGCGTGCGCGAGCAGGACACGGTGTGTCGCCTGGGTGGGGATGAGTTCGTGGTGGTGCTGGAAGGCCTGGGGCCGGACGAACAACACGCGGCCACCCAGGCCGAGATGGTCGCGGAAAAGGTGCGCCAGGCGCTCAACCAGCCTTATTCCCTGAGTCTCAACGAAGGAAAGTTCCACGGCACCACCAGCATCGGCCTGACCCTGTTCCGCGGTCAGGAATCCTCGGTCGACGTGTTGCTGAAACAGGCCGACGTGGCCCTTTATCAGGCCAAGGACGCCGGCCGCAATCTGGTTCGATTCTTCAACCCTGCCATGCAGGCCGCCATCGATTCGCGCACGGTGATGGAAGCAGCTCTGCGGCGTGCGCTCGACAAGGGCGAGTTCCGCCTGTTCTACCAGCCCCAGATCGACCAGTATGGCGTCCTCATCGGCGCGGAGGCATTGCTGCGCTGGCAGCCGCCTGGGCAGGACAGGGTCTCGCCGGCCGACTTCATTCCGCTGGCCGAGGATAGCGGGCTCATTCTGGCGATCGGCCAATGGGTGCTGGATACGGCCTGCGCCCAGTTGAAAGACTGGGAGAACGATCCCCGCACCCGATCCCTGCAATTGTCTGTGAACGTCAGTGCCCGCCAGTTTCACCAGCACGATTTCGTCGAATCGGTCCAGCACAGCCTCGTTTCGAGCGGCATCAATCCGGCCCGGCTCAAGCTCGAACTCACCGAGAGCGTGGTGCTCGACAACGTCGACGTTGTGGTCAGCCGCATGCAACAACTCAATGCGCTGGGCCTCAGCTTCTGCCTGGACGACTTCGGCACCGGTTACTCGTCGCTCTCCTACCTCAAGCGCCTGCCGCTGGACCAGGTGAAGATCGATCAGTCCTTCGTCCGCGATATCACGGAGGATCCGAACGATGCCGCGATCGTCAAGGCCATCATGGCCATGTGCCGGTCGCTCGGCCTTCAGGTGATCGCCGAAGGGGTGGAAACACAGGCACAGCGAGATTTCCTGCTGCAGAACGAATGCGGTATCTATCAGGGATTCCTGTTCTGCGGGCCGGTTCCGATCGAAGAATGGGGCCGGCTGCTTGAGTAGACCGCCGTCCAGCAGCGCGGATCTGCGCGATCTCGCGAGCCGCTTCCCGCGTGCCGGAAAGATCGAGGCGATCTACCTGCGAGCGCAGCGGCGCAGCGAAGTGGTTTCCGCCAAATCCGTGATGGCCCTCGCCGCCAGTGGCCTCGAAGGCGACCACTATGCGCAGCCGTCACGGAGTCGCGTGGCGGGTGGCAGCCGGCAGGTCACGCTGATTCAGGCCGAGCATCTGCCTGTGGTGGCGGGCCTGATGGGACGGTCGCAGGTCGACGCTGCATGGTTGCGACGCAACCTGGTGGTGTCGGGACTGAACCTGCTGGCGGCACATGCCCTGCTCCGCGACCGGCCGCTGGTATTGCGCATCGGCGCCGAGGCGATTCTGGAAGTGAGCGGACCGTGTGATCCCTGTTCGCGCATGGAAGAAGTGCTGGGCGCGGGCGGCTACAACGCGATGCGCGGCCATGGCGGGGTCAAGGCGCGTATTCTGGCAGGCGGCATGATCCGGTTGCACGACCCGGTGCTTTGCGAAGCGGGCCAGATTGAGCCGTAGCAGGTACGCTGAAATGGGGCATGGCGTGATCGGCAAGCAGGTGCCGCGTACGCGGCGGCACGGGCGCGATGAGGCGCGCAGCGCCCGACTTCCCGGAAATTACCCGCGATGACCCATTGACGGATAGAATTCCGACTATCAAAAACAGGGACGGCCAGATCAGGCTTTCGGGCCGGCCTAACTAATACAGCAGGTCGTAACAAACGCGCCGGCGCATTTCCAATTCATGTTCATATCCAGCTGGCATCAGTCCTCAACCTGCGGGTTGCACGAACAGGCTTCGACTTCAGGAGACCATCTTCCTGAAGCGAAGGAACGCACCCCAGTGCGGACTCTTGAAGCGATAGGACAGCCGTGACCACGCCCTGCCCGTATTCCTCCCGCCACAACGGCGGTGCCACCGGTGCCCCTGCCATAGAACTGAAGCAACTGACCAAGGTGTTCCCGGGCAGCAGCACGCCGGTGCTGAACGCGATCGATCTGACCGTTCCGGCTGGCACCATTTTCGGCATCCTCGGTCCCAACGGCGCGGGCAAGACCACCATCATGTCTACCCTGTGCGGGCTGCTCAAGCCCACATCCGGCTCGGTGCACATCTGCGGCAGCAACGCGCAGACGGAGCGTGCGACCATCAAGCAGATACTGGGCATGGTGCCGCAGGAGCCGGCTATCTATCCCACGCTCACTGCGCGCGAAAATCTCGAGTATTTCGGCCGCATGCAGGGGCTGTCCGGAGAACACCTGCAGAAGCGGATCCTGGCCTGTCTTGACGTGGCCGAAATGGCCGGCGAGGCGGACAAGCGCGTGGAACGCCTGTCAGGCGGCTACAAACGGCGCCTCAACATGGTGATCGGCCTCATCCACGAGCCCAAGATCCTCATCCTTGACGAGCCGACCGTGGCGATCGACCCCCATTCGCGTTCGCTGATCCACCATCGTCTGCGCGAACTCCATGCGGCCGGCATTTCGATCCTGATTTCAACCCATCAGATGGATGAGGCTGAACAGCTGTGCCAGGAGATCGCCATCCTCGATCATGGCCGGGTACTGGTGCAGGGCAATGTGTCGGACCTGCTGTCCATGCAGGCCAGCGAGACCGTCCAGTTGCAGATCGAGGGCGATCCGCCTGCGGACCTGACTGCACGCCTGGAGCACATCCCCGGCCTGCTGGAGGCGCATGTGGCAGGTCAATGCCTGACAGTCGTTACCGTCCGTCCCGACCGGGTCATGATTCCGTTGATGCAGGCCATGCAGGACTACGGCCTGGCGGTGCGATCGCTCAGTTTCGGCACCACCAGCCTGGAAGATGTCTTTCTTTCGCATACCGATGGCAAGAGGGCGTCCAGATGATGGACAACCTGACCAAATTCTGGGCCAGCATCGCCAAGGAAGCGCGCATCATCGGCCGCGACCACCAGGCCCTGTTCCTGTTCTTCGTGATGCCGGTTCTGTTCGTGCTGATCCTGTCACTTGCGTTGCGTGATGCATTCGGCGACCGGCCCGGCGCCACCTTCGACGTGCTGATGGTCTCGCAGGACCCGGGCGAAGTGACGCAAAGCATCGTCGAGGCGTTTCGCTCCAATTCCCACATTCTCCTGACCCAGTCCAATACGGCCAGCGAAGCCGAGGCCCGGCAATGGCTTATCGACGGCCGCTACCGCTTTGTGGTGCTGGTGCCACCCGAGGCCACCGCACAGGCCGAACGCCGGCTCGGCGAGATCATGGCCAAGGTTCCGCCCGAGTTGCGTATGGAAAAGCCGGTCGAACTCGTGGTGATGGCCGATCCGGCGCTGCGCTCGGATTTCCGCAAGGTGCTGGAGGGTAGCCTGGACCTGGCGTTGCATGGCGTCGAGATGAAGCTCGGTCGGGAGCAACTGCAACAGACGATGCGTGCGACCCAGGGCGAGAACTACGTGCCGCTGCCCGACATGGAAAAGTCGCGGCTGTTCGAGCCGGTGCGCGGTGAAACCGTGACTCGCGAGGGCAGCGGGCCGACCCCGACTTCAGTGCAGCAGAACGCGCCGGCCTGGACCCTGCTGGCGATGTTCTTTCTGACCGTTCCGCTGTCGGTCTCCTTCATCCGCGAGCGCGAGCAGGGCAGCCTGTTCCGCCTGCAGACCATGACTGTTCCCGCCTGGGTGGTGCTGGGCGGCAAGGCGGTGCCGTACTTCGTCATCAACCTCATCCAGATGGCCTCCATCCTTGCGGTGAGCGTTTATGTGCTGCCGCTGTTGGGCGGCGACCGACTGGAACTGGGCAATGCCCCCCTGGCCTTGCTGCTGATTGGCGGTTCGGCCAGCCTGGCGGCGATCGGCTTCGGTATCGCCGTGGCCATGTATGCGAGGACGACCGAACAGGCCACCAGCTTCAGTTCCGCCACGGTCATGATCATGGCCGCGCTGGGCGGCATCCTGGTACCGAAGGCAGTGATGCCGCCCCTGATGCAGGAAGTCGCAATCCTGTCGCCGTTGTCCTGGGGACTCGACGGATTCCTCGATGTTTTCGTGCGTGGCGGCGGCGTGCAGCAGGTGTTGCCGGAGGCGCTGAGTCTGCTGGCTTTTTCGGCCGTCTGTCATGGCGTTGCGATCATGCGCTATCGAAGCCAGACCTGACGCGCTCGCCGGTTTGGCGTTGGCCGGTATAATTTTGCCATTCCATTCGGGGTGGCAAGCGCAAATCCAAGCATGACGGGCCAGAGCAGACCGCACTTTCTTGTCCGCTACGCGGGTTTTCTAGTCGCCCTCATCGGCATCGTGGTGCTCTACGGGATGGCGCTGCCCCACCGGCCGTCGGCCGACGAGCAGACTGCGCTGGCCGAGCGCTTCCGGTTCACCCGCATCGAATTGCCCCGGCCGGCTGGATTTTTCGAACGCGAGACGCGTCCTGTCCATCCCAGCATGCAGAAGATCTCCGCCTGGGTATCCGCCATGGGCGCCGCCGCCGCACTCGGCGATGTGGATGGCGACGGCCTGCCGAATGACCTGTGCCAGGTCGAACCGCGCTCGGACCAGGTCCAGGTGCTGCCGGTGCCCGGTACCGGCGCGCGCTACGTCCCGTTTGTGCTGACCGCCGCCGCCTTGCCCGATGACGCGAGCATGGCACCGATGGGCTGCTTCATCGCCGACCTCAACGAAGACGGCGCGATGGATTTCCTGGTCTATTACTGGGGGCGCACGCCGATTGCCTTTCTGCGCAAAGCGGACAGCGGAGAGGTCAAACCGCGCCGTGACGCCTATCTTGCAACCGAGGTGGTAGCCGGGCGCGAGCGCTGGTACAGCAACACCGCGACGCTGGCGGACCTCGACGGCGACGGGCATCTCGACCTGGTGATCGGCAATACCTATCCCGACGGCTCCCGCCTGCTCGATGCGAAAGCCAGCGGGGTGATGGTGATGCCGGAATCCACGTCGCGTTCCGCCAACGGTGGCTGGAACCGGTTGCTGCTGTGGGCCGGCGCGACCTCCGGCAGCCAGCCGACAGTGCACTATCGCGACGAATCGCACGCGCTCAAGGAAGCGGATGCTCGCGGCTGGACGCTGGCGGTGGCGGCGGGCGACCTCGACGGCGACCTGTTGCCGGAACTCTACTTCGCCAACGACTTCGGCCCGGACCGCTTGCTCCACAACCTGTCGACGCCGGGCAAGCTGCGCTTCGAGGCCATGCGCGGGGAGGGCGGTTTCACCACGCCGAAATCCTTCGTCCTCGGCCAGGATTCCTGCAAGGGCATGGGCGCCGACCTTGCCGACGTCAACGGCGACGGCCTGATGGATATCTACGTCAGCAACATCTCGTCGAGTTGGGCGCTGCAGGAAGGCCATTTCCTCTGGCTCAGCACGGGCGAGACCGCGCGCATGCGCGACGGCGTGGCGCCCTATGTGCAGGGCGCGGAGCGCCTGGGCCTGTCGCGCAGCGGCTGGGGCTGGGATGCCAAACTGGACGACTTCGACAACGACGGTGTGCTGGAGGCGATCCAGGCCACCGGCTTCGTCAAGGGAACGGTCAACCGCTGGCCGGAGTTGCAGGCCCTGGGCACCGCCAACGACGCGCTGCTGACCGATCCGCGCAACTGGCCCAGATTCCAACCGGGCACCGACATCAGCGGTCACGATCCCAACGCTTTCTTCGTGCAGGATTCCTCGGGGAAATATTTCAACATCGCGAAGCTGATCGGCCTCGCCCAGCCCATGGTCACGCGCGGCGTCGCAATCGCCGACGTCGACGGCGACGGCGACCTCGATTTCGTGTTCGCCAACCAGTGGGAAGACTCCTTCTTCTATCGCAATGACAATGCCAGCGGCAACGCGTTTCTCGGCATCAGGCTGCTGATCCCCAGCGGACAGGAGGGTGATGCCGCTGCGGGCAGACCGGGAAGGCCGGCCATCGGTGCCGAAGCGAGGGTGTCGCTGCCAGACGGTCGTGTGCTGACCGCCCAGGTGGATGGCGGCAACGGCATGTCAGGCAAGCGGGCGCCGCAGCTTCATTTCGGTCTGGGCCAGGTCGCTGCCGATCGGGCGCTGCCGGTGGAAATACGTTGGCGCGACACGCGCGGTCAGGTGCAAGCTCGCAAGCTGACGCTCAAGCCAGGCTGGCATACCGTCGTGCTGGGCTGAACCGGGGATACGCGACATGGCCGAATTCAGCAATGCCTCGCTGCTGCTCTATCCGAAGGCTGATCAGCAGCGAAGACTGATCGCGCTCTGGTACTTCACCTCGCTCATGCTGGCCTGGATCCTCGGGTTCGGCCATTTCGTGCTGGGCTTCGAGCAGTCCTGGGCGCATGCGGCCGTGGCTGTGGGAACCGCCATAGCCGTGCAGATGCTGCTGGAATGGGTGGACGCGCGGGCCAGGGGCAGGGCCCTGCGGTTTGCCGGAAGCTGGGCCAACTTCATCAACTTCCTGCCGCCGGCGATCATCCCCGGCCTGGCCTTGTCGATGCTGATTTACCCGGGCGAAGCCTTGATGCCCCTTGTGTTCGCCTCGGCCTTCGCCATTGCTTCCAAGATCCTGTTTCGGGCGCCGGTGGCACCGGGCGTGACCCAGCATATGTTCAACCCTTCCAATATCGCCGTGGTGGTCACGCTGGTGGTCTTCGCCGACATTGTCGGGCTGACGCCGCCTTACCAGTTCACCGAGAACATCAGCGGGATCTGGGATTGGGGCGTTCCCGTCTTCGTGCTGGTCAGCGGCATCGTCCTGCATGCGCTGTTCACCGGGCGTCTGCCGCTGGTGGCCGCCTGGCTCATTGGATTTCTGCTGCAGGGACAGATACGCGTGTGGCTGTTCGATATTCCCTGGCTGGTGCCCATCCTGCCCATGACCAGCGCCGCTTTCATCATCTTCACGCTCTACATGATTCCGGACCCGGCCACCACACCGATCAAGCCGCGCCAACAGATCCTGTTCGGCCTGGCGGTGGCGGCGGTCTACGGCCTGCTGCAGGCGCTGCACGTGGTGTACGGCCTGTTCTTTGCCCTGGTGCTGGTGTGCGGAGTGCGGGGGATGCTGCTCTATGTGAAGGACTGGAGTCGGCGCATTCAGGCTGCTGGCGGCGCTGCCTAGCGAGTCGGAGGGGCTTGGCTGACCGCTCGCCCATCATGGCGAGCGAGGCAATCGCGGGGAGCGACTGACAGAACCACCAGGATCGCTGGGCCACCGCACCTCACGCTAGGTGCGTTTTTTCTTTTTCGCGGATTTCTTTTTCGGGGGAGCCTTGGCCGGGAGGGCGGGCATCCGGCGCGCCATCTCCTGGGCCATAGCCTCCATCCTCACCTTGGCGTCATTGCGGAATATTTCGATGCTGACCTGGGGCGGCATCGGAAAGCCCGGCATGACTACCGCACGATAAATCAGACGCACGTTCCTGGATTTGCCCTCGATCAGCCACTCGCCCGCGAATGACTGCACGTTGCCGGCGGTCCGGTAGAAGCGTATGCGCTCGTTCGGCGTTTCTTCCGCCTGCAGGATCATCACCACGGGAAAATTGGGCATCGTGGGAATGCGGGCGCGTTGTTCCAGTTGCAGCGGATCGCCGGGGCGGGAGATCACCCGCGATACCACCAGGTCGGGGATGAATTCGGTCCAGTGGTCGTAATCGGACAGAACCGCCCATGCCGTCTCGCGGTCCGCCCTGGTATCGATTTCGGCCTGGACGTAGAGGGTCGTTCCCTTGTTTTCGACCTGGACGCTGGCTTCGGCCCAGGCCTGCAGCGAGCCAAGCAGCATCGTGATCAGCACGACGAATGCTGCTCCTGTAGATGGGTATCTCATGGACGCGTCGTCTGATTCTTGCGCCGCAGGATTTCCTGGCCGATGGACTGCATCATGTTCTCGATATCCGACTCGATCAGCAGGGAATCGCCCGGCACGCGAGGCGAGAACAGCCCAGGCTTCATGTGGGCGACGTACTTGATGCGCACCCCCTGGCCAAACGTGTAGAGCCGCCATTCGCCGTACATGTCGCCGATGTTTCCGGAAACCAGGCTGAAGCGGATTTGGGAGGGGGGGGTTTCATCCATTCGGAACACCAGTTCGAGCGGCATGTTGACCAGCAACCAGGACTTGTTGCCACGCTGATAGACCTTGATCGGATCGCCTGGCTTGCTGACGATGCGCGATGACTCCATGTCCGGCACGATCTCGGCCAGCTTGTTGTAGTCGGTGAGCACCTCCCAGGCTGCCGGGAGGTCCGCAGGCACGTCGATGAAGGCCTGGATGTCGATTTTTCCCGTCAGCATGCTGCGGTCCACTTCGGCCCGGGCCGGCAGTTGCAGCGCGGTCGCTTGCAAGGGCAGGAAGCACGTCAATGCAATGAAGAGGGTCAGGAAGAACGAACGCCGTGGCATGTTTCTATCAAGCTCAACAAAAGAGGGCGTAGCTGACATCTTGTGGACGGGATCGTCTGGTCATGTTCGGCTGAAGCATAACACGCAGCGGCTGCCATCGATTGCAGGCCTCGATGCCATGGGGCCTGTGGCCTGCGAGGCCATTCCCCGGGTCGCCGGGCCGACGTCGCAACGTATCAGCTCAATTGCGGGAAAACCGGTAGGGGATGGCGTCGGTGTCAGCCGGCAGGCGCCATTCATCGGGATTCTCGTAGCAATAGGCGTAGTCGAAGAAGTTGATGAACCCGCTGGTCCGGTTCTCGATGTTCTGAATGCCGTGCCAGACGAAGGGTGGGATGAGGAGCGTCGACGGGCGCATGCGGCTGAGATGCAACACGTTGACTTTACCCCGTGTCGACGACCCTTCGCGATCATCGAACAGCACGACCCTGAGCGTTCCCTCGGTGACGAAGATGCGGTCGGTCTGCAGATGATGGCAATGCCATGCGCTAATGGCGTGAGCATGCAAGGACACGTGAATCATGTGCTGGATCGCAAGGCGCCCGATGTCCCACTCGGGCCGCACGATCTCGGTGGTAACGCCATTGCGGGTGATGATGTTGGACATTTCATGCACCCGGACCCCCTCGATCAGGTCATGCAGCATGCGGCCATCCGGGGATACCGTCTGCGCGTCTTTGGTTCCATCATTTGTCATGGGTTCTCCTGGTTTCATTGACGGGGACGGGGGAGTCGCCTCAGTCAAGGGTCAAGGCTGATGCTCAATTGAGCACGCACGCGGGCTGTCCCGCGCACCAACGCTGCCACATCTGGCGCAGGCGCAGCTCCAGCACCCTGGCCACCTGCGCGGGAAGCTGCTCCCGCTGATCCTCCAGGCGGCTTCGCAGTGACAGGCGGATGTTCTGGAGTGCATCGGGACGTGTCGCCCACTGCGTGGCAATTTCAACATATTCCGCTGCCGACCCGGCGACGAATTCATTGAGTCCGACTGCCGCCATGGCGGCAGCGCCCAGGCGCGCGGGCAGCGACTCGCCCGCCAGCGTCAGCGTGGGCACCCCCATCCAGAGTCCGAAATGGGCGGTTGTCGCGCTGGTCCATGGGAAGGTGTCCAGCAACAGGTCGATCCGTCCATGCGCATCGAGATAGCCCGCCAGATCCATGCGCGGGAGGAATGTGACGCGTTCGGGTGCGATGCCGGCGGCGACGAAGCGCGTTTTCAAGGTTGAGGCGATGGCGTCATCGGTCACGGCCCCGATAATCAGGCACGACCTGTCAACCCGCCGCAGAATGTCGACCCACAGCGCGATGACGGGTTCGCTGAGCTTGTTCATCCGGCTGAAGCTGCCGTAGGTGATGGTTCCGTTTTGTGCGAGCGGGGACGGGGTCACCTCGGGCAACAACTCGGGCCTGCCAAACACCAGCATTGAAGGGAGATATGCCAAATGCTCGGTGAACAGGTGATCGAGCCGCCCCGGCGGCGCCATGACCGGATCCACCAACCGGTAGTCCATCGCACCCAAGCCGCTGGTCCCCGGATAGCCCACCCATATGACCTGCACCGGGGCCGGCTTGCGGGCGAAGACACCGAGCCGGTGTCTGGCCGTGTGCCCGGAATGGTCGATGAGGATGTCGATGTCATCCGAGCGGATGCGCGCCGCAAGGCTTTCGTCGGAAAGCCTCGAAACGTCGACCCAGGCCTCGGTCAGCGTGCGCAGTCGCTGCGCCATGGCATCCGCGACCGGGTGGGTGTCGTAGGCGATCAGCTGGACTTTGAATGGATCCAGTTCGCGCCATACGGGCTCGAGGAAGCGCGCTACCGGGTGATCACGAAAATCGCCTGACAGGACCCCCACGCGCAGGCGACGCTCTGGATCGCGGCCGTTCGCATGAGGGGCCTGCTGCACACGGAAGCGTGCCTCGGCATGCTCGCCAAAGGCCTTGTGTGCGAGAAAGACGGCTTCCGGTTCCAGTTCCGCGTCGTGCGCCAGACAATATAGCTCGCTGCTCCAGCTTGCGAGATTCGACGGATCGATCTCGCGCGCGCGTCGATAGTGCATGGTTGCGCGCCGCAGGTCGCCCAGGCTGTTATGGATACTTCCCAGGCTGACGTGGATACGGGAGCTGGCTGGGGCGACCTGCAATGCAGCGGTGGCCGCATCGCGGGCTTCGCTCAAACGCTTCTGAGCCGCCAACGCACAGCTCAGGCTTAGCAGTGCCCCACTGTTTCCTGGCTGGATGCGAAGCGCCTGGCGCAGCGCGTGTTCCGCTTCGCGCATGCGCCTCAACTCGACCAATGCGTTGCCAAGCTGAACCCACACGGCGGCATACTCTGGCGCCAGGGCAACCGCCTTTTCCGCAAAACGTAGCGACTCGGTAAAATGTCCCGCGTCCAACTCGTTGCCGGCGGCATTCGACCAGATGCCGGCCGCCGCGGGCGCGAGCGCGACGGCAGAAGCGAACGCCGCCCGTGCGGCATCGTGATCGCCGGTTTTCTGCAGCAAGATGCCGAGGTTGTCCCAGATCGAAGAGTCGTCGCGGACAAGAGAAGCAGCGTGGCGCAGATTCACCAATGCCCCAGCGAGGTCGCCTTGGGCGAAACACGACATGCCGAGCAACTGCCACGCTTTTCCAGCGTCCGGCAGTTCCTTGAGCAGTTGCTGGGCCAAGGCTTTGCACTCCTCGATGCGGCCTGCACGGAAGGCGGCGCTCCAGCCTGATACCGCGTCTTCGATTCGCGGTTTCATCGGTCGATGGGGTGCACGCCTGGGGACGCTGGCACGAGCGCCTGGAGTTCCTCCCTGGCGGCGAGCAGGCACCTGACGGGCTGTCGCGACCAGTAATTCAGGCGTTCACGGGTCCTGCTGATTTCTTGCGTCAACTGCGCCTTCTGCAAACCATTGAAGTACACACGCGACAGCAGCGCGCCGGTCGCGCCCAGGCGGGGATATTGCGCATACACGAGTTCGGATGGCACCGGAAGTGTCACATCGAGCGCTCGAGCAATGCCCCCGACAGCGAACGGAAACTCCAATGCCGCCAGTGTCGCGCAGGCGTCTTCGAGGAGCGTGCTGCACAGCACCGAAAACTGGTTGTTCACGCCGAGGTCGAGCGACAGGTCATTGAGTCCGAAATGGATTTCATCCACGCCCTCGATTTGCGATAGTTGCGCCACCCTTGTTGCAGAACGCACGGTCTCCGCGAGCAGAACCGTCCTTGCCCGGCCGTTCACGGTGCGCGCAAATTCCCTTGCCTGGTCGAGCGTATGGAAGTGCGGCAGCATGATGGTCTGGGCCCCCAATGCAATCAGCCGATTGATTTCGTCTGCAAGGCCGGAGTGGGGAGGGTTGCAGCGAACGAAACGCGAAGCGCAGTGGAGCTTCGCGTAAATTGCAGGCAATTCTTCTTCTTCATGATCGGAAATCCATCGCCCCATTCCGCCCTGACGCTCGATTTTTCCAAGCCGTTCCAGGTCCGGGCCGACACGGTCGATGCCGGCGCCATCTGCCTCAGCCGACAATACGGGGTCGTTGGTGAACAGCGTAAAGCGAAATCTGTCACCGAGGTTTGTCAGGTCGGCCATCCGAGTCAAGCAAAGATATCTGTCACCGTTTACGGAAACCGTTCGTGGTCCGAAAGGATCGCATGCTGCCCTTGGGCGCGTCTGCACGAAACCGGCCCATTCTACGCGACGGGTTGCGGTCATAGGGGTCACTCGGCGTCCCCCTGCGGAATCAGGGCAGATTATTCATTTCAATCTGGACTAAACGTATTAAGCTGATCGATCGGTTTTTGTAGCACAATGTCTCAACCTTTCCGTACCGGGCGAGGCTATCCATAACGAATAGAGGAGATTTACCCATGCGCAAACTGTCCCTGTTGATGACCTTGGCCCTAGGTGCCCTCAGTGCGACGGCCTACGCTCAGGCGCCTGCTCCTGGAGCCTCACCCGCACCCGCCGCTGCAACAAGCCCGGATGGCATGCCCAAGACCCATCAGGAATGGGTGGCCTACCTGTCGGATTTCACGCATAACGCCGAGATGATGTCGGATCCGAAAAAACTGGTCGCTGCCATGAATGCGATTTCGGAACCTGGCTTTCTTGCCGTCGCGACGAAATCCATGATGGATCCCAATCTCTACGGACGTTCCATGGCCAGCGCGATGGACCCCAGGGCATACAGCAATTACGCAAAGCTCATGGACCCCGTGACGATGATGGCCTGGATGCAGGCGATGATGGACCCCCAGTTCTTCAACGCCATGGTGTCGGTACTGTCCGATCCGAACAAGGTGATACGCTGGGTGTCGGCGCCCATCGACCCCAATGTGACGTCCATGGCACTCGGGATGCTGAATCCCAACACCTATGTGCCCATGGCTACGGCACCGATGAATCCGAACCTGTGGAACAGCGCCATGATGCCCATGAATCCGAACTTGTATTCGGGTTGGGCCAATACCATGGCCAGCCCGCAGTCCTATGGTCCGACCTGGGGAAGTATGTTCGCAACGCCTTATGGCATGGTGCCAGTCCAGCCGGTGCCCATGCGATAAGGCCCGCAGCGCCCATTCAGCAACCCCACACGAGGAAGTACTGGACGGGTGCCGCGCCGATGTGAGTGCAGGCAATGATTTCTGGCGGTCGCTGATCGATTCGTGAATGGATCAGCGACCGCCTTGTTCTGAAGCAACACACATTCCACCGCTAGACTTTTCCAGGTGACAGCGTTCCGATCCATGCATGGCTTCGTCATGCGCCTCCTGTGTTGCCTCTCCTCGTTTTTTCACACCATTCCAAACCGGCGTGCCGGATGCAGCCACCTCCGGGTCGTCGTGTCGATCGATCCTGCCCAAGAGGCAGCCGGCACCTTAGTGCCTTGTCCGGTGGGCGGCGCAGGCGTTCTCCGAATATGTCGTTACCTGGTTCAGCGGACTGACTACACTAAATAAGGTAGGGGTTCATGACGTAATTGCATCCGGGGGCCGGCTGGCTCATGCCCCATTACAAGGAGATCGTATGAAAATCTGGTTCATTTCCCTGCCGCTCATGTGTGTGGCGGGTGTTGCGATGGCAGAAGCTGCCCAAATGGATGGTACAGCCAACCAGACCGCAGCCCCTCCTGCACAGAAACAGACGATCAAGCCGAAACACCCGCCCAGGGGTGACCTGCGCCATTGCCTGGATTTGAAGACCAACGAAGCCATCATCCGTTGCGCCGAAAAGAAGCCCAAGAAATAATCCGGTCGGATTGTCTGCTGGTCAATCCAGGTCGGGGGATTGGGTATGACAGTTATGCTTGCGGATGGGCTAGTGATCCTGCATCTGCTTTTCGTCGCGTTTGTCATGGCAGGTGGGTTTCTGCTGCTGCGATGGCCGAAACTCGTTTGGCTGCATGTGCCCGCTGCGGCATGGGGCACATGGATCGAGTTCACCGGCGGGGTGTGTCCGTTGACGTCGCTGGAGAATCATCTTCGCATGGTCGGTGGCGGCAGCGCGTACCGTGGTGGTTTTGTCGAGCGTTACCTGTTGCCGATCCTGTATCCGGAATCCCTGTCTTTGCCGGTCCAGCAGGTGCTGGGTGGGGTGGTCGTGGCAGTGAACCTGGGGGCATACGGCATGTTTTATCGGGCGGTGCGAAAAAACAAGGCTCGCTATTGATTCGGCCTGATGAAGTTTGAAGTGCTACTGAAGGCTGGCATGCCCGGGCTGTGTGAAGCTGCACGGGAGGCCGAATCAATAGCCATTGAAAACAGCGTTCTATTGAGACGGCTCAGCAGACTGACCCGCTCAGGACGACGCAAAAATACCCTGCCGGTTCAAACATCATCTGGCCGTCTCGATAGTCCTGCGTGGCGGCTACAGCCTGATCGATCATTCTTCGAAGTCCAGGCGATCCAGTCCCTGATCGGCCAGCGAGACAGGGTCCTCGAGCGGCTCCAGGTGGGTGGTGATATGGGCGTTGACAACCGCCTGACGAATATCGGCCTCGATGCGTTCCGACCAGTCGTGCCCTCGCTGAACCGACCACGCGCCCGGTACCAGCACATGCAGGGAAATGAAAGCACGGGTGCCAGCCTGGCGCGTGCGCAGGGCGTGGAATTTCAGCCCCTGCTGGCGGTAGCCATCCAGCACGTTCTCAATCGCACTGATCTCCTCCTCGGGGATCGATACGTCCATCAGGCCGGCTGCGGAACGGTGCAGCAACTGCCAGCCGGTCCACACGATATTCAGGGCCACCCCCAGAGCGATCACGGGGTCTAGCCAGAGCCAGCCGGTGAGCCAGACCAGGCCGACAGCTGCGATGACGCCGGCAGAGGTCACGACGTCGGTCATCAGGTGGTGGGCATCGGCTTCCAGGGTAATGGATTTGTACTTGCGGCCGACATCCATGAGGATGCGCGAGGTAGCCAGGTTGATGAGCGAAGCGATCCCCGATACCACCAGCCCGATGCCCACGGCCTCGAGCGCTTGTGGATTGCGCAGCCGTTCTATCGCCGCGTAGCCGATCAAGATGGCAGCGATGAGGATGAGCAAGCCTTCGAATGCGCTTGAGAAATACTCAGCCTTGCCGTGTCCATGCTGATGGTTGTCGTCTTCCGGCATGGCTGCCAGCGACAGCATGGCCAGCGCCATCATGGCCCCGGCCAGATTGACAAAGGATTCGAGCGCATCGGACAGCAGTCCGACCGAGCCGGTGATCCACCAGGCCCAGCCCTTGAGCAGGATGGTGGCGAGGGCGGCGGCGATGGAGAGCCAGGCGTAACGCTTGAGTGAGGCAGGCAACATGTCGGGTTTGGCTGGAGTTGCTCGGTCGGGTTGGTGTCGCCGAGGCATATTCAGATGGAACGGATTCTATCCCAACCGCATTCGCACCCGGCCGCTATCCAAGCACGCGCGAATCTTTGTTGCAGACATCGTGCAGACGAATCAATAAAATGCCGGGCATGAAAGCCCTGACAGCCTTGCTGATGTGTTTGCCGCTGGTCGCGCATGCCGAATGGATCGATTTCGAGCGGGATTTCGAAGAGGACAAGCCATGGGTCGAGGTGGCTGCGCAGTTGCCGGCTTATCCCAAGCCCGAAAACCTGATTCCCTTCAATGTCTCGTCGGCTACCCGCAACCGGCATTTTGTCGATGCGGAATCGATCAGCGTTGCTCCTGACCTGACCATCCGCTACACCGTGGTCATCGAAACGGCGGGCGGGGCGAGAAACGTCTCCTTCGAGGGCATGCGTTGCGAAACGGGCGAGCGTCGCCTGTATGCCTACGGTCACCCGGGCGGTACCTGGTCGAAGGCGCGCAATGCCGGTTGGGAAGACATCAAGATGCGCTCGCTGCTGTCCTATCAGAAAGCCCTGTTCGAGGATCATTTCTGCCGCGACGGCATTCGCATTCGAGACCGAGAGGAAGCCGTGAAGAGTCTGCGGAGGGGCGCGCGATGAGTACCTCGGTGGTCAAGCACGCGCGCCGCATCGTGGTCAAGGTCGGCTCCAGTCTGGTGACCGCCGAGGGGCGCGGACTCGACCATGCCGCGCTGTCGCGCTGGGCCGAGCAGATCGCGGCGCTGACCGGGCAGGGCAAGGAAGTGGTGCTGGTGTCTTCGGGCGCGATTGCCGAGGGCATCGCGCGGCTGGGCTGGAAAAAGCGGCCGAAGGCGGTGAACGAATTGCAGGCTGCCGCCGCCGTGGGTCAGATGGGGCTGGTGCAGGCCTACGAATCGATCTTTCGCACCCATGATCTGCACGCTGCCCAGGTGCTGCTGACGCATGAGGACCTGGCCGACCGTACACGCTACCTGAATGCGCGCACGACGCTGCGCACGCTGCTCGAGTTACGGGTGGTGCCGATCATCAACGAGAACGACACCGTCGCCACCGACGAAATCCGTCTCGGCGACAACGACACACTGGGCGCGCTGGTGACCAACCTGATCGAGGCCGACTGCCTGATCATTCTCACCGACCAGACCGGCCTCTTCACTGCCGACCCGCGCCGGCATGCGGACGCCACGCTGGTCATGGACGCCCACGCCGGCGATCCCGAGCTCGAGCGCATGGCGGGCGGGGCTGGCAGTACTATCGGTACCGGCGGCATGCTGACCAAGATTCTCGCGGCCAAGCGGGCGGCACGCAGCGGCGCCCACACCGTGATCTGCAGCGGACACGAGGAACGCGTGCTGCTGCGACTGGCAAGCGGCGAGGCCATCGGCAGCCAGCTGGTGGCGCGCCAGGCGCCGCTGGCGGCGCGGCGCCAATGGCTGGCCGATCATCTGCAGTTGCGCGGCGGCGTCGTGCTCGACGCGGGGGCGGTCCGTGCCTTGCAGGAGGACGGCAAGAGCCTGCTGCCGGTCGGCGTTAAGGGCGTCACCGGCGAATTCGAGCGCGGCGAAGTGGTTGCGGTGGTCGATATCGACGGTCGCGAAATTGCGCGCGGCCTGACCAATTACAGCGCCGGCGAGGCGCGCCGCATCGCCGGCAAACCGAGCAGCGCGATCGAGGCCTTGCTCGGCTACATGGACGAGCCCGAACTGATCCACCGCGACAACCTGGTATTGCTGGCGTGACCACGACGCTCGATCTGATGCGTCACGGCGAACCTGTCGGCGGGCGCAAGTATCGTGGCCAGATCGACGATCCGCTGTCGAAAAAGGGCTGGGCGCAGATGCATGCGGCGTTGGGCGAATCGGTGCCCTGGACGCAGCTCGTCTCGTCGCCGCTGTCGCGCTGCCGCGCCTTTGCCGAGTTGTTGGCCGAGCGGCATGGTCTGCCGGTGATGCTGGATGACCGGCTCAAGGAGGTCGGGTTCGGCGTCTGGGAAGGCAAATCCGCCGCCGAGATCGAGCAGGCGGCTCCAGGCAGCGTGGCTCAATTCAAGGCTGATCCACTCAATGCACGCCCGGCAGGGGCCGAGCCTCTGACCGATTTCCATGCGCGCGTCGCTGCCGGTCTGGCAGATCTGCTGGTGCAATACGCCGGCCGACACATACTGGTGGTGGGACACGCCGGGGTGATGCGCATGGCGCTGGCCTGGGCGCTGCAGATTCCGCTTGAGAATGCGTATCGCATCGAGGTTCCAGGCGCCTCTCTGACGCGCCTGCGTTTCGAGGGTGGGCGGGCGAGCCTGATCTTCCACGGCGGCAACCTGGCCGGACGGTGATCCGTCATGCAGCGTTCTGGCTGGGTCTGCTGCTGGTAGTGTCGGTGCAGGCAGCCCCGGTCCGTCTGATAGATGACGCAGGGCAGACGCTTGCGTTGGAGTGGCCGCCGCAACGCATCATTTCGCTGACGCCGCACCTCACCGAACTGCTGTTTGCAGTTGGCGCCGGAGAACAGCTTGTCGGGGTCGACAGTGCGAGCGATTATCCCGATGCGGCACGGACGTTGCCGCGCGTTGGCGATTACAGCCGCATCAATTTTGAACGCGTCCTGGCGCTGAAGCCGGATCTCGTCATCGTCTGGATGGGAGGCAACCGCGCGGCGGACATTCATGCCCTGAAGCAGATGGGGCTGCCCGTGCTGCAAACGCAGGCCACCCGGCTCGATGACGTGGCACGCCTGCTGCGGCTGATCGGACGGGCGAGCGGGCATGCCGCGGAAGGGGAAGCGGCGGCGCTTGATTTCTCGAGGCGGCTGGCCGCATTGCAGGTGCCGGGTGGCCGGGCGCCGCCACTCGATGCTTTCTATCAGGTCTGGGATCGCCCGCTGATGACGGTCGGCGGCACGCACTGGATCAGCGATGCGCTGGCGCTATGCGGTGCGCGCAATATATTTGCCGACCTCAATGCGCTCTCGCCGGTGGTGTCGCTCGAGGCGGTACTGCGGCGTGCGCCGGCGCTTATCGTAAGCGGCAGCGACGCACCCGAGATGCGGCTGCAGTGGCAGCGTTTTGCCAGCCTGCCGGCGGTTAAGAATCAGGCATTCGTGCGGGTGGATGCAGACCGTCTGCATCGTCTGACGCCGCGTCTGGTCGAGGGTGTGGCTGAACTGTGTGCCGCAATTCGGCCCTGGGTTCGACAGGAATAGGCCTCAGGTCCGGTGACGTGGATCGCTCCGCTTGCGGTTGGGGCAGTCGTCCTTGACGCAGTCGGCGTAGATCTGCAACGAATGATCGTGGATGGCAAACCCGCGTTCCTTGGCGATGCGCTGCTGGCGCTTCTCGATTTCACTGTCGAAGAATTCCTCGACCTTGCCGCATTGCAGGCAGACCAGATGGTCGTGGTGGTCGCCCTGGTTGAGTTCGAACACCGCCTTGTCGCTGTCGAAGTGGTGGCGCATCAGCAACCCGGCCTGCTCGAACTGGGTCAGCACCCGGTAGACCGTGGCCAGACCGATATCCTGGCCTTCATCGGTCAGCAGCCGGTATACCTCCTCGGCCGTCATGTGGCGTTTGTCGCTCTGCTCGAACAAATCGAGAATTTTCAGGCGCGGCAAGGTGGCCTTGAGACCAATGCTTTTGAGGTCGGAAGGATTGCTCAATGGGGGCTCCAGAATGGGAACGCGAATACGTTATGATACGTTTTTTTCCAACCGCCCAAACCCTCCCGGTTTTCTGGCCATGCGTCATTTCCTCATTTCTGCCCTGCTTTTGAGCCTGCTTGCCGGCTGTTCCGGTTTCAGGTTCGGCCCCCACCGCATCGACGTTCAGCAGGGCAATGCTCTCGATCAGGAGAACGTTGCGCGCCTGAAGACCGGCCTCAATCGTTCGCAAGTGCGTTTCCTGCTGGGGACGCCGCTGCTGGACGATCCCTTCCATAATGATCGCTGGGATTACGTGTACGTGTTCTACAAGGCGGGCAATCTGTCCGAGCAAAGGCGAATCTCGCTGTTCTTCGACGGCGACACCCTGGTCCGTATAGAAGGGGATATGCCTGCAGCCGAGCCTGTTGCGCAGGGACCTGCACCCACCACGGCAGCCAGGCCCGAGCCGCAGGCCGAAACGCCGGCTGAGTCCGTGGCGGCCGATGCAGGCAGGGGACCGTCGCCCGCTGCCGAAGCAGTGGACAAGCCTGCCGTGCCGGAAACTGCAGTCAAAGCAGCGCGGGCTGCAACTCCTAATGCTGAACCGTCTGCGGCAAAGGCTGCCCCTGCGGCGGCCGCGCCAGTGTCAACGGTCAAGGCGACCGCAGCTGAAGCGCCAACGCCTGCGCCAGTCGCGTCTCCTGCCGCAGCGAAGCCTGTGCCTACCAAGTCTGTGGCAGCAGCGGTCAAGCCGGCCCCGACGGCAGCGACACCCGCGGCGTCTCCGGCAGCCAATCCCGCAGCAGCGACGACCGCCGCCACACAACCGGCTGCGCCGAAGCGCCCTCCGATGTCTGCTGCGACCTCTATCGTGCAGCCGCTGCCTAGTCCCAAGGGTGCGCCGCCCTACAAGGATCCGCATCCAGTTGCCGAGTTGAGCCTGCAGCCCGAAACCGACGTGGCGCAAATCAAGCCCGATGTCATGCCGGCTTTCCCCGAACCTGCACCGATCGACGCCGCAAGAGGGGAGGCTGTGGACGAGAAAGACGTGCTGAAAGCCCTGAATGCTTGGGTGGACGCCTGGTCACGGCGCGACGACGCGGCCTACTTCGCGGCCTACGACCCAAGTTTCGTCCCGCAGGGCGGAGGCAGCCATGCCGACTGGGAAAAGCGCAAGCGCATGTTGCTCGAGGTCGCCCGCAATATCGAGGTGAGGATCGACTCGCCATCGGTCGACCTCGCTGCCGACGGCAATGTCACGGTGACCTTCAACCAGTTCTACCGGTCCGACAGCTATCGCGATGCAGTCGTCAAGCAGCTGCGCATGACCGAGCGGGACGGCCGCTGGTTGATCGTCGACGAGAAGGTGCTGTCGGTCCTGCATGGAGCCAAGCAATGACTGTGCGAATCGCTCTTGCCGGGGTGTCAGGCCGCATGGGACGCGCTCTGCTCGAAGCCGTGGCGGCCGATGCCGAGTGTTCGTTATCCGGCGCGCTGGCCCGACCCGGCAGCCCCCTGGTTGGGCAGGATGCAGGCGCCGCCTGGGGAGCAACCAGTGGGGTGAAGGTGACCGATCAGCCGGTTGTTGCCCTGCAGGGCACCCAGGCATTGATCGACTTCACGCGTCCCGAAGCCACCTTTGGCTATCTCGAGGCTTGCGCCGCAGCTGGCGTGCCGCTGGTGATCGGTACCACTGGCTTCGATGACGCCGGCAGGGCACGCATCGCAGCGGCTGCGCAACGGGTCCCGGTTGTGTTTGCGCCCAATATGAGCGTGGGCGTGAATTTGCTGATGAAACTGTCCGAGGTGGCTGCCCAGGTGTTGCAGGACGGCTATGACATCGAGATCATCGAAGCGCATCACCGACACAAGGTCGACGCGCCGTCCGGCACTGCACTGGGCCTGGGGCAGGCGGTCGCCCGTGCGCTGGACCGCGATCTGGCCCGTTGTGCCGTGTATGGCCGCGAGGGCGTCACTGGTGAGCGCGCTCCCGAAACCATCGGCTTCGCCACGGTGCGCGGCGGCGACATCGTTGGTGATCACACGGTGCTGTTCGCCGGCACTGGCGAGCGCGTCGAGCTCACCCACAAGGCCAGCAGCCGAGCGACCTTCGCGCTCGGCGCCCTGCGCGCGGCGAAATGGGTGCAGGGGCGTGAACCGGGCCTGTACGACATGCGAGATGTGTTGAACTTGACGTAGCTGAATCCGATTTTCCGTATTGAAACAGGAACACACCATGAATGCCGTCAAGGTCTACAGTACCGGCACCTGCCCCATCTGCGTCAAGGCGAAGGCCTTTCTCGACAAGCGCGGTATTGGCTACGATGAAGTCCGCATCGATCTCGATCGCGAGGCGATGAAGGAATTTGTCGTCGTCACCAATGGCGCGCGCACCGTGCCGCAGATCGTAGTCGACGGCACCTGCATCGGCGGCTTCACCGAACTGACCGAGCTCGACATGGACGGTGGACTGGACCATCTGCATCCCTGACTCAAGAACTGCCCAGCCCGCAAAGCATTGAAGCCCCGCTCAGGATCGGCTACAATCGCAGCATTCAATTTCAGGCGGGTTCGCGCAAGCGGCTCGCCTGAATTTTGTCACCTGCGCCACGCTCATTTGTCTTGCGGAGTATTCCTTGTCTCGTGCCCAGCCCGCCACCCTTGTTCTAGCTGACGGTTCGGTTTTTCGCGGCCTGTCCATCGGCGCTGACGGCGTCACATCCGGCGAGGTGGTATTCAATACCGCGCTGACGGGTTACCAGGAAATTCTCACAGACCCTTCGTATTCCCGCCAGATCGTGACGCTGACCTATCCGCACATCGGCAGCACCGGCATCAATCCCGAGGACGTCGAGGCGGAGCGCATCCATGCCGCTGGCCTCGTGGTACGCGATGTGCCACGCCTGCATTCCAATTTTCGTGCCGATCAGTCGCTGCCGGACTACCTAAAGCGCCAGAACATCGTGGCGATCGCGGACATCGACACGCGGCGGCTGACGCGCATCCTGCGTGAGAAAGGCGCGCAAAGCGGCTGCATCATGGCTGGGGCGGTGGACGAGGCAAAGGCACTCGAGGCCGCGCGTGCTTTCCCGGGACTGGCCGGCATGGATCTGGCTCGCGTGGTGACCGCGCCGGCGGCATATGAATGGAGCGAAATAGAATGGAAGCTCGGACGTGGCTATGGCAAGTTGGCAGAGCCGCGCTTCCATGTGGTGGCCTTCGATTACGGCGTCAAGCGCAACATCCTGCGCATGCTGGCCGAGCGTGGCTGCCGCCTGACCGTGCTGCCTGCCACCGCTACCTCGGCCGACGCCCTGGCGCTGAAGCCGGACGGCATTTTTCTCTCCAACGGCCCGGGCGATCCGGAGCCTTGCGATTACGCGATCCGAGCGATTGCCGACCTGCTCGCCGCGGGCATGCCGACTTTCGGCATTTGCCTCGGTCACCAGTTGCTTGCTCTCGCGTCGGGTGCCAAGACCACCAAGATGAAGTTCGGTCACCACGGCGCCAACCATCCGGTCAAGGATCTCGATAGCGGCCGGGTCGCGATCACCAGCCAGAATCACGGTTTCGCAGTGGACGCGGCGACCTTGCCCACCACCCTTCGCAGTACCCACGTATCCCTGTTCGATGGTTCGCTGCAAGGGATTGCGCGTACCGATGTGCCTGCCTTCAGCTTCCAGGGTCACCCTGAAGCCAGTCCCGGCCCGCACGACGTGAGCTATCTGTTCGACCGATTTATTCAGCTGATGGCCGATCATGCCCAAGCGCACTGACCTCAAGAGCATCCTCATCATCGGCGCCGGCCCCATCGTCATCGGGCAGGCGTGCGAGTTCGACTATTCAGGCGCCCAGGCCTGCAAGGCACTGCGCGAGGAGGGCTACAAGGTCATCCTCGTCAACAGCAACCCGGCGACAATCATGACCGACCCGGACATGGCCGATGTCACCTACATCGAGCCGATTACCTGGCAGGTGATCGAGAAGATCATCGAGGTGGAACGCCCCGACGCGCTGTTGCCGACCATGGGTGGGCAGACCGCGCTGAACTGCGCGCTCGATCTCGCCAAGCACGGCGTGCTTGAAAAATACGGCGTCGAGATGATCGGTGCATCGAAGGAAGCCATCGACAAGGCCGAGGACCGTGAAAAATTCAAGGCCGCGATGACCAAGCTGGGCCTCGGTTCGGCACGCTCGTCAATCGCCCACAGCATGGAAGAGGCCTTGCAGGTGCAGGCCGCGCTGGGCTTTCCGTCGATCATCCGGCCTTCGTTCACCATGGGCGGGTCGGGGGGCGGCATCGCGTACAACCGCGATGAATTCGTCGCCATCTGCGAGCGGGGTCTTGAAGCGTCGCCCACGCACGAGTTGTTGATCGAGGAGTCGCTGCTCGGGTGGAAGGAATACGAGATGGAAGTGGTGCGTGACCGCAAGGACAACTGCATCATCGTCTGCTCGATCGAGAACTTCGACCCGATGGGCGTGCACACCGGCGACTCGATCACGGTCGCGCCCGCCCAGACCCTGACCGACAAGGAATACCAGATCATGCGCAACGCCTCGCTGGCGGTGTTGCGCGAAATCGGCGTCGATACGGGCGGCTCCAACGTGCAGTTCTCCATCAATCCGGAAGACGGACGCATGGTGGTGATCGAGATGAACCCGCGGGTGTCGCGTTCCAGCGCCCTGGCATCCAAGGCGACCGGCTTCCCGATCGCCAAGGTGGCGGCCAAGCTGGCGGTCGGTTATACGCTCGACGAACTGCAGAACGACATTACGGGCGGCGCGACGCCGGCCTCGTTCGAGCCGTCGATCGATTACGTGGTCACCAAGATCCCGCGCTTTGCCTTCGAAAAGTTTCCCCAGGCCGATGATCGCCTGACCACGCAGATGAAATCGGTGGGCGAGGTCATGGCGATGGGCCGCACTTTCCAGGAGTCGCTGCAGAAAGCGCTGCGCGGACTGGAGGTCGGCGCCGACGGCTTCGACCCCAAGACGACCGATCGCGACGAGATCGAGGCCGAACTGATGTCGCCCGGCCCCGAACGCATCTGGTACGTGGGCGATGCCTTCCGCGTCGGCATGAGCCTCGACGAAATTCATGTCGTTTCGAAAATCGACCCCTGGTTTCTCGACCAGATCCAGAACCTCATCGAGCTGGAAAACTCGCTGGCCGGACGCAAGCTTGCCGACATCGGCCGCGACGAATTGCGCCAGTTCAAGCGCGCCGGATTTTCCGATAGCCGGATGGCCAGCCTGCTGGCGACCGACCAGCACGCAGTCCGCGCACACCGTCATGCGCTGGCCGTGCACCCTGTCTACAAGCGGGTGGACACCTGCGCCGCCGAGTTCGCGACCCAGACGGCCTACATGTACTCGACCTACGAGGAAGAGTGCGAATCGCGGCCGACCAACGCGAAGAAGATCATGGTGCTGGGCGGCGGGCCGAACCGCATCGGCCAGGGCATCGAGTTCGATTACTGCTGCGTGCACGCGGCGCTGGCGCTGCGCGAGAACGGTTTCGAAACCATCATGGTGAACTGCAACCCGGAGACCGTGTCCACCGATTACGATACCTCCGACCGCCTGTATTTCGAGCCGCTGACGCTGGAAGACGTGCTGGAAATCGTCCGCATCGAAAAACCGTTCGGCGTGATCGTGCAGTACGGCGGCCAGACACCGCTGAAGCTGGCACGCGATCTGGAGAAGAACGGTGTACCGATCATCGGCACCAGTCCCGACATGATCGACGCGGCCGAAGACCGCGAGCGGTTCCAGATGATGCTGCACGATCTGGGCCTGAAGCAGCCGCCCAACCGCACGGCGCGCAACCCCGAGAGCGCGATCCGCATGGCCGAGGAAATCGGCTATCCGCTGGTAGTGCGGCCAAGCTATGTGCTGGGCGGCCGCGCCATGGAGATCGTGCGCGAGGAAGCCGACCTGCGCCGCTACATGACCGAGGCCGTCAAGGTGTCGAACGATTCGCCGGTGCTGCTCGATCGCTTCCTCAACGACGCGATCGAAGTCGATGTAGATGCATTGTCGGATGGCGAGCAGGTGGTGATCGGCGGCATCATGCAGCATATCGAGCAGGCTGGCGTGCATTCAGGCGATTCGGCGTGTTCGCTGCCGCCCTATAGCCTGTCGGGGGACGTGCAGGACGAACTGCGTCGGCAAACGGTGGCGATGGCGAAGGCGCTGCACGTGGTTGGCCTGATGAACGTGCAGTTCGCGATCCAGGGCGATGTCGTGTATGTGCTGGAGGTGAATCCGCGCGCGTCTCGCACCGTGCCATACGTTTCCAAGGCGATCGGCGCGCCGCTGGCCAAGATTGCCGCGCGGGCGATGGCAGGCATTTCACTCAAGTCGCAGGCTTTCGAAAAGGAAATCATTCCGCCGTATTTCTCGGTCAAGGAAGCGGTGTTCCCATTCCGCAAGTTCCCGGGCGTCGATACCATCCTCGGCCCCGAGATGAAATCGACCGGTGAAGTCATGGGGGTGGGCGACAACTTTGGCGAAGCCTTCGTCAAGTCCCAGCTCGCTTCGAGCGATGGCCTGCCCAAACCGGGGGGACGCGCCTTCGTCAGCGTACGTTCGGGTGATCTGGGCGATCGTGACGCGGTGGTCGAGGTGGCGCATGCCCTGCGTGACCTTGGATTCAGCCTGGTTGCCACGCGCGGCACCGCTCAGGTGATCGAGTCGGCGGGCATTTCGGTGGCAGTGGTCAACAAGGTCAAGGAAGGGCGCCCGCACATTGTCGACATGATCAAGAACGGTGATATCGATTTCATCGTCAACGTGGTCGATGACAAGAAAGCGGTGAAGGATTCCTACGCGATCCGCGCCGAAGCACTGGCTCGCCGGGTCGTTTATTTCACCACCCTGGCCGGTGCGCGCGCTGCCTGCATGGGCATGCAACACGGAAATGAACTCAAGGTGTATTCGCTACAGGCGCTGCATCAGCGCTTGCATTGATTCAAAAAAGGTAAAGTCGTGAGCAAATATCCCCTCACCGTTGTCGGCGCGGAAAAACTGCGTGTCGAATTGCAACATCTGAAAAGCGTCGAGCGTCCCGCCGTCATCCAGGCGATCGCCGAGGCGCGTGCCCAGGGCGACCTCTCGGAAAATGCGGAATATGACGCCGCCAAGGAAAAACAGGGCTTCATCGAGGGCCGCATCGCCGAACTGGAAGGCAAACTGTCGAACGCGCAAATCATCGACCCGACCGCGCTTGATGCCGACGGCCGCATCGTGTTCGGCGCCACGGTCGAACTCGAGGATGCCGAATCCGGCGAATCCGTCACCTATCAGATCGTCGGCGACGACGAGGCCGACATCAAGCAGGGCAAGATTTCCGTCTCGTCTCCGATCGCTCGGGCGCTGATTGGCAAGTATACCGGCGACAGCGTTGACGTGCAGGCACCCGGTGGCGTCCGCCAGTACGAAGTGCTGGACGTACTCTACAAGTAAGCATGAGGCGTTTCTGGGACGGCCTCGCCGGAGTGTCGCTGGTGCTGTGGATCGGCGGCATGTGGGCGGTGGGCTATGTTGCCGCACCGGTGCTGTTTGCCAGCCTGGATGACAAGCAGCTGGCCGGCATGCTGGCAGGCAGACTGTTCGGTCTGATTGCTTGGATCGGCATCGCGGCAGCGTCCTATCTGCTGATCTACCGTGTAGCACGCGATGGCGCCGCAGCACTGAAAACCCTGTTTTTCTGGGCCGTGGCGACGATGCTGGTGCTGATTCTGGCCGGCCACTTCGGCATCCAGCCGATCATGCAGGGCCTGAAGGACCAGGCCATGCCGCATGCCGTCATGCAGAGCGTGTTTGCCGATCGCTTCAAACGCTGGCACGGCGTGTCGAGCATTCTCTATCTGATTCAGAGCGCACTCGGACTGCTGCTGGTCTGGCGCTCGGGGCTGGCGCGATAAACCGCCTCCCGGGATCGTCAGGCCGGCAGGACGATCACGGGCTTGTCGGCGGCGCGATAGATCACCAGTACCTTGCCGATCTGCTGGACCGGGGCCGCCCCGGTGGCGACAGCAATTTCTTCCAGCCAGGCGCGCCGGGTGTCGGGTTCGTCGCTGGCCGCCTTGATCTTGATCAGTTCATGCGCCTTGAGCGCAAGATCGATTTCCTTCAGTACCGCGGGGGTGAGGCCATTGCTTCCGATCATGACCACGGGCTGATGATTGTGCGCCAGACCCTTGAGGTATTGGCGTTGTGTGGGTGTGAGCGTTTTCATGCGGATTCCTTGAATTGAGCGCGGATTGTAGCCGATAGAGATGGTGCAGAAACCCAAGCGAACCAAATCTGGCAGTGCCTGGATGCACGAGCATGTGACGGATCCTTATGTCAAAAAGGCACAACAGGACAGCTACCTTTCGCGCGCCGCCTATAAATTGCTGGAAATCGACAAGCGCGACCGGCTGATCCGTCCTGGCATGACCGTGGTGGACCTGGGGGCGGCTCCAGGGAGCTGGTGTCAGGTGATGGTGCAAAAAATGAAAGGACAGGGCAGGGTTTTGGCGATCGACCTGTTGCCAGTGGCGCCGATGCGCGGGGTCGACAGCCTTGAAGGCGATTTCACCGATCCCGCGGCGCTGGCCTGGCTGGAAGAAAGACTGCAATCCCGACGCGTCGACCTTGTTTTGAGTGATATGGCCCCCAACATCAGTGGGGTCATGCTGCGTGACCAGGCGCGGCATTATGAGTTGTGCGAATTGGCGCTCGATTTTGCACTGCACTGGCTGAAACCGGACGGCGCTTTTCTCGTCAAAGTTTTCCAGGGCGTCGGGTTCGAGGATTTCCGGGCACAGATGAGGCAGGCGTTCGAGCAAGTGCTGATCCGCAAGCCGGATGCCTCGCGCGATCGCAGCACCGAGGTCTATCTGCTTGGACGAGGACCCGCAGTGCAGGATGAAGATTCGTAAGCTGGCGTGGTAACCCTGCGGAATAGGGTTTAGAATGAGTCTAAACGTGCTGCATCGGGCACTAAGGAGCAAGAGTGAATAATTTGTCCAAAAACATCGCGATCTGGCTGATTATTGCCGTCGTCCTGATGACGGTCTTCAACCAGTTCGGGGCGCAGCGCACCTCGCAGACGCAGGTACCGTATTCGCAGTTCATCGATGAGGTGCGCCAGCAGAAGATCGCCAAGGTCGTGATCGAAGGCAACGTGCTGAAAGGCGAGCGTAGCGATGGCCAGCGCTTCACCAGCTATGCGCCGAGCGATCCCTGGATGGTGTCCGATCTGCTGAAAAACGGCGTGTCGGTCGAAGCCAAGCCGGAAGAGCAGCCATCCTTCCTGATGAGCCTCTTCATTTCGTGGTTCCCCATGTTGTTGCTGATCGGCGTCTGGATCTTCTTCATGCGCCAGATGCAGGGCGGCGGAAAAGGCGGAGCGTTCTCGTTCGGCAAGAGCCGCGCACGTCTGCTCGATGAAAATGCCACGCCCGTGACCTTCGCCGACGTGGCCGGTTGCGACGAAGCCAAGGAAGACGTCGCCGAACTGGTGGACTTCCTCAAGGATCCCTCCAAATTCCAGAAACTGGGAGGACGCATCCCGCGCGGCGTGCTGATGGTGGGTCCGCCCGGTACCGGTAAAACCCTGCTGGCGCGCTCGATCTCGGGCGAAGCCAAAGTCCCGTTCTTCAGTATTTCGGGCTCCGACTTTGTCGAGATGTTCGTTGGTGTCGGCGCCGCCCGCGTGCGCGACATGTTTGAGCAGGCCAAGAAGAATTCGCCCTGCATCATTTTCATCGACGAAATCGACGCGGTCGGCCGTCAGCGTGGCGCCGGCCTCGGCGGTGGCAACGACGAGCGCGAGCAGACGCTCAACCAGTTGCTGGTGGAGATGGATGGCTTTGAGGCGAGTGTCGGCGTCATCGTGATTGCTGCCACCAACCGCCCCGACGTTCTCGATCCCGCCCTGTTGCGTCCCGGCCGTTTTGACCGCCAGGTGGTGGTGGGCCTGCCCGACATTCGTGGGCGGGAGCAGATCCTGCTGGTTCACATGCGCAAGGTCCCGGTCGCGCCCGATGTGCGGGCGGATATCCTGGCGCGCGGCACGCCGGGCATGTCCGGCGCCGATCTCGCCAACCTGGTCAATGAGGCCGCCCTGTTCGCCGCACGCAGCAGCAAGCGGCTGGTCGACATGGAAGACTTCGAACAGGCCAAGGACAAGATCTTCATGGGTGCCGAACGCAAGTCCATGGTGATTACGCCCGAGGACAAGAAGAAAACGGCTTACCACGAGTCGGGACATGCCGTGATCGGCATGACGCTCAAGGGGTGCGACCCGGTGCACAAGGTGACCGTCATCCCGCGCGGCCGCGCTCTTGGCGTCACCATGTCGCTGCCTGAAATGGACCGCTTCAGCCTGTACAAGGACCAGATGCTGGACCAGATCAGCATGCTGTTCGGCGGGCGGGTTGCCGAAGAGATCTTTGTCGGCAGCATTTCGACCGGCGCGTCCAACGACTTCGAGCGCGCGACCAGCATCGCGCGCGACATGGTGACGCGCTACGGTATGTCGGATGCACTCGGCCCGATGGTATATGGTGAGAACGAGGGCGAGGTGTTCCTGGGCCGTTCGGTGACGACGCACAAGAACATGAGCGAAGCCACCATGCAGAAGGTCGATGCCGAAATTCGCCGCATTCTGGACGAACAATACGCACTGGCCAAGAAAATACTCACCGAGAAGCGCGACGTGGTCGAGGCCATGACTGCTGCGCTGCTCGAATGGGAAACAATCGATGCCGAGCAGATTGGCGACATCATGGCGGGGCGCCCGCCCCATCCACCGAAGCCCGCAACCGTGCCGCCACCGCCGGCAAGCGGAGGCGACAAGCCCAGCGCCCCGGCGCCCACCGTGCAGCCCGCACAGGAAACCTGAACGCCATAACGGGTTCACTCTTACAATAGGGGGGCTTTGGCCCCTCTATTTCTATGTCCGTTCTCCACGCAGGTTCGCACCGTCTGTCCCTGACCAGGCCCCGCATCATGGGCATCGTCAATACCACGCCTGATTCGTTCTCGGACGGAGGCCGGTGGGTCGATGCGCGTGCAGCGATCCAGCATGGGCTTAAGCTGCGGGAGGATGGTGCCGATATCCTCGATGTCGGTGGCGAGTCCACTCGCCCAGGTGCAGAAACGGTGCCGGCCGCGGAGGAAGTCCGCCGGATATTGCCGGTCATCGAGGCGCTTGTCGGTTACGGTTGCATCGTGTCGGTCGACACCCGGAAGCCCGATGTGATGCGGGCCGCGCTCGATGCCGGCGCGGCCATGGTGAACGACGTGATGGCCTTGCGCGAACCGGGCGCGCTGCAAGTGTTGGCGGCATCCGATGCAGCGGTCTGCTTGATGCACATGCAGGGCGAACCACACTCCATGCAACACGCTCCCCGCTATGCCGACGTGGTCGAGGAAGTGAACGGTTTCTTGCAGGGCAGGCTGCAGGCCTGCGCAGCAGCAGGGATAGCGCGTGAGCGGCTGGTGATCGATCCCGGCTTCGGGTTCGGCAAGACGCTGCAGCACAATCTGGATCTGCTCAAGCATCTGGAAAGGCTGACTGAAGTTGGCGTGCCCGTGATGGCCGGGCTCTCTCGCAAGTCAATGCTGGGCACCCTGACGGGTCGGGATGTCGGGGAACGCGAATTTGCCGGCGTGGCGGCGCATCTGGCTGCCGTGGCGCGCGGAGCGAGGCTGGTTCGGGTACATGATGTGGCGGCCATGCGGGATGCGCTGGCCATCTGGAATGCAGTGGAGGATTGGCAGGATGGGACGTAAATATTTCGGCACGGATGGGGTGCGGGGCAGGGTGGGAACATCGCCGATCACGCCCGAGTTCGTCATGCATCTGGGCTACGCGGCGGGGCAGGTGCTGGTCGCCGACCGCGGCAGCCTGCCGCCGAACCAGCACCCGACCGTGCTGATCGGCAAGGACACCCGCATTTCCGGCTATATGCTTGAGGCGGCCCTGGAGGCAGGCTTCACGGCGGCCGGCGTGAACGTGCTGATGACCGGCCCGATGCCGACGCCCGCGGTAGCGTATCTGACGCGGGCACTGCGCCTGCAGGCGGGGGTGGTGATCTCGGCTTCACATAACCCGTTCGAGGACAACGGCATCAAGTTCTTTTCGGCCAGTGGCGAAAAGCTGCCGGACAGCGTCGAGGAGGCCATCGAGGCGCGCATGGACCATCCGATCGTGACGGTCGAGGCACGACAGTTGGGGCGCGCGCGACGCATCGAGGATGCCGCGGCGCGCTACATCGAGTTCTGCAAGAGCACCTTCCCGAATCATCTCGATCTGCGCGGCCTGCGCATCGTGGTGGATTGCGCGAACGGGGCGACCTATCACATTGCCCCGCATGTCCTGCACGAACTGGGTGCTGAGGTCATTGCCGTCGGCAACGAACCGGACGGCTTCAACATCAATGACCAGTGCGGCGCGACGTATACCAAGTCCCTCTCCGATGCGGTCCGCACGCACCGCGCGGACCTGGGTATTTCGCTGGATGGCGATGGTGACCGCTTGATGATGGCCGACGCCGAGGGACGGATTTATGACGGTGACCAGCTGGTCTATGTCATCGCGCGTCACCGCATCCAGACGGGCTATATGAAGGGTGGGGTGGTCGGTACCCTGATGACCAACCTGGGTACCGAGCATGCGCTAGGTCGCATCCAGGTCCCGTTCGAGCGCGCCAAGGTGGGTGACCGCTACGTCCTGGAGCGGCTGAGTGCCCGGGGCTGGACGCTGGGCGGTGAAACCTCGGGGCATATTCTCTGCCTGGACAAACACACGACTGGCGATGGCATCGTGTCGGCGTTGCAGGTGCTGCGGGCATTGCGTGAAACCGGCGAGACGCTGGATTCGTTCACCGCCGATCTGGAGACCTATCCGCAGGTCATGATCAATGTGCCGGTGGAAAAGGGTTTCAGGCTGGATGCGGCACCAGCGGTCAGCGCCTCGGTCGTCGAGGCAGAGACCGCCCTCAATGGTACCGGCAGGATCGTCCTGCGCGCATCCGGAACCGAGCCGCTGATCCGTGTCATGGTGGAAGGCAGGGACGCCGATCTGGTCCGACACACAGCCGAAACAATTGCCGATGCAGTCAAGGCTGCAGCTGCAGGCCGATGATTTCCGAGGCTGAAATATATCTGTAATATTCGCTGGTTAGTATGGCGACGTCGCCCGTGCGGCAATGTCCATTACTTCCGGAGATATTACATGCATACTCTTAACAAACTCGCTCAAAGCACCCTGGCTGCGGCCATGGGTCTGGCTTTCTCGGTTAGCGTGCTGGCTGCTGACATCACCGGCGCAGGCGCAACCTTCCCCTACGCCGTTTACACCAAGTGGGCTGAAGCCTACCAGTCCGCTACCGGCAGCAAGGTCAATTACCAGGGTATCGGTTCGTCGGGCGGCATCAAGCAGATCAAGGCCAAAACCGTCGATTTCGGCGGCACCGATGCACCGCTGAGTGAATCCGAACTGACCCAGTCTAATCTCGTTCAGGTGCCCACCGTGATGGGCGGTGTGACCATCGTCGTGAACCTTCCGGGTATCGAATCCGGCAAGCTGAAGCTGGACGGCGTTACCGCCGCCAACATCTTCCGCGGCGCCATCCCCAAGTGGAACGATCCCGCCATCGCCAAACTGAACCCCGGCGTTTCGCTGCCCGATCTGCCCATCACCATTTCGCACCGTTCGGACGGTTCCGGAACGACCTACGTTTTCACCAACTATCTGGCCAAGCAGTCGATGGCTTTCAAGCGTGATGTCGGCGCCGACAAGACCGTGAACTGGCCCAGCAATGCGGTCGGCGGCAAAGGCAACCCGGGTGTGGCGGCCAACGTCCAGAAGATTAAGGGCGCGATCGGCTACGTGGATATCGCCGATGCGATGAAGAACAATATGGACTTCGTTGCGCTGAAAAATCGTGCCGGAAACTACGTCGTGCCGAGTCAGGAAGCGGTGGCCGACGCTGCTGCAGGCGCCAACTTCCACGTCAAGGGCATGGCGCCCGACCTGTTGGATCAGACGAGCAAGAACGCCTGGCCGATCACGTCCGCCACTTTCGTGCTGGCCTATGAAAAGGGCTCTGACCCGGCCAGGCAAAAGGGTGTAGTCGATTTCTTCTCCTGGTCCCTGAACAACGGCCAGAAGATGGCCGAAGAACTGGGCTTTGTCGCATTGCCGCCTAACGTGGTGAAGATGGTCGAAGCGGAAATGCAGAACATCAAGTGAGCGTCGTGATTGAGCTGATTTGACTTGATCGGATGCTGGGGGTGGCTTGCCGCCTCCGGCTTTCTGCGAAAGCATCTATCCGCCTCGACGGATGCTCCCTCAGATAGAAATTTTAGACGATAGGCACCCCAAAGTGAGCGAGCTTAGCGCAACCGCCGGAATCGATCTGCATGCCCAGCGGGTCAGGAAATTCCGCATTCAGGACCTGTTTTTCCATCGCACGACCCAGTTGTTCGCATTGGTCGTGCTCGCATCGCTGGTCGGTATCCTGGTTTCACTTTCGTTCGAAGCCTGGCCCAGTTTGAAGACATTTGGCCCCGCCTTCCTGTGGACCAATATCTGGAGCGTGCCGGACGACGAATTCGGTGCGCTGGCCGCCATTTACGGTACGGTGACCACCTCGGTCATTGCGCTGCTGATCGCTGTTCCAGTCAGCTTCGGCATCGCCTTGTTCCTGACCGAGACCTGCCCGGTTTGGCTGCGTCGTCCGCTGGGCACCGCGATCGAATTGCTGGCAGGCATTCCCTCGATTGTCTACGGTATCTGGGGACTGTTCATTTTCGCGCCCCTGTTTGCCGACTACATTCAGCCGCCTTTGCAGGAATTATTTGGCAATGTGCCAGTCATCGGTAGCTGGTTCTCGGGGCCACCGATCGGCATAGGCATCATGACAGCGAGCATCGTGCTGGCGCTGATGGTGATTCCCTTTATCGCTTCGGTCATGCGCGACGTATTCGAAACCGTGCCGGACGTGCTGAGGGAGTCGGCCTACGCGATGGGCTGCACGACCTGGGAAGTGGTGCGCAACATTGTGCTGCCCTACACCCGTGTTGGCGTGATCGGCGGCATCATGCTGGGGCTGGGGCGCGCGCTTGGCGAGACGATGGCGGTGACCTTCGTCATCGGCAATGCGAACCGTATCAACCCCGGCCTTTTTTCGCCCGGCACCTCGATCGCCTCCACGCTGGCGAACGAATTCGGCGAAGCTTCCCCCGGGCTGCATTTTTCTTCGCTGTTCGCGTTGGGACTCGTGTTGTTCATCCTCACCTTTATCGTACTGGCGATATCGCGCTGGCTGATCAGCCGCAGCATGGGTTCCGAGGGTCTGTAAGCCATGATGAGCATTTATTCACGCCGCCTCTGGATCAACCGCATCGGCATCGGCCTGTCCATGCTCGCGATGAGCTTTGGCCTTGTCGCCCTGCTGTGGATTCTGTGGACGCTTTTTTCCAAGGGCTTTGCCGCGCTGAACTGGGATTTGTTCACCCAGGACACCCCGGCGCCCGGTACCGAAGGCGGTGGCCTGCGAAATGCCATCGTCGGCAGCGGGCTCATCCTGCTGTTTTCCATGCTGATTGCGACCCCGATCGGCATTCTGGCGGGTATTTATCTGGCCGAGTACGGGCGCATTTCCAAGTTTGCGTCCTTCACGCGCTTCATGACCGACATCATGCTGTCGGCACCGTCGATCGTTATCGGCCTGTTCGTTTATGCGCTGTTCGTGGCGACAACCGGTGGATTCTCGGGTTGGGCTGGCTCGCTGGCGCTGGCGCTGATCGCCATCCCGGTGGTGGTACGCACCACCGAAAACATGCTGAAACTGGTGCCGAGCAGCCTGCGCGAAGCGGCCTTTGCGATCGGGGCGCCGCGCTGGCAGGTATCGCTCAAGGTAACGCTGCGCGCGGTCAAGTCGGGCGTGGTGACCGGGGTATTGCTGGCGATGGCACGCATCACCGGAGAGACTGCACCGCTGCTGTTCACCGCGCTGAATAACCAGTTCTTCAGCACCAAAATGTCCGAACCGATGGCCAATCTACCGGTGGCGATTTTCCAGTTTGGCTTGAGCCCTTATGACAACTGGGTCAACCTCGCCTGGGCCGGTTCTTTGCTGATCGCTTTCCTGGTGCTGGCAGTCAACATCGGCGTGCGCGTCATATTCCGACACAAAGCTTAAACATCAATTTCTCCGGAGCTTCACGATGCCCGAACAAGCCACACCTGCCGGCGAAGATGCTGCCTTGCAAATCCGCAATCTGGATTTCTTCTATGGTGATTTCAAAGGTATCAGCAATGTCAACATGGACATTGCCCAAAAGAAAGTAACCGCCTTCATCGGCCCGTCAGGATGCGGCAAATCGACTTTGCTGCGCACCTTCAATCGCATGTACGACCTCTATCCGGGTCAACGCGCAGAAGGGGAAATCCTGTTCCACGGCAAGAACCTGCTCGACAAGAAACAGGACGTTAACCTGGTGCGTGCCAAGATCGGAATGGTGTTCCAGAAGCCAACACCGTTCCCGATGACGATTTACGAAAACATCGCTTTTGGCGTGCGCCTGTACGACAGCATCTCGAAGAGCGAAATGGACGATCGCGTCGAGTGGGCGCTCAACAAGGCCGCACTGTGGGGCGAAGTGAAGGACAAGCTGCAACAGAACGGACTGTCGCTTTCCGGCGGCCAGCAGCAACGCTTGTGCATCGCGCGTGCGGTCGCGGTCAAGCCCGAGATCGTTCTGCTGGACGAGCCGACTTCGGCGCTGGATCCAATTTCCACCGCCAAGATCGAAGAACTCATCAACGAGCTGAAAAGCGAATACACGATCGCCATCGTTACCCACAACATGCAGCAGGCGGCGCGGATTTCCGACTATACGGCGTTCATGTACATAGGCGAACTGATCGAATTCAACGAAACCGGCACCATCTTCATGCGGCCAGCCAAGAAACAGACCGAGGACTACATTACCGGCCGTTTCGGCTGATCACCCCGCAGGCGCAGCCTGCGTGGCGGTTGACCGCCGGGCACGTTGCGCTTACCATCGCGCACTTTTGTTTGGCAGATTCTCATGCGCAAAAAGCTCGTAGCCGGTAACTGGAAAATGAACGGCAGCCTGGCTGAAAACGCCGCGCTGCTGGCTGCAATCAAGCCTGCCTTGGCTGGTATCGAGGCCGTGGTGTGCGTGCCTTTTCCCTATCTGGCGCAAGCACAGGCTTCGCTCGCCGGGTCGTCGATCGCCTGGGGTGCGCAAAATCTATCCGAACAGGACAAAGGCGCTTTCACCGGCGAAGTGTCTGCCGCGATGCTGCTCGATTTTGGTTCCAAATATGTCATCGTCGGTCACTCGGAACGGCGCAGCCTGTACGGCGAGTCCGACGCGCTGGTGGCGAGCAAGTACATGGTTGCCCAGGCGGCTGGCTTGATTCCCATTTTGTGTGTCGGTGAATCCCTGCAAGAGCGCGAGTCGGGCGTGACCGAAGCGGTCGTTGCGCGCCAGCTTGATGCGGTGATTGACGCAGCAGGCGTAGGCTCCCTGGCAAACGCCGTGGTGGCGTATGAACCGGTATGGGCGATCGGAACGGGCAAGACGGCCTCACCGGAACAGGCACAGGCCGTGCATGCCTTCATCCGCGGCAAGATTGCCGCACTGGATTCGGGCGTGGCGAACCATCTGGTAATCCAGTACGGGGGTAGCGTAAAAGCTTCGAATGCGGCAGAATTAATGGCTCAGCCGGATATCGACGGCGGCCTGATTGGCGGCGCCTCTCTGGTTGCCGAAGAGTTTGTGGCGATTTGTCGGGCTGCGGCCAAGTAAGAGTAAAAATATGGAAACATTGATCTGGTTTGTTCACATTGTGGTTGCCGTTTCCGTTATTGCGCTGGTATTGCTGCAACACGGCAAAGGTGCAGATATGGGTGCCGCATTCGGAGGCGGGTCGGCCGGAAGCCTGTTCGGCTCGACCGGCTCGGCCAATTTTCTGAGCCGCAGCACCGCAATTCTGGCAACGCTGTTTTTTGCCACCAGCTTGGGCCTTGCCTATTTTGGCCTTCAGCAACACAAGCCGACCAGCGTGCTGGACCGGACGGCTGTGCCCGCGACGACGCAACCTGAAGCGCCTGCCTCCGCGCCGGCGCCAGTTCCGGGCAACGGCTCGAAGGCGGTCGATATCCCGCAGTAAATGCTTTGCATACAGAGAGCTGCAGCTCTTTGGCCGACGTGGTGGAATTGGTAGACACGCTATCTTGAGGGGGTAGTGACCTAGGTCGTGCGAGTTCGAGTCTCGCCGTCGGCACCATCAAATTTCCATTCATTAGCGTTGGCTATTGAATAAGCTTTTGATTATCAAGACAAATATACCAATTTTCGGCTTGACAGCCGATGCGCTGCGCTAATACACTCGGGTCATAATTATTCAACTGCCCGACATGGGCAAAGTCGGAGGAACCCGGTGCTGGAGAACTACCTCCCCATCCTGTTGTTTATTCTGGTCGGCCTGGCAATTGGCATCGGTCCGATCATCGCCGGTGGGCTGATGGCGCCGAGCCGACCCGACAGCGAAAAACTCTCCCCATACGAATGCGGCTTCGAAGCCTTCGAAGATGCGCGCATGAAGTTCGATGTGCGCTATTACCTGGTCGCCATCCTGTTCATCCTGTTCGACCTCGAAATCGCCTTTCTTTTTCCGTGGGCCATCGTGCTCGAGGAAATCGGTCTGGCCGGCTTCATTGCCATGATGGTATTCCTCGGCATTCTGGTGGTCGGCTTCATCTACGAGTGGATGAAAGGGGCGCTGGAATGGGAGTAAGGCTTTTGAGCCGCTGGGCGAGGGGCCCCGTGCCAGGCACGGGGATCGACCTGGCGAAAAGGCCTGCTTGCACCGCGCAGACGGTGGATTCAAGCATGCTCTGTCGGAGCGGGTTGGCGGGGACTCCGAAATGAGCATCGAAGGCATCCTCGAGCAGGGCTTCGTCACCACCAAGGCCGACCAGCTCATCAACTACATGCGCACCGGCTCGATGTGGCCGATGACATTCGGTCTGGCATGCTGCGCGGTGGAAATGATGCAGGCTGGTGCGTCGCGTTATGACCTCGACCGCTTCGGCATCGTGTTCCGTCCGAGTCCGCGGCAGTCCGATGTGATGATCGTGGCCGGCACGCTGTGCAACAAGATGGCGCCTGCGCTGCGCAAGGTCTACGACCAGATGGCCGAGCCACGCTGGGTGATCTCCATGGGGTCGTGCGCCAACGGCGGCGGCTATTACCATTATTCCTATTCGGTGGTTCGGGGATGCGACCGCATCGTGCCGGTGGATATCTATGTTCCGGGCTGCCCACCCACAGCAGAAGCACTATTGTTCGGCATTATCCAGTTGCAGAACAAGATCCGTCGCACCAACACCATCGCCCGCTGATTCGTGACCATGACTGCGACGTTCGAGTCCCTTTCTGTCTGCCTGAAAAGCGTGCTTGGCGATGCGCTCGTCGAGCACATCGAGCGCCTGGAAGAACTCACGATCATCGTCAAGCCAGAGGCGTATGCCTCCGCCATGCTCACCTTGCGCGATCACCCCGATTGCCGATTCGAGCAACTGATCGACCTCTGCGGCATGGATTATTCCGGCTATGGTGCCGATGCCTGGGAGGGGCCACGATTTGCGGTGGTGGTGCATCTGTTATCGGTATCGAACAACCAGCGGGTGCGGGTGCGGGTCTTCTGTCCTGAAGACGAATTGCCGGTGGTGGCGTCGCTGGTCGATATCTGGCCGTCGGCCAACTGGTTCGAACGCGAGGCCTTCGACCTGTTCGGTATCGTCTTCGAGGGACATCCTGACTTGCGTCGCATCCTTACCGACTATGGATTCATCGGCCATCCTTTCCGCAAGGATTTCCCTTTGTCCGGCAACGTCGAGATGCGCTACGACCCGACCCGGCAACGCGTGATTTACCAGCCGGTGTCGATCGAGCCGCGCGAGATCACACCGCGCATCGTGCGCGAGGAAAGTTACGGGGAAGGGCGCTGATGGCCGAAATCCGCAATTACACGATGAATTTCGGCCCGCAACATCCGGCCGCACACGGCGTGCTGCGCCTGGTGCTGGAACTCGACGGCGAGGTGATCCAGCGTGCCGACCCGCATATCGGTCTGCTTCATCGCGCCACCGAGAAGCTCGCGGAGCACAAGACCTTCCTGCAGTCGGTGCCGTACATGGATCGTCTCGACTACGTGTCGATGATGGTCAACGAGCACGCCTACGTGATGGCGATCGAAAAGCTGCTGGGAATACAGGTGCCGGAGCGCGCGCAATACATCCGCGTGATGTTCGACGAAATCACCCGGATCCTCAACCATCTGCTGTGGCTGGGCGCGCACGCACTCGACGTCGGCGCAATGACGGTGTTTCTGTATGCTTTCCGCGAGCGCGAAGACCTGATGGACTGCTACGAGGCGGTCTCCGGTGCGCGCCTGCATGCGGCCTACTATCGCCCGGGCGGTGTATACCGCGATCTGCCCGACAGCATGCCGCAATATCAGGCGCAGCACACTCGCAACGCTGCGACCCTCAAAGACATGAACGCCAACCGCCAGGGTTCGCTGCTCGATTTCATCGATGACTTCACCCGGCGCTTCCCGACCTATGTCGACGAATACGAGACCCTGCTGACCGACAACCGTATCTGGAAGCAGCGCACCGTGGGCATTGGCGTGGTGTCGCCCGAACGCGCCAAGGCGCTCGGCTTCACGGGCCCGATGCTGCGTGGCTCTGGCGTCGAGTGGGACCTGCGCAAGAAGCAGCCCTACGAAGTCTACGATCGCATGGAGTTCGACATTCCGGTCGGCACCAACGGCGATTGCTACGATCGCTACCTGGTTCGCATCGAGGAGTTCCGCCAGTCCAACCGCATCATCAAGCAATGCATCGACTGGCTGCGCAAGAATCCGGGTCCGGTCATCGTCGACAACCACAAGGTTGCGCCGCCTTCGCGGATCGACATGAAGCAGAACATGGAAGAACTGATTCACCACTTCAAGCTCTTCACCGAGGGCATGCATGTGCCGGCGGGCGAAGCCTATGCAGCGGTGGAGCATCCCAAGGGCGAGTTCGGCATTTACCTTGTGTCGGACGGCGCCAACAAGCCCTATCGTCTGAAAATCCGCGCACCGGGCTACGCGCATCTGGCGGCGCTCGACGAGATGAGCCGCGGCCACATGATCGCCGACGTGGTGGCCATTATCGGCACGCAGGATATTGTTTTCGGGGAGATCGACCGCTGATGGCCCATCCTGATTCAAGCAGCCTTCCGCTGAGCGCTGAATCCCTCGCACTGATCGATGCGGAAGTCGCCAAATATCCTGCTGACCAGAGGCAATCGGCGGTGATGGGCGCGCTGCGCATTGCACAGAATGAACGCGGATGGCTGAAGCCGGAAATCATCGAATACGTCGCCGATTATCTCGAGATGCCAGCGATCGCCGCGTACGAGGTGGCCACCTTCTACAACATGTACGACACGCAGCCGGTGGGACGGCACAAAATCACCTTGTGCACCAATCTGCCGTGCATGCTGATGGGCGCGGGGGAACTCGGCGAACATCTGAAGGAGAAACTCGGCATCGGTTTTGGTCAGACCACCGAGGACGGCCGCTATACACTCAAGGAAGGCGAGTGCATGGGGGCCTGTGGCGACGCACCGATGTGCCTGCACAACAACCATGTCATGCACACGCACCTCACCTCCGAGAAGGTCGATGAGTTGCTGGATAAACTGAAGTGACGGCCATTTGAAATGAGTTTGCTCAAGCCTACCGTCAAAGTCTGTTCCTGGACGCAGGAATTAGCCGATCCGGCGTCCCTCGCGACCTATGTCGCCAACGGCGGTTACCAGGCGCTGCGCCGGATAGTCACCGCGCAGATGCCGGGCGACGACATCATTGCTGAACTCAAGACCAGCGCCCTGCGCGGGCGAGGTGGCGCAGGCTTTCCCACCGGGCTCAAGTGGAGCTTCATGCCGCGCGCGTTTCCAGGCGACAAATACATCGTCTGCAACAGCGACGAAGGCGAGCCGGGCACCTTCAAGGACCGTGACATCCTGCGCTACAACCCGCACCAGTTGATCGAAGGTATGGCGATCGCGGGCTACGTGCTCGGTGCGAAAGTAGGATACAACTACATTCACGGCGAGATCTTCGAAATCTACGACATTTTCGAACGCGCCCTGAAGGAAGCGCGCGAGGCGGGTTATCTCGGCGACAGGCTGTTCGGCACCGATTTCAGCTTCCAGTTGCATGCGCATCATGGCTATGGCGCCTACATTTGTGGCGAGGAAACCGCGCTGCTGGAGTCGATCGAGGGGAAAAAGGGCCAGCCGCGCTTCAAGCCGCCGTTTCCAGCCAGCTTTGGGCTCTATGGCAAGCCGACCACCATCAACAATACCGAGACCCTGGCGTCGGTGCCTTGGATCATGCAGCATGGTGGCCAGGCTTTCCTGGAACTCGGCAAGCCGAACAACGGGGGCTCCAAGCTGTTTTCGGTCTCGGGACATGTCAACAAGCCGGGCAATTTCGAGGTCCCGCTCGGCACGCCGTTTGCCGAATTGCTTGAAATGGCGGGCGGAGTGCGCAACGGCCACAAGCTGAAGGCCGTCATTCCCGGCGGGTCGTCGGCACCGGTATTGCCGGGCGACGTGATGATGGACTGCACTCTGGATTTCGACTCCATCGCCAAGGCAGGATCGATGCTGGGGTCGGGCGCCGTGATCGTCATGGATGAAACCGTCTGCATGGTGCGCGCACTGGAGCGGCTGTCCTATTTCTACTTCGAGGAGTCGTGCGGCCAGTGCACGCCGTGCCGCGAGGGGACCGGCTGGATGTATCGGGTCATCCACCGCATCGAGCACGGTCAGGGACGCCCGGATGACCTGGATCTGCTGAACAGCGTGGCAAGCCACATCGGCGGCCATACCATCTGCGCGCTGGGCGATGCGGCGGCGATGCCGGTGCAAAGCTTCCTAAAACATTTCGGCGATGAGTTCGCGTATCACGTCGAAAACAAGCGCTGCATGGTGTAAGCAATGGCTACCCTCAATATCGAAATTGACGGACGCGCGCTTCAGGTAGAAAGCGGCGAAACCATCATGGATGCCGCGAACAAGGCCGGCATCACGATTCCGCATTTCTGCTACCACAAGAAACTGTCCATTGCCGCCAACTGCCGCATGTGCCTGGTGCAGGTCGAGAAGGCACCGAAGCCGCTGCCCGCCTGTGCCACCCCGGTGACCGATGGCATGAAGGTGCAAACGCGGTCCGAATACGCGATCAATGCACAGAAGAGCGTGATGGAGTTTTTGCTCATCAACCATCCGCTCGATTGCCCGATCTGCGACCAGGGCGGCGAATGCACCCTGCAGGACCTGGCAGTGGGCTACGGGGGTTCTGCCTCGCGCTATCAGGAGGTGAAGCGCGTGGTGCGCGAGAAGGACCTCGGCCCGTTGATCGCTACCGACATGACGCGATGCATCCATTGCAGCCGCTGCGTGCGCTTTGGCCAGGAAATCGCTGGCATGATGGAACTGGGCATGGTCGGCCGCGGCGAGCACACCGAAGTGATGCCGTTTCTGGAGTCGCAGGTGGCATCCGAGCTGTCGGGCAATGTCATCGACCTGTGCCCGGTTGGCGCACTCACCAGCAAACCCTTCCGCTACCGTGCCCGCGCCTGGGAGCTGTCACGCCGTTTGTCGATCAGCCCGCACGACAGCCTCGGCTCGAACCTGACCGTGCACGTCATGGACAACAAGGTCATGCGGGTGTTGCCGCGCGAGAACGAGGACGTCAACGAATGCTGGCTGGCTGACCGCGACCGGTTTTCCTATGAAGGGCTCAACACGCCTGAGCGCCTGACGCAGCCGATGATCAAGCAGGGGGGGCAGTGGGTCGAGGTGACCTGGCAGGGGGCGCTCGATTTTGTGGCGGACAAGCTGAAGGCGATCCCGGCGGAGCAGATCGGCGCGTTGTCGACCCCGTATCGCCCGGCCGAAGAGCTCTTCCTGCTGCAAAAGCTGATGCGCGGGATGGGTGGTGGCAATGTAGACCATCGTCTGCGGCAGTCGGATTTTTCGCTCGACGACAAGGCACATGGCGGTTTCTGGCTCGGCATGCCGGTGACCTACATGTCGCGCCTCAACCGCATGCTGGTCGTCGGCTCCAACCTGCGCAAGGATCATCCCTTGATGGCGCACCGCATCCGGGAGTCGGTGCGCTGGTATGGCCAGCTCAATCTCATCAACGCTGCGGACGACGAATTCCTCGGCAAGGTGCATGCCAAGCGCATCGTTGCCCCATCGCAGCTTGCGGTGACCCTGGCAGGCGTGTGCCGCGCGCTGGCCGAAATGAAGAAGCTGCCGGTGCCGGAAAGCGCGGTATACGGTTTCGTCGACGATACGGCGCGCAGGATGGCCGAAAGCATTTCGGGTGGCGAGACCCGTGCGGTCTTTCTCGGCAACATGGCGCAGCACCATCCCACCTATTCGCAGATCCATGCCCTGGCACAGGAAGTGGCGCGACTTGCAGATGCCAGTTTCGGCGTGCTGGGCGAGGCGGCCAACAGCGTGGGTGCGGTCGCGGTCGGTGCCATTCCGGGGCGTGGACCGCTGGGCCAGCCTGCCATCAAAGGGCTGAACGCCCAACAGATGCTGGCACAGCCCCTGCGTGCCTATTTGCTGCTTGCGGTCGAGGCCGAACTCGATACCCACGATCCCGTCAGCGCGATCGCCAGCATCGATGCAGCCGAATTCGTGGTGGTGATGTCGCCCTACAAGGGAAAATCGCTCGACTACGCTGACGTGCTGCTGCCGATTGCGCCATGGACCGAAACCTCGGGCACCTTCGTCAATACCGAAGGCCGCGTGCAAAGTTTCAATGCCGTGGTAAAGCCCCTCGGCGAAACACGGCCAGCCTGGAAGGTGTTGCGCGTGCTCGGCAATGTGCTGGGTTTGTCGGGATTCGATTACAACGATTCCAGGGAAGTGCTGCTGGACGCGCTGGGCGAGACGCCTACGGGATCGGTGCAGGCATTCCTCAACAATGAAATCGGCCACGTGGCAGCGACGCCCCCCCAGGCGATCGAAGGGCTGGAGCGCGTGGCCGAAGTGCCGATTTATCAGACGGATGCCGTGGTGCGTCGCTCGCCTTCGCTGCAGGTGACGCAGGATGCAGCGCTGCCGGTGGCGCGCATGCACAGCCGGCTCATCGCGAAGCTAGGGCTGGGCAAGAACGGTCTGGTGACGGTGCGGCAGTCCGCTAGTGCGCTGACGCTGAAAGTCGAGTGCGATGACTTGCTGCCCGACACCTGCGTGCGCGTGCCGAGCGGCCATCCGCTGACGGCTGGCCTGGGCCCGATGTTTGGGCCGATCACGGCGGAGCCGGTCTGATGGAGAACATGGGCATGGACTGGGACGCCATACAAACTGTCGTTTGGACGCTGGTCAAGATCGTGGTGCTGGTGGTACCGCTGATGCTCGGCGTTGCCTATCTCACCTATGCGGAAAGAAAGATCATCGGCTGGATGCAGGTGCGCATCGGTCCGAACCGCGTGGGATTCCAGGGCCTGCTGCAGCCGATTGCCGATGCGGTGAAGTTGCTGATGAAGGAAATCATCATTCCTTCCGGCGCCAACAAAGGACTGTTCATTCTCGGCCCGATCCTGGTGATCGCGCCCGCGCTGGCAGCGTGGGCCGTGATACCGTTCACCGACACACTGGTACTGGCCAATATCAATGCCGGCTTGCTGTACGTGATGGCGATCACGTCGATGGGCGTGTATGGCGTCATCATCGCAGGCTGGGCGTCCAACTCGAAATACGCCTTCCTTGGCGCAATGCGTTCGGCGGCGCAGATCGTGTCGTATGAAATCGCCATGGGTTTCGCGCTGGTCGGCGTGCTGATGGCAGCGCAATCGCTGAACCTCATCGACATCGTACAGGGCCAGGCGGGCGGGGCGCATCACTGGTATTTCATCCCGCTGTTTCCGCTGTTTCTCGTCTACCTGATCGCTGGCGTGGCCGAAACCAACCGCGCGCCGTTCGACGTCGCCGAGGGGGAATCGGAAATCGTCGCGGGCTTCCACGTCGAGTACTCCGGCATGGCCTTCGCCGTGTTCTTCCTTGCCGAATACGCGAACATGATCCTGGTTGCAACGCTGACTGCACTGATGTTCCTCGGCGGCTGGCTGTCTCCGGTGACCTTGCTGCCTGACGGAATCGTCTGGTTGCTGCTGAAGACCGGCTTCGTGCTGTTCCTGTTTTTATGGTTCCGCGCCACCTTCCCGCGCTACCGCTACGACCAGATCATGCGCCTGGGCTGGAAGGTGTTCATCCCCATCACCATTGTCTGGATCGCGGTGGTCGGCGGCATGATGCAGACGCCGTATGGTTATCTCTTCCATTGAGCGCGCCATGAAACGGATCACGAATCTCTTCGGCAGCCTGCTCCTGATCGAACTCCTGCGCGGCATGATGCTGACCGGGCGCCACCTGTTCGCGCGCAAGATTACGGTGCAGTTCCCGGAAGAAAAAACGCCGCAGTCGCCGCGCTTTCGTGGCCTGCATGCGCTGCGCCGCTACCCAAACGGCGAGGAGCGCTGCATCGCCTGCAAATTGTGCGAAGCGGTATGTCCGGCGCTCGCCATCACCATCGAGTCGGAAAAACGCGACGATGGCACCCGCCGCACCACGCGTTATGACATCGACCTGACCAAGTGCATTTTCTGCGGCTTCTGCGAAGAATCCTGTCCGGTCGACTCCATCGTCGAAACCCGGATTCTCGAATACCACGGTGAAAAGCGCGGCGACCTCTACTACACCAAGCCGATGCTGCTCGCGATCGGCGATCAGCAGGAGGCGCAGATCGCGAAGGACCGTGCTGCCGACGCAAGGTATCGCTAAACAACATGACTTACACGACCGCGATCTTCTATTTCTTCGCCGCCATTCTGGTGTTTGCCGGCCTGCGCGTCATTACTGCGCGCAACCCCGTGCATGCCGCGCTGTTCCTGGTGCTGGCCTTCTTTACGGCAGCCGGCCTGTGGATGCTGCTGGAAGCCGAGTTCCTCGCCATCACCCTGGTACTGGTCTACGTCGGCGCAGTGATGGTGCTGTTCCTCTTCGTGGTCATGATGCTCGACATCAACCTCGACAGGTTGCGGGAAGGGTTCTGGGACTATCTGCCAATCGCCGGTTTCGTCTCGGTGCTGCTGATGATCGAGATGGCGTTGATCCTGGGCAGCCGCCATTTCGGCCTCGAGGTGATGGGCACGCCGGCACCGCGCGCCGCCGATTACAGTAACACCAAGGCGCTCGGACGCTTGCTGTATACCGATTACGTCTATGCCTTCGAGCTGGCCGCGGTGATCCTGCTGGTGGCGATCGTGGCAGCGATTGCGCTGACGTTGCGCCGTCGCAAGGACAGCAAATACATCGACCCTGCCGAGCAGGTCAAGGTCAAGCGCAATGACCGCCTGCGCATCGTCAAAATGCAATCGACTCCGAAGCGCGGGACAGGGGAGGGCGGCGCGTGATTTCCTTGTCGCATTACCTGGTGCTGGGCGGCATTTTGTTCGCCATCAGCGTGCTGGGCATCTTTCTCAACCGAAAGAACGTCATCATCCTCTTGATGGCGATCGAACTGATGCTGCTGGCAGTGAACATGAACTTCATCGCGTTCTCGCACTATCTGGGCGACATCCACGGCCAGATCTTCGTCTTCTTCATCCTTACCGTGGCCGCGGCGGAATCCGCCATCGGCCTGGCGATCCTCGTGGTGCTGTTCCGCAATCTGCACACGATCAACGTCGATGACCTCGACCAACTGAAAGGCTGATGCGGATGGACATGCAGACGCTCTATCTCGTCGTGCCGCTGGCGCCCCTGTTCGGCGCGATCGTTGCGGGCCTGCTGGGCAAGGTCATCGGTCGCACGCTGTCGCATGTTGTCACCATCGCCGGCGTGGCGGTGTCGTTCGTCGCCTCGGTTCTGGTATTCCAGGATGTGCTCGCCGGCCATACCTACAACGGCACGGTCTACACCTGGATGACGCTGGGCGACCTGCGCTTCGAGGTCGGTTTCCTGATCGACGCGCTCACGGCCATGATGATGCTGGTCGTCACTTTCGTCTCGCTGATGGTGCATGTGTACACCATCGGCTACATGCACGACGATCCAGGCTACCAGCGCTTCTTCAGCTACATTTCGCTGTTCACGTTCTCGATGCTGATGCTGGTGATGAGCAACAACTTCCTGCAGCTGTTCTTCGGCTGGGAAGCGGTAGGCCTGGTGTCCTACCTGCTGATCGGTTTCTGGTACACCAGGGAAACCGCGATCTACGCCAACCTCAAGGCCTTCCTGGTCAACCGGGTCGGCGACTTCGGTTTCATCCTCGGTATCGGGCTGGTCCTGGCATATTTCGGAACCCTCGATTACGCCACCGTGTTCGCCAAGGCACCGCAACTGGCGCGCGAAACCATCACGCTGCTGCCCGACTCACCGTGGATGCTATTGACGGTGATCGGTATCCTTCTGTTCATCGGCGCAATGGGTAAATCCGCGCAGTTTCCGCTGCACGTCTGGCTGCCCGACTCGATGGAGGGCCCGACCCCGATTTCCGCACTGATCCACGCGGCAACGATGGTGACGGCCGGCATCTTCATGGTCGCGCGCATGTCGCCGCTGTACGAACTGTCCGACACGGCCTTGAGCTTCATCATGGTCATCGGCGCGATCACCGCGCTGTTCATGGGCTTCCTCGGCATCGTGCAGAACGACATCAAGCGCGTGGTGGCGTATTCGACGCTGTCGCAGCTGGGCTACATGACCGTCGCGCTCGGCGCCTCGGCCTATTCGGTCGCGGTGTTCCACCTGATGACGCACGCCTTCTTCAAGGCGCTGCTGTTCCTGGCCGCCGGCTCGGTCATCATCGCCGTCCATCACAATCAGGACATCCGCTACATGGGCGGCCTGAAGAAGTACATGCCGATCACCTGGATCACCTCGCTGATCGGCTCGCTGGCGCTCATCGGCACGCCTTTCCTGTCGGGCTTCTATTCCAAGGAAACCATCATCGAGGCGGTCAAGCTGTCGCATCTGCCGGTGGCCAACCTGGCTTACTGGGCGGTACTGATCGGCGTGTTCGTCACGGCCTTCTATTCCTTCCGCATGTACTTCCTGGTGTTCCACGGCAAGGAGCGCTTCCATCAGGGTCATGCCCACGGCAACGAAGACGATGCACATCATGACGCGCATCATGGCGGCACCCCGCACGAAACCCCATGGGTGATCACCGGCCCCCTGCTGGCGCTGGCGCTGCCATCGCTGGCAATCGGCTACATGACCATCGAACCCATGCTGTTTGGCGATTTCTTCGGCAGCGCGATCTACGTCGCCGACCGCCATCCGGTCATGCACGAACTCAATCAGGAGTTCCATGGCGCAGTGGCGATGGCGCTGCACGCGGTCACGACCCTGCCGTTCTGGCTGGCCGCAGCGGGTGTCGGCCTGTCTGCGTTCTTCTACCTCAGGCGCCCCGACCTACCTGCCGCGATCCAGAAGCGCTTTGCCTTCGTCTACAGCATGCTGATCAACAAATACTGGTTCGACGAGTTCTACAGCGCGATATTCGCGAGCGGTGCGCGGCTCCTCGGCGGCACACTGTGGCGGCGCGGCGACCAGAACGTCATCGACGGCCTTGTCGTCAATGGCTCGGCGCATCTGGTTGAACGCTTCTCACGCCTGGTCAAGGCCTTCCAGTCCGGCTACATCTACCACTATGCCTTTGCCATGCTGATCGGGGTCTTTGCCCTGGTGACGTGGTTCGCGCGGCTCAACTAAGTCAACCTCATGTTCGGACAGTCGATACTTTCTCTCGTCATCTGGGTCCCGATTCTGGCCGGGGTGGCGGTGCTCGCCACCGGTTCCGACCGCAATGCGGCGCTCGCCCGCTGGGTGGCCCTGGCCGGTGCACTGCTGGGTCTGATCGTGGCGATTCCGCTGGTCACCGGCTTCGATACCGGTACCTCGGCGATGCAGTTCGTCGAGAAGGCCGCCTGGATCCCGGCGTTCAACGTTCATTACCACCTCGGCGTCGACGGCATTTCGATGCCGCTCATCCTCTTGAACAGCTTCATCACCGTGCTGGTGGTCATCGCCGGCTGGCAGGTGATCCAGGACAAGGTGGCGCAATACATGGCTGCCTTCCTCATCATGTCCGGACTTATCAACGGCGTGTTCGCGGCACTCGACGGCATTCTGTTCTATGTCTTCTTCGAAGGCATGCTGATCCCGCTGTACCTGATCGTCGGCGTGTGGGGCGGGCCCAACCGCGTCTATGCCGCGTTCAAGTTCTTCCTCTATACGCTGCTCGGCTCGCTGCTGATGCTGGTGTCGATGATCTACCTCTACTTCCAGTCGGGTGGCAGCTTCGACATCCTGACCTGGCACACGACCGTGCTCGGGATGACCGCGCAGACGCTGATGTTCTTCGCCTTCCTGCTGGCGTTCGGGGTCAAGGTGCCGATGTGGCCGGTGCACACCTGGTTGCCCGATGCCCACGTCGAGGCGCCGACCGGCGGCTCGGTGGTGCTGGCGGCGATCACGCTCAAGGTCGGCGCCTACGGCTTCCTGCGCTTCATCCTGCCGATCCTGCCGGATGCCAGCCACGAACTGGCCTGGTTCGTCATCCTGCTGTCGCTGATCGCCGTCGCCTACATCGGCCTGGTCGCGCTGGTGCAGGCCGACATGAAAAAGCTCATTGCGTATTCGTCGATTGCGCACATGGGCTTCGTCACCCTCGGCTTCTTCATGTTCAATCCGCTCGGCACCGAAGGCGGACTGGTGCAGATGATCTCGCACGGCTTCGTCTCCGCCGCGCTGTTCCTTTGCATCGGCGTCATGTACGACCGCCTGCACTCGCGCCAGATCAAGGATTACGGCGGCCTGGTCAACAGGATGCCGGTGTTCGCCGCCTTCTTCATGCTATTCGCCATGGCCAACGCCGGCCTGCCCGCCACCAGCGGCTTCGTCGGTGAATTCATGGTCATCATGTCCGCCACCCAGGTCAATTTCTGGTTCGCCTTCGTCGCTGCCACGACGTTGATCTTCGGCGCGGCCTATACGCTGTGGATGTACAAACGGGTCGTGTTCGGCGATGTCACCAACCCGCACGTAGAAGAGATGAGCGATGTCAATGCGCGCGAGATCCTGCTGCTCGGCGTGCTCGCCGCCTGCGTGCTGGCGATGGGCCTGTATCCGAAGCCGTTCACCGACGTCATGCACCTGTCCGTGGTCGACCTGCTGGCACACGTCGCCCAGAGCAAACTGCCTTAAGGTTCCAAGATGAGCGTCTTCCTCCATCACTTCGCGCCCGCACTGCCCGAAATCTTCGTTCTGGCGATGGTGTCGCTGATCCTGGTGATCGATGCCGCCGTCGACGACAGCAAGCGCTACCTGGCCTATGCGCTGTCCCTGATCACCCTTGCCGGTGCGGCATTTCTCACCGTGCGCGATTTCTCGACCATGCCGGTGCTGGCGCTGGGCGGACTTTTCATCGACGACCCGCTGTCGGACGTGCTGAAGCTGTTTCTCTATCTGACCGTCGCGGTGGTGCTGGTGTATTCACGCGATTACCTGACCGAGCGCGGGCTCTACAAGGGCGAATTCTTCGTGCTGGCGCTGTTTGCGCAACTGGGCATGATGGTGATGGTATCGGCCAGCCATTTCCTCACGCTCTATCTCGGCCTCGAACTGCTGTCGCTGTCGCTGTATGCCATGGTCGCGCTGCAGCGCGATTCCAGCGTGGCGACCGAAGCGGCAATGAAATACTTCGTGCTGGGCGCGCTGGCGTCGGGCATGCTGCTGTACGGCATGTCGATGGTGTACGGCGTGACCGGCTCGCTCTCGCTGGGCGACATGGCCATTGCCCTGCAGGACGGGACCGACCTGCATGTACCGCTGGTCTTCGGCATCGTCTTCATCGTCGCCGGGCTGGCGTTCAAGCTGGGTGCCGTCCCGTTCCACATGTGGGTACCCGATGTCTACCATGGCGCGCCGACCGCAATGACGTTGTTCATTGGCAGTGCCCCCAAAATTGCTGCATTCGCCTTTGTCGTCCGCATCCTCGGGCAGGGCCTGGAATCGCAGGTGGCCGAGTGGCGTGACATGCTGGTGATCCTGGCGGTGCTGTCGATGGGCGTCGGCAATCTCGCGGCCATCGCGCAAACGAATCTGAAGCGCATGTTTGCCTACTCGACCATTTCGCACATGGGTTTTATGCTGCTCGGCATCCTGGCCGGTACGCAAAACGGCTACGGCAGCGCGATGTTCTATGTGCTGGTGTATGCGCTGATGAGCCTGGGCGGCTTCGGCATGATCCTGCTGCTCTCGCGCGCCGGTTTCGAGTCCGATCAGCTGGAAGACTTCAAGGGGCTGAACCGCCGCAGCCCATGGCTGGCTTTCCTGATGTTGCTGTTGATGTTCTCGATGGCAGGCGTGCCGCCAACCGTCGGCTTCTACGCCAAGCTTGCCGTGCTGCAGGCCGTCGTCGAAATCGGCTATGTATGGCTGGCTGTCGCGGCCGTGCTCTTTTCACTGGTGGGCGCGTTCTACTACCTGCGCATCGTCAAGCTGATGTATTTCGATACCCCGCACGACACCACCCCCATCACCACCAGCCCGGACACCCGTTTCCTTCTGTCTGCCAACGGGCTGGCTGTGCTGGCACTCGGCATCCTGCCGCAGCCGCTGATGGCCGTGTGCGTGCATGCCATCGGCGCGTCATTCTGAAAACCGGGCTGATCCGGGTCGCGTCGGATCAGCCCGGGTGGGCGCGGGCCTGAACCGGCATGTTGCCAGGATCCATCACGGGCACCCGCAAGGCCTGCCCGAAACAGGAATGAACATCATGGAATTCGAACTGCGCGGGGAATTCGTCGCGCTTTGCGACCTGCTCAAACTGACGGGCATAGCCGACAGCGGCGGGCAGGGCAAGTTCATGATTGCCAATGGCGAGGTCACGGTCGACGGCCAGCCGGAAACGCGCAAGACGGCAAAAATTCGGGCGAACCAGATCGTGCGGTGCCTCGGGCGGCAGATTCTGGTGGTGGCGGCTTAGCTTCAAAGAGCTAAGGTAATCTGGCGGCGTTAAGACGCCGTTAAGAGTAGGGGACTATGTTGCATATCGAGCGTGACCGATGGTCGGCACGCTGTTCATCTTGTAAGGAGATTGATATGTACACACCCAAAATCGCCGTGGCCTTCGCTTCGCTGCTCCTGCCCGTGTCCGTGTTTGCTTCCTCCGCATGCACCAAGGAACCGGCGGATAAGTGGCTGTCAGAAAAGCAGGCTCAGTCACAGTTGGAGAAGGCCGGATTTATCGTGCAACGGATCAAGCGGAGTGACGACTCCTGCTATGAAGTGTATGCCAAGCGCAAGGACGGCAAGCGCGTTGAACTTTACGTCAACCCGGTCGACGCGAGCATCGTCAAGGAAGAAGTGAAATAGGGCTTCTCATCCCGGCTGCCGGCAAGTCCGTGGCTGTCCGGGCAGCGACCTTCCCGGCGGCATTCTGCGCCGGGAAGCCATTGGGTCGTCGCATTCGGGCGACTAAAGAAAGCAGAAGTAAAAGCGTCCCGAATCGAACTCCAGCGCCAACCTCGCGCCGCGGTTCAGCGCATAGTCCCACGATCCCCTGGTGTCGCAGCCTACGTGACATTCGCTCACCCCCGCCGGCGATTCCAGATCGCGCTCACGGTCGTACCAGCTCAACAACATGGTGTCCTCGCCCAGTTGCTGCAGGGCGATGGATGTCGCTAGTTTCAGCGCGGCATTGAAGTCGAGGCCGAGTTCGGCGGTATCGAGGCGCAGGGTTTTCACGGCGAAGTATCGGTCAGCGCCTTCAGGGCGCCTGCCTTCATAAATGCGCTTTCAGCGCATACAGCATGTCGAGCGCTGCCTTCGGCGTAAGCGAGTCGGGGTCGAGTTCCCGCAGCTGGTCGAGCGCGGGATGCGGGGGCGGGGCATCGTTGGGGAAATGGGCGGCGAACAGGTCGCCTTGCGGGCCCGGCTGCAATTGCGCTTCCTCGAGTTCGCGCAGGTGGCGCCTTGCCGCAAGGATCACCGGGCTCGGCACGCCGGCCAGGCGCGCGACCTGGATGCCGTAGCTTTGCGAGGCCGGGCCTTCCTCCACCGCATGCAGGAACACCAGGTCGGTGCCGTGTTCCTTGGCGTCGAGATGCACGTTGGCGAGCTGGCGGAATTCCTGAGCCAGCTGGGTCAGTTCGAAATAGTGGGTGGCGAACAGAGTGAACGCGCGGGTGGCGCTGACCAGATGGCGCGCCACCGCCCATGCCAGGGCGAGACCATCGAAGGTCGAGGTGCCGCGGCCGATTTCGTCCAGCAACACCAGGCTGCTCGAGGTGGCATTGTGCAGGATGTGCGCGGTTTCGGTCATCTCGACCATGAAGGTCGAGCGCCCGCCCGCCAGATCGTCGGACGCGCCGATGCGGGTGAAAATCTGGTCGATCTCGCCGATTCTTGCCGACTGGGCCGGCACCCACAGTCCGCAGCAGGCCAGCAGCGTGATCAGCGCGACCTGGCGCATGTAGGTCGATTTGCCGCCCATGTTGGGGCCGGTGATCAGCAGCATCTGTCGGGTGCGGTTCAGCGCGGTGTCGTTCGCAATGAAATGGTCGACCTGGGCCTCGACCACCGCATGACGTCCGCCGCGAATGAGGACGCCCGGTTCGTCGTCATACTCCGGCGCGCACAGCTTGAGCGTGCGCACGCGTTCGGCCTGGCTCGCCAGCACATCGGCTTCCGCCAGCGCCGCCGCCAGATCGAGCAAGGCCGGAACATGTGGCGTCAGCGCTTCGAGCAGGGCATCGAACAGCGCCTTCTCACGCGCCAGCGCGCGGTCCTGGGCCGACAGCGCCTTGTCCTCGAAGGCTTTCAGCTCCGGCGTGATGTAGCGTTCGACATTTTTCAGCGTCTGTCGGCGGCGATAGTCGTCGGGGATCTTGTCCGCATGCGAACGCCCGACCTCGATGTAGAAGCCGTGCACCTTGTTGTATTCGACTTTCAGCGTGTTGATGCCGGAGCGGGCACGTTCGCGTGTTTCCAGTTCCAGCAGGAAGGCCCCGGCATCGCGCGTCAGCGCGCGCAGTTCGTCGAGCTCGGCGTCGTAGCCGTCGGCGATGACACCGCCTTCGCGCAGCACGCTGGCGGGCTCGGGCTGGATGGCGCGTTCGAGCATCTGATGCAGGTCCGGCCGTGCGGCGAAGCGGGATTGCAGCGCCGATAGCCGTGCGCGATCGTCGGGCAGGGCGGCGGCAAGCGCGGGCAACAGGGCAAGGGTGTCGCGCAGGCCCGACAGGTCACGCGGGCGCGCATTTTTCAGCGCGATGCGGCCACTGATGCGTTCGACGTCGGCGCAACCCTTGAACTGGCGGGTGAGGCTTGCCGCAAGTTCAGGGGACTCGGCCAGCACGCCGATGGCGTCACGTCGCTGCGCCAGCGCCAGCCGGTCGCGCAGCGGATGGTGCAGCCAGTGGCGCAACAGCCGTGTGCCCATGCCGGTTGCGGTGGTGTCGAGCACCGACAGCAGGGTCGGCGCCGCTTCGCCGCGCAGCGTCTCGGTCAGTTCCAGGTTGCGCCGGGTGGCGGCGTCGAGCTGGACGAAATCGCTGTCGCGTTCGGCCTGGACGGACTGGATGTGCGGCAGCGCGGTGCGCTGCGTGGTCTGGATGTAATCGAGCAGAGCACCTGCGGCGGCGATCGCCAGCGGCAGGCCGGCGACGCCGAAGCCCGCGAGATCGCGGCTACCCAGTTGCTGTGCCAGCCGAGTGGCTGCGCCGGGAGGATCGAACTGCCATGGTGCCAGGCGGCGTACCGCGCAAGCTGTACCGTCGAGTTTGAAATCTTCCGGCGCCAGGATTTCCGCTGGCCGCACCCGTGATAGCAGGGCGGGCAGGGCGGAGACGTCGATTTGTGCCACCTGGAAACGGCCGGCAGCCAAATTCAGCCATGCCACCCCAAGTTTCTCGGTGCCGGGGGCGATGGCCAGGATCAGCGTGTCGCGCGTGTCGTCCAGCAGGCCGGAATCGGTCAGGGTGCCCGGGGTGACGATGCGCATGACCTGCCGTTCTACCGGGCCTTTGCTGGTGGCTGGATCGCCCACCTGCTCGGCGATCACCACCGACTCGCCGAGCTTCAGCAGCCTTGCCAGATACTGGTCGGCGCTGTGATAGGGCACGCCGGCCATCTTGATCGGTTCGCCGGCGGATGCGCCGCGCGTGGTCAGCGTAATGTTGAGAAGGCGTGCGGCCTTCTCCGCATCGTCGAAAAACAGCTCGTAGAAGTCGCCCATGCGGTAGAACAGCAGCATGTCGGGATGCTGCGCCTTGATGCCGAGGTACTGCTGCATCATCGGCGTGTGGGCAGTGGGCTCCTTGGCGCTGGGCATGGCGGGAAAGGCGTCGGGATCAGACCTTCAGTTCGGGCGGCAGGTGCGGCGCGAGGATTTGCAGCATCTGCCCGAAGATTTTCGGGCTGGCGGCGACGATATTGCCGGATTCCAGAAAGCCTTCGTCGCCCATGAAATTGCCGACCAGGGCGCCGGACTCCTGTGCGATCAGGCTGCCGGCAGCGAGGTCCCAGGGTTGCAGGCGCATTTCCCAGAAGCCGTCGTAGCGTCCGCATGCCACGTAGCACAGGTCGAGCGCGGCAGAACCGGGGCGGCGCAGGCCGGAGGTCGCGCGCATCATGTCGCGGAACATGTTGAGGTAGGCCTCGGCGAAGCTGAAATCGCGGAACGGGAAACCGGTGCCGATCAGGCATTCGCTCAACTTGCTGCGCTTGCTGGCGCGGATGCGGCGGTCGTTGAGCATGGCGCCGCGGCCGCGGCTGGCGGTATAGAGTTCGTTGCGCGCGGGATCGTACACGACAGCCTGGGTGATCTGGCCCTTGTGCCTGAGCGCGATGGAAACCGAGTACTGCTGCAGGCCGTGCAGGAAGTTGGTGGTGCCGTCGAGCGGATCGATGATCCACTGGTAGTCCTCGCCGTTCTTGGCGTCGGCCGTGCCGGACTCCTCTGCTAAAATCCCATGGTTTGGATAGGCGTCGAGCAGGGTTTCGATGATGGCGCGTTCGGCCATTTGATCGACCTCGCTCACATAATCGCGATCCTGCTTGCTCCGTACGGTGAGTTGGTCGAGATCGAGCGAGGCGCGATTGATGATCGACCCGGCTTTGCGGGCGGCTTTCACCGCCGTGTTGAGCATGGGATGCATGGTTTCTGGCTGAGATTCAAAGAACGAGCCGCTATTTTACTTGATGATGTTTGCCTGATGACGCCAGCCGATCCGAAACTTCTCGCCAATATCCGTATCGTACTCGCGCGCACCAGCCACCCAGGCAACATCGGTGCAGCGGCGCGCGCGATGAAGACGATGGGGCTATCGCAACTCATGCTCGTCCAGCCCCATATATTTCCGAATAGCCAGGCCGATGCGATGGCTGCGGGCGCAACCGACGTGCTGGCGCACGCGCGTGTGTGCAGCACGCTTGCCGAAGCGCTTGAAGGTACTTCACTGGCGCTCGGCGTATCGGCGCGCCAGCGCGACATCGTGGCCGAAGTGCTGACGCCGCCGCAGGCAGCCACTCGCGTGCTGAGCGAAGCGCAAGCGTCCCCGGTGGCGCTGGTGTTCGGCAACGAAACCAACGGCCTGTCGAATGAGGAACTGAGTCTGTGCCAGGGGCTGGTGAGCATTGCCGCCAACCCGGCGTACAGCTCGCTCAATCTTGCCGCGGCGGTGCAGGTGCTGAGTTACGAATTACGCCAGGCTTGGCTGCAGTATCCTGTGTGGCCGCAGCCCGAGATCGATGCCGCCAAGCTGGACGAGATCGAGCGGTTCTACGTGCACCTGGAAACCACGCTCACCGAACTGGAATTTCTCAATCAGGGCTCGCCCGGCAAGCTGATGCTCAAGCTGCGCTGGCTGTTTTCACGCACCCGCCTGGCACAGGAAGAAGTGAACATCCTGCGCGGCATCCTGACAGCCGCGCAGGGCGCCAAGCGTCAGGCCAATGCGGCACGGAACCATGGCCCGCAATAGTTGACTAAATAACTCGGAAATAGCATCCTCGAACGCATGAACCTGCTTAGCCAACTCAAGGAAGACATCGCCGTCGTCTTCGACCGTGACCCTGCGGCGCGCTCGACGTTCGAAGTCGTCACCACCTATCCCGGCTTCCACGCCATGCTCATCCATCGCCTGTCGCACAGGCTGTGGCGCATGGAATGGAAGTGGCTGGCGCGCTTCACGTCGCATGTCGGCCGCTGGCTGACCGGCATCGAGATCCATCCCGGTGCCACCATCGGCCGCCGGGTCTTCATCGATCACGGCATGGGGGTGGTCGTCGGCGAAACGGCCGAGATCGGCGACGACTGCACGCTGTATCACGGGGTGACACTAGGCGGTACCTCCTGGAACAAGGGTAAGCGCCATCCCTCGCTGATGCCGGGCGTGGTGGTGGGTGCGGGTGCCAAGATCCTCGGCCCGATCACCATCGGTGCCAACGCGCGTGTCGGTTCCAACGCGGTGGTCGTGAAGGATGTGCCGCAGGATGCCACGGCGGTGGGAATCCCGGCGCGCATCCTCGACGGCAGTGCCGAAAAACAGCGCAACCGGCAGGCGGAAAAACTCGGCTTCTCTGCCTATGCCATTTCGGCCGATATGAACGACCCCGTGGTCAAGGCGATTCACGGCCTGGTCGACCATTCCGCGCACATCGATCACCGGCTGGGGCTGATACTCGCGCAGTTGCAGAAACTCGGGGTCGAGATGCCTGCCGATCAGGACACGCCCGACGATTTCGATCCGAACTATTTGAACAAAATAGTTGACTAAATCACTAAGGTAAGTAATAGTTGACTGAAACGCTCGGGAATTTTATAGTTCGGGCAAATTTCAGGAGAAAACGACATGAGATTGACGACTAAAGGTCGCTTTGCAGTAACGGCCATGCTCGATCTGGCGCTGCGCGGTGGCAAGAATCCGGTGACCCTGGCTGGCATCAGCGAGCGCCAGGACATCTCCCTGTCGTATCTGGAGCAGTTGTTCAGCCGTCTGCGCCGGCACGAACTGGTCGAAAGCGTACGCGGCCCCGGCGGCGGTTATTTTCTTGCCCGCCCACTTGCCGATATCAACGTGGCCGACATCATCCGTGCGGTGGACGAGCCGATCGACGCCACCCAGTGCGGCGGCAAGGAAAATTGTCACGACGAGCACCGCTGCCTGACGCACGACTTGTGGATGGGCCTGAATGCCCACATCTATGATTATCTGGACAACGTGACGCTGGCCTCGCTGGTCGCCAAGCAGCACGAGTGCAAGGAAAAGGTGATTCAGGACCGCCGCGCATCGAAAATGACGCTGGCCGCTTGAGAGATTTGATTTAGGGCAAAACGATGAAACCATTGTATTTCGATTATTCCGCGACCACGCCCGTCGATCCGCGCGTCGCCGCAAAGATGATTCCCTATCTGACCGAGGAATTCGGCAACCCGGCTTCGCGCTCGCACCCCTACGGCTGGACCGCCGACAAGGCTGTCGAGGAAGCACGTGCCCAGGTGGCTGCTCTGGTCGGTGCCGACCCCAAGGAGATCGTGTTCACCTCCGGCGCCACCGAATCGAACAATCTCGCGATCAAGGGAGCAGGGCACTTCTACGCATCCACCAAGGGCAAGCACATCATCACCGTGCGTACGGAGCACAAGGCCGTGCTCGATACGGTACGCGAGATGGAGCGCCAAGGCTTCGAGGCGACCTATCTGGGCGTGAAGGAAAACGGCCTGCTCGATCTGGACGCACTGCGTGCAGCAATTCGCCCGGACACCGTGCTGGTTTCGGTGATGGCGGTCAACAACGAAATCGGCGTGATCCAGGATATCGCGGCCATCGGCAAGATCTGCCGCGAAAAGGGCGTGATTTTCCATGTCGATGCGGCACAGGCGACCGGCAAGATGCCGATCGATCTGCAGACCCTGCCCGTGGATTTGATGTCGTTCTCGGCGCACAAGACCTACGGTCCCAAAGGCGTCGGTGCGCTGTACGTCCGCCGTAAGCCGCGTATCCGCCTGGAAGCGCAGATGCACGGCGGCGGCCATGAGCGCGGCATGCGCTCGGGCACGCTCGCCACCCACCAGATCGTCGGCATGGGCGAAGCCTTTCGCATCGCCAAGGAAGAAATGGCGACCGAGAACGAGCGCATCCGCATGCTGCGCGACCGCCTCTACAACGGGCTCAAGGACATCGAGGAAGTGCATCTGAACGGCGACATGGAACAGCGCGTGCCGCACAACCTCAACGTCAGTTTCAACTTCGTCGAAGGGGAGTCGCTGATCATGGCGATCAAGGACCTGGCGGTATCAAGTGGTTCGGCCTGCACCTCGGCCAGCCTGGAACCGTCGTACGTGCTGCGCGCATTGGGCCGCAGCGACGAACTGGCGCACAGTTCGATCCGTTTTTCGATCGGCCGATTTACCACCGAGCAAGAAGTCGATTACGCCATCAAGCTGTTGCACGAAAAGATCGGCAAGCTGCGCGAGCTTTCCCCACTGTGGGAAATGTTCAAGGAAGGCATCGACCTGAATTCGGTGCAGTGGGCTGCACATTGAATTGAAATTGAAGGAGACCCCAAATGTCCTACAGCGATAAAGTACTCGACCACTACGAAAACCCCCGCAACGTCGGTTCCTTCACCAAGGACGACGAAGGCGTCGGCACCGGCATGGTGGGCGCGCCCGCCTGCGGCGACGTCATGAAACTGCAGATCAAGGTGGGTGCAGATGGCCGTATCGAGGATGCCAAATTCAAAACCTACGGCTGCGGCTCGGCGATTGCTTCGTCCTCACTGGTGACCGAATGGGTCAAGGGCAAAACGCTCGACCAAGCCATGGAAATCAAGAACACGGCGATTGCCGAGGAACTCGCGCTGCCGCCGGTGAAGATACACTGTTCGATCCTGGCCGAAGACGCCATCAAGGCCGCGGTCAGCGATTACAAGCAGAAAAAAGGTCTGGAGTAAGCCATGCCGGTGACCCTGTCCGAGCGCGCAGCGCAACACGTGACCAGCTACCTGGCCAAACGCGGCAAGGGCGTCGGCATCCGTCTCGGCGTGCGCACCACCGGCTGCTCCGGCATGGCGTACAAGCTGGAGTTTGCCGACGAGGTGCCCGAAGGCGACGAGGTCTTCACCAGCCATGGCGTGACCGTTTTCGTCGACCCGAAAAGCCTGGCCTACATCGATGGCACCGAGCTCGACTATGCCCGCGAAGGCCTGAACGAAGGCTTCAAGTTCAACAACCCGAACGTGAAGAACGAGTGCGGCTGCGGCGAGTCGTTCAACGTTTAAGGGGTCAGGGGTCGGGATTCAGGAGTCGGGGCTTTTGTGCGGCCTTTGGCCGCGCCGCTTATAAAAAACGCGTAGCGACAAAGCCCCCTGAATCCTGACCCCTAGCACCTGGCCCCTAACAATGGACTTCTCCCAAACCCACTTCGAGCTGTTCGGCCTGCCGCAAACCTATGCGATAGACCGCGGTCAGCTCGACGCCGCTTACCGCGAGTTGCAGAACGCGGTGCATCCGGACCGCTTCGCCGCCCAGCCGGATAACGAGCAGCGGGTTGCGATGCAGTGGGCGACGCAGGTGAACGAGGCGTATCAGACCCTCAAGCACCCGGTGAGCCGCGGTGTCTACCTGTTGCGACTGCAGGGCATCGAAGCACTCGACGCCAGTAACACCAAAATGGCGCCGGCATTCCTGATGCAGCAGATGGAATGGCGCGAGGCGATCGAGGAGGCGCGTGCCAGCAAGAAGGCGGATGCGCTTGACGCCCTGACCGACGAGTTGCGTGCAACGCACCGTCACATCGAGACGCAGCTTGGCGAACTGATCGATACGGCAAAGGATTACGAGGGTGCCCGTGAAGCGGTGCGCCAGTTGCGATTCATGGACAAACTCATCGCCGAGGTCGGCGATGTATACGAAGAACTCGAAGGCTGACCCGCATGGCCCTATTGCAAATTTCCGAACCTGGCATGTCAACGGCCCCGCACCAGCACCGGCTGGCGGTTGGCATCGATCTGGGCACGACCAATTCGCTGGTGGCCACGGTGCGCTCGGGTCTCGCGGTCGTTCTGGACGACGAAGTGGGCCATTCGCTGCTGCCTTCGGTGGTGCGTTATCACCCGAACGGCGCAGTCGATGTGGGCTACGCTGCCCAGTCTGCGCAGAATCGCGATCCCCACAACACCATTGCGTCGGTGAAGCGCTTCATGGGGCGCGGGATCGCCGATATCGACGACATCGCGAGTCTGCCGTATCACTTCGTCGATGCGCCCGGCATGGTCCAGTTGAAAACAGTTGCCGGCGTCAAAAGCCCGGTCGAAGTTTCGGCAGAAATTCTGAAAGCGCTGCGCCAACGTGCGGAGGCCGCGCTCGGTGGCGAACTGGTCGGTGCGGTCATCACCGTGCCCGCATATTTTGACGATGCCCAGCGCCAGGCCACCAAGGACGCTGCGCAACTGGCAGGCCTGAGTGTGCTGCGGCTGCTGAACGAGCCGACTGCGGCTGCCATCGCCTACGGCCTCGACAACGCATCCGAAGGCGTCTACGCGGTTTACGACCTTGGTGGTGGCACCTTCGATATTTCCATCCTCAAGCTGTCCAAGGGCGTGTTCGAGGTGCTGGCCACCAACGGCGACTCGGCACTGGGTGGCGACGACTTCGACCAGCGCATTTTCTGCTGGATGGTCGAGCAGGGCCGTTTCCAGCCGTTGTCGGCTGGCGACATGCGGCTGCTGTTGACCAAGGCGCGCGACGCCAAGGAAGCGCTGACCGAGCATGCCGAGGTGCGCGTCACCGCCGTGCTGTCGACCGGCGAAATGATGGACGCGACGCTGACCCAGATCGAGTTCAACGCGATGACAGCCGGCTTGGTCAACAAGACGCTGGCCCCCACCCGCAAGGCGCTGCGCGATGCGGATTTGAGCGTGGAGGAGATCAAGGGCGTGGTGATGGTCGGCGGCTCCACCCGGATGCCGTGCGTGCGACATGCCGTCGCCGGCTTCTTCAGACAGACCCCGCTGACCAATCTCAATCCGGACAAGGTCGTTGCGCTGGGCGCGGCCATGCAGGCCGATGTATTGGCGGGCAACCGCGCCGGCGAAGACTGGCTGCTGCTCGACGTGATTCCGCTGTCACTGGGGCTGGAAACCATGGGTGGGCTGACCGAGAAAGTCATCCCGCGCAACTCAACCATTCCCACCGCGCGCGCGCAGGAATTCACCACCTACAAGAATGGTCAGACCGCGATGAGTGTGCATGTGCTGCAGGGCGAACGCGAACTGGCGTCCGACTGCCGCTCGCTGGCGCGTTTCGAACTACGCGGCATCCCGCCGATGGTCGCAGGGGCGGCGCGCATCCGCGTCACCTTCCAGGTCGATGCCGACGGCCTGCTCTCGGTGGCCGCACGCGAGCAGAGCACCGGCATCGAGGCCAGCGTCCAGGTCAAGCCTTCCTATGGCCTGGGGGACGACGACATCACGCGCATGCTGAAGGATGCCTTCACCCATGCACGGGACGACATGTTCGCTCGCGCCCTGAACGAGCAGATCGTCGACGCCAAAGGACTCATTGCCGCAACCCGCGCTGCCATGGCGGAGGACGGTGCCCTGCTTGATGCGGTCGAAACTGCTGCGATCGAAACGAGTATCGATGCCCTTGAAAACCTGATGACAGGCACCGATCATCAAGCCATCAAACGCGGCATCGAGGTGCTGAATGCGGCCACCACCGAATTCGCCCAGCGCCGCATGGACCAGAACGTGCGCCGGGCCATGGCCGGACAGAAACTTGAAACCTTTGGTTGATCGTGCAAGAACACTCATGCTGAACGACGAATTCATCGAATTCCAGCGGGTGCGGCTTGAATCCCACCCGATCTACGCGGCGGTGACCACGCTGGACGACCTGCGCGTGTTCATGCAGCACCATGTCTATTCGGTGTGGGATTTCATGTCGCTGATCAAGTACCTGCAGAACGAAGTCGCACCCGCACGCTGGCCGTGGACGCCGAGCGGCGATGCCACGGTGCAGCGCTTCATCAACGAACTGGTGCTGGAAGAGGAAACGGACATTGCGCTGCCAGGCTGCGAGGGGCACACCAGCCACTTCATGCTGTATCTATCCGCCATGCGCGAAATCGGCGCCGACACCGATACGCCTGCACGCTTTGTGCAGATGGTAGGAGAACAGGGGATCGATGCCGCTCTCGGCTCGGGTCTGGTGCCGGCACCGTCCGCCACCTTTGCCCGCAGCACCTTCGATTTCATCGCCAGCGGCAAGCCTCATACCGTCGCTGCCGCGCTCGCGCTCGGACGTGAGCACGTCATCCCGTCGATGTTCCGTGCCTTTCTGGCGCGCATGGCGGTGACCGAAGCGCAGGCGCCGAGTTTCCACTACTACCTCAACCGCCATATTCACCTGGACGAGGACTTCCACGCACCGCTTTCCCTGCGCCTGCTGGCAGCCATGTGCGGCGGCGACGCCGACAAATGGCGCGAAGCCGAGGCGGCAGCCGAAGCCGCCGTCAACGCCCGTATTTCATTCTGGGATGGTGTATTGAAAACACTGCCCAGCCACCATGCCCAGGCAGCCTGACTGTCTCCAATTCAAACCATGCCCCAACTCATCGTATTGCCCCATGTCGAACTCTGCCCCGAGGGTACCGTGATCGAAGCCAAGCCCGGCGACACCATTTGCGACACCCTGCTCGCCAACGGCGTCGAAATCGAACACGCCTGCGAAAAATCCTGCGCCTGCACTACCTGCCACGTCATCGTGCGCGAAGGCTTCAATTCGCTGGAAGCTTCCAGCGAAGAAGAGGATGATCTGCTCGACAAGGCCTGGGGCCTGGAACCGCAATCGCGGCTGTCGTGCCAGGCGCGCGTGAACAGCAGCGACCTGGTGATCGAAATTCCCAAATACACCATCAACATGGTCAAGGAAGGGCATTGAAATGAAGTGGACGGATTCCCTCGACATCGCCATCGAACTCGCCGAAGCACACCCCGAGATCGACCCGCGCACCATCCGCTTCACCGACCTGCACGCCTGGGTGATGGAACTGCCCGACTTCGAGGACAACCCCGAGCATTCCGGCGAAAAGATCCTCGAAGCCATCCAGATGGCCTGGATCGACGAAGTCAGTTAAGTCAAGACGGTTGCAGCTTCCGACTCTTCAACGTGCTGGGCGAATTCAATTCGGGGACAGAGATTGAAGAGGGCTGGCGCCGCCCGCCGCACCGCGGGTCCGATCTCCTGAGCCAATCATCGAGCGTCGGGCCGACGGTGGTCCGTTGCGACAGTGGGCTCTGGGCACAGCGTGATTCCCCGGGATGACTGCGAACGGGTGCGATCACCTAGCCTGCTCCAGTCTTTCAGTGCATTTCTTGCACAAGGTGCACCTCCCTGCATAGGCCCTGCTTGCGGTGGGCTTGAAAAATCTGCATATCACATCAAAATTAAAGCCTGTCACTCGGGCTGATAGAGGCTATGGCAACCAAACGAGAAGGCAGTACCTTACTGGAGCCGACTGCGGTCAGAGTGAAACCGCCGCCCTTGTACAAGGTGTTGCTGCTGAATGACGACTACACTCCGATGGAATTCGTGGTGCACGTTTTGAAGAAGTTTTTTGGCATCGACCAAGAACGGGCTACACAAATCATGCTCAAAGTGCATACTGAGGGTGTCGGTGTGTGCGGTGTGTACCCAAGGGACATTGCGCACACCAAAGTCGAGCAGGTTATCGATTTCGCGAGGCAGCATCAGCACCCGCTGCAATGTACGATGGAGGAAAGTTAGATGATTGCCCAGGAACTCGAAGTCACGCTGCACATGGCCTTTATGGATGCGCGGCAAAAGCGCCACGAATTCATATCGGTGGAGCACCTGCTGCTGGCGATGCTGGACAATCCGTCAGCGGTGGAAGTGCTGCGTGCCTGCGGCGCCAACATCGAGGCCATGCGCGATCAGCTGGGCAACTTCATCGAGGAGCACACGCCCAAGGTCGAAGGCGAAGAGGAGGTTGACACCCAGCCGACACTCGGATTCCAGCGCGTGATCCAGCGTGCCATCCTCCATGTGCAATCCTCTGGCAAGAAGGAAGTGACCGGCGCCAACGTGCTGGTGGCCGTATTTGGCGAAAAGGATTCCCATGCGGTGTTTTTCCTGAGCCAGCAAGGGGTTACGCGGCTCGACATCGTCAACTTCATCTCTCACGGCATCACCAAAACCCCGCAAAGCGAGCCGGCGCCACGCTCGGATGAGTCTGCCGAGACCAGTTCCGAGGCACCTGCCGCCTCGCCGCTAGACAGTTTCGCGCAGAATCTCAATGCGCAGGCCATGGCCGGCAAGATCGATCCGCTCATCGGGCGTGACAACGAACTGACCCGAGTGATCCAGACACTGTGTCGGCGGCGCAAGAACAATCCCCTGCTGGTGGGGGAGGCCGGGGTGGGAAAAACTGCCATTGCCGAAGGACTTGCGCGACGCATCATCGAAGGCACGGTCCCAGAGATCCTGGCGGAGAGCACGGTTTACGCCCTGGACATGGGCGCCTTGCTGGCCGGCACCAAGTATCGCGGCGACTTCGAACAGCGTCTGAAAGGCGTGCTGAAGCAGTTGTCCGATAATTCAAGGGCCATCCTGTTCATCGACGAGATTCATACCCTGATCGGCGCGGGCGCAGCGTCGGGCGGCACGCTCGATGCGTCCAACCTGCTGAAGCCGGCACTGTCGTCCGGCAATCTGCGCTGCATCGGCGCCACGACGTACACGGAATACCGCGGTATTTTCGAAAAGGATCATGCCCTGTCGCGGCGCTTCCAGAAGGTCGATGTGCCGGAGCCCTCCGTCACCGAGACGGTCGCCATCCTGCGCGGCCTGAAATCGCGTTTCGAGGATCATCACGGGGTCAAGTACACGTCGGCCGCGCTGACCACGGCGGCGCAGTTGTCGGCGCGCTATATCAATGACCGCCACCTGCCCGACAAGGCGATCGACGTGATCGACGAGGCCGGCGCGGCACAACGCATATTGCCGAAGTCGAAGCAGAAGCGTCTGATCACGCCGCGCGAGATCGAGGACATCATCGCCAAGATTGCCCGCATTCCGCCCAAATCGGTGTCGTCCGACGACAAGAGTTCGCTGAAGACGCTGGACCGTGATCTGAAGGCCGTGGTGTTTGGCCAGGATGCGGCCATCGATGCCCTGGCCAATGCGATCAAGATGTCGCGCAGCGGCCTCGGCAACCCGCAGAAGCCGATTGGCAACTTCCTGTTTTCCGGGCCCACCGGCGTGGGCAAGACCGAAGTCGCACGTCAGCTGGCCTATGTACTGGGCGTTGAATTGCTGCGCTTCGACATGTCGGAATACATGGAACGGCACGCAGTGTCGCGTCTGATCGGTGCGCCGCCCGGCTATGTCGGTTTCGACCAGGGTGGCCTGTTGACCGAAGCCGTCAGCAAGCACCCCTACGCGGTGATTTTGCTGGATGAGGTGGAAAAAGCCCATCCCGACATCTTCAATGTCTTGTTGCAGGTGATGGACCATGGCACGCTGACCGATACCAACGGACGCAAGGCCGATTTCCGCAATGTGGTGCTGATCATGACCACCAATGCGGGCGCTGAAATGCTCAATAAGTCGACCATCGGATTCTCCAACTCGCGTGAGAGCGGCGACGAAATGGGGGAGATCAAGCGCATGTTCACCCCGGAATTCCGCAACCGGCTGGATGCGATCATCCCGTTTGCACAGTTGTCAGAGCCCGTCGTCATGCAAGTGGTGGACAAGTTCCTCATGCAGCTGGAAGAACAGCTGCACGAAAAGAAGGTCGAAGCGGTGTTTACCGACGCGCTCAAGGCTTATCTTGCCAAGCATGGCTTCGATCCGCTGATGGGCGCCCGCCCTATGGCACGCCTGATCCAGGACACCATCCGCAAGGCACTGGCAGACGAGCTGCTGTTCGGCAAGCTGGCGCAGGGCGGAAGGGTAACCATCGATATCGATGCCGGCGACAAGGTCCGCCTGGAGTTCGAAGAGGCAGTACCGGCATAAATTGCCATAAAGATTCATGCATGTTCGTCCGTTAGTCGAGACAGTAACGGGTACGAGCGATTTCCTGATCGTGTTTCCTGCACCATTCCTGATGAATGGTCGCGGATACCTCTGGAATGCCCGGCCCGTGGCAAATTCGACCGACGAAAGGAACCTATATGAATACCCGACCTGCAGCGCGTATCGTCGCCGTTACGTTGATAGCCTTAATGCCATTCTGCGCACATGCTGCCAATTCAACGGCCAACACGGCCAATGGTGCCTCCGTTTCCGATGAAGACTTGAGTTCCGCAAGCGAGCGGATCCGCGAAACCGGAGCCAAACTGCAGGCGGACATCAGGAAGGCACGTGCCCGCCTTGAGGCACAACAGGCGAAAGAGGAAGCAGAACGCAAACGTGAAGCCGAGCAGGCGCGGCAACTGGCACTCAGGGAAGAAAGGCAGCAACAGGCCCAGGAAGCTGCCCAGGCCAGAGCGCGTCAGGAGGAACTGGCCAAGATCGAGAAGGCTGAGCGCGAAAAGCAGCGCATCCTGACTGCGCAGCGCGAAAAAGAGGCGCAGGCAGCCGAAAAACTGGCTGCCAAGCAGAGGGCGGCCGAGGCACTCAAGGCAATGCGGGCCTCGGCGGGAATAAGCGGGACCTTCGCTGAAGCCACTCCGGCAGAGAAACAGCAGTTGGCGCTGAATCAGGCAAGCAAGCAGCAGGCAGCCGCCAAAGAGGAGGAGGCCAGGAAGCTGGAGGCCAAGGAAAAAGCTGCTGCTGCGCTCAAGGCAATGCGTGCGTCGGCAGGTCCGAAAGGGTATGCCGACTGAGCTGATACCTCAAGGTTACAGATCCCTGTCCGGTAGCAACCGTAATTGCGTTGAGCCGACGAGAGTTCATAGATGAAGTCGAAAGCTGCACGGTATCCGTGGCTTTCGGCTTTATTGCTTCAGGGCGGCGCTGATCAATTTGGTCCGTTCGCCCTGAGCCTAAAGCCGCGCCCATGGCACCCAAAAAAACCCCGATTTGGCTGGAGGGGCGGTGGAACGCGCGTAGCGATTACCCTTGTGCCGCGAGACCGAAGCGCCTTCCCTCCTTCCGGCCGGTGGGGGCAGTTGGAGTCCGCCAGGGATCTGCAGGGCACAGTAGGTGGTAGTGAAGGTAGCGCGCTGTTCCTGGTGTAAAGCAGGCTGTCACGGTACCGGCGTGTTCATCCAGATTGCTGCCGGGCCGCGTGCGCTGCCTTCGCCGACGGCAGTCGTCAGCCGGCTTTCTCCGCACGGACCGGGCCTGCGTGCCAGAGGGTGTTGCGTGCCCGGCTGACCGGCCATTCGCTGAGCCGGTCTTCGGGGGCGGCGGCCAGCAACCGCTTGAGGCTGGCGGTGCCGTGATTGTCAGGATCGAGCCAGCGTGCGCAGTCTTGTGGGGCTAGGATCACGGGCATGCGGTCAGCGACCGCACCGCAGGCACCAGATTGACAGCGGGACGGATCACTCTGGTCGATTTGCCGCGGGCAGAACCTGCGCTGGGGCGGCTGCTGCCGCGGGCGAATTGGGTCATTTTTTCTGATTGAGTTCTGTAACAGAATTCAAACGAAGGAAAGGCTTGGATGCGCGCGCTCTAAAAACACCACGGTTTGGCCAGGCTCCAGCCGATGCCGCGACAGTAGATGCAGGGGGAGTCGGCCCGCTTGCCTGTGCCGCCGCAACGGGTGCAGCGCTTCCATATGGCATCGCGCACGGCAGTGGCATAGGTGCCGCTGCAACGGTGGCCGCGCGGGCTGCGCCCGCAGCGCTGGTTGATCGCCTCCTTGCGATAGGTAATGGCGCCGCATACCCGACAGACCCCGAGGGGATGACGCTTGACAGAATCGGCCGTGGGCTGCTGCCCCGGTGCGGGGGGCGGACACAGGCGTGGTTGCGGTTTGTTCATTCGGCAGCGGTAATGGATGCATTCCGGACGGGTTGCAAGAACGCGCGTCGGATCAACCGGGCCTTCTGGCTGCGGCAGGGCGCTGTGGCTGCGAGTAGGCTTCCTTGTGGCGGAAGTTGATGCGGCCCTTGGTCAGGTCGTAGGGCGACATTTCGATGGTGACCTTGTCGCCGGCCAGGATGCGGATGCGGTGCTTACGCATCTTGCCTGAAGCGTACGCGGTGATTTCGAAGCCGTTGTCCAGGGTTACGCGAAAGCGCGTTTGCGGCAGCACTTCGTTGACGACGCCTTCCATTTCTACCAGTTCTTCTTTTGACATGCTTCGATTCCTCAAGATTGACCTGTGGCGCGACGGTGCAGTGCGCCAGTGTGGGTGGATGTTCGCAAGATCGCAGCAGGGCTGCGGAAGAGGCGCCCCGTCGGGGCGCGGTGCGGCTACCTAGGGGGCCAGCCGACTGAGTGCCCGTCAGGGCGGAAGAGGACAGACAAAACTATCGATCTACGCTGACAGTATGGTGGCCGAGGCCCGTATTGGCAAGGCTGGCGGGAAAGGCCCGCGCCATTGCTGGGATGCGGCGGAGTGCCTGCAGGCCCCACCTGGAAAATGCCGCCAAAATAGCGACAAGGTCATTCATTGAACGGCGAACGCGTCGCACGCCCGGGCAGGGCAGCGACGCACTGCCTTGCGCCGGAAAGTGACCGCCGTCAGTTCTGCGCCTGCATCGCATTTGCTGCGGGCTCGATGTGCAGCGTTCGGGTGGGGAACGCGATCTCGGCGCCGTGCGCCTGGATGATGGCCGCGACTTTCAGCAGGATGTCCTGCTTGACCTCGTGGTACCGCACCCACTCGACGGTTTTGGTGAAGGTGTAGATGAAGAAGTTCAGGGACGACGCGGCGAATTCGTTGAAATTGACGATCAGGGTGGTCCCGGTATCGACTTCGGGGTGGGCCTGCAACATGGCCTTCACCTCGGTCACGATGACGGCCATCTTGTCGAGGTCGTCGTAGCGGATGCCGATCGTTTCCTTGATGCGACGGTTGGTCATGCGGGTGGGGTTTTCGACCACAATGGTGGTGAACAGGGCGTTGGGCACGTAGATCGGATTCTTGTTGAAGGCGCGCACGCGAGTATGGCGCCAGCCGATGTATTCCACCGTACCTTCGATCTGGTGGTCGGGTGAGCGGATCCACTCGCCCACGATGAACGGGCGGTCCAGATAGATGGTCAGTCCGCCGAAGAAATTGGCCAGCATGTCCTTGGCGGCAAAGCCCACCGCAATGCCACCGATGCCGCCAAAAGCCAGCACGCCGGACAGGCTGAACCCCAGGGTCTGCAGGATTACCAGGGCGGCCGCGATGATGACCGTGACGCGGCCCAGCTTGGAGAGGGCATCGACCGTAGTGCGGTCGATGCCCTCGCCGGTCGCCTCGTTGAGTGCGAGGATGTTATGGGCGGCCCGACTGATCAGTTGCAACAGAAACCAGGCCAGCGCAGCGATGATGATCGTGTTGCGGGTCGGCACGACGAAATCGGAGACGGGGGTGCCGAGGTGCTCGTGCACGATTCGGATGGCAAAACCGGCCCCGGCCACCCACAGGATCAGCGTAAGAGGATTGCGGATGGCCTTGATCAGGGCATCGTCCCAAACCGAGGCGGTGCGGGCAGCGATCTTCTCGATATGGCGCAGCAGATAGAAGGCGCCGATGTTGATCATGATAACGGCACCAATCAGCATTAGTACCTGCGGAAGCCAGGATGCGTTCAGGAAGGAGAAACCGAATCGTTGAGCCAGTTCGTTCATAAGCTGAGTGCGCTGCGCGGGCAGGGGTGATGGATGGAATAGGGTACCCGCAGGGGTATCAAGTTGAAAGCCATACGCGACCGAGAGCAGGGCGGATGACGGGCTGGATCACCGTGATTGGCACGACGCTCGCCTTATCGTTGTTCTCGCCCTATGCTGAAAAAATACCGCAACTGCGAGGATATGTCATGAGTCACAAGCACGAGAGCCTGCTGCGTTCCATTTTCGATGGTCCGGTGAGCGGCAATGTCCACTGGCGCGAGGTGGAGTCGATGCTGACGCATCTGGGCGCCAAGGTGGAACCCCATCACGGCGCGAGCTTCCGCGTGTTGTTGAACGGTGTGGAAGGATTCCTGCATCGTCCGCACAACAGCAACACCTGCACCAAACAGGAGTTGCGCCATGTACGCGATTATCTGTCGTCAGCCGGGGTGAGCCCGTCGCAATTGCAGGCCGAGCAGCAACAGCAGCAGTGAGGGTGTCGCCACCCGTGGGTAGCCGAACTGTCTGCCTGCGTCGGTAGTGCGCCTTTTTTTGGTACGACAGGGCAGCCACGTTGTTGATGTTAAGTAATCAATCAGTAGTGTCCGGTTAAAAAGCGAATAGATTCAGTTGGTTGTTGTTTTTGTCCTGGTTTGAGAGGGGGCCATTTCCTGCAAAGGCTTGCTGGATGGGCATCTTCTCGAACAGGGTGAGCGAAAGAATCTGTAGCAAA
>WGNC01000024.1 GCA_016124745.1 Thiobacillus sp.
GCTGCACATCTCGCAGATCGCCCACGAGCGCGTGAACACCATCGGCGATTACCTGAAGGAAGGCCAGGTCGTGAAGGTAAAAATCCTGGAAGCTGACGAGAAGGGCCGCCTGCGCCTGTCGATGAAAGCCCTGCTGGAGGCGCCCGCTGCTGCAACTGTTGGCAGTGAAACCCCTGAAAACGCAGGCTGAATCGGCCACACAAACTGAAAACCGCGCTCCCGGGCGCGGTTTTTTTCGTTAAGTTGCCGGCAGCGGAAATCTCACACGCACGACCAGCCCGGTACCAAGATCGGCCGATTCAAGACTCAGCTTCGCGCCATGAAGATGAGCGATGCGCTCTACAATCGTCAAACCCAGCCCCGCGCCATCCACGCCGCCCGACAGTCGATGAAAGGGAATAAATACGGCTGCTCGCTGCTGCTCTGGAATACCGGGACCATTATCTGCCACGGACCATGTCACGCCCTGTCCCGGACTGCTCACTGTCAGCGTGATCCGTGTGCCGCCATAATGCAGCGCATTGTCGATCAGATTGGCGAGCATCTCCCGTAACAGTTGCGCGTCTCCCATCATCCAGGCCTCGCCGCCGCTCGTTTCAAACCCGATTTCCACCCCTTTATCCAGCGCCTGGGGCGCCCATTCACGGGCAACCTCCCTTACCAGTTCCACCCCGTCCAATCGATTCAAGCGCAGGGTGTTTTCCGCCGCATCGACGCGTGCCAGAAGGAGCAGCTTCTGAACCAGATCGCCCATGGTTTGGCTCGATTGTGCGATTCGGGCCAGAGCGTGTTGCGAATCTTCGTGGTGCGGGCTCGCCAACGCGGCTTCGGCCTGGGCGCGAATGCCTGCAATCGGGGTTCGCAGTTGATGCGCCGCATCGGATACGAAACGCGATTGCGCTTCCACCGCTTCTGAAAGGCGCAGCAGCAGCGAATTGAATTCGTACAGAAATGGCTGCAACTCCGCGGGCGTGCCCTCAAGGGGCACCGGACTCAGGTCGAATGCCTTTCGCGCCGACAAGCGGTCACGCAACCGCCCCACCGGCTCGAGTCCCTGCCCGATGCCATAGGCAATCGCTGCGGCAGCCGTCAGGGTCATGAGCAGCATCGGTATCACGATCGCCAGCGTCGCGCGATCGGCCAGTGCCAGGCGACGAGACAGCGTTTCTCCTACCTGGACCAGCGCCACCCCAGTGGCACTGGTGCCCTTGAGTGAAAGTGCAAAAGCCGCCACGCGGACTTTGTCGCCGTTCTTGAGGCCATCGTAGACAATCAGCTGACCTGGCTTGAGCTGCTGGTTTCCAGGCAACTTCGGCATGCTCAGTTCCCCCTCGACCACCTGACCGTGTTGATCAATGACGCGGTGAAACAGCAAGTCCTCCTGATCGAACGCCATCAGTTCACGTGCCGCCACTGGAAGGTCGACCCGGACCGTTCCGTTCACAACCTCGATGCGGTCCGCCAGCGCATAGGTTCGCCGGGCCAGTGAGCGGTCAAACGCCTCATTGATGAAATACTGGCTGGAAAAGTGCGCGGTGACCCACAGCAGAACGAACAACGGCAACATCATCGCGAGCATGCGGGCGATCAGTTGCCGCCGCAGACTCTTCTGATTCCCTTTGCTCAACGCTCGGCTTCCAGGAGATACCCCAGGCCGCGCAGGGTGCGGATCACCACCCCAGAACCTTCCAGTTTGCGCCGCAACCGGTGAACATAGACCTCCACCGCATTGTCTCCCACGCCCTCATCCCAGCCAGTCAGACGGTCTGCGATGGATTCCTTGGCCATGACCCGACCGGCATGGCTCAGCAGCAATTCCAGTACCTGGATCTCGCGTGCGGACAACACGAGCGGCGTCTCCCCAACGCTTGCCTGCCGCTTGATGCTGTCGAAGCTGAGCCGCCCGATGCGTATACAGGTATCGGCAACGCCATGCGCCCGCCGCAGCAAGGCACGCAACCGGGCCAGCAATTCGTCCAGCGCAAAGGGCTTCAGCAAATAATCGTCGGCCCCCGCATTCAGGCCCTTTACGCGCTCTTCCACCGTATCGCGTGCCGTCAGTATCATCACAGGCGTGGTCGCGCCACGCTTGCGCAAGTTGCGCAACACTTCAAGTCCCTCCCGCCGCGGCAGCCCCAGGTCAAGCATTACGGCATCGTAAGCGTAGCCCGTCAGCGCGGTTTCGGCCTGTATGCCATCTCGCGTCCAGTCGACGATGAAGCCTGCCTGCTGGACTGCAAGCAAGACCGCCTCGCCCAGGGTGGGATCGTCTTCGACGAGCAGAATTTTCATATGCAAAGTCTGACATAAAGCGCCAGCATTCGGCATGAAACAGCGTGTGAACGAAAGAACCGATCCGGACAGTATCCGTAAGCTTCGTGTAAGCATGCCGCTGCATAGTGCCATCCATGCAGTTGCAATCCGCGATTGCATAGCCACTCATGTACACACTGGAGAAATAGATGAGCAAACTGATGTCTTCCCTGGTCGCCGTGACCGTTGCTGGTGCTTTCAGCCTGTCCGCTTTCGCTGCAACCGACGCCAAGCCCGTGCCAGCGTCCGCACCTGCTGCCGCTACGACTGCTGAAAAGCCTGCCGACGCCCCCGTCAAGAAGCATACTGCCAAGACAGAGAAGAAAAAGGTACACACTGAGGCTGCCGCCCCGGCGGCACCTGAGGCTCCTGCCGCTCCTGCCGCTCCTGCCAAGAAGTAATTTCATGGCAACAAAAAACCGCGCTCTAGAGCGCGGTTTTTTATGCTGAACTGCTTAGAAAGCTTTGCCACCAGCGTTTGCGCTGGCCGGTGACAAGGCCATGCATTTCAAGTTCGCGCGGCGGTGACTTGCTCATCAGCCATCCCGGCAGTACCGAGGTCTTCATCGAACTGGAGCCGCAGGAACTGCCCAGGTGATTGGGATCGTAAATCTTGATGAAGTTGGGTGCATCCAGATCGTCCGCATAAACGATCGCACAGTAATCCTCGTGATGGTCGCGCCGCAGCAACTCATCCAGTTCGCGCATGAACTGCTGCACCTTGTCAGCCGGCGAAGACGTCTGTGGCAATTCGTGCCCCACCGCATAGAGGTACCAACCGGCGCCCGCGTCCACCTTCTCCCAGAAGGCCGTCAACTGATCCCAGCGCATCACACTGTACAAAAGCCCGTTGTATTTGCGGTCAAATTCGCTGGTGTCGGTCATGATGTTCCCAGAGGATGGCTGATTGCTCACTTGGCGACCTGACGCTCGCGGATTTCCTCGAGCGTCTTGCAGTCGATGCAGAGCGTTGCCGTCGGGCGGGCCTGCATGCGTTCGAGTCCGATTTCGACACCGCATGACTCGCAGTAGCCGTAATCGCCGCTATCGATCTTGGCGATGGTTTCGTTGATTTTCCTGATGAGTTTGCGCTCCCGGTCACGGTTGCGCAACTCCAGTGCCATGTCAGATTCCTGGGTGGCACGGTCGTTGGGGTCTGCAAACACCGTCTGCTCGTCCTGCATGGAATGCAGGGTGATATCGATGTCCTGCGAGAGTTCAGCTTTCCAGGCCTCGAGCAATTTGCGAAAATGCTCGAGCTGCCTTGCATTCATGTATTCTTCGCCCTTTTTGGCCTTGTAGGGCTCGAAGCGCATCAAAGTTTCAGCCATCTCGTTCTCTTTGAAAATTTCAGTTCATGCCGGGCAAAACCCAGCCCGACTTAATATCAGAATCGCTTAACCGCCGCAACCCAGATGACACTCCACGCCCTGCTTTTCGATGTTGACGGCACGCTTGCCGATACCGAACGTGACGGTCACCGTCCCGCATTCAATCAAGCTTTCAAGGATGCCGGCCTGGACTGGCGCTGGGACGTTGCCTTGTATGGCAAACTGCTCTCCGTTACCGGCGGCAAGGAACGGATGAAACACTATATCGACCACTATCGGCCGGACTATAGAAAGCCGGATAACTTCGATGAACTGGTGGCCGACCTGCATCAGGCTAAGACCCGGCACTACGCAGCGCTCGCGGCCCGCGGCGGCATCCCGATGCGCCCCGGGGTCAAGCGTCTGCTGAACGAGGCACGCGCAGCGGGGCTGCGGTTGGCAATCGCCACCACCACCACACCGGAAAACGTCACGGTCTTGCTTGAGCACAGCCTGGGCACCGGCACCCCGGGCTGGTTCGAGGTCATCGCGGCAGGCGACATCGTTCCAGCCAAGAAACCCGCGCCCGATATTTATTATTACGCGCTCGCGAAAATGGGGCTTGCCGCCGCCGACTGCCTCGCGTTCGAGGATTCGGAGAATGGTCTGCGTGCGAGTCTGGGGGCGGGACTGAAGACGCTGGTGACCGTCAACGACTACACGCTGGATCATGACTTCACCGGTGCGACCGTCGTACTATCCGACCTTGGCGACCCCGGTGCGCCGAGCCGGCGCATCGCCGGTGCCGACCTGGGCCAGCCGTTCGTCGATGTGGCCTATCTAAAGGCGCTGCACCAGAACTGACACCCGCTCACGGTTCACTGTGCACCCCTTTTCAGGGGTTGTGCATCAACGCGGCCTCGAGCGTATTTTCCAGCAGCGTCGCCACGGTCATCGGCCCCACCCCGCCCGGCACGGGAGTGATCCAGCCGGCGCGCTCTACCGCGGTGTCGAAATCGACATCGCCGACGAGCTTGCCGTCCGGCAGGCGGTTGATGCCGACATCGATCACGATCGCGCCTTCGCGTATCCAGTCGCCCGGGATCATGCGCGGCCGCCCCACCCCCACCACCAGCACCTCGGCGGAACGCACGAAGCTTTCCAGATCGCGCGTGGCGCTGTGGCATACCGTGATGGTGCATCCGGCCAGCAGCAATTCCAGGCTCATCGGCCGGCCCACGATGTTCGACGCACCGACCATCACTGCATTCTTGCCACGCAGTTCCTCGTTGGTCGCGCGCAGGAGCGTCATGATGCCGCGTGGCGTGGAGGGCCGGAGCGTCGGCATTTTCACCGCCAGCCGCCCGATGTTGTAGGGATGGAAGCCGTCGACATCCTTGCCGGGATGAATGCGCTCGATCACGGTTTCCGCGTCGATATGCGCCGGCAACGGCAACTGAACCAGGACGCCATCGATGGCCGGATCGGCGTTCAGGGTATCGATCAGCGCCAGCACCTGTTCCTGTGTGGTCGCACTGGGCAGGTCGTGCGACACGCTGGTGACGCCGGCGCGCTCGCACGCCCGCTTCTTGTTGCGCACATACACGGCCGAAGCTGCATCGTCGCCGACCAGGATGACCGCGAGGCCTGGGCGGCGCTTGCCCTGCACCTCGCGCTCGGCCACCTTGTCGTGGATCACTGCGAGGATGGTGTCGGCCATGGCCTTGCCGTCGAGAATGCGTGCGCTCATCAAGATTGCCCTGAACCAAAACACTGATTTTCCCGGAAATGCCCCTTCCGACTCAAGCTAAAATTGACCCACCCGCATCGCCAAGGTATAGTCTCGCGTCTCCGAAATGCGCCCATCATTCATTTCCATGATAGGTGGGCGACAATTGGATTTCGGGGTGTAGCGCAGCCCGGTAGCGCGCCTGCTTTGGGAGCAGGATGTCGGAGGTTCGAATCCTCTCACCCCGACCACCCCCTATTCGACAAGTAAGAGATAGCGCCCGAGAAGTGAGTCTCTGCCCGTAGCTCAACTGGATAGAGCACCAGCCTTCTAAGCTGGGGGTTACAGGTTCGATTCCTGTCGGGCAGGCCAGTTTTTTCGTTGTCAGCCTTGCTGGCGACACAATGGTGGATGTAGCTCAGTTGGTAGAGTCCAGGATTGTGATTCCTGTTGTCGTGGGTTCGAGTCCCATCATCCACCCCAATCAATTCAAGCACCTGGCGCCTTGCGGCCCGGGTGCTTTTTCTTTGGATGGTCCTCTGGCGGGACAATTGCTGATAAGAAAATGCGCGTAATCGGTTGCGGAATCTCACATTTCCCGAAAGCTGCCGCCGAGTTTGTCACGGCGATGGATGACGCAGGGGAAATGCTGAACAAGTCCTTCGACAGGCTCAGGACGAACGGCAAGTAGTTGATTTCGTTCGTGGTGAGCTTGTCGAACCACACAGCAAACCGACTTGTACAGGGATTCCCAAGGTGGCCAGTTGCGGTCACCGTGTCACCGAGAATTCAGCTGAATAGAACGGCCGGTCGGACATCACATCGCTGACCCACCTCATCGAAGCCTGTCGATTGTTCCTACGGCCGTTGATGCCCTTCGCGGTCAACAGCAGCGTCAGCACCGCAACACCTCCCCTGCCCCGGTTCGACGCAATGATCTGCTTCATCATGGTCGGCACCCCAAGCTCCTCGGATTGCAGAAAACGATCGAATACACGTGAAATCTGCACGGGCACACCCCCTTCCGGCACCACGCCGCACTTCGGTAGTTTAGAAATCGAACTCAAGCCTTTGAGTCGTTCCCGGCTCTCTTTCAGACGGCTGGCGGAAGTGCAGCAGCATGACGACTTGCAGCCCGGATGGGTAAACATGGTTGCCATTGAATTTCTGGAACCCGTTGCGGGCCCATTTCGGCTTCGATATGGCCATCGCGACACTTGGCGCCCACCCCGCTCCTGTTAGAGCCGCGCAAGCGGATTGGATTGCAGGCCTCACCCCAACCCGGTTGGCCGTCCCGGTTTCGACCCGGTTGCTTATCCTGCCGCCCCGCGCTCCCTAAGCTTGCACCATGTTCTGACGCACGGTGCGCAGAGCTTCAACGCAAGGAGCAGATGATGAAAACCGGGATGATGACAATGATGGCAGTGGTGTTCAGTCTGGGCGTGGCACATGCCGAACCGGTGAAGCCCACGCCGGGTTTCGACCGGGTCGGCATGGCGTCTGCCGCGCAACAGCGAAGTACCGTGACAACCCAACTCAAGGCAGCTCCTGGCGAAAGCGACGAGCCTGACGCCACACACTACTCCGAACGCAAGCGGGAAATGGCGCGGCGTCTGGTGTGGCTGATGCTGAGTGCCCGATAAGCACCTTACAGCGCGAGCTTGCCGACATGCGCCACTGCGGCGGGATCGTCGCGCCAGATGGCCGGATCGGCATCGACATAGAGTTCGATCATGATGCCGTCGGGATCGTGGCAGTACAGCGCCTGACTGACGCGATGATCGGCCTGGCCGGCGATCGCCACACCATGCGCCGCGAGATGATCACGGCATGCGCGCAGTTCGTCCAGCGTATCGCCGACCTTGAATGCCAGGTGATACAGCCCCACCTGGCTGGAAACGGGTGACACTGCCTGCATGCCGATTTCGAGCAGCGCGAGGTCGTGGTGATTGTCGCCGCACGAAAAGAACGCCATCTGGCTGCCGTAGCGTGCCACTTCCTTGAGGCCTAGCACGTCGCGGTAGAACGGCACCGACGCCTCGAGGCTGCGCACCTTCAGTACCGCATGGCCGAGTTTGCTTGCGCGCACGGCGTTCTCCCTCATTCGTCCATCTTCCCGTCGACATACAGCCAGCGCCCGTCCATCTGCTCGAAACGGCTGGTTTCGTGCAGCTTGAACGCTCGGCCGTTGATTTTGTAGCGTGCGACGAATTCCACGGTGGCATGCCGTTCATCCTGCGGCGTGAACGCCCTGACCGTCAATCCCAGCCATTGCGGACGCGGCGCGGCATCCAGGTCAACCGTCGCGGGGCGGGTATCGGGATGCCAGCTTGCCAGCAGATACGCTTCCAGCCCCAGCACATAGGCCGAGTATCGCGATCGCATCAGGCTTTCCGCATCGGGGGCGGCTTTGCCGTCATGCAATGGCCCGCAACACGTCGCATAGGGTCGCCCGGATCCACACGGACACGTTTCCGGACTCATGATCTTTCCGCCGGACATCGCAGCTTGGGTTTGATGTGGGGCCACACGGCATCGAGCATCCGGCGCTGGGCCTTTTCGTTGGGGTGGATGCCATCGGCCTGCATCATGCCGGAGCCGACTCCGACACCGCACACGAAACACGGCACCCGGACAACCCTCTCCTCGCGCGCCACCTCGACATATAGCCTCGAAACGGCATCGGCATAAGGCTTGCCATAGTTGGGCAGTACCGGCGCCTCCAGCAGGGCCACCCAAGCGCCGGCCGCCCTGGCCTGCCGGATCATCGCGACCAGATTTTGCCGGATGACCGGTGGCGGGATGCCGCGCAGGGCATCGTTGCCACCGAGTTCGATCAGCACGCCCTGCGGATGATGCCGATCCAGCGCAGGCTTGAGGCGTTGCAGGCCATTCTGCGTGGTATCGCCGCTCACGCTGGCATTGACCACCTGCCAGTCCGGCGCCGATTTTTTCAGGCGCGCGCCGAGCAGATCGACCCAACTGCTGCCATTTGCCAGACCATGGCCGGAACTCAGGCTGTCGCCGACAATCAACAAGGAACATGAAGCGGCGGCTGCCCCGCCCGGCAACCACAGCAGCAGCAACACCACCCACGCGCGATAATTCATTCATTCACCTTAAATCAGCCCCATTCCAATGACGCCATCCGACAGCGCCCAGTTCCCCGCTGGATCAAGCCACCCGCTGCAATCGCCCAGCGTCGTCACGGCACATGCCCTGTCGCAGCACGTACCCACTGCCGACGGCACCCTCGCCATCCTCAGCGATGTCGCGCTCGACGTCAAAGCCGGCGAAACGCTTGCCATCACGGGCGCGTCCGGCTCAGGAAAATCCACCCTGCTCGGCCTGCTGGCAGGGCTCGACCAGCCTTCCGCTGGCGACATCCGTTTGCTGGGCCAGCGCCTCAACGATCTTGACGAAGACGCCCGTGCCCGCCTGCGTGCCGGTCGCGTCGGCTTCGTATTCCAGTCGTTCCAGCTGCTGCCTGCCCTCACCGCGCTGGAAAACATCCTGCTGCCGCTGGAGCTTGCCGGCCGCGCTGATGCGCGCGAACGCGCAGCCCACTGGCTCGAACGCGTCGGCCTCGCCGCGCGCGGGCGCCACACGCCGCGTCAGTTGTCCGGCGGCGAGCAGCAGCGCATCGCCATTGCTCGCGCGTTCGCCACCGATCCGCAGGTCCTGTTTGCCGACGAGCCCACCGGCAATCTCGACGCCGACACCGGCGCACGCATCATCGACCTGCTGTTCGAACTCAACACCTCCGCCCACACCACCCTGATCCTGGTCACCCACGACGATGCGCTGGCGGCGCGCTGCCAGCGCCGGCTGCATCTGGTCGCCGGCCACGCGAGCGAAGCGGCCCTCGCATGACATTCCTCCGGTTGGGCTTGTGGCTGTTGCGGCGCGAACGCGCCAGCGGCGAATGGCGCGTGCTGCTGCTGGCGCTGGTCATCGGTGTCGGCAGCGTCGCCACCACCGGCTTTCTCGGCGATCGTCTCAAGCGCGCCATGAGCGAACAGGGTGCGAGCTTTCTCGGTGCCGACCTGCTGGTAACCAGCCCACGGCCCATCACAAGCTGGCCCGCGACTCCCCCAAGAGCCCCCGGCCGTCCGCTGGTCACCAGCCAGGCGCTCGAATTCTCCAGCATGCTGTCCAAAGACGATGCCTTCCAGCTTGCCACCCTGCGCGCCGTCGATGCCGCCTATCCGCTGCGCGGCAGCGTGCGCATCGCGCCACGCCCCTTCGCACCGAGCACCCCGCAACCGGCCATGCCGCCCCCCGGTGCCATTTATGTCGCGCCCGATCTGCTGCCGCTGTTGTCGGCCAGCGTGGGTGACCGGGTACAGATCGGCGAAGCGGTCTTCACCATCGCCGGCGTGGTGGCCGAGGAGCCGGGCCAGTTGGGCGGCGTGTTCGGCCTCGCGCCGCGCGTCTTCCTGCGCGCCGACGAGATCGAGAAAACCCGCGTGCTGCAGCCCGGCAGCCGCGTCACCTATCTCTATCAGTTCGCCGGTGAACCGGAACGCATCAAGGCATTCGGCGCGGCGCTGAAACCCGCACTTGACAGCACCCAGCGCCTGATCGGCTCGCGCGAGGGCGTCGAAACCCTGCGCGGCGCATTCGCCAACGCCGACCATTACATCCAGCTCACCGCGCTGATCAGCCTGCTGCTGTCGGTGGCCGCCATCGCCATCGCCGCCCGTCGCCACGCATTGCGCCATTACGACCAGGCGGCGCTGCTGCGCTGCTTTGGCGCCACCACCGTGCAACTGCGCGCGCTCTATGCCGTGCAGCTGCTGACGCTGGGTCTACTGGGCAGCCTGCTCGGTGTTGCCATCGGCGCGATGATGCAGCAGGCGCTGGCGCTGCTGGTCCTGCCCGCGGCCGTCACCCGTTTGCCTTCGCTTGGCCTGGCACCGGTGGGGATCGCCATTATCAGTGGCCTGCTGGCGCTCGCAGGGGCGAGCCTGCCCGCGCTGATGCGGCTGATTCACGTGCCACCGCTGCGCGTCCTGCGGCGCGACCTGCCGCCTTTGCCGGTTGGCGCCTGGGTCAGTGCAGCGCTGAGCGGCGCAGCTCTGTTGCTCCTGATCGCCTGGTATGCGGGCGATGCCAAACTGGTCGGCGTCTTCGTCGGTGCGCTCGCCGGCCTCATCGTCGTGCTCGCCCTGCTGGCCCGGCTGGCCCTGTTCGGCGGCCGTGGCATCCAGCACATGGCGAACGGCCCGGTGCGCTTCGGCCTCGCGCAACTGCTGCGCCACCGCTTCGACAGCACCCTGCAGCTTGGCGCCTTCACCCTGGCGCTGTTCCTGGTGGCCTTGCTGGCACTGGTGCGCAGCGACCTCATCGCCGGCTGGCGCCAGCAGTTGCCACCGCAGGCGCCCAATTTCTTTCTGGTGAACATCGCCCCCTATCAACAGGAAGCGGTGGCCGCGTATCTGTCGCAGCATCGTCTCAAAGCTTCCGCACTCTACCCGATGGTGCGCGGCCGCCTTGCCACCAAGAACGGTGCGCCCATCGCCTCCACCCTGCCCGAGGAGGCACGCGACAGCAACACCCTGCGGCGTGAGCTCAACCTGACCTGGACCGCCGAACTGCCTGCCAACAATACCGTGCTGGCCGGGCAATGGCATGGCGCGCAGCGCGCTGCGGCACCCGTAAAGAGGTCGCCCGTGGGAGGCCCGTCGCCGCGCAGCGACCCTTCAGCGGAGGTATCGGTCGAAGCCGGCATGGCCGAGCGCCTGAATCTTGCGATTGGCGACCAGATCGGCTTCCAGGTTGGCGACCAGACGATCGCCGCGCGCATCACCAGCATCCGCAGCGTGAAATGGGATTCGATGCAGCCCAATTTCTTCGTCATCTTCGCCCCCGGCCCGCTCGACGCCATGCCGGCCAGTTCGATCGCCAGCGTCTACGTGCCACCCGATGCCGCTGGCGTGCTACCCGGTTTCGTCAAGGCCTTCCCGGGGGTGACCGTGCTGGCGCTCGACAAGCTCATCGCCAATATCGAGACGGTATTCGACCAGATCATCGGTGCGATCCAGCTGCTGCTGGGCTTCCTGCTCGCCGCCGGCATGGCTGTCGTCATCGCCACGCTGCTGGCGAGTCTAGACGCGCGGCAGCAGGAAGCTGTCCTGCTGCGTACGCTGGGCGCCCAGCGTTCCTACCTGGCCAAAGGGCTATGGAGCGAATTTCTCGCGCTTGGCGCGCTGGCCGGCCTGCTCGCCAGTGCCTGTGCCGAAATCGCCATGGCACTGATCGGTGATCGTCTGTTCGAGTTGCCTATGCGCCTGCATCCCTGGCTATGGATCGTGCTGCCGCTCGCCGGCGCACTGCTGGTAGGAACGAGCGGCTGGCTGACCACGCGGCACATCACGCGCGTGCCGCCGATGCAGTCGCTGCGGGAACTGGGGTAATGTGAGAAGCGGCTGACCCGGCGATGGCGTCGGCGGAGCCGGTTCGCGAATGAAGGACACCTCGACCCTGAAGGCGCCCTGGCTATTGAGACGGCCAGGTAATGTTTGAACCGGTGAAGTATTTTTCGCATCGCCCTGAGTGGGGAAGTCCGTTGAGCCCTCTCAATAGAACGCTGTTCTCAATAGTCAGACCAACAATCCCTGGCGCGCAAACAGCCACAATTGGTGGTGTGTCAGGTCGAGAACGGTTTGCCGCGATATTTCCAGCCCGGTTTGCGCCAGCGTCGCCTGCATGATGCCGGCGAGTTCATCGACCGAATGGCTGCCGTCGAGTATGCCGAGCAAGCTGCGCGCAGCTTCATCCAGTTCCAGCCCCACCTGCCGCATGCCGCTGACCACCCAGCCGGGCGAACTCGCCTGCAGTCGTGCCAGGGCATGCGCGCAGGGATATTCGCCCGGTTCACCCGCATGAAGCCCGGTATCCACAGTCGGCATGACCCCATGCGCCATGACCAGCTGGAACAGCTCGTCACGCAACGCCGCTTCGTCGAAGTCATCGGCCACGCCATATTCGTTTAGCAACTGGCGGCTTGCGGCCAGCAGTTCCGGATAAGTCAGCGCAACGGGATAGGCGGTCGACAAGGCCATCAGCGCGGCCTTGGTCGCAGGTTGCGAAGCAGGGAAGACATTGCCAGCGGGATTGGTGAAGCGCTGTTCGGTCGCGTCCTGCAGATCGAGCTCGTCGTCACTGATCAGATCGGCATGGAAAGCCAACCCGGTCAAGGCGTCCCCTTTCGGCGGCTGGGCGCATGGGGCGTCGTCGCATGCAACAAGTGCGCGGCGAAAACGGGTTGCGTGCCCGTCGTCGAGTGCGGCCTCTGCATCCTGCCAGCGCCCGGCCATGCTTTCCGGAATCAGGCCCCAGGCGTCTTCGAGTTCGACCACCGCATTGCGCGGGCCGGCCTCTCCGATGTAACGCAGGCCATGCGCATCCAGTTGCGCAGCAAATTCGCCGAACGCCGTCGGCATGTTGAAGTCTGCCAGATACTCGTGAAACAGATAGGATGGTGCTGCCGACTTGAGATAGGCGATTTCCTTCAGCAATACCGGGTCTGATGACTCGGCTTCCAGTTCGTCCAGCACGCGCAGCGCCTGACCATAGCGTTCAGGTGCTGATAATTCAACCGGGCTGCGTTCGAGCAGGGCGGCGCGCAGGGGCTGCAGTCGGGCCCAGCCGGCCGCGACGTTGAAGCTGATGTAGGCAACGCCTTGCGCGCTCAGATGGCTGCGGCAGACGTCGAGCAGGGCCCGCTGCACGGCCGGCGGCACCCAGGAAAACACGCCGTGGGCGATGATGTAGTCGAACTGGCCGAGGTCATCCGGCAGTGCAGCCAGGTCGCCGTGGAGAATGCGCACATTGCGGATACCCAGCGCGGCGACGAATGCCGCACCCGCTCCCGCCTGAACGCGCGACAACTCGACGCCCACGCACTCCGACTCGGGCCAGCGCCACGCCAGCGGAATCAGGTTGCCGCCCTGCGCGCAACCGAGTTCGAGGATGCGCGCACGGCGCGGATCGGGCGCCTCGAAACCGTGCAGCCGCGCGACCGCCGCGAGGAAATCCGGTTGGGTTTCAGGCAGCGGCAGGCTGTCGTAGGGGAGTTCGTCATAGCTTGGGAGCGTATCCATGCGCAAAATTGTATCTTCGGCGATACTGAATAGCGTGTTTTCGACTGCCCTGCCCCGATTGCAATGAACGCAGACCGCCTGCGGGAGCGCCCCGCCAGACTCGCCTATGCAGAAGCCGCCCTCCGCAGATGGCTCGTGCGGACGATAGGCTGCATTGCGTTGCTACTGACTGTTCTGGCGCCGCATGCCGTTGCCGCGACGACCTGGATCGAGGCGGGCGCCGACGACCGCCCGGTGGTGCATCTGTATTTCTTCTGGTCGCTGAATTGCCCGCATTGCCTGCAAGCGCGCCCCTTCATCGAAGCCATTCCTGCCAGCCGGCCATGGGTCAGGCTGCATTCCCTGGAACTCACCCGCCATCCCGAGCACATCCGCCACTATGTCGCGCTGGCGGGTCAGCTGGGCCATTCCGCACAGGCCGTTCCGGCGCTGCTTTTCTGCGGCCGCATGTGGACCGGCTGGGACAGCGACGACCGCAGCGGGCAGGCACTGGTCTCTGCGCTGGATGCCTGCCGCGACGCCGCGCGGACCGGCAGCGCGATCGACGTCGCCCGAAGCCTGCCCGCACCTGAAATCACCCTGCCCTTGCTGGGCGAGATCAAGGCCGACACCCTGTCGCTGCCCGTGCTGACCGTGCTGATTGCCGGGCTCGATGCCTTCAACCCCTGCGCGTTCTTCGTGCTGCTGTTCCTGCTGTCGCTGATGGTTCATCAGAACAACCGCGCGCGCATGCTGACGATAGGGGGCGTGTTCGTCCTGTGTTCGGGGGCTATGTATTTCGCCTTCATGGCAGCGTGGCTCAATCTGTTCCAGCTGCTCGGCAATCTGGCCTGGGTGACGCGCGCTGCCGGCTTGATAGCGTTGGCGGTCGGTCTGATCAACGTCAAGGATTTCTTCCGCTTCAGGCACGGCTTGACGCTGTCCATTCCGGAAAGCCGCAAGCCCGGACTTTATCGGCGCGCGCGTGCCATCCTCGCTGCCGGCACCTTGCCGGCCATGCTTGCCGCCACGCTGTTTCTCGCGATAGCCGCCAATTTCTACGAGTTGCTGTGCACTGCTGGCTTCCCCATGGTCTACACGCGTCTGCTGACCCTGCAGGTTCTCGGCCCCACCCAGCATTATCTGTACCTGGCCTTGTACAACCTGGTCTACGTCATTCCGCTTGCAGTCATTGTCGGAGTGTTTGCCTTCACCATGGGCACCCGCAGGCTCAGTGAACGCGAAGGCCGTCTCCTCAAGCTGATGTCCGGCCTGATGATGCTGCAACTGGGAGGGCTGCTGGTACTGGCGCCGGATTCGCTGAATCGCCTCGGTGTCGCGTTTGCCTTGCTGGGCGTGGCAGTCGGTGTCACCTGGGCAGCGGCACGTCTGACCCGGTCGTGATGCCGGGATCAGACTTGGCGGACGGGCTTAGTGCCCGCGCGTGCCCGGTTTGGCCGAGAACAGGGCCGCCTGTGGACGCGGCTTGCGCGGCTGTGCGGGGTGGCTGGCCCCGGCGCGCTCAGGCGCGGGTGTTGCAGCCGGCCTGGCACCGCCAGCGGGCTTGCCCTGTGGGGCACGGCCAGGGGCGTTGCGATTGCCGGGTTGCCCCTGTCTGGAAGTCTGACCTTGGCGCGGACCGCCGCGACCCTGCGGCGGACGCGGCCCACGCGCCTCGGACATCAGATCGGCCCTGGCCGGCGGTACGAAGCCGGGCTCGATTTCGACCCGCACGATCGAGCGCTTGATCAGCTTTTCGATGTCGCGCAGATAGCTCATTTCCTCGTCGTCCACCAGCGACAACGCCGAACCGGTGGCCCCGGCGCGCCCAGTGCGGCCGATGCGGTGGACATAGTCTTCCGCCACGTTGGGCAATTCGAAGTTGACCACCTGCGGCAACTGGTCGATGTCGATGCCGCGCGCGGCGATGTCGGTCGCCACCAGCACGCGCACGCTGCCGTCCTTGAAGTTCGCCAGCGCCTTGGTGCGCGCCGACTGGCTCTTGTTGCCGTGGATCGCGGCCGCGGAGATGCCATCCTTGATCAGCTTCTCGGCCAGCTTGTTGGCACCGTGCTTGGTGCGGGTGAACACCAGCACCTGCTGCCAGTCGTGGTGCCTGATCAGGTGCGCCAGCAGATCGCGCTTGTGCGCCTGCGGCACGCGGTGCATCGACTGCTCGATGATCTCCACCGCAGTATTGCGGCGCGCCACCTCGACGCTCTTCGGGTTGTTCAGCAGGCTGTTGGCCAGGGTGCGGATCTCGTCGGAGAAGGTCGCCGAGAACAATAGGGTCTGGCGTCGCTTCGGCACCACCGCGAGCACTTTCTTGATGTCGCGGATGAAGCCCATGTCGAGCATGCGGTCGGCTTCGTCGAGCACCAGGATCTCGACGCCGGACAGGTCCACCGTCTTCTGCCCGAGGTGGTCGAGCAGGCGGCCCGGCGTCGCGACCAGGATGTCGACGCGCGACTTCAGCGCCTTGAACTGGGGGTTAATGTTGACGCCGCCGAACATCACCATCGAGGTGAGCGACAGATGCCTGCCGTAGGTCTTGACCGATTCCTCGACCTGCGCGGCGAGTTCGCGCGTCGGCACCAGGATCAGGCAGCGCGGGCGGCCCGGCCTGGGAGTCTGTGCCGCGCGTGTCGATAGATGATGCAGGATCGGCAGGGTGAAGCCGGCGGTCTTGCCGGTGCCGGTCTGCGCGGCGGCGAGCAGGTCGCCTCCCGCCAGCACCTGCGGAATCGCCTGCGCCTGGATCGGGGTGGGCGTGGTGTAGCCGGCATCGGCGATGGCACGCAAAATGGGTTCGGCCAGGCCGAGCTCGACAAATGCCGGGCTGGCAAGGGATGTTTCAGTAGTCATTTGGTTTCCTGCGACGGCCTGTCACGTTTGCAGTGACACCAATCGAGGCAGACGAATAGGGGATCGTGAGATCAGGGTAAGAGAGCCGCGCACCGATTGGCTGGGTGCGGGAGGGCGCACTATACCCGCTACGGGATGGCACAGCAATGCATTTCTGCCCCGGCAGGCTCGGCAGGAGAATATTGCCTGCGCCGGCTTGGGCGTGCATCGATCCGACATTTTCGCGCACGGCGGGCATTCAGCCCCCGACCTGCACCCCCGGCAAAACCAGTCAGATGAACAGGCAAATGTCGGTTTCTCCGGCAAACTCGAAGAACGTCGCGGCGCCACCGTACTCGATGTTATCGATGAAATCGCTGTGATCGAAGCCGAACAGCTCCACCGTCATCTGGCAGGCGATCATCTTCACATCAGCTTCCAGACAGAGTTCGCGCAAATCGGGAATCGTCGCCACGCCATTGTTGGCGATCGTCTGCTTCATCAGCGAAGTGGCGACGTTCTCGTAGCCAGGTACCAGCGCCTGCACGGCATTCGGAATGTTCCAGCTGATGTCCTTGAACCACTTCGGCCCGAACGGCATCTTCATCGGCATGCCGGGATTGCCCAGCGGACTGACCTTGAGCCCGGACAAGTCCTTTCTCAGAAGCTGCAGTCCATAGAAGGTGAAGAAGATCTGCACCTCATATCCCAATGCTGCCGCGGTGGATGCCAGGATATAGGGCGGATAGGCCCAGTCCAGCGTGCCCTTGGTGGCGATGATTGCCATTTTCTTGGATTCCATGATGTTCCTCCTTTGCTGGGGAATGACGACTCAATGCTTGCGCAGAAAAAAGACGAACTCGCCTCGCTCCTCGGCGGAGGACAACAGTTCGTTGCCGGTCTGCCTGGCGAACGCCTGCATGTCCTTCACCGATCCGGGATCGGTGGAGCTCACCTTCAGCACCTGGCCGCTGGCGAGCTCGCTCAGGGATTTCTTGGTTCGCAAAATGGGCAACGGGCAATTAAGGCCGCGTGCGTCCAGTTCTTTGTCGAAGTTCATGGCTTTCTCCTTGATGACCGGCTAGAGGGACTTTGCGCACCGCCGGGGAATGCGCAACGCTCAATCGATTTCAAACCAAATTCAGGTTGCCAGGCGAGTCCGACACGTAATGGACCAGTCGTTCCACAATAGATCAAAAAAAAGTCCTCAGTCGAGGGGCTTCAGTACCAACTCGATAATGCCGCGCAAGCTGGCCTCGTCCGCCCCGGCCTTGCTCAGGGTTTTGAGGCCACTCATGCTGCTCACCAGATAATTGGCCAGCACGACGGCATCGCGGTCGGGGGCGATGTCGCCCTCGCGCTGGGCGCGCTGCACTGCCGCCAGCAATACGCCGTGAAATCGGCCCAGGCCTTCCGCTACCGCCGCGGAGATCCGCGGATCGCGGCGGGCGAATTCGTTTGCCGTGTTCAGCACCAGACAGCCACGCGCCTCGCACGTGCCGCGCGCCTCGTCCAGCACGCTTTCCAGGAAATGCCGGATGAAAGCCATCCCGGAAGGAGCCGCATCGAGCGCGTCGCGCAACGCGCCGATCGCGTAGCTACCATAGCGCGACATGCAACGCTCGAACAGCGCCTGCTTGCCCCCAAACGCCTGATACAGGCTGCTCTTAGACAATTGCATGGTTTCGAGCAAATCCTGTATCGACGTGTTTTCATACCCCTTGCGCCAGAACAGCTGCATCGCTGCATCAAGCGCAGTATCTGGATCGAACTCGAGCGGGCGGCCTGGTGCAGCAGACATGTCGCATTTTTGGACCAGTTAGTTCAAAATGTCAAGCTGTCCGCCCCTGCATCGCGGCCGCCCGACCGGCGAATCGTCAGGGCTTGGCTGCCTCGCGCACCAGTCCGTCCAGAACACCGATCAGGCGCTTGAGCGCCTCGTCACATCCTGCATCGGGATGCGCGTGCCCGAGCGCCGCCATGTCCTTGTAGCCCAGCCAGCTCGCGCCCTTCGCGTCTTCCCACGCCAGCACCCGCAACGGCAGATCGATACCGTAAGTCTGCGAGCACAGCATCAGCGGCGTACCGCCCTTCGGGTTGCCGAAAATGATTAGTTCGGTGGGACGCAATGTCTGACCGACACTGCGCGCACCCGCCGCGTGGTCGATGCGCACGAACACTTTCATTCCGCGTTCCCTGGCCAGGGCCTCCAGCCTGTCGCCGGTTTCACGGGGCGTATGCGCGCTGGGCACTTCGATCATGCCGTCCATCGCGTGAGCGGATGTGGCCAGGAAAAGGACCGACAGCGCGGTCATGGCGAGTCTGTACATGGGGCTCTCCCTTCAGATGGTCGGTTTTGTTGGTCGCAGCCTGACGCCACACCTTACACCATCCGTCATTTATTTCAGATCCGTCTCGCTGGCCGACTGCTAGCGGGCGAATCAGCGCGAGCGCCTCGTGAATCGTCTGTAAGGAAAGCATGGTCGCGCCGACGAACTGCAGGACGATGCCACACGCAGCATGGCACGTGTTCGGCTGGGGCGCCTTCCTCGTGTGCATCCCGGCAATTCATCAATCGGATGCCCATGCATCCGGCCGACACTTCAGGAGATCCACCATGAAATCAATACCGGCCACCTTCATCCTCGCACTGACCACCGCCGCAGGAATCGCTCACGCCAGCGGCAATCCCTTTGCGCTCAGCCAGCTTGCACAGGGATATCAGGTAGCGGCCGCAGAAAAAACCCAGGACGGCAAGTGTGGGGAAGGAAAATGCGGCGCCAGGAAGGACGCCAAGGTCGAGGATGGCAAAGACACCGCGACCAGGACGATCAAGGCCAGGGATGGAAAATGCGGCGAGGGCAAGTGTGGTTCCAGGAAATAGGTGACATCGTCCCGCGGCAGGCGCCGCGGTTTCTGCCTCATCCGTCTCAAGGACTTCGCCATGAACCCGATCATTCGACTCTATGCAGGGCTCGCCGACCTGCTCAATCAGGCCGGCAGCTATGTTGGCCTGCTGGGTGTGCGGCTGTTGCTGGCCTGGGAATTCTGGCAAGCCGGGGTCATGAAATTCCGCGGCGACAACTGGTTTGCCGACTACCAGGATGCTTTTCCGTTTCCGTTCAATCTGGCGCCGGTCGACCTGTCCTGGTTTCTCGCCACATGGACGGAACTGCTCGGCGCCATCGCGCTGGTGATTGGCCTGGGCACTCGCTTCTTCAGCCTCTCGCTCATTATTCTCACCGCTGTCGCCTGGGCCAGCGTACATGCCGGCAACGGCTACAACGTCTGCGACAACGGTTACAAACTGCCGCTCATGTATCTGGTGATGTTCCTCCCGCTGTTGCTGAGCGGCCCGGGCAAGCTGAGTCTGGACCACTGGCTGGCGCTTCGTTGCCGCGCCGCATAGGCCTGCTCTCGGCATCCTGAGAGAGGTTCGGGCGAGACAGCCCGCACCACGCGGAGTTACTATCGGGTCATCATGGAATGGCCCCGACCGCGTTTACCCTATCTTAAGAAGCGACACCGCGTCACCCTGTTTTCGGCCCGGCTGTGGTTGCGCCACGTCCTGTTCTGGGGCGGCGCAGTCGTGGTGGGCCTTGTTGCCACGGCCTTTGCCATGGGCAGTGACCATGCCCATGTTCTGTTCAAAAAACTGCTCGCGATTTCCCCCTGGCTGCCCCTGCTGGTTACCCCGCTGACCCTCGCCGGGGTCGCCGCGCTGACCCAACGCTATTTCAAGGGCGCGGAGGGCAGCGGCATTCCCCAGACCATTGCGGCCCTCCGCATGCCGGACGGTGCGGATCGCGACAGGGTGCTGTCCCTGCGCCTGGCGCTGGGCAAGATCCTGTTGACCTGTGTCGGCCTCGCGGGTGGCGCAAGCGTGGGGCGCGAAGGACCCACCGTCCAGATTGGCGCAGCCCTGCTCTACAACCTGCGTTGGCTGACGCGCTTTCCGAGACACCTGATGGACCGTGGCCTGATCATCGCGGGCGGCGGTGCCGGGGTGGCGGCAGCCTTCAATACGCCGCTCGCGGGAATCGTTTTCGCCATCGAGGAGATGGCCCGTTCCTTCGAGGAACGTTCGAGCGGCATCCTGCTCACCGCGGTCATCATTGCCGGTCTGGCCGCAATCTATGTGCAGGGGGACTACACCTATTTCGGCGCCACCGATGCCACGCTCAGCGGTACGTCCGGTTGGCAGGGCGTCTTCCTGTGCGGGCTCGTGGGCGGCGCGCTGGGGGGCGGATTCAGCCGCCTGCTGCTGGCCTTCTCTGAACGCGGCCTGCCGGGGCGGACAGGTTCATTCATGCGTGCACACCCCGTTTATTTCGCCGCCGCCTGCGGTCTGTTGCTGGCCCTGATCGGCCTGGCTTCGGGAAACACCGTCTACGGCAGCGGATATCAGGAAGCCAGGAGCCTGCTCGAAGGCTCAGGCGAAGTGCCCGCCAGTTATGGTTTGTGGAAGATGCTGGCGACCTTCGTGTCTTTCATCAGCGGGATCCCCGGCGGCCTGTTCGCGCCCAGCCTGTCGGCAGGCGCCGGCATCGGCCAGGTGGTGGCCGGCTGGGTAACCCAGGCGGATGCCGGTTCCCTGGTCGTGATCGGCATGGCTGCCTATTTCGCCGGCGTGGTCCAGGCCCCCATCACCGCTTTCGTCATCGTCATGGAAATGACCGACAACCACGACATGGTGGTGCCCCTGATGCTGGCCACGCTGCTGGCCACCGCCGTTTCCCGCCTGATCTGCCCAAGGCCGCTTTACAAGGGCCTGGCGCGCAACTACCTGGTGCGCGTGCGGCCCCCCGCCCCGAAGGAACATGGGTTCTGATGCGCACGTGGCCCCTGGTACGTTAGGGAAATGCTTATATGGACGCCCCCCGGAGTACAAGTAGATTTTGCATACGGCAGTAGGTAAGGATGCAGTCTTATATCCGGCCTGTTGGTGCAGGCGGCAAGCCTGCTGGCCCTGATGGAATCCGCTGACGGGGCCCTCATCTGAAC
>WGNC01000026.1 GCA_016124745.1 Thiobacillus sp.
CGCTGCACGCCAACAGCGCCAACCAGGCGCTCGACCGCATCATCAACTTCTTCCCCGAAGAAAAGCGCGACCAGTTGCTGATGGACCTGTCGTTGAACCTCAAGTCCTTCATCTCGCAACGCCTGATCCCGCGCAAGGGCACCAAAGGCCGCGTCGCCGCAGTCGAAATCCTGCTCAACTCGCCGCTGATTTCCGATCTGATCTTCAAGGGCCATGTCCACGAAATCAAGGAAATCATGTCGAAATCGCGCGAACTCGGCATGCAGACCTTCGACCAGGCGCTGTTCGACCTCTACGAATCCGGCATGATTTCCTACGAGGATGCACTCAGGAATGCCGACAGCCTCAACGACCTGCGCCTGCAGATCAAGCTGCACGGCCAGGAGTCGAAGGGCCGCGACATGATGGCGGGGCTGGATCACCTCGACATCGTCTGACCGCTTCCTATCCACGCGAAAGAAAACAGGGTGCGATGCACCCTGTTTTCAGTTGTGCGGCCAGAAAAAGTGCTCCGACTTCCGGAGCGCTCCCTCACCTGTTCAGGGGCGACGCCATACGTGGATTTCGCTCACCCCGCCTGGTCGGACGCCTTCTTCGGCCGCAACGACCCGGCAATCAGCTTGTATTGCAGAAAGCGGGTTTCGATCGGTCCATTGAACAGCGGGATACGACGGCTCGCCTTGAGGCCGATCAACTTTGGCAGCAGCGGATCGCCGGAAATGATCCACGCTTCCCAGCCGGCGAAGTTCTGCTTCAGCCAGTCGCCCAGCAGCGGATACCACTCGGCCAGATCCTCGGCCTCGCCCAGTCGCTCGCCGTAGGGCGGGTTGGTGACGATGGTGCCGACCGGCGTGGGCGCTTTCAGGTCGAGCAGATCGGACACTTTCAGTTCGATGGCATCGGCGTAGCCAGCGGCAGCCAGGTTGTTGCGTGCCTTGTCGAGCACCCAGCGATCGCGGTCGGCGCCGAAAATCGGCAGACGCGCAATGGGTTTTTCCTGCGCCTGGGCCTCGGCCTTGATGTGCTTCCAGAGCGCCGCGTCGAAATCGCGATAGTGCTCGAAGGCGAAATGGCGGCTGCGCCCGGGCGCACGATTCAATGCCAGGTCGGCCGCTTCGAGCAGGATGGTACCGGCGCCGCACATCGGGTCCAGCAGCGGCGTGCCAGGCTCCCAGCCGGAAAGCATCAGCAGTCCGGCGGCCAGGTTTTCCTTGATCGACGCCGCGCTCGCCTCGCGCTTGAAGCCGCGCTTGAACAGCGGCTCGCCGGAGGTATCGAGGTAGAACGTCACCGCATCCGCAGTGAAGAATGCGTACACCGGCACGTCGGGCGCCTCGGTATCGACGCTCGGACGTTCGCGCGTTTCCTCGCGGAAGCGGTCGCAGATGGCGTCCTTGATCTTGAGCGTGATGAAATTGAGGCTTTTCAGCGGCGCATTCTGTGCGCCAACTTTCACCGCGATCGTCTTCGTCACGTCGAACCAATCCGGCCATGGCAGGTCGAGCGCAGCGCGGTAGATATGCTCTTCCTTGCGATAGCGCGTGTAGCCCACCTTGCGCAGGATCCGGGTCGCGATGCGCGAGGTGAGGTTGGCGCGCATCTCGGCGGCGGGATCGGCCATGAACAGCACGCCGGCGGGCACCTGGCGCACCACCTGCGCACCGGCGGCCGCCAGTTCGGCTTCGAGCAGCGCCTCCAGCCCGCGCGGGCAGGTGGCGAAATGGCTGGCGGGCGGCAGCGCCTCGCGCTCGGGGCGGACGGGATGCGGCGCTTTGGTGCGACGGGGTTCGGGCTTCAAACGGGATTTTCCTAAAAAGGCTTCAATACGACCAGCAGCACGACGATCAGCAGCACGATCACCGGGATTTCATTGAACCAGCGGAACCATACGTGCGATTTGGTGTTCTGTCTGGCTTCGAACTGACGCAGCAATTTCCTGCAGACGTGGTGATAGCCGACCAGGCCGGCGACCAGAACGACCTTGAGCCACAGCCAGCCCATGGTCGGCAGCCAGTATGCCAGCCACAGCCAGACGCCGGTAATGAGGGTCAGCCACATGATGGGCGAGACGAAGCGATACAATTTGCCCGCCATCAGCAGCAGGCGGTCGTAAGCTGCATCGTTGGTTTCCATTGCCAGGTTGACGAAAATGCGCGGAAGATAGAACAGCCCCGCGAACCAGCTCACCACCATCACGATATGAAACGCTTTCAGCCACAGCATGGATAGACAGGCCCTCATCAAGAAATGGACACCGAGTCCGCTTACCCTGATTTTACTGGGTTTGATCGCCTGGCTGTGGTTTCGTCCACCGGCCGAGGTCAGCGACGAAGATCGCATTCCGCCTGGGTGGCAAGTCACGCTGACCGACGGCCGACTGCTGACCAGCGAATCGCTCAAGGGCAAAGTCGTGCTGGTGAACTTCTGGGCGACCTGGTGTCCCTATTGCCGCAAGGAGAAACCGGTCGTCGACGGCTTCTGGCAGGATTACCGCGACAAGGGATTCGAGGTCGTCTCGATCAGCGTCGACGACCCGCCCGAAAAAATTGCCGCCTGGATGCAGGACAAGGGCTATGCCTTCATGGCCGCGCCGACCAACGCCTCGGTCGCCGCAGCGTTCGGCAACGTATCGAGCGTGCCGACCTCGTTCATTCTCGATGCCGACGGCCACATTCGCCACAAGGTCGCCGGACAGGTGCATTATCCGCGGCTGGAAAAACTGGTGACGCCGCTGCTGCGCACGTCTACACAATGATGGAAGCACGCCTCAACGAACTCGAAGCCAAGGTCGCCTTCGCCGAAGACCTGATCGACACGCTCAACCAGACCGTGATACGCCAGCAAGGACAGATCGACCTGTTGCAGCAGCAGCTTCGCCTGCTGCACCAGCGACTGCAGGAAGCGCTGCCGCCGGACGAATTCGGCAGCTCGCGCGACGAAATTCCGCCGCACTATTGACCCGGGTCTGTAGGAGCGTCCCCGGCGCGATCTGCGTCCGCTATCGCGCCGAGGGCGGCGCTCCTTGTATCTTGTTTCCTGTGGTGGTTAAGCTTCCACCATACGAGGCGGAGTGAGCTTGTGGCGCTCCTGAAGGGTAAACCTTGGTTTGTAGATAAGGCCCTCCGCCTCACCTTCCGCCGGACACCACACTGGACGGTAGCCAAGGGCCTGAAACTCAGTGACCCTGCATGGACAAGGCGAGTGGGCGTGAATGGCATCGTGAGTTGCAAGGAGGATTTGCCATGATGTATCTGGGTATCGATATTTCCAAGGCCAAGCTGGATTGCACCCTGCTCGATCCAGCAACCGACAAGCGCAAGACCAAGGCGGTCAGCAACGACCTGAAGGGATTCGAAGCCCTGTCGGCGTGGCTCGACAAGCAAGGCACTGCTCCAGGCGACGTGCATGGCGTGATGGAAGCCACCGGGGTGTATCACGAGCAGGCGGCGCTGTGGCTGACCGACGCCGGGGTGCGGTTGTCGGTGGTCAATCCCGCCCAGGTCAGGGACTTTGCTCGCGGCCTGGCGATGCGCACCAAGACCGATGGAACGGACAGCGTGGCCCTGGCCCGTTATGGCGCATTGATCCAGCCGGAACCCTGGGAAGCCCCGCCGCTGGAAATCCGCGAACTGAAGGCCCTGATCACCCGGCTGGAAGCGCTGGAAACCGATGCGCGCCGCGAACTGAACCGGCGCGAGAAGGCGCTCGTCGCCCAGGCACCCGCCCTGGTTCGGGAGTCGCTGGACAATCACCTGGCCGCGTTGAAGCAGGAAATCGCCCGGCTGCAGCAGGCGATCAACGACCACATCAACCGCCATCCAGGATTGAAAGCTGACCGCGAGCGCCTGCTGTCGATTCCGGCAGTGGGCGACAAGACGGCCAACCGGATGCTGGCAGTGCTGCACAGCCGGAAGTTCAGGAGTGCCGATCAGGTGGCGGCGTTTCTGGGGCTGGTTCCGGTCGAGCATCAATCCGGGAGCAGCGTCCAGAAACGGCCGCGGCTGGCGAAGAACGGTGATGCCAGGACGCGCGCCGTGCTTTACATGGCGGCCATCGTGGCGGCCCAGTACAACCCGCACGTCAAGGCGCTCTACACATGGCTGTGCGCGAAGGGAAAAACCAAGATGGCCGCGCTGGGCGCGGCAATGCGCAAGCTCGTGCATCTGTGCTTCGGGGTGGTTAAGCATCAGACTTTTTATCAAGCCGATTGGCAGCCAGGAGGTTGACTGGAGAGACGGTATCTACATGTCATTAATTATCAGGCGTTAGACAGCGATTTTCAGCACCACCTTGCGGATCAGGTCCGCACTGACGAGCGGCGCATGCGCGTCGTCCGGAAAGAACAGGCAGAACGACCCTGGCGGCGTGGCGATCCAGCTGGCCGGGGCATCGTTGAAAAAGCGGATGTCGCGCGCCGCGTCGTAATCGGTCGCCGGATCGACGCATTCGGCCAGCGGCTTCCAGCCCATTTCGTCGACGCCTTCGAGCACCAGTTGGATGTCGATGAAGCGGCGATGGCATTCGAGCCTGGCCTCGGCCCGCGTGCGGCCCGCGCAGGCCTCGACGATGGCGAAGACCTGTTCGCCCTGCACCGCATGCCTGCCTGGCGAGAGCGTCATCAGGTCCGTATTGCGCAGGAACTCGAACGCACGCCCAAACAACGGATGTAGCGCAGTGTAGCGGTCGGCCTCGGTCAGTTTCGCCAGAATCATCGCCTGTCTACCGGCTGATCGGCTTGTAGCGGATGCGCTTCGGCTTGGCGCCCTCCTCGCCCAGGCGCTTCTTCTTGTCGGCCTCGTATTCCTGGTAGTTGCCGGGGAAGAAGGTGACCTGCGAGTCGCCCTCGAACGCCAGGATGTGGGTGGCGATGCGGTCGAGGAACCAGCGGTCGTGCGAGATCACCAGCACGCAGCCGGCGAACTCCAGCAGCGCGTCCTCGAGCGCGCGCAGGGTCTCGACGTCGAGGTCGTTCGACGGTTCGTCGAGCAGCAGCACGTTGCCGCCGGATATCAGCGTCTTCGCCATGTGCAGCCGGCCGCGCTCGCCGCCCGACAGGCTGCCGACATGCTTCTGCTGGTCGCCGCCCTTGAAGTTGAAGCGCCCGAGATAGGCTCGCGACGGGATCTCGTAGCGCCCAACGGTCAGGATGTCGCGGCCCTCGGCCACTTCGTCGAACACGGTCTTGTCGGCCACCAGCGCATCGCGGCTCTGGTCGACGTAGGCGAGCTTCACGGTCTGGCCGATCTCGACTTCTCCGGAATCGGGCTTTTCCTGCCCGGTGATCATCCGGAACAGGGTCGACTTGCCCGCGCCGTTGGGGCCGATGATGCCGACGATGGCGCCGGGCGGCACCGAAAAGCTCAGGTCGTCGATCAGCAGGCGGTCGCCGAAGGATTTCGTGACATGGTGGAAATCGATCACCTTGTCGCCCAGACGCTCGCCGACCGGAATGAAGATTTCCTGCGTCTCGTTGCGCTTCTGGTACTCAGCGGAATTGAGTTCCTCGAAGCGCGCCAGGCGCGCCTTCGACTTGGCCTGGCGCGCCTTGGGATTCTGCCGCACCCATTCGAGCTCGTGCTTCATCGTCTTGATGCGCGCGGCCTCCTGCTTGGACTCGGTCTCGAGCCGTGCCTCCTTCTGCTCGAGCCAGCTGGTGTAGTTGCCCTTCCACGGGATACCGTGGCCGCGGTCGAGTTCGAGGATCCACTTGGCGGCGTTGTCGAGGAAGTAGCGATCGTGCGTCACCGCCACCACGGTGCCGGGATAACGGACGAGAAACTGTTCGAGCCAGTCGACCGATTCGGCGTCGAGGTGGTTGGTCGGCTCGTCGAGCAGCAGCATGTCCGGGTTCGACAGCAGCAGCTGGCACAGCGCGACGCGGCGCTTTTCGCCACCCGACAGCTTGCCGATCACCGCGTCCCACGGCGGCAGCCGCAGCGCATCGGCGGCGATTTCCATCTGCGTGTCGAGGTCGGCGCCAGCGGTGGCGAGGATCGCTTCGCACTTCGCCTGCTCCTCGGCCAGCTTGTCGAAATCGGCATCGGGCTCGGCATAGGCGGCGTAGATTTCGTCGAGCCGGACTTTGGCGGAAACGATCTCGCCCAGCCCCGCTTCAACCGCCTGGCGCACCGTGTGCGTCGGGTCGAGTTGGGGCTCCTGCGGCAGGTAGCCGATGCGGATGCCCGGCATCGGGATCGCCTCGCCCTCGATGTCCTTGTCGACGCCAGCCATGATCCGGATCAGCGAGGACTTGCCGGAGCCGTTCAGACCGAGCAGGCCGATCTTGGCGCCCGGGAAAAAGCTCAGCGAAATGTCCTTCAGGATCTGCCGCTTGGGCGGCACGATCTTGCCGACACGGTTGAGGGAATACACGTATTGCGCCATGAGAAATCCAGATGAGGTTATTTATTGGGGGAGTCGCCCGGACACGGGTTGAAACTGCAGGATAAGTCCGGCTTGCGGCTTACGAAGCTGCCGTCCGGGCATTGCCTGACGTCCGCCGCACAGGCGACACCCTCGTCCGGCAGCGGCGGGGGCGGCGGCGCATACGGCAACGGCTTGCCCGAGTTGGCCCTGGGTGCAGGCTTGGTGGGGGTATCCAGCACCGGATTGCAGGCCGCCAGCGCGAACAGAACAAGGATCGAAAGGAAGGCCTTCACCTGCAAGGCTCCTTGCCCAGCAGGCCGCGGGATGGCGCGCCGATCAAGGCGAAAACGTCAATGAAGCGGGACATGGCAGGTTTCATCCGGGCGCAAGGGAGCATGGCGGCTCATCGATAGGAACGGGCGAGCGCGACATAGTGCTGCGCGGAATAGCTGAAATAGGCAATTTCCTCGTCGGTCAGCGCGCGCACCAGCTTGGCGGGGCGGCCCAGGTACAGGTGGCCGGACTCGAGCACCTTGCCTTCCGGCACCAGCGAACCGGCACCCAGCAGCACGTGCCGCTGCACCACTGCGCGGTCGAGGATGATCGACCCCATGCCGATCAGGCATTCGTCCCCGATCGTGCAGGCGTGCAGGATCACCGTATGGCCGACGGTCACGCGCGCGCCGATGACCAGCGGCCCGCCCGCCGGGTTGGCCGGCGACTTGTGCGACACGTGCAGCACGCTGTTGTCCTGGATGTTGGTCGCATCGCCGATGGCGATCGAATTGACGTCGCCGCGGATCACCGCGCCCGGCCATACCGAGGCGTCGGCGCCGAGGCTGACTTCGCCGATGACCGTGGCGCGTGGGTGCACCCAGGCGCCGGGTCCGAGCCGGGGGGTCATGCCGTGATGCGGCGCAAGATTGTCCAAATCCATGGTCGATTAGGGGTTGAATCAGCGGAGGAACGGGCTCAAATTATAATCACCCGCTGCCCCGCTTGGCGTGGCTGCTTTTTGCGCGTGCCTGCCGCGCTCTCTTTTGGAAAGAATTTTCATGACCGCCACGATGGAAAACCCCCTGCTCGACTTTTCCGGCCTGCCACGTTTTGCCGAATTCAAGCCCGAATTCGTCACCCCCGCCATCGACCAGTTGCTGGCCGACTGCCGCGCCGCGGTCCTGCGTGCGGAAGCCGCCGACACCCCGGCCGAGTGGGACGCCTTCGTCGCGCCGCTCGACGATGCCAACGAGAAGCTGGGCCGCGCGTGGGGCCAGGTATCGCACCTGCATTCGGTCATGGATTCGCCCGAGTTGCGCGAGGTCTACAACGCCAACCTCCCCAAGATCACCGTCTTCTACGCCGAACTGGGACAGAACGAGGCATTGTTTGCAAAGTTCAAGGCGCTCAAGGCACGGCCCGACTACGAGTCGCTGTCCGCTCCGCGCAAGAAGATCGTCGACAACGAGTTGCGCGACTTTCGCCTCGGCGGCGCCGAACTGCCGGCCGACAAGAAGGCCCGCTTCATGCAGGTGCAGGAGGAACTGGCGCAGCTGTCGGCCAAGTTCGAGGAAAACCTGCTCGACGCCACCAACGACTTCGCGTTGTTCATCGACGATGTCGCCCAGCTTTCGGGCGTACCGGACGACGTCCTCGCGGCGATGCGAGCAGCGGCCGAGGCCGACGCCAAGCCCGGCTGGAAGATCACGCTGCACATGCCATCCTACCTGCCGGTGATGCAGTACGCCGACAACCGCGAATTGCGCGAGCAGATCTATCGCGCCTACGTCACGCGCGCGTCCGAGTTCCCTCCGGCCACTTCATCCGGGGACAAGGGCGAAGCAAAATGGGACAACACGCCGCTGATCGCTGCCATTCTCAAGCTGCGGCGCGAGGCCGCCGAACTGCTGGGGTTCAGGAGCTACGCCGAGATCTCGCTGGCGGCCAAGATGGCGGACACGCCGGCCGACGTGCTGAAGTTCCTCGACGAGCTCGGCGTTCGCGCCCGGCCTTACGCGGAAAGGGACTTCGAGGAACTCAAGGCGTTTGCCCGCGACGAACTCGGCATCGCCGACCCGCAGGCCTGGGACAACACCTTTGTCTCGGAAAAACTGCGCGTGGCGCGCTACAGCTTTTCCGACCAGGAAGTGAAGCAGTATTTTCCCGAGCCGCGCGTGATGGCCGGCCTGTTCAAGCTGATCGAGACGCTCTACGGCCTGCACATCCGCGATGACAAGGCACCGGTGTGGCATCCGGACGTGAAGTTCTACACGCTGACGGATCATGCCGGCCAGCGCGTCGGCCAGTTCTACCTCGACCTCTACGCACGCGCGTCCAAGCGAGGCGGCGCGTGGATGGACGACGTCATCACCCGCCGCAGGAAGAACGACGGCATCCAGACCCCGGTGGCCTACCTGAACTGCAATTTTTCCGGCCCGGTGGGCGACAAGCCTGCGCTTTTCACCCATGACGAAGTCATCACCCTGTTCCACGAGACCGGTCACGGCCTGCACCATCTGCTGACGCAGATCGAGGAAATCGGCGTGTCCGGCATCAACGGCGTCGAGTGGGACGCGGTCGAGCTGCCAAGCCAGTTCATGGAGAACTTCTGCTGGGAATGGGACGTGCTGAAGCACATGACCGCCCATGTCGACACCGGCGAGCCGCTGCCCCAAGCGCTGTTCGACAAGATGCTGGCGGCGAAGAACTTCCAGTCCGGCCTGCAGACGATGCGGCAGATCGAATTCGCCAGCTTCGACATGCACCTGCACGACGACTTCGACCCCAACGGCAGCCGCACCGCGCTGGACCTCATCGACGACATCCGACGCCAGGTCGCGGTCATCGTGCCGCCGGCCTACAACCGCTTCCCCAACAACTTCTCCCACATCTTCGCGGGCGGTTACGCCGCCGGCTATTACAGCTACAAGTGGGCGGAAGTGCTGTCGGCCGATGCCTACGCCCTGTTCGAGGATGAAGCCGAGGGCTACGGTGGTGTGCTGAACCCCGAAGTCGGCCACCGCTTCTGGAGCGAAATCCTCGCCCAGGGCGGCGCCCGCCCGGCGCTCGAATCGTTCAAGGCCTTCCGTGGACGCGAGCCCACCATCGACGCGCTGTTGCGGCACAACGGCATGGCGTGAGCGTGGTTGTTGCAGATTGATCGGCTTTACAACCACGGCCTGCCCCTTGCGGGTGGAGCGTGGTTGCTGCCGCTTTAGCAGCTTACAACGACGGCCTACCTCGTGCGGGTGGGCGGGGTTGTCGCCGAGCACGATTCCGTCTTGGGCCTTTTACCGTTGTCGAGGGTAAAGCTTTGACCCGGCCTGGCCGTTAAGCATGGTGATTATGTCTTTCGGGAGCACGGCATGAAACTGGGACGCATCTTGATTTCGGTCTGGCTGGCGGCGGCAAGCACCCAGCTTGCTGCCGCGCAGTTGTACCAGTGGAAGGACGCACAAGGGCGCATGGTCTACAGCGACCAGCCGCCGCCGGCCAGCATCAAGGAGTCTCAGCAGAAGTCGTTCAAGGGCAATTACATCGAGGTCGGCGAAACCTATTCGGCCAGAACAGCGCGCGAGAAATACCCGGTCACGCTGTACGCCAGCGACTGCGGCGCCCCCTGCAACCAGGCACGGCAACTGCTGGTCGATCGCGGCGTGCCCTTCAGCAGCAAGGATCCGCAAACGAGCCCCGAAGCCCAGGCGGAACTGCACAAGCTCACCGGGCGCCTGAGCGTTCCGGTGCTCACCGTCGGCAGCGAAAAAATAGACGGCTATGAAACCAGCCAGTGGCAGGCCGCCCTCGACCGCGCCGGCTATCCGAAATCGGCGCCGCCCGGCAGCAAGCCACCCCTCGCCGCGAATCCGGCGCCACCTCCCGCTGCGCCCCCGGCTGAAGTCCAGTAAGCGCCCTGCCGCAGCCTGAAGGGCTGCGCTGAGGATGCGCTGACTCATTCCGTTCGTGGTAAGCCCTTCGACAGGGCGAACGGACCTCATTCATCAGCGTCTCCCTGAAGGACGCCGATCCACTATAGGGCCCTTGTGCCCGCCAGGGTGGAAGCCCAGGTGGATTCGTATGCCCCACAAGGGGACTCCGACTTTCTATGGGCTCTTGTACCCGTTAGGGTGAAAGCCCATGAAAGATCGTATGCGCTACACTCGGCGGCATGAAAATCGCCGCCTGGAACGTCAATTCCCTCAAGGTCCGCCTGCCCCAACTGCTGGACTTTCTCGCCACGCGCCAGCCAGACGTGGTGTGCCTGCAGGAAACCAAGCTCACGGACGACAACTTTCCCGTCGCCGAACTCGAAGCCGCCGGCTATCGCGCCGTGTTCGCAGGCCAGAAAACCTACAACGGCGTCGCCATCGTCAGCCGCAGCGCGCCGACCGACGTTCAGGTCGGCATCCCCGGTCTCGAAGACGAGCAGAAACGCGTCATCGCCGCCACCGTCGACGGGGTGCGCGTCGTCTGCGTGTACTGCCCCAACGGGCAAAGCCTCGATTCCGACAAGTATCCGTACAAGCTCGCCTGGTTCGACGCCCTCGCCGCATGGCTGAAGGACGAACTTGCGCGCTTTCCCCGGCTCGCCGTGCTCGGCGACTACAACGTTGCGCCGGAAGATCGCGACGTCCACGATCCCGAAGCCTGGAAGGACAGCGTGCTGGTATCGGCGCCCGAGCGCGAGCGCTTCCGGGCGCTGCTGGCGCTGGACCTGAAGGACAGTTTCCGTCTGTTCGAGCAGCCCGAGAAAACCTTCAGCTGGTGGGATTACCGCATGATGGGTTTCCGCCGCAACCACGGCCTGCGCATCGACCATATCCTGTTGTCCCCGCCGCTGGCGGTAGCCTGCACTTCGAGCACCGTCGATCGCGACATGCGCAAGCTGGAGCGACCGTCGGACCACGCCCCGGTGGTAGCGGAGATCGCTCTGAGCGATTGAAGGCCTTATTCCCTGGGGAAGCCCAAGAAAGCTTTCTTGGCATGGGGCAGGTATCGACCCAAACCAGCCGTAAGTTTTCCAGAAGAGCAGACGTACATCGAAATGGTCTCTTTAGTTGCGAGGCAGTTGCTGCCCCGTAACGATATCCCGAATCTGAGGCGCACCCGGGCCTGCAGTAGTGAAAGTCCGACCATCCGGCGAGATAGAAAACTCGCAACCCAAGTCTCGATCGGTCGTTGTCGCGCCGCTTTCAAGATCGGTCAAGAACAGCAGAAAAGCTGGTGCGAGTGTTCCCATGCAGTCCGGGCACATCATTAGGTTTGCCGATGAAACGAGATAACGCCCGTCTGCGGAAAACGCGACCCGCGATCCACAGTAAGGGGGAATTGTCCGAGCAGCCTTGGCAAACTTAGACTCAGCGCCACCGATAATGGGTGGCGCGCCTAGGGTCGGAGCCCCGACAATCTGAAAACCTCGAACGGTGCCAAGCAGCCACAGCAGTAGTCCGCCACCTTGTGCGCTATCAAATGTTCCGGCAGCACTAGTAGCAGCTGCAACTGGTGGATCGCCTTTCTCGAATCCACCTTCCTGACTACGCTTCCAAAGTCGCAAATCGTATCCGCCCGCTGTGCTCGCAAACACTCCGCCCTGCCGTTGGAACGCCAGACCAGTGACCGGCGCTTCATGTACCTTTGAGATGCGCAACAGCATGAGGTTTGTCGCATCAAACATCGCAACCTCTCCAGTGGAAAGCCCTGCGACCAAGACCGATCCGTCTGGAGACATGGTTGTGGCCGTAGCTTTGGCCCCCAGCGGTAACTGGATCTTGATGGTCTGCCCTGTATCCTTCATCGGCCGCAAGAGCAAGTCTGGCCCAGCGCTAATAAGCGTTTGTCCATCAGAAGAGAAGATGAGATCGACGATTTGCCCGTCAGACGGCGAACGGTATTTCTCCATCCCTGAAGCGACGTCCCAAACGACAACATTACCTGAAACGGCACTCGCAGCCAGTTGCTTTCCGTCCGGCGAAAAGGCGAGTGGTAACGGCTGATAAACCGCCCTAATCATTTTATGGTAGTCGCGCTGAATAGGCGTCTTGTCAACTTCCCGGGTGAGAAGTCGTCTGAATAGCAACGGTCGCGCGTCGAACAACGCCACCTCGCCCTCGCTAGTGGCGGCGGCAATAATCCGTCCATCGGGTGAGAACGCGGTCGAGACGATATATCCTAAAGGTTGCTCTCGCCCAGGAGTCGAAGCACAACCATACAGCATCACCGCTAGGAGCAATCCCGCCAGTGCCCGTGTAAGCCTTATCAGAATGGATAGCATCATCGCGCCTCATGAATATCACGGTTTCGCTAGGATAACCTTCTTGCCATCCACCAATGGCTGCATTCGGCACAAATAACCAATGACCGGAATTGGCCGTTTGCCGCCCCTTAAACCACTGAAAACCCCACCAGTGCAATCTCGTCGCCATCCTTGACCGGCGCAGATTTTTCAACGAACTGTTTGTTTAGGGTGACGTTCAGCTTGGGGTTGCCGAGCAGCATCTTTTTCCACACCTCGCCGCGCCGGGACAGCACGAACAGCAGGCGTTCGACGTCGGTCACGTCGGGCGGCAGTTCGATCTCATCGGCGGCCATGCCCAGCGTTTCGACGAGGTCGCCGAAGAACAGAATTTTCACCATGGGTGAGCCCTTTATAATTCACCATTGACCGCCCGATTTTACCCCCGTATGACAGCCCACCTGCTGGATAACCTCAATCCCGAACAGCGCACCGCCGTCACGCTGCCGCACGCGTCCGCGCTGATTCTGGCGGGCGCCGGTTCGGGCAAGACGCGGGTGTTGACGACCCGCATCGTGTGGCTGATCCAGACCGGACAGGTGTCGCCGCACGGCATCCTCGCGGTGACCTTCACCAACAAGGCGGCGAAGGAAATGCTGACGCGCATCTCGGCGATGTTGCCGATCAACACGCGCGGCATGTGGGTCGGCACCTTCCATGGCCTTGCCAACCGGCTGCTGCGCACGCACTGGCGCGAGGCGGGGCTGCCGCAGTCGTTCCAGATTCTGGACAGTTCGGACCAGCTTTCCGCGATCAAGCGGCTGATGAAATCGCTCAACGTCGACACCGAGAAATACGAACCGAAGAAGGTGCAGTGGTTCATCAATAGCCACAAGGAAGCCGGGCGACGCGCGCGCGATGCCGAGGCGTTCGACGAATATTCGATGCGGCTGGCCGAACTGTTCGAAGCCTACGACGCGCAATGCCAGCGCGAGGGGGTGGCGGATTTCCCCGAGCTGCTGCTGCGTTCGTACGAACTGCTGTACCGAAACGAGCCCTTGCGCGAACACTATCGCGACCGCTTCAAGCACATCCTGGTCGACGAATTCCAGGACACCAACACGCTGCAGTATCGCTGGCTGAAGCTGTTTGCCGGGCCGCACACGGCGCTGTTCGCAGTCGGCGACGACGACCAGTCGATCTATGCCTTCCGCGGCGCCAACACGGCCAACATGGCCGAATTCGAGCGCGAGTTCGCGCACGGCAACGTGATCAAGCTGGAGCAGAACTACCGCAGCCACGGCCACATCCTCACCGCCGCCAACACGCTGATCGCGCAAAACGCGCATCGCCTCGGCAAGAACCTGTGGACGGCCGAAGGCGAAGGCGAGCCGATCCGGGTTTTCGATGCCTATTCCGACCAGGAGGAGGCGAGCTTCGTGGTGGACGAGGTGCGTTCGCTCAACCGCGAAGGGGTGAACCTTTCCGACATGGCACTGCTGTATCGCTCCAACGCGCAGTCGCGGGTGCTGGAACATGCGCTGTTCTCGGCCAGCGTGCCGTATCGCGTCTATGGCGGGCTGCGTTTTTTCGAGCGCCAGGAAATCAAGCACGCACTGGCCTACCTGCGCCTGCTGACCAACCCGGAAGACGACGGCGCCTTCCTGCGCGTGGTCAACTTCCCGGCCCGCGGCATCGGCGCGCGCACCCTGGAACAGCTGGCCGAGACGGCTGCACGATCGGGCGCGAGCCTGTGGCAGGCGGCGTGTACAAGTGGCGGCAAGGTGGCCGGCTTCGCCAAACTGATCGAGGCCATCAAGCAGGCCACGCGCGATCTGCCCCTGCCCGAGGCGATCGACCACGTGATCGAAGCCAGCGGGCTCGCGGACTACTACCGCGCCGACAAAGAGGGGGCCGACCGCCTGGAGAACCTCAACGAACTGATCAACGCGGCGGCGCTGTTCTCGCAGGAATCCGAGGAAAACACACTCGACGCGTTCCTTGCCCACGCCGCGCTGGAAGCGGGCGAGCACCAGGCCAGCGCGGGTCACGACGCACTGCAACTGATGACGGTGCACGCCGCCAAGGGGCTGGAGTTTCATGCCGTGTTCATCACCGGGCTGGAAGAAGGCCTGTTCCCGCACGAGCAAAGCGCCAATGAGGAAAACGGCCTGGAAGAGGAACGGCGGCTGATGTACGTGGCGATCACCCGCGCCCGCCGTCGCCTGTATCTGTCGCACGCGCAGTCGCGCATGCTGCACGGCCAGATCCGCTACAGCATGCCGTCACGTTTTCTCGACGAACTGCCCGAACAGGTGCTGCTGAACCTCAATCAGCGCCGTGAACCCCCGCCCCAATCCAGTGGCTACAGCGCGCCTGCGGCGCCGCGCAGCAAAACGCAACACGGCAACGACACCGGCTACAAGGTCGGGCAGAGCGTCGCCCACGCCAAATTCGGCACCGGCATCATCATTGACTTCGAAGGGCGCGGCGCCGATGCGCGGGTACAGGTGAAGTTCCGCGACGCCGGCACGAAGTGGCTGGCGCTGGCCTACGCGAATCTGTCAGCGGCCTGAATCGTCAGAGGGGCGTAGGCGCACCACGTTATCGTCGGCAGACGCGCGGTCGTCGGCCCACACCGCAAATATCGCCTGATACGAGGCGTACAGCGAGCCGAACAGCACCGGCATCGCGACCAGCAGGCCCAGCAGCAAGGGCACCAGCGCAGCCAGGATCAGCAGCATCCCGAGCGCGAGGCCATTGACCAGCATCGCTGCCCAGTTTCTCGCCACTGCCTTCAGGCTCACGCCCAAAGCCGTTGCCGGTCGTGCACCGCCAAACAGGATCAGCGCGGGCGCAAACCAGGTGGCCATGATCAGCGGCGTGAACAATGCCAGCCCGGTAAGCAGGGCGGGCATGGCCTGGTTCAGGAAGGCCTGCAGTGCCTCGGGCGAGGCCTTGCCGTCTCCCGCGACTGCCATCAACTCTTCCGGGTCGAAGCCCATGGCGAGCATGATCTGGCCGATCAGCAAGCCCCCGATGAGCTGAAACGCGCCGACCGTCATCAGCGAGACCATGGGGCCTTGCACGCCCGCCAGAAAGTGCGGCAGCTCCAGTTCCTTGCCACTGTCCAGCGCACGATAGGCTGCCATGAAGCCGGCCACCATCAGCGGTGAAGCCAGTTCCGACAGGGAACTGCCTACCAAAGGGATCATGACAAGCGCCATCACCACGCCGAACAGGAGCGCGAACGCGGCGGACAGCAACAGGGGCGTCTTGCGATACAGGCGAAAGCCCTCGACCACCCACTGAAACCCCTGGCTGGCCGCGACCTTGCGCGGGATGTCTTGGTTGGATGCATTGGTCATGCGGCAAACTCACTCGATACGACTTGAAAATCCCGGGGGAACCCTGCGCCGGGCACCGGTTCGACCCTCATCTGGTCCCGGCAGGCAGCAAGCGGAATTCCCTTGGGCGACATTTCTGGAGATGACTCCCCGCTCGCGCAGCGTCAGAACTCGAACAGCACCCACATGGGTGGCTGAAAATTGGTCCCGAGATCGCCCTGCCGGACGAACCGGCCATCCCCGGTCCGGTCGATCAAGTAGTACGGCCTGCCCCGCCTGGGGGTAACTTTCAGCATGTACAGCTTGCCGTTGGCACGGTACTCGACGACCTCGCCCTGGCCGCTCTCCTTGATCGTCACCGAAGGTTCGTCACCCGGGGCCGGCACGCCGTCCGCCGCGGGTTCGAGCTCAGGGGGGCGCTCGGAAGGGGGAGCAGCGACGGCAAGGCCGCTCAACATCAGGGTCAACAGCAGAACGGGATAACGCATGACAGGCTCCGGAAGGCGAATACTTCTAGCTTAGATGACAGATCGGGTGGCAGCCTACAGGCTGAACTGAATTTCGCGCTCGGCCGGCGATGGTATGAAGCCGCGCTTTTCATAATGACTGAAGATGGCATCGACCACTTCTTCCGGCTTGTCGATGATGCGCAACAAGCCGACGTCCTCGGCCGAAATCATGCCCTCGTCGACCAGGCGGTCCTTCACCCAGTCGGCCAGTCCGGTCCAGAACTTCGAACCCACCAGAATGATGGGGATGCCAGCGATCTTTCCGGTCTGCACCAGCGTCAGCGCCTCGAACAATTCGTCCAGGGTGCCGAAGCCGCCGGGCATGACGACGTAGGCCGCGGCGAACTTGACGAACATGACCTTGCGCGCAAAAAAGTGCTGGAAGGTCTGGCTGATGTCCTGATAGACATTGGCGCTCTGTTCGTGCGGCAACTGGATGTTGAGGCCGACGCTCGGCGACTTGCCGAAATAGGCGCCCTTGTTGGCGGCTTCCATGATGCCGGGGCCGCCACCTGAAATCACCGAAAAACCCGCGTCGGAGAGCTTGCGGGCGATCTCTTCCGTCAGCATGTAGTAGGCATGGTCGCTGGGGGTACGGGCACTGCCGAAGATCGACACGGCCGGGCGAATGGAGGCGAGGCGTTCGGTCGCCTCGACGAACTCTGCCATAATCCCCAGCATCCGCCACGATTCGCGCGCCGAGTAGTTGATCTCGGCGGTGCGCCCCGGGTCGACGGATATCGGCAATTTATTCAAGTGCATTTTCGAGCGCCTCGTGAACGATCCTGTTTTGAACCAGACCAGCGTCAGCCAGCCCGGAAAAATCCTGCTATTGGTGGACGGCTCATCCTATCTTTACCGTGCGTTTCATGCGCTTCCCGATCTGCGCAACGCGGCGGGCGAACCGACCAATGCGATCAAGGGCGTGATTTCCATGCTGCACAGGCTCAGAAAGGACCATGCGGCTGATTATATCGCCTGCGTGTTCGACGCGAAGGGCAAGACGTTTCGCGACGAGCTCTATCCCGAATACAAGGCGCACCGCCCCCCGATGCCGGACGATTTGCGCAGCCAGATCGAACCGCTGTTCGACGCGATCCGGGCCGAAGGCTGGCCGCTTGTCGTGATCGATGGCGTCGAGGCCGACGACGTGATCGGCACCCTGGTCGTGCATGCTGCGCAAAAAAATATCCGCAGCATTGTCTCCACCGGCGACAAGGATATGGCGCAGCTGGTCAACGACCATGTGACGCTGGTCAACACTATGAGCGAGGAAAAGCTCGACGCGGCAGGCGTCGCCGCCAAATTCGGCGTGCCGCCCGAACGCATCATCGACTACCTCACGCTGGTGGGCGATACCGTGGACAACGTGCCGGGAGTGGCCAAGTGCGGCCCGAAAACCGCCGTCAAATGGCTGAGCGAATACGGCACGCTCGACAAGCTGCTGGCCCATGCCGGCGAGATCAAGGGCGTGGTCGGCGACAACCTGCGCGCGGCGCGCGACTGGCTGCCGCAGGCACGCGCCCTGATCACCATCAAGACCGATGTGGCGCTGCCGTTCGAATTCGACGAGCTGACCCTGAAGCCGCGCGACACCGAAACACTGCGGACGCTGTTCGAGCGCTACCAGTTTCGCACCTGGCTGCGCGAACTCGATGCGGCCGCCACCGCCCCGCCTGAAGCTTCCGCGCAGGACTGCAGCGGCGACCATCGTGCCCGCTACGAGACGATCCTGACCGACGCCGCGCTCGATGAATGGATCGCCCGGCTGCAGGACGCACCGGCCTATGCGCTCGATACCGAAACGACCGGGCTCGACCCCATGCAGGCCGAACTCGTGGGCATGTCGTTTGCTGTCGAAGCCGGGGTGGCCGCGTATCTTCCGCTGGCGCACCACTATGCCGGTGCGCCCGAGCAGCTGGACCGCGGCGCCACGCTGGCCAGACTCAGGCCGCTGCTGGAAAGCCCGGAACCCAGGATCATCGGCCAGCATCTCAAGTATGACCGCCATATTCTTGCCAATTGCGGCATTGCGCTTGGCGGTATCAAGGGCAGCGGCGTGGCGGACGACACGCTGCTGCAGTCCTATGTGCTGGAGGCGCACGAGTCGCACGAACTGGGCAACCTGACGTCGCGCCATCTCGGGCTGGCGACGATCAGCTACGACGACGTCACGGGCAAGGGCGCTTCCCGCATCGGTTTCGAGCAGGTGGCGATCGAACGCGCCAGCGAATATGCCGCGGAGGATGCCGACGTCACGCTGCGCGTGCGCGATGCGCTGGCGCCGCAGATCGCCGCGTCGGACAAGCTCGAGTTCGTCTATCGCCAGATCGAACTGCCGGTGGCGCAGATCCTGTTCCGTATGGAGCGCACGGGCATCCTGCTCGACCGCAATCTGCTTGCGGTGCAAAGCGGCGAGCTCGGAAAGAAAATGCTGGAACTCGAAAAGCGTGCCTATCAGGAAGCCGGGCAGCCGTTCAACATGAGTTCGCCCAAGCAGATCGGCGACATCCTGTTCACGCAAAAGGGTCTGCCGGTCATCAAGAAAACGCCCGGAGGGGCGCCGTCCACCGACGAGGACACGCTCGAGCAACTGGCGCTCGATCATCCGATCGCCCGCGCCATTCTCGACTATCGCGGCATGGCCAAGCTGAAGTCGACCTACACCGACAAGCTGCCGCAGATGATCAACCCGGCCACGGGGCGGGTCCATACGAGCTATTCGCAGGCCACCGCGGTGACCGGCCGGCTGGCGAGCTCCGATCCCAACCTGCAGAACATTCCGGCGCGCACCGCCGAAGGCCGGCGTATCCGCGAGGCTTTCATCGCGCCGCCCGGGCATGTGCTGGTATCGGCCGACTACTCGCAGATCGAGCTGCGCATCATGGCGCACCTGTCCGACGACGCGGGCTTGTTGAACGCATTCGCCAACGATCTGGACATCCACACCGCCACCGCCGCCGAGGTGTTCGGCGTCGCGCTGGAAGACGTCAGCGCCGATCAGCGGCGCATGGCCAAGGTCATCAATTTCGGCCTGATCTACGGCATGTCGGCGTTCGGTCTGGCAAGCCAACTCAATCTCGAGCGCTCGGCCGCGCAGGCCTACATCGATCGCTACTTCGCGCGCTATCCCGGGGTGGCCGACTACATGCAGCGCACGCGCGAAACCGCGCGCCGGCAGGGCTATGTCGAGACCGTGTTCGGCCGGCGGCTCTATCTGCCGGAAATCAACGCCAGGAATCCGCAGCGCCGCCAGGGCGCCGAGCGAGCTGCCATCAACGCGCCGATGCAGGGCACCGCCGCCGACCTCATCAAGCTGGCGATGATCGCGGTGCAGCGCTGGCTCGACACGCAAGAACTGGACAGCCGCCTGCTGCTGCAGGTACACGACGAACTGATTCTCGAAGTGCCGGAAAAGGAACTCGAGCGCGTGCGCGCCGAACTGCCCGCGCACATGTGCGACGTCGCCGAACTCAAGGTACCGCTGCGCGTGGGCGTGGGCTCGGGCAGCAACTGGGAAGCCGCGCACTGAAAAAGTGCCGGGCAGGGGTCGCGTCGCCTCAATGAAACCAGGCGCCGCGGCGCCTGTTTTCATTGTTTGGAAAAGAGCTTTTTTATTTTTTCAGGCTGTCGCGAATTTCGCGCAACAGAATCACATCTTCCGGTGTCGCGGCGGGTGCGGCGGGCGGCGCCTCCCGCTTCATCCGGTTCAACTGCCTGACGAGAATGAAGACGACGAACGCGAGGATGATGAAATTGAGCAGGATGGTCAGGAAGCTGCCGTAGGCGAAAACCGGCACGTTGGCCGCCTTCACGGCATCCAGCGTCATTGCCACGCCTTCCGGCACGGGACCCAGTGCAATGAACAGGTTGGAAAAATCGAAGCCGCCAAAAACGGCGCCAACGATCGGCATGATCAGATCCTTGACGATCGAGTCGACGATCTTGCCGAAGGCAGCGCCGATAATGACGCCGACCGCCAGGTCCATGGCATTGCCTTTGACGGCAAATTCCCTGAATTCCGACATGAAGCTCATGCGTTTCCCCCTTTTATCAATGAAATGAAACCGTGTTGATGGTAAACGTTTGGGCTGCACACCTCCAGTCAGGAATGCAAATTCTGAACAGCTTGGTCCAGTTTTGCGTCGAGAGTAAAATGCGATCCCTTATGCGCATCGGCAATCATCTTCTCCGCAACCGTCTCATCGTCGCCCCCATGGCCGGGGTGACCGACCGGCCTTTCCGCCAGCTTTGCAAGAGGCTGGGCGCGGGAATGGCAGTGTCCGAGATGGTGACGTCGAATTCGCTGTTGTACGGATCGGCCAAGACCGCGCGGCGCGCCAACCACGACGGCGAGGTCGACCCGATCAGCGTTCAGATCGCGGGCGCCGACCCGCAGATGATGGCCGAAGCCGCACGCCACAACGTGGCCCGCGGCGCACAGATCATCGACATCAACATGGGCTGCCCGGCCAAGAAGGTGTGCAACGTGATGGCGGGCTCCGCCCTGCTGCAGGACGAGGCGCTGGTCGGGCGCATCCTGGACGCGGTGGTGAAGGCCGTGCCCGAGGTGCCGGTGACGCTCAAGATCCGGACCGGTTGGGACCGCGAGCACCGCAATGCGCTCAACATCCTCAGGATCGCCGAAGATTCGGGCGTGCAGGCACTGGCGATGCACGGCCGCACCCGCGCCTGCGGCTACACCGGCGAGGCCGAGTACGACACCATCCGCGCGGTGAAAAGCGAGGCACGCATTCCCGTCATCGCCAACGGCGACATCACCACGCCGGAAAAAGCGAAATTCGTATTCGACTACACCGGTGCGGATGCCGTGATGATCGGCCGTGCCGCGCAGGGCAGGCCGTGGATTTTTCGTGAAATCGAGCACTATCTGGCCACCGGTGAGCATCTGCCGCAACCCGAAGTATCGGATATCCATGCCGTGCTGCTCGAGCACATTCACGATCTCTACGCATTCTATGGCGACGTCACCGGGGTGCGCGTGGCGCGCAAGCACATATCGTGGTACACGCGCGGCCTGGTCGGCAGCAGCGCCTTCCGCCACAGAATGAACCAACTCGACTCGGTGGCCGAGCAACTGGCCGTCGTCAACGAATACTTTGCGCAGGCCGCCCGCGCCGACAGCAGGCTGCGCTACGAAACAACAACCGAGAATAACAACACGCAAGACATGCCGCCGGCATCAAGACTCGCGGCATAAAGGGGAGCTTCAAATGATAGAAGAAAACGAAATCGCCGCCTGCATGCGGCGGTCGCTGAATCGCTATTTCAAGGATCTCGACGGCGAAGCGCCGAGCGAAGTGTTCAACATGGTCATCAGCGCAGTGGAAAAGCCCCTGCTGGCCTATATCCTCGATCGCGCCGAAGGCAACCAGACACGCGCGGCCGAAATGCTCGGCATCAACCGCAATACCCTGCGCAAGAAGATGCGCGAATACGGCCTGTCCGACTGATCCTCCTTTTCACCCTGACCCTCGTCCCATGAAAATACAGCGCGCCCTGCTCTCCGTGTCGGACAAGACCGGCCTTGTCGAATTTGCCCGCGCCCTTGCCGCCGTCGGCGTCGAACTCCTGTCCACCGGGGGCACCGCCAAGTCGCTGCGCGACGCCGGCCTCGCGGTAATCGACGTCAGCGAATACACCGGCTTTCCGGAAATGCTCGACGGCCGCGTCAAGACCCTGCATCCGAAAGTGCATGGCGGCATCCTGGCGCGGCGCGACCTGCCCGAACACGTGGCCACCATGGCTGCGCACGACATGCCGTACATCGATCTCGTGTGCGTCAACCTGTATCCCTTCGTCGCCACGGTATCGAAGCCGCACACGCTGGACGACGCGATCGAGAACATCGACATCGGCGGCCCGGCGATGGTGCGCTCTTCCGCCAAGAACTACCGCCACGTGGCCATCGTCACCGACCCCGCCGACTATGGGGCGCTGATCGCCGAGATGCAGGCCAACGGTGGCGCGCTGACCGACGCCACCCGTTTCAGTCTGGCGAAAAAGGCGTTCACCCACACCGCGCAATACGACGGCCATATCAGCAACTACCTCACCGCGCTGAACGACAACGGCGAACGTGAGGCCTTCGGCGAACAGCTCACGCTGCAGTTTTCCCGCGCGCAGACCTGCCGCTACGGCGAGAACCCGCACCAGGCCGGCGCCTTCTACGTCGAAGCCAACGCGCCGGCCGGCACGATTTCGACTGCACGACAGATCCAGGGCAAGGAACTCTCCTACAACAACATCGCCGACACCGACGCCGCACTCGAATGCGTGAAACTGTTCGATGCCGCGCCCGCCTGCGTCATCGTCAAGCATGCCAACCCGTGCGGCGTGGCCTACGGCGCCAACCTGCTGGAGGCCTACAACCGCGCCTACCAGACCGACCCTGAGTCGGCGTTCGGCGGCATCATCGCCTTCAACGGCCGCCTCGACGGCGAAACCGCACAAACCATCGTCGAGCGCCAGTTCGTCGAGGTCATCATCGCGCCCGAGGTCAGCCCGGAAGCGTCCGCCGCAGTCGCCGCGAAGAAAAATGTGCGCCTGCTCGAATGCGGCCAGTGGACGGGCAGCGTCGCCCAACTCGACATGAAGCGCGTGGCCGGCGGTCTGCTGGTGCAGGACGCCGACGTACTGCTGAACGGCGAACTCAGGACCGTCACCGAGCGCGCGCCGAGCGCCCAGGAAATGGACGACCTGCTGTTCGCCTGGCGCGTCGCCAAGTTCGTCAAGTCTAACGCCATCGTCTACGCGAAAGACCGCATGACCGTCGGCGTCGGCGCCGGCCAGATGAGCCGCATCAATTCGGCGCGCATCGCCGCCATCAAGGCCGAGCACGCGGGCCTGGCCGTTCCCGGTTCGGTGATGGCATCCGACGCCTTCTTCCCGTTCCGCGACGGCATCGACCAGGCAGGCGCGGCCGGCATCAAGGCGGTGATCCAGCCCGGCGGTTCGATGCGCGACGACGAAGTCATTGCAGCAGCGAACGAGCATGGCATCGCGATGGTGTTCACCGGGACGCGGCATTTCCGTCATTGATTGCGAGGGACTAGGGGATAGGAGCTAGGGATTAGGGGGCTTTGTGCGGCTTCGCCGCGCTGGAAAATTCAAGAGGCGCGGCAAAGCCGCTCATTCCCTAGCCCCTAAATCCTAGCCCCTAACCCCTACCCCCCCAGCCCCTAACCAGCCCCTCACACACATGAAAATCCTAGTCATCGGCTCCGGCGGACGCGAACACGCCCTGGCATGGAAGCTCGCACAATCCCCCCGTGTTTCGCAGGTGTTCGTCGCGCCCGGCAACGGCGGCACGGCGACCGAGGATGGTCTGGTCAACCTGCCGTTGACCGCGATTCCCTCGCTGGTCGAATTCGCGCGCCGCGATTCCGACATCGGCTTTACCGTGGTCGGCCCCGAAGCACCGCTGGCTGCCGGCATCGTCGACGCCTTCCGCGCCGCCGGGCTGAAAATATTCGGCCCGACCCGGGCCGCCGCCCAGCTCGAAAGCTCGAAGGATTTCGCCAAGCAGTTCATGGCGCGCCATGGCATCCCGACCGCCGCCTTCGGCACTTTCACCGATGCCGCGGAGGCGCACGCCTATATCGACCAGCGCGGCGCGCCGATCGTGGTCAAGGCCGACGGCCTCGCGGCCGGCAAGGGCGTGGTCGTCGCGCAGACGGCCGCGGAAGCGCATGCAGCCGTGGATGCCATGCTCGCCGGCAACAGCTTGGGAGAGGCCGGCCATCGCGTGGTGATCGAGGAATGCCTGCTCGGCGAGGAAGCCAGCTTCATCGTCATGGTCGACGGCGAGCACGTGCTGGCACTGGCTTCCAGCCAGGACCACAAGCGCTTGCAGGATGGCGACCAGGGGCCCAATACGGGCGGCATGGGCGCCTATTCTCCTGCCCCCGTGGTGACCCCCGAACTGCATGCGCGCATCATGCGCGAGGTGATCCATCCCACCGTGACGGGCATGGCGGCAGACGGCATCCGCTTCACCGGCTTCCTCTACGCCGGCATCATGGTGGGCGCAGACGGCGCGCCCAGGGTCCTCGAGTTCAACTGCCGCATGGGCGATCCGGAAACCCAGCCGATCCTGATGCGGCTGAAGTCGGACTTTTTCACCGTGATGGATGCCGCCGTCAATGGCAAGCTCGACCAGATCGAGGCGGAATGGGACCGCCGCACGGCGCTCGCCGTGGTGCTCGCCGCCGAAGGCTACCCCGATGCCCCGAAAAAAGGTGCTGTCATCAGTACCCTGCCCCCAGCTGCCGACGACCTGCACGTATTCCACGCCGGCACCGCCCGTCAGGATGGGCAGACCGTCGTGAGCGGCGGCCGCGTGCTGGCCGTGACCGTGCTCGGCGACAGCGTGCGCATGGCGCAAAAACGCGCTTACGAAGCGGTAGCCGGCATTCACTTCGACGGCATGCAGTTCCGCCGCGACATCGGCTGGCGCGCGCTGGATCGCAAGAAGTGACCCGGCAATCGGTAAAGGCGAGCGGTGATCTGTGAGCAGTGAACGGTGACATCGACGCGCTGCGCGCGTACCTGAAGCGAGGCGGCCTCGTCGCCTACCCGACCGAATCCTGCTACGGCCTCGGCTGCGACCCGCGCAACGTGCGCGCGCTGAAACGTCTGATCCGGCTGAAGGGCCGCAGCGCCGCCAAGGGCATGCTGCTGATCGCCGATCACTTCAATCGCCTGCAAGCCTTCGTTGGTCCGCTCAGCGCCGACGATCGCGCCCGCATGCGTCGCGGCTGGCCCGGCCCTGTCAGCTGGGTGGTGCCAGCCTCCGCCGCCTGCCCGCCGCTGTTGACCGGCGGGCGCGCCACGATAGCCATACGCGTCACCGCCCATTCCGTCGCAGCCCGCCTGTGCCGCAGCCTCGGAATGGCACTGGTTTCCACCAGCGCCAACAAGAGTGGTAAAAAACCTGCCCGAACCGCCGCGGAATGCCGCAGAATATTTGGTGCGCAGGTGCGCGTGATCACTGGCCGGATCGGCCAGCGCCGCCGCCCGTCCACCCTGATCGACCTTGCCACCGGAACCCTCCTTCGACCCTGATGACAGACCAAGCCTCCGCCGCCGCCACGTTTGACACAAGCGCAGTCAAAACCTATCTGCTCGACCTGCAGGCACGCATCGTCGCCGCGCTCGAAGCCGCCGATGGCCTGCCGTTCCGCACCGATTCCTGGGAGCGCTCCCCCCAAGCTGAAGGGAGGGACAAGGCTGAGGCGTCCACCCTCTCCCCGCCCTCTCCCCTCAAGGGAGAGGGAGACAAGGCTGGGTCGAGTTTGAATGGCGGCGGCGGCATCTCGCGGCTCATCGAGGAAGGCAATGTGCTGGAGCGCGGCGGGGTGAATTTCTCGCACGTACTGGGCAGCCAGTTGCCGCCTTCGGCCAGTGCGCACCGGCCGGAGCTCGCCGGCCGCCGCTGGGAGGCAATGGGCGTGTCGCTGGTGCTGCACCCGCGCAATCCCTACGCACCGACCGTCCACATGAACGTGCGCTGCTTCGTCGCGATGAAGGACGGCGAGGCGCCGGTCTGGTGGTTCGGCGGCGGCATGGACCTCACGCCCTACTATGGCTTCGAGGAAGACGCACAACACTTTCACGCCACCTGCAAGACTGCGCTCGACCCGTTCGGCCCGGAGCTGCATCCGCGCTTCAAGCAATGGTGCGACCGCTATTTCTTTCTCAAGCATCGCAACGAGCCGCGCGGCATCGGCGGCGTGTTCTTCGACGACTTTTCCGAAGGCGGCTTCGCGCACGCGTTCGGCATGACGAAGAGCGTGGGTGACGCCTTCCTCACCGCCTATCTGCCCATCCTCGAGCGCCGCAAGCACCTCCCCTACGGCGAGCGCGAGCGCGATTTCCAGGCCTACCGGCGCGGGCGCTATGTCGAATTCAACCTGGTGTACGACCGCGGCACCCTGTTCGGCCTGCAGTCGGGCGGGCGCACCGAATCCATCCTGATGTCGCTGCCGCCGGTCGTGAAATGGCGCTACGACTGGCATCCCGAGCCCGGCACGCCTGAAGCGGCGCTTTATCAAGACTTTCTCACCGCACGCGACTGGGTCTGAGCCATGAACAGGGTTCCGCGGCGCATCCTGATCGGCCTCGGCATCCTGCTGCTGCTCGTCGGCCTGATCGGGCTCATCGCGTGGGAACTGCTGTCGTCCGCGGTGGAAGCGAAATACCTCGCCAAGACCGCGCAGAAAATGACCTGGCAAATCCGCCCGGGGCCGTCCGACCGCATTCGCTACCCTGGTCCGGGGCCCTATGACGTTCGTCTCGGCTATACCGAACTGCCGGACTTGCTGGCGCGCCTCGACAAGGCAGGCTGGCGCATCGACCAGCAGGCCAGGATCAGCCGCCAGATGGCCCGTGTGGATGACCTTGGCCTGTTTCTTCCCTACCAGGAAAAGGACCAGGCCGGCCTCAGCCTGCTCGACAGCGACGGCAAGCCGCTCTACCAGGCACAGTATCCGCAGCGTGTCTACCAACGGTTCGACGACATCCCCAAGGTGCTGGTCGATGCCCTGCTCTATATCGAAAACCGCGAACTGCTGACCGAGCAGTTCCCGACCCGCAATCCGGCCGTGGAATGGGATCGCCTCGCCCAGGCGCTGCTGGAAAAGGCCATCAGTCTCGTCGACACCAACCGCAACGTGCCCGGCGGCAGCACCCTGCCGACGCAGATCGAGAAATACCGGCACTCGCCGGAAGGCCTGACCAGCGGCATGGGCGAAAAGCTGCGCCAGATGGCGACCGCCAGCCTGCGCGCCTATCTCGACGGCGCCAACACGCTGCCGATGCGCCGCAAAACCGTGATGGCCTATCTCAACACCGTGCCACTGGCCGCCGCGCCGCGCTTCGGCGAGGTCAACGGCGTCGGCGACGGCCTGTGGGCCTGGTACGGGCTGGACTTCGCCGAGATCAATCGCACCCTGTCCAGACAACCGGCTCCGCAGGATATCGCCAATGCCCTGAAGGATCCCCGTGCCGGGGCACATGTGGAATCGTATGCCAGCGCGCTGAAACACGCGCTGTCACTGATCGTGGCCGAGCGCCGGCCATCGTACTACCTGGCGGCCAACCGCAAGGCGCTCGACGCCCTGACCGACGACCACCTCGATCTGCTGGCCAGCGCCGGCCTGATTCCGCGCGACCTGGCCGAGATTGCCAAGAAAATCGATCTGCGTGGCATTCACCAACGCGTCGACCCGCCCGCGCCACGTTTCGTCGACCAGAAGGCCGCCAACGCGCAGCGCATCCAGCTCAGCCAGCTGCTCGGCATGCAGCGCCTGTACGACCTCGACCGGCTGGACATGCAGGCCAGCACCTCGATCAACCAGCCGATGCAAAAGATCGTCAGCGGCTATCTCCAGAGTCTCGCCAAGCCTGAAGCCGCGGCGGCATCCGGCCTGATCGGCTTCCGCCTGCTGCAGCCGCAGAACCCGCTGGACAGCGTGATCTACAGCTTCACCCTGTATGAGAAAACGCCACAGGGCAACCTGCTACGCATCCAGGCCGACAACCTCAACCAGCCATTCGATATCAACAGCCAGGCGCGACTGGATCTCGGTTCCACCGCCAAACTGCGCACCCTGGTCACCTATCTGCAAATCATCGCGCAGTTGCACGAGGAATACCGGGGGCTCGACGCTGCGGCGCTCAAGCAGAAGGCGCAGCCGCAACGCGACGTGCTGGCGCAATGGGTGGCGGCCACGCTGCTGGAGCACCCCGACATTCAACTGGCCGACCTGCTCAACGGCGCCATGAGCCGCCCGTATTCGGGTTCGCCGGAAACCTTCTTCACGGGTGGCGGCCTGCACCGGTTCGCCAACTTCGATCCCAAGGACAATGGCCGCATCATGGAGGTGTGGGAAGCCACCAAGAACTCGGTCAACCTGGTCTACATCCGCATCATGCGCGACATCGTCCGCCATTACGCCAGCGCCTCGCCGGGTGCAGCGGCACGTATTCTGGACGATGCCGGCAACCCGCTGCGTGAGGCTTATCTGATGCGTTTCGTCGAGAAGGAAGGCCGCATCTTCACCAACCGCTTTTACCAGCGCCACCGGAACCTCTCGGCCGCGGAGATGGAGGAGGACCTCTACGCGCGCAGCCGCTTCAACCCACGTCGTTTCACTTCGGTGTTCCGCTATCTGCAACCGCAGGCTGACTTCGAGACCTACGTCAATGCGTTGCACACGCATGTGCCTGCGAGCACCAACCTCTCGCCGAAGGTGCTCGAAACGCTTTTTAAGACCCATGCCCCCGGCGCCTATGACCTGACCGACCGCGGCTACGTGACGCAGATTCATCCGCTGGAACTTTGGGTGGTCAAGACCCTGCGCGGCCAGCCCGCCACCGACCTCAAGGCCTTGTACGATCAGGGCGCGGAGGTCCGCCGCGAAGTGTACGACTGGCTGTTCAAGACCAGTCGCAAGAACGCGCAGGACATCCGCATCCAGAGCCTGCTCGAGGTCGAGGCTTTCGACTATCTGCTGCGCGACTGGAAACGCCTGGGTTATCCGTTCGACACCATCACGCCGTCCTACGCCACCGCCATCGGCAGCTCGGGCGACCGCCCTGCCGCATTGGCCACGCTGATGAGCATCCTGGTCAACGACGGCGTGCGTGTACCGATGGTAAGCCTCACCGGGCTGCACTTCGCAGCCGACACGCCTTACGACACCCGTCTGTCGATGAATCCGCCCAAGGGCGAGCGCATGATGCCCGCCGAGGTGGCGCAGACCGTACGACGTGCGCTGGCACGGGTGGTCGAAGGCGGCACCGCCGCGCGACTCGCCGGCGCGCTCAAGGACCCTGCCGGCCAACCCATCACCATCGGCGGCAAGACCGGCACCGGCGACCACCGCTACGAACGCTACGGCAAGGGCGGGCAGCTGATCGACTCGCGCGTGGTCAACCGCACCGCGACCTTCGTCTTCTATCTCGGCGATCGCTACTTCGGCACGCTGACTGCCCTCGTGCCCGGCGAGCAGGCAGGCCAGTTCAGCTTCACCAGTTCGCTCACCGCACAGATGCTGAAGACCCTGCTGCCGCAGTTGCAGCCGTATCTCTATCCGGAACCGCCTGCACCCCCGAAGCCCGCCACCGAAGCTGCAGCGACGGCAATACCGCCGCCAGCGCCCACGGCAGTGCGCGAGCCCACCAGGGAAACACCAGAAGGTGCCACCAGCCAGGCTGTCCCGCCAGCCACGGAACCGCCCATCCGCGGAGGTTTCCCCGAGGATCTCGAGCCCAGCGTGGTGGTGCCGGTCCCGGTTGCGCCCCCTGCAATGCCGGGGGCCGGTGAGGCGCCCGCGGCCCCGGCGCCAGCCCCCTCCCCGTGATCCCGCATTCGAGCGCACGCCGGATCGGCCCCTTTAGCAATCCCGCTCAAATCGGATATGCTGAAAATTGCCTTCTCAAACCTGCGCCATGAATGACAACATCCACCCGCTGATCCAGCATACGCCCACCGATTCCGGCAACGTCAGCGTGCCGGCCTTGCGGGTGCTGTCCGAGATCACCACCAGCCTGTCCACCGACGCCAACGTCGAACAGCTGCTGGGGCGCTTCCTGTCGACCATGATCCGCCTGGCCGGCGCGCAGGCCGGCGCGGTGCGCGTCATCACCGACGACCGCACGCACCTGCGATTGATCGGCTCGGTCGGCCTGCCACCCGACCTCGTCGAACACGAAGCCCTTGTCAGCGTTGATTGCGGCGTGTGCGGCAAAGCCGCGCGCGAGGTCACGGTAAGCAGCTGGAACAACGTCGCATTCTGCAAGCGCCAGGCCCACGACGCCTACTTCAGCGACACCTGCAACACGGTGGTGGCGGTGCCGCTGATGCACAAGAACCAGGTGATGGGCGTCTACAACCTGTTCATGGAAGAAGGCAAGGTCGTTCCAGAAGACGTGCGCCTGCTGTTTCGCTCGATCAGTGAGCACCTCGGGATCGCGCTGGAGAACGCGCGTCTGACGCGCGAGAACATGCGCATCTCGCTCATGAACGAACGCCAGATGCTGGCCAACCAGATCCACGACGCGCTGGCGCAGACGCTGGCCTACGCCAAGATGCGCCTCACCGTGCTGTCCGATGCGATGCACCACGAGGACTACCCCAAGGCCAACCGCTATCTGGTCGATGTCGAGGAAGCGGTCGACCTCGCCTACGCCGACCTGCGCGACCTCATCACGCAGTATCGCGACCGCATCAACCCGCGCGGCCTGGTGCCAGCGATCCAGGAACTGGCCAAGAGCTTCCGCAAGAAAGCCAATGCCGACGTCGATTTCCTCAACCTGGTGCAGGATGTCTCGCTGTCGCCAGACGAGGAAATCCAGGTCTTCCACATCATCCAGGAATCGCTGTACAACATCGCCAAGCACGCCCGCGCCCGCCATGTCGTCATCACCTTCGACCTCGAGGACGGCCAGTACCTCGTCAACGTCGCCGACGACGGCGTCGGCGTGCAGAAGAAGAACGACGAATCGTCCACCATGGGCAAGAGCTTCGGCCTCACCATCATGCGCGAGCGCGCCGCCCGCCTCAACGGCAAGCTCAGCGTGGAGTCCCGCCCCGCCGGCGGCACCGTCATCCGCCTCGTCTTCCCCCAGCACCAGCCCGCCGCATGAGCCCGAAAACCCGCATCGTCCTCGTCGACGACCACACGCTGTTCCGCAAGGGTCTCGCCGAACTGCTCGAACAGAGCGGCGACATCGAGGTGTCGGCCTTCACCGGCACGCCGGACGACGTCGCAGGGCTGCTGAAGGCACATCGCCCCGACGTCCTCATCCTCGACCTCAACATGCCCGGCACCGACGGCATCACGCTGATGCAACAACTGCGCGCCGCTGACTTCGACCTGCCGGTGCTCATTCTGACGCTCTCCGAGGCCGAGGACGACCTCGCACGGGCCCTGCGCGCCGGCGCCAACGGCTACCTGCTGAAAAGCATGGAACCCGACGAAGTGGTCGACGCCATCCAGCGCGCCCAGCGCGGCGAAACCGTCGTCGCCCCGGCGATGACCGCAAAACTCGTCAAGCTCTACGACCAGAAGGGCCAGGATGCGAACTCCCTGCTCGACGCGCTCACGCCTCGCGAGCGCGAGATCCTCACCCACCTGTCGCGCGGCGAGAGCAACAAGGCCATCGCGCGCACCCTCGACATCAGCCACGACACCGTCAAGCTGCACGTGCGCCACATCCTCGCCAAGCTCAACCTGTCTTCACGCGTGGAGGCCGCGGTGTTCGCGGTGGAGCACCGGGTGACGCCGGGGGGACGCAACGAGGGGCGGTAGGAGAGTCTTGTTGGGCAAAGTGACCTATATGAATCCACGGCTTACCACCCGACCCAGGATTACCCGACATGTCCAATCAGTAGTGTCCGGTTAAAAAGCGAATAGATTCAGTTGGTTGTTGTTTTTGTCCTGGTTTGAGAGGGGGCCATTTCCTGCAAAGGCTTGCTGGATGGGCATCTTCTCGAACAGGGTGAGCGAAAGAATCTGTAGCAAA
>WGNC01000025.1 GCA_016124745.1 Thiobacillus sp.
CGATTTCCGCAACACCGTCATCGTGATGACCTCCAACCTGGGCAGCCAGATGATCCAGCAGATGTCGGGCGACGATTACCAGGTCATCAAACTCGCCGTGCTGGGGGAGGTCAAGTCCTACTTCCGCCCCGAATTCATCAATCGCATCGACGAAGTCGTCGTGTTCCATGCCCTGGACGAGAAGCACATCGCCAGCATCGCCCGGATCCAGCTGCACGCGCTGGAGGCACGTCTGGCGCAGATGGAGATGAAGCTGGAAATGTCGGACGCCGCCCTGGCCGAAATCGCCAAGGCCGGATTCGACCCCGTCTACGGTGCGCGCCCCCTCAAGCGCGCGATCCAGAGCGAACTCGAAAACCCGCTGGCGCGCGAAATCCTTTCGGGCCGCTTCGGGCCCAAGGACGTCATCCATGTGGGGGTGCGGGACGGGACGTTCAGCTTCGAGAAGGCGTAAGGTGGACCGGGGGCGCAAGCCCCCGTTTCATTTCCCCTCTCCGTATTGACGCTGCCTGCACAAGCCGGAGACACTCGCGTCAGGCACATTTGGGTTTTCCCCTCGACAACCGGCCCCCGAAGCATGGTCCTGATCACCGTATTCGTCGTTCTGGTCTTTTTCTACAGCCTGATCTCGAAGCGGCTGGAACGGAGTGTCCTCACCGCGCCGATCCTGTTCACCGCCGTTGGTGTCCTGACCATGCTGGTGCCGTCGGCGCTGAGCGACCTTGCGCTCGACCGCTCGGCTTTCCTTGTGATCGCCGAGTTGGGACTGGTGATGACGCTGTTCACCGACGCGTCCCGCATCGACATGATTTCGCTGCGCGGTAGCCGTGGCCTGCGCATCCGCCTGCTCAGCACCGGCATGCTGCTGACGATCCTGCTGGGGGCGCTGGCGGCCATGGTGCTCTTCGGCGGCTTGTCCTGGCTGGAGGCCGGAATCCTCGGCGCGATCCTCGCGCCGACCGACGCCGGGCTCGGGCAGGTGATCGTGAACAGCCAGCGGGTGCCGCCGCGGATTCGCGAGGCCCTCAACTTCGAGGCGGGACTCAACGACGGCCTGTCGGTGCCGTTCCTGCTGTGCTTCATCGCCCTGGCGATGGCCGAGCATCAGGGTACGGGCGCAGCATCGATACTGGCCCGATTCCTCGGTGAGCAACTCGGATACGGCACGCTGATTGGCCTGGGCGTTGGGCTGGCGGGCGGTGCGTTGCTGGGGCTCGCGCGGCGCCGTGAATGGATGGCGCCGCCGCTGACGCAGCTCGGCGTGGTGGCGATTCCGCTGCTGTGCGTGATGGCCTCGGAAGCCGTGCATGCAAGCATGTTCATCGCTGCCTTCGTTGCCGGCCTCGCCACCCAGATCGGCTTCCGGCACGTCGGCCGCCACAGCGTCGAGTTCACCGAGGACTGGGGGCAACTGCTGAACTTCTTCGTGTTCTTCCTGTTCGGATTGATCGTGGCGCGGAACTGGGACGCGTTCACGCCGCAGATGTTCCTCTATGCGCTGGCGAGCCTGACCGTGGTGCGCATGCTGCCCGTGGCGCTGGCATTGCGGGGCACCGGCCTGAGCCGTTCGAGCGTGTTGTTCATCGGCTGGTTCGGCCCACGGGGGCTGGCCTCCATCGTGCTGGGCCTGGTCTATCTGGAGCATCAGGTGAGCCTGCCTGGCGAGGAAACAATCCGCCTCACCATCATGATGACCGTGCTGCTCAGCATCCTGGTCCACGGGCTCAGCGCGCTGCCGGGAATCAAGCTGTACGCCAGGAGGATTGCCGCGCTCGACGCACGTGCGCCGGAGCTGCGGGGTGTTTCGGCTGGAGCGTCCGAGTGAGTGACGCGAACCAAAGAAAAAGGGCCTGCATCGCTGCAAGCCCTTGATGTTTATGGCGTCCCCACGGGGATTCGAACCCCGGTTACCGCCGTGAAAGGGCGATGTCCTAGGCCTCTAGACGATGGGGACCCGGACGACGGTGTGACCCGTCAACATTGCTGCTTCGGCTTGCGCCGTTGCTACTTGTTGCTGGAAAGCTGAGTCAAGGTTACGCCGAGCAGCAGACCGACGAAGCCCAATGGTACCAGCGAGATCCAGACTTCGGCACTCTCGCTGCCATGCAGCATTTTCCAGAATCCAACAACCAGTCCGACGATGCTCAGTATCAGTCCCAGCCAGGTGGTGGTGACGCCAAGCTTGTGCATCGAACTTCCTGTCAGTTGGTGGAGGTAAGCGGGATCGAACCGCTGACCTCTTGCATGCCATGCAAGCGCTCTCCCAGCTGAGCTATACCCCCAACGAAGCCGCGCATTCTATACATGCCTTTCGTGCTTGTAAAGCCTCTGCATCGACTGCGCCGCCAATATTCAATCGGGAAAAAGCTTGCCGGGGTTGAGCAGTCCGTGCGGATCGAATTGCTGTTTGATCGCACGCATGATGTCGAGGGTCGCGGGGTCGATCTCCAGCGGGACAAAGCGGCGCTTTTCGGTGCCGATGCCGTGTTCGCCCGAGAGGGTGCCGCCGAGTTCCAGGACCCGCCGCATCAGCGCTTCGAGGGCGATATGTGCGCGCGCCATCTCGTCTTCATCGTCGGGGTGCACCATGAGATTGACGTGCAGGTTGCCGTTGCCGGCGTGGCCGAACGACACCACCGCCAGTCGCTGCGCCGCGGCCGTGTGGTCGATGAAATCGACGAAGTCGGCGAGTTGCGAAACCGGCACCACTACGTCCTCGTTGATCTTGAGCGGCGCAATCTGCTTGACCGCCTGCGACAGCGACTTGCGCGCGGTCCACAGCAGGGTGATGTCGTCGCGCGTGAAGCCGCTGCGCATGTCGAGCAGGCCATCGCCGACGAGGGATTTTTCCAGCGCGGCAATCTGGCGTGGCAGGTCCTGAATGGCGCCGTCGGCTTCGACCATCAGCAGTGCGCGGGTGCCGGGCGGCAGATCATTTGCCGCTCCGGTCGGACGGATGGCGTCGATGGCCCGGTGATCCATGAATTCGAGCGCGCAGGGCGTGACGTCCTGATGCATGACGCGGCTGACGGCGTCGAGTGCGGCACGGTTGCTGGCGAAACACACGCGCAGGGTGGCGACCGCCTGCGGCGCGGGCAACAGTTTCAGGGTGGCTTCGGTAATGAGGGCAAGCGTGCCTTCGGAACCGACCAGCAGGCGGGTGAGGTCGTATCCGGTGACGCCCTTGGTGGTGCGGCAGCCGGTGCGGATTTCCTGCCCGCTGCCGGTGACGCCACGCAGTCCCAGCACGAAATCGCGGGTGACGCCGTATTTGATGGCACGCGGCCCGGCGGCATTCATGGCGAGGTTGCCGCCGATGCGGCAATAGGCCCCGCTGCCGGGGTCGGGCGGGTAGAACAGCCCCGCCCCTCGTGCGATGCGGTCGATTTCCTCGGTGACCACGCCGGGCTCGACGACGATGAGTCGGTTGTCGGGGTCGAAGTCGAGCACGCGCCGCATGCATTCGAAGCTGACGACGACGGAACCGGGCGAGGGCAGGGCGCCGCCTACGTTGCCGGAACCGGCACCGCGCGGGGTCAGTCCGATGCGATGTTCGGAGGCAACGCGCACCAGGGCGACCACGTCGTTGTGCGACGTCGGGAACAGCACGGCGTCGGGCTCGACATGGCGCGGGGTTTCATCCTGGGCGTACAGCGCGCGCGTGGCGGCATCGTCGAAGACGCGCTCCGCCCCGAGGGCGGAACGGAATGCAGCGAGCGCACGTTCGGACAACATGGTGGGCGAGGCAGGCGGACTGATGACTCAGGATGCGCGTTCGGGCGGCAACTGCGCGATCAGTTGCGCGATCATGTCGGCATCGAAGTCCATGCCGATATCCCAGCCCGGATTGATTGAAATCGGGACACCGCCGCCAATGCGGCGCAGCAGCCAGGAAAATTCGGTCAGGATGCCGCCCGAATACTCGGGGTAGTGTTCGACGAAGGGCTTGGCCCGCTCGGGACTGGTGAAGATAGCCAGGATGCGCTCGCCGTTTTCGTCCTCGATGATCATCAATTCGGCCTGGGTCGAACGCTGGAATCCCTGGATGGGATTCTTTTCGTCGCGCACGGGCATGAACAACTGCTGGTCGATCAAATGCAGGACGAAGGTTTCGGGATCGAGCGTGCCGGCATGCACGGCCGCCAGTTGCTCTTCGAGGGCATTGTGGGGAATGAAATTCATGATGTCGGGCTCTTGTCTCGGTCTTCTTCAGTGTGGGGCCCAGTTTAACCGATGGGGCCTGCAGTGGGATGAGGCTGGGGCGGGTGAGGGCGTTCTTGGCGTCCAACCACCTTCAGATATTTCCTGGGGGCTGAAGCAAGGTAGCCCTTCGACTGTGCTCAGGACGAACGGACCAAGCTGCTCAGGGTTCCCAGCGTTCAGGGTGCGCCCAGTGTCGCGCATTCAGCCAGTCCGGCACCGTCTTGTAGGTTTCGAGATCGTAATAATGGATGCGCCTGTCACCCCCTGGGTCGACTGCGGTCTGCATGAAGCCGAGTGAAAGAAACATGGGCTCGTCGAGGACGCAGTCCGAGGGTACCGCGAGCAGGATGCGCGGCGCAGCATAGAGGCGCGCCTGGCTGATCCGGTGCAGAGCCTGCCGGGCATTCAGGCCGTTCAGTGCATCGATGCCCAGCGCCAGCGCGCAGGGCGCTTGCGGCAGCATGCCCTGAAATACGATCGGCGTCTGGGGCAAAACGCTGCCGGCCAGGTCGCGCGCGGTGGCATCCAGGGCGAGCACGCTGGTGGGCTGCAACAGCAGCAGGCGCTCCTGCAGGATGTCGCGCCAGTTCATTCGCTCAGGCCTTGCGCGGCACGCGTACCAGCCGGGTGCCTGCGATCCGGTCGTGGAGAAACTGCCGGTCGCGGTCGAACAGGGCCCACCAGAAACCGGCTCCTGCAAGCGCCAGGCCGACCAGCGCGATAACGAATCGCAGCGCAGCCTGTTTCAGGGTCAGGCGGGCGCCACCCCGGCTGATCAGCCGGATGCGCCAGGTCTTCATGGCCAGTGTTTGCCCGCTGCGCAGCCAGAACGCGCTGAAATAGGCGAACAGAACTGCAAGGATATAGACCTGGAAAAGGTGCCGCTGCCACGGCGCCTGCAAATCACCAACGACAGGGATGATGAGGAAGGATGCCACGAACACCACAGCGGTCACCAGCAGCAATTCATAGACCATGGCCGCAATGCGGATAAGGAATGGCGCAGGGGGAATTACTATTGCGTTGTCTTGCATGGTGGCTCTATATTGCGACTTGGCGCGGCAATTTGCCACAGCGCGCCGAACATAATCAATCAAAAACAGGAGGGGGCTCGATGCATATCGTAAAGCAGCTCATGGCCATTCCCGGCGTCATCGCCGCCGGCGAATACGCGTATCGCGGCGACCGTTTTTCCTACCAGGGGGCTCTGACCGACGAGTTCGCGCGCATGGCGTCGATCCTGTGCCGCGGCAACACGCTGTCGGTCAACATGCAATCCGAGATATTCGATTCCTTTGCCGAAAACTGCGGTTGCCGTCCGGTGCAGGGCTGGATCGTGCGGGGTGCGCAGGTCACGGTGTGCGCGGTAGGCAATTATTTTGCCTTCATCGAAAACCGGGAGGAATTGCTGAACGACGTCATGACGATCATGCGTGCCAAGGTAGGCGACATCCAGGACGATCTGCTGGTCAATCTGTATGCCAGGCTCGGTGGCGACACCAAGGAAGCCTTGTACTGAATCTTGATATGAACACGGGGGAGACAAATATGAATCTGGAAAGAATGATGGAGCTGCCGGGTGCGCTGGCCGCGTTTACCTACTCCGACAAGGGCGACCTGGAGTCACACGTGCTGCGCGAGGGGACCGAACTGACGAAGCAGGTCCTCGACCTGTTGACGCATTCATGCGTCGCCAATCAGGCGATCGCCACCATGGAGGCGCGCGGCTGGGAAGCCGTCACCGGGCAGGGCGGGTTCGAGCCGCTCAAGGGCTTTTCGGTGGTGGGGCTGGAGTGGTCCGTGGTCGTGAATGGCAACTGCGGAATCGTCGTCAGGAATCGCGACGCTGACTACGAAGCCACCTTCAATGCCTTGCAGGCTGCCTGAGGAGCGCGTATGTCGCTGAGAAAAATACTGGTGCTGGAAGGCGTCACGGCGGTATGCCGTTTTCGTGACGACGGCGTGCTCATGGAGGCAGAAGGCATCCTGCCGCAGGACCTGATGGATCGCCTGGCGAAGTTTGCCCAGTGGTATCGCCGCATGGTGTCGAGCAATACCGACCTGCTGTCGCTGTTTTCGCAAATGCGTGGCTGGTCGCCGTCGCAGGGGTGGGTCGTGCAGGGCGCTGGAATGACGGTGTGCAGCGTGGGGAATATGGTCTGCCTGTTCGACAACGCACAGGGATCGATGAACGAGATCATGGATGCGCTGAGGGAAGCGGCGCACGAATAGTCAAACGGGTGCGCCCTCCATTCCCGGAAAGCCGGGGGGCGGAACATTTTTCTTTGCTGGTCGAGTTGCCGAATGAACGCACCGGGTGCAATGGGGGCGCAGGCATGGCGGATCGTGCTTCGTCCGACAGGCCGAAATTGAATCCAGGGTGCGCGTCGCCAGGCCTGGAGGGCTATGGCACCAGATTCTGTGAGTGGAGTCGTCAACCAGCAAATTTAACGGAAGCCCCGGTTTCCCCGTGGGCTGCCAGACTCCAGGCAGATACGATCAACGTGATGGCAAGTCCGGGACTAGCCCCGTCTGCTCCGGATAGAACTTGAAACCTCTCCGTCATACCCTCTGTGGCATTTATCGTCATATTCCGCAAGAAGATTGCCGGGCAGCCGCCTCAGCGCACGATTTCTTGACCGGATCGGGGCAAAACGATTACCCTCACAGGTTCACCAACGAATTGATTTTTACCAGTTTATGGAAGCCACGGGCGCCGAGATCGTCGTACGTTGTCTGGCCGAAGAGGGGGTCGAATTTGTATTCGGCTATCCCGGCGGGGCTGTGCTCAACATCTACGACGAAATCTTCAAGCAGGACAAATTCAAGCATGTGCTGGTGCGCCATGAACAGGCGGCCGTCCACGCGGCGGACGCCTATGCGCGCTCCACCGGCCGCGTCGGGGTGGCGCTGGTCACCTCGGGCCCGGGCGTCACCAATGCGGTGACCGGGATTGCCACCGCCTACATGGATTCCGTCCCGATCGTCGTCGTCACCGGCCAGGTGCCGACCGCGGCGATCGGGCTGGATGCGTTCCAGGAAGTCGACACCGTGGGCATCACGCGTCCCTGCGTCAAGCACAACTTCCTCGTCAAGGACGTGAAGGATCTCGCGGCGACGATGAAAAAGGCTTTCATCATTGCCGCAACCGGACGCCCCGGTCCGGTGGTGGTCGATGTGCCCAAGGATGTGACCTATCACACCACCGACTTCGATTATCCGGCGACGATCGAGATGCGCTCATACAACCCCGTGGTCAAGGGCCATACCGGGCAGTTGAAGCGCGCCGTGCAGATGCTGCTGGAAGCCAAGCGCCCGATGGTCTATGCGGGTGGCGGCGTGGTGCTGGGCGATGCATCGGAGCATTTGATCGAGCTGGCCCGCCTGCTGGGCTTTCCAGTCACCAACACCCTGATGGGCCTGGGCGGCTATCCCGCCACCGACCGGCAGAACCTCGGCATGCTGGGCATGCACGGGACCTACGAAGCCAACATGGCGATGCAGCACTGCGACGTGCTGCTGGCCGTCGGCGCGCGTTTCGACGATCGCGTGATCGGCAACCCGGCGCATTTTGCGCGCGAACAACGCCGCATCATCCATGTCGATGTCGATCCGTCGTCGATCTCCAAGCGCGTCAAGGTCGACGTGCCCATCGTCGGCGACGTGAAGAACGTGCTGGGCGACATGCTGTCGCTGCTGAAGCAGGCCAAGGAGCGGCCCGATTCGGCCGCGCTGAATGCCTGGTGGACGCAGATCGAATTGTGGCGCTCGAAGAACTGCCTCAATTACAATCGCAACAGCCCCATCATCAAGCCGCAATACGTGGTCGAGAAGCTGTGGGAGGTCACCCAGGGCGATGCCTATGTGACGTCAGATGTGGGACAGCACCAGATGTGGGCGGCGCAATACTACAAGTTCGACAAGCCGCGCCGCTGGATCAACTCCGGCGGCCTCGGCACCATGGGCGTCGGCCTGCCGTATGCCATGGGCGTGCAGCTTGCCTTCCCGGATGCGCAGGTCGCCTGCATCACGGGCGAATCGAGCATCCAGATGTGCATCCAGGAACTGTCGACCTGCAAGCAGTACCGCATCCCGGTCAAGGTCATCACGCTCAACAACCGCTACATGGGCATGGTGCGGCAGTGGCAGGAGTTCTTCTACGGCAGCCGCTATGCCGAGTCCTACATGGAATCGCTGCCCGACTTCGTGAAGCTCGCCGAGTCCTACGGCCACATCGGCATGCGCATCGACAAGCCGGAAGACGTCGAGGCCGCGCTGAAGGAAGCGTTCTCGCCCGCGCTGAAGGAACGCCTGGTGTTCATGGACTTCCAGACCGACCAGACCGAGAACGTCTTCCCCATGGTCGAAGGCGGCAAGGGACTGTCCGAAATGATTCTGGCGGAGGAGCTCTGACATGCGCCACATCATTTCCCTGCTGATGGAAAACGAAGCGGGAGCGCTCTCGCGCGTCGCCGGTCTGTTCTCGGCCCGGGCCTACAACATCGAGTCGCTCACCGTGGCGCCGACCGAAGACGCCACCTTGTCGCGCATGACCATCGTCACCACGGGATCGGAAGAGATCATCGAGCAGATTACCAAGCAACTGAACAAGCTGGTCGACGTGATCAAGGTGATGGACCTGACCGACGGCCCTCACATCGAGCGCGAGCTGATGCTGGTCAAGGTCAAGGCAGTGGGGTCGGGACGCGAGGAAATGAAGCGTACCGCCGACATCTTCCGCGGCCGCATCATCGACGTCACCGACGCGACCTACACTATCGAGCTGACGGGCGCCGGCCACAAGCTCGACGCCTTCCTCGAGGCGATCGATCCCGCCGTCATCATCGAAACCGTGCGCACCGGCGCGTCTGGCATCGGACGCGGCGAGCGCAGCCTCAAAGTCTGATCTTCCATTTTCTTCAGGAACCCACCATGAAAGTTTATTACGACAAGGACGCCGACCTTTCCCTCATCAAGAAGCGCAAGGTCGCCATCATCGGCTACGGTTCGCAGGGCCATGCCCATGCCTGCAACCTCAAGGATTCCGGCGTCAAGGTCACGGTCGCCCTGCGTCCCGGCTCCGCCTCCGCCAAGAAGGCCGAAAACGCGGGCCTCAAGGTCAAGACCGTGCCCGAGGCGGTCGCCGGCGCCGACCTGGTGATGATCCTGACGCCCGACGAGTTCCAGTCCCGGCTCTATCGCGATGAAGTGGAACCCAACCTGAAAAAGGGCGCGACCCTGGCATTCGCCCACGGCTTCTCCATCCACTACAACCAGATCGTGCCGCGTGCCGACCTCGACGTGATCATGATCGCCCCCAAGGCCCCGGGTCATACCGTGCGTTCCGAGTACGTCAAGGGCGGCGGCATTCCCGATCTGATCGCCGTGTTCCAGGATGCTTCGGGCAAGGCGCGTGACCTCGCCCTGTCTTACGCTTCCGCCATCGGTGGTGGCCGCACCGGCATCATCGAGACCACCTTCAAGGACGAGACCGAGACCGACCTGTTCGGCGAGCAGGCCGTGCTGTGCGGCGGCGCCGTCGAACTGGTCAAGGCAGGTTTCGAAACGCTGACCGAAGCAGGCTATGCACCCGAGATGGCCTACTTCGAGTGCCTGCACGAACTGAAGCTGATCGTCGACCTGATGTACGAAGGCGGCATCGCCAACATGAATTACTCGATCTCCAACAACGCGGAGTATGGCGAATACGTGACCGGTCCCCAGGTCATCAACGCCCAGTCCAAGGCCGCGATGAAGGAATGCCTGGCGAACATCCAGAACGGCAGCTACGCCAAGCGTTTCATTCTCGAAGGACAGTCCAACTACCCCGAGATGACCGCATGGCGCCGCAACAACGCCGCACACCAGATCGAGGTCGTCGGCGCCCGGTTGCGCGCGATGATGCCCTGGATCGCCGCCAACAAGCTGGTCGATCAATCTAAAAACTAAGGATCTAGGGGCTAGGATTTAGGATATAGGGGGTGCGCGGCTGCGTCGCGCTTCCTCAACTCCCTAGCCCCTAGCTCCTAACCCCTAGCCCCTAGCCCCTAAGACATGACACATCCCCTCATCGCCCGCGAGGGCTGGCTGGTACTGCTGGCGGCGTTTTCCGCCGCATTGATCGCAACCTGGCTCATCGGCTGGTGGTCGGTCCCGTTCTGGATCTGGGCGGTGTTCGCGCTGCAGTTTTTCCGCGACCCGGCACGCGTGCCGCCGGCCGACGCCGATGCGGTGATCGCGCCGGCCGACGGCCGCATCGTCGCGGTGGAGAAGGTCAACGACCCCTACCTGGAACGCGAAGCGCTGAAGATAAGCGTGTTCATGAACGTGTTCAACGTGCATTCCAACAAGAGCCCCGTCGACGGCGAGGTCAAGGGACGGTGGTACAACCCGGGCAGCTTCGTCAACGCCGATCTCGACAAGGCCTCGACCGAGAACGAGCGCAACGCGATCTGGATCCAGGGCGCGCGCGGCGATGTGACCTCGGTGCAGATCGCCGGCCTGATCGCGCGCCGCATCCTCTGTTACGTACGCACCGGCGACAAGCTCGTGCGAGGCCAGCGCTATGGCTTCATCCGCTTCGGTTCGCGGGTCGACGTCTACTTGCCGACCACTGCACGCGCCGAGGTCACGATCGGACAAAAAGTGACGGGTGGACGTACGATCCTGGCACGCTGGTAAACTTTCCCCTGCATGCTCGACTTTCGACACAACAAATCCGAAACCAGACGCGCGCGAATGCGTGATCGCGGCATTTATCTGCTGCCGAATCTCTTCACCACCGGCGCGCTCTTCGCCGGGTTTTATTCCGTGGTGCAGGCGATGAATGGGCGCTTCGAGCATGCGGCGGTGGCCATCTTCATCGCCATGGTGCTCGATGGGCTCGATGGCCGCGTTGCGCGCATGACGCATACCCAGAGTGCGTTCGGTGCCGAATACGACAGCTTGTCCGACATGGTGTCTTTCGGTGTGGCGCCAGCGCTGGTCATTTACGAATTCGCCCTGCAGGGCATGGGTAAGTTGGGATGGATCGCCGCTTTCGTCTATTGTGCCGGCGCAGCCCTGCGCCTGGCGCGCTTCAATACCCAGCTTGAAACCGTGACCGACAAGCGCTTTTTCCAGGGAATGCCGAGTCCGTCGGCCGCGGCCCTGGTTGCGGGCTTTGTCTGGGTGATGGTCGAGTATGGCGTGGATGGGCATGAGGTGCGCTGGCTTGCAGCGTTTGTTGCGCTGTTCGGCGGGCTGACCATGGTCAGCAACTTCCGCTACTACAGCGGCAAGGAGATCAACCTCAGGAAAAGTGTGCCGTTCTTCGTCATCCTGCTGGTGGTGCTGGCCTTCATCCTGGTGTCGACCAGCCCGCCCGAGGTGCTGTTCATCGTGTTCGCCTTGTACGCCCTGTCGGGATATGCCGATGCGCTGCTGCGACGCATGCGTCGCAAGAAGGCGGCCGACGCGCCGCCCCCCTTGCGGGGAGACGGAAAATAGATACAATTTAGACCATGTCTAATCAGTCGCACCCGTCCTATCTCACCTGCCTGTCGAATGTCCTGTTCGGCAGCCTGCTGCTGCGCGTCGCGCGCGCACATTGAACTCCCCCCCCAGTTGTACCCTCGCGCCGCAAGCTTCGCGCGGCAGCCTTATATAATGCGTCGGCCTGACGCCGACCCAGCATGGAGCCAGCCATGAAAGACCGTTTGTTTATTTTTGACACCACCTTGCGCGACGGCGAGCAAAGCCCCGGCGCGGCGATGACCAAGGATGAGAAATTGCGCATTGCGCGCCAACTGGAGAAGCTCGGCGTCGACGTGATCGAGGCCGGCTTTGCCGCGGCGAGCCCGGGTGACGCCGAAGCGATCCGCACGATCGCCGAGACGATCCAGAACTCGACCGTGTGTTCGCTGGCGCGCGCCAACGAACGCGATATCCACGCGGCCGGCGGCGCCATCAAGCCGGCGAGGTCGGGGCGCATCCATACCTTCATCGCCACCAGCCTGATCCACATGGAGAAGAAGCTGCGCATGCAGCCGGACCAGGTGGTCGAAGCGGCGGTCAAAGCGGTCAAGCTCGCACTCGAATATACCGACGACGTCGAGTTCTCTGCCGAAGACGCGGTGCGCTCCGACATGGATTTCCTCGTCCGCATCTTCGACGAGGTGATCAGGGCCGGCGCCAGAACGCTCAACGTGCCCGACACCGTCGGCTACAGCATCCCCGCCCTGTGGGGGGAGCGCATGAAGCAGTTGATCGAGCGCGTGCCGAATTCCGACAAGGTGATCTGGTCGACCCACTGCCACAACGACCTCGGCATGGCGGTCGCCAATTCGCTCGCCGCCGTGATGAACGGCGCGCGCCAAGTCGAATGCACCATCAATGGCCTCGGCGAGCGTGCCGGCAATGCTTCGCTGGAAGAAATCGTGATGGCGGTGCGCACGCGCAAGGATGTGTTCAATTGCGACACCCGGATCGATGCCACCCAGATCGTGCCGTCGTCGAAGCTCGTCTCTTCCATCACCGGCTACCCGGTGCAGCCGAACAAGGCTATCGTCGGCGCCAATGCCTTTGCCCACGAGTCCGGCATCCATCAGGACGGCGTGCTGAAGCACCGCGAGACCTACGAAATCATGCGCGCCGAAGACGTGGGCTGGAACGCCAACCGGCTCAGCCTCGGCAAGCTGTCTGGCCGCAATGCATTCAGGACCAAGCTGGCCGAGCTCGGCATCGTGCTGGACAGCGAGGAGGCGCTGAATGCCGCGTTCGCCCGCTTCAAGAGCCTGGCCGACAAGAAGCGCGAGATCTTCGACGAAGACCTGCAGGCACTCGTTTCCGACGAAGGCTACGCGACCGAGCACGAGCGGTTCAAGCTGGTGTCGATGAAAGTCTGTTCCGAGACGGGCGAAATTCCACGTGCACGAATCACGTTCACCGACGATGGTGAAGAAATGGAGGCGCGCGGCGAGGGGTCCGGTCCGGTCGATGCGACCTTCAAGGCGCTGGAATCGGTGGTCGCCAGCGGCGCCAACCTGCTGCTGTATTCGGTCAACAACATCACCAGCGGCACCGATGCGCAGGGCGAAGTGACCGTGCGGCTGGCGCGGGACGGCCGCGTGGTCAATGGGCAGGGTGCCGATACCGACATTGTCGTGGCTTCGGCCAAGGCCTACCTGCACGCGCTCAACAAGCTGCATAGCAAGAGCGAACGCGCGCATCCGCAAGTGTAGTCCCCTGCAGAGAACGCCCCGACGGGGCGTTCTCTGCAGGGACGAACGCAATGCCAGGCGGGGACTCCCCGTAAACCTCGGTCGTGTGGAACCCGTACCCATTGGACGGGACGTTCTGCCGTGGCGGGTCGGCCACTGTGCGTGGGTTTACAATGCATGGTCCATTCTGTCGGCCAGATTTTGGCTGACGCGTAGTAAATTGCGATATAAGTTGGGGTTCGGAAATACGGGAAACAGACATGAACAGATTCAATCATTCGGGTCCGGGCCCGCTCGATGAGGCACAGCGTGAACAGGTCAACCTGCGTCTGTACATCAACCTCAAGCTGGCATCATCCGGCCAGCCTCCCGTGCGCGGCCAGGAGAGCGACGAGTTCATGGAAGTGGCGCATGACCTGCTCATGGCCTACCGGGCCAAGAACTGGCTGCTGTCCGATTTTCTGAGTCCGCCCGACCGGCGCATTCAGCAATTCCTCGAACGCTACCTGGCGGGTGTGGACGAGGTGCCGCATCTGCCCGGCCAGACATTCATCCTCGACCATGAGGGACTCGCGCGCGAGTTGTCGCTGCCGGTCGATTCGGACGTGTTCCGCTCGGACATCGTTTCCAGCTACCGTGTACGCCAGGGCGTACTGCACAACCCGGCCAGCGACCGCCGCACCACCAAGGGCCTGTTCCACATCGCCGAAGGCGGCCTGCCCATTCCCGGCGACAAGAAAGCCGTCCCGCGCGAGGTGTTCGCGCGCATGCTCAAGCATGCCTTCAACCCGCCGCAGGACCTGCTCGCGCTGCCGTACACCATCAACCAGCCCGATCCCGCACGCATGTTCGTCTCGCTGCTGTTGCGTCCGGTCATCTGCCCGGCCATTCCCGGCATGGCGCCGGAGAAGAGCATGGAGATCCGCTTCTTCGCACCCGGCAACCTGGTCAGCAATCTGGATTTCGTCGAGAGCATCTTCGGCAACGGCGGCAATCCCCTGATGCCGGAGCATGACGCTGCCCTCGACGTCGAACACTGGAGCGGACACACCGGCTGCGTGGTGCTGGCGCCGCATCTGACCCGCCTCACCAAGCGCGAACTGGGCCTGCCGCAATGGGATGCGGCGAACGAGCGCCAGCGCCGCGAGGGCATGTGCTGGAAACAGCCGGACGAACGCTACAACGACGGCCAGGCCTTCAAGCTCACCGCGCGCGATGCCAGCGGCGTCATGGTCACCATCCTGGCCGACAACTACTTCGGCTACTGCAAGAAAGAGGTCAAGACCCAGATCAGCTTCGCCGCCAATCTCTACGGCCTGGCCGAGGAAGAGCATGCCGGCGGCGCGTTGCTGTTCCAGTGCCGCAACCATGGCGAGGAATACGGCGTCGACAGCGTCACGCGGGAGCCGGGGTATTCCTTCCACGACATGGTGGCGCGCTACGGTCAGTTCATGCGCGTCATGCCCGAGGGTCATGCCGTCGACGTAAATTATCCGGACATCGTCTACGTGCCGCAGGCGGTGCGCTTCGACCTCAATGCACAGAGCATCAGCTGGGAACACGATCACCGGACTCATCGTATCCGCCTGATGCCGGGCAAGATCTACATGCAGCCCAACGGCTACAAGCTTGAAATGCGCCGGCATCCGGGCGCGCCATCGTGGCGCCTGATCGGCATCGAACCGGAGGGCACCTTCTGCCACAAGCCGTGCACGGTGTCCGGCGGCGGCAAGTCGGAGATTTCCAAGTCGCTCGAGGATGCCGTGCTCTACGGGCCCTTGTTCATCGACGACCTGGAGCGCGACCTCGCCTGGGTGCGGAGCATATTCGAAGCCGATTACAGCACGCGTTTCAGGCCTGGCTTCGAGCTCGAGGATCGCGACGCTGCGCGCAAGCCATTGAGCATGGAACGCAGTCTCGGCTCGGTGATCAAGTTGCTGACGCCCTCGTCGAGCTACACGGACGAATACAACGCCTGGCTCGACAGCATCCCGCCGCGCATCCTGGCGCTGGTGTTCCTGATCAAGCGTTTCTATCGCGCGGAGTGGATCGGGCGTTGGGATGAGGAACTCACGGTCGACGTGGTGGACGGCGCGCCGGGACACGAACTGAAAATGTTCGGCAGGCGCATCATCGCGAGCTACCTGCGGGTGGGATTCGATGACGACGAGCAGTGGCGGACCTTCAAGCTGCGCCAGGATTTTATCCCCGCCGAGAAGGTGCAGATGGAAGACGACATCACCGTGTCGGTGGTCGCGCCCGTGGCCGGGACGACCCACTGCAAGCCGGGACTGGGGCAGCCGGGCAGCGTCAAGCTGACGCACAATTGTGAAATGCGCCTGTTTCAGCGCCCCGACGATGCAGTCACGCCGGGCTACGACAAGCAGGCCGAGGCCGACATGGCCCTGCCCGACAACTTCATTTCGAACTTCGAACCGCTGACCGGCGCCGCGCTTGCCGCCGAAGTCGAGGATGTCTTGAGTCTGTACGGCTATACGCCGCCGATGCGTGACCTGCTGCTGGAGGCGGCGCGCACGGAGCAGATCGTCGTTTCCTCCGCGCGTCCGCGACTGGTCGACGGCAAGCCGTCGAAGAACCCGCGCTATCTGCAATTGCGTCCAGACATCGCCAACCCGATCCGCAAATATGCGGCCGAAATGGGCATGCGCTTCCACCGCAAGCTGGCTGCCGATGCCACGGTGTGCGTGAGCGTCGACGCCGTCTTGTCCGGGCGCCGCAACAATCCGCCGGGCAAGGACATCCGGCCGCTGGCGGTTTACAACCCGCTGCATTATCAGGCACTGCCGGAACTGTTCATGGACTACATCTGTTCCCTGACGGGAACCTCGCCGTCCACCACCGGTGCGGGATCGGAAGGCGCGCTCACCAAGGGACCGTTCAATGCGCTGCGGCCCACGACCGATCTCAACAACGCGCTGGTCTCGATGATACTCACCGGGTACGACGGCTTCTCGACGCCCGCCGGGCATATCGGGTCGCAGCTGCGCGTGGACCACGACATCAGCCTGCTGATGCCGGAAATCTGGGCCCGGATGCAGCGCGAGCATCGCGAGGCATCCTGGCTCATCGGGCAGGGCTACATGGAAGCGCTGGAGGATTTCGACTTCGAGGGCAGGCGCGTGCTCGCCAGCCGGCTCGGCTACCGCATCAACGAGCGTTTCGTCGCCCACTACATGGGCAAGATCTTCGACAACCCGCGTGCGGTCTTCACCGAGGCCATCCTCAAGCCGGAAACCCAGGACCTGGCGGTCTTCGCCGACGGCGTTCACAACATCGTCGAGGCCCAGGAGCGCGTGGCAAGGCGCTATTTCGAGGACGGCAGCATCGAAGAGGCCTGCCCGCCGTTGAAGGTGCTGCTCGCCATCATGGCTGATGGCCATTACCAGGGCCTGGATGTGCATGCGCCGGAGATCCGTGCCATGTTCACGCGCGAGGCCCTGCTCGAATCCGACTGGTATCGGCAGCGCCTGCAGGTCAAGCGCGAGCGCGATATCGCGCTATGGACGCGCAACCTCGACGAACTCACGCGCTTCGCGCATAACCCGCGCAACGTCGACGAGTCGCGTCGCCTCGAACTGGACGCGCGCATCGCCTATGTCCAGGCGCGGCTCGACGATCTGAACGATCCCGAGTCCTGGCGCCTGTTTGTCGGAACCATTGGCGCCGACCCGATGGCACCGATCGAGGATTCCGGCATCGGTATCGGGGACGTACCCGCTACCGGCGATTGCCGGGAACGTGAGACCGCGACGGCAATGGGTTGACACGGCCATCGCGAGACGCGAAGCAGGGGCTCATGTCACGGCCTTACCCATGGCAATTGTTTCGAACATTAGAAAGGCTTTCCCGGAAGGTATGGCGAGAGGCGTTGGCAGGCGTAAGCTTGTGGTGCGAGGGGGTGGAGTCGCCTCTTCCCGGGCCAGCCTCCAGGGGCCGAGGATGCAAGTGGCCTGCTACGGATTCAAAATCGCCGCACTTCTTTGAGCACTTGGGCTGATTCTGCAACTTCAGACCCAAGGGCAGCTTGAAGGCGGAAGGCTTGCTGAATTGACGTATGCGTTGGCCGCTGTATGGGGGAAGGATCTTGAAGGCTGATTGATCTCCTCGATGGGCGGTTCTTCGCTCATCGAGGGGCTGGCGGGAATTTCCAGGGTGGACGACATATGGGCTAGCACGCCCATATTTACAATCGCCAAGAACTGCTCGAAAAGGGGCATTTTGGGGTCGCGAGCGACTTCCTTTGCCATGGAGCGCAATCTTGACTCATCAATGGGGCCGTCCGTGATTCGGGATCCTTCTACAGCCTGATCCAGCAACTCGCCCTGTTTGCTCATCAATAAGCCATGCATCATCCGGAAAGTGTGGTGCTGTTCCCCTCCGTAAAAGAGGGGCCCCTTGCAGCGATTCACGATGTCAATCGGAAGCAGATCCTTTATGGCATGGCGCAATATCCTTTTATCGGTAAAGAGTTCCGCATGGAGCCGCACCGGGATCTGGGCCAGAAACTCGACCAGACGGTGATCAAGGAACGGCACTCGGTTCTCGATCGAGTGCGCAGCCGCAGTGCGGTCTTCATGCCAAAGATGGGTATCCAGGTTTCCCCGGTATAGCTTTACATACCTGTCCCAGATGGACAGGCCGCTTTCTCGCCCGCCCAGGACGGAAGAGATGAAGTCCTGCCGAATGACACCCTGCCTGACCAGGTGTCCAGCCCGTCCGACCAGACCCGTGGTAAAGGCCACATGGGCAACATCCTCCCTGCGTATGGCTTCATCCATCCGCAGCCAGTCCTGGTCTCCGAAAGGCGGTGAACGGTCCAGCAGCATGCTCAGATAACCGCCATTGAACTCATCGCTACCCTGGCCAAGCAGGATCACTTTGAGCGCTGGATAGCGCTGACGTGCATAGGCGTGGAGGTAATACTTGAACAGCTGCTCGGCGTTGATGTCTGCGTACTCGCAAGTCCATAGAATCCGGCGCCAGTGATCCGGTTTGAGGCCGGCTGCCGATTGATCGAAACTGATTTGATGGTTGGGCATCCCCAGATGTCTGGCAACCCGTGCCGCTGCTTCAGCATCCTCAAGCGTGCTCGCGTTCCGTATGCTGAATGTCGGCATGGATTGCCGATGGCTGGCGAGTGCTGCCAGCGCGGAGGAATCGATGCCGCCACTCAAAAAGAGTCCGCAACCAACATCGGCAACCTGCCGCAAACGCATGCTGTCGTCGAGCAGGGCTCGATACTGCTCGATACATTCATCCGCATTGGTCTGATGGTTCGAGTCATCGCGGTCAGGCAACCGCCAATAGCGGTGGATCCGATAACTTCCATCATGCAGCGAGAGGTCCATCATCGCCCCGGCAGGAAGGCGGTCTATTCCTAGATAGCCAGAAGGGCGTTCACCTGCGGTCATGTCGATGTTCTGTACACGGGTAAGCATCGTCTGCCAGTCGAATCGCCGAGGTACTTCTGGATGGACGAATAGCGCCTTCAGCTCGGACGCAAAGACCAGTGTCTGACCGGATGGCAACACGCTATAGAACAAGGGCTTTTCACCCAGTCTGTCACGTGCCAGGATCAAGCGATTCAAATGGCGATCGAGCAGTGCGGTTGCGTACATCCCGTTAACCGGATCGAACATCTCAAGCCCACGGTCCAGGTAAAGAAAGGGCAGTACTTCGCAGTCGGACCTTGTACGGAATTCATGGCGCTTCGCCAGATGGGTACGCAGATCGCGATGGTTGTATATTTCGCCGTTGGTGATTGAACTGATACGTCCATCCAGCGTATGAAACGGCTGCGCGCCACCATCGATATCAATGATGGAAAGGCGCCGGAATACTAGCCCCAAGTTGTTCCAAACCGTTATGCTCGCGTCGTCTGGACCGCGATGCTGCATTGCGTTACCCATACGCTCGAGAATCAGGCGATCCGCCGGATCTGATAATGGCCTTCCATCAAGGTGGACAAGACCGGCTATGCCGCACATTTCGTTTGAATCTCTGGATACACATGTCGAGAGAGCATGATCACATGTTTTGGGCGGAACAACGCGGGCGCCACGTACTTCTCTCAGCTGAGAAACAGGTGGCTACAGTTTATGTAACGGTTTCCTGTGGTCGGCCCCGCGACCTGGCAATATCAAAACCGAACGCGGGAACGGCTGCGTCCACCAACGTGGTTGTCGCCCCACAGCACTGGCTGCCCGGGTCTTTTGCGGTGCGACGCCCGGGCCGCCTGGAATGCCTGGCTCCGGCTTAACCCCGTTTCCTCGTTTCCAGCATTGCCTTCAGATCGGCAAAGGGACTGAACGTGGAGGCCGGCGGGGAGCCTTTCGGATCGATGCGGCCCGCCAAGTCCTTCAGCTTGGAGTGTTCATGCTCATGGCAATAGGTGCAGAGCAGTTCCCAATTGCCGCCATCCGACGGGTTGTCGTCGTGATTGCCGTTCTTGTGGTGAACTTCTAGCAGTTGAAGATTGCTGTGCGTGAACGTTCGGGCACAGCGCCCGCATACCCAGGGAAAGAGCTTGAGCGCCTGCGATCGATAGCCCTGAGCCCGCTTCTCGGCATTGCGTCGCGCTTCGAGAATAACCTGGTCCAGCCGACTATTTGATTTTTCCATCAGGGCCTCGCTCGTGTGTATGCCTGGGTTCCAGCCGTCAGCTTACGATGAAAAGCTGGGGAAATGAACCGGCTGCAAACCATCTTTGGCGTGGCGATGACCGCCTTGATAAGATGACGGGGCGCTTCAGGTCCGCAAGACACAATATCGAAGATTGGTATGGTGGCCGAACCTGGCGCAGCGCTGATGCTCAACATTCATGCGTGCCTGCGTTCAAGCACAGGGCGCGGCGCGTCAGCGCGCCTGGCGCATCGCTTTCGTAGAGCCCGGCGTGTCATTGGCGGACACTTGTTCATCCGCAAGCGACGGGTTGCATGTCGGGAAGGCAAGGCGCTTCAGGGCCGATGGCCGCCACAGGCTCCGCACGGGCTTCGATTATCATTCTGTTTCCAGACACCAGACCCTTGAAAGGAAGCTCATGAAATCCCTTATTGCCCTCCTCGGCGCCCTCGTTCTGTCGTCCCCGGCATTTGCCGCCGACAGTGCCTGCATGGCCCAGGCTCAGGAGAAGAGGCTTGCAGGCGCCGCGCAGGGCAGCTTCATGCGGAAATGCGTTCGAGACAGTTGCGAAGTGACATCCGCGGAAAAGAAGCTCGCCGGGGCGGCCAGGAGCAGCTTCACGAAGAAATGTGTGGCCGATGGATTGATGCCGTATTGCGAGGAGCAGGCGGCTGGCAAGAAACTTCATGGTGCTGCCAAAACGAGCTTCATGAACAAATGCCAGTCCGCCAATTGACCGGGTCGTTTCATGGGTCCGGATGCAGCGGATCCCCCCACGCTGCGCAAGCCGTCTGGCCCCCGGGTTTCGGGGGCTGTCACCGCGGCACAGGGCCAGCTTTGTGATGAGGAATCTTGATGAAGCTGCTGAGAAGCTGACGCCGTTCCACGGTCCGGCCTAAAAATAGTTAAATAATTCATGGGGTTCTAGGCGGGCACGCGCATTGCTGATCACTGGCCAGGAAAGGCGGATCGCGGGGGCCCAAATGTTAAAAAAACTTCTCGGTAGTGTCAGTCTGGGTCAGGCCAGCACGGATGATTCAGGCCATGTTCAAGGCGCCGCCTCGACACTTCTGGCGCGTCTAGACCGCCCGGCCATCGTGACCGACATTGCCGGAGTCGTTCAGTACATGAACGAGCCCGCTGAAACACTCACCGCCTGGTCGGTGGCCAATGCGGTCGGCAAACCGCTTGGCGAGATCATAGTATTGGCTGGCAACACGCTCAGTGGATCCATCGTTGGGCATTTGACCCAGGCCCTGGCAAAGGGCACGGCAATGCCGCTGGGAGCAGATGCCGTCCTGATACGGGCGGATGGCACCCAGACAGCCGTGGAAGGCAGTGTGGCGCCGGTGCAGCGAGCGAACAACCATATCGCCGGTGCGCTGGTGCTGCTGCAGGACGTCACCCGGCTGCGCAGGATCGCCGATGGCCTGGCACACGAAGCACGGCACGACACGCTGACGGGGCTGGTGAACCGGCGCGAGTTCCAGACGCGTCTTGAAGCGGCCTTCCTCGGTTCGCGCCGCCGCAACGAGAAGCATGTCGTGTGTTATCTGGACCTGGACCAGTTCAAGGTCATCAACGACAGTTGCGGCCACGCCGCGGGCGACCAGTTGTTGTGCAATATCACGGAACTGCTCAAATCGCTGCTACCGGGGGATGAAACGCTGGCGCGTCTGGGCGGAGATGAATTCGGCCTGCTGATCCAGAATGCAGGGCTGGATGAGGCCGCACGCATCACCGAAAACATGCTGTCCGCAATCAAGGCCTTCCGTTTCCATTGGGAAGGCCGGACGTTCGGTATCGGCGTAAGCATTGGCGTCACCGTCATCACGCGCAAGTCAATTGATTTGAAAACGGTCATCAGCATTGCGGATGCGGCTTGCTATGCCGCCAAGGAAAAGGGCCGCAACCGCATCCAGGTCTACAACCCGGACGACGTCGAGCTGGACCAGCGTCAGCAGGAAATGCGGGTTTTGTCGCGCATTACCTCGGCTCTCGATGAGAATCGCTACGTGCTCTATTACCAGCCCATCATTCCCGTATGCGCCACGCCTGACAACAGTCAGCATTGCGAAATCCTGGTGCGCATGATCGACAAGGATGGCACGCTCGTACAACCTGCCCAGTTCATACCCGCAGCGGAACGCTACAACCTGATGCCCGCGCTCGACCGCTGGATCATCAAGCGGGTGTTCGAAGTTTTCCACAAGCGCCATCCGACCCCTGAACTCAAGGGTGCGCATCAGTGGTCGATCAACATCTCGGCCACATCACTTTCCGATAAGGGCTTCATCGATTTCATCCGCGATCAGGCGGCACGTCATCACATTACGCCGCAATCGATCTGCTTCGAGATAACCGAAACTGCGGCCATTGCCGATATCGACCGTGTCAGTGATTTTCTCTGGGGGTTGCGCCTGGATGGATTCCGTTTCGCGCTGGACGACTTCGGCATCGGCATGAGTTCGTTCTCCTATCTAAAGAGCCTGCCGGTGGACTACGTGAAGATCGACGGCGAGTTCGTCAAAAACATCCTCGACGAAAAAATCAGCCTGGCGATGACCGAGGCGATCACGCGCGTGGTGAGCGTCATGGGCATCGAGGTCGTGGCCGAATATGTCGAAAGCATCGCCATTCTCGACAAGCTCCGCGAAATCGGCGTCGACTACGCGCAGGGGTATGGCGTCAGCGAACCGATCTGGCTGGATGAAAGCAGCAATGTGTCTTCGCTGGCGGAAACGCGCTTGCGCAAGTTGAACTACGTCTAGCTGGGTCGACCCGGACTTCGGACGCGCGCTCAAGTGGGCCGCGATTTTTCCAGGGCCTGTTCAAACCATTTTGCATGCCTTCGTCGAGGATGAGCCGCTGTGCCGGACAAACCAGCGCATGCGTTCCCATCAATCTCCGAAACTCGTCCCCACGCTGCGTGCACTGGCCACCCAAGGGTGGTCCGGCGGTACGGTCTTGACCTGACCGGCAACGTCTTCCAGCGCGACGGGTGTGCTCGATTCGCCGCGCGCGGCGACCATGAAACCATATTGCTTCGCCTGGATCAGGTCGGCGGCGGCCGTGCCCAACCGCGTGGCGAGCAGGCGGTCGGCGGCGGAGGGCGTGCCGCCCCGCTGCAGGTGACCGAGAATGGTCGGCCGGGATTCCAGGCCGGTCAGCAATTCGAGTTGATGCGCCAGACGCAGGGTGCGTTCGGCATAGACCAGCTCGGGTTCGGCAACCACTTCCTTCGCTTTCTTGTCCTTCTTCCTCGCGGTGACGGCCTGCTGCTCAGCGAATTCCTCCTGCGTCAGCGCGCCTTCCGCGACAGCGACGATGCTGAACGGTTTGCCCTTGCGTTTGCGTGCCTTGATGGCATCCGCCACGGCTTCCACCTGGTAGGGAATTTCCGGGATCAGGATCACGTCGGCGCCGCCGGCGATGCCCGCGCCCAGAGCAAGCCAGCCGGCGCGGTGCCCCATGATCTCGACCACGATGATGCGGTGATGGCTGTGCGCGGTGCTGTGCAGGCGGTCGATGGCGTCGGTCGCGATGCCGAGCGCGGTATCGAATCCGAACGTGGTCTCGGTCAGCGCCACGTCGTTGTCGATGGTCTTCGGCAGGCTCACGATGTTGAGGCCCGCCTGCTGCAATCGCAGCGCATTCTTCATGGTCCCGCCGCCGCCGAGGCAGACCAGGCAATCGAGTTGATTGGCGTGGTAGTTGGCGACGATGGTCTCGGTCATGTCGAGCACCTTGCCGTTCATCGGCATCTTGTGCGGCTTGTCGCGGCTGGTACCGAGGATGGTGCCGCCCTTGGTAAGGATGCCGGACAGCGTATCGCCATCCAGTACCATGGTGCGATTCTCCATGAGGCCGCGAAAGCCGTCGCGAAAGCCGATGATGTGCATGCCGTAATGCGACAGGCAGGCTTTGCCGACGCCGCGTATGGCGGCGTTGAGGCCAGGCGTGTCGCCGCCCGAGGTGAGAATGCCAATGGATTGAGTCATGGTGATTGCCAGGTTGCTATTGATCAAAGAGTAACCGATTGTCGCTTGTGGTCGGCCCGGAATCCAGTCTGTCCGGCGGCATCCGTCCTGTCGCCTGCATTGGGGGACCGTTCGCGAGCTCCCGCATTCACGGTTCGCCAATCATGTTGATGCGTGGGTGGCTGTAGCTTCGCACAAACCTGCGTGCCATGCGCTACCCAAGATTCGTGACGATGATGCCGATCGCATGTTACATGTCCAGGAATACGGGTCTTGCAAACAGGTTGGTGGAGGGGCACTCGAAATGCCGGGTTGATGGGCTCGCCAGCGCCGCCAGGGATCCGATTCGATTCATCGAGGCAGGGTGCAAGGCCGGGCGCGAAGTAGACGCAGTGGGCAGGGAAGGGCATCGATTCGATCCGGTCTTGCCCTGCCTGATGTGGCACATTCAATGACGCTTCAAGTAAACTGAGGCAGGAATTTGGCGTTACGCACTTTTGTCACGGCCGGTTCATGCGGCCACCGTAAAATTCATCCACTCCTCGCTCACATCCGGGACATCCCCTGCAAGCCATGCTGCATGGGCCCGGTAATTGCTTAAAGACTTTCATGACACGATGCTGGCGTTTGCATATCACCCAACCCGGGACGCACCGCATCTGCGCCCAAGGAATGACACATGATTGAAATCCGACTGGAGAAGCGCGCTTGATCGAGGTCCGCATTCATGGGCGCGGCGGCCAGGGCAATGTGGTCGCGGCGTACCTGCTGGCAACGGCCGCAATCGACGAGGGCCATTTTGGACAGGCCTTTCCCGCTTTTGGTGCAGAACGACGCGGTGCCCCCGTGGTGTCCTTCGTCCGCATCGCCGAGCGCGCCCTGCGCCGGCGCAACCAGGTGCTGCAACCCGATTTTCTGATCGTGCAGGATCGTGCCCTGCTCAAGGTGCCTGGCGTACTGGACGGACTGCGGCCAGGCGGCGGCATTCTGGTCAACACCTCGCTCGACGCGGCCACCATCGGCGAGCAGGTGGGCAGTGCCGTGGTGACCCTGCCCGCCACCCAGCTCGCCAAGACGCATCTCGGCCGGCCCGTTCCCAACACTGCCTTGCTGTCGGCCTTTCTCACCCTGACGCAGATCCTGCCCATGGACGCCCTCACCAAGGCGCTGGAACAGAAATTCAGGGGCGACATACTCGAGCGCAACCTGCGCCTGATCGAGGCCGCGTCGCAGCACGTACCGGCAGGACACTGGAAGGAGAGGGCGCATGCGACAGGCGCTTGAAGGTTCACAGGCGATCGCGCGGGCGGTCGCGCTGTGCCGGCCGCAGGTCATCGCGGCGTATCCAATCACCCCGCAGACGCATATCGTCGAAAACATCGCCAAGCTGGTCGCCGACGGCAAGCTGGTATGCGAGTACGTCAGCGTGGAAAGCGAGTTTTCCGCCGCTTCCGTGGTGCTGGGCGCGGCGGTCGCCGGCAGCCGCACCTACACGGCCAGCGCTTCGCAGGGCATCCTGCTGATGAGCGAGGTGCTGTTCAACATCGCGGGCAGCCGCGTCCCCATCGTCATGACCTGCGCCAACCGCGCGGTCGGCGCGCCGCTGTCGATCTGGAACGACCAGCAGGATTCCATGGCGGTGCGTGACGCAGGCTGGATCCAGCTTTACTGCGCCGACAACCAGGAAGCGGTCGATACCACGATCCAGGCCTACCGCATCGCCGAGCGAACCGAACTGCCGGTGATGGTGTGCGTCGACGGCTTCACGCTGACCCACACGCTGGAGCCGATCGACGTACCGTCGCAGCAGCAGGTCGACGCCTTCCTGCCGCCCTATCATTTCGCGCGCACGCTCGACCCGATGAAGCCGATCAGCATGGGGACGCTGGTGTCGCCCGACTTCTATCCCGAAGCCCGCCATTCGCACCACCAGGCGCTGCTCAATGCGGCTGCCGAGATCGTGGCGGCCGACGCCGACTGGTGCGCGCTCACCGGACGCAGCCAGGGCAGCCTGGTGCAGGTCGAAGGCGATGCCGATGCAAGCGTGGCCATCCTGACGCTGGGTTCGGTGATCGGCACGCTGGCGGATGCCCGCGAAATGCATCCCGAACTGGGGACGGTCAAGCTGATCCGGCTGCGGGCTTTCCGGCCTTTTCCCAGCGAGGCCCTGCTGCAGGCCTGTGCGGGCGTGACCGATCTGGTGGTGCTGGAGCGCGCACTCTCGCCGGGCGGCGGCGGCATCGTCGGGGCGGAGGTCAAGGCTGCGCTGTTCGACATGCCGAACCCGCCGCGCGTGCACAATTTCGCCGTCGGCCTGGGCGGCCGCGACATTCCGCTGGACATCTACCCGCGCCTGCTGCAAGCGGTGCGGTCGCAATCGCCACGCCCGTTTGCAGTGTTCGATGTCGAACTCGACAAACTGCCGGCGGAAGACCGCTGAACCGCTTCCTGGAAGGCCACGCACCATGAACACGACTTCTCAAACCACGATTCCCATCGCCGACCTGCGGCGCAGCCAGCCGCGCTTCCAGGGCATCGAATCGGGCCACCGTGCCTGCCTCGGCTGCGGCGAAGCGCTGGCCGCCCGTCTCGTCACCGAGGCCGCCGGTCCCGACGTCATGATCGCCAACGCCACCGGCTGCCTGGAAATTTTCACCACGCCGTGGCCGGAGTCTTCCTGGCGCCTGCCGTGGATGCATTCGCTGTTCGAGAACACGGGCGCCATTGCCGCCGGCATGGAAGCCGCGCTCAAGGCGCAGGGCAAGTCGACCAAGGTGCTGGCCTTCGGTGGTGACGGCGGTACCTTCGATATCGGCTTCCAGGCGCTGTCCGGCATGCTCGAACGCGGCCATAACGTGCTGTATGTCTGCTACGACAACGAGGCGTACATGAACACCGGGATCCAGCGCTCGAGTTCGACCCCGCATGCCGCGATGACGACCACCTCGCCGGTCGGCAGGGACCGCATGGGCAAGCGCCATCTCAAGAAGGACATCCTCTCGATCATCGCCTCGCACCATATTCCCTTTGCCGCTTCGGCTTCGGTGGCCTATCCGTCGGATATCCGCAAGAAGGTGCGACGGGCGATGGAAATCGAGGGTCCGACCTTCCTGCTGATCCATTCGCCGTGCCCGCTCGGCTGGGGCCATGACGGCGCGCTCAGCATCGAAGTGGCCCGGCTGGCGGTACAGAGCGGACTGTTTCCGCTGATCGAACTGGAGCGCGGCGAACTGATCGGCACCATGCCGCTGCGCCAGCCGCGTCCGGTGACCGACTATCTGCGTCTGCAGCAGCGCTTCAGCCACCTGTTCAAGGACGATTCGCGTGCGCGCGAGGAACTGGAACATCTGCAGGCGCTGGCCGAGCGCAACATCGAGTATTACGGCCTCAACAGCAATCGCGACGACCCGTGCGACAGCGAAGGCGCGGACACGGTGCGGCGTGGCGGCCAGCGCTGGGGCTGAGGGGATGACGATGACTGAACTGACACGTGGCGCCTTTGCGCATCCCGGCACCTCGCTGGCTTTCAAGACGGGCAGCTGGCGGGTCCAGCTGCCGGTCCACCAGCACCGTCCGGCGCCCTGCCACAATGCCTGCCCGGCGGGGGAGGATGCACAGGCCTATCTAGGACTGCTGGCGACGGGCCAGGCGCAACAAGCCTGGGAGACGATCGTCAGCGCCAATCCGCTGCCTGCGATCACCGGGCGGGTCTGCCATCATCCCTGCGAGTCCGCCTGCAACCGCGGCCAGTACGACGAAGCCGTCGGCATCCATGGCGTCGAGCGCTTCCTCGGCGACGAGGCGATCCGTCTCGGCTGGGCCTATCCGGTCTCCCGGCCGGCCGCCGATGCGCGCAAGGTCGCGGTGGTCGGCGCCGGCCCCGCTGGTTTGTCGGCTGCCTATCATCTGCTGCGCGCCGGCTACCGGGTGAGTCTGTTCGACAGCCTGCCCGAAGCCGGCGGCACCTGCCGCATGGCGATTCCGCCGTATCGGCTGCCGCGCAGCGTGCTGGATGCAGAGGTCGGACGCCTGCTGGCGGCCGGGATCGATTTTCGCGCGCAGCAGCAGCTCGGGCGCGACCTGTCGCTCGCCGAGCTGCGGCAGGATTTCGGCGCGGTGTTCCTCGCGCCCGGCACCCAGAAAAACCGCGAATGGAGCATCGACGGGGCGGTACCGCGCGACCTGCACGTGGGGCTCGATCTGCTCAAGGAATGGATGACGGTCGGATCGATGATCCAGGCCACCAGCGTCGCCATCATCGGCGGCGGCAACACCGCGGTCGACATGGCGCGCGTGCTCAGGCGCTGCGGCGTGCCCCAGGTCCACATCATCACCCACGAGGCGCTGCCGGGCGCCGGCATCCCGGCCGACGACGCGATGCGTGCGATTCCGCGGGAAATCGCGCAGGCGCAGGAAGAGGGCGTCATCATCCATCCGCATCGCGGCATCCGGCGCCTGATCCTGCGCGGCGAACGCGTGGTCGGCGTGGAAATGGTGCACATGAAGAAGCTGCGGCGTCCGGACGGCAGCGTCGAACGGGTGGTGTTCGAAGGCACCGAAACCGTGATGCACGTCGACCAGGTCATCCCTGCCATCGGCCAGCAGGTGGATGACACGGGCCTCGCGGAACTGTTGCACCGCCAGGCTTTCTTTGCTCCCGACCCGCAGGGCGCCCTGTCCGGCCACCCGGGCGTGTTCGTCGGCGGCGATGCGCGGCCCGGCGGTGGTTCGGTCAGCGCTGCCGTCGGCGACGGACGTCGCGGCGCCCTGGCCATGGACCGCTTCCTGCGCGGCATGGCTGCGCAGGCGGACGTCGCGGTCACGGCAGTCGGCTTCGAGCAGCTCAACCTCAATTACTTCGAATCCGCCCCGCGCGGCGAAGCACCCATCCTGCCGCCCGAACAGCGCAAGGGCCAGGAAGAAATCGAAGGCGGACTGATCGCCAATCAGGCACGCCAGGAAGCCGAGCGCTGCCTGTCCTGCGGCAACTGCTTCGCCTGTGACAACTGCTGGACGCTGTGCCCGGACAGTGCCGTCCTGAAAACGACCGAGCAGGCCGCGGACGGCTCGCACTACGTGTTCGATTACGACTACTGCAAGGGATGCGGCCTCTGTGCGAAAGAGTGTCCGTGCGGTTACATCACGATGGAAGACGAGGCCTGAAAGCGGACATTTCCTCGGGCACGACCTATCGGGCCATGCGCGACGGTGCGCTGAGCCTGGCGTAATAAATCGAGGCGAAGAAAAACACGCCCGACAGCACCACCTCGACACCGGCGAGCCAGGCCGACAGCCCCGTGTCCGACCATGCCCGCACCACGCCTTCGGTGAAATAGACAAGGATCAGCATCGGGGCCCATTGGTAGGTGTAGCGGCGGCCCTTGAGTATGCCCATCAGCGGCAGCAGCAGCGGCAGGGTTTTCAGCACCAGCCAGGAACCGCCGGGACGGATCGGGGCCAGCCACAACTCCCACGCCAGAGAGACGAAAATCAGCAGGATCAGGCTGGCGCTGGATACGGCCTGCAGTGCTTTCATGCGGCAGGCCTCGTCACGGTTTTCGCCCGACAAGCTGCTTCATGCCGGCCTCCAGCAGCATTCGCCTCGCCGTCGATCCCGCTGCGCGGGGCCGTCGTCGGGGGGCTCATGCGCTCGGTCTGGCAGGAGTCGTCGCCAGGGCAAAACACCTGATGTTGGCCTCCAGCAGCATTCGCCTGGCCGTCGATCCCGCCATGCGGGTGGCTCATGCGCTTGGCCTCACACCCTTCACGCCAGCTTCAGCGCGGTTTCGGCGAGCCGCTTGCCGAGCGCGAAGCACAGCGTGCGTTCCTCGTCGGTCAGCGGCTTGTCGTCCGCTGGGCCGGCCCAGTGGCTGGCGCCGTAGGGGGTGCCGCCGCTTTGGGTGCCGGACACCTCGGGCTGCGTATAGGGCAGGCCGACGATCAGCATGCCGTGGTGCAGCAACGGCAGCATCATGCTGGTGAGCGTCGTTTCCTGGCCGCCGTGTAGGCTGGCGGTGGACGTGAAGACGGCGGCGGGTTTGCCGACCAGCGTGCCCCTGGCCCATAGCGCGCCGGTGGTGTCGAGAAAATATTTCAGCGGCGCCGCCATGTTGCCGAGGCGGGTGGGCGAGCCGAGCGCGAGGCCGGCGCATTGCTCGAGGTCGGCCAGTTCCACATAGGGTGCACCTTCGTCCGGCACTGGCGGTTCGGTCTGCTGCGTGCGCGGTGCCACCGGCGGCACCGTGCGCAGGCGGGCGGAGACGCCCGCGACCTGGTTGACGCCGCGCGCGACCAGTTGGGCCATGCTGCGCACGCTGCCATGTGCGCTGTAATACAGAACAAGAATCTCAGTCATGGGTGGGTTCATGGGCAATCACGGTGAAATCGATGAGGTCGAAACTGGGGGTGTGCTCGACGCGGCGGCCAAAGGCCAGCGTGGTGTGCCGATCCGGGTGCCAGACTTCGGCGTCCATCCCGGGCTGGAAGACCTGGCGCGACAGCAGCAGGCGGTCGGGCTGCTTCAAGGCAGGCAAGCCGGGAATGAACAGTGCGGGTTCCGCGTTGCCACTGCGGTGGCCGCGCAGCGGCCGCACCCAGACAGGCTGCATCTCGGGCGACAGGCGCTCGACACCGAGTTCGACCTGGCGTTCATCGCGCATCCTGATCCAGCGTATCACCGCCAGCGACCAGCCGGCCGCCTCATCGCTGCGCAAGGCAAGCGCATCCCCCACCTTCAGATTGAGCGGTTCGTCCGGCGCACCCTGCAGCGCCAGGCCGGATGCACTGTCGTTGCTGACCGTCCAGTGGCTGGTGCAGACGGCGATCGGCGAGGCATGCAGGGGCCTGACATCATGGATCGGCAGGCTGTCGTCGGGATCCGCCGTGGAATCTTCTGCGGGCTGCTCGCCCCCCAATAGCCGGTGGATGCAGCTCACGCCCGCCACCACCTGCATGGTGCCCCGCGTGGCGGGATAGCGCTTGAATGCGCGCTGAGCACCGGTGCGCCACAATTTGAGCAGACGTTTGCCGAGCGACAGGCTGAGTCCGCTTTGCATGCCTTGCGGCAGGCCGATGCTGTTCGGCGAATCGCCGGTGCGCAGGCGCAGGGCGATATCGCGCAGCTGCCGGCACAGTGCATCGGTATCCAGCCACAGCTCGCCTTCCTGCTGCAGGGCGGGCTGTCCGGGCCCGCTGTCGCTGTCTGTCGCAACGACAAAACCGGTTTGGGCATTGCTGCCCGTCGCTGGCCGCAGCGCGGCAAGCGTGCCCAGCTTGTGCAGATACAGACGCGTATGGGCGAGTTCGTCCCGGCTCATCTGCGGGGGATCGGCCAGCGCCAGCAATAGCGCCTGGCGATAGGCCAGGCTGGCGGGCAGGACTTCGCCCACAGCCTTGTCGGCCGCGCCGGTGGCATGCGCCAGCAGGTAGACCTGATGCATCTCCCGCCACATGCCAGCCGGGAGCGGGTGGTAGGTCATGTAGAACGCAATCTGCACATCCCGCAGCGAGGCGATCAGCCATGCGGCAGCTTCGGCGAAGCGCCGTGGCGGGAGGCCGTGTCCGGCTGCATTGCGCCCCGCCAGCACGACATGCTTGTAGCCGATGCCGAGTTCGCTCAGCAGCTCGCGCAGCAGCATCCCGATCTGCCGCTGCTGGGCATGTGGCGGCACACCGGATTCGGCCAGCAGTGCTTCCAGGCTGAGGGCGGTCTTGACAGCCACGGGTCGATACAGCGCCAGCAGGGCATAACGCTCATTGGCGTCCAGCGGATGGCGGTTCAGCGCGACCAGCGCCTCCACGAGTTGCCGGGCAACGTCGACCGGGCTGGCGAAGGGAAGACGTTCCAGCCACGCCGCCGTTGCCTTGGGACGCGTTTCAACCGCGAGTTTCGTCGCCGGGTCATCCGTGCTGGGAACATGGAGCGTGAACATGGATTCAGTCGAATACGACGGTCTTGTTGGCGTACACCAGCACGCGGTTATCCAGATGCCATTTCACCGCGCGCGACAGCACCACCTTTTCCAGGTCGGCGCCCTTGTTGATCAAATCGTCGAGACTGTCGCGGTGCGAGATGCGCGCCACGTCCTGTTCGATGATGGGACCGTCGTCCAGTGTCTCGGTGACGTAGTGCGCGGTCGCGCCGATCAGCTTGACGCCGCGCTCGAACGCCCGGTGATAGGGCTTGGCGCCATGGAAGGCGGGCAGGAAGGAATGGTGGATATTGATGATGCGATTGGGGAAGTGGCGGATGAAATCCGCCGACAGCACCTGCATGTAGCGCGCCAGCACGATGAAGTCGACCTGCTGGTCGCGCAGGATCGCCAGCTGCATCTGCTCGGCCTCGTGCTTGGCATCCCGGAGCACGGTCAGGTGCTGGAAGGGGACGCGGTAGGCGTCGGCCAGCCAGCGCGTGTCTTCATGGTTGCTGAGGATGATCGGCAGTTCGCAGTGCAGCTCGCCGCTCTGATAGCGGTACAGCAGGTCGGCCAGGCAATGGTCGAAGCGCGACACGAACACCACCAGCCGTGGCTTGCGGCTGGATTCTGCGAGTCGCCAGGTCATCCCGAAACGGCTGGCGATCGGCTGGAACGCAGCGGAAAACTCGGCCAGGTCGAGGCTGAATCCATCGAGTTCCCACTCGACTCGCATCAAGAAGAGCTTCAGTTCGGCATCCTGGTGTTGGTCTGCGTGCACAATGTTGGCATTATGCAACAAAAGGAAATCGGCAATGGCGGCGACCAGACCCTTCTGGTCGGGGCAGGAAATCAGCAGGACGGCGGTATGGCGCATGGCAAGGCCCGGTTCTTCTTGAGGGTTACTTGGGCCCAATCATAACCAATATTTCCCATGGTCTGTTCCGACCATCCCGTCTTAATCATTCCGCTCCGCCGTCCAATCGGGTTAGAATCCGGGCTGTTTATTAGTTACTGTTAATAAGCTTAATTTATCGCGTGCACTGCCGGATCGGGCGCCGCACGTGTCAATCAGAGGCTATCTCGCATGTCATATCTCACCAATTCCGTCGCCGTGAACCTCACTCTGGCAGTGTTGTTCGTGTTTTCCGTCGTGACCTGGGCGCTGATTCTGTCCAAGTTCTGGCAGAACACCCGCGGCAACAAGAAGGATGCTGCCTTCAAGCAGGCTTTCTGGGCGGCCAAGGACCTGCACGAAGGCGAAAAGGTGGCACGCGCCCACACCGGTGACATGGCCGAGCTGACAACGGCAGGCTTCGCCGCACTGGCGCAGACCACGGAAGTCAGCCTCAGTCTCGACAGCCTGGGCGACCGCAAGGACATCCTCGAGCGCACCCTCAAAAGCGAACTGCAGCAGATCCAGCACCGCAAGGAGCACGGCCTCATGGCGCTGGCCAGCATCGGCAGCACGGCGCCTTTCGTCGGCCTGTTCGGCACCGTCTGGGGCATCATGCACGCGCTGAAGGACATCAGCCTGTCCAACTCGGCCAGCCTCGACATCGTGGCCGGCCCGGTGGGCGAGGCACTCATCGCGACGGCATTCGGTATCGCCACCGCGATTCCGGCGGTGCTGGCCTACAACTACGGCCTGCGCCGCGTCCGCACCACGGTGGCGGGTCTCGACCAGTTCGCCACCGCTTTCCTGCACCTCGTGATGAAGACGCCTTATCGTGCAGAGGGCAAAAAGGCCGAGGTCAAGGACTGACATGGCCCTGCTGCCCCAATCCGACTACAAGGCGATGAGTGAAATCAACGTCACGCCGCTGGTCGACGTGATGCTGGTGCTGCTCGTCATCTTCATGGTGACCGCGCCGTTCCTGCTGCAGGCGGTGCCGGTCAATCTGCCGAAGACCGCACCGGTGGCGAAGCTGATTCCGGTCAAGAAGATCGAACTCATCATCGACGCCGAAGGCCAGGTCTACGTCGACCAGGAAATGGTTGCCGGCGCCGACCTCGAGGAGCGCCTGAAAGCCCTGCTGGCTGCCGATCCGGAAATCACCGTGCAGCTGAAGGCCGATTACCGCGTGGCCTATGGCCGCATCGCCGAAGTCATGGCAGCCGTCAGCCGTGCCGGCATCGTCCGGCTGTCCTTCGTCACCTCATCAGACAGGCTCGATGACGCGCTCTGAACGCTTTCCCTGGCTGAAAAGGGATGGCGGTCCGTTCGCCATTTCGCTCATCCTGCACGTGCTGCTGTTGCTGCTGCTCGCCCCCTGGCTGGTGATGCGCACCATTCCCGACACGCAACTCGTGGTCGAGGTCATGCTGGAGCCCGACACGCAGGTCACGCCGCGCAGCCGTCCCGAGCAGACGACCACCGTCCTGAAGGGCCCGGCCAAGGCGCTGCACCCGCTCGTCCAGCCGCTGCCGAGGCCGGTTCAGACGCCGCCCGTTGTGACGGCCCGGATCAAGCCCGAGCCCCAGACCCCGCCGCTGGCGAGCGACACGCCTGCCGCCGAGACGGGCCAGGGACAAACGGGAAGCAGTGCGCTGGCACCGCGTGAAGTGGCCGGCCTGTCGGCGCCGGCCTCCCCGGGCCTGCGCAGCGCCTCGGCACCGAGCCTCAGCGGCGCGTCCGTGCTGCAGCCAGCCAGCGAACAAACGAGTGCGCTCGCGCCGCAGGTGCCGGCAACGCGTGAAGCAGGCGCGCTGTCGGCGATGAAGAACCCGGACGTGCGTTATACCGCGTCGCCGCTCGGCACCGGCCTGATGGCTTTGCAACGCGGCAGCGAAGAGGCCAGCCCGGTCGCGCCGCAATCGCCGAGCCAGGGCAGCATTCCGCAGCCCAGTGCGCGCGCCGCAGCCGCGCCGTCGCGTCCAGGCGAGGATCGACAGGACGGCCCGGTCACGCTGGCCGGGCCGGCCGCGCAAGTGCAGTCCGCGCAGCCTGAATTCCGCCAGGCCTCGCGCCAGGGTGGACAGGTCAGCATGCGCGGCGGCAGCAAGGCGCCGTCCGACGGCCTCGCGACCCAGTCGGGCTCGCCGGAGCAGGTTGCGCTGCTGGCGGCCCGTTCGGTGCCGCAGTCGCTGCCTGGCAGCGGGGCGGCGCCGGGCGTCCCGGCCATGGCGGCGCCCGCTGCCCGCAGCAGCGGACAGGGCCGTGCAGCGGCGAGTGAGAATGCAGCGCCCAGCCTGGCCCAGTCGGCGGCACCCGCTCCCGGAACACGAGCGGGAAGCGTCACGGCCGCCAAGGCGCCCACGCTCGCCACCCCTGCTGCCCGCGCGAGCAGCGGGCAGGGCAGCTCGGTCGCAAGCGAAAACACCGAATCCAGTCTGGCGCAGGCTGCCAGCACCGGCACCCGTTCGGAGGCGGCGCCGGCAGGACCGTCAGGACCGGCCCCGGCGCTGGCGGCGCCCGCCGCGCGTAGCAGCGGGCAGGGCAGTGCCGCAGCGAATGAAAGCGCCGATTCCAGGCTGGCTTCGGCGGCCGCTCCCGCCACGGGGTCGGCCGCCGCCGTCGCCAGCCGTGCGCCAGGCACAGGCGGGCAGACCAGCGCCGGGACCGGCAGCGCCAGCCGTACGGCCAATCCCAGCGAACAGGGACGCAGCGGACTGATGGCGGCTGCCACGCAGGTGGAGCCCGGCACCGGCACGGCGCTGGCCGGTGGCGGACCCGGTGCCAGCGAAGCGGGCCAGGGCCGCTCGCAGGTGCGGGCCGGCAGTGGCAGCGCAGCGCGCGAAGCGGCGTCGCCGCTGCTCGCGGCGGCAGGCAGCGCTGCCGCTGCGGCGAGCGCAGGGGCCGACAGCAGCGCCGGTCAGTTGAGCGGCCGTGCAGAGACCGTGGCGCTGGCGCAGTCGGCTGGCGAAGCGCGCGTGGCGACGATGCAGATACAAAAACCCAGCGGGCAGGCGCGCGTGATCGAGGAGCGCTTCGCCGCGAGCACGCTCAAAGTCGATTCGCCGCGATCGATCTGTTCGCTGCCGCTGATGTTCGCCGGCCTCGACCGCAAGCCCATTCCACAGGGACTGGACTCGATCAACGCCACTGCCGCCCGGCTGCAGGACGAGACGCCGCCGCGTCATTTCCCGACCAACCAGTCGCCGCGCTATCCGCTCGCCGGGATTGCCTCGCGCGCCCAGGGCCGGGTGCTGGTACGTGCCGAAATCCGTCCCGACGGCAGCATCGGCAAGCGCTGGATCAAGCAGAGCAGCGGCTTGCAGGTGCTCGACCTGGCTGCGCTCGAAACCGTGAACGGATGGCGCTTCTACCCCGCCCAGCGGCACGGCCTCGCCGTCGCCGTCTGGATCGACGTTCCCATTGAATACAAGTTGCCGTAAGGAGCTAAAGATGAACCGACTGATCGTGGCACTGCTTTGTGCAGGCTTCATCCACACCGCGAGCGCCGCCGAGGCGATGCCCGACTGGCTGCGTTATTACCAGATGGCTGCCGAACGCGGCGATCCCGAAGCACAGATGAAAATGGGCTGGGCCTACGACAAGGGCGATGGCGTCGAACGCAATCCCAAGCTTGCGGTGGACTGGTACCGTCGCGCTGCCCTGCAGAACGAGCCGACCGCGCAATACAACCTGGCGCTGCTGCTGATCGAGGGCCGCGATGTGCCGAAGGACGTTCCCACCGGGATCGAATTCCTCACCCATGCCGCTGCGCAAAACCTGATCCTGGCGCAAACTTACCTCGCCTCGCTCTACGAGAAGGGCGAAGTGGTCGCGAAGAACGACGCCGAGGTCGTCAAATGGTTGACGCGTGCGGCCAACAACGGCGACGCCGCCGCGATGAACAACCTGGCGCTCAAGTACGCCCGCGGCGAAGGCGTGGAACGCGACCCGGCCAAGGCGCAGAAGCTGTTGACGGACGCCGCGCAGCAGGGCAACGCGCTGGCCCAGGCCAACCTCGGCACGCTCTATCGCGAAGGCCTGGAGGGCACCGCGGTCGACTACGGCCAGGCGCTGACCTGGCTCACGCTCGCCGCCGAACAGGGCAACGTCACCGCGCAGGCCAAGCTCGGCTGGATGTACCTCAAGGGACAGGGCGTGACCGCCAATCCGGCCGAGGCCGTGAAGTGGTTCGTGCTGGCGGCCAACCAGGGCGATGCCGACGCCCAGACGCAGTTGGGCTGGATGGCCGAGCAGGGCCAGGGCATGGAGAAGAACGAGCAACTGGCGGCCCAGTCCTACAAGCAGGCCGCCGCCAACAAGCAGGCCGTCGCCGCCAACAATCTCGGCACGCTCTACCGCGACGGTCGCGGCGTGGCGGCCGACCCGCAGGAAGCCGCGCGCTGGTTCCGGGTTTCGGCGGAGGCCGGTGATGCGCTCGGCCAGTACAACCTGGCCACGCTGCTGGAAGCCGACGCCGCCACGATGGACGAAGCGCTGGCCTGGTATCGCCGCGCTGCCGAACAGAAACTGGCGGCCGCACAGAGCCGGCTCGGCTGGCTGCTGCTCGAGCGCGGCGACGATGCCGAGGCGGTCAAGTGGCTGACCCGCGCCGCCGAGCAGAACGACGCGCAGGCGCAGAACAACCTCGGCGTGATGTATGAAACCGGTCGCGCGGTGGAGAAAAACGCCACCACCGCGGCCAGCTGGTACCGCCGCGCTGCCGAGGCTGGCGACGCCGCTGCGCAGAACAACCTCGGCGCCTTGCTGCGTGATGGCCTCGGGGTGCCGCAGAACTATGACGAGGCGGCCGCCTGGTTCAAGCGCGCTGCCGATCAGGGCTACGCCAAGGCCATGCTGAACCTGGGCGCGCTGTACGAACTGCAGGCCAAGGCCGGCACCGGCCAGAGGCGGGCCGCCAGCAGCCCGTCCACGCCTGCCGCCTCCGCACCGACCGCAATCCCGCTGCCGGCGACCGCCGCGCCGGTGGGCAAGCCGCTGCAATAACTCCCCTGCAAATCGGGCCCGGCAGATGCCTGGCCCGATTGCCGCTGCCGACCCAGCCGGTCGCGCCTCTCGCCCAGCCGGGCACATCGCATAAAAAATCAGCAGGGTTTGCGCATCAAAACCCGTATTCGTGCTTGCTAATAAGCTGAATTTCGACGCATTCATGGGCCCGATTGAGCGTTTCTCGGCGCCAGCCCGCATCCAGCCGTGTCCCTGTTCAATTTTTGAGCACGCCTTGGGGCAGAATGCCTGAATTGACGCGGTGTTTCGCTACCCATAAAAAATCTCGCACAAACGAGCAGGTTTCCTGTTGACATGCCCGGATGAAAACCTAGAATTTGTATCCGCTGCCTCGTGACACCACAACATGTTGTGAATAAATGTGTGCGCGAGGGCTGGGCAAGCTGTGTATAAGTTGTGAAAAGCAAGTCCCGCTGCCCGGTTTTTTATTGTCGCACCCACCAAGGAGCCCCATCGATGCTGAACGTTGCCGCCGAAACCGCCGCCCCCATCCCCGTTGCCCCGCCCGAGACTGCCGAGCCGGCGGTGATCGACACGCGCTATGCCGATTACAAGATCATCCGCCGCAACGGTGCGGTGGTCGGCTTCGCCCCCAACAAGATCGCCATCGCCGTGACCAAGGCCTTCATCGCGGTGCAGGGTGGACAGGCTGCGGCCTCGGCGCGTATCCGCGAACTGGTCGAATCGATCACCAACCAGGTGACGCAGGCCCTGATGCGGCGCAACCCCAACGGTGGCACCTTCCACATCGAGGACATCCAGGACCAGGTCGAACTGGCGCTGATGCGCTCGGGCGAGCACGAAGTCGCACGCGCCTACGTGCTGTACCGCGAGAAGCGCTCGCAGGAGCGCGCCGCGCAGCGCGCCGCCGGCGTACCCGAGGCGACCCTGCACGTGCTCGAGGACGGCCAGAAGAAGCCGCTCGACACCGCGCGCCTGGCCGGCCTGCTGGCCGACGCCTGCACCGGGCTCGGCGACAACGTCAAGGCCGAGCCGATCATGCACACCGTGCTGCGCGATCTCTACGACGGCGTGCCGATGGCCGAAGTCGAGAAGGCGCTGGTGCTGGCCGCGCGCTCGATGATCGAGCAGGACCCGGCGTATTCCTACGTTACCGCGCGCCTGCTGCTCAATTCGATCCGCCACGAAGTGCTGGGCGAGGCCGTCACCCAGGCGCAGATGGGCACGCGCTACGCTGCGTATTTCCCCGATTTCATCAAGCAGGGCATCGCCGCCGAACTGCTCGACGAGAAGCTCGCCCAGTTCGACCTGCCGCGCCTGGCCGCCGTGCTCGACGCGGGCCGCGACTACCAGTTCGGCTACCTCGGCCTGCAGACCCTGTACGACCGCTACTTCCTGCACATCGAGGAGAAGCGCATCGAACTGCCGCAGGCCTTCTTCATGCGCGTGGCGATGGGCCTCGCGATCAACGAGATCGACCGCGAGGCGCGCGCCATCGAGTTCTACCAGGTGCTGTCGTCGTTCGACTTCATGTCGTCGACGCCGACGCTGTTCAACGCCGGCACGCGGCATTCGCAGCTGTCGTCGTGCTACCTGACCACCGTCACCGATGACCTCGACGGCATCTACCAGGCGATCAAGGAAAACGCCATGCTGCAGAAGTACGCCGGCGGGCTGGGCAACGACTGGACCCCGGTGCGCGCCATGGGCGCCCGCATCAAGGGCACCAACGGCAAGTCGCAGGGCGTGGTGCCCTTCCTCAAGGTGGTCAACGACACCGCCGTCGCCGTCAACCAGGGCGGCAAGCGCAAGGGTGCCGTATGCGCCTACCTGGAAACCTGGCACCTCGACATGGAGGAGTTCCTCGAGCTGCGCAAGAACACCGGTGACGACCGTCGCCGCACCCACGACATGAACACCGCGAACTGGATTCCCGACCTGTTCATGCAGCGCGTGATGGAAGGCCCTGACGCCACGGGCGTCAATCCGAATCAGGGCATGTGGACGCTGTTTTCCCCGAACGACGTGCCCGACCTGCACGACCTCTACGGCCGCGCCTTCGCCGAGGCCTACACCGAATACGAGCGCCGCGCCGACCGCGGCGAGATCAAGTGCTTCAAGCGCGTCCCGGCCACCCAGATGTGGCGCAAGATGCTGTCGATGCTGTTCGAGACCGGCCACCCCTGGATCACCTTCAAGGACCCGTGCAACATCCGCAGCCCGCAGCAGCACGTCGGCGTCGTCCACAGCTCCAACCTGTGCACCGAGATCACGCTCAACACCGGCGACCACGAAATCGCCGTCTGCAACCTCGGCTCGGTCAACCTCGTCAATCATCTGAAAGACGGGCAACTGGACCTCGACAAGCTCAAGACCACGATCCACACCGCGATGCGCATGCTCGACAACGTCGTCGACGTCAACTACTACGCCGTCGGCAAGGCGCGCAATTCCAACCTCAAGCACCGTCCCGTGGGCCTCGGCATCATGGGTTTCCAGGACGCGCTGCAGGAACTGCGCGTGGCCTACGCGAGTGATGCCGCCGTCGACTTTGCCGACCGTTCGATGGAAGCCGTCGCCTACTACGCGTTCTGGGCCTCGACCGAACTGGCGCAGGAACGCGGCCGCTATTCGAGCTACGAAGGCAGCCTGTGGAGCCGCGGCATCCTGCCGCAGGATTCGCTGAAGCTCTTGGCCGAGGAACGCGGCGGCTACCTCGAAGTCGACAGCTCGAGCACGCTTGACTGGGACGCGCTGCGCGCCCGCATCAATGAACACGGCATGCGCAACTCCAACTGCCTGGCGATCGCGCCGACCGCGACCATCGCCAACATCGTCGGCGTCTCGGCGTCGATCGAGCCGACCTACCAGAACATCTACGTCAAGTCGAACCTGTCAGGCGAATTCACCGTCGCCAACAAGTACCTCGTCAACGACCTCAAGAAGCTGGGCCTGTGGGACGAAGTCATGGTCGCCGACATCAAGTACTTCGACGGCTCGCTGGCCAGGATAGACCGCATCCCGGCCGACATCCGCAAGCTCTACGCCACCGCGTTCGAGATGGAAACGAGCTGGCTGGTCGAGTGCGCGTCGCGTCGCCAGAAGTGGATCGACCAGGCGCAGAGCCTCAACATCTACATGGCGGGCGCTTCCGGCAAGAAGCTCGACGAGACCTACAAGCTGGCCTGGATTCGCGGCCTCAAGACCACCTATTACCTGCGTACGCTGGGCGCGACCTCGGCCGAGAAATCGACCGGCAAGGGCGGCGAGCTCAATGCCGTGTCGTCGGGCGGCGGGACGGGGGCGATGAGCGCCTCGGATTGTGCCGGCAATGCGATGCGTGCTGCGGCTGCGAAGCTGCCGGAGCCCGAAGTCGTCGGCAAGGCCTGCACGATGCGGCCGGGGGATCCGGGGTTCGAGGAATGCGAGGCGTGTCAGTAAGGGGGATGGGTTCGTAGGGCCGGGGTTGCCGGCCGGCAAGTCACTTTCTTTGTCTCGCCAAAGAAAGTAACCAAAGAAAGGCGACCCCGCTGCGCCACCCCTGCGGGGCGGGCCTCGACTGGACCGAGCCATCGGGGCGGCTGCGCAACTCGCCCTGGCGAGGCGCACAAAACGCGCCTCACTGCGGAGCTCGAACAGTGCTCGCCTGCATCCCCGCTGACTCGATCCAGTCGAGGTGGCGCAGAAGGGTGACCGGTGCGCAGAGGTTCGCGAGTGTGATTATTCGCTACTCGTTCGGGCTGAGCTTGTCGAAGCCTCGCCCTGTTTAGAGAGCTGGTCGAAGGGATGGTTGAAGGGTACGGACAACGCGTAAGACAGAAACCGCAGTTCCGTTCGCCCTGAGCTTGTCGAAGGGCCAGTAGCAAACCAGAAGACCGTAGCAACAAGATTTGAAAGCCGGTGGTCACCCACCGTGGTTACAAGAACCAGAGGAGACGTAAACGATGCTGAACTTTGAAGAAGATTACACCCCCGCCGCCCCCCGCATGGCCGCCCCTGCGCCCATGCCTACTGCGCCCGTTGCCGATGCCCCCGCCGCCCCGCGCCAAGCTGAATCCACCCAGCAACGCGTGCGCGCCGCCGACAAGCGCATCATCAACGGCGCGACGGATGTGAACCAGCTCGTTCCCTTCAAATACAAATGGGCGTGGCAGAAATACCTGGATGCGTGCGCCAACCACTGGATGCCGCAGGAAGTGAACATGAGCCGCGACATCGCGCAGTGGAAAGACCCCACCGCGCTGACCGAAGACGAGCGCCGCCTGGTCACGCGTAACCTCGGCTTCTTCGTCACCGCCGATTCGCTGGCCGCCAACAACATCGTGCTCGGCACCTACCGCCACATCACCGCGCCCGAGTGCCGCCAGTACCTGCTGCGCCAGGCGTTCGAAGAGGCCATCCACACCCACGCCTACCAGTACATCGTCGAATCGCTGGGCCTGGACGAAGGCGAGATCTTCAACGCGTATCACGAGGTGCAGAGCATCCGCGACAAGGATGAATTCCTCATCCCCTTCATCGACACGCTCACCAACCCCCAGTTCAAGACCGGCACGCCCGAGGCCGACCAGGCCCTGCTCAAGTCGCTGATCGTCTTCGCCTGCATCATGGAAGGCATCTTCTTCTATGTCGGCTTCGTGCAGATCCTTGCACTCGGCCGCCAGAACAAGATGACCGGCGCCGCCGAGCAGTACCAGTACATCCTGCGCGACGAGTCCATGCACTGCAACTTCGGCATCGACCTCATCAACACCATCAAGCTCGAAAACCCGCACCTGTGGACCAGCGAGTTCAAGACCGAAATCCGCAGCCTCATCCAGAAAGGCGTCGAGCTCGAATACCGCTACGCCGAGGACACCATGCCGCGCGGTGTGCTGGGCCTGAACTCGGCGCAGTTCAAGGAATACCTGCGCTTCATCGCCAACCGCCGCTGCCAGCAGATCGGCCTCGACGAAATGTTCCCCGGCGTCACCAACCCCTTCCCCTGGATGGCGGAGATGATCGACCTGAAGAAGGAGAAAAACTTCTTCGAGACGCGCGTCACCGAGTATCAGACGGGTGGGGCGTTGAGCTGGGATTGAGCGGCTGTCCGCTGATCATTCACATCTCATCTAGAAATGAGCGTCCTCGATGAAGTAAATAAGCACCGTACCGATATCGTTACGGATACTTACACTGTGACTTGGCGCGAAATTCTTGCGCAATATAAAGACGGAGAGCTGGTAATCGACCCTGATTACCAGCGTCTATTTCGGTGGGATCTGGACCAGCAAACGCAATACATTGAATCTCTTTTACTGAATATTCCATCCCCTCCGCTTTTCTTCGCCCAAAATCCAGATGGAAATTTTGAGGTAATTGATGGCTTGCAGCGTATTAGCACGCTGCTAAAGTTTTTCGCACAAGATTTGTTTGGCCAGGAAGCAACGGCCGGGGTAGATGAAGATGTAAATCGAAATGACATCAAGACCCCTACCATTCTTACAGCTGGACCAATCATTGGGTCCCTTGAAGGTTTTTCTGCATCAACGCTTCCGGAAACGCTGCTCAGGACCATTCGCTACTCACGAATTACCATAATTCTGATTGAGAAAGAATCAAGTACGCGAGCGCGCTATGAGGTTTTTCGTCGCCTCAACAAATCAGGCTCATTGCTAAGTGATCAGGAAATTCGGAATTGCACTAGCCGGCTTTATGGAAAAGATTTCCCATCTAAGCTACGTGTGCTGGCTGAAAAAGACATCGTACGTGCGGCTATGTCTTTAAATGAAGATGCAACTAGACGCATGGGAGTAGAGGAGGCGCTTCTTCGCTTGTTGGCGTTCAACTTTAGTGACAAACCTTTGAAGCATGAAATCAGAGAATACCTGGATGATTTCATGATCGATGCCGCTAGCGGTAAATTCGACCTGACTCCTGATATTGAAAACCGTATTGAAAAGTGTTTTGCCTTAATTCAAGAGACTCTTCCTGATGGTCAGGCATTCCGTTTTCCGAAACAGGGATTCAGCACGAATCTTTTCGATATCGTTGCTACAGGAGTTTTTCATAATGTCGAACAATTGACCGCTGAATCCTTCGGGCAAAAACATTCTGACCTTTTGGAATCCCCTGATCTCAAGCTATTAACTGGTGCAGGGTCTAACACACGTAAGAAGTTGGTAGGGCGTATCCAACTTGGAAAAACGTGGTTTTCCACATGAGCACTTTCGATGAGCATCAATGTCTTTGAAGATGCGATCAATCAGATCGAATTTGTTCGTGATGAGTGCATTGAGATATTTGAGGCACTGAAGAAATTCTGTCCTGCTGATGCGGATGAAAATTACCCGGATACCTTCAGGTTAATTGCCACTCCGATGTTTTACTCAGTTTGGGAGCGTTGTTTCACAACATGCCAAGCGGTATCTCTTCGTATGATTCGGGATAGAACATCCAAAGCATGCGATTTGCCACCTTCACAAAGGACGGCATGGCTCTTGCGAGCTCCCTTTTATCAGAGCTTTTGTGCTCAGCTGAAGAACAACAACTTCAATTTAGATCCCTTGAAGGAAGCGAAGAAAGGTCAATTCGCAATTACGGCTGAATTTTTGTCATCGCTTGAGCAATGGGCAAGCGCACCCCTCGACCCGGCGTGTGACGCCGATGATGTTGTGATGATTTTTTCTAATGTAAATCCAGATGTTGTTAAAGTGAATTCCAACGCTGTTGGAATCGATTCGGATGAGGATTTCAAAAAGCTGAAGTTCGGACGCCTACATGACCTTGTGGGCCTTAGAAATAGCATTGGTCATGGTGCAATTATTTCGGCTCCATCAAACGACCAATTTAGGGATCTTTGGGAATTTACAGAAGATTTGATTAAGGACTACTGTGCGACATTTGTTTCTTGGATAAGGTCGCAACAATCCATGATTGAGCGTGGGTGAATGGCTCACAATTATGAATAAACCAGAACGTCTCTCACCACCCGACTACACACACTGGTTACCTACCAGCTTGCGAGATCACGCGGACGACCAGAAGGCGATCCCGCGCATTGCCAAGGATGCCGCGTTGATGCGCGAGATCGAGGCGGTGTTGCCGGCGATTCCGACCACGCATGATTTGTGGCGGGGCGATGCGCGGGCGCTGGACTTCATCCCGGACAACAGCGTGCATCTGGTGCTGACGTCGCCGCCTTATTGGACGCTGAAGGCCTACAACACCTCGCCCGCGCAGATGGGCGACATCGAGGACTACGAGGCGTTTCTGACCGAGCTCGACCGGGTGTGGCAACACTGTTACCGAACGCTGGTGCCGGGCGGGCGGCTGGTGTGCGTGGTGGGTGACGTGTGTCTGTCACGCCGCAAGAATGCCGGCGAGCATACGGTGGTGCCGTTGCATGCGTCGATTCAGGAGCATTGCCGGGTATTGGGGTTTTCCAATCTGTCGCCGATCATCTGGAACAAGATCGCTAACGCGGTGTACGAGGCCGATGGCAACGGCGGTGGGTTTCTCGGCAAGCCCTACGAGCCCAACGGCGTGATCAAGAACGATATCGAGTTCATCCTGATGGAGCGCAAGCCAGGTGGGTATCGCAGTCCGACGCTGGCGGCGCGTCTGCTTTCTGTTATTTCTACGGAAAACCATCGCACCTGGTTCCAGCAAATCTGGACGGGGGTGACGGGCGCGTCGACGCGCCAGCATCCCGCGCCTTATCCAATCGAACTGGCAGAGCGGCTGATCCGTATGTTCAGCTTTGTTGGTGATACGGTGCTGGATCCGTTCATGGGAACGGGCACGACGAATATTGCCGCTGCTCGCTGGGGTCGCAGCAGCATCGGTGTCGAAGTGGATCCCGAGTACTTCGCACTCGCTGCCAATCGAATTGAGGCCGACACGCAGAAGCTGCTTACGACGCGCGACATTTATTTGCACCATCAGGATAGCCATGCTTGATGTTCAGAAAGAGTTAGCCAAGGCAGTAAAGCACTTCTGGAAGACGCGTGCTAACCAGCAGGAAAAACAGGGTGGCGGGTCTGGCGTGAAGGATGCCGGTAACCGCAGCGCAGTTACCGGGGGCAAGCATGCCGACGAATTCGTGTCGCTTATCGCGGCCATCGTGCGTGATGCCGGCTTGCCCAATATCGCGATCCATACCACCAGAAAAACCGAGCGCACCCTTCCCGGCTATTACCGCCCAACCAAGGAATGGGATGTGGTGGTGCTCTCCGATAACGATTTGGTTGCGGTTGTAGAAGTGAAGTCGCAGGTTGGAAGTTTCGGCAACAACTTCAACAACCGTGTCGAGGAAGCTTTGGGCAACGCCACCGATTTCTGGGCTGCATATTCCAAGGGCGCGTTTAAACCTTCTGCGCAGCCATGGCTTGGTTATCTATTCATGCTTGAAGAAAACCCGGCATCGACCCGCCCCACCAGGCGCACCAATCTGTCGCCCTACTCTGTGGACGAGGCCTTTCAGGAACTTTCCTACGCCCGCCGCTACGAGGAAGTATGTCAGCGCCTAGTGCGCGAACGTCTTTATGATGCCGCCTGCTTTTTTACCTCCGGCGCCAGGGATGGTCTGAAAGGAAAGTACACCGAGCCCAATGGCGAACTCGGTATACGCAACTTTGCTGTGTCGCTAGCCGCACGGGCAGCGGCATTCGCAAAGCTGCGCCGATAAAACCGAGCTACCGACAATTAAATTAGTAGGGCCCGGTTCAACAGCGCGACGCAATCACTGAAGAGGTTATGCCATGAGCGAGTGCCATGAGGGTCAGACTCCTTTCTCATATTCCTGCTTTCTGACTAACGGGACGTTTGTCATCACGAAGGAGAATTAATGGATACGTTGCCTATTCATCTCTTCAAAGACAGCTTCGGCCCGTTCCTGGCGCTTCTTAATGAGCATCAGGTCAAGTATCAAATGCGAGAAGTTCGCTCTGGCGTACCAATGGCTTCGTCGGGTGTCATTGAGATTGTTCAGGCCGTTGGAAACGCCGCAATGTGGGGCGCACTCGCGGCGGTATTGATTGCGTTCATACAGAGTCGGCGCGGGCGAAAAGTCATCATCACCACGAAAGACAATACGGTCATCCACGCCGAGGGTTTGTCACCGAAAGAGCTGGAACAGGTTCTGAGCCACGCCAAAAGCCTTACGGCAATCGATCCGAACAAAAATCAGAAGTAAACAATAGGGGACAGACCACGGTTTCCATATGCTTCACCAATTCAACAACCGTGGTCTGTCCCCTATTCCTATCTTCATGAGCCTATGAACCGCTGCGCGGGTTACACTTTCTGCTCCGCTGCCTTCTGGCCAATCTGGGGGAATAACCGACCATGTCCCAGCAGCATCCCATCATCGCGGTGACCGGCTCGTCCGGTGCCGGCCTGTCCACGATACGCCACGCGTTCAAGTTCATTTTCCAGCGCCTGAACATCAACCCCGCGATCGTTCATGGCGACGGTTTCCGGCGCTATACGGATCGGCAGTTCGCCGCCCTGCTCGAGGAAGCGCGGGGCAGCGGCCGCAAGTTTTCCTGGTTCGGGCCCGAGTGCAATCATTTCCAGGAGCTGGAATCCTTTTTCAGGACCTATGGCGAATGCGGCAGCGGGGTGGTTCGCCAGTATGCGCACACGGCCGGGCACGGCGAGGAACTGGGCGTGCAGGCGGGCGAGTTCACGCCCTGGGCGCCGCTGCAGCCGGGCAGCGATCTCCTGTTCTACGAGGGGCAGCATGGCGGCCTGATGGCCAACACCTGGACGCGCCGCAAGGTCGACTCGCGCCACTTTCCGCCGGAAATCGATCGTCGCGCGGGTCGCCAGGGCATCGACGTGGCCCAGCATGTGGACCTGCTGATCGGCGTGGCGCCCGCCATCAACCTGGAATGGATACAGAAGATCCACCGCGACTGCAATAAGGGCACGTGCTCGCCCGAGGAATCGGTGGAAACCATCCTGCGCCGCATGGACGACTACATCCATTACATCGTTCCCCAATTCGGCTTGACCGATATCAATATCCAGCGCATGCCGCTGGTGGATACCTCCGACCCCTTCATTGCGCGCGACGTGCCGCTGGCCGACGAATCGCTCTGCGTCATCCACTTCCGCGACCGCGAGCGCCATGACTTTCCCGACATGCTCAGGCGCATTCCCGACGCCCAGATGTCGCGTCCGAGCACCATGGTGATTCCCAGCAGAAGCCTGCGCCTGGCGCTGGGCGTGATTTGCGGCCCGATCCTGGCCGGGTTCATGGAGGCGCGCGGCAAGGCATAGGGACTGGCTCGGGCCGCGGTGTCCCCTTGAATCGAACCGCCGGCAACGCAGGGTAAACGGACAAGGCGCCGCAACGGGGCCACACCCCGTTTCCTGGCCAGCGCGGTATCGTCTTGAACCTTGCACCTGCGTGCAGCCAGGTAACAATCGGTTACTTGTGTGGCCGCTCCTTCGCAAGTAAAACAGACAACAGCAGGAAGATCATTGGCAACCCATCCGGGCAGGAACGGGCTCGGCAAGGCCGTGGCGAGAGCGCAATGGGGTGCGCCCGATAACCGTGCAATGCCCCGGAATTAACGATCAATATTTGGAAGAGCGGAAAATGAAGAAGTCTTACCTCATCATTGCGGTATCGATGACCCTTATCCAGGGTTGCTATGTTGCGCCTCCCTACCAGCCATCCACGCGTGTCGCGGTCGGCGTCGGCTATCCGGGTGTCAACATCGGCATCAATTATTCGACCTACCCGGATCTCGTCCCGATACCGGGCTACCCCGTCTACTACGCGCCCTGGGTGGATTCGAACTACTTCTTTTACGACGGCCTCTACTGGGTGTTCCAGGGCGACAACTGGTATGCGAGCAGCTGGTACAACGGGCCGTGGTATGGGGTGAGTTATTACGATGTGCCGGTTTATGTGCTGCGCGTCCCGGTTCGCTACTACCGCCTGCCGCCGCCGTATTTCCGTGGCTGGCGCGCTGATGCGCCGCCACGTTGGGGGGATCACTGGGGCCACGACTGGGAGCAGCATCGAAGCGACTGGGACCGTTGGGACCGCGGCGATGCGCTGGCGCCTGCACCGTTGCCGATCTACCAGCGGAATTATTCCGGCGACCGCTATCCTCATGGAGTAGAACAGCAGCATGCGATCCGGTCCGAGAATTACCGCTATCAGCCGCGTGACCCGGTTGCACAGCAGTATTATGAATCGCGTGGGCAGCATGACCCGCAGCGCCAACAGCGTCAGCAAGACCAGCCGCGTCAGCAGGAATGGCAGCGTCAACAGGATCAACAACAGCAGCAGGAGCTACAACGCCAGCAAGACCAGCAACGCCAGCAAGAATTGCAGCGCTCGCAAGAACTGCAGCGTCAACAGGATCAGCAGCGTCAGCAAGAATTGCAGCGCCAGCAAGACCAGCAGCGCCAGCAAGACCAGCAGCGCCAGCAAGAATTGCAGCGTTCGCAAGAACTGCAGCGTCAACAGGATCAGCAGCGTCAGCAGGATCAGCAACAAGCTCCGCAGCGGCAACGCTCACAACCTGAGCCGAAGGACGTGGCCAAGGACCGCAAGGCTGCGCCACAAGACCAGCAGCGTCAGCAGCACCAGCAAGATCAGCAACGTCAGGAAGATCTGCAACGTAAGCAAGGCCCGCAGCGTCCGCAAGGCCAGCAACGGCAGCAGGAGCTACAACGTCCACAGGACCAGCAGCGTAAGCAGGAACAGCAACAAGCTCCGCAGCGGCAACGCTCACAACCTGCTCCGAAGGACGCGGCCAAGGACCACAAGGCTGCGCCACAAGACCAGCAGCGCCAGCAGCAAGCCCCGGATTCGAAACACTCACGACCTGAACCGAAGGATGTGGACAAGGACCGCAAGGCTGCGCCACAAGACCCGGACAAACAGGACAATTAGAAAAACAGGCGTTGAACAATGGCGGACGAACCGCAGTTTCCATGCGCTTCACCATTTTTGAAAAACCGCGGTCCGTCCCGAATTGCTGGTCATGCGCTTAACTACAATGCAGGCGATCGAACCCAAAGGATGAAGCCATGACGACACGCCAACGTTTTCCCATTATCTATGTGCGCGGCTACGCGATGACGAAGTCGGAGATCACCGAGACGACGTCGACGCCCTACATGGGACTGGAATACGGTTCGACCAAGTCGCGCCAGGCCTGGGACGGCGCGGTGCGCAAGGTGTTCTTCGAGTCGCCCGTCGTGCGGCTGATGAAGCTGGGCTACCACGACATCTACCAGGACGGCCTGCAGCTGGAAAGCGGAAAGATCGCGCCGGAGAGCATCGTCATTCATCGCTACTATGATGTGGCCGATCCCGATTTCGGCAGCGGCAAGGTGCCGACGATCGAGCAGGCGGCACAGGGTCTCTCCGACCTGATCCTGCGTGTGCGCGACCAGGTGTGCCGCGACGGCCAGTTGAAGCCCGAAGACTTCAAAGTCTATCTGGTGGCGCATTCCATGGGTGGGCTGGTTTGCCGATGCTTCCTGCAAAACGAGAAGTCCGGCAGCGAGGCGGCGCGCAAGCTGGTGGACAAGGTGTTCACCTACGCCACGCCGCACAATGGCATCGAAATGGCAGGCATGAACGTGCCGGGTTTTTTCGAGCTGTGGGACATGAACAATTTCAACCGTGACCGCATGCGCGACTACCTGGCGATCAAGGACAAGCAGGCGCCCGCGAATTCGCTCGACGGCAAGTTCGATGCGGCGCGATTCTTCTGCCTGGTGGGTACAAACAGCAAGGATTACGCCGTGGCGAAAGGTGCGTCACGCCTGCTGGCCGGCGAACTAAGCGACGGCCTGGTGCGGATCACGAATGCCTATGTGGACGACGCGCCGCGCGCGCATGTGCACCGCAGCCACAGCGGACCCTACGGGATCGTCAATTCGGAAGAGGGGTTCCAGAACCTGACGCGCTTCCTGTTCGGTGACCTGCGGGTGGAAGGCGTGCTCTGGGTGGATGATCTGCCGCTGCCATCCATAGGCATGGTGCGCAAGCTGCTGGGCACCCAGGTTGGGTACTACTTCGAGGTCACGGTGGCGACCCGCGGGGCGCTGGACTTCGATCTGACGCGCCGCACGACTGCGAACAACAGCGCCATCCTGCGCAAGCGGTCCGACCTGTTCGACGATGCCGGCGCGCTGCGCGGGGACGCCAGGCAGCCGACGTTGTTTTCCGTGTTCCTCGACACCTCGAAGCGGCCGGAAACCAGCAAGGAGATGATGTTCTCCGTTCAGCTTGGGGTTTCGATGCTGACCTACCGGGGAGCGGATTCGTCGGTGGACGACCACTATGTGCCGGGCGAATACCTGTTCCGCGATACCCTCGTGATCAACGCGATCCCGCCCGACACGCCAGGTGCATCGTGGCGCGTGGGTTATGTGCTGGCCGATAGTGGCTGGTCGAACGCCAAGGACCAGATCGCCGCAAGCAGGAAAGACGAACAGGGCAAACCCTACGTCGCGATCCCCCTCGAGAACCGGAAGGGCTTCAAGGCCACGCTGCGACTGTACGGCACGCACTGGCAATGACCAAAAACGTTACTGCCCCCGACTCGTGCCTCGAACAACAGGCGCTGACCATGACGGGTCCCGGCAGCGATGGGGATTTCAGCAAGTAAGCGATTCGCCCTGTCTTTCATCCCCAGGGACGACGCACAGCAAACCAGGCACTGAACAGCCGGCTGCCGGTATTGCCTGCCAAGCAGCAAAGGGGTCAGGGATGCGTGTAACCCAGCACCAACAGCAGCAGTGCCGCCAGGGCCATGGCCGCGTGGAGGCCGACGCCGATCATTGGCGGAGGCGAGCGATGTTCGCGATCACCCATGCGCACGGCCAGAAGCACCAAGCCGCCGAACAGCGCCAGAACGAACAGCAGTGCCGCATCGTTGTACAACATGTGAACGGGACTGCTGAAGATATGCCGCCCCAGCAAGCCCAGGCCCAGCAGGGCGACGCCAGCGTGTGCCGCCGCCAGGGCCCGGGAACCGCGCCGGTGGCGCACGCCCAGAACCACGAGTCGCAGGCCAAGCCCCGCGGCCAGACAAAACAGAACGATTGCGGCAAGGATCATGCGTTTTCCCGGATCTTAAAGTCACAACAGGGGCCAGGATCGACCGCCCCGACTACAGCACGGCCTCGAAACCCTCGAATTGCGGCGGACCCAGGTAGACGCCCTTGGAGGTGCCTGCATGGGCGTGGGCTTGCCGGAAGGCCTCGGAGCGGGTCCAGGCTTCGAAAGCCTCCTTCGACTCCCAGATCGAATGGGAAGCGAAGAGCGTGAATACGTCGTTGCTGGCCCCCTGCAGCAGGTTGAAGGTCCTGAACCCCGGCACCCGATCGAGATGGGTCTCGCGCTTGCGCCATATCTCGATGAACTCCGCCTCTTTGCCGGCTGCAATCCTGAATCTGTTCATCGCAACGAACATCGTGGAATCCTTTCGCAAACCGTGACGCCCGTCAGGCGCCGTATGAATAAATGGGGTCGGACCCCATCGATACTGCGTGAGCTGCTTTGCAGATGGCTACTTCAGTTGACCAGCGGTGTTGGCCGCTGTGTTCTTCAGGTACCGGTCAAGCGGCACCAGCAGGTTTTTGGCCTGGCTCATTTCGGACGTCAGGGTCTGTGCCGCTGCGATGACCGCGGGTGTCAAACCCCGGGTGCTCGAAATGTTCTGCTTGGCATGGTTTTCGGGTGAACTGTCCATGGTGGCCGACAGCAATAGCAGCGCCAGGCCGGCGACCCTGTCTGCTTTCACACCCTGGCCGCGCAAATACAGCATGCCGAGATTGCCGATGGCGAGCGCATCGCCTTGCACCGCAGCCTTGCGGTACCACTGGTTGGCTTTCGCAAAGTCAACGGCGCCGCCCCGGCCATTCTCATAGAGCACGGCAAGATTGTATTGAGCGTTCGAATTTCCCTGCTCCGCGGACTTTCGATACCAGGCCAGCGCTTGCTTGTCGTCTTTGCTGACCCCGATGCCCTGCTCGTACATCAAAGCCAGATTGAACTGGGAATTGGCGTCACCCTTTTCAGCGGATGCGCGAAACTCCTTGACGGCCAGCGGAACATTGCCGGCTTCATAGGCTGCAACGCCTGCCTCCAGATCGGCCAGGGCCGGGGTGCTCAGGATGCTGGCGAACAGGGCAGTGAGGATGAGTGACTTCATGGCACAAGGCGGTCATTGAAAGGTGCGCGCATTCTCAGCGCCCACGCAACTGCGGTCAACAGGGCAAGAGAAATAACGATGGGATCCCGTAGTGCGTTCAGCGATGACTCCAGATGATCAAGACAAAAGGAAACGGACCACGCTTTCTCGTTCAATGGCTGACAGAGCAAGGATAGCGATATGAAACATATACACGGTTATTACTCGCCGAAAGATTTGTACAACAGCATCATCGAGGGGCTCAAGAAGGTTGGCAAGGACTTGTCCAGGGTCACACTCGATGATCTTCAGCCGGTGGATGAATTTCATATTCGCGGTGATGTGGCAACAAAAGAGCTGATCAAGCTCGCCAATTTCACGCCCGAAATGCACATCCTTGATGTCGGCTGTGGCGTGGGCGGTTCAACGCGGCGTTTGTCGCATAGGACCGGTTGTTGCGTGACCGGTATTGATTTGAGCGACGAATACATCGATGCCGCGGACAAGTTGACCCGGTTGCTCGGCATGCAGGAACGCGTAAGGTTTCATGCTGCGAGTGCGCTTGATCTGCCCTTTTGATGACAATGCCTTTGACGGTGCCTGGTCGATCCAGATGAACATGAATGTCGAGGACAAGCTGGGATGGCTCAAGGAAGTCTGTCGTTTGCGCAAGCCCGGTGGGCGGGCTGTCTTGTATGAGGTGTGCGGCCACAAGAACACGCCGGTCTATTTTCCGGTGCCTTGGGCGCAGGACGGTTCAATGAGCTTTCTGGTGCCGCCGGAATCGTTCCGCGAGATCATCGCCTCGGCCGGTTTCGATATCGAAGTCTCGAATGACAAGACCGGTCTCGCACAGAAGGCCTTTGCCAGCATGACGGAGCCCGTGGGTGAGCAGGATCTGCCGGAACTGGGCGTGCATCTGCTGGTGGGGAACGACATCCGGAGCAAGGCGTTCAATCTGCATCGCAATTTGGATGAAGGACGCGTCAGCCTGATCGAGGCTGTCGCGGTAAAGCCTCATAATTGGAGAAATCAAAGAGATCAGGCTCGAGTTGAAGTATGAGGGAACAGACTGAGCCACCCCGGTTTTCTCGTCTCTGACAGCCTAATCAAGCACCGCTCCACTCCTGTTCCACCTGTACTGGCGATTATGCAGACAGCTTGCCAGCGAGCGAGCGCAAGAGGCGCGCGCCATCGCCCCGCCAGGCGCTGCCATGCATGCAGGCCAGTGTCGTCGGCTCGGTCGAGGCAAGACGTTCCAGCATCCCGGTGGCATTTTTCGTATGAGAGAAGTAATCCATTTGTGAACGAAACGCTTCACTGGGATCGAGAATGTCTGCCTCGGTAACAGGCAGGGCGCCTGCGCCGGGCTGGGTGAACAGATCGCCGCAAAACAGGGTCCTGGTGGTTTCCTCTATCAAAAGCCCGCATTCCCAACCATGGGGCAGGTGCGGGGTATCCATCCAGCGCACGCGATGACTGCCAAGTGAAAGCACCTCGCCGTCCGCCAGCGTGCGCGGCGGGCGATCGGCCATATCGTTGATGGACACCATCCCGGCCACCTGGCTGCAGAGAGGAGCGGATTTCGGAGCGGCAGCCAGCCATTCGTTGAGCGAGCCGCATTCGTCTGCTTCGACATGGGAAAAGCCGATATAACGCAGTGACTCGACCGGCAGCACGCTGGACACGGCTTCACGCACCAGCGCGAACATCTTGCGCGGCCCGGTGTGGAACAGCAGGGGCGCGTCGTCATCGACAAGGTACTGGTTGAACGAGAACTCGAGGCCCCCTTCGAACACCACCGGCGTGTTGATACGATAAATCCTGTCTGCCACTTCGTGCACGTTGGTTCCGGATCGTTGGTTGGTGATGGCCATGATGTTTTCCTTTGCTTAGGGCTCGCTGTTGGAATCTGGATTTAGCTAAACATGTATGTTCACTGGATTGAACTTAGGACAGGTGATGGGGGTTGTCAAGTATTGAATGAACAGATATGTTTACTGGATATGAAGAATCGCAAATACACCAAAACTCGCCGGGCGGATCAGCAGGACGAGACACGCGCGAGGATTGTCGAAGCGGCAGTGAAGCTGCACGAGGCGCTTGGGCCGGCCCATACCTCGATCAAGGCCATCGCGGAAGAGGCGGGGGTGCAGCGCCTGACGGTCTATCGCCACTTTCCGGACGATGCCAGTCTGTTTCAGGCTTGCACCTCGCACTATCTGGGTCTGCATCCCCCGCCCGACATGGCCGCGTGGGCAGCAGTCGTTCCTGCAAGGGAACGCAGCGTCACTGCCTTGGCGGCGATGTATCGTTACTATCGCCAGACTGAAAGAATGTGGACCGTGGCTTATCGCGACGTGGATCAGCTTGACGCGCTGCAGGGCCTCATGGGGTTGTTCGAAGCTTATCTTGATCAGGTGTCCGATGACCTTGTCGAGGCCTGGAACGAAACACATACCTCCAAAAAACAATTGCAGGCCACCCTGCGGCACGCATTGCGATTCGCTACCTGGAAATCATTGAAGACAGCAAAGCTGACAGACAAGAAGATGGCCGAATTGGTGCAGACCTGGCTGGCGGGTATCGGGATAGCCGGGGAAGCGTAAACGCATATGAGGTCAGGCGCCTCGTCAGGAAAAGCGTGGGCAGGTCTGCGTGAACACCCTGCCGGTGGCGGCCAGACCGCCCCGCACCGACCGCAGCCCCGTGCTACCATCCGCCGCGCCATGCGACTCCCTGAACTCCGACAACGTCTGCGCGACCTCGGCGCCGCGCCCTGCCATGAGGGGCGCGTGCTGCGCGCCTGGGTGCAGGGCCGCTCGCTCGACACCAAGCGACGGCACGCTGTCGACTTTCTGCCGCTGGCCGTGCGCAATGACCTGCCCGGCCTGTTCGACGAGCTGCGGGGCCTGGCGCGCGTGCATGCCGAAAGTCCCGGCGAGGATGGCTCGGTCCGCCTGCTGGTGGCGCTGGCGGATGGCCAGACCGTGGAAGGCGTGCTGTTGCCGCGCGATGGCCTGTGCGTGTCCACCCAGGTGGGCTGTGCGGTGGGCTGCGTGTTCTGCATGACCGGCCGCGCCGGCCTGCTGCGCCAGCTCTCGAGCGCGGAGATCGTCGCCCAGGTGGTACTGGCGCGCAGCCGCCGTCCCGTGAAGAAGGTCGTGTTCATGGGCATGGGGGAACCGGCCCACAATCTGGACAGCGTGCTGGAAGCCATCGATTTGCTCGGGGTCGAGGGCGGCATCGGCCACAAGAACCTGGTGTTTTCGACCGTGGGCGACCGGCGCGTGTTCGAGCGCCTGCCGCATTCCACGGTCAAGCCTGCCCTGGCGCTTTCCCTGCACACCACCGATGCCGATCTGCGCCGACGCCTGCTGCCGAAGGCCCCCGACATTACGCCGGTCGAACTGGTGGAACTGGGCGAGACCTATGCCCGCAATACCGGCTACCCGATCCAGTACCAGTGGACGCTGCTCGAAGGGATCAACGACAGCGAGGCCGAGCTGGATGGGATTGCGCGACTGCTGGCCGGCAAGTACGCGGTGATGAACCTGATTCCCTACAACAGCGTCGAGGGGGTCGACAGTTTCGACTACCGCCGCCCGAGCTGGGAACGCGCCGCCGAGATGGCGCGCCGCCTGCATGTGCGCGGTGTCCTCACCAAGCTGCGCCACTCCGCGGGGCAGGATGTCGAGGGCGGCTGCGGACAGTTGCGGGCGCGGGCGCTGGGCGGCGCATAAGGAATGAAGGGTCCGGCATCGAATGGATTGCCGGAACCCCTGGGAAAAATGCAGAGACAGTCCACGTACAACTTTGCATGTTGCGTAGCGTGGTATGAGAAAGTGGTTGCCAGAGATCGAGAACGACGAGGGGGAAACCGATATGCTGCGCCTGATTCCTGAAAAGCTCCGCCAGTTTCAGCAACGTCTCACCCGCATGGACGATCAGCCCTTGGGCCGGGCGGCACTGGTGGTCATCATCTTTCTCGATCTCTTCATTCTCGTCTCGATCTTTGACGGGCTTGCCGATCACACTGCGCAGCTGGCCGGGCCGGACGAACGGGTGCCGCCGCTGTGCCGCAGCCTGGTGATTGACCGCGAGTGGAACCCGACCAATCGCCTCGATGGCCTGGCGCGGATCGTGTCGGATTATCAGGCCGATCCCTACCGCAAGGCGGTGCGAACCGATCGCGGCCAGCAGCATCCGCTGTGCGCGCCGATTGTGGGCGCCTACGAGGCGATCCGCGACAACGCGGGTCTTGCGCGTACGCTCGAGGAATCGCGCAGGCTGCGGAAGGAAACACAGGATCTGCGCGCGGAACTGGAGCGCATGAAGGGCGCTTACGACACGGCCCTGCTCGAAACCATCGCCGGAGCGCAGCCGGCGGACAAGGACACTTCCGCGATCCGCAAGACGATGGCAGACAAGGCGGTCGTCCTCAACGATCGGGTCGGCAGGCAGGCCCTGCTCGACGCATCGATCGAGCAGGATCCCCGCGTGCACAAGCTGTTCGAATCGGTGGAGCGCGTCTCCGACACTCAGCGCACGGACCTGCGCGACGAGTTGCGCAGGCTGAACTTCTGGTACCCGGCCAAGCGCTTGGGCATGGAGATGCTGTTCCTGCTGCCGCTGCTCGCGGTCTTCTATTTCTGGAACGCGAAGAGCATCGCGGCCACGCGCCCGTTCCAGATCCTGGTGTCCTCGCATCTGCTGGTGGTCGCGTTCATCCCGGTCTTTTTCAAGATCGCCGAACTGGTCTACGACATCATCCCGCGCAAGTTGCTGCGGCAGGTGATCGAGTTGCTGGAGTCGCTCAAGCTTGTCGCCATCTGGTACTACCTGCTGATCGGCGCGGCGATCATCGCGGCGCTCGCGCTGATCTACCTGTTCCAGAAGAAACTCTTCTCACGCGAGAAGCTGCTGCAGCGGCGCATTGCCAAGGGACTCTGCCAGATGTGCGGCCTGCAGCTTCCTTCCGACAGCCCGTACTGCCCGGCGTGCGGGGCGGGGCAGTTTCGGACGTGCAGCCGCTGCAATGCACTCACGCATGTGCACGGGCGCTTCTGCCGGGAATGCGGCCTTGATGCGCAGTCCGGGAATTGAGATGGTCGGGCTCGCAAAGCAAAGGAGGCATGCTCGAACCAACTCCTTCGCGCTGGATGGGCCAGGTCTCGGCCCATGTAATCCGGACAGTCCGACTCACCCCTTCAACTTCTGAAATGCTGCCGCCATAGCACCACCCATTGTGGGTGGCGGCACTTTGTTCGGCTTGCCCCTCGCTGCCTTGTTCGGCCCGCTCGCATCGTGCGGTTTACGCAAGGCATCCGCCTTGGCGGCAGGCTTCTCTGCCGCATCGCTCAGTCGCATGGTCAGCGCGATGCGCTTGCGCTTCGCGTCCACCTCCAGCACTTTGACCTTCACGATCTGTCCGGCCTTGACGATGTTGTGCGGGTCCTTGACGAAGCTGTTGGACAGGGCGGAAATATGGACCAGGCCATCCTGGTGCACGCCGATGTCGACGAACGCGCCGAACGCCGCCACGTTGGTGACGACGCCTTCGAGGATCATGTCGGGCTTGAGGTCGGCCAGCGTCTCGACGCCATCCCGGAACGTCGCAGTGGTGAACTCGGGGCGCGGGTCGCGGCCGGGTTTTTCGAGTTCCCTGAGGATGTCGCTTATGGTGGGGATGCCGAATTGCGCATTCTTGTACTTCGATGGATCTAGCGATTTCAACAGCTTGGTGTTGCCGATCACGCCTTTGATGTCCTGCCTGATGTCGGCGAGGATTGCCTGCACCAGCGGATACGATTCGGGGTGGACGGCGGAGGCGTCGAGCGGATCGTCGCCGTCCATGATGCGCAGAAAGCCCGCCGCCTGCTCGAAGGTCTTCGTGCCCAGGCGCGGCACCTCGAGCAGTTGCGCCCGGCGGGCGAAGCGGCCCTTGATCTCGCGGTGCGTGACGATGGCCTGCGCCACGCTGCTGGAGAGGCCGGAGACGCGCGCCAGCAAGGGTGCCGACGCCGTGTTGACGTCGACGCCGACGGCGTTGACGCAGTCTTCCACCACCGCATCGAGCGAGCGCGCCAGCTGGAACTGGCTGACGTCGTGCTGGTACTGGCCGACGCCGATCGATTTGGGATCGATCTTGACGAGCTCGGCCAGCGGGTCCTGCAGGCGGCGGGCGATGGAGACCGCGCCGCGCAGCGAGACGTCCAGGTCGGGCAGTTCGTGCGAGGCGAATTCGGACGCTGAATACACCGACGCGCCCGCCTCGGACACCACCACGCTGGTCAGCTTCAGTTCGGGACGCAGCTTGATCAGGTCGCGCGCGAGCTTGTCGGTTTCTCTTGATGCGGTGCCATTGCCGATGGCGATCACCGTGACGCGATGCTTGTCGGCCAGCCTGGCGAGCGTGTGCAGCGAACCGTCCCAGTCGTTGCGCGGCTGGTGCGGATAGACGGTAGCGGTGTCGAGCACCTTGCCTGTCTCGTCCGTCACTGCCACTTTCACGCCGGTGCGGATGCCGGGGTCCAGCCCCATCGTCACGCGCGGCCCGGCGGGCGCGGCCAGCAGCAGGGCCTTGAGGTTGCGCGCGAACACGTTGATGGCCTCGGTCTCGGCGCGGTCGCGCAGCGCACCCATGAGCTCCAGCTCCAGATGCATGAAACTCTTCACCCGCCAGGTGAAGCGCACGGTGTCCATCAGCCAGCGGTCTGCCGGGCGATTCTGGTCATGGACGCCGAAGCGGCCGGCGATGCGCATCTCGCACGCATTGTGCGGCGCGCTCCAGGCGGGCCGCTCCTCTTCGCTGTCGAGGCGCAGCCGCACGTCGAGCATCTCTTCGCGCCGGCCGCGGAACAGCGCCAGCGCGCGGTGCGAGGGGAGGGAGGTGATGGATTCGGAATAGTCGAAGTAGTCGGCGTACTTTTCAGCCGCCGCCTCCTTGCCTTCGCGCACCCTCGATTCGACGATGCCGTGTTCCTGCACATAGTCGCGCAGCCATTGCAGCAGGCTCGCGTCTTCGGAAAAGCGCTCCATCATGATCTGCCGCGCGCCGTCGAGCGCGGCCTTGGCGTCCGGTACGCCGGGGTTGTCGCCGTGCTCGGTGGTAAAGGGCTCCCGCAGATACTGCGCCGCCTCGTCGTCTGGATTGAGCATCGGGTCGGCCAGCAAGGCGTCGGCCAGCGGTTCCAGCCCCGCCTCCTGCGCGATCTGCACCTTGGTGCGCCGCTTCGGCTTGTAGGGGAGGTAGAGGTCTTCCAGATGCGTCTTGTCCTCGGCCAGCGAGATCGCCCTCAAGAGTTCGGGCGTCATCTTCCCCTGCTCGGTGATCGACGCGATGATGGTCGCGCGACGGTCTTCCAGTTCGCGCAGATAGCGCAGCCGGTCTTCCAGCATGCGCAGCTGAGCATCGTCCAGGCCCCCTGTTGCCTCCTTGCGGTAGCGCGAGATGAAGGGCACCGTCGCCCCCTCGTCGAGCAGGGCGATGGCCGCGGCGATCTGCGCAGGTTTGGCCGCGATCTCGGCGGCGAGTCGGTGTTCGATGGAAGGCAGCATGGACAGATCTACAAATGAATCGGCCGCCACGTTGCGAGGCCGACAGGTGAAAACTTCGAGATGCGCATTATGCCAAACCGGCGCGGCTTCTTCGCGCTTTCGCCATGGTTTTCCGCGCTTCCTATACTTGGGCCTGCTAGAGAGAACAGTGAGGGTCTGCGCGGATCAAATGGAAGCTTCCGTAATGTTTGCACGGCATTCAACGGGACGTGCCTCGAATGATTGATCAGAGCGAATTAAACGCGTCGCCCTGATTCTGACGGCTTTGGTGCGCTGTTTGCCGTGTTGGCCGCCACGGCCACCCTGTGCGATGACGAAGCGGGCCGGGTTGTAGCTGCGCTGGAAACCGATCTGGCGCGCGGCCATTCGCCGTCGTCGATCAAAGCTATGCTGGAGGCTCGCGGCATGCGCTACAGCCTGGTTTCCGATGCCAGATGCCGTCAATTGGCGCTGGACACTCCCGAGACATGCCGGGGCGGCCCGATACTGATGGCCGAACACCGGCTCCCGTGTATGGCCTGCCGGATCGTCCAGGGTGGCCGCATCGAGGTGGACATCCGCTTCGACGGCGCGCAGCAGGACGCCTGGATCACAATGTGGTGATGACGCCGAGTTCCGCCTGGGCACCCATTCGGTCGCGGCTCGCTTCCTGGACGACAAAATAGAAGCCGGTCAGAAATCCGGGACCGGGCTTGAAGGTTTCCCTAGAACTGCCCGGTGCGCAGCAGCACCAGCGTACAGGCCTGTTCGTGGGCGATGCCGGCCTGGTCCAGGCGCGCTTCGAGTTCCGGGCTTTCGCTGCCGGGGTTGAAGATGACGCGCCCAGGGCGGAGCTGGACGATCGCTTCGGCGATGGCGCTGGACCGTTCCGGGCCGATGTATAGGGTGAGCGTGTCCACCGCGCCGGCGATCTTGCTCAGGGCGTGAACGACCTGCAGGCCCTCGACCTCGTCGAGCCTGGGGTGGACCGGGATCACCTCATGGCCATGTTCCTGCAGCAGGCGTATGGCCTGATTGGAGTAACGCTCGGGCTTGTGGCTGGCACCCATGACGACGACACGTTTTCTGTTATGGCTCATGCTGTTCTGCTTTGAGTGTGGGGATCAGGGAGTCAGCTTCGAATTGTTTTCGGATCAATCGATTTCCGCAACTCGAGAAAACAATGGCAAACGGAAAATCGAAGCCAAGCCTTTTGATCCCTGAGGGTCGATGGCCTCCACCCGCAGGCGCCATTCACTCTGTCTTGGCCGGTGTCCAGGAATGAGCGTAAAAGCCGTTCTCAAGATCGTAGTCGAAGTAGTAATTGCCCTCCTTGGCGCGGAAGACGGCGAAGCAGGTCATGTCCGTGCCCTTTTTTTTGCGAACGTCGAGGCAGTAGGCATTCTTTCCTTCATCGAAGCGCCATGAGCCACTAAAGTCCTGAAAGGCCTTGCGCTCGTAACTGCCATCCGGCTTGAAGGTTCTTGTGCTCTTTCCCTTCGTTCCCTTGGTATCGTGGGTCCCGGGTATGAAGGCCTTGAGGTCCTCCACGCTCAGGCGTTGCAGTCCTTGGCCCTCCGCCTCCTTCAGATTCACGGGGGGTTCCGGAAACCCGCCTTGTGCCAGGACCGAGGTGGCCGCAAACAGGGAGAGAATGAGTGCATGGCGTGCGAAGGGCATGGAGTTACTCCTTGATGAAAAAAAGCCAATCGAGACAGTCTTATCAAGGCCAGATCGCTGACTTGGCCTTCATCTTCTCTGTATAGATCATTGCGGACATATAGGATCGGACACCTCAATGCCATGTCGTTTCGAGACAGATCCTGCTAATTCGAGCAGAAGCACCCAAAGATTGGATGGCCCCGCATGCCCGCAGTTGTTCCAAGAGAATCCCGCGCCGGCAACGCGGTGACGCACCAACGCCTCAAGCCCAGCGCACCACCTGTTCCATCGCCTGGCGTGTCTTCACCGGCTGCGGGTTGACGCGGTAGCCGAATGCGACCATGACGGCGAGGCCGAAGCGTCCGTCTTCCAGCAGGCCGGCCTCATGCAGCACAGCCTCGGCGTTGGCCTCGTTGAAGCCTTCGATGGGGCAGGAGTCGATGTCGATCAGGGCTGCGGCGGTCATCATGTTGGCCAGCGCGATGTAGGCCTGGCGGCAACTCCAGTCGAACAGGGCGCGCGGTTCCTGCAGACGGAAGTCGGTTTCCATGAATTGCGGGTAGAACCTGTGGCGGCGGGCGATGGCCTCGTCGGACAGCTTCTGCACGTCGCGCATGAAGTTTTCCGTGTAGTCGGACCCGGGGCGCATGTCCTCCTTGCGCGCGAGGACGGCGATGACGTGGCTGGCGGTCGGGAACTGGCCCTGCGCGCCCCAGCTGACGGCGCGCAGTTTTTCGCGCAGGGCCACGTCCTGCACAACGAGGAAGCGCCAGGGTTCGAAGCCGAAGGAACTGGGCGACAGCCGGCCCGCTTCAAGGATGAGGCGGAAGTCGTCGTCTGGAATCTTGCGCGCCGGGTCGAAGGTCTTGCAGGCATGGCGGAAGTGGAAGGCATGCAGGAGGGCTTGCTTGTCGATCATGGCGTAAGTCTTCCGGTTCGGGATGGATAAATTGTAATGGAGGCCGGGCCAGGGTTTCCTCGAAGAAGCCTTTGCAACAGGAGGGTGGTTTCGGCCCCTGTTTCGGAGTAGAAAAGCGGGCAGGGCGCCGGACATCCCTGATGTTTTTCACCCGTGGGAATCAAGGGTGCCAGGCGCGTTTCAATCCGGTCATGCATGCAGAAGGAGACCCCAAGATGTCAGGCATCACCCCCTACCGCACCTTGCACGATATCGCGCGCGCCGCGCCGGGCCTGACCAGGCGTGCGGAAATCGAGGCGGCGCTCGACGAGCTGGAATATCTTTTCGAGGTGATTCCGCCCGAGCTGCAGGAATACGCCGAGCCGGTGATCGCGTCCTTGCGCGACAAGCTGGCGGCGGCGACGGACTGAGCATGCTTCAACGGGTCCGGAATGTGCGGAAGGGTGGGTGCGGCGATAAACACTGATCTGAGTGCCCGCGTCGTCGTCGACACGCAATCGACGGAATGGCTGGTGGCGAGCGTGGCGGGGGAGAAGTGCAAGCTGCTCGCCGGCGATGGTGCTGCAGCGGGCACGACCCGCATGCTGAAGTGTGCGCCCGGGTGTGCGCTCGACTCACCCACGCGCGGCATGGGTGAGGAAATCCTGGTGCTGGAAGGTGTGCTGGCCGATGCGCGGACAGAGTATTCGGCGGGGGCGTACCTGCGCAATCCGCCGGGCGCGCCCGGATCGCTGCGCAGCGATCGGGGCTGCGTGATGTTCGTCAAACGCTACCCGTTCGAGCCGACGGATACCGCTGTCGTGCGCATCGATACGGCGAACACGCCCTGGCGCCAGGGCCTGATACCTGGCCTGAGCGTCATGCCCTTGCATGAGCATCAGTACGAACATATCGCGCTGGTTCGCTGGCAGCCCGAGACTTTTTTCCAGTCGCATGCGCATTTCGGTGGCGAGGAGATTCTGGTACTGTCCGGCGTGTTCGAGGACGAACACGGCAGCTACCCGGCAGGCACCTGGATCCGCAGTCCGCACATGAGCCGCCATCAACCCTTCAGTCGGCCGGGCTGCACGATCTACGTCAAGACGGGGCATTTGCTGCAGGATTGAGCGGCTACAGGTGAAACCGATGAAAGATACCCTGAAGCCCGGCATCCGACACGCCCACACGTTCAGGGTGCCATCATCGAAAACCGTTCCGGCACTCTACCCGGAGTCGGAAGAATTCGTGGCCATGCCGGAAGTCTTCGCGACGGGCTTCCTGGTGGGCTTGCTCGAGTGGGCCTGTATCAAGGCCGTCAACCCCCACCTCGACTGGCCGCAGGAGCAGACGGTCGGGACGCACATCGATGTCAGCCACGAAGCGGCCACACCGCCGGGTCTCGAGGTGACGGCCAACGTGGAACTGATCGCGGTCGAAGGCAGAAAGCTCGTCTTTGCCGTGGAAGCCCACGATGGCATCGACCTGATCTCCAGGGGGCGCCATGAGCGCTTCGTCATCGACAGGGAACGATTCGACGCCAGGCTCGGGGCCAAGAGGCACAAGCCATGAGCGCGAGCCATTTCGTAGGCGTTAAACACCCGCAAAAGGGACAACCCAGCGGCTGTCTTCCTACTTGCCCGATGCGGAGCGGAAGGACTTCCCCAGCACCACCAGCGCAATGCCGCCCAGGATGGCCACCGAGGCCAGCACCAGCCGCAACGTGACCGGTTCGCCGAGCAGCAGCGTGCCACCTGCCGCCGCGATCACCGGCACGCTCAACTGTACAGTCGCCGCATGGGTGGCGGCGAGGCCGCGCAAGGCGGCGTACCACACGGCATAGCCGACACCGGAAGTCAGTGCGCCCGAGAGCACGGCATAGCCTGCTCCTTCGGAATCGACCTGCAGCCACGGCAGCGCGGCCAGCGCCAGCCCGATTCCCAGCAGCGCCGCGCGCAGGAAATTGCCGGCGGTCGCGCCGAGCGGGTCGGCCGCGCCGCGACCGCGCAGCGAATACATGCCCCAGGCGATGCCGGCGGCCAGCATCAGCAGCGCGCCCGCGAGCGGCGGCGCCGCCAGTCCCGGCAACATGAGGTAACCCAGCCCGCCCAGCGCCAGCGTCAGCCCCGCACCCTGCGGGCCGTTCAAACGTTCGCCCGCCCGCAGCCCGGCGAGAATCATCGTCGCCTGCACCGCGCCGAACAGCAGCAGCGCGCCGACGCCGGTATGCAAGGACACATAGGCAAACGAAAACGCCGCGGCATAGCCGAACAGCGCGGCCGCCGACGGCCAGCTGCCGCCGATCCCGTTCGCCGTGCGGCGCAGACCAACGATCAGCCACAACGCCAGCGCGCCGGCCAGCAGGCGGATCGACGCAAAGCTGGCAGGGTCGATGCTGGAACCCTCGAAGGCCAGGCGGCAGAGGATGGAGTTGGCGGCAAACGCGATCAGGGCGATCAGCGTCAGCACAGCCACGCGGGCGCGGCTCATGGGTGGACGCAAGCTTGACCGGTGCCTGTCGAGCATTCCCTCCCATCCCCCTTTGTTGTATTTTGCAAAGCTTATACCGTTCGCCGCGAGTCCCACAAACAAGGTGGGGACGCGCTTTGCATGCTCTCCCCAGGCATGTGGGGACGACCTGGATCGGGCAGCAAGCGCGCAAGGTGATCACGGCGGCGACAACGGGGCGCGACGCTGAGTCGCGGGACTTGAGGTCTGCGCATCCACATGAGAATGACACGTCTAGGCGACAGCGATCTGACCGTCCCGAATATATGTCTGGGTACCATGACCTTCGGCCAGCAGAACAGCGAAGCCGAGGCGCATGCGCAACTGGACTTTGCGTCGGGTCATGGAATCAACTTCATCGATACCGCGGAGATGTACCCGGTGCCGGCGCGGGCGGAAACGACAGGGCTGACCGAGCGCTTCGTGGGCAGCTGGCTCAGGCATCAGGCCCGCGACCGCATCATCCTGGCGACCAAGGCGACCGGTCCCGGGCGGGCGATGAACTGGATCAGGAACGGGCAGCTCGATTTCAGCCGCGCCAATCTGCAACAGGCGCTGGACGGGTCGCTGCAGCGGCTGCAGACGGATTACGTCGACCTCTACCAGCTGCACTGGCCGGATCGCAATGTGCCCATGTTCGGCCAGTATCTGTTCCACCCGGAACACGAGCACGAGACCGTGCCGCTGCAGGAAACCCTGGGCGTGCTGGCTGGTTTCATCCAGGCCGGCAAGATACGTCACTGGGGGCTGTCCAACGAAACCCCATGGGGGGTGATGACGGTGCTGCGGTTCGCCGACGCACTGGGGCTGCCACGTCCGGTGTCGGTCCAGAATGCCTACAGCCTGCTCAACCGGACTTGGGAGAACGGCCTTGCCGAAATCGGCTTCCGCGAAAGCATCAGCCTGCTGGCCTACTCGCCGCTCGGCTTCGGCCACCTGTCCGGCAAGTACCTGCGCGACCCCGGAGCCTTGGGACGGGTCAGTCTGTTTCCGGGATTCGCCGCCCGCTACGGCAAGCCCAACACGGCGCAGGCAGTAGGCGCTTATGCCGGACTCGCCGAGCGGCATGGTCTGACGCCAGTCCAGCTGGCTTTGGCCTTTGTCTATGGCCGCTGGTGCGTCGGCAGCACGATCATCGGTGCCACGACGATGGCGCAGTTGAAGGAGAACATCGCTGCCGCAGAGATCACGCTCAGCGCTGAACTGCTCGCGGACATCGAGCGCATCCACCTTCAGTTTCCCAACCCGGCGCCCTGAGGGGTGCCCGTTTTTTTTTCGCGCGGACGAGTCTGTCTGTCGCCGACCGATGCATCCTGGGAGGGCGCATCCCAGGGCAGCGTGTATCTAGTCGATCCGGCGATAGCGAACCTCGTTTTCCCAATCGCGTTTTTGCGCAGTGATGAAACCTTCCCGTGTCTGGTTGATGTGGAAAATGGCGGTGCCGGCGAGCAACGCTTCCAACGCTTCGTCGTTGATCCAGCCCGTGAAAGTTTCGTCGCCAGGATTCGCACGGACGTAACCATCCTGCTTGATCGTCATCGTCAAATCGACCCAACCATCGGCTTGTAGCCACGAAATCTGCCGGTCATCCAGCCGGGCACACAGGAGGCACGACGCGAGCTGTAATGGTTCTTGTCCTGGTACTTGTGGTCATTCTTCTGAGAATTCTTGGAGGCCAGAGCGCCCCGCAGCGCCGGCCCGACTGCTGCACCCGCTACCTTGGCGCTGTTGTGATGGGAACCGCTCGAATGCGTTTCGACCAGGAAATCGTCGGCGCAGCCGTCGTCCACCCAGATTTCCCGACGATCGTAGCTCCAGGTACGTTCCTTCTCGCAATCCGTAGTCGGTGTCTGTCGTTCCAGCCTGACATAACCCGGCTCGCAGAGTCTGCAGGACTCATGTTTGCAGCCGTGGCGTTTGCACGAAACGGTATAGTCGGAGTAGACAGCTGTCGGCGCGGCCATGAGTATGCTGAAACCCAGGCTCAGGCTGGGCTTGAACTCGCCGCACGGACGAGTGAATCAGCACAAATCTTGAAAGCGCATCGACAACGGATGGCTTCGGATCGTCACGAGAACTGGCCCCTGCAGGACGTGCACGAGCGGGCATTCAAATGGAAACGGCTTGCTGACGGCGACATTCCGCCAGCAAGCCGATCCTGTTCAATCGAAGGTGTGACCGGGTCTCTTCCCCGGTGCCTGGCCCGTTATCGCTTAACGACCCATACTCGTGAAATCGAGCAGGGCATGCGGGGTGTCGGCCACGTTTTCATCGATCATTTCATAGATGTCTTCAGAGACGATGTCTTCGGCAGGGTGATGTGCGAATGCCGAGAACGAAGCGAGCAACGAGGTGAACACTGCAACTTGAAGAACGTTTTTCATCATCCAATTCCTTTAAAAATGTAACGAATGTGCTCATCAGCCTGCTGCAATCATTGATCAGATTTTTGCAGCGGCTGATGTGAAGCATCATAAGGGTGGGCTGTGACTGCGGCGTGTCGTGCCGGTGCCAGTTTGTGACAGTGTGTTTCCATGGGCGCAGGAGATGGGCGTGGAATATCTGGTCGGACAGGCGCCGTGGATCGCGGCTTTCCGAGCGAAAAGATCGCGGACCTCGGTCAATGCTTCCATGTCGTCGGCGTCCCGCACGTTTGCATGGACGCCACCCAGGCCAGCCTGGCGGATCCTGGCGCGCGTGAGGAAAGCCTGGTGTTCCGGCGCGCCATCGCATGATGGAGGCCCGTTGGCTGACAGGGTGTCCTGGGGAAACAGTGGGTTAGCTGGGGGCTCTGCAAGCTCATCATGAACGAAATCAAACACTTGACGCTCGACCCGAGTCTTACGGGGCTTGTCGGAGGACGTGTTCAGCTTTTCCCTAGACGAGCCTGCTGACCAGTCGCGCGATGCGTTGCCTGGCCTGTTCAGGGAGCGGTGTATGTTCCTGCTGCGCGACGATGCCGATGAACGTGCTGCCAACGGGCTTGGCACCGATCGTCTTCGCGGTCATTTTCAGCTGTTTCAGCGTGGTGTAGAACAGGCGACCCATGAGGCCGGGCGCGGCGCAGGAGGCGATCAGGACTGCCTTCTTGCTTGCGCGCGCCTTGCGAAATTTCGGGGCGGGAGCGCCCCATGGCCAGTAGGCGTACACGACCAGCCGCTCCATGAAGCGCTTGAATACGGCGGTCACGGAATAGAAGTTGGTCGGCGCTGCGAGGATGTAGCCATCGGCAGCCTCGATCCTGTCGATCAGCGCCTGCATGCCGTCGCTCTGGACGCACCTTCCCGGCGACTCGCCAGGCTGCTGGGTGCATTCACGGCAGTTGCGGCAGAACTCGATGGGATAGTCGCGCAAATGCACGACTTCGACCTCGGCGCCGGCCAAACTCGCGGCGTGAACTGCCGCGGAGACCGCCTGATCGATAATGCCGTCCGGCCGATACGACCCATCGATGGCGAGAAGATGTTTCATCATGCTGCCCTTTCTGGCGGACGAATTTTGCCTGGTTCAACTATAGGCCAGGGGCACGTTGGCGACAGAACGGGGCGTCTCGCAACAGGGCTGAGGACGGGCTGCAGATGCAAGTCCATCCTCAACGCCCCGGCGGACGGGCTTACTCGCCCAGGTAGCCGGCCAAAGAAGTGATTTGCTCGTCAGTCAGAGACTTTGCCATGCTAGCCATAATGGCGGTCTTGGGGCCGCGCTGCTTGCCGTCCCGATAGTCTCTCAGTCGCGACTCGATGTCGGCGCTGGTCAGGCCAGCCAGCTTGGGATTGTCTGCAACGCCTTGGCCGGTTGCGCCGTGGCAGCTGGCGCACTTGGCTGCATAGAGCCCTTGCGCGTCTACGGTGCCGCCAGCATCTGCAGCGGCCTCATGACTTTCCGCTGCGGTCGGGCTTGCCTCCATAGCCGCGGCGGGTGTGGCCGTTTCGGCCGTGGCAGCGCTTTCCGGCTCTTTTTTCTCGCCGCATGCCGCCAGCCCGAGGGAAAGAACGAGGGTGAGAAGGAGGACATTCGCTTTCATATGCTTGAGTTCCTGTGGTTGGGTGAGAAAAGTTGATCGAATTGATCAAGACCCTGCGTACAGCGCCTCGCCCACAAGAATAGCAAAGTATTGCAATGTATTGATGAATCGCCGCACTCGGTGCACGTTGCGGAAGCCGGATTCGGATCCCTTTGGGAGCGAGGCGCCTCGCGAGACGCGGAGTGGAAGCGCGAGGAGCAGGCCCTTCGCGCCGGCCTTCTGAGCGTGCCTCGACGCGGTGATGCTTGGCATGGAAATCGCACGACCCAAAGTGTTGCACCACTTTGGCGTTGCGTCATGATGCCGTCCAAAAACACCCCAGCGCCCGCTGTACCGAGCGATATCGATGAAACCGAACTGCTGGACATCCTGCAGACCGTGATCGACGCCCGCGGCGGCCTGTCGGCTATTCATCAATTGCTTGATGATGCCAAGACGATGTCGGAAATACGCGCCCGCTTCCGCCAATGGCATGACACCCGGCACCACAGTTCCCGTTTGCCCTGATCCCGAGTTTGTCGAACGATCGAGGAAAGGAAGCCTGCCGAAGGATTTGTTCCGGCCATCCTTCACCTGTCCGCGCCAGCCGGCGACAGCGTCTCTGTTCCTCTGCGTTCCGTCCATTTTAGGCGAGGCTTGCTGCGTTGTGCGGCGCCTTCCTTGCAATATCCGCGACCGGAGTTTCTGGCATACTCGGCCGCGCCCTGAAGGCGTCGGCGTGGGATCGTTTTTCGGCGTGGCGGCTTGCCGCAAGTCGATGGGTCCGGAGGCGGTATCCGTCCGGCACCGGGCAGGGTTGGCAGCCTTTCCCGCCAGGTTCGACGTGGCCTGAACTATTGAGATCGGCCTTCATCAAAGGTGTTGCCCGCAGGCATGGGCATCGTTTTCGCTTCAATTGAAGCGAGGACATTCTATTTCCATACGAAGGTTGAAACTTCATGAAAATTTCATGGAAAGACAGCATCTACCTGCAACGCGAGACATTGGCGGTCAAACTGCGCGAGCCCCTAGCGCATCTGGCGGGGCATTGCGCACCGGCATGGGGCAACGGCGCTGCGCTCGACGCAATCCTCGCGGAGCACTTTTTCAGTATTCCGCATTGCTCGTACCTCTACTGCATCGGAACCGACGGGGTACAAATCTGCAACAACATCAGCCAGGCGGGGATCGAGCCAGGCCACCTCGGGCGCGACCGCTCGCAACGCCCGTACATGAAGGAGGCGGTTCCCAACTGGGGATTTCTGCTCTCCGATGCCTACATCAGCCTGAACCGGCGCCGGCCTTCGCTCACGGCGCTCCAGGTCGTGTCCAGCGAGGCCGGTACGTTGGGCTTTCTCGGCGCCGATTTCGACCTGCGCAATCTGCCCGTGACAGCCGAACTCTACGAGGAACCCGGCTACTGGAGGCAGGTGAAGGGCGATCCGGCGATCCGCAGCGGGGTGTTCCAGCAATGCCGGGTGGAAAGCCCGATGGATCTCAACATCGAACAGGCGTTGTCGATCCTGGAGGAGCTTCTGACAGAGCGCGGCGTGTTCCAATGCCATGTGCATTTTTCCAGCAGCCAGGCAACGCTCTGGACGGTAGACGATCCGTTTCGTTACCGCATTCTGGATGCCGAAGCGTTGAACGATCCCGATATATGCCTGCTTTATCCGCCCCGAGCCTATCCGGCCGATGCCATGATTCCGCAGAACGACATCAGGCGGATTCTGGACACCCTGCAGATCCTGCGGCTGACCGATCCGACTTTCTATCTGCGCATGGCCACGATCAATATCTTCAACGGTATGGTGAGCGTGACGTTCTCATGTGACGGCACGCACTATATGTCGCACGTCGAGTTCCTGATGAAGAACACCGCATTCTGGTTTTGAAACGGGTCTCTGTGGCGCTGGGGATAGAAGGCAGCCCGTTGGGGAAACCCTGAACAAGTTGGTTTGCTGTGTGGTTCGACAAGCTCACCACGAACGAAATCAACTACTTGCCGTTCGTCCTGAGCTTGTCGAAGGACCTGTTGAGGGCTTCCTTAGCGCGCGCTCGAAATGTCATGGTTTCGCGACCGCAGTGATAAATTGCCCTTCATTACAAGTGTTGGTTTTCGCATGAACATACACGGCACGCCCACCCGAACCATCCGCCCGCTGCCCGGCCGGGGCGGGGTCGAAATCATCGACCAGACCTTGCTGCCGCATCTTCTGGCATTTCGCATCCTGCACACGCTCGAAGACGTGGCCGAGGCCATCGCCATCATGCAGGTTCGCGGCGCGCCTCTGATCGGCGCCACCGCCGCCTATGGCGTCGCGCTGGCGCTGGCGGAAGACGCTTCTGAAAGCCGCCTGGAATATGCCTGTGGCCGCCTGCTGGCCACGCGTCCCACGGCGGTCAACCTGCGCTGGGCGCTGGAGCGCATGCATGACTGCCTGGCGCCGCTGCCGGCGACACAGCGGCAGGAGGCGGCATGGGCCGAGGCCGCAGCGCTGTGCGACGGGGACGTCATGCTCAACCAGTCTATCGGTCGCCACGGCATGGAACTCATCAGGTGGCGACACGAACTGTCGCCACGCACCGTCAATATCATGACCCACTGCAACGCCGGGTGGCTGGCCACGGTGGACTGGGGCACTGCGCTGGCCCCGGTCTACGCGGCATTCGACACCGGCATTCCGGTCCATGTGTGGGTCAGCGAGACGCGGCCGCGCAACCAGGGCGCGGCGCTGACGGCCTGGGAACTGGCGCAGCATGGCGTGCCGCACACGGTCGTCGCCGACAATGCCGCCGGCCATCTGATGCAGCACGGGCAGGTGGACCTCGTCATCGTCGGCGCGGATCGTGCGGCATCGAACGGCGACGTCGCCAACAAGGTCGGCACCTATCTGAAGGCGCTCGCCGCTCACGATAACGGCGTGCCGTTCTACGTCGCGGTGCCGGGTCCAACCATCGACTGGCGGCTGGCAGACGGCAGCGGCATCCCGATCGAGGAACGCCCCGCGTCGGAAGTCACCCATATCCAGGGCGAGGCCGAAGCGGGCAACGTGATGAGCGTGCGCCTTACCCCCGTGCAAAGTGTGGCGGCCAACCCCGCCTTCGACGTTACCCCGGCGCGGCTCATCACGGGGCTGATCACCGAGCGCGGTGTCTGCCCGGCCACCCGCCAAGGTCTGACGAACTTGCATTCCGAGGCCGGGGCCAGCGATAGCCGGACTGCATGAGGAGGCAGGCGTGAACGAAACCGAACTCAGGTCAGCCCTCGCCGCGACGGCCAGGCAAACCGTCAGCCAGGGACTCAACAAGGGCGCCTCCGGCAATGTCAGCGTCCGGCTGGGCGAAGGCTTCCTCATCACGCCCAGCGGTCTGCCCAACGACACGCTGCAACCCGACCAGATGGTGGTCGTGGACATGGCAGGGCGGTCGAGCGGCAGCCTCAAGCCCTCCAGCGAATGGCGCATCCACCGTGATATCTATCATGCGCGGCCCGAAGTCGACGCTGTGGTGCACGCGCATTCGCTCCACGCGGTAAGCCTGGCCTGCCTGCGTCGCGACATTCCGGCCTTTCACTACATGGTCGCTGCCGCGGGCGGCAAGGACATCCGCTGTGCCGATTACGTCACCTTCGGCACCCAGGCCTTGTCCGATGCGGTTCTGGTTGCGCTGCAGGACCGCCGGGCTTGCCTCATGGCGAACCATGGCCTGGTGGCCGTCGGCGCCAGCCTCGATGCCACCCTCTCTCTGGCGGTGGAGGTGGAAGAGCTCTGCGCACAGTACTGGCGGGCGACGCTGATGGGCGAACCCGTGTTGCTGAACGATTCGGAAATGGATGAGGTACTGGAAAGCTTCAAGCATTATGGCCAGCGCGGAGACGATCAGCATGGCGCTTAGGCAGGGCTATCTTCGGATTCAACCGTCTGTCAGGCGGGAAAGCCACCGGATGATCTGGCCATGCGTTCCCGTCCGGAGGGGCGGCTTATAGGTCGAAGCCGCACCCGGCCAACAGGCGGCGCCGGATCGGATCGGGGGGAAAGCAAAGGCGCCGAAATGTCGTTCAACGCCGGAGCGGCACACATATGGCATCGCCTGGTTGGCGATGACAGGCACTTGCGTGGCGGCCGATTGCATGCGCTTGTCGCCGCATTCAACAGCACCGCTTCCGCCCAGAATATCGATCTGAGGGGGCTGTACCGCCTGATTTGCAAAGATTCTGTCAATGCCAAGAGGCCGTGCACCGCGCACCAGATGGGCGATACCGTCTTTGCATTCGGCCCAGCGATGAAGCAAACAAAGAGCCCACCCCGATTTGGGGTGGGCTTTTCTAATTCGCTGTTTGGCGATTTACTGCCGCTGGCGTCGCAAGGTGATGATCGTCCCGAGCGCCAGAAGGCTGGAAAGCAGGATCATCCCCAACCTGGACAAGCTTGGAATCGATTGCACAGCGCCCGGTTGGGCAGCAGCGTTCAGCGTGAGGTCCAGCGTGGCCGAATCGTTAGCGGAATTGCTGTCTCCCGTCGCGCTGGTCACTCCTGTCAGGGTCACGCTACCTGGAGTGTCGGATGTCCCCGAGACGCTGCAAGTCACCGTTTGACCGACTGGAACCAAATCGCCCGCTATCCAATCGACACTGGCCGGAGTGATCGTGCAGGCGCCGACGACGATATTGGGCGGCAGGCCACTTACGGAACAGGTCGTTCCCGCTGTCGCATCCGCCGTTCCAACGTTGCTGCAGGAGAAGGTGCCCGAATAGGGCGCACCCACCTGCAGCGATGTCGGAAGGCCGCCCAGGCTGATCGACATGTCCGGGGCGATGAGGAGGGTGCTGGCATTCGCGGTATTGTTGGCGGTGTTGCTTTCCGTTGTCGAGGTGCCTACGGTGGACAAAATGCCTACCGTGCCTGTGGACGGAGAAACGTAGCCCACAGTGAGGTTCAAGGTCTGGCCCGGGGTAAGCGTGCTCGGCACACAGCCCGTGGTCGCACCCGTGCCGCTGTCATAGCCGCAAGCCGCACCGCCATTGGACACCGTGATGCCCGTAGGCGAACCGGTGAACGTGATGTTGTACGTCATGCCCGCCGCAGTGATGGCGCCGACGTTGACGAAAGTGACCGGCACGCTCACGGTTGAACCGGCCGTTGCAACCGACGGGGGGGCCACTGTCGTGGTCACGTCCGTCGTGGTACCGCCACCGATAGTCGTCGTGCCAGAGGCAGCGTTATTGCCCGTATTGGCGTCGAATGTGGTCGTCGCAATGGTGGCAATCACGGGAACTGAACCCGAGGCTGGCGCCGTGTAGGTGAGGGTGAAGGGCACACTTTGCCCGGGCGCCAGAGTGCCCGGCAGACCGGACAAACTGACCACGCCGGTGCCGGCGTCATAAGTACAGGTGACGCCGTTGCCGCTGCAAGACACGCCTGCCAGACTAGCAGGGAGCGTCACGCCGTAGGTCATGCCGTCAGCACTCGTCGCAGCGAGGTTGCCGACGCTCACCGGAACATTCACCGTCACACCCGGGGCCGCGTTGGCAGGGGGCGTCAGCGTGACGATGACATCGGCCAGCGTGGAAGCCGACACTACGGTCGTGCTGGCGGTGGCGGTGTTGTTGCTTGTGTTGGTTTCACCGCCGGGAGTGGTGGTGCTTATGTTGGCCTGGACCGACACTACGCCCGTTAGAGGCGCGGTGTACCGCAGGTTCAGGCTGGCCCATTCGCCGCTCGCCAGGGCAGGGGGCAGCCCCGTAATCATGACCGCTCCCGTGACACTGCTGTAGGAGCAAATCGCTGGAGCAGGGCAGGAGACATCGGACAGGCCGGACGGCATGCTCAGGGCATAGGTGACACCGGTGGCGGAAACGTCGCCCACGTTGCTGAATGACACCTGGACATCCACCGCACTGCCCGGCACCGTTGTGGCGGGGGCCACAATGATTGCGACGGCATCCGGCATCGTACTCGCGCCGATAACCGTGGTCATGCCGCTGGCATTGTTGTTGGACGCATTGTTTTCTGCGGCCGACGTGGTGACGGAAGATGTCACCGGCACCGACGTTCCTGCCGCCGGTGCCGTGTAGCTGAGCGTGAAGGGCGCGTCCTGGCCCGGCGTCAACGTTCCCGGAAGCCCGGTCAAACCGACCGCTCCCGTGCCCGCGTCATACACACAGGTCACGCCGCCACCGGCGCACGATACGTTGGTCAGGCCTGACGGCAGCGTCAGCGTATAGGTCATCGAGGTTGCGAGCGTTGCGCCGACGTTAGCGTAGCGAACCTGCACGTTGACGGTGCCGCCCGCGACGGCTACGGGTGGCGGCGACAAGGTCGTCAGCACATCGGCGTCGGGCGTGCCGCCCACAAGCGTGACTGCGCTGGCGAAATCCGGCGCCAGGTTCGGGCCTTGATCCGTCGAGGTTGCCACGGTCGCAATGATCCCGATGCTCCCGGCACCTGGCGCAGCGTAGGAAATGGTCATGCCGGCCCACTGACCGGGCGACAGCGAGCCGGGCAAGCCGGTGATCGCGACGATGCCCGTGCTGCTGTTGTAATTGCAAGTCGCACCACCGCAACTTACGCCAGACAGGCCTGTCGCCAGGCTGATCGCATACGTGGTGCTCGCGGCGTTTTGCGAGCCGACGTTGCCAAAACCGACATTCACTGTGACCACACCGCTCGCCGTGGTGCTGACCGGAGCGGAAACCGTGGCCTTGACGTCGGCAACATCAATGATGTTGAAAGTGTTCGATTGCGGGGTGGTGGTCTGGTAGGTCCACAGGTTCAGCGCCTTGGTGTCGCCGAAATACTGGTTTGCGCTCGCACAGTCCGTATTGGCGTTCTGACCGCTATCCGGCCACCAGCGCGCATAGGCGGAGTTAACCCCGGTACCGTTGTTAAAGGTCTTGGATGCGGAATCGATACCGGTCAGGGAATAAGCCGGTGTGGGTTGCGGCCATGCTGGATTACCGCAGATATGGCCATTCACCGTGCCAACCGTGGTTCCGCCCTTGGTCAGGTAGCCCCTGTCATCGTAATAGACCAGCGAATCGGTAATGTTGCCATTCAGCTTGGTCACGACCGGGCCGCCATACAGGTTGCCTTCGACGTCCACGAAGGGAAAATGCGCCTCGCCGTTGCGGCCGGTGATGCGGAACTGATAGCCGGTCCCTACCGGCAGATTGTTCCCGGCATTGTCCTTGCCATCCCAGGGGATCGAGTAATCGCCCGTGCCGGAGACACCCGTAATCACACGGTTCTGGGGCGTGGCCGGATCCCAGTCCGTGCCGTCGTGACTGATGATGATCTGGAAGGAGATGGTGTCCGTGACGCTAAAGCTGAACGTGCCGCCTTGCCCCAGATAGCTGGTCGAACTGCTGGCAGGCGGATAGGAAAAGCTGAACGAGCTGACCTGTGGCGGCTTGGGTGCCAAGGCAATCCCCAGTGCCGTAAGGGTGGTGTCGATGTCGGTGCCACCGCCATCACTGACATCGCTGAAAAAAATCGGATACTGGGCGTTGTCGGCCGTCACACCCGCAGGCAAACCGCTGGAAACCGGCTGATTGGTGCCACGGATATCCTTGTACAGCGGCTGCCCCTGATCCCTGAAACCCAGGGCATTCGCAAAGAATGTCCCGGCGTTCGGGTCGATGCCCTGCAGACTTTGCCGGTAGCGATAGCCGTCGTCGGATACGTAGTACAGGTTCGAGTACAGGCGGCGGCCTGCACCGTTTCCGTTTGTGAACGATGACCAGGCATAGGTGAATACGCGTCCATTGATATCTGTAGTGGAGGCGGGATCGCTCGAACGTACCGTGACATCCCAGGCTGACACCGAATTCGTCGATGCGGCTGGTGGGTCCACTACGCCGTTGGGGTTGCCGCCAGCGGAGGCGACGGAAAACATCACGCCATATACGCCGTCCGATGGGGCTACATAGACACAGGGGACATAGCCAGATGGATTGCCTGAGCCATTAGCGCTACGGGGCCCGGCCAGTTCCTTGGCACGCGTATCGATCAGACCGTCCGTAGCATTGGAACAGACAAAGTCAGCAGACCCTGGGATCGTCTCGTAACCCTTGGTGCCGAAGCTCTGGGGGTCATAGACATTGATATTGCCGACGTTGTTCGCCGTTCGGTTGCGTGACCCGACGAGGATGTGTTCGCCAGCTTGCGCGTATACGTAGATAAAAGTCCTGCGCGGAACCACCCCCAGGTAGACGGTCCCGGTACCACCCAGATCAAGGTTTGCGCGCCCTTCATCGGTGTGAGCAGCCTCATAGCCAGAGGGATACAGCGATCGGCTGCCTTCTGCCAAGGCTGGCCCCGACGCTGATACCACGCAGGCTGCCAATAGACTGCTTATGCAGAAATTGGAGTATGAATTTGCCGAAGGCATCGTTGTGAAACAATTAAGAAAGGACTTGAGAATATTCATGGATGTATAGTTGTTTCGGCAAATTGGGCGGCATCCTATCAGTCCCCTTGTGAGTACCAAACAAGGTCAATGCCGATAAGACACCCCATATACGACATGAATGGTGAGACCTTTAATGTGCAATCTGCGAACTGCGAACTGCGAACTGCGAACTGCGATTTAATCCTGCGCGGCTGAGGCGGGCCGATGAACAGTTCCAGCCTATAGAATTGCCGGAGCATACCGCTCGGCCCGCCACCAGACCGCGGACCCCACATCATCAGACCACCAGCCTACCCACCGTCTCCCATGCCAGGCACCGGTCACCCCCTCAGTACCACCCAGCTTCTGATCTTCGGGCTGGTTGCCGCGGCATTCACCAATATCTACATTACGCAGCCGGTGCTGCCCGTGATTGCACACGAGTTCGGTGTCGATGCTGCGGGCGCCTCACTGACGGTGTCGGCGACGGTGCTGGGCATTGCGATATCCAACCTGCTGTTCGGCAGCCTGGGCGACCGTTATCCCTTGCGCCCCCTGATCCTGGCTGGCGCGGCGATGGTGGCGTTCGCGGGCGTGCTGGCCGCTCTGACCGAGAGTTTTTCACTGCTGGTGGTGGCGCGTTTTGCCCAGGGATTGTTCATCCCGGCACTGACTACCTGCGTTGCGGCCTACCTGGCCAACAGCCTGCCGGTGGCGCGCCTGAACGTGGCGATGGGGGCGTATGTTTCCGCCACCGTGGTGGGCGGTCTCGGAGGACGCCTGCTGGGCGGCTTTCTGCATCCGCCGTTGCACTGGCGCTATGCCTTCGTCAGCGCTGCCGTGCTGCTGATCATTGCGACCCTGGCGGCAGCGCGGTGGCTGCCTGGCGTGAGGGCGCGTCCCCATCATGCCGAAGGCGCACTCAACTTCCGTGCCTTGCTGGTGTCCTGGCCGGTGCTGCGCATGTTCATCGTCGGCTTTGGCGCGTTCTGGGTGTTCTCCGCAACCTTCAACTTCCTGCCCTTCTACATGAGCGAGCCGCCGATCTCGGCGTCGACCAACCTGATCACGTTTCTCTATACGGCCTACCTGATCGGTGCCGTGATGGGGCCGCTGTCCGGACGCCTGGCGAACCGGATCGGCAGTGGCCCCACTCTGGTGGCAGGCGCGCTGCTATTCGGGGTGTCGCTGGCCGGACTGCTGGTGCCAAGCCTGCCGGTACTGGTGATTGCGCTGCTTGGCAGTTGCGCCGGGTTCTTCGCTACCCATGCCGCTGCGTCGGGTGCCTTGAACAGCCGCCTGACCTCCAGCCGGGGGCGCGGCAATGCGCTGTACATCCTGTTCTACTACAGCGGTGGCGCGGTCGGCATCACCGCCAGCGGCTACGCCTGGCGTCACGGCGGCTGGCTGGCAGTGCTGGGTCTGAATGCCGTGGTATTGAGCATTCCGCTGGTGGTCGGCTTGTATGAGATGCGGGCGAGCAGGGATGTCGCCAAGTGATGGGGGGTCACAAACCCGCACACCGCGTTCAGCCATTTTTAATGCTCAATCCCCCTCTTTGCTCAGCGTGAAACCTGCCCCGGCATCCTGTCCGAGTACCCGAACCAGATAGGGCATGATGCCTTCGAGCGTTTGATGCAGGGTCCAGGGCGGGTTGATGACGAACATGCCGCTGCCGTGCATGCCGAATCCATCCACTGACGGGGTGTGCACGGTGAGGCTGGCGTGCAGCCAGTTCCTGATGGGCAGGCGCATGAGCTTGTCGGGAAGTTGCCGGGCTTCCTGGCGCGCCAGTTGCGGATACCAGACCGCATAGGTACCGGTGGCAAAGCGGGTCAGCCCCTCCTGGAGTGCTGAAATGACATTCGAATAATCGTCGCGGGTTTCGTAGGGCGGATCGATCAGCACCAGCGCGCGGCGTGGCGGGGGCGGCAGCAGCGCCTTGAGGGCGTGGTAGCCGTTGCCGGTCGTGATGCTCACCTGCCGACCCTGGTCGCGGAAGTTTTCCTGCAGGATCTTGCTGTCGCTGCTGTGGAGTTCGAACAGGCGCAGGCGATCCTGCGGGCGCAAGGTCTGCAGGGCCAGCCAGGGGGAGCCGGGATAAAAACGCAGGGTATCGCCGGGATTGCAGGCGCGCACCAGGTCGACATAGTCGGCGAGTGCGGCGGGTAGATCCGGGCGGGTCCAGAGCCTGCCGATCCCGTCCGCGTATTCCTTCAACTGCGTGGCATAGCCCGTGTCCAGTTCATAGAGTCCCGCACCCGCATGGGTGTCTATGACCCAGAACGGCTTGTCCTTCTGTCCCAGATAGCGGCACAGCTGGACGAGCACAAAATGCTTCAGTACATCGGCGTGATTGCCGGCGTGAAAGGCGTGACGGTAACTCAGCATGGTCGGATCGTTATTGAATGGTGACCTGAGTGTTGCATATTCCAGTGCAATCGCGGCGTGCGCAAACCAGGAGCCGGCCTGGTTCTTCGATGCAGGCACACCGTCCCGCACCGACGCAGCGCCCTGACGGCCTTCTATATTGCGGCCTTTTGATTCAAACTGGCGCGCAACCCGGTCACCCCCGGCAATCACATCATTTCAAGGCAGCCATGGAATATCTGCAAGGCGTCCTCCGTGTCGAATCGTTCCTCGCCGTCACCCTGGGGATCGTCGTGCTGTTCGTCGGCAAACGCCTCAACGAAAGAGTCCGCTTTCTGCGCGAATTGAGCATTCCGGAGCCGGTGACGGGCGGGCTGCTCTTCTCGATGGTCTTCGGTCTGCTGTATGCCGCATCCGGGCTTGCGGTCGAATTCAACCTGCGGGCACGGGACCTCCTGCTGGTCTATTTCTTCACCACCATCGGCATCAATGCGGGTTTCCGCGACCTGCTGGCCGGCGGCCGGCCGCTGCTGATCCTGCTGGCCATCACCATCGGCTTCATGTTTGTGCAGAACCTGGCTGGCATCTCGGTGGCCTCGCTGTTCGACCTGTCCGCCGCCGTCGGCGTGGTCGCGGGCAGCGTGTCCTTGATGGGCGGGCATGGCACCACGATCGCGTGGGCGCCGGTCATCCGCGAGCAATACGGCATCGCCAATGCCATGGAAATCGGCATCGCCAACGCCACCTTCGGGTTGATCCTCGCCAGCCTGATGGGCGGGCCGATCGCCAAGTTTCTTATCAAGCGCCACGCAATCACCCCGCCGCCGCAGATTGTGGATGCCGTGCAAGACGTCGGATTGTCCGAGGCCCAGAAAAAGGTCGGCATCGGTCATCTGGATTTCCTTAGTGCGATTCTCGCCATCCATATCTGCATCGCCGCCGGCTATGTCCTCAACGAAGTCATCGCCGGTCTGGGGCTGATGCTGCCGCTGTTCGTGACCTGCCTGCTCGCCGGCATTCTTATCACCAATCTGATGCCCGGGCGGCTGTTGACGCTGACCGGGACTTCGTGGCCCACGCGCACCCCGGCGATCGCCCTGATCGCCGACATCGCGCTCGGCACCTTTCTCGCCATGTCGCTGATGAGCATGCAACTGTGGACGCTGATCGACCTCGCTGGCCCGGTGCTGGCCATCCTCGTCACCCAATTCCTGCTGGCGGTCGGCGTGACGTTATTCATCCTGTTTCCGCTGATGGGGCGCGATTACGATGCGGCGGTGATCGCCTCGGGGTTCGGTGGCGTCACCCTCGGTTCCACCCCCACCGCGATGGCCAACATGGCCGCCGTAACCCAGCATTTCGGCCCATCGCACCAGGCCTTTATCATCGTCCCGCTGGTGTCCGCCTTCTTTATCGACCTGGTCAACGCTCTGGTCATTCCGCTGTTCCTGCGGGCATTCTGATCGGGCGCCAGATTTGCGGTCGCGCCGCTCCGACGTTCGCTGGACGCCGCGCAGGCCATTCCCGATTGCGGCCTTCACAAATCCAAATTCGAGCCATTTTGACGAGTCAACTATCCTAAGCGCGGGCGTGAGCGGAGAACGGCATTGCATCGGCGCGGAAAGACTGCGCCTAGGATGAACGCTACGAGAAGGAGGAATCCGCCAAAGGGAAGGTCCACTTCAACTCAAGATGGCAATCACCAGATCATAGGCTCGAGCCAGAAGTGCGCGACGGCACCGTCGCGCGACAGCGGGATTGCGTCGGTGAGGACGAACGGTGCGTCGACGACCGTCAGGGATTGACCAAGTCACGACGTGATTCCATCCCGGAAAGATGGGCCCCCCGGATCAGCGGTATTTGCCACTGGCTTGGCCGCTGGATGGATAGATGATTTAGAATCGAAACATCTATCCCGTTTCGGTGCAGGTTTGAGTTGAAAAACTCGAACCCCCCGGGGGTTCCGCTTCAGCGCTTTCCGGAGCGCCCCATTCGCCCGTTGCGGCGATCAAAGGAAATCACTTGGCCAAACCAAATTACCAGTATGAGAAACGCCAGCGAGATCTGGCAAAGAAGAAGAAGCAGGAAGAAAAGCGCCAGCAAAAGCTGGCGAACAAGTCCGCGGAGACCGGGGCGGATGCGGCCGAGGCAGCATCCGGGAGCACAGAGGGCACGGACACGCCCCCGGGGAGCGAGCCTGCGTCCGACGCGTGACATTGCTCTGTCGCCGGCCTGGCATTCGTCCACGGGCGCGGTAATTTTCAGAATCCAAAAAAACGGAGCCGTCTGGCTCCGTTTTCATTTCGGCGTTAACCGCTTTACTTCTTTTTGCCAGCGATCATGTCCTGGATGATCGGTGCCAGGATCAGTTCCATGGCGAAGCCCATCTTGGCGCCCGGCACCACGATGGTGTTGCGGCGCGACATGAATGAGTTGCAGATCATGTTCAGCAGATAGGGGAAATCGACGCCCTTGGGCTCGCGGAAGCGGATCACGATGAAGCTTTCGTCCGGCGTCGGAATGTCGCGCGTGATGAAGGGGTTGGAGGTGTCGACGGTGGAGACGCGCTGGAAGTTGATGTCGGTCTGCGAGAACTGCGGGGTGATGTAGTTCACGTAATCCGGCATGCGGCGCAGGATGGTGTCGACGATGACGTCGGCCGAATAGCCGCGCTCGGCGCCGTCACGGTGGATTTTCTGGATCCATTCGAGGTTGACGATGGGCACCACGCCGATGCCGAGGTCGACATGCCTGGAGACGTCGACGTCGTCGGTCTTGACCAGGCCGTGCAGGCCTTCGTAAAACAGTACGTCGGAGCCGGCGGGGACGTCTTCCCACGGGGTGAATTCACCGGGGTTGAGGCTGGTGTTGAGACGCTTGTTGTGCTCGGCCGCTTCCTCGTCGCTGTGGATGTAGTAGCGCTTCTTGCCGCCGCCGGTCTTGCCGTAGGTCTCGAACAGTTCGGCCAGCTTGTCGAAGTGGTTGGACTGCGGGCCGAAGTGGCTGAAGGACATGTTGCCGTCGGCCTCCGCCTTCTTGACAGCCGCCTTGAACTCGACGCGCGACAGACTGTGGAAGCTGTCGCCCTCGATCACGGCTGCGTTGATCTGCTCGCGGAAGAAAATGTGCTCGAACGCGCGCTTGACGGTGGTGGTGCCGGCGCCGGATGAACCCGTGACCGCAATGACGGGATGCTTCTTGGACATGCTGGGACTCCCTGAAGAGGTAAGAATGAAAGCGAAACCGCGTCATTTTACCCGCGGGAGGGAGGGCTTGTCACTCGCGCAATGCGGCCCCGGCTTGCGGCCTTCACATGGCGAATTCGAGCCGCTCCTCGACTTTTTTCAGGGCGGTGGCGGCACAGGCGGCATCCTTGTCGCCGCCGGGGGCACCGGATACGCCCACCGCGCCGATCAGACTGCCGGCGGCACGGATAGGCAGCCCGCCTTCCATGACGATGAGGCCGTCGATGTGGTTGAGTTCGGGGCGGATGTCGCCACGCGCAGCGCGAAATTCGCCCGAATCGATGCCGGACATGATGGTCATGCCGGCCTTGCGCTCGGCGATTTCCAGCGTGTGGCGCGAGGCCAGGGTGTCGCGCATCGCGACCTGCACGTTGCCGGCGCGGTCGAGCACCACGGCGGAGACGTTATAGCCGTCCTGGCGGCAGGCCTCGACCGAGCCCATGGCAACGTCGCGCGCCAGTTCAAGCGTGATCTGCTTGACCGTCACCATGTCGGGCTGGGCGGCCCGGGCGGGCAGGACTGCAGCGGACAGGGATGCGGCAAGCAGGGCGAGCGGAAACAGGGTTTTCATGGTATCTCCTTTTATTCTGGGCTGGGTCAAGGCACGGACACGACAAAGCCGGGCCAGGTTCCCGGCCATGATAAAGACTTTTGCCGCAGCCATGGCCATGCCTGCGCCGTCAGGACGACGGGGTGCGCTGCGGCGGGCGGGTATAATCGGCCGCCTTGAAACTGTGCGGTTGTTGCGATGCAAGAAAAATACCTACCCTCGGAAATCGAAGGCGCCGCGCAGGCGCAGTGGGCGGCCAGCCAGGCGTACCGCGCCCATGATGCCTCCGATCGCCCCAAGTACTATTGCCTGTCGATGTTCCCCTATCCCTCCGGCAAGCTGCACATGGGGCACGTACGCAACTACACCATCGGCGACGTGCTGGCGCGCTACCATACCCTGCGCGGCTACAACGTGATGCAGCCGATGGGCTGGGACGCCTTCGGCCTGCCAGCGGAAAACGCGGCGATCGCCAACAGCGTGCCGCCCGCCACCTGGACCTACGCCAACATCGATCACATGCGCGCACAGTTGCAGGCGCTGGGGTTTGCCATCGACTGGTCGCGCGAACTCGCGACGTGCAAGCCCGATTACTACCGTTGGGAGCAGTGGCTGTTCACGCGACTGTTCGAAAAGGGCGTGATCTACAAGAAGATGGCGAGCGTCAACTGGGACCCGGTCGATGCGACCGTGCTCGCCAACGAGCAGGTCATCGAGGGGCGCGGCTGGCGCTCGGGCGCATTGGTCGAAAAGCGCGACATTCCGATGTATTTTTTCCGCATCACCCAGTACGCGGATGAATTGCTCTCCGGTCTCGACAGCCTGCCGGGCTGGCCCGAGCGGGTGAAGACCATGCAGGCCAACTGGATCGGCAAGAGCGTCGGCGTGCGCTTCGCCTTCCCGTACACGATCGACGGCCAGGACGACCAGTTGTGGGTGTTCACCACGCGCGCCGACACCATCATGGGGGTGACCTTCTGCGCGGTGGCCGCCGAGCATCCGCTGGCCACCCGCGCAGCGCGGGACAACCCTGCGCTCGCTACCTTCATCGCCGAATGCAAGCAGGGCAGCGTGGCCGAGGCCGACATGGCGACGATGGAAAAGAAGGGCATGGACACCGGCCTTAGCGTTACCCATCCGCTCACCGGCGAAGCCATCCCGGTGTGGGTCGGCAACTATGTGCTGATGAGCTACGGTGAGGGCGCGGTGATGGCCGTGCCGGCGCACGATGAGCGCGATTTCGGCTTCGCCAAGAAATACGGCCTGCCGATCAAGCAGGTGATCGATGCCCGGGAAAGCGCCCGGCAGCTGCAGCAGGCGATTGCGGATACCCGGGCGAACCGGGCGCTGAGTGCTGAAGAAGCCGACTATGCCGAGGAGCTGGCGGAACACACGACCGAGTTCACGGATCGTGTCTGGCAGGAGTGGTATGGCAGCAAAGCTGGCGTCTGCATCAACTCCGGCAAATATGACGGCCTTGATTACACGGCTGCGGTCGACGCCATCGCTGCCGACCTCGAGGCCCTGAACCTGGGTGAGAAGAAAACCCAGTTTCGCCTGCGCGACTGGGGGATTTCGCGCCAGCGCTACTGGGGCTGCCCGATCCCGATCGTGCATTGCGACACGTGTGGCGACGTGCCGGTGCCGGCCGGGCAGCTGCCGGTGGTCCTGCCCGAGGACGTGGTGCCGGATGGCAGCGGGAACCCGCTCAACAAGCGCGCCGATTTCGTCAACTGCAGCTGTCCGAAGTGCGGGGCACCGGCACGGCGCGAAACCGACACCATGGATACCTTCGTCGAGTCATCCTGGTATTACGCGCGTTACGCCTGCCCGGATTTCGACGGCGGCATGTTCGATGCCCGGGCGAACGACTGGCTGCCGGTCGACCAGTATATCGGCGGCATCGAGCACGCGATCCTGCACCTGCTGTATGCGCGCTTCTTCCACAAGCTGATGCGCGACGAGGGCCTGTTTGGAGCTGAATATGTGCGCTCGGGCCCGGCCCTCTCCCCAACCCTCCCCCAAGCGGGGAGGGGGCAAACGCTAGGCCCAAACCGTTTTGACGAGCCCTTCGCCAATTTGCTGACGCAGGGCATGGTCATCGCCGATACCTATTACCGTGAAGCGGCCGACGGCAAGAAGACCTGGTTCAACCCGGCCGACGTCGAACTGCGTGACGGGGTGGCGACCCTGAAGTCCGACGGCCAGCCGGTGATCGCCGGCGGCACCGAGAAAATGTCGAAATCGAAGAACAACGGCGTCGATCCGCAGGCGCTGATCGACCAGTACGGCGCAGACACCGCGCGGCTGTTCACCATGTTCGCCGCGCCGCCGGAACAGAGCCTGGAATGGTCGGACGCCGGCGTCGAGGGGGCGCACCGTTTCCTCAAGCGGCTGTGGAAGCTGGTGTACGAGCACGTGCAGGGCGGCCCTCTCCCCAACCCTCTCCCGCTTGCGGGAGAGGGGGCGAACGCTAGGCCCAAACGGATAAATGACCTGCGCCGTCAGCTGCACCAGACCATCCAGAAGGTGAGCGACGATATCGAGCGCCGCAAGCAGTTCAATACCGCGATTGCCGCGGTCATGGAGTTGATGAACGCGCTGGCCCGGCTGGAAGGTGACGATGCCATGACGCGCAGCGTGCGCCAGGAAGCGCTGGAAGCTGCGGTCGTGATGCTCGCGCCCATCGTGCCGCACATTGCCGAAGCGCTGCATGCCGAACTCGGCCCGGGTGCCGCCATGACATGGCCGGTTGTGGACGAGTCCGCGCTGGTGCAAGACGAGATCGAGCTGATGCTGCAGGTCAACGGCAAGCTGCGCGGACAGATCCGCGTGGCGGCGACTGCCCCGCGCGAGGCGATCGAAGCAATGGCACTGGCAAGCGAGGCTGCGCAGAAGCACCTGGAAGGCCGGCCACCCAAAAAAGTGGTGGTGGTGCCGGGGCGTTTGGTTAATATCGTCGTATGAAGCGTCGACCTTTTATTGCCGCCTTGCCGGTGGTGCTTGCTGCGGGGTGCGGTTTCCAGTTGCGCCAGCTCGAGGGCATGCCGTTTGCCACGCTCTACATCGACGCGCCGAGTGGCAGCCCGGTGGCGCAACGCGTTCGCGCTGCACTGAAGGCAAGCCGCTCCACCCGTCTGGTTGCAAGTCCGGCCGAGGCGGAGGCCATTCTGAAAATAGAAAGGGAGGAGCGGGTCAGGTCCATCCTTTCGCTGTCGGGTGCGGGCCGGGTCATTGAATACCGCCTGAACCTGGTTCTGGTCTACAGCATCGTCGACAAGAACCAGCGTGTTCTGGCAGAGCCCGAGACGATCGACCTGAGTCGCGACATGACCTATTCCGATTCCGAACTGCTGGCCAAGAACGCGGAAGAGAGATTGCTCTACAGCGATATGGATGACAACGCTGCGCTACGGATCATCCGCCGGATGCAGGCGCTTAGCTCGGCAAAAGCCGTTGAACATCCCGGCTGAGCGACTCGCCGATCAACTGGCGCGAAATCTCGCCGCGCTGTACGTCGTGGTGGGGGACGAGCCGCTGGCGGCGCAGGAGGCGAGCGATGCCATCCGTGCGGCCGCGCGGGCGGCCGGGTATAGCGAACGTAGCGTCCATACCGTGCAGGGACGCTACAACTGGCAGAACATTTTTTCCGGCGGCGACAACTTCTCGCTGTTCGCCGAACGCCGGCTGACCGAAATCCGCATCCCGTCCGGAAAGCCCGGAATCGATGGGGCCAAGGCGCTCGAGGCCTATGCGGGCAAGCTGCCCGCCGATACGCTCACCCTTGTCAGTTTGCCGGGGGTGGACTGGAAAGCCATGAAAAGTCGCTGGTTTTCGGCGTTGGCGGCAGCCGGTGTGGTGGTCGAGGCCCGTCCCGTCGATCGCCCGGCCTTGCCAGCATGGATTGACCGTCGGCTCTCGAAACAGGGACTGCGTGCCGACCGCGAAGCGCTGGACTTTCTGGCGGATCGGGTCGAGGGCAACCTGCTGGCGGCACAGCAGGAAATCGACAAGCTGGCGCTACTGCTGCCAGGGGGCGCGGTGACTCTGGCTGACGTCGAGCAGGCGGTGGTGGATGTCAGCCGTCTGGAGGCCGACGCCCTGCAGGATGCGCTGTATGCGGGTGACGGCGCGCGTTTTGCGCATATTCTGAACGACCTCAGGGACGCCGGCGAGGCCGTGCCGGCCATCCTGTGGCAGGTGTCGGCGGCCGTGAGCGTGCTGCTCAGGCTAAAATCAGCCCTTGTGCAGGGCGAGAGCCCGGCGAATGCGATGCGGACGCTGTGGGGGCGCGACAAGCAGCGTGCCCCGCAAATCGAGCGGACGGTAAAACGCCTGGGCCTGGCGCAGGTCGAATCGGCACTGGCCGGCCTGGCGCTGACCGACCGCCAGACCAAGGGACTGGAACGGGTGGGCGACCCCTGGGATACGCTGCTGGGCGTGGGACTTGCGCTGGCCGTGCCGGATGCCGGGCTGTCTATAACTGGAAAAAGATGATGGACGTAAAGAGCTACATGCTGACGGTGGGCAAACAGGCGCGCGAGGCTTCGCGTGCGATTGCCCGTGCCGATACCAACCAGAAAAACCGTGCCCTGCTGGCGATGGCGGCGGCGATCCGGCGCGATGCCGCCAAGCTGCTGGAGGCCAACGCCCGCGACATGGAACACGCGCGCGACAGCGGCCTTGATGACGCGCTGCTCGACCGTCTGCAGATCAACGACAAGGCCGTGGCCGGGATGGCCGAAGGTCTGGAACAGATCGCGGCGCTGCCGGATCCGGTCGGTGAAATCACCGATCTCAAGTACCGCCCCTCCGGCATCCAGGTCGGCAAGATGCGGGTGCCGCTCGGCGTCATCGGCATCATCTACGAAGCGCGCCCCAACGTGACGGCGGATGCCGCCGGACTGTGCCTCAAATCCGGCAATGCCGCTATCCTGCGCGGCGGCTCCGAAGCGCTGCACTCCAACCAGGCGGTCGCCGCCTGCGTGCGCGAAGGCCTGGAAGTCGCCGGCCTGCCCGCGACCGTGGTGCAGGTCATCGAAACCACCGACCGTGCCGCCGTGGGCGAACTCATCACCATGAAGGAATATGTCGATGTCATCGTGCCGCGCGGCGGCAAGGGGCTGATCGAGCGTGTCAGCGGCGAGGCGCGGGTTCCTGTGATCAAGCACCTGCACGGCAACTGCCACGTCTATGTGGATGACCGTGCCGACCTCGCGAAAGCGGTGAAGATCGTCGAGAACGCGAAGACCCAGCGCTACGGCACCTGCAACACCACCGAGTCGCTGCTGGTGTCGCGCGGCGTTGCGCCTTCCGTTCTGCCAGAGATCGGCCGCATGCTGGCAGGCAAGAGCGTCGAGATGCGTTGCTGTGCCGAAGCGCTGGCGATCCTGCGGGCCGCCGGCATCGCAGCGGACAAACTGAAGGCCGCAGTGGAAGCCGACTGGACCGAGGAGTATCTCGGCCCCATCATCGCGATCAAGGTGGTCGACGACATCGACGCCGCGATAACCCACATCAACACCCACGGTTCGCAGCATACCGACGCCATCGTCACCGAGGACTACGGCCGGGCACGCCGCTTCCTGCGCGAAGTCGATTCGTCCAGCGTGGTGGTCAACGCGTCCACCCGCTTCGCCGACGGCTTCGAATACGGCCTCGGTGCGGAGATCGGCATTTCCACCGACAAGATCCATGCGCGCGGCCCGGTCGGGCTGGAAGGACTGACCAGTCAGAAGTGGGTGGTGCTGGGCGACGGACACGTCCGCGCCTAGTGGAGTCGTCGACCGGCATCCTCGGCGGCACTTTCGATCCGATCCATTTCGGCCATCTGCGGCTGGCCGAGGAAATGGCCGCGGCGATCGGCCTGGATCGGGTGCGCTTCATCCCTGCCGGGCAGCCGCCGCACCGCGCAACGCCGCGCACTTCGTCGACGCACCGGCTGGAAATGGTGCGCCGCGCGGTGGCGGGCAACCCTCGTTTTGTGGTCGATGCGCGTGAAGTGCAGCGCCCGCAACCGAGCTACACGGTGGACACGCTGACTGAATTGCGCGCCGAACTGGGCGGCGAGCAGCCGCTGTGGCTGCTGCTGGGTTCCGACGCCTTTCTCGGGCTGCCGAGTTGGCACGACTGGCAGCGCTTGTTCGAACTGGCCAACATCGCCGTGGCCGCGCGGCCGGGCGGGGAGTTGGGGCAGACCGATGCGATGGCGCCGCCGTTGCAGCGCGAAGTCCTGAAACGAAAGGTGGCCGACGCTTCGGCGGCCGGGCCTGCAGGGTCGCTGCTGCTGCGGCAGATGACGCCGCTGGAGATTTCGGCCACCGCCATCCGCCATACTTTGGAACGTCACGGCAGCGCACGTTATCTGCTGCCCGATGCCGTGCTCGACTATATTCACGAACATCAACTTTACGAACACACCAAATGAAAATCGAAGACAAGATCAAACTGGTCGTCGACGCGCTCGAGGACATCAAGGCGCGCGATATCACGGTGCTCGACACCACCAAGCTCACCTCTCTGTTCGAACGCATGATCATCGCCAGCGGTGATTCCAATCGGCAGACCCGCGCGATCGCCAACAATGTGCGGGAAAAAGTGAAGGAGGCGGGCGAACATGTCGGCGGCATGGAAGGCGAGGACACCGGCGACTGGGTGCTGCTCGACCTGGGCGAGGTCATCGTTCATGTCATGCAGCCTGCCACGCGCACGCATTACAATCTGGAAGAGTTGTGGGGAGCTGGCGAAGCGGCACGGGCCCGCCATATCCAAGCCGATCATTAGGGCGTGTTAGCACGGGCTATATGAAACTGCATCTGCTTGCCGTCGGCCACAAGATGCCCGGCTGGATCAATTCAGGTTACGAAGACTATGCGCGCCGGATGCCGCCCGACCTGCCGCTGCTGCTGACCGAGATCAGGCCGGGGCATCGCGTGGCAGGGGAGGATGGCGCCCGGGCACGCCAGCTGGAAGCGGAACGCATCTTGACGGCGCTGCCCGCGGGCTATATGCCGGTCGTGCTCGACGAACGTGGCATACAGGCGACGACGCGCGAACTGGCGGCATGGCTGCAGGAGTGGATGGGGGAGGGCGTGTCGCCGGCGTTCGTCATCGGCGGGGCGGATGGCCTCGACCACAGCGTCAAGGCGCGCGCCGGCAAGCTGCTGGGGCTGTCGAAGCTGACGTTGCCGCATGCACTGGCGCGTGTCATGTTGGCCGAGCAGCTGTACCGGGCCGTTTGCATCATCAAGGGGCATCCCTATCATCGGGATTGATGGAGACATGGAATATTCAAATTCAGGAGTCCTGCTGTCGATGCGCCTTGCTGCATGCTTACTGATTCTGGACGGAATCCACGCGGGCTAAACCATGCTGGTTGATAAGCGAATCTATCTTGCTTCCCAGTCACCGCGCCGACGCGAACTGCTCAAGCAGATCGGCGTTGCCTTCGACGTGCTGCCGCTGCGCGCCATGCCCGGCCGCCAGGACGTCATCGAGATTCCGCACCCCAAGGAATCCGCGCGTGATTTCGCACAGCGCATGGCGACCGAAAAGGCGGCCAGCGGTTGGCGCGCGGTGGAAGGGCGACGCCTGCTGCGATTCCCCGTTCTGGGGGCGGATACGGTCGTCGAGATTGACAAGACCATCCTCGGCAAGCCAGCCGATCGCACCGAGGCCGAGGCCATGCTGGCCCGCCTGTCAGGGCGCAAACACCTAGTGCATTCTGCAGTGGCCATGCAGCACGAGACCCGGTTGGAACTGCGCCTGTCGTCCAGCCAGGTCAGGTTTGCGATGCTCGACGCAGCCGCCATCGCACGCTACCTGGAAACGGGCGAATATCTCGGCAAGGCCGGCAGCTATGCGATCCAGGGCCGTGCCGGCGCCTTTGTCGAGCATATCAAGGGCAGCTACAGCGGCATCATGGGATTGCCGTTATACGAAACTGCGATTCTATTGAGAGCCTTCGGCATCGTTGACTGAACGAGCCGGCCATTCCAACATGAGCGAAGAAATCCTCGTCAACGTTACCCCGCAGGAAACCCGCGTTGCCGTGCTGCACCTGGGGGCCGTGCAGGAACTGCACATCGAGCGGGCACAGTGCCGTGGACTGGTCAGCAATATCTACATGGGGCGGGTGGTACGGGTGCTGCCGGGGATGCAGTCGGCCTTCATCGACATCGGCCTGGAGCGCGCGGCCTTCCTGCACGTGGCCGACATCTGGGAGGAGCGCCACGGCAACGAGCCGGAACGGCCGATCGAGCAGATTCTGCATGAAGGCCAAAGCCTGATGGTGCAGGTGATCAAGGACCCGATCGGCACCAAGGGCGCGCGACTTTCCACCCAGATCAGTTTCGCCGGACGCTATCTGGTGTATCTGCCGCAGGAATCGCACATCGGCATCTCGCAGAAAATCGAAGGCGAGGAAGAGCGCGAGTCCTTGCGCCAGAAGCTTCACGAACTGATGCCGGCCGATGCCACTGGCGGCTTCATCGTGCGCACCGTGGCCGAGACCGCACAGGATGCCGAGATGCAGGCCGATATCGACTACCTGCGGCGGTTGTGGAGCAGCATCCAGTCGCGCGGCAACTGCAGCGTGCCATGCCTGCTGTATCAGGACCTCGATCTTTCGCTGCGGGTGCTGCGTGATTTCGTCAACCGCGAGACCACCCGCATCTACATCGACTCGCGCGAAACCTTCCAGCGCATGGCCGAGTTTGCACAGAACTACACGCAGGCCGTGCTCGACAAGCTGCAGCATTACAGCGCCGACCGGCCGCTGTTCGACCTGCATGCCGTCGAGGAGGAAATCGCCAAGGCATTGGGGCGGCGCGTCGATCTGAAATCGGGCGGCTATGTCATCATCGACCAGACCGAGGCGCTGACCACGGTCGACGTCAACACCGGTGGCTTCGTCGGCGCGCGCAACTTCGACGATACCATCTTCAAGACCAACCTCGAAGCCGCGCAGTCCATCGCGCGACAACTGCGCCTGCGCAATCTCGGCGGCATCATCATCATCGATTTCATCGACATGGATAACGCCGATCATCAGGAAGCGGTGCTCACCGAGCTGAAGAAAGCGTTGGCGCGCGACCCCACCCGCACCACCGTCAGCGGCTTCTCCTCGCTCGGGCTGGTGGAAATGACGCGCAAGCGCACCCGGGAGTCGCTGGCGCACGTGCTGTGCGAACCCTGTCCCACCTGTGCCGGTCGCGGCGAGATCAAGACCGCACAGACCGTGTGCTACGACGTGCTGCGCGAGATCCTACGCGAGGCGCGCCAGTTCGACGCGCGCGAATACCGCATCGTTGCAGGGGAAAATGTGATCGATCTGTTCCTCGACGAAGAATCCGGCAGCCTTGCCCAACTCATCGACTTCATCGGCAAGCCAGTGTCGCTGCAGGTCGAAACGACCTATCCGCAGGAGCAGTACGACATCATCCTGCTGTGAAAACCCTGGCGCCACCGGACTACTGGCAGCAGGCCTGCGCCGAGCTTGCCGCCGCCGACCCGGTCATGGCCGCGCTCATCGCGCGCTATCCCGACGCCCGACTCGCCAATCGCGGCGACCCGTTCCAGACACTCGCCCGCGCCATCGTCGGCCAGCAGATCTCAGTCAGGGCCGCCGACAGCGTGTGGGCGCGATTTGCAGCGTGCGCAGGGACCGTCAGCCCGGAACAGGTCGCCGATCTGGAACTGGATGTGCTCGCTGCCTGCGGCCTGTCGCGCCGCAAGGCCGAGTATCTGCGCGACCTGGCCGGGCATTTTGTCGATGGCCGCGTGGTGCCCGCACGCTGGACCCACATGGACGACGAAACCGTGATAGCCGAACTGATCGACGTACGCGGCATCGGACGCTGGACGGCCGAAATGTTCCTGATTTTCAATTTGCGACGCCCTGATGTCTGGCCGGTCGACGACATCGGCCTGCAGAAAGCCGTCGCCCTGCATTACCTGAGCGACGAACGTCCCACTCCCGGGATCCTGCGCCGGCACGGCGAGCGTCATGCCCCCTGGCGTACCGTCGCTACCTGGTATCTGTGGAGAAGCCTGGATCCGGCGGTGGTGCAGTATTGACGCGCCTGCCTGTCGTTCTCAAGCCATGACCTGCCCATGCTCCCGCGTGTCGTGGAATGCGACCTTGGGCCAGCGCTCCTGCGCAAGTTGCAGGTTGACGCGCGTGTCGGCCAGGTAGACCAGGTTACCGTCGACGTCCTTGGCCAGCTTCAGTGAATTGGCCTTGGTGAATTCGGCGAGGTGCTGGGCGTCCGGGCAGGTGACCCAGCGCGCGGTGTAGATGCCGGCGTTCTCGAAGCTGGCGTCGACGCCGTATTCCGTCTTCAGGCGATGCGCGACGACCTCGAACTGCAGCTGTCCAACGGCGCCGATCAAGAGCGTGTTGTCGACGAAGGGCTCGAACACCTGCACCGCGCCTTCCTCGCCCAGTTCCAATAGCCCCTTGTTCAGCTGCTTGGCGCGCAGCGGGTCGCGCAGGCGCGGACGGCTGAACAGTTCGGGGGCGAAGTAGGGGATGCCCTTGAACTGCAGGGCCTCGCCTTCGGTGAGGGTATCGCCGATGTGCAGCTGGCCGTGGTTGTGGATGCCGATGATGTCGCCGGCCACCGCGTCTTCCATGCGGGTGCGCTCGTTGGCCATGAACACCACGGCGTTGGCGATTTTCATGTCCTTGCCGGTGCGACGGTGCCGCACCTTCATGTTGGGGCTGTAGCGGCCGGAGCAGACGCGGAAGAAGGCGATGCGGTCGCGGTGCTGCGGGTCCATGTTGGCCTGGATCTTGAACACGAAGCCGGTGAACTTCGGCTCGGTCGGGTCGACCACGCGCTCGACCGCCTCGCGCGGCTGCGGCGGCGGCGCCCAGTCGGCCAGCGCGCGCAGCACTTCGCGCACGCCGAAGTTGTTGATCCCGGAGCCGAAGAACACCGGCGTCTGCCTGCCCTTGAGAAAGTCGTCGAGATGGAAGCTCGCACCGGCGCCGCGCACCAGTTCGATTTCGGACAGCAGGGCGTCGGCTTCCAGCGGGAAACGTTCCTTCAGGGCGGCGTCCCCCAGGCCCTGCAGCGACTCGAACTGCTGGTCGGCGTTTTCCTCGCCCGCCTTGAAGCGCAGGATCTCGTCGTTGATAAGGTGGTACACGCCCTGGAAGCGCTTGCCCATGCCAATCGGCCAGGTCACCGGCGCGCAGTGGATTTTCAGGATCGACTCGATCTCGTCCAGCAGTTCCAGCGGCTCGCGTACCTCGCGGTCCATCTTGTTGATGAAGGTGATGATGGGCGTGTCACGCAGGCGGCATACCTCCAGCAGCTTGATGGTCTGTTCTTCCACGCCCTTGGCGGCGTCGACCACCATGATGGCGGCGTCGACCGCGGTCAGTACGCGGTAGGTGTCTTCCGAGAAGTCCTTGTGGCCGGGCGTGTCGAGCAGGTTGAACACACAGTCGCCATGGGAGAACTGCATCACCGAACTCGCCACCGAGATGCCGCGTTCCTGTTCGATCGCCATCCAGTCAGAGGTGGCATAGCGTCCGCTTTTGCGTGCCTTGACCGTGCCCGCCATCTGGATCGCACCGCCGAACAGCAGCAGCTTTTCGGTCAGCGTGGTCTTGCCGGCGTCGGGGTGGGAGATGATCGCGAAGGTGCGGCGCTTCTTGACGTCGCGTGCCAAAGGCGATGCGGCGGTCTGGGCCGGCGCGGTTGCGGTGGATTCCATCGGGGAAGGCGATACGGTGTGAAACAAGGCGGCATTTTACCGGACCATGCCGTCGTTTTCGCAGAATTGCGCAAACACCGAGGCAGGATGGTAGCCGGGGTCGATCCCGTGACAGGGGACGCCTCGCAAGGTTTCGCGCATGGCCTGCGGCAAGAACCGGATGGGATCCGGATCAGGATGGCAGGCAAAAAAAACGCCCGATTGTTCGGGCGGAGGAGGAGACACCAGGAGAAATGTCGAGTCTGGTCAGGCGCCGAAACCGAAGGCGGCGATGCCGACACGGTCCCAGGCAAGCCGGATGGGCGTGGGTGGCGTTGCCACGGTGGGGGCGGGCAGGCTGGCGGCAGCCACTGGTTGCGGCAGCGGCGCGGGTGCGTCGTTCGCCCAGCTGCTCGCAGCGCTCATCAGCAGCACGCTAGCGGCGAGGCTGGCAGTCAGGGAGGCATGATTCTTATGCATCATCGTGTCCTCCATTAATGGGCAGCCTGCGTGTCGTCAAACACGATCCGCGCATTATCGAAGCTGGTTTCGGTCGTGATCCGGTGTCGAACGTGCGCATGCCCCTGCACGTCGATCAGTTTCTGCGTCAGGCGGAAGGTGTCCTGGGTGTCCAGCGGCGCGCGGCAGGCGACTTCCAGCGCATTCCACAGATAGGCAGGTTGCTGGTCGCGTTCGAACAGGCGTTCGCAGGCACGCATGAGGCTCACGCCCTGGCGCTGGCGGGCTTCGCCGGTGGGCAGGGCGAGCAGGTCCTCGAACTGGCTGCCGAGAATCTCGTTTTCGATCGCAGCCGACAAGCGGGTATCGCTGCCGGTCAGGGCTTCCAGCGCGGCTTCTGACAGGCTGCGCGCGCGCGGTGAGCCGGGCTGGCTGATGCTGTGGGAAAGGCTGGCCCAGTGCAGCAGGCGGGCGCGGCCGGCGTCTTCGGCCGGCATCGTCGCCACCAGATAATCGGCAAGCGCCTGCGCGCTGTCGTCCTTGCTGGCGCTCATCAGGTCGTACAGGGCCTTGATGTAGGGCGGGGATGGATCGAGCAGCGTGACGTGCGCCTTGATCCACAGGTCGCGCTCGATGTCGCGCAGCCGGGCCTGGTTGTGGTCGGCGATCGCCTTGGCGCTGCGTGGGTTTTCCCAGTTCTGCACCGTGGTGACCGAGACATTGGCCATCACCGCCAGGGATTCCTGCGACACCCGGTAGCGGCGGCGCAGGCTGTAGATCCAGTCGGCCTCGAATTCACGCTGGCTGGCGTAACGGCGGGCAGGCTGGGCCTGCCGCTCGTGTTCGCTCCATTTGTTTTGCAGGAATGACATGTGTGCTCCCGGAAGACGGTTCGGCCCGACGGCCGATGAGTTGCTCAAAGCGTAGCAAGGTTGGGAGGAAAACCAACACCAACCGGGTTGGGGTGGCTGCCCGCGATGCTACGCGTACATGATGGTTTACGGCCAATGTCGGCCGAGATTGAGCGAAATCAGACCAACCTGGTTGGGGTGCGGCGCGAAGGAAGCTTTGCGCGCCCGGTCTGGCGGCATTGGACCCTGCCGAACCGGCTGTCCTGAGCGGGACGTCCGACGGAACCTAGCGCGGGGCCTGCCAGCAGTTGTTGTTGACCTGCCAGGTCATTGAGAGCTGCTCACTGGTGGGATACAGCGCATATTTGACCCCCATGTAGTCGGAACCCTTGCGCCAGAACATCGCCAGCAGGTTCTTTTCACCGTTGGCGATGACACTCGTGTAGGGAATGACCTTGAGCGGGTTGCCGTAGAGGTTGGAATAATTCGAGGCGATGATGATGAAATGGCGAAAGGCGGGTTCGACTTCCTGGTCGAACGAGACCAGCTTGTCGTTGCAGAAGCTGAACAGGAAACGGCGGCCAGCCGGATTGTTGGGCAGATCGTAGGCAAACAGGCCGTCGTTGCCGACCGGCAGGGTCTTGTCGAAATTCCAGGTCTTCAGCGTCTGCTCGACTTCGGCGCGCGTCATGCCATTCCTGAACTCGCCGACTTCCCAGGCGTGGGCTGGCAGGCTGAGCAGCAATCCGGCAAGCAGGCCGATTGATTTCGTATTAATTGCCATGGCATTCAATGGGATGGGCATGAATCAATACCAAGCATACCGTAGCGGAAACATGCAACGGCTTACCTGTTCATGACCGCGCCGAAAACCTGCTTCAGTAAATCGCTGCCAGCCTGCAACGGATTGGCGCGAATCGCCGCTTCCTTTTCTCCGATCAGGGTGTAGAGCCGGTCGAGCGTCTGCTGGGTCACGTACTGTTCGACGTTGGCCTGCTTCTTGTCGACCAGATTGAACTGCGCGGCCAGGCCGGCGAACTGGTTGTATTGCTGCGCCAGGCCAACCTTGTCGGTCGTCTCTTTGACGATGGGGCCGAAGCGTTCGGTGAGAGTGGCCTCGGTTTTCTTGCGAAAGAAGTCGGTGGCCGAAGTTTTGCCGCCGGTCAGAATGCCGCGGGCATCCTCCAGTGTCATGTCCTTCACTGCGCCGAGAAGCAGCGGCTTGGCTTCAGGCACGGCAGCTTCGGCGGCGCGGTTCATCGACAACACCAGTTCGTCGGCCTGCGCGCCCATGCCGAACATGCGCATGGTTTTTTCAGCCTTTTGCAGGCTGGGCGGCAGCGGGATTTTAAGCGCGGAGTTGGCGAAGAAACCGTCCTTGGCGCCAAGCTGGGCGACGGCCGTATCGACCCCTTGCGTCAGGGCTTCCTTAAGTCCGGCACTGATTTCGGAGCTCGAGAGGGCGTCGACGCCGGTAGCAGCAGGCTGGCTGGCGGGCGCTTTCAGCACACCCTTCAACATTTCGGACCAGTCGTAGGCATGGGCGGGAAGCGTCAGGGTGAGGCCGGCGGCGAGGATCAACCAGCATCTCGAATTCAAGGAAGTCATCGTGTATCTCCTGACGACGCTTAGAGCACCTCGGCTGCGTAATCGGCCAGGCGCGAACGTTCGCCGCGCTGCAGCGTGACATGGCCGTTGTGCAGCCAGCCCTTGAAATGGTCGACCACATAGGTAAGGCCGGAACTGCCCTCGGTGAGATAGGGGGTGTCGATCTGCGAGATATTTCCCAGGCACACGACCTTGGTCCCGGGACCTGCGCGCGTGATCAGTGTTTTCATCTGCTTGGGCGTGAGATTCTGCGCTTCATCGATGATCAGGAACTTGTTGAGGAAAGTGCGGCCGCGCATGAAATTCAGCGATTTGACCTTGATGCGTGAGCGGATGAGATCCTGTGTCGCGGCACGGCCCCAGTCGCCCGCCTCGTCGTCACTCTTGTTGAGCACGTCGAGGTTGTCCTCCAGCGCACCCATCCACGGCGTCATTTTCTCTTCCTCGGTGCCGGGCAGGAAACCGATGTCCTCGCCCACCGGAACGGTCACCCGGGTCATGATGATCTCGGTGTAGATCTTCTTGTCGAGCACCTGGGCCAGGGCCGAGGCCAGCGTCAACAGGGTCTTCCCGGTGCCGGCCTGGCCGAGCAGGGTGACGAAATCGATTTCGGGATCCATGAGCACGTTGAGCGCGAAGTTCTGTTCGCGATTGCGGGCGGTGATCCCCCACACGTTGTTCTTGTGGTGGCTGAAATCGCGCACCGTGACCATTTCCGCCTGTTTGCCCTCGACCTTCAGCACCTTGGCGTAGAGTGGATTGGGGCCTTCCTGGAAGACGAACTCGTTCGGCAGCAGGCTCGAGACCAGCGGCCCCTTGATGCGGTAGTAGGTCTGTCCGTTGGATTGCCAGGATTCCATGCCCTTGCCGTGGGTGTCCCAGAAATCGGCGGGCAGCTCGCGCAAGCCGGCGTACAGCAGGTCGGTGTCTTCCAGCACCTTGTCGTTGAAGTAGTCCTCAGCGGGCAGACCGAGCGCACGCGCCTTGATGCGCATGTTGATGTCTTTCGACACCAGGATGACCTGACGCTTGGGATAGTGACGCGAGAGAAACAGGACCACGCCGAGGATCTGGTTGTCGACCTTGCTGGTCGGCAGGCTCATCGGGATATCACCGGAGATCGCCTCGGTTTGCAGAAACAGCCTGCCGGTGGCAGCTTTGTGGCTGTGTTCTGCGAGCGGCACTCCCTCCTCGATGCTGTCGAGCTTGCTGACGATCTCGTCAATGAAACGGCTGGCCTGACGCGCGTTGCGCGACACCTCGGTCATGCCCTTCTTGTGCATGTCGAGTTCTTCAAGCGTGGCGATCGGTACGTAGATATCGTGTTCCTCGAAGCGGAACAGGCTAGTGGGGTCGTGCATCAACACGTTGGTGTCCAAAACGAACAGCTTGGTCGGGGCGGCAGATTTTCTCGGCATGTGGTGATCGTCGTGTCTGGATTGGAAATGCATTCATCCTACCTCAAGCCGATGGCAGCTTGTCCAGTCTGCCATCTAAACTTGAAACCCTGCCGGCGGCGCGAATTTGGCACGGAATTTACCGGTAAGATGACCGGCTGATCAGCCCAAGGATCCTAGATGAACATGATCCCTGTTACACCTCGCGTCGTCTGCACCCTGCCTCTGGGCAAGGCTGGCTTCGGCCGGGCCGGGGTAGCGCCCGGTCTTCATCCACGGGGCTGATTGCCGATGTTGCGGCTGGGCTGGCTGATTCTTGTCTGGGTAGGGTCGCAGCCGCTACAGGCCCAGGTCGCTGCGCACATGCTGCTGCAGGATTCTCCGCTCGCCGGTTTTCAATATCATGCGGGCAGGGCAATTTGGTCGCAGATGCAGGTGGGCGATGCGCTGGCCCTGATACGCGAGCCGGACAATCCGTTCGATCCAAATGCGGTGCGGGTCGAGTGGCAGGGCCACAAGATCGGCTACGTGCCGCGCCGCGAGAATGCCGACGTGGCGCGATTCATGGATCGCGGGCAACGACTGGAGGCGCGCATTGCCCGGCTGGCCGAGGTGCGCGATCCGTGGTCGCGGGTGCGTTTCGAGATCCTGATTCCCTTGCAGCCAACCGGGCAGCGGGCACCATGAGGCGACGTCTTTCGAATGGGTTTGCGATAGCGTTGCTGACACTGGGCTCGATGGCACAGGCGGTGGCGGCGTCCGCTGCGCTGCCGTTGTCCCGCCTCGAACTGCCAGCCGGATTTCGCATCGAGCTATTTGCCCGCGTCCCCAATGCGCGGCAGATGGCGCTCGGCAACAGCACGCTGTTTGTCGGCAGCATGCGGGCGGGCAAGGTCCATGCGGTTCCCCTGAGCAACCCGGCCAAACCGATGGTGATTGCAGACGGCCTCGAGATGCCGGTGGGTGTGGCGTTCCGCGACGGCGACCTGTACGTGTCGGCCGTGAGCGGGATTCTGCGCCTGCGCGATATCGAGGCGAACCTGGACGCGCCGCCGCGCCCCGAGGTGGTGAGTCAGGCATATCCTGCCGAGACCCACCACGGCTGGAAATTCATCGCCTTCGGGCCCGACGGCAAGCTCTACGTGCCGGTGGGCGCGCCATGCAATATCTGCGAGCCCGACCCGGATCGTTATGCGACGATTACCCGGCTCGACGTGGCGAATGGGAAGGTCGATGTGGTCGCGCGCGGCGTGCGCAACACGGTGGGGTTCGACTGGCAGCCGCAAAGCGGTGAGCTCTGGTTTACCGATAACGGGCGCGACTGGCTGGGTGACGATGCGCCGCCGGACGAGCTCAATCGACTGAGCCGGCCGGGCCAGCATTTCGGCTATCCGTATTGCCACGGCGGCACCATTGCCGACCCCGAGTTCGGCAAGACCCGGCACTGTTCCGAGTTCGTGCCGCCGGCACAGAATCTGGGCGCGCATGTAGCGAGCCTGGGCATGCGCTTCTATACCGGTACGCAATTTCCCACGCGCTACCGGAATGCCGTCTTCATCGCCGAGCACGGTTCCTGGAACCGCAGCGAGAAAGACGGCTATCGCGTGAGCGTGGTGCGGCTGCAGGACAGGCGCGCAGTGAGTTACGAATCCTTCGTCACTGGCTGGCTGAACGGCGATTCCGCCTGGGGCCGTCCGGCCGACGTGCTGGTCATGCCAGACGGCAGTTTGCTGATTTCGGACGACCTGGCCGGCGCGATCTATCGCGTGACGTATTCCGGCATCCGATAACCGGCCGTTGCAGCACGCTCGGCGGCTCCGTATAGCGCTGCAACGGCCTGTTAAAATTGTTCCATGAAATTGCTCGTTCTCGACACCTCCACCGAGTACTGCTCGGCCGCGCTGTGGCTGGATGGTCATGTCCATGCGCGCCGGGTGCTGGCTGGACAGCGGCACAGCAGCCTGTTACTGCCGATGGTGGATGAATTGCTGCGCGAGTCAGACACCCGCTTGCGCCAGCTGGACGGCCTTGCCTATGGTGCCGGCCCCGGTTCCTTCACAGGACTGCGCATTGCCTGCGCCGTGACTCAGGGCCTGGCGTTCGGCGCCGACCTGCCGGTGGTCGGTGTCTCCACACTGGAATCGATCGCCGCGCAGACCGGCGCTGACAAGGTGCTGACCGTGCTGGATGCGCGCATGGCTGAGGTCTATTGGGCAGCGTACCAACGTGAGGCCAAGCCCTCTGACGGACATCGACGCTGGCGCGCTGTCATAGCGCCCGCGCTGGCACTGCCCGAGTCGGTCCATGTCCCGGACGGCGGCAACTGGGTCGGTGCCGGCAACGGTTTTGCCGCTTTGGGCGAGGTGTTGCGTCCGCGCCTGGCCGCCCAGCTGGCGCGTATCGACGACACGCTGATGCCCGACGCCGCGGCGATGGCGCCGCTCGCTGCGCAGGCTTTCGCGCGCGGCGGGGGCATGGACGCCGCGCTCGCCGCACCGGTCTATTTGCGGGACAAGGTGGCGTTGACGGTGGACGAACGCCGCGCCAGGACAACGGCATGAGTGCGGTGTTTGAAATCGCGCACCGTTTGCGTCCGATGTGCGAAGCGGACCTGCCGCGCATCCACCGGATCGAACTGGCGAGCTACGAATACCCGTGGACACCTGGAAATTTTGCAGATTCGCTGGAAGCAGGCTACAGCATGTGGGTGCGCGAAGCCGACGGCGAAGTGATCGGGTATTACGCCATGATGGCGGCGGCAGGCGAGGCCCACATCCTCAATCTCACCATCGCGCCGAGTTGGCGCCGGCACGGACTCGGACGCGATCTGCTAGAGCATTGCCTGGCCCGCGCCTGTGATCACCACGCCGAGAAGGTGTTTCTGGAGGTACGCACTTCCAACGCGGCTGCGATCGCGCTGTATCACACCAGCGGGTTCGTCGATCTTGCGGTGCGACGGGGCTATTACCCTGCGCGCGGCGGACGCGAGGACGCACTCGTCATGAAGCGCGAATTGACATGCTGAGCCGGGACGATGTTTTCAGCGAACTCGGGATCGGTCCGGTGTGGCGCCTGCGCGATCGTCCAGACCCTTCGTCCACCGACCCACACCGGGCGCGCCATTACACCTGGGAACAGCTGGCTGATGCCGTCGCCCATTGCACGGCTTGCAAGCTGCACAGCAGCCGCACCCAGGGTGTGCTGGGCGTAGGCGACCGCAACGCCGACTGGCTGATCATCGGCGAGGCACCCGGTGCGGACGAAGACCGCTTGGGCGAGCCGTTCGTCGGCCAGGCCGGCAAGCTGCTCGACGCCATGCTGGCATCGATCGGCCTGACGCGCGGCGAAAACGTGTACATCGCCAACGTGCTCAAATCGCGTCCGCCCGGCAACCGCAATCCCGAGCCGGACGAAGTGGCCGCGTGCCGGCCCTATCTGCTGGCGCAGATCGAGCTCATCCAGCCGAAGCTCATCCTCGCACTGGGCCGCTTTGCCGCACAAAACCTGCTTGATACCGACGAGGCGATCGCTCGCCTGCGCGGACGGGTGCACCGGTTTCAGGAGGTGCCGCTGGTGGTGACCTACCATCCTGCCTACCTGCTGCGCAACCTGCCCGACAAGGCGCGCGCGTGGGAGGATCTGTGCCTGGCCCGTCGCATCATGCAATCCCTTGTTTAATCGAACACCCTGAAAATCTGGTCTGACTGTCCATGAAACTCCTTCATCCAGCACTGCGCTTTCGCGTCAACTATTTTTCGGATCTTGGCCGCCATCAGGTGGTCGTGTGGATGCCGGGCGACACGCCACCGGTCGATGCGCAAGTCGATGTCGGTCCGAAGATCGAGCACCACGTACCGAACGAGGCTTTCCGCAGCGACATCGCGCCGCTGCAGCGGGGGCGTTTCTATCCTTCGCAACTGCTGCATGCCGACGATGCGCCGGGCCCGATGTTCCGCGTGATGAAGCTGAACGAGGCCAGCTTCGTCGCGAACTTCAGTCACCCGTTGCAGGGCCGCATATTCAGCATCGACAGTGGCAAGAGCGACGTGTCGACCGAGCCGGTCGGCAAGGTCGAGCAACTGCTGGAATGGAGCGGCATGGAAACGCAGACGCCGACGCCGACCGACTTCGAGGGGCCGGATGCCTTCCGCCGCGAGGACGAATTCCCCGATACCGAGTTCTACACCGTGGCCCGCAAGGTCACGCACGTCGACGCCGTGTGTGCGCGCCGCATCCAGGCCCTGTATCGAACCGTGCTGCCGGAAAATGCGCGGGTGCTCGACCTGATGGCGGGCTGGCGTTCACACCTGCCCGACACGGTGCGATCCGCTGTTGGCCTGGGCATGAACGCCGAGGAACTCGACGACAACCCGCAACTGGCGGAGCGCATCGTGAAGGACATCAATGCCGACCCCGCGCTGCCGTTTCCCGATGCGAGTTTCGATGCCGTCGTCTGCACGGTGTCGTTCGAATACCTGACGCAGCCGCACAAGATCGTCGCCGAGGCGAAACGAGTGCTCAAGCCGGGCGGCATGTTCGTGGTGACGCTGTCGCATCGCTATTTCCCGCCCAAGGTCATCAAGCTCTGGACGCAGCTGCACCCGATGGAGCGTATGGCCTGGGTCGGCACGCTGATCAAGCAGGCCGGGTTCAAGAAGGTGGAAACCTATGTGGAGCGCGGCCTCAAGCGTCCCAAGGACGACCGCTACGCCGACAAGCTGACCGAATCCGATCCGTTGTTCGCCACCTGGGGCGTGGCGTAGACTACATCGATCCATAATCACCAAACTGGGAGACGGCAATGTGCAAATGGTTGAATGCATTGAAGTGGGTGGTCGCGGGATGGTTGGCGCTGACGCTGTCGGGCTGCGGCTACAACACGCTGCAAAGCACCGACGAGGAAATCAAGGCGACCTGGGCCGAGGTGCTGAACCAGTACCAGAGGCGTGCCGACCTGGTGCCGAATCTGGTCAATGTGGTCAAGGGTTACGCTGCGCACGAGCAGGACGTGTTCACCGCGGTGACCGAGGCGCGCGCGCGCGTTGGGGCGATCCAGGCCACTCCCGAGCTGGTCAACGACGAAGCGGCGTTCCAGAAATTCATCGCCGCGCAGGGCGAACTCACTGGCGCGATTTCCCGCCTGCTACTGGTTGCGGAGAACTACCCGCAACTGAAGGCGGACGGCCTGTTCCGTGATCTGCAGGCGCAACTCGAAGGCACCGAGAACCGCATCACTGTGGCACGCAACCGCTACATTGACGCGGTGAAAACCTACAACGTCACCGTGCGCTCCTTCCCGTCCAACCTCACGGCGATGGTATTCGGATACAAGACCAAGCCGAGTTTCACTGTGGAAAATGAAAAGGCCATCGCTGTTCCGCCGAAGGTCGACTTCGGTGCGCCGGCTCCCGTTGCGCCATCCAGCGGTGGCTAGCCGGGATGGTGCAGCGGGCCGCCTGTCAAACAAGCGGTGATCCGGCTTGTCAGCCCTGAGCTACCGGGCGCATACGATCTTTCACGGGCTTCTGCCCGCAGGAAGGCGGCTCCCCCTTGTGGGACGTGTGGCGTTCGGTTTGTTTCTGCTGCTGTTTGCTTTGTCAGCCTGTGCCGAGGTGGCGGTGCCGCAGCTATCGCGACGGGTCACCGACCTGACCGCCACGCTCAGCGCAGGGCAAGTTGACGATCTCGAAGCCAGGCTCGCCGCATTCGAGGCAAAAAAGGGCAGCCAGATTGCCGTCCTGATTGTTCCCAGCACCCAGCCCGAAGACATCGCGCAATATGGCATCCGCGTCGCCGAGCAATGGAAGATCGGCCGCAAGAATATCGACGACGGTGTGATCGTGATCGTCGCCAAGGATGACCGCCGCATGCGCATCGAGGTTGGCTACGGTCTGGAGGGCGCGATCCCCGACGCCATCGCCAAGCGGGTGATCGCCGAAACGATCACGCCGCAGTTCCAGGCGGGCGCTTTCTACGGCGGCATCGATGCCGGCGTCCAGCAGTTGATGCGGCTGATCGAAGGGGAGCCTTTGCCGCCACCCGTTGCGCCGGGGGGTGGCGGAACCGGTGATGCATTCCTTCCGCTCGTCGTCGGCGGCATTTTCGCGGGCTGGCTGCTGTCGACCCTGATGAGCCGCCCGGCTGCAGGCGGCGTCGCCGCGTTGGGAAGCGGGGCGGTGGGGGCCGTCCTGATGGGTTTCACACCCGTCTTGCTGTTCATCGCGTTTTTCGTGTTTGCTATCGTGGCATCGGGCTTTCGCCACAGCGGAGGCTGGTCCAGTGGTGGCCGGGGGGGCGGCGGATTTGGCGGAGGGGGTTCCTGGGGGGGCGGCGGAGGCGGATTCGGCGGCGGAGGCGCGTCAGGCTCATGGTGAATTTCAAGCGTTGGCTCAGGCACGTGTTTATGCCGCCGTGGGCGTGGCGACGCGCGTTTCCGCGGACAACGCTGGATGCGATCGAGGCCGCCATACGCGCGTCAGAGACCACCCATGGCGGCGAAATCCGCTTTGCAGTCGAAAACAGCCTTGCGGCTTCCCGGGTGTGGCGCGGCATCAGCGGACGCGAACGCGCGATCGAGGTGTTTTCGCAGTTGCGGGTGTGGGACACCGAGCACAACAGCGGCGTGCTGGTTTACCTGCTGCTCGCCGACCGTGATATCGAAATCGTCGCGGATCGCGGTGTTGCAGGCCGGGTGGAAGGAACCGCATGGGAAGCGGTGGCGCAGGCCATGGAAGCCGCATTCAGGAACGGTGAATTCGAGCGCGGTGCGCTGCTGGGTATCGAGCAGATCAGCGCATTGCTGACAGAAAATTTTCCGCTGGCTGGGCATTTCTTCCCTTCAGGGGGTAATCCCGACGAACTGGGAAATCGACCGGTGATCGTGCCCAGAGGGCATCAATGAGGAGATGAGATGCAGGCGTATTTCTGGTGGTGGATTCTGGCGGCTGTGCTGGTGGGTGTGGAACTCACCAGCGGGACGTTTTATCTGCTGGTGTATGGCATTGCAGCGGTGGTGGCGGGCCTGGCGGCGTGGCTGGGCGCGGGTGTGACGGCGCAACTGCTGATCGCGGCCGTGATCGCGGCGGTTGGCACGCTGGCCTTGCGCCACTGGTCGCGCAGCACCGCGCATCCCGAATCCACCGTGCAGGACATGGACATCGGCCAGCCGGTCCAGGTCGAGTCCTGGCAGGGCGGTCGTGGCCAGGTCAAATATCGCGGCGCGCTGTGGGATGCCGAGGCCGAGTCGGCCAGCACCGACAGCGCGCAGCCGCTGGTGATTCGTGCAGTCAAAGGCAATACGCTGGTTCTCGGAAATTAATCAACAGGGGTAGGGATATGGATGTCGTCGCACTGGTCATTCTGATTGTCATCGGCATCGTCGTCGCCAAGGGCGTGCGTGTGGTGCCGCAGCAAAACGCCTGGGTGGTCGAACGCCTTGGCAAGTTTCACGCCGTGCTCGCGCCCGGCCTCAATCTGGTCATTCCCTTTATCGACCGCGTCGCCTACAAGCATTCGCTAAAGGAAATCCCGCTCGACGTGCCGAGCCAGATCTGCATCACGCGCGACAATACCCAGTTGTCGGTCGACGGCATCCTGTATTTTCAGGTCACCGACCCCAAGATGGCGTCCTACGGATCGAGCGACTACATCTCGGCCATTTCGCAGCTGGCGCAAACCACATTGCGTTCGATGATCGGCAAGATGGAAATGGACCGCACCTTCGAGGAGCGCGACGACATCAACCGTGGCGTGGTGATGGCGCTCAACGAAGCCTCGACGAACTGGGGCGTCAAGGTGTTGCGCTACGAGATCAAGGACCTGACACCGCCGAAAGAGATTCTCCACGCCATGCAGCGACAGATCACCGCAGAGCGCGAAAAGCGAGCGCTCATCGCCTCGTCGGAAGGCCGCATGCAGGAGCAGATCAACATCGCCACCGGCGAGCGCAATGCCGCCATCCAGCAATCGGAAGGCGAAAAACAGGCCGCCATCAACGTCGCCCAGGGTGAAGCCGAAGCGATCAAGGCCATCGCCGTGGCCAACGCAGAAGCCATCGCCCGCGTCGCCATGGCCATCGAAAAGCCCGGCGGCATGCAGGCGGTGAATCTGAAAGTGGCGGAGAAGTATGTTGAGGCCTTTGCCGGCATCGCCAGGACCGGCAACACGCTGATCGTGCCGTCGAACATGGCGGATATCAGCAGCCTGATCGCGGGGGCGATGAGCGTGGTGAAGTCGCAGGGGGCAGCGAACTAGGATCTAATGCACCACGTCCTTGCGATGGCGTAGCCAGATGGCCGTCATCACGCTGCTGATGAAAAGGCCGAATACCAGGATGATGGCGTGAATATGCCAGTCAGAGCGCACCATCAGGGCATAGGCACCGGTCAGCAACAGGATGCTGATGTTTTCGTTGAAGTTTTGCTGGGCGATCGAGTGGCCAGCCCCCATCAATAGATGTCCGCGGTGCTGCAGCAGGGCGTTCATTGGCACCACGAAAAATCCGGCCAGCATGCCGATTATTGTCAACAGGACAAGCGCAGGCCCCAGGCTGTCGACCCAGATCAGGGCAATCGGAACCATGCCCAGGATGATGCCCGCAGGCAGTGTGCGGATCGCGTGTTCGAGCCGAACGAACTTGCCGGCGAGGATGGAACCCAGCGCGATGCCGACAGCGGTCGCGGCCGTGAGCTGGGTGGCCTGACTCAGGCTGTACTTCATGTTGAGCGCGGCCCATTCGATGATAAGCAGACGCAGGGTGGAACCGACGCCCCAGAACAGCGTGGTGACCGCGAGCGATACCTGCCCGAGTGGATCGCGCCACAGTAGTATGAAGCTGTGCCAGAAGTCATGCAGGACAAACAGCGGCGATCGGCTGGGAAGCCGGTGGTCGATCGGCAGGCGCGGGATGTACAGGTTGACGATTGCTGCGCCCAGATACATGAAAGTGATGACGACGATGGCGAACTTCGGCGCGATGATGACATTCGAGAATCCGACGCTGCTCAGGATGCTGCTCGCCATCTCGGGGCTGATGAGCGCGCCGCCAATAATGGCGCCGAGCACAATGGCAGCGACGGTGGTGCCTTCCATCCAGCTGTTGGCGACGACGAGTTTTTCGGGCGGCAGCAGTTCGGTCAGGATGCCGTATTTTGCCGGCGAGTACATCGCCGCGCCGACGCCGACCAGTGCATAGGCGGCGAGCGGTGTCATGCCGGCGAGCATCACCAGGCAGCCTATGAACTTGACCGTGTTGGCGATGAGCATGACGCGTCCTTTGGGCAGGGCGTCGGCAAACGGGCCCACCAGCGGCGCCAGCACGATGTAGGCGATGACGAAAACGGTTTGCAGCAGCGGCGAGTGCCATTCCGGTGCCAAGAGGAACACCAGCAGTCCGATCGCGGCGAACAGTAGCGCGTTGTCGGCCAGCGCGGAAAGGAACTGCGCCAACAGGATGATGTAAAAAGCGCGGTTCAAGGGGCTGGGGAGATCAAAGGCTGCGGGCTGCGCTGCGGGCCAGCCACCATTGTGCTGACAAAAGTCCTGTTAATACAATGAGTTGGTGGATCGAATATTTCAACACGGGCGCGATTGTGGTTGAATAAAATTCTTTTTTGACCCGGGGGCGGATATTTATGGCCGACCGCAGACTGCAAGTATTCTACACCGTAGCCAAGCAACTCAGCTTCACCAAGGCAGCCGACATCCTCTACATGACGCAGCCAGCTGTGACGTTTCAGGTCAAGCAGTTGGAAGAGCATTTCAACACCCGGCTGTTCGAGCGCAGCCACGGCAAGATATCGCTTACGCCCGCAGGGGATCTGGTACTGGGCTATGCTGAGCGAATTCTGGCGTTGACCGGCGAAATGGAAGCGCGCGTAGGCGAGTTGACCGGACAGGTCACCGGCCCGCTGATGATAGGTGCCTCGACCACGATCGCCGAATACCAGTTGCCGCGGATTCTGGGCGAATTCAAGGAACGCTTCCCGCAGGTGCAGGCACGACTGACGGTTGCCAACTCGGAAACCGTCGCGGCGAAAGTCGCGGATCATTCGCTTGATGTCGGCCTGATCGAGGCACCGTCACACAATCCCAACCTGACCACGCTGGCATGCTGCGAAGACGAACTCGTCATGATTTGTGCGCCTGGCTTCAAGCTGGCCTCGCGCGCGAGCGTCAACGCGCGCGACATCGCGGATCAGCCGTATGTGTCGCGCGAGCATGGTTCGGGCACGCGCGAAGTGGTGGACGACTTCTTCAAGAACAACGGCGTCAACCCGGATGACCTCCATATCGAAATGGAACTGGGCAGCCGCGAGGCGATCAAGGGCGCGGTCGAGGCAGGTCTTGGCGTGGCCATCATGTCGGCATCCACCGTCACCAAGGAGATTCAGCTCGGTACGCTGGTTGCCGTGAAGCTGAGCCCGAGGCTGACGCGTGAACTGACCATGGTCTACGCGCCGGAGAAATTCCGCAGCAAGCTGCTCGACGCCTTCATCACCTTTGTCGAAAACAAGTTTCAGCAGTGCAATATCGACGTCATTCCATTGAAACGCCCGGCAAAGGGACGCGGTCGCTGATGCAGGACAGCAAGCGCCTGGCTTCCCTGTTCAGAAATTTGTCGGAACCCAGGCAGCAGGCATTGCTGGAATATGCGGAGTTCCTAGCCGGCAAGGAAGGTTCTGAAATGGCGGCAGCGCCTCCGGCCGAGCCGCTACCCATCCCGCGTCCCGAACAGGAAAACGTGGTCAAGGCGATTCAGCGTTTGATGCAGACTTATCCGATGCTGGAACGCAATCATATTTTTCACGAGGCGTCCGCCCAGATGACGCGTCATCTGGTTCACGGCGTGGCTGCCGTCGAAGCCATAGACGAACTCGAGCGGATTTTCGCGCGCCGCTATCAGGCGCACCTCGACGCGTTGAATAAGGACTCGCTGTCGCCCGAAGCTTAAGCAACAGACTCGGGCAACGCGCGCCCGCATTGCCAGCAACTCAGAAAATTGCCGGGATTGGGTTCGCCACAGTTCGGACACGTCTTTTCCTGCCCGGGTTTCATGTTCCGGCAGCCCTCCAGGATCTCGCGTGCGCGCAACGCCTGGCTGTCGTCATCGACCCACACTTCCGGTTGAGCCTGCATGAAAGGCACTTCTCCCATCGCGCCGGCAGCATTGACGTTGAAGATGTGGGTGACGATGCCGAGACTGGACAGGGTGTCGACAGCCAGTTGGGCGTCGAGCAGGGTGGGGGCGATGTGGACCCGTTTCATCGACGGGTGGCAGCCTCAGTCTTTGCGGCGGACGCGCACGATCAGATCGATGACTTCGGTCACCATGCCGGCAGGCAAGGGAGGCAGGCCGGATATCTGCACATGCTCGGCGTCGATGTCGGAGAGCTTGCCGCTGTCGACTTCGTAGAGATGATGATGCGGGCTGGTGTTGGGGTCGAAGAACACCTTGCAGGGATCGACGATCACCTCGCGCACCAGGCCCTTTTCCAGAAAAAGCCTGAGCGTGTTGTATACCGTGGCCTTAGAGGTCTCCGAGTGACGGGTATTGACGACGGCCATCACCTGGTCGGCCGACAGGTGCTCCTGACGTGAAAACAGCGCGTACGCAATCTCAATCCGCTGATGGGTCGGATTGATGTCGTGACCGCGCAGCAGGCCGGCCATATTGTCGCGCGTGTAATGCATGGGACTCATGATAATCAGCAATCTGGACTTTGTCTAATTTCCGGAATGGGTATGAATTTTGTTCGGGAAAGCTAGGCCAGGGATGGAGGAACGCCAAAAACCGGTACAATCGTCATCGGATTTTTGGAGATGGATTCCTGTGGTTACGCTCACCCGCCTCGATAGCACGCAACCTGATTTCCAGGCGCGTCTCTCCCACTTGTTGCAGTTCGATGATGCCGCCGACGCCGCCATCGAGCAGACGGTTGCGGGGATTCTGGATGACGTGAAAAAGCGGGGCGACGCTGCGGTGCTCGAATATACGGAGCGTTTCGACCGACTGCCCGCGGCTTCGCTGGCAAGTCTGGAGTTGAGCACAGTCCAGTTGCAGGCAGCACTCACACAACTGCCGTCCGACACGCGCCTGGCGCTGGAAGCCGCGGCGGATCGGGTGCGACGCTACCACGAGCGGCAGACCCAGGCATCATGGACCTATACCGAGGACGACGGTACCGTGCTTGGGCAGCAGATCACCCCGCTCGACCGTGTCGGGCTGTACGTGCCCGGCGGCAAGGCTGCGTATCCCTCGTCCGTATTGATGAATGCGATTCCGGCCAAGGTGGCGGGTGTATCAGAACTCGTCATGGTCGTGCCGACGCCAGGAGGGGAACAGAATCAACTGGTGCTGGCAGCCGCCGCGATTGCCGGCGTGGATCGCGTGTTCACCATCGGCGGCGCGCAGGCAGTTGCCGCGCTGGCCTACGGCACCGAAACCGTGCCGCAGGTCGACAAGATCGTCGGCCCGGGCAATGCCTACGTGGCAGCAGCCAAGCGTCGGGTGTTCGGCACGGTGGGAATCGACATGATCGCGGGGCCTTCCGAAATCCTCGTGATCGCCGATGGCCATACGCCGCCGGAATGGGTGGCGATGGATCTGTTCTCGCAGGCCGAGCACGACGAGATGGCGCAATCGATCCTGCTGTCGCCCGATGCCGCCTATCTCGATGCAGTTGCGGCGGCGATCGGCAAGCTTATCGACGAGATGCCGCGCAGCGAGGTGATCCGGACCTCGCTGACCAACCGCGGCGCGCTGATCAAGACGCGTGATCTCGACGACGCTGCGGCGATCTCGAACGCGGTCGCGCCGGAACATCTGGAACTGTCGGTGGTCGACCCCGACGCGCTGCTGCCGAAACTGCGTCATGCCGGGGCGATTTTCATGGGCAAGAACACCTGCGAGGCGCTCGGCGACTATTGTGCGGGGCCGAATCACGTGCTGCCTACCTCGCGCACCGCGCGCTTCTCGTCGCCGCTGGGCGTGTACGACTTCCAGAAGCGCAGCAGCCTGATCCACGTGTCGCAGGACGGTGCGCAGACGCTCGGTCGGATCGCCGCCACGCTTGCCTATGGCGAGGGCCTGCAGGCCCACGCACGCTCTGCCGAGTACCGCCTGATTCATAAATGAGCCGCTATTGGAGCGCAGTGGTGCACGGCCTGACGCCCTACATACCGGGCGAGCAGCCGAAGCTGGCCAAGTTGGTCAAGCTCAACACCAACGAGAACCCCTACGGGCCGAGCCCGAGGGTGCTCGATGCCGTGCGTGCGGAGGCCGCCGACACGCTGCGCCTGTATCCCGATCCCAATTCCGACCGCCTGCGTGCCGGAATTGGCGCCTATCATGGCGTGACGCCCGATCAGATATTTGTTGGCAACGGTTCCGACGAGGTGCTGGCGCATGCCTTCATGGCGTTGCTGAAGCACGACAAGCCGATTCTGTTTCCCGACATCACCTACAGCTTTTACCCGGTGTATTGCGGACTCTATGAAATCGCTTACCGCGCGGTTCCGCTCACGGAATCGTTCGAGGTCCGGGTCGACGATTACCTCACGCCAAACGGCGGAGTGATTTTCCCCAATCCCAATGCGCCGACCGGGCGACTGCTGGCGTTGGGGGAAGTGGAGCGACTGCTGCTGAACAATCAGGACTCCGTCGTGGTAATCGATGAAGCCTATATCGACTTCGGCGGCCAGTCGGCGGTTGAACTGGTCGAACGCCATCCGCAGTTGCTGGTGACCCGCACGCTGTCGAAATCACACGCGTTGGCCGGTCTGCGCGTGGGCTATGCGATTGGACAGTCGCATCTGATCGAGGCGCTTAACCGGGTGAAGAACAGTTTCAATTCCTATCCGCTTGACCGCTTTGCCCAGGCAGGTGCGCTGGCATCGATGGAAGATCGCGCCTATTTCGAGGGCATTTGCGCGAAAGTGGTGGCAACCCGCACTGGCCTGGTCACTAAAATGGAAAAGCTCGGCTTCGAGGTGCTGCCCTCAACCGCCAATTTCATCTTCGCCCGTCATCCTGCGCACGACGGAGCAAAGCTGGCCACCGCGCTGCGGGAACGCAGCGTCATCGTGCGTCATTTCAGCAAGCCGGCCCGCATTGCGCCGTTTTTGCGCATTACGGTGGGTACCGACGCACAGTGCGATATGCTGCTTGCCGCATTGAAAGCGATTGTGGCCTGCTAGAATTCGTTTACAGCATTATTTTCCTACGCCATGCGCACCGCCCAAGTCACCCGCAACACCCTGGAAACCCGGATCACGGTCGGCCTCAACCTCGACGGTACCGGCATCAGCAAGCTCGCGACCGGCGTGCCTTTCCTCGATCACATGCTTGACCAGATCGCACGCCACGGCCTGATCGACCTGGAGATCGAGGCCAAGGGGGATCTGCACATCGACGCTCACCACACGGTGGAAGATACCGGCATTACGCTGGGACAGGCCTTTGCGCAGGCGCTTGGCGACAAGAAGGGCATCCGTCGCTATGGGCACGCCTACGTGCCGCTCGACGAGGCGCTTTCGCGCGTGGTGATCGACCTGTCGGGCCGGCCGGGCCTCGAGTATCACGTCGACTACACGCGTGCGCGCATTGGCGAGTTCGATGTCGACCTGTTCCTCGAATTCTTCCGCGGTTTCATCAATCATGCCGGGGTGACGCTGCATATCGACAACCTGCGCGGCATCAACGCGCACCATCAGGCCGAGACCATTTTCAAGGCCTTCGGCCGGGCCCTGCGCATGGCGGTGGAAGCAGACGCGCGCATGGGCGATGCTCTGCCGTCGACAAAAGGGTCACTGTGAGCGTCGATATCGCCGTCATCGATTACGGCATGGCCAACCTGCGTTCGGTGTCCAAGGCCATCGAGCACGTCGCGCCAGCGGCGAGTGTCGCGGTGACATCCGATCCCGCGGTGATTGCCGCGGCCGGGCGGGTGGTCTTTCCGGGGCAGGGCGCCGCACCAGATTGCATGCGCGAAATCGATGCGCGTGGTCTGCGTCAGGTGATTATCGACGCTGCCCATAGCAAGCCTTTTCTGGGCATCTGCATGGGGCTGCAGGTGCTGTTCGAACACAGCGAGGAAGGCGATGCCGACTGCCTGGGCATTCTTCCGGGCACGGTGCAGCGCTTTCCGCACGAGGCAATGCATGATGAAGCCGGCGACAAGCTCAAGGTGCCTCACATGGGCTGGAACAACGTCCATCAGGCTTCCGCCCACCCGCTGTGGGCGGGCATCGAGGAAGGTGCGCGTTTCTACTTCGTGCACAGCTACTTTGTGCAGCCCGATTCACCTGAAGTGATCGCCGGTTTTTCGCATTACCCGTTTCCCTTCACCTGCGCGGTGGCGGCCGGGAACATGTTCGCTGTCCAGTTCCATCCGGAAAAAAGCGGCGATGCCGGACTGATGCTGCTGGGCAATTTTGTAACCTGGAATCCGGGTGCGAGAGAATCCGCCTGTGATATGTCCGGCGCGGCCTGCGCCTAATTCATTTACTGTACGAGCATGTTGATAATTCCCGCGATCGACCTTAAGGACGGCCACTGCGTGCGTCTCGAGCAAGGCGAAATGGACAAGGCTACCGTGTTTTCAGAAGATCCAGCGGCCATGGCACGGCACTGGAAGGACCAGGGTGCGCGCCGCTTGCACTTGGTCGATCTCAACGGTGCGTTTGCCGGCAAGCCGGTCAACGACCAGGCGATTCGCTTCATCGTCGATGCAGTGGGCGATGAGATGCCCGTTCAACTCGGTGGCGGGATTCGTGATCTCGCCACGATCGAGCGCTATCTCGACGGCGGTGTGCGTTACGTCATCATCGGTACGGCAGCAGTGAAAAACCCCGGCTTTCTGCACGAAGCCTGCGACGCCTTCCCCGGTCACGTGATGGTTGGGCTCGACGCCAAGGACGGCAAGATTGCGGTCGAGGGATGGTCCAAAATCACCGGCCACGACGTGATCGACCTCGCCAAGCGTTTCGAGGGCTATGGCGTGGAGGCCGTCATCTACACCGATATCGGGCGCGACGGCATGCTGACCGGGGTGAACGTGAATGCCACGCAGCGCCTGGCGCAGGCCTTGTCAATCCCGGTCATCGCCAGCGGCGGCGTGACCAATCTGGATGACGTCAGGGCCCTGTCCGCTGTCGCCAAGGATGGCATCATCGGTGCGATCACGGGGCGTGCGATCTATCAGGGGACGCTGGATTTCCCCCAGGCGCAGAAGCTGGCCGATGAACTGGCAGGTGGCGTGTTCGGGGTATGACGTGCTAGCCAAGCGCATCATTCCCTGTCTCGACGTCACCAATGGCCGAGTGGTCAAGGGGACCAATTTTGTCGAGTTGAAGGATGCCGGGGACCCCGTGGAAATCGCGCGCCGCTACAATGAGGAAGGCGCGGACGAACTGACGTTTCTGGATATCACCGCGTCGTCCGACAATCGCGACCTGATCCTCCACATCATCGAAGCGGTGGCGTCGGAGGTGTTCATCCCCCTGACCGTGGGCGGCGGGGTGCGTGTGGTGGCCGATATCCAGCGACTGCTGAATGCAGGCGCGGACAAGGTGAGCATCAACACGTCGGCCGTCAACAATCCGCAACTGGTGAAGGATGCATCCGACCGCTACGGCAACCAGTGCATCGTGGTGGCGATCGACGCCAAGCGCCGCGGTGACCACTGGGAAGTCTTCACCCACGGTGGCCGCACGGCCACCGGGCTCGACGCGATCGAGTGGGCGAAAAAAATGGAAGCCTTCGGTGCGGGTGAACTGTTGCTGACCTCGATGGACCGGGATGGTACCAAGAGCGGATTCGACCTGGAATTGACGCGCGCGATTTCCGACGCAGTCGACATTCCCATCATCGCCAGCGGCGGCGTGGGCACGCTCCAGCATCTGGTCGACGGCGTCAAGCAAGGTCGCGCCGATGCCGTGCTCGCGGCGAGCATTTTCCACTTCAGCGAACACGCCATCGAAGATGCCAAGCGTTACATGAAGCGGCATGGCATCGAGGTGCGCCTGTGAGCGACTGGCTGGATGCCGTTAAATGGGATGCGCAGGGACTGGTGCCGGCCATTGCCCAGGATGCAGCCAGCGGCGAGATCCTGATGGTCGCGTGGATGAATCGCGAGGCGCTGGAGGAAACTGCGCGTACCTTGCGCGGTGTCTACTGGTCGCGTTCGCGCAGCAAACTGTGGCGCAAGGGCGAGGAATCAGGTCACGTTCAGAACATCAGTGAAATCCGGCTGGACTGCGACAACGATGTGGTGTTGTTGAAGATTGAACAAGTCGGGGGCATTGCCTGTCATACGGGGCGACGCTCCTGTTTCTTTCAGAAGCTTGAAAACGGTCACTGGGTGACGACTGCCCCGGTGCTGAAAAGCCCCGCCGAGATCTACCGCAAATGAGCGACATTCTGAATCGCCTGGCCGAAACGCTGGAAGCACGCAAGCAGGCGTCGCCCGACAGCTCCTACGTTGCCAGGCTGTATGCCAAGGGTACCGATGCCATCCTGAAGAAGATCGGTGAGGAGGCGACCGAAACGGTGATGGCGGCGAAGGATGGCCAGCCCGAAAAGATTATCTACGAGGTCGCCGATTTGTGGTTTCATACCCTGGTGCTGCTGGCGCACAGGGGACTTAAGCCAGCGGATGTGCTGAACGAACTGGCACGTCGCGAAGGTCTGTCCGGGCTGGCTGAAAAGGCGAACAGGCAAGGCGAATCGACATGAGTGACTGCATCTTCTGCAAAATTGCGGCGGGCCAGCTGCCGTGCAGCAAGGTCTATGAAGATGAGGACGTGCTGGCCTTTCACGATATTCATCCTTTTGCACGGGTGCATGTCCTGGTCATCCCGAAGCAGCACATTGCCACGCTGGCCGATTGCACGGCCGAGCACGGCAAGCTGCTGGGCAAAATGCTGTTGCTGGCGCCGCGCCTGGCTCGGGAACTTGGGCTCGATGCGGGTTTCAAGACGCTCATCAACACCGGCCGTGGCGGGGGACAGGAAGTCTTTCATATTCACGTTCACGTATTTGGCGGGGGCGACCCCGCTCCCAAACTTTAAATAAGAGGAGACTTACCATGGGTAGCTTTAGCATCTGGCATTGGCTGATTGTTCTGGTTGTCGTGCTGCTGATTTTCGGCACCAAGAAGCTGCGCAATATCGGCAGCGACCTTGGCGGCGCGGTCAAGGGGTTCAAGGAAGGCATGAAGGAAGATGCACCCAGAATCAGTGAAGGTGGCGATACGGGCGGTCGCACCATCGACGCCGAGGTGAAGGACAAGCAACATTCCTGAGATCGTTGGACGAGCCAGACGGGGGGACCCTTTGGTGCGCTTCCCGTCATCCTGAGTCCTGCCCTCAACTATGTTTGATATCGGCTTTTCCGAACTCCTCATGATCGGCGTGGTGGCGCTGATTGTCATCGGTCCCGAGCGCCTGCCCAAGGTGGCCCGCACGGCCGGGCATCTGTATGGCCGCATGCAGCGCTATGTCGCAACGGTCAAGACTGATATCAGTCAGGAAATTCAGCTGGATGAACTGCGTCGCGCCGGTCAAACCTTCAAGGAGTCGATCGAGTCGACGGTTTCCGATATTCAGGAGCAGTCCAGCGTGGTCGACGACTATCTGCGCAAGGAGACGGCCAGCATCAGCAAGGTGATGGAGGCGATGTCCGTGACAGAGGGGGAACGTCCGCTGACGGAGCCGGCCATGCGGCAGATCGAGGCGGAGCTGGGACCGCAGCAGAGCCTGCCACTCGATGAGCCGGATCAGAATGCCGCTAGGCCCGCTCCGGCTGCCGTGGTCGAAACCGCCCGCCGCGACAGTAACGGGACAGCCGCATGAATCACGCTGAAAACACCTTCATCGCCCATCTCATCGAAATGCGCGATCGCCTGTTGCGCGCAATCCTGGCGATCGTGATCATTTTCATCTGTCTGTTTCCATGGGCGCAGGATTTGTATGCGCTGCTCGCCAAACCCATGCTGGCGGCGCTCCCCCAAGGTGGCCAGATGATTGCAACCGAAGTGACGACGCCGTTCTTCGTGCCGGTCAAGGTCACCATGATGGCCGCCTTCCTGCTGGCGATGCCCTGGGTGTTCTATCAGGCCTGGGCGTTCGTGGCACCGGGTCTCTACCAGCATGAAAAGCGTATCGGCGTGCCGCTGGTGATTGCCAGCGTGATTCTGTTTTTGCTGGGGATGTCTTTTGCGTATTTCCTGGTGTTTCCGATCGTGTTCGGTTTCATCGTCGGCGTCGCCCCCGAGGGCGTGGCAGTGATGACCGATATCGGAAAATACCTCGACTTCGTGATGACCCTGTTTCTGGCCTTCGGCATCACGTTCGAGGTCCCGATAGCGGTGGTGCTGCTGGTCAAGATGGGCATGGTGTCGATCGCCAAACTGCGTGAGATCCGGCCCTATGTCATCGTCGGGGCTTTCGTTGTCGGTGCCATCTTTACCCCGCCCGACGTGATTTCGCAGTTCATGCTAGCCTTTCCACTGTGGATTCTGTATGAGTTGGGCATTATCGTTTCCATGATGATTACCAAATCCAAGCCCGCACCGGAGTCGGACTATGCACCAATGTCCGAGTCCGACATGGATGCCGAATTCGATCGCATCGAGGCTGGTCAGGCCGAATCCGGCCCGCACAACGCCAAATAACGCACTTCTGCAGTGCGCTACATCCTGTTTTGCACCAATGCAGTGCAATCCATTCTGAGCGTCTGGCAGTCAATTCATTAAAATCAATGACATAAGTGGCGGGAATGTTACTTGCTTATGTCCGGCGGCCATTTTATTTGGAGCGGATGCATGGATGCATTGAAATCAGGCAGTGATGTGTTGTTTGTTTTGCTGGGTGGCATCATGGTGCTCGCCATGCATGCTGGCTTCGCCTTTCTGGAACTCGGTACCGTGCGCAAGAAAAACCAGGTCAATGCCCTGGTCAAGATCCTGACTGATTTCTCGGTTTCCACCATCGCGTATTTTTTTATTGGTTACAGCGTTGCCTACGGCATCAGCTTTTTTTCAAGTGCCGAAGTGCTGTCGGCCAAGAATGGCTACGACCTCGTCAAGTTCTTCTTCCTGCTGACCTTTGCGGCGGCGATCCCGGCCATTGTGTCGGGTGGCATAGCCGAACGCGCGCGCTTCAATCCGCAATTGGCTGCCACCTTTGCCCTGGTGGGGTTGGTGTATCCGTTTTTTGAAGGCATCGTCTGGAACGGGAATTTTGGTATTCAGGACTGGCTGACCGCCACGATGGGTGCGCCGTTCCATGACTTCGCCGGGTCGGTGGTGGTGCATGGAGTCGGCGGCTGGATCGCTCTGCCTGCGGTGTTGCTGCTGGGTGCGCGACGGGGTCGTTATACCAAGGATGGCATGGTCTCTGCGCATCCGCCGTCCAATATCCCGTTTCTGGCGCTTGGCGCGTGGATTCTGACGGTCGGCTGGTTCGGTTTCAACGTCATGTCGGCCCAAATGATCGAAGCCATTTCCGGTCTGGTGGCGGTCAATTCGCTGATGGCAATGGTCGGGGGCACCTTGGCTGCGCTGGTGATCGGGCGTAACGATCCGGGCTTTATCCACAACGGTCCGCTTGCCGGCCTGGTGGCGGTCTGCGCCGGTTCCGACCTGATGCATCCGCTGGGCGCGCTGGTTACCGGTGTGGTTGCCGGTGCACTGTTCGTGCGGATGTTCATGGTTACCCAGAACAAGTGGAAGATCGACGACGTCCTCGGAGTATGGCCGTTGCACGGACTATGTGGTGCGTGGGGCGGTGTCGCCGCCGGAATCTTTGGCGCCAAGGCGCTGGGGGGGATCGGCGGCATCAGTCTGTCGGCCCAGCTGCTTGGCACGCTGGGTGGCGTGGCGATTGCGTTGATCGGCAGCGTGTTGGTGTACGGCGCACTGAAACTGTCAGTGGGGCTGCGGCTGGATCCCGAATCGGAATTCAATGGCGCGGATCTCAGCATCCACAAGGTGTCGGCGACGGCTGAACGCGAGACAAACTGGTAGTCGACCTAGTTTTCCTGCTTTTTCCTTTGCTGCCGCAGGTAGGTTCTGCGTTCGACCTGCAACTGCTCGAGTTGCCGGTCGATCTGCACAACGTCGGGATGCTGCTCGGTGTATTCGAGCAGCAACTCGGTGCGCTGGATGCGCAATTCAACCTGCTTTTTGTCGAGGCCCTCAAGGTAGGGATCGACGGTGACCGTTGCCTTGCGCGGGGGACGGAGACGGGTTGGCGGGCTCAGCAGTGGGCCGGCGGTCCCGGCATTCGAACGGGCGTCTGACTCGGATCCCGCCTTTTGCTGGTTGCCGACAGCGGGCGGACCAGGATCGGGCGCGACCTGCTCGGTTCCCAGGAAATGCTCGATGACGATGATGCCGACGCCGATGAGAAAAAGCACGCCTATCGGAGTACCAAATGCCAGGATGGGCAGCAGCCGCGACACCCGGTTTGAAGGCTTGGGTGTGGGCATCTGGGGCACGACCGGAGCAAGTGCATGGAGCGCCTTGACCACCGTGGGCGCATCCGGCCGCACCGCAGGGTTTTTGTGCAGCATGCGCGCCAGCAGGTCAGTCAGCCCGTCAGGCAGGTGGGGTCGCAGTGACCCGACATCAACCGGTGTTTCGTTGATCACGCGAAATACGATGGTCGGCAGGCTGTCGCCATCAAAGGCGTACTCTCCGGTGAGCATTTCGTAGAGGACGGCACCCAGGGAAAATATGTCCGAGCGCCCGTCTATCTCGCGTCCCATCGCCTGCTCTGGCGACATATATCGGGGCGAACCGAGCATTTGCCCCGCGTGGGTATGGCTGCTGTTGGCGAGATGGGCAATGCCGAAGTCGGTCAGCTTGATGCGTCCGTGCTGGCCGGTGACCACCACGTTTGCCGGTTTGATGTCGCGATGGATGACACCGTGCTCATGGGCGAAGGCGAGGGCCTCGGCCATTTGCAGGGTGGTTTCGAGGACTAGGTCGATTGGCATCGGGCCCTTGTTCATCACGTCACGCAGCGTCGCCCCGGGCAGATATTCCATGGCGATGTAGGCGAGCCCATCAGCCTCGCCCACGTCGTAAATGGTCACAATACTGGTATGCGACAGCCGCCCTGCGCTTTGCGCCTCGCGCAGGAAGCGCGATTCGGCGTCAGGCCCTTCACGTTGCAACTGCTCGATCGGCACGGTCTTGATGGCAACCGTCCGTTCTATCAGCGGATCGCGGGCACAGTAGACCGTGCCCATTGCGCCCTGGCCCACCTCCTCGAGAATTTCGTAGCGGCCGATTTTCACGACGGCGACAGTTTCAGGTCTGACATTCCACGATCTGTCCGCGTACTGCGAGGCTGTCGGCGCCCATCAGATACAGATAGCAGGGCATCAGGTCATCGACGCTGGGCAGGGTTTCGGGCGCCAGCCCGGGATGGGTGCGCGACCGCAAGGTGGTGGAGACCTGGCCCGGGATCAGCGTATTGAAGCGCAGGTGCTCGTCCGAGCTGAATTCGTCGGTCCAGATACGGGTGAGGGTTTCGAGACCGGACTTGGCCACGGAATAGCCGCCCCAGTAAGCGGCGGGCTGGTGGCCATGGGTTTCACCGGTAAAAATGACCGAGGCATCCGGTGACTCCTTCAGCAGCGGCAGACAGGCCCGCGTGAGGGCGAACGGTGCGATCAGGTTGACCCGCATCAGGGTCTGCCATTGCTCAAGTGTCTGCAATTCGAGCGGGGTCAGACTGTAGAACTGGTGCGCACTGTGCAGCACGCCGTCGAGCCGCTTCAGGTGATAGGCGATGGTGCCGGCCAGGGTTTCCAGGCTGCGGTCGTCGGCCGCAGCCAGGTCGTAGGGAAACATCGCCGGTTCGGGGCCGCCGGCGGCGACGATTTCGTCGTACACCGCATCGAGTTTTGCCGCATCGCGGGCCAGCAGGGCGACGGTTGCACCATGACGCGCATAGGCCAGACTGGCTGCGCGACCGAGGCCGGAACTGGCACCTGTGACAAGAATGACGCGGCCAGCAAGCAGATCGGGGCGGGGGAGATAATCTTTCATAGCTGTTCGAGGAGAGTGCCAGCCGATTGTACTCCGCTCCGGGTGGCGCTCTCGAGCGTGGCGGGATAGGGGCCGGCGGTGTAATCGCCGGCCAGAAAGAGTCGCGGATGGGCGGTGCGGACAACCGGGCGAGCCATGTCGGGGACGCAGGCGAAAGTCGCCTTTTTTTCGATGATGCTTTCGCGCCAGCGCGACGAACCCGGCTCGACGATCCGTCGCAACTGGCCTTCTGCGCGGTCCAGCCAGTCGGCCCGTAAATCACTGGCGGCGCTGGCGACATAGGCGAGCAAACCGGACTGGCCATGGCTCTGGCCGCGGTCGAATACGAACTGGGCAGGACCTTCAGACAGGGCCAGCAGCGGCCTGCCGAGTTGGAAGTCCGGGTCGTACTGCACGTAGCCCGTAGCAATGGGTTGATAGCCATAGCCCGCCACGTCGCGCGCCGTTGACGCAAGTTCTGGCACGGTTGCGGCCAGACCGTCCACATGCTGGGGGGCGACAGCCAGGATCACATGGCTGTAGCGGGCCTTGCCGGTGCGCGTTTCGAGCGTGACGGCATCCCCTGCGGCATCGAGCGAGGTCACGCGGCTGGACAGTTGCACGTCGCCGCCGAGTTCGCGCAGGCGTGCGGCGGCGGGAGCGGGAAATAGGGTGGTCAGGTCATGGCGCGGCAGCAGCAGGTCGCTGTGGTGCACGCGGCCCCCGAAGGCGGCGCGGATCACATCAGCAAAAACCCGCGCGCTGGCTGTTTCCGGTGATGTGTTTAGGGCGGACACACACAAGGGATGCCATAGCAGGCGCCGCAGCCTTTCAGGCTGGCTGCGGGTGAACTGGCTGACAGTCAGAAGGTCCGGCGAATGCGCTTCATGCAGAACAGCATGGGCCCAGCGTGCCGCAGCCAGCTTCTCGCGCCAACTGAGTCCGCGGGCACCGAGCAGGCCGGCAAGCAGATGCAGCGGGGCGGGGAGGCGTGGACAGGCGAGGCGGAATTCTGGCGGCTGGTCGAGCGTAAGGGGCAGGCGCCATAAGCCATCGCGTTCAGTGGGGGGACGCAGGCGCTGAATTAGCTGAAGCGTCTGCTCATACGCACCGAGCAGGATGTGCTGGCCGTTGTCGAGGGTCATGTTTTTGAGTTCAACGGCCCGAGCGCGCCCGCCCAGGGTGCGGCTGGCTTCGTACAGCGTCACCGAAATCCCGGCTTCGACGAGCGTCAGTGCGGCGGCGCAGCCGGCCCAGCCGCCGCCAACGACCGCAACCTGCGGCTTCACGGAAACAGCCAGGTCCTGCTGGCAAGCCACAGCTTGCGCAGGGGCGTCAGCGCCACGCGTGCGCGCAACACGGGGAATCCGTCGCGCCGGATTTCATCCAGCAGTGTCCGGTAGATTGAAGCCATGACCAGCCCCGGCCGTTGTGCATGTCGTGCGCTGGTGGGCAGGCTGGCAAGGGCGCGGTCGTAGCAGGCCACGGCGCGTTCGAACTGGAACTGCATGAGCGCCCGGAATTCCGGAGTGTCTTTGGCATTCCGGATGTCGCTCTCGTGAACACCATAGCGCGCCAGCTCATCCTGGGGAAGGTAAATCCGGCCACGTCGCGCGTCCTCGCCGACATCGCGAATGATGTTGGTGAGCTGGAACGCGAGTCCCAGTTCGTGGGCGTAACGTCGGAGTGCGCGGTCGTCGGCGCTGCGAGGACCGCCGAAGATCGCGGCTGCGACTTCGCCCACCACCCCCGCCACGCGGTAGCAGTACAAATTAAGTGACTTGAAATCGGGATAGCGCAAATAGTCCAGGTCCATTGCCATGCCATCGACTATTTCCAGCAGCAGGGCGGGGGGCGCGTCGCGGCCCAGCGGGGTGTCGATGAGGGCGCGGGTCGTTGGATGCTGCGGGGTGCCTGATGCAAAGCGCCCGATTTCCTCGCGCCACCAGTCGAGCTTGGCCAGGGCAACGTGCCGCTCGTGGCATTCATCCACCACGTCGTCGAGTTCGCGGCACAGTGCATAAAATGCGGTGATGGCGCGGCGAGTTTCCTGCGGCAGGAAAACGAAGCTGTAGTAGAAGCTGGAGCCGCTCGCGGCTGCGCGTTCCTGGCAATACTGATGAACGTCCATGTTCAGAATACTGCGCGCCGGAACATGCCGATCCAGTCTGTTCTGGTCAGAACCGGGCGGTTGTGGAATACACAGCCGGGGTCGGCATGCAGCTTGCGCAGGATGGCCTCGCCGCCAAGGATGGTCATGCGCAGTTCCAGTCCGATGCGCCCCTTGAGGTGTCGGCCGAGCGGTGCCCCGGCCTGCAATAACCTGCGGGTACGTTCGATCTGTTTGTTCATCAACGTGTGCCACAAACCATGCGTGTCTCCGGCGGCGATCTGGTTCTCGCTGACGTGGTACGCAGCCAGTTCATCCTGTGGCAGATAGATGCGGCCCTTCCGGTAATCGACTGCGATGTCCTGCAAGAAATTGATGAGTTGCAGGCTGCTGCAGATGGCGTCGGAATACGCAAGGTGGCGCGGGTCGTCGTCACCATACAGATGCATCATCAAGCGGCCGACCGGGTTGGCCGAACGGCGGCAGTAGTCCATGACGTCGCCGAAGCTGGCGTAGCGTGTCTTTTCGACATCCTGTTCGAAGGCGGACAGGAGGTCGCGAAACGGCGCAAGCGGAATGGCGTGTTTGCGGATGGCTGACGCGAGCGGCCCGAATATGGGGTGGGTGGTGGCCTCGCCGCGTTCGATGCGATTCAGTTCGGTCTGGTAGGCGGCAAGCTGTTCCAGTCGCGTGGCTGGCGGCGCATCCCCTTCGTCGGCAATATCGTCCGCCGAACGTGCAAATCGATAGACGGCTTCCACCGGTTGGCGCAGCCGTTTGGGCAGCAACCAGGACGCAACAGGGAAGTTTTCGTAGTGATCGACCGGCACCGGGCAACAAAAAACGGAATGGGAATAATGACTTAGGCAGGATGCCGGGTGGGCTTGGGTGACAGCATCGTATTGATTATATTACACTTATCGGTCGATAGTTTTGCGGCGAAGCCGCGGAAGTGGCGGAATTGGTAGACGCACTGGATTTAGGTTCCAGCGCCGCAAGGCGTGGGGGTTCGAGTCCCCCCTCCCGCACCATCGGCTTTTGACCCATCACCCCTCATTTCAATTCAGTCAGGAAGTATTTGATGCAAGCAAATCTTGAAGTTCTCGAAGGACTGGTTCGGCGTCTGGACATCAGCGTGCCCATGGATCAACTGGAATCCGAAGTGCAAGGCCGCCTCAAGCGCCTGGCGCGCAGCGTCAAGATGGACGGATTCCGTCCTGGCAAGGCGCCGTTGAGTGCAGTCGCGCGCCAGCACGGCGCCGGCGTGCGTCAGGAGGTGCTGGGCGAAACGCTGCAGAGCCGCTTTGGCGATGCCGTACAGGCGCACCAGCTGAAAATTGCGGGTTACCCTCGCTTTGAGCCCAAGGCCGGACAGGATGCCGCGTCTGAAATGACCTTCAGCGCAAGCTTCGAGGTTTATCCGGAAGTCAGGATTGACGATCTGAACACCGGCAAGATCAGCCGCCCCGTTGTTAGCCTGAGCGACGCCGATGTCGGCAAAACACTGGAAGTTCTGCAGAAGCAGCGACGCACCTTTGAACCGGCCGACAGGGCTGCAATTGAAGGGGATCTGGTCAAGTTCGATTACCAGGGCACGATCGATGGCGAGGCTTTCGAAGGTGGCAAGGGCGAAGACTTCGCTTCAGTGATCGGCGAAGGCAGGTTGCTGAAGGATTTCGAGCAGAACCTGATCGGGCTCAAGGCAGGAGACAGCAAGGGTTTCGATTTGACCTTCCCGGCTGAATATGCCGCCAAGGAACTCGCCGGCAAGAACGCGCATTTCGAGGTGCAGATCAAGGAAGTTCAGGCGCCGGTTCTGCCGCCGATCGACGCGGACTTCGCCAAGGCGCTCGGCATCGAGGACGGCGATGTGGAAAAACTCAGGGCCGAGGTGAAGTCCAATCTCGAGCGCGAAGTGAAGCGCCGGGTGCAGACCAAACTGAAGGAGCAGACGATGGAACTGTTGCTGCAGAAAAGCACACTGGATCTTCCGCAAAGCCTGGTCGCGATGGAAACCGACCGTTTGCGCCAGATGACGGAAGCGGACATGCAGCAGCGCGGGGTTCAGACTATGAAGCTCTCTGCCGATATGTTTACAGGGCAGGCCGAGCGTCGCGTGCGTCTGGGACTGATCCTGGCAGAGATTGTGCAGGCCAACAAACTGGTGGCGCAGCCGGAACAGATTCGTGAGTTGATTCAGGAACAGGCGCAGAGCTACGAAGATCCGGAACAGGTGCTGCAGTGGTACTACCAGAGCCCGGAAAGGATGCAGGAGATCGAGTCCCTGGCGCTGGAAGAGAATGTGGTAGCATGGGTCGCAGGTCAGGCCCAAGTGGAAGACGTGACAACCTCCTTTGAAGAACTGATGGGACGTGCCTGATGCGTATAGATTTTGAACGCGATGTTTCGAATTCCCGGCATTCCGAGCCGCAAGGTTTGGGGCTGGTGCCCATGGTCGTCGAACAAAGCGGCCGTGGCGAGCGCGCTTACGACATTTATTCGCGCCTGCTCAAGGAGCGGGTCATTTTCCTGGTGGGGCCCGTGAACGATGCGACGGCCAATCTTGTGGTCGCGCAAATGCTGTTCCTGGAGTCCGAGAACCCCGACAAGGACATCTACTTTTACATCAATTCCCCTGGTGGCTCTGTTTCGGCCGGTCTGGCGATCTATGACACCATGCAGTTCATCAAACCCGACGTGTCGACGCTCTGCATCGGCCAGGCGGCCAGCATGGGCGCGTTCCTGCTGACGGCGGGCACCAAGGGCAAGCGATACAGCCTTCCCAACTCGCGCATGATGATTCACCAGCCGCTGGGTGGCTTCCAGGGGCAGGCGTCGGACATTGAAATTCACGCCAAGGAAATTCTGTATTTGAAAGCTCGACTCAATGAGATGCTGGCCAAGCACACCGGGCAGAGCCTGGAAGTGATTGATCGTGATACCGATCGCGACAATTTCATGAGCGCCGAACAATCGGTGAACTATGGACTGGTCGACAAGGTGCTGACCAGCCGTATCGAGGCATAAGGCAATTACGCAAGGAACAGGCATGGCAGACAAAGGTTCGGGCGACAAACTTCTCTACTGCTCCTTCTGCGGCAAGAGCCAGCATGAAGTGCGCAAGCTGATTGCTGGGCCGTCGGTATTCATCTGCGATGAATGCGTCGAACTGTGCAACGACATCATTCGTGAGGAAATCCAGCAGGCCGACAACCAGAAGGGCTCAGGTTCGGACTTGCCGACCCCGCACGAGATCAGCGGTATTCTCGATCAATACGTGATCGGCCAGGGGCAGGCAAAGAAATCGCTGGCGGTCGCTGTCTACAACCACTACAAGCGCCTGCGCAGCAGTTCTGCAAGCGGCAATGCCGGGACCATCGAAGTCGAACTGGCAAAGAGCAATATCTTGTTGATTGGCCCGACCGGTTCGGGCAAGACCTTGCTGGCGCAAACGCTCGCGCGCCTCCTGAATGTGCCGTTCGTGATCGCCGACGCCACCACCCTGACCGAAGCCGGTTATGTCGGTGAGGATGTCGAAAATATCATCCAGAAGCTGCTGCAGAAGTGCGATTACGATGTCGACAAGGCCAAGCAGGGCATTGTTTACATTGATGAAATCGACAAGATTTCGCGCAAGGCCGACAACCCGTCGATTACCCGCGACGTGTCGGGTGAAGGCGTGCAGCAGGCGCTGCTGAAGTTGATCGAAGGCACCACCGCCTCGGTTCCGCCGCAGGGTGGACGCAAGCACCCGAATCAGGAATTCGTCCAGGTCGATACCAGCAATATCCTGTTCATCTGCGGCGGCGCATTCAGCGGGCTGGAAAAGGTGATTCGCGGCCGCACCGAAAAAGGTGGTATCGGCTTCGGCGCGCAGGTCAAGAACGTCGACGAGACCAAACGCGATGCCGAACTGCTGCATCAGGTCGAGCCCGAGGACCTGATCAAGTATGGCCTCATTCCGGAATTTGTCGGGCGTTTGCCGGTGGTCGCAACCCTCGACGAACTCGATGAGTCCGCCCTGTTGCAGATCCTGACCGAGCCGAAGAACGCGCTCACCAAGCAGTTCGCCAAGCTGTTCAAGATGGAAGGGGTCGATCTCGAGTTTCGTGAAGATGCACTCCACGCAATCGCCAAGCGTGCGCTGGCACGCCGCACTGGCGCGCGTGGCCTGCGTTCGATCATTGAGCACGCTCTGCTCGACACCATGTATGACCTGCCTTCCCTCAAGGGGGTCAGCAAAGTGGTGGTGGATGACGGCCTGATCAACGGCGAAGGCAAGCCCCTGCTGATTTACTCCGAGCAAGGCGACGAGCCACTGGCCGCCGAAGCTTGAAGAAGAATGGCCGATGGGGGAACCTATCAGCCATCTTGAATTTCAAACTATGCCCCCCAATTACGGATGAGCGTGGTTGAATGCCGCGCATCCTTTCCTTAACCCTGACTAGGAAATCATGATGAGCGACAACGTACTCAAGGAACAGATCGATCTGCCGCTGTTGCCGCTTAGGGATGTGGTGGTGTTTCCCCATATGGTCATCCCCCTGTTTGTCGGCCGTCCCAAATCGATTAAAGCGCTGGAAACCTCGATGGAGTCCGGCAAGAGCATTCTGCTGGTGGCGCAAAAGACAGCCGCACAGGACGATCCCACCCCGGAAGACCTATACGACACCGGCAGCGTGGCCACTGTCCTGCAGATGCTGAAACTGCCTGACGGCACCGTCAAGGTGCTGGTGGAAGGCAACCAGCGCGCCCGTGTGCTCAAGGTGACCGATGCCGAAACCCACCTGACCGCGCAAGCCGAGATTCTGCCTGCCGAAGGTGAAGAACTGGTGGAAGTCGAGGCGATGCGCCGTGCACTGCTGACCCAGTTCGACCAGTACGTCAAACTGAACAAGAAGATTCCGCCCGAGATCCTGACCTCGTTGTCTGGCATTGATGAGGCTGGTCGCCTGGCCGACACCATCGTTGCGCACCTCCCCCTGAAGCTTGAACAGAAGCAGGAAGTGCTGGAGATGATCGGCGTCAACAAGCGCCTGGAACATCTGCTCGGTCTGCTTGAAGGCGAACTCGATATTCTGCAGGTTGAAAAGCGCATTCGCGGTCGCGTCAAGCGGCAGATGGAGAAAAGCCAGCGCGAGTATTACCTGAACGAACAGGTCAAGGCGATCCAGAAGGAACTCGGCGACATCGAAGAGGGTGCCGAACTGGAAGAACTCGAAAGCCGCATCAAGCAGGCCAGCATGTCCAAGGAGGCCGAAGCCAAGGCGATGGGCGAGCTGAAAAAGCTGCGCATGATGTCGCCGATGTCGGCCGAAGCGACTGTCATCCGCAGCTACATCGAAGCCATGGTCGGCTTGCCGTGGAAAAAGAAAACCAAGATCAGCAAGGACCTGGTCAAGGCCGAGAAGGTGCTGGATCAGGACCATTACGGCCTCGACAAGGTCAAGGAACGCATTCTCGAATACCTTGCCGTGCAGCAGCGCGTCGACAAGGTGAAAGCACCGATCCTGTGCCTGGTGGGGCCACCTGGCGTGGGCAAGACTTCGCTCGGACAATCCATTGCGCGCGCGACCAACCGCAAATTCGTCCGCATGGCCCTGGGAGGGGTGCGCGACGAGTCGGAGATTCGTGGGCACCGTCGTACCTACATCGGTTCGATGCCGGGGAAAATCCTGCAGAGCCTGACCAAGATCGGCGTGAAGAATCCCCTGTTCCTGCTCGATGAGGTCGACAAGATGGGGCAGGACTTCCGCGGGGATCCTTCGTCGGCTCTGCTGGAGGTGCTCGATCCCGAGCAGAACCACACTTTCCAGGACCACTACATCGAGGTCGAATACGACCTCTCCGATGTGATGTTCGTCGCCACGGCCAACTCGCTCAACCTGCCTGCACCGCTGCTTGACCGGATGGAAGTGATCCGCCTGTCGGGCTACACAGAAGACGAGAAAATCAACATTGCACTGCGCTATCTGGTGCCCAAGCAGCTCAAGGTCAACGGCATCAAGGAAGGTGAACTGGCGATAGCCGAATCTGCGCTGCGCGATATAGTGCGCTATTACACGCGCGAATCCGGCGTCCGTAGCCTGGAGCGTGAAATTTCAAAAATCTGCCGCAAGGCGGTCAAGGCCCTGCTGCTGAAGAAGCAGCGCACCAAGCTCACCGTGACTTCGCGCAATCTTGAGAAATATCTCGGGGTGCGGCGTTTCAGTTTCGGCATTGCCGAGCAGAACAACCAGGTTGGGCAGGTGACCGGTCTGGCCTGGACCGAAGTGGGTGGCGAGTTGCTGACGATCGAGGCGGTGTCGCTGCCAGGACGCGGCAAAATGACCACCACCGGCAAGCTGGGCGAAGTGATGCAGGAATCGATACAGGCTGCGCTTTCGGTTGTGCGTTCGCGCTCGCGCAAGCTGGGGGTCCAGGAGGATTTCTACCAGAAGCGTGACATCCACATCCATCTGCCGGAAGGTGCGACCCCGAAAGATGGCCCCTCGGCAGGCATCGCAATTTGTACCGCCATGGTGTCCATTCTCACGAACATTCCGGTGCGGGCGGATGTCGCGATGACCGGAGAAATCACATTGCGGGGCGAGGTTCTGCCTATCGGCGGCTTGAAGGAAAAATTGCTGGCCGCGCATCGTGGTGGCATCAAGACGGTTTTGATTCCGCAGGAAAACGTCAAGGATCTGACCGAGATTCCGGACAACATCAAGAACAAGCTTGATATCCACCCCGTCAAGTGGATCGATCAAGTGCTTGAATTCGCATTGGAACATGCACCCGAACCTTTGCCGGATGAACCGGAAGCCGATTCGACAGCAATCGCTGTGCCAGAAGAGGGTGATACCTCCGCTGCGGCCCTCAAACACTGACAGCATCGAGATCGTCATTTCAAATCCCGCGCCAGTCGCGGGATTTTTTTATGAATAGCCCGGAAATCCGCTTGACACAAGGTTTTGCGGGTTGTTATAAAAGCGTCCACAGGGATTTCCTGTGCCACTCTAATGAAGGGGACAACACGTGAACAAATCCGAATTGATCGATGCCATTGCCGACTCAGCTGACATTTCCAAAGCCGCCGCAGGACGTGCGCTCGATGCGACCGTCGAAGCAGTCAAGAAAGCCCTGAAAAAAGGTGACATGGTGACACTGGTGGGTTTTGGCAGTTTCTATGTGGGCAAGCGTGCAGCACGCACTGGCCGCAATCCGCGCACGGGCGCGACCATCAAGATCAAGGCCGCCAAGGTGCCGAAGTTCCGCGCCGGCAAAGGTCTGAAAGATGCAATCAACTAATAAAAAACACAGCGAGCATTTGGCAAGACCGGAAAAACTGTTGTAGAATTTCGGACTTTGTCGGGTGCTTAGCTCAGTTGGTAGAGCGTCGCCCTTACAAGGCGAATGTCGTCGGTTCGACCCCGGCAGCACCCACCAGCTAGCAACAGGGGCGATCACAAGTACAAGCAGTAAAAGGGAGTGGTAGTTCAGTTGGTTAGAATACCGGCCTGTCACGCCGGGGGTCGCGGGTTCGAGTCCCGTCCACTCCGCCAACACCGAAAAAAGGCGAACGCGAGTTCGCCTTTTTTCATTTCAGCCTCCTTTTCGTCCATCAGGGCGAGACGCGAAGCGTAAAGTGCGCGAGAATTCGCGTTGACGTAAATTTTCTGGAGTAGAAGACTGTGCTCGAAGCAATCCGCAGACATGCCCAGGGCTGGCTGGCCAAAGTCGTACTGGGTTTGATCGCAATTACATTCGCCCTGTTCGGAATTGATTCCTACATGAAGGGCGACCCAAGCGGCGGCCTCGTCGCCGAAGTGGGCGATGTCGGCGTGTCGCGCGAAGAACTGGGGCGAGAAATTCAGGCGCAGAGCGATCGCATGCGCGAGGCACTTGGTCCCACATTCGATCCTGCCGTGACCGAAACCGCCGACTTTCGGAAGAAGGTGCTCGACAACCTGATCGAGCGCAAAGCCGTGTTGCAGGACGCGCAAAAGCTCAGAATCCTGGCCCCCGATGCGTACGTCGCCTCGGTCCTGACGCAAATTCCGGAGTTCCAGCAGGACGGCAAGTTTTCACAACAGCGCTATGAGGCGGTCCTGCGACAGAATGGACGCTCGCCGGTCCAGTTTGAAAACGATTTGCGGCAGTCCTTCATGATCGAGACCCTCTCGAGTCCGGCTTCGCTTGCGGCATTCCCGTCCAGCACCTCGGTGTCACAGATCTCCCGTCTGGTCGCGCAGCAGCGAGAAATTGCCTGGGCCGATCTGCCGGCTTCCAGTGTGGCCGCTGAAATCAAGGTGACGCCTGCCGACGTGGAGCGTTACTACGCCGATCACAAGGCCGACTTCACGGATCCCGAACAGATCCGGGCCGAATTCCTCGTGCTCGATTTGGCCGCTGTGGCAGCGGGCATCACGGTAAGCGACCAGGATATCGCCGACTACTACGCATCCAACGCCGCCCAGTTCGGACAGCCGGAACAGCGCAGCGCAAGCCATATCCTGATTGCCGTCGACAAGGAGGCGGACGCGGCCACGCGTGCCAAAGCCAAGGCCAAGGCAACCGAACTGTTCCAGACCGTGCAGAAAGCCCCTGCGCGTTTCGCCGAACTGGCGCGCACCCAGTCGCAGGATCCGGGCTCAGCCGCACAGGATGGCAGCCTTGGCAGCTTTGCCCGCGGCATGATGGTCAAGCCCTTCGAAGACGCCGTCTTCAGCATGAAGCCCAATGAGATCCGTGGTCCGGTGGAGACCGACTTTGGCTACCACATCATCCGACTGGACGGCATCGTGGCAGCCAAGACTGCGCCGCTGGAGCAGGTGCGGGCTGCGGTGGTGGATGCGCTGCGTAAACAGCAGGCGCAGAAGGCATTTGCAGAGCAGGCCGACAACTTCGGCAACCTGGTCTATGAAAATGCCGGCTCGCTAAAGCCTGCTGCGACCGCTGCCAAGCTGACCATTCAGCAGAGTGGCTGGATAACCGCCAAGACCGCACCGCCGCCTTTCAATCATGCCGGCCTGAGGGAGGCACTGTTCAACCCCGAGTCGATCAAGTCCAAGCAGAACACCGAAGCCATTGAAGTGCAGCCCGGTACACTGGTGGCGGCAAGAGTGGTGGAGCATCGTCCGGCACGCCTGCGTCCGCTGGCGGAGGTGTCGCAGTCCATCGAAGCGAAGTTGCAGGCCGAGCAGAGCGCACGCCTGTTGACCCAGAAAGGCGAAGCGACTATTCAGGCGCTGGCCAAAGGGGATGAGGCCGGATTGAAGTGGTCGGCCTTCCAGGTCGTCGGGCGTCAGCCGTCGGCTGAACTGGACAGCGCAGGCGCCAAGGCAGTGTTCCGGGTGAATGCCGACAAACTGCCGGCCTATACCGGCTTCGTCCGCCCAGACGGTTCCTTCCGCATCGTGCGGGTGAGTCGCGTGGTGGAAGCGGCGGAGCAGCCCCCCGGCTTGATGACGTCAATCGAAGCCGGCGTCACCCAGGCGCAGCAGCGTGCGGACATGAAGGCGATGGTTGCGCTGATCACCGCAGGACAGAAAGTGAAGATTAAACCCAACGCGATCGAAGGCAGGTAGGCTGCTTTCGTGGCCTAATAAAAACGCGCCTTCGTGGCGCGTTTTTTCTTGGGCTGGCAGGGTGTGGTGTTTCCTTTATTCGAACGACGCATAGCCACCGGCAACTCAAGTTGTGCGTTCTATACAACTAAAGTTGTATAGACGAGGCTTCCCCCGTGACGCTATAAGCTTGCAGGAACAAGCGCATAGCCTGAAAAGATGAATGGGGGAGGGGAGATGGAACGGGGCGTCCTGTCCACTCGGGATTTCGAATGGCTGTTATCCAGCCTGTGCCAATTGCACCGCATTCCGTTTGATGCCGACTTGCTGCGCGTGCATTGTCCGCCGCCGCACAGTGTGGCGCAATTGCTCAAGGTACTGGAAAACATGGGGTTCGAGATCCAGCCCGCTCAACTGGATACCAGGCCGCTGGCCACAATGGCATTGCCCTTCATCGCATTCGAGAGGGCCAGCCTCGACCCCGGTGCTGCAGGCCCGACGGAACACCCTGCGCTCGTGACTCTCGTTCTCATCGTTCAACGCGACCACGAACGCGTGCTGTTTTTCCCCGCAGGCAGCGACCAACCGACAACCCTGCCTGTAGGCCAATTCCTTGATCGATTCGACCCGGAGATACTGACTGTCGAACGCGCGTTGCCGGCATCTACCGAAACAGGCGCGGAAAGCTATCGGGAACTTAAACCCACACCTTTTGGCTTCAGGTGGTTCGCACCCGAACTTCTCAGGCACAAGCCAATCTGGCGCGACGTCCTGCTTGCTTCGCTTGCCATCCAGGTGTTGGGTCTGGGGCTCCCGCTGTTCACCCAGGTTGTGATCGACAAGGTCGTCGTACATCAAACGCTATCCACGCTGCAAGTCGTCGGCGCTGGCATGGCCATCTTCGTGCTCTTTTCAGCCGGCATGGGCTGGATACGACAGCAGTTGATCCTGCATACCGGCAACCGGGTGGATGCCGTGCTGGGCACCGCCGTCTTCCGTCACCTGTTGCACTTGCCGCATCTGTACTTCCAGCGTCGACCTACCGGCACCCTGATTGCCCGGCTGCATGGCATCGAAACCATCCGCGACTTCATTACCGGCGCGGCGGTCTCCCTTATCCTCGACTTGCCCTTCATGCTGGTGTTCCTGGCGGTGATGTTCTTCTACAGTTGGCAGCTCACACTGATCGCCGTTGCGCTCATCACGCTGCTGGCGGGCTTGAGCCTTGCCGTTACACCGCTGCTGCGGGCGCGGCTCAACCAGCAGTTCCTGCTTGGTGCGCGCAACCAGTCCTTTCTCACCGAATACGTCGCCGGCATGGAAACGGTCAAGGCGCTGCAAATGGAGCCACAACTCGAGTCACGCTATGGCGATTATCTGGGAACTTACCTCGGCGCCACCTACCGCACCCGCAGCCTTGCTAACGCCTACCAGACGCTGTCCAACACCCTGGAACAGGTCCAGACGCTCGCCATCCTCGTCGTCGGCGCCTTGCTGGTGATGAACAACGACGGCTTCACCATCGGCATGCTGGTCGCCTTCCAGATGTTTGCGCAAAGGCTGTCCCAGCCCGTGCTGCGACTCACCGGCCTGTATCAGGAATTCCAGCAGGCCAGCATTGCAGTCAGGCGCCTGGCCGACCTAATGGATTGCCCGGCCGAGCCGCACAGTCTGTTTCCATCACGGCGGACCCAGGCGCAGGGGCGCATCGAAATCGCCGGACTGGGTTTTCGCTACGACGAATCGCAACCATGGCTGTACCGCGGCCTCGATCTCGTCATTCCCCCCGGCAAGACGGCCGCGATCATGGGGCCGTCAGGGTGCGGCAAAAGCACGCTGGCCAAACTGCTTCTCGGGTTCATCATGCCTGTCGAAGGCTCGATCAGGATCGACGGCATCGACACGCGGCATCAGTCCGCCAACGAACTGCGCAGCGGGTTTGGCGTCGTGCCACAGGAAACCGTCCTGTTCTCCGGCACGATCTACGACAACCTGGTCGCCGCGTTCCCGCACGCCAGCTTCGAGGACGTGGAAAACGCCTGCCGCATCGCAGAAATCCACGACGTCATCCAGTGCCTGCCGCAGGGCTATCAGACGCAGATCGGAGAAAAGGGCGCGGGGCTCTCAGGCGGGCAGAAGCAGCGCATCGCCATTGCACGCGCGCTGCTCAAGCGGCCCAGAATACTCATTTTCGACGAAGCCACCAGCAATCTGGATGCGGAAACTGCCGAGGCATTCGCTGCCACCATCAGACAGCTCAAGGGCCAGGTGACGATGCTCTTCATCGCGCACCAGTTGCCCAAGGGCTTGCAGGTGGATGGGGTGGTGGGGCTGGGGAACACGAAATCTTTCAAAACGGATGGCGCCAAGGTCAACAAGGCCTGAGGCTGGACTTTAAAGCCAGGAAATGCCATGAAACCAGAATACGCGAGGGATGAGTAAGTTGTATCGATGGGTGTTGGAAAAGGATGAGAACCAGTGTGACGCTTGCCTCAAGGATGAGAACCCTGGTCATGAATGCCGAGATGAGGATGATTCACCTGGCAAATCAATGAGCTCATCCTAACTACACCTAAAGTTGTATAGACAGGCTCATTGCGAGCGGACACAGTCCGACAATGCTCTCAGGGACAATGCATGGGATCAGAGGGTACGAAAGGGAATCATGCATCGCGTGCTTGGAGGCTAGTGCGTGGAAAAAAATGCGCAAGCCGCTCAACGACACAGCCATTTGAATGGTTTCGTAAGACTTGCTCACGTGTTCAAACATGAACTGAGGTTTGTGGCATGAAGAAGGAAGCGACAATGCAGAAATGGGTGGCAATGGTTGTACTGATGGCCTTGGGATGCTGCATGAGTGCATGTGCAACCGGACTTCTCGGAGGCGACAACTGGAAGGAAGAAGCCCTCCAATACGATGGCAGCACGCTCGTCGTCGAACGCTCACAGAGCTATGGCGGACGTGCCGAGATCGGACAGGGCGCGCCGATCCGTGAATATCACCTTTCGTTCACCTTGCCGGGTTCGCGCCAAACCATCGAATGGGAAAGCGGATACAGCGAAGATGTCGGCCGCGCCAATCTGCATCCCTTGGCGCTGCATGTAATGAATGGCACGCCTTACGTCATCACTGAACCCAACCTTTGTCTCGCCTACAACAAGTGGGGCCGGCCCAACCCGCCCTATGTCATCTTCAAATACGACGGCCAGGCATGGCAACGCATCCCGATTGAAGAACTGCCGACTCAGTTCAAGGACATGAATCTGGTGAACGAAACCAAGGGTGACGCGAAGCGCCTGGTGGAGGCGGGACAAGTTACACCGATGGAAATCACGAAACTCAATCGTGATCTGCAGCAGCCGGAGCTTAAGGTAATTTTGAGAACCCCATTGTCAAAAGAGCGAATCAATCAGATGTGTATGGAAATGGTTCCATACAACGGGTCTTGGGTTATGCCGAATGACCCGATTGCTCGCAAATATATTGATATGCAGAAACGATAGGTTGCAGTGCTCATTCTGGGAGACAAGTTATGACAATCAAAATCGAATACGCTTTGCTTGCAGGTGCTTCCTACTATGACACTCGAAAAGAAGAAAATCGCCTGCCACTCCCAGAGAACTGGAGATATCTTTCCCGCATTCAACAAGATCCAATAACAGGTTTTGAAGCATCAGCCTTTCAACGCGGCACCGAAATCGTCATTTCCTTCGCCGGCACCTACGACAAGCCCGCCAATCCGTTTGCCAATCCTGATTTGCAAGCTGACATTGACCTTGCCAGTGGTCGGCTGTCAACACAACTCAAACAGGCGGCGGAGTATTACTTGGCGATCAAGGCCAGTGCACCGGCCAACGCGACCATCACCTTCACCGGCCACAGCCTGGGAGGCGGACTGGCCGCCCTGATGGCCGTATTCTTCGATGAGAGGGCGGTCACCTTTGACCAGGCACCATTCCGTGCCTCGGCCACCGAACACCTGGGCATGGATGCCGACGGCAACACCATCACCCGCTCAGCGGCTGAGGCTTTGCGAACTCATCTTGCCATTAGCAACCCCACCACCGACCTGTCGAGACTGGATGCCTACATCGCAGCCAATCACCTATTCAACCCCAGCGGCATGGTTGCAGACACCTTGGCGGGCCGCGAGGTCAAAGTCAGCAACTACAACGTAGAGGGAGAGTTTCTGGCTAACGTGCCCTGGAACATCCTCGACCGAATTGGAACCACCGTCCTTGACATCGAGAATGGCCCTGGCGCGACAGGTACCGAATTGCATTCGATCGCCTTGCTCACAGCCATGTTGCAAAGCGGAGATTGGTCTTCAACGACACCGGCTGACCATACTCTGGGACAAGCCAGCATCAAGCTACCGGATTTGTTGCAGTTGATCTTCGATGGCAACCTGTACGCAAACGATACCGATACCGACCGACAGAATTTCCTCGAACGCATAGTTCAGCACGAGGCGGGTATCCGAGACGCCACCGGCACTGTCACCCTGGTCCCTGATCAGATGGTCACCCGCTTTACTTCCGATCTATGGAAGTTGGCACAGGACGGTGGCCAGACAATGACGGATCTAGGAACAGTCAATCCTGGGGCGCGTTTTCTCAGTGATGCGCTCATTGCGTTTGCAATGCAGTTCTATTACGAGGGCGCCAACGCCACGGACGCCCAGAAAGAACTATTCAGCAGCATATCCGGTGGCATCCAGTTCGACCTGAATGACGTTGCCCCCGGACTCTCAGAGGCCAAAGGTTACAGCTATATCAAGACCTGGTTGGATCAGCTCTACACAACCATCACGACGGATGACCTTGGCAATGAAAGTGTCAGCGAGAGTCCTGACAAGGCCGCCATTCTCGCTGTCCTTCCCCGCCTTCGCGATTGGTACATCCAGGCAGGTACGGATGAAATGGCTGCCACGGGCACCAGCAACCGTGGCGCTTTCATGCTCGGCGGTACACAGGACGATACCCTGACTGGCGGTAACAATGCCGACCTGCTGGTGGGCAACGCAGGTGCTGATATCCTCCTGGGCGGTCAGGGCGACGACACCCTGATTGGCGGTGAGGGCGAAGATACTTACATCATCAATCCCGGCGACGGCTTCGACACCATCCTAGACGCCGACGGCCAGGGCGTTATCCGATTCGGCACTGTCGATGCCTTGGGGTCTACCGGAATCGATCCTTCCAAATGGGTCCATGCGCCCGGCACCGACACCTGGATCGATCAGCAGAACGGCATCACCTATATTAAGCGTGTTGTTGACGGCGAAACCCGATTGACGATCAAGCATGGCGACAACACCGTCCTCGTGCGCGGTTGGGCCGACGGCGCACTCGGCATCGGGCTCGGCGCCGGGAATACGCCCGTTGCCGCGCCACCCCCCATCACCAGTAATCCTTTGGCTGGCGACTTCAAGCCCATCGACTTTGATCCCGACGCTGATGGCATCCAGGAGCATTACGACGACTTGGACAATGTCGTTGTAGGTACAGAAATCGATCCCGACCGCAACGACATCCTGTACGGCAGCGATGTGAACGACCTGATCCAGGGCGGTGGCGGCGACGACACCCTGATCGCTTCCCGAGGCGGGGACGACTGGCTCGAAGGCAATGCCGGTCGCGACATCGTTTCGGGTGGTGCGGGCGACGACCTGTTGTTTGCAGGTGATTTCATCTCCGTGGCAAGCGCACTTGCCCAGCCCGAATATGGCGGGGCCACGCTGGACGGTACATACGGCGACTTTCTTTCCGGCGGCACTGGCAACGACACGCTTGTCGGCAGCGATCAATCCGACGCCCTCATGGGCGGCGAAGGCGACGATCTCATCCTGGGCGGTGCCGGACACGATGTGATCTTTGGCGACTCGAACATCGAGGGGGCGAACACTACCTGGACATTCGCCGGCCTGCCTGTCATGTACCCTGCCACCGACTATGTCGACCTGGGGCTTGGCAATGGCGAGGGACTGAACCCGGCCAACGGTTCGTTCGACACGGGTGTGGGTGGCAATGACACGATTTTCGGCGGAAGCGGTGGTGACACCGTGTTCGGCGGACGCGGCAACGACATCATCTACGGCGAAAGCGGCAAGGATGTCCTGGACGGCGGAGCGGGCAACGATATCGTCTACGGTGGCGCCGACGACGACAGCATCAATGGCGATGCCAATGCTACCCCGGCCGACCACGGAGACGACTATCTGGACCTTGGTGAAGGGCTGCTTAACCAGGCTGCACGAGGCGGCGGCGGCAATGACATCATCATCGGGGGCGATACCGATGATTACATCGAAGGCGACGATATGCGCGTGGGGGTGGAGGCCGACTACCACGGCAACGACTACATCGATGCCAAAGGCGGCAATGACGCGGTATGGGGTGAAGGCGGCTCGGACATCATCCTGGGCGGGGCCGGCGACGACTACCTGGAAGGGGATGCAGACGGCATCGACCTCATCTATCACGGCGACGACTATCTCGACGGTGGCAGGGGCGACGACACGCTGATCGGCGGTGGCGGCAACGACACCCTGATCGGGGGCGAAGGCGCGGACATCCTGATGGGAGGTGCGGGAGACGATATCTATCTCGATGTCACAGGGCTCGACACGGTCGACGATACCGAAGGAAACAATCTAATCATCCTGAATCAGGCAAATGGCCTGGCGGAAACGAATCCCCTTGCCACGGAAAACAACGGAGCGACGCTCAAGCTCAAGCTCGACAACGGCGAGACGCTGACTTTCCAGAATGCACTGTTCGGCATGAACGCGAGCCTGCAGTTCGCAGGCGGGGCGGCGGTCGCTCTCGATGCGCTGGTAGGAACGACATTAAGCGCACCCGTGACCCTGCAACTTGGCAATGACGGCGGCCGGCTCTATGGCGGAGCAGGCGCGGATACGTTGTATGGCGGGGCAGGCAGTGACACGCTGAATGGGCATGAAGGCAACGACACCCTTCAGGGAGGCTTGGGCAGCGATGTCTATGAGTACAACCTGGGGAATGGTCAGGACACGATCATCGAAGCCGGCGGCAATGATGATTTGCTTCGATTCGGCGACAGCATCTCCCCCGAGCAAATCAGGGTTGTGCGTTGGTGGTCTCTCGATGGAGCAGACAGCCTACGCCTGGAAGTTCTTGATGGGGACAGAAACGTCAATGGTCATGTGCATATCAAGAACTATTTCCTGTCTGATGACGCAACCCGTCGCGTAGATCACATCGAATTCACGGACGGTACCACATGGGACTACGACGATATCCGCGCCATGGTGCTCAATCCCACTGAGGGGGACGACAGCGAGCTTGGCGGGTTCGCCGGAAACGATGTGATCGATGGTCTGGGTGGGGCCGACTGGATCAATGGCAAGGGTGGAAACGATATTCTGTATGGCGGAGACGGCAACGATGACCTGCAAGGTGGATTGGGAAACGATACCTTGGTCGGGGGTGCGGGGAACGACCGCCTGCTGGGGTATGGGACATGGCTGAATGATTCCTATGCGGCCTCCAACGATGCCGGCGATGACCTGCTGGATGGCGGAGCGGGAAACGACTTGCTATATGGCGGGGCGGGCAACGACACCTATATCTTTGGTCGCGGAGACGGCTACGATCAAATTGGGGAAAAACCCAACGCCGATGGGCCGAGCATGGACGTCATCAGACTGAGGTCAGGCGTAAACCCTGAAGATGTCACCTTGCATCGGATACAGGATGGCTTCGGTCCCGAAGACTTGCTGCTGGTGATCGATGGCTCCACCACCCAACTGCTGATTCAAAGCTACTTTTCCGCTGAGGACTACCAGATTGAACGTATCGAGTTCGACGGAGGCGCCGGTCCAGTGTGGACGACAGCCGATATCGCGGCCCATACGGAGGGCGGATCCAAAAACGCCATGGTCGGGACGCCTGGAGACGATACGTTCATTGTCGACCATGAGCAGGACACGATCAGTGAGGCCGCGAACGCTGGCATAGACACAGTCCTGGCATCGCGTAGCTACACCCTGCCTGCCAATGTGGAGAATCTCACGCTGACTGGAGTCCTGAATATCAGCGCCACGGGTAATGCGCTCACAGATATCCTGACAGGAAATGCCAACAACAATTCATTCTATGCAACTGCGGGTGACGATACCGCTTATGGCGGTCAAGGTAACGATACCTATTACAACACTTCAAGCTACCGATTCAGCCTGATCGTGGAATACGCGAATGAAGGCATCGATACCATTGTCGATATCAATGGTGGCACGTTGCCAGACAATGTTGAGAACTTGAATATGCCTGCAGGCAGTTATCGCGATAACTACGATACTGCAGCGATCGGCAATGATCTGGACAACGTCCTGACAAGCAATTGGCAGGGCTGGGGCGTTGACACGCTGGACGGCCGAGGCGGCGCCGATACCATGATCGCCAATGGCAGCGTCAGTGTACGCTTCATCGTGGATAACCTGGGTGACCGGGTGGTGGCATCGGCAACGGGAGGAAGTGGCGACAGGGTCGAAAGTAGCGTTCCCTTTGTACTGGGTGACTATGTCGAGAATCTTTACCTGGTCGGTGATGCGCCCATCGATGGATGGGGGAATCAGCTAGACAACTATATGCGTGCCGAGGGCAACCCTGCCGCCAATGTGCTGGCGGGTGGCAAAGGTAATGACACGTATTATCTTGGCGTTGGCGATCAGGCTGTGGAACTTATGGATGAAGGCTACGACACGATAGTGGCCGACGCCTCAGGTGCAATCAGCTTTGCTAAGACAGCCCTGCAAAACTTCGAACGCTTTAATGTTGACCTCAATTTCAGAGTAGTGAGTCTTGAGCTGTCCGCATTGGGAAATTTCGATCTGATTGTTGCCAGCGGTGTACCGTTCGATGTGGTCACTGGGTCTGTCGGGAATGATGTCCTAGTTGGAAGTGGCAACAACATCCTGGTCGGCGGTCTCGGAGATGACAGGTATTACGCAACTGAGAACGATGTCGTGGTCGAGGAAGCAGGTGGTGGCAACGACGCGATATTTTTCTCTGGCAATCCAATTGGCTACTACTACAGCGTAATGCCCGCGAATGTTGAGGAAGCCTACTCGATCGGACAAGACATCAGCATTGTTGGCAACGAAGATAACAACTACATCCAGGGCGATGACGGCGCCAATTATCTTGATGGTGGTCTGGGAACAGACATCCTTGAAGGAGGATTGGGAAATGACACATACGTCGTAAATGAGGCAAGCGATCAAATTATCGAGGCTGAGAATGGCGGAAATGATCGTGTGGAATCCACTGCTGACTATACGCTCCCGTCAAACCTTGAAAATCTCATGTTGTTACAGGGCGGCCTGACAGGAACAGGCAATTCACTTGGAAATTATCTCACCGGAAGTGCCGGCGACGATACCCTCATCGGTTTGGCGGGTGACGACATTCTCAACGGTGGAAGCGGAAGCGACACGCTGATTGGCGGAATCGGCAGTGACCATTACCGCTTCAGTTTTGGAGACAAATCGGACGTCATTGAAGACTTTGATGGCGGCTTGGGGGGTATCGATACGTTGTCGTTCGACAGCTATCTCATCCAGCCGAATAACGTTGAAGCACTTATGGATGGACAATACCTCAAGTTGTTTATCAACCCCGTCCATACCAACAACTGGGGTGAAAATGGCGATCTGAAGGTGGGTTTCTATTCTGAGGACCAGGTTTCCATTCGATGGGATGCGGCAGCAGGGGCGGGCATTGAGCGAGTGGAATTCATGAATGGCACCGTGTGGGATGCTGCTGCGTTAGAAAACAAAGCCTTGCTCCACACGCCCAGCCCAAATTCTGGCATTGGCGAACTGGTTGCAGCGGAAAACGCGAGTTTCATCTTTACACTCCCTTCTTACCTGTTTGTCGATGTTGATCCAGGCGATGTATTGACCTGGTCAGTTGCACTTGACTCCGGAGAGAACCTGCCTCCGTGGTTGTCTTTCGATTCAAATTCCAGAACATTGAGTGGCATTCCGCCTACTACGTCAGTCGGACAACTGGGCCTGCATGTGACGGCAACGGATTCCACAGGTTTATCGGCGTCGAGTAGCTTCGTGCTGGTTGTTGCCAATACGATACTTGGAACCGAAGGGAACGACACGTTAACCGGAAGTGAAGTTGATGATTACGACATCCTGATGGGTGAGCTGGGTGACGATACCTATGTCATTGACAATTACTATGACATGGTAATCGAGCTTCCTGGTGAAGGGGTTGATATCGTTTTGAGTTCCATAGGTTTCGGCCTACCAGACAATGTCGAGAATCTAACTCTGACTGGATCTGACGACATTAATGCAGGGGGCAACGATCTTGACAACGTTTTGATTGGCAACAGCGGGATCAATGAATTCGATGGGGGTTATGGCAATGACACTTTTGTAGTCGGTGCTGGCGACCTGGTTTTCGAGGAAGAGGATAGCGGGATAGACACCGTCATAAGCTCGGCCAGTTGGGTGTTAGGCGACAATATCGAGAACCTGGTCCTCACCGGCACGAATGCCGTCAATGGAACAGGAAATTCCCTGGACAACATAATCACCGGCAATGCTGCCGCCAACAAGATTGCCGGGGGGGCTGGATCCGACACGATCGACGGCGGTGCGGGCAGCGACACGATGATAGGTGGGCCCGGTGACGACATCTACTTTGTCAATGTCTCAACGGACAAGGTCACCGAGTTGTCTAACGAGGGAAACGATACGATCAACTCGGAAGTGACCCTTACCTTGGGCAGCAACGTGGAGAACCTTCTCTTGAGCGGCGTTGCGGCAATCAATGGAACGGGCAATTCACTTGCCAATTTGATTCGAGGCAATAGTGCTATCAATGTCCTGAAAGGTGGCAGCGGGAACGACATTCTGGAAGGGGGCGCAGGCAACGATGCGCTTTCCGATACTTCAGGAAAGGGGCTATTGAACGGAGGCGACGGTAATGACACCCTGACGGGTGGAACGGGAAACGAAATGTTCATCGGTGGTTCCGGAAACGACACGATCAAGACCAGTACCGGTATGGACATCATCGCTTTCAACCGGGGGGATGGAGTGGACACCATCAACGGCGGAACAGGCACAGACAACACCGTTTCCCTGGGCAACGGTATTCGCTACGCCGACCTTCTGTTCCGCAAATCAAGCAACGATCTGATTCTGGATGTCGGAGATTCTGAAAGCCTCACCTTCAAGAACTGGTATTCCACCAAGGCCAACAACAAGAGCGTATCCAGGCTGCAACTGATGCTGGATACAACGGTGGATTATGACGCAGGATCGGACGATCCCTTACTCAACAAGCTTATCGAACAATTCGATTTCGCCGGCCTGGCCGTACAGTATGATGCCGCGCGTGCGGTGTCTCCGACACTCACTACTTGGGCGCTTACCAACGCGTTGGCTGATTTCCATCTCGGCGGCAGCGACGCGGCGGCGCTAGGTGGGGATCTGGCATATCAGTATGGCAAGTTCGGCAACCTGTCTGCTGTGGGCGTGACTGCAGCTCAGTCGATTTTGTCCGATCCGGTGTTTGGATCGGGTTCACAGTTGTTCAGACCCTTGATGGATCTCCAGGAAGGCTCGTTGCGGTTGATGTAAGGGCGTTCGTCGCGATGACCTGAACGAATGACGTTCTGTGACTATACGGAAATGAATCCATCCTCAGCCCTCGCTCGCCCGCAGGGATCACCCCCCGCGCCATTCGGACGCTGGGTTCTGTGGTTGCAGCTGGCGCTGGTTCTCGTTTTGCTGGCATGGGCAGCCTTCGGACGGCTGGATATCGTTGCGGTGGCACACGGCAAGCTCGTCCCGCTGTCGCGCATCAAGATCGTGCAGCCTGCCGAAGCAGGCGTGGTGACACAGATCTTTGTCCAGGAAGGCGAAACCGTCAAACAGGGCCAGGTATTGATGCAAATGGATGCGGTACTTTCCGACGCTGACGAACAATCGCTCAGAGGGGAAGTCCAGCGACAGGAATTGGGCCTGCGACGCATCGATGCCGAGCTTGCGGGCCAACCGCCTACCAGGCGGGCAGGCGACCCGGCCGACCTGTTCGAGCAGGTTCAAGCCCAGTACGTCGCCAACAGGCTGGCCTACCAGAGCGCGCTGGATGCGCAGCAGGCCGTGCTCGACAAGTCTGCCCAGGACCTGGCCGCGGCAAACGAAACCCTGAGTAAGCTGCAGCAGGTGCTGCCGCACTACCGTGAGCAGGAGACAGCTTTCGCTCAATTAGGCAGGGACGGCTTCGCTGGCAGGCTGGTGGTGGCGGACAAGCAGCGAGAACGCATCGAAACGGAGCAGGACTTGAAGGCCCAGGCATTCGCCATCCAGAGTGCAGAAGCCGCGATGCGGCAGGCCGGGAAGCAAATGAGTCAGATTCGAGCGGAATACCGCCGTGTTTTGCAGGCCGAGCGATCGGAGCGCGCTGCGCAAGCCGACAAACTGCGCCAGGAACTGGCCAAGCAGCAGCACCGGCAGGCGTTGCTGGCGCTTCGCGCGCCGCAGGACGGCGTAGTCAAGGATCTGGCCACGCGGACGGTCGGCACCGTGACGGCGCCCGGTACGGTGTTGCTAACGCTGGTGCCGCTCAGTGACCCCCTGCAGGCGGAAGTCTGGGTGTCCAACGAAGACATCGGGTTCGTCCACCCCAGCCTGCCTGCAAGGATCAAGGTCGGCGCGTACACGTTCCAGAAGTACGGCATGCTGCAAGGCGTGGTATCACAGGTCAGTGCGGACGCGAGCGAAGCTCCCCTGCCGCATGGCGACATCAAGGAAGTGGCGACGCAGCCTGCTTACAAGGCGGTCTTGACCCTGGACGGCCAGCGTCTGGTCGCGGATGGCAGATCACATACGCTGTCCCCCGGAATGCAGGTGTCAGCCGAAATCCTGTTGGGAACGCGCACCGTTCTGGAATATGTTTTGTCTCCCGTTCGCGGCGCCTTCCAGGAAGCGGCGCGCGAAAGATAATCCCGCGGCGTTGGCCCAATAAAAACGCGCCTTTAGAGCGCGTTCTTATAGTGATGTGATGCCCTAAGATCAGTCAGCACCGGCCGTGGTGTTGAACCCCGCATCGACGTAGGTGATCTCGCCGCTGATGCCGGAAGCCAGGTCACTCAGCAGGAAGGCGGCGGCATTGCCGACTTCCTCGATGGTGACGTTGCGGCGCAACGGCGCATTCTGGGCGACGAGGTCGAGCTTCTCGCTGAATTTCGCGATGCCGCTGGCGGCCAGCGTCTTGATCGGGCCGGCCGACACGGCATTGACGCGGATTCCCTTGGGGCCCAGGCTTTGCGCCATGTAATACACGCTGGATTCGAGGCTGGCCTTGGCCAGGCCCATGACGTTGTAGTTGGGGATCGAACGGATGGCCCCCAGATAGGACAGCGTCAGCAGCGCGGCATTGCGGCCTTCCATCATCGGCAGCGCGGCCTTGGCCAGCGCGGCAAAGCTGTAGGAGCTGATGTCGTGCGCGATGCGGAAGTTCTCGCGCGTGACCGAGGAGAGGAAGTCGCCTGCCAGTGCGTCCTTGGGAACGAACGCGATCGAGTGCACCAGGCCGTCGAGGCCGTCCCAGTGCTTGCCGAGCTCGGCAAACATTGCGTCGATCTGCTCGTCGCTGCCGACGTCGCACGGGAAAACCAGGCTGGAGCCGAATTCGCTGGCGAATTCTGTGACGCGATCCTTGATGCGCTCGCCCTGGTAGGTGAAGGCGAGTTCGGCGCCTTCGCGCTTGCACGCGGCGGCGATGCCGTAGGCGATGGACCGGTTGGATATCACACCGGTGATCAGCAAGCGTTTTCCTGCAAGAAATCCCATGATCGTCTCGAAGAAGTGTTGAATGGTTTCGGATTATAACGGCTGACGTTGCCGGCGTGCTTGGGTACACTGCCGGGATGGTGAGCATCCGGGCGATATTGTCGAGAGCAGGTCTGCTGGTTATGGGCCTGGGCTTGATGGCCGGCTGCTCCGACAGCTGGAATGATCCTTACCCGGACAGCCAGGCCGACGCCAATGTGCTCTACAGCGCGTTCTCCGAACGCCCCAAGCACCTCGATCCCGCGCGCTCCTACAGTTCGAACGAAGTCGAGTTCACCGGCCAGATCTACGAGCCGCCGCTGCAGTACCATTTTCTCAAGCGCCCGTACGAACTGATTCCGCTGACCGCCGAGGCCGTGCCCGCGCCGCGCTATTTTGATGCTGACGGCAACGAACTCGCGGCTGATTCGCCGTCTGAACGCATTGCCGAAAGTGTGTACGAAATCAGGATTCGCCCCGGCATACGCTACCAGCCGCATCCGGCGTTTGCGCGCGACGGCGCGGGACGCTATCTCTATCATTCTCTGGATGCGGCCGCGCTGGCGGACAAGAGCCGGATCAGCGACTTTCCCCATAGCGGCAGCCGCGAACTCACGGCCGCCGATTACGTTTACCAGATCAAGCGGCTGGCCAATCCCAGGCTCAGTTCCCCGATCTTCGGCCTGATGTCCGAGCGCATCGTCGGTCTGAAGGAACTGGGCGATGCGCTGGAACAAGCCGCCAAAGCGCATCCCGATGCGGCCCTCAAACTCGACGACTACCCGCTGGCCGGCGCCGAGGTGGTGGACAGCCATACCTACCGCATCCGCATCAAGGGAAAGTATCCGCAATTCAGCTACTGGCTGGCGATGCCGTTTTTTGCGCCGATCCCGTGGGAGGCCGACGCCTTCTACGACCAGCCCGGCATGGCGGACAGGAACCTCACCCTCGACTGGCAGCCGGTCGGCACCGGCCCCTACTACCTGGCCGAAAACGATCCCAACCGCCGCATGGTGCTGAAGAAGAATCCCAACTTCCACGGCGAGACCTATCCGGTCGATGGCGACGCGGCAGACCGCGAGGCCGGGCTGCTGGCCGACGCGGGCAGGCCGCTGCCGTTTGTCGACGAGGCCGTGTTCAGCCTGGAAAAGGAAACCATCCCCTACTGGAGCAAGTTCCTGCAGGGGTATTACGACAGTTCCGGCATCAGTTCGGACAGCTTCGACCAGGCCGTTCAGTTCACGGCGGGGGGCGACCCGCAACTCACCGACAGCATGCGCGACCAGGACATCCATCTGATCACGGCAGTGTCCGCATCGCTCTGGTACGTCGGCTTCAACATGCTCGACCCAGTGGTTGGGGGCCTGGGCGAAGACCGCCAGAAACTGCGGCAGGCGCTGTCCATCGCTTTCGACTACGACGAGTTCATTTCGATCTTCCTGAATGGCCGGGGCATTCCCGCTCAGGGCCCGATTCCGCCCGGGTTGTTCGGTTATGTCGACGGCGTGGCGGGGCTGAACCCGTACGTCTACGAAGCCAAGGACGGCCGTGTCCAGCGGCAATCGATCGAAACGGCGCGCCGGCTGCTGGCCGAGGCGGGCTATCCGAATGGCCGCAACGCCAAGACCGGCGAGCCGCTGGTGCTGTATTTTGACACCATGGCGTCGGGCCCCGATGCCAAGTCGCGGCTCGACTGGATGAAGAAGCAGCTTGACAAGCTCAACGTGCAGCTGGTCGTGCGCGGCACCGACTACAACCGCTTCCAGGACAAGATGCGCAAGGGCAACGCGCAGTTGTTCGAATGGGGCTGGAACGCCGACTACCCTGATCCGGAAAATTTCTTTTTCCTGCTCTATGGCCCGCACAAGAAGGTCGCCACGGGCGGCGAGAACGCCGCCAACTACGACAATCCGGAATTTAACCGGCTGTTCGAACGCATGAAGGACATGGACAATGGCCCCGAGCGGCAGCAGGTGATCGACCAGATGCTGGAAATCGTGCGGCGCGATGCGCCATGGATCTTTGCCTACTACCCGAAGTCGTTCGGGCTGCGCCACGGCTGGGTGCATAACGTCAAGCCCAACCTGATGGCCAACAATACGCTCAAGTACCGCCGCATCGACCCGGCGCTGCGCGAGACGCAACGCGCCGAATGGAACCGGCCGGTGCTGTGGCCGATTGCCCTGCTGGTAGGCTTGCTGGTTGCCGTCATCGCACCGGCGGTGGTCGCGTGGCGGCGGCGCGAAAGGAAGACCGCCTGATGCTTTCCTACATCCTGCGCCGCCTGCTCTATGCGATCCCGATCCTGATCGGGGTGAACCTGCTGACCTTCGCACTGTTCTTCGTCGTCAACACGCCGGACGACATGGCGCGGCTGCAGCTCGGGGTGAAGCACGTGACGCCGGAAGCGATCGAGCGCTGGAAGGTCGAGCACGGCTACGACAAGCCGCTGCTGCTGAACGCGCAGGCGACGGGCAGTGAAAAATTCACCGACACGATCTTCTTCCAGCACTCGGCCGCGATGTTCGTTTTCGAGTTCGGCAAGGGCGACGACGGCCGCAACATCGGCAACGAAATCCGCAACCGCATGGGACCAAGCCTGGCGATCGCGCTGCCGGTGTTCGTCATCGGCCTGCTGGTCAACATTACCTTCGCCCTGCTGATGGTGTTTTTCCGTTCCACCTATCTCGACCTCTGGGGCGTGGTGCTGTGCGTGGTGCTGATGTCGATTTCGGGGCTGTTCTACATCATCGCGGGACAGTATTTCATCGCCAAGTTGTGGAACCTGCTGCCGATTTCCGGATTCGCCGGCGGCATCGACGGCTTGAGGTTCATCCTGCTGCCCGTGCTGGTCAGTGTGGTGGCAGGCATCGGCAGCGGTTCGCGCTGGTACCGCACGATCTTCCTCGAGGAAATCGGCAAGGATTACGTGCGTACCGCGCGCGCCAAGGGCCTGTCGGAAGTGCGGGTACTGTTCCGCCACGTGCTGAAGAACGGCATGATCCCGATCCTGACCGGCGCGGTGGTGGTGCTGCCGCTGCTGTTCATGGGCAGCCTCATCACCGAATCCTTCTTCGGCATCCCCGGCCTCGGCAGCTACACCATCGACGCCATCCAGGCACAGGATTTTGCCGTGGTGCGCGCCATGGTGTTCCTCGGCTCCTTCCTTTATATCGTGGGCCTGATCCTGACCGACATTTCCTATTCCTGGGTCGATCCGCGGGTGCGGCTGCAATGAGCGGGATGAGCTTCGATTTGGTCCCCGTTCTGCTGTGGACCGACATCCTGATCTTTGTGCTGCTGGCGTGCGTGCTGGCGCTGGTCTGGTTCATCCGCCGCCAGGAGCACCTGCGCGCGCCCTGGCGCCTGGTGGCGCAGCGTCCGATGGCAATGGGGGCTGCGCTGGTGCTGGGCGTGTTCGTCGTGATCGGCCTGCTCGATTCGCTGCACTACCGCGAACGACTGGTCGACAGCCCGGCGGACGCGCCGCAGTATTCGGTCGAGGTGCTGAGTGCATTCGACGCGCTGGCCGGCAGGCTGCGCACCGAGCAGGAGAAGACCTATTCGGCGCCGCTGGCGATGCAGCTGTATGCCAAGGAGTTCGTCGAGCGCGATGGCAAGACCGTGCGCGAGTATCCGCGCCTGCGCTACGGCGGCGCGCATCTGCAGGATGCCGTTGAGCGGCTTCCCGACATCACCCGGCGCAGTCTCCTCGGACTGGCGCAAGGCCTGGCGGCCGGCCTGCTGCTGTTCGCGGTCTTCGCCGCCTGGCAGGCGCGGCGCGCCGAATCGACGCTGGGCGAATGGGTGACCGCCTGGGGGGAGGGACGGCTGGGCTGGCCGGGACGCACGCTGGTCCTCGTCACCACGCTGCTGCTGATTTCGGGCAGCGTGCTGGCGCACCTGGCCGCGGGCTACCATGTCTTCGGCACCGACAAGGTCGGGCAGGACGTCCTCTATATCACCCTCAAGAGCATCCGCACGGGGCTCGTGATCGGCACGCTGACCACGCTGGTCACGCTGCCGCTGGCGATCGGCTTCGGCATCGCGGCGGGCTATTTTCGTGGCTGGGTGGACGACGTCATCCAGTACGTCTACACCGTGCTCAATTCGATCCCGGGCGTGCTGCTGATCGCGGCGGCCGTGCTGATCGTGCAGGTCTATATCGAATCCAACCCCGAGCTGTTCGACACCGCTGCCGCGCGTGCCGACATCCGGCTGCTGGCGCTCTGCCTCATCATGGGCGTGACCAGCTGGACCGGGCTGGCGCGCCTGCTGCGCGGCGAATCGCTCAAGCTGCGCACGCTCGACTATGTCGAGGCCGCGCGCGCCTTCGGCGTGTCGAGCGCGCGCATCATCAGCCGCCACATTTTCCCCAATGTGTTCCATCTGGTGCTCATCGCCATGGTGCTCGATTTCTCCGGGCTGGTGCTGGCCGAAGCCGTGCTGTCCTACGTCGGCGTCGGCGTCGATCCGTCGATGTTCAGCTGGGGCAACATGATCAACGGCGCCCGCCTCGAACTCGCGCGCGAGCCGGTGGTGTGGTGGCAGCTCGGCGCCGCCTTCATCTTCATGTTCACGCTGGTGCTGGCGGCCAACCTGTTTGCCGATGGCGTGCGCGACGCGTTCGACCCGCGGGCGGGGGGGCATCGATGAGCCTGCTGCTGCGGGTAGAGAACCTGGTCACCGCCTTCGGCCGGGGAGACGATGCCCTGCGCGTGGTCGACGGCGTGTCGTTCCAGGTTGCGGCCGGCGAGACCTACGCGCTGCTCGGCGAGTCGGGGTGCGGCAAATCGATGACGGCGCTGTCGCTGATGCGGCTGCTGCCCGATGGCGGGCGGATTGCCTCAGGCGCGGTGCATCTGGGCGATGAGGACGTGCTGGCCCTGCCCGAGAGCGACATGCGGCGCGTGCGCGGCGGCGGCATGGCGATGATCTTCCAGGAGCCGATGCTGGCGCTGAATCCGGTCATCCGCGTGGGCGAACAGATCACCGAGGCGCTGACGCTGCACCGCAATCTTGCCGGACAGGCTGCAGCCGATGCGGCGCGCGAACTGCTCGACGCAGTGGGAATCCCGGATGCGGCGCGGCGGCTCGACAGCTATCCGTTCGAACTGTCGGGTGGCCTGCGCCAGCGCGTGATGATCGCGATGGCGCTGGCCGGCCGGCCCCGACTGCTGATCGCCGACGAACCGACCACGGCGCTCGACGTGACCATCCAGGCGCAGGTGCTCGAGGTGCTGCGGCGCCTGCGCGCCGAGCAGCGCATGGGCATGCTGCTGATCACGCACGACCTCGGCGTGGTCGCGGAAAATGCCGATCGCGTCGGCGTCATGTACGCCGGCGAACTGGTGGAGGAGGGCGCCCGCGACGCCTTCTTCGCGACTCCGCAGCACCCCTACAGCCGCATGCTGTTCGAGGCGTTGCCACGGCCGGGCGACGCTGGGCGGCTGACCACGATTCCAGGCCAGGTGCCCAAGCTCGACGCGACGCTGCATGGTTGCCGCTTCGCACCGCGCTGTCCGCATTCGAAGGCCCGCTGTCGCGTCGAGTCGCCGGACTGGCAGTCCGTAAATGGCCAGCGGGTGCGCTGTCATTTTGCCGGGAAGCTGCCGGCACGAACCACATCGGATGTGAGCCTGCATGCGCGACCGTCTGGAACGGCGCAAGCGTTACTGCAGGTGGCGGGCCTGAAAGTCCATTTCCCGGTCCGGCGCGGTTTCTTCCAGCGCACCGTCGGCCAGGTGCGCGCCGTCGACGACGTCAGCCTGTCGATCGAGGCGGGCCGCACGCTGGCGCTGGTGGGCGAGTCGGGCTGTGGCAAGACGACGGTGGGCAAGGCGCTGCTGCGGCTGATCGAACCGACGGCCGGGCAGGTCGTGCTATCCGGCGAGGTCATCGGCGCGAGCAATACGGCCATGCTGCGACGGCAGGCACAGATGGTGTTCCAGGACCCGTTCAGTTCGCTGAATCCGCGCATGCGGGTGGCCGACATCCTGCTCGAGGGCATGGACGCGCTCGGCGTCGGCGCGGCGCGCGACCGCCGCGACGCGGTGGCACGCCTGCTGGAGCAGGTGGGGCTGCCCGACGACGCGGGCGGGCGCTACCCGCATGCGTTCTCGGGCGGCCAGCGGCAGCGCATCGCGATTGCGCGGGCACTGGCGGTGTCGCCGCGGCTGGTCATCTGCGACGAGCCGACCAGCGCGCTCGACGTGTCGGTGCAGGCGCAGATCCTCAATCTGCTGAAGGACCTGCAGGACAGCCTCGGGCTGGCCTACCTGTTCATCACCCACAACCTCGCCGTGGTCGAGTATCTGGCGCGCGATGTCGCGGTGATGTATCTCGGCCGCATCGTCGAGCAGGGCGCCACGGCCGACGTGCTGCGTTCGCCGCGCCATCCCTACACGCAGGCGCTGGTCAGCGCGGTGCCGCGCATCGACCCGCAGGGCGGGGAGGGCATCATCCGCCTGTCCGGCGACCAGCCTTCGCCGCTCAATCCGCCCGACGGCTGCCATTTTCATCCGCGCTGTCCGCATGCCAGCGAGGTATGCCGGCAGCGCTATCCTGACCAGACCGACCTGGGAGTCAGGCACTGGGTGCGCTGCCACTGGGTGGCGGGTCAAATTTAGAATTTCAGACGGAGAACAAATTGAAGACCGGCAAACGCAAATTCTGGATCGGCAATGCCGTGCTGGCGCTGGCCATGCTGCTGCTGCTGTTCATGGGGCCGTTGTCCGACGCGCTGGGCATCTGGGCGGCCGTGCTGTGGATGGTGCTGGCCGCCGTGGGCATGACGCTGGTCATGTCGGACAAGTCCGACGAGCCGCCTGCGCCCGACTGAATTGCATTGTGACCAACGGACCTGCCGTCGCGAGTCCCGGCCTGGCAGGTGCAAAAAAGCAACTGTCAATGGTGAAATTGGCAGCCCACACTTGCAAAGGCTTTAAAATCGGGCCGATAATCAGGCAGCCAAAGCGATTTTGGGGTGTTGAAGTTCAATATTCAGGGGGAGTCGATGAACAAGTTCAGCCGTATCAAACAAACAGCCTTGTCCGTACTGATTGGAAGCGCCATCGGCGCTTCTGTTGCGCATGCCGCGCCGGTGTCGTTGCCGCAAAACATTTCCCCGGGTTTTGGTTCAACCCTCTGGCAAATTACCGACTCCGGCGGGACGGACACAAATAACCCGTTTACGGGAAATTGCAGCGGTCCAGGCCTGAACATCCAGGATGCGACCAGCGCAGGCGGCGACTCGGATGCCTTCGATCATGCTTATTCGATTTGGATCAATGGAGTGGTGTTCGTACCGCCCGCCACGGTCGACCTGACCGGGACGACCCTGACTGCGGGTCCGGTTTCGATGTCGGGCTTGAACGTCACCGTGCAGTACTGGTTCGACACGGCCAGCGCTGTCGCTCGCGTCCTGGTGACGCTGCAGAATCCGACGGGTTCCGACATCGCCACGACGGTGCAGATTCCGGTCAACTTCGGTTCGGACGGCAGCACCATTTACGAGGCAACGTCCTCGGGTGATACCAGCATGACGACCGCCGACATCTGGGCCGTCACGTCGCAGGGCGGAACCGGCGAGTACAACACGACGGTCGTCCCCGGCACGTCGGCAGTCCAGACGACCGTATTCAATTGCACCGGCACCGAGGGCATCGGCAGCACCTACAACGTCTCCGTTCCCGCAGGACAGTCGCGTTCCATCATGATGTTCGCCGGGCTCGGCTCGATCAATAACACCACCGATTCGCTCGCCGGAGCGATCGCCGCTGCCCCGCTGTTCAATACGCTGGATTCGGTGGTCGCACAGGGCTGGACTGCCGGCATGTCGGCCCAGCAACTGGCGGAAGTCGTCAACTGGGGACCTTATGTCGCCCCGACGCCAACCAGCATCCCGACGCTGTCCGAGTGGGGCATGATCCTGCTCTCCAGCTTCCTGGCTGTCGGCACGATCGTGACCCTGCGCCGCCAGCGCCAGTAAACGGTCTGACTACCAAGCCCGCCCTGGTTCAGGGCGGGCTTTTTTGTTTCTGCCATCACCGCGTCTTGAGTTAATCTCTCCCCATGCTGCGCTTTTTCGTTTTGTTCCTGCTCATTCAGGCCGTGCTGTTCGGCGTCGAGCTGCTGGGCCCGGTGCAGGCCATCTTCGTCATGCCGTGGACCGGCCTGCTGGCCACGTTCAGCGCCGACCTGGTGCAGTTTTTCGACCCCAACGTCACGGCGTATGCCAACGTCATCCAGAGCACGACCAACGGCTTTGGCGTCGCCATCCAGCCCGGCTGCAACGGGGTGGAGGCCTGCATCATCCTGATTGCTGCCATCCTCGCCTTTCCGGCGCCCTGGCGCCCGAAGCTGGCCGGCCTGGCGATCGGCATCCTTGCCGTGCAGGCCGTGAACGTCCTGCGCATCGTCAGCCTGTTCTATCTCGGCCAGTGGAACATGCAGTGGTTCGAGTTTGCCCACCTCTATCTGTGGCAGGCCCTGATCATGCTCGACGTGCTGGTGGTCTGGCTGCTGTGGGTGCGCTACCTTGCCCGCAAGGGCCTGATCCGGATGCCCCATGCGACTTAGCCTGGTCGGCCTCTTCCTGCTCAAGGCGATCGCCTGGTTCCTTGCCTGCCTGTTCGTCTGGTACCAGCTGGGCAACGTGGTGACGTTGCCGGTGGCCCTGCTGGCCAAGGCCACGGTGGCCAGCGTATTCCCGGCCTGGGCCGAGGGGGTGGAAAAGGCGGGGACCACGCTGGTGCTACTCACCGGCCTGGAGGTGACCGGCGTGGCCGGGGTGCCGGCGGGCCAGATCGCGGTGCTCAGTCCCGAGGTCGATTTCATGAAGTACGGCTATGGCCTGCCCCTGCTGCTTGCCTTGCTTTTCGCTTCGAAAGCACGCGGCCTGGCCGCCAAGGCCGCCCTCGGGGCCGTCGCCCTGCTGCCGTTCCAGGTGTGGGGGGTGTGCTTCGACTGGCTGAAGCAGGTGGCGATCGACACCGGTGCCGCGCCTTTCTCTGCCACGGCGCGGGAATTCATCGCGTTTGGCTACCAGTTCGGCTATCTGGTGCTACCGGCCCTGGTGCCGGTCATGCTCTGGGTGGCGATGGACCGGCGCTTCCTGTCCGCCTTCGTGCTCGAGGCAACGCTGGAGGGGGAAACCGAGAACCCGAACAACAAGGGCGGTTCGGCGGGCGGGCGGTGATAGGACTGTCCACGTCACATCATTGCTGGACGGCCCCGGGCCGGATGGATCCATGATTGGCGTGTCTGCCAATCGGCTTGATTGCGCTCCATCCCCGAGCCGGCCCAATGCCGGCTTCTGTACCATCCGACCAGGCTGGCGGGGCGCCCGCCCGCTGGATTCAGCCTTCGTCGTAGCCTTCGTCGGTAGGGTTGTCCACCAGATGGAAAGGGTGGTCGATCGGCATATCCATGAATTCCTGCCGGGTGGCCTCGGTCTCGAAATACATCGTGACGTTGCCATCGACCAGGTAAGGATGGCCGGTAAGGTCATCGATCTCCACCCCGGTAATCGGGTCTGTGCTGCTGAGGATTTGTGCCGGCTCGTGCAGGCGACCGGTTTGGGTCTGGTCGCGTGCCAGTGGCTCGGTGGCGATATAGTTGGCGACAGTGGAATTGTGAACGACGGATCCTTGGCTTGCGATGTCCATGATTGACTCCTATGGGTGGGTGGCGTTGCTCCAGTCGTAGGCTGGAGCCTGAATAGCGCTCAAAACGGCGCTGCCCCTTCTTCATAGACCATGAAAGTCATTAACGCAGGAACCCCCTGTCGGCCTGCTGTTCCGGACACGGCGTTCGCTCTGTAGTGTGAATTCGCGTAAACAGGGCGTATTGGCGATCAGTTCAGCCTGCGGGGTGAGTCTTCATTTCGAATCCATGGCTCCAGTTTCCGCTGAATGAATGCCTGGCTGCTTGAAGCATGAGAGCACAGGGGCTTTCGGAACTTCTACAGGTTCCGTGGCCGACGCGGAACTGGGCCCGGGTGTCCGGTTTTACTTGCAATAGTCGGGGTAAAACAGCTTCTTCGCCTGCGGCCCTTCCAGGCTCCGATACCTGCCGCCGGAAAGTCGGGCGCAATCCCTTGCCCACCCCGCTTTGACAACTGCCGCCGCAATATCCTGACCGCGAACATAGCAAGTCCCGATTTCAAATTTCTTTGTTTTCGACTCGTCGAGAACGCACCGCACAGGCTTGCCTTCGGCGAATTTCTCCAGGAAAGCGGTCGCTTCCTTTCCTCCGAACTGGTTCATCTCCGGTGCCGCAATGCCGCGCAACCGCACCTTGGTCGTGTCGTCTCCGTTGATGACGTTGACTGTATCACCGTCGATTACGAGGCAAGTGCCGGTCACCACGGACTGAGCGTAGGCCGGTAGTGCGGCCATCAGAATGAGCAGGCTGAATATTCTCACTTTGTCACTTTTGGGCACCGGGGCACGATAATTAAGCCTTGGGCGTGTTCCATTGCACTGGAGCGCATTCTTCCTACGTGTCGTTTCTGACTAGCGGGTAACACGCGCTGATCGATGAAGAGGGCTCTCGAATCCTTCGAATTTTACTCGGAGACCCAGATGAACAGTCATAAATAAAGTGGTCTTGCCGGCCAAAATCGAACGCATCGAAAGCGGCCATGGCTGTGGCCCTTGGGCATTCCGACGGCTGGCGCCGACGGCAATTCTGGGCCCGGTCGAGGGATGTTTGGCGTAAGCGGCGTTGAGCAGCCAGGCAGACGGAGAAGCCGGCGTGGGATCGGTTTATTACGCCCGGAGACGGCGACTGGCCAGGGCAAAATCCTTCTGAGAACCCAGGTACGCCGGTAATCATGGTGTTGCCCAGCGGAAAAAATAACCTGGCCGTTTGGCCAGGTTACGTTTGACTATACCCCCAACCGCTAAAGCTCGGGGTTTGGGATTGGTGGAGCCGGCGGGAATCGAACCCGCGTCCGCAAGCCCTCTACAGGCAGTTCTACATACTTAGTCCGGTGTTTTTAAGCTTTAGGCTCCATCACGCCCGCCGAACAGGCTGGATCTTGCCGAGTCGCCTTAATTTAGCATTCACCCAAGCGACCCGAATGAACACGATTTCATGTGAATTAACTCACTGTCGGCTTGCGCCGGCCCGGCCCATGAACGATCCGGTGTGAGTCCTGGACCTTAAGCGGCCAGGGCGTAGTTTTCGTCGTTTGCGACTAAAGTTTTTCAGTTGGATTTACGAGGTGCTCTGACCCTCGGTATGCCCTACGCTGCTTTGCGACCCACGTCGAAGCCAAGTCGGCCCCCATGTGTTGCTGCAACAAGTGTACCGCATAGAGGGGGGTGTGAACGGAAAGTTCCGGTGCGCTGAGTATTTTCTGCGTTGCGGCTTATTGCATGAATGGCAAGGGATTGTGCGCCACGGCGACCGCAACCATGTAGCCGAAGACGAGCAGGGCGGCGATCCATGCGGCGATGCGCTGGCCGCGGGTCTTGCCGCGCTTGAGGGCCATGGTGCCCAGCATGATGTAGGCGAGCAGGGCCACGATCTTGGCGGCGAGCCAGCCGTGTTCGAGGGGAGACAGGCGAAGGGTGTACGCGAGCGAGATGCCGCTGACGAGCAGCACGGTGTCGTTGATGTGCGGGACGATGCGCGCCCAGCGCGCGTGTAGACGGGGCGACTCGGCGATCATCCAGAGGCCGCGCAGGATGAACAGCCCCAGCGAGATCGCGATGGTGGCCAGATGCAGGATCTTGAGGGTGGCGTAGTCCATGTTCAGGGGGTCAGGTAGTCGAGCGTTTCGGCAGGCTGGCGGATGATCGCATGCGCGCCCCAGGCGAGGGGCTGGTCGCTGGCGTCGAGGTAGCCCCAGGCGGCGACCAGTGCCGGCATGGTGGCCGCGCGCGCGGCCTGGATGTCGCGTTCGGCGTCACCCAGGTACAGGCATTGTCCGGGCGTGGCACCGCACAGGTCTGCGGCGGCGAACATCGGCGCCGGGTGCGGCTTGGGCTGCGGGCAGGTGTCGCCGGAGACGATGCAGGCAGCGCGTTCTGCGAGGTCGAGGACGGACATCAGCGGTTCGGTGAAACACGCCGGTTTGTTGGTGACCACGCCCCATTTAAGCGCGCGCGCATCGAGTTCGGCCAGCAGTTCCAGGATGCCGGGAAAGGGCCGTGAATGCCGGCAGATGTTTTCGGCATACAACTGCAGGAATTCTTCGCGCATGCGGGCGAAGCTCGGTGCTTCGGGCTGCAGGCCGAAGCCGACCTCCAGCAGCCCGCGCGCGCCGTGCGAGGCCTGCGGGCGGATGACGTCGTCAGCCAGCGACAGCAGGCCGTGGCGTGCGCGCTGCAGGTTGAGTGCATGGCCGAGGTCGGGCGCGGTATCGACCAGGGTGCCGTCGAGATCGAACAGTACCGCCCTGATGCCCCCGAGTTTCGCCGCTTCAATCGCCACGGCGCGTCGACATCAGGTAGTTGACGTCGGTATCGGCTTCGAGTTTGTAGACCTTGGACAGCGGGTTGTAGGTCATCCCGATCAGCTCCCGCGTGTCCAGCCCGGCTTCGCGGGTCATGCGGGCGAGTTCGGCGGGGCGGATGAATTTGGCGTAATCGTGGGTGCCGCGCGGCAGCAGCTTGAGCACGTATTCGGCGCCGACGACGGCGAACAGGTAGCTCTTGGCGTTGCGGTTGAGGGTGGAGAAGAACACCCAGCCGCCCGGTTTGACCAGGCGCGAACACGCGGCGACGACGGAGGCCGGGTCGGGCACGTGCTCGAGCATCTCCATGCAGGTGACGACGTCGAATTCCCCGGCGTGTTGCTCGGCATAATCCTCGGCGGAAACCAACTGGTAGTCGACGCTTCTGCCGGATTCGAACAGATGCAGCTTGGCGACCTTGAGCGCCTTGTCCGACAGGTCGATGCCACTGACCGTGGCGCCGGCCCCGGCCATGGCTTCGGCCAGGATGCCGCCGCCGCAGCCGACGTCGAGCACCTTCTTGCCGTTCAGCGGCGCCTGTTTGTCGATCCATTTCAGGCGCAGCGGGTTGATTTCATGCAGCGGCTTGAACTCGGAATTCGGATCCCACCAGCGGTGGGCGAGCTCGGAAAACTTGGCGATTTCGGCAGCGTCGACGTTGCTCATGACTATCCTTATGCGGTGAGTTTGCCGCGCCAGTAGGCGGCGCGTGAGGTCAGGTCGTCAGGTTCCAGGTCGACCAGACGGCGTTCATTCAGTTTCAGCCGCCCGTCGACCCAGACATGCGTGACGTCCTCACGACCGGCAACGTAAACCAGGTGTGAGACCGGGTCAAACAGGGGCTGGCTGGAAATGCTGCGCAGATCGACCGCGACCAGGTCGGCACGCTTGCCGGGGACGATGCTGCCGATCTGGCTGTCGAGGTTGAGCGCACGCGCGGCATCCAGTGTGGCGGCCCTGAGCGCGGCGGTGGCAGGCAGGACCGACGCGTCGCCGCTGGCGCCCTTGGCCAGCAGGGCGGCGAGGCGCATCTCGGCGAACAGGTCGAGCCGGTTGTTGCTGGCGGCACCGTCGGTGCCGAAGCCGATATTGACGCCGGCCTTGGTCAGCCTGCTGACCGGCGCGATGCCGGAGGCGAGTTTCAGGTTGGAACTCGGACAGTGCGCGACATGGCAGCCATGTGCGGCCAGCGATTCGATTTCCGCCTCGTTCACATGCACCGCGTGGACGCCGATGAAGTTCGGTCCCAGCAGCCCCAGCCTGGCCAACCGCTCCAGTGGGCGAACGCCGTATTGCTTGAGGCTGTCGCGTGTTTCATCGTGGGTTTCGTGAATGTGGGTGTGGATGGGCAGGCCGAGCTGTTCGGCCAGTGTGCTGATGCGGCCGAAGGTGGCGTCCGAGATGGTGTAGGGCGCATGCGGGGCGAAGGCGAAGGAGAGCAGCGCTTCCTCCTTCAGTTCGTCGCGCACGGCGAGGCCCTTGGACAGATAGTCGTCTGCATCCACCGCGTAGGCGCTGGGAAATTCCAGCACGATCATGCCCAGTGTGGCGCGCATGCCGGCCTGCAGGAAGGCTTCGCCCGCGGCCTGCGGGAAGAAATACATGTCGTTGCAGCAGGTGATGCCGCCCGCCAGCATTTCGGCGGCGGCGAGCAGGGTGCCGTCGCGCACGAAGGCGTCGGACACGTGTTTCTTCTCGGCTGGCCAGATGTGCGTGTTGAGCCATGCCATCAGCGGCACATCGTCAGCGAACCCCCGAAAAAGCGACATCGCGGCGTGACCGTGAAGGTTGACCAGGCCAGGGATCAGGGCGTGGCCCGGCAGGGCAAGGGTCTGGGCGGCATCGTAGCGTGCCTGTGCGGCTTCGGTGGGAAGCACGTCCCGTATCTGTCCGCCCTGGACGATCACGGCATGGTCGGACAGCGTGCCATCAGATTCGACGGGCACGACCCATTGCGGCAAAAGAACAAGGTCGGCAGGGACTTTCATGGTGGCCAGCATTCTCGCCGTTTACGATTGGATTGGCAAAGGCGGCCGCGGTTTGGCAAAGGCCGGCGGGCTGTCCGGCCATGCTAAAATCGCGGGCTTTAGAAACCTCAATAAATAAAAGCCGGATATGGAACAGTTTGCAAAGGAAACCCTCCCGGTCAGTCTCGAGGAGGAGATGCGGCGTTCGTACCTCGATTACGCCATGAGCGTGATCGTGGGGCGCGCGTTGCCGGATGTGCGCGATGGCCTGAAGCCCGTGCATCGTCGCGTGCTGTTCGCGATGAACGAGCTGTCCAACGACTGGAACAAGGCTTACAAGAAATCGGCGCGCGTGGTCGGCGACGTCATCGGTAAATACCACCCGCACGGCGACACCGCGGTATACGACACCATGGTGCGGATGGCCCAGGACTTCTCGCTGCGCTACCCGCTGATCGACGGCCAGGGCAACTTCGGCTCGGTCGATGGCGACAATGCGGCGGCGATGCGCTACACGGAAGTGCGCATGGCCCGAATCGCGCACGAACTGCTGGCCGACCTCGACAAGGAAACAGTCGACTTCGGCCCCAACTACGACGGCTCCGAGCATGAGC
>WGNC01000047.1 GCA_016124745.1 Thiobacillus sp.
ATTGAGGAAGCACCGGCCCCCAACCTGCCCGAGTCCGTGCGCGCGGCGTTGTTGAGCAATGCCGTCAAGCTGGCCGCCAATATCCGCTATGCCGGCGCGGGAACGGTCGAGTTTGTCATGGGCGCGGAAGAAAACGCACCCTATTTCCTTGAGATGAACACGCGCCTGCAGGTGGAGCATCCGGTTACCGAAGCGATTTGCGGCGTCGATCTGGTGGAATGGCAATTGCGCCAGGCGGCAGGATTGCCGCTCCCGCTGCGCCAAAATGAGATTCGCGCGAAAGGACACGCGATTGAGATTCGCGTGAATGCCGAACGCCCCGAAGCCGGATTCATGCCCGATACGGGAGACATCCGCGCTTTGTCGGTACCGCATGGTGTGCGCTTCGATACCGGCGTCGAAGCGGGCGACAGCATTTCCCCGCACTACGATTCCATGATCGCCAAATTGATCGTCCACCGGCCCGACCGCTCCGGCGCCGTCGAAGCCCTGATTGACGTCCTCGACAAAACCATGCTGTCCGGAATCGGCAATAACCTCGGATTCCTGGCAGATTGTTTGAGTGCCCCAGCCTTCAAGGAAGGGCGCGCGACGACAGCTTTCTTGACCGAGACCTTCCCCGACGGCTGGCGGCCCGACGCAGAAACACTTTTGCGCCTGCGCGGTCACGCCGCCCGCGCTGCTATTGGAGGAGCCTCCGTCGCCGGGACAACAGATCCCCATCGGCGCGCCGACGGTTTCCGGATCGGCAACCGGGTCGCGCCGGGTAAAGTGCCGTTGGCTGTGGAAGATCAGTTCGGCCGCGCCGAACTTCACCTGACGCTGGGGCCTGCGCCGCGTGTCGCCGACGCGGAACGCGATATCGCGCTTGGCCCTCCATCCCTCGTCAAACCCGCCGGGCGCGCCGTCGATGCGGCTTCACACGGCATAACGATCACGCTGCACGCAACACCGCTTGCCGATGCGCGCGTGGTCGCGCAGGTCGAGGGCGCGAGTGAGCGAACCCTTCTCGCACCCCTGACCGGCCTTGTGCGCGAAGTGCATGTGAAAACCGGCGATAAAGTCGCCAAGGGCGACACCCTGGTGGTGATGGAGGCGATGAAGCTGATTCATACGCTTACCGCGCCGCTGGACGGCGTCGTCGCAAAACTGGCCGCCGTTGCCGGTCAAACCGTTCCCGCGAAAACAGTTCTCGTTGAATTAGAGGAGGAAAAATAATGGCCGGGCTTTGGTTCGAGGATTTCGAGGAAGGCATGGTTTTCGACCATGCGTGGACACGCACGATTACGCAGACCGACAATCACTGGTTCTCGCTTCTGACGATGAATACGCAGCCGGTGCACATTGATGCGCACGCCGCAGCGAAATCGACCTGGAAAAGGCCCTTGGTCAATTCGCTGTTCACCCTAGGGTGCATGGTCGGCATGAGCGTGAACGATACGACCTTCGGCACGACCATTGCTAATCTCGGCATGGAAGCGGTGAAATTCCCCCACCCGCTGTTTGAGGGCGACACCATCAAGATCAAGACAACTTGCCTCGGAAAACGCGCCAGCAAATCGCGTCCCGGCGAGGGCATCGTGACCTTGCGCCACGAATGCTTCAACCAGGACGGCATCCTCTGCGGCACCTGTGACCGGGCCGCACTGATGAGAATGCGTCCAACAGACGCGTGAGAGCCCTTCGCCAATCCCGAGTGGAGCGCCCCTGATGGCATGGAAGAATGCGGTCGTAAGTCGAGAGGAACAGAAAGAGCTCAAACGCGAGGCCCTGCTGCGCGAGGCCGCCGCCGCATTCAACCAACATGGCTATCATGCGACATCGCTGGACGACATTGCTAACAGCCTGGGCGTCACGAAGGCCGCGCTCTATTACTATTATCCCAACAAGCAAAAGCTCCTCGCGGCATGCTTGGAACGGCTCATGGAGACGTCTTTCAAGGGGCTGTCGAGAGCCATGGCGGAAGGACAAAATGGCCGTGAAAAGATCAAGCTGGCCCTGGAGTACTACTTGCTCAGCCTCATCGACGAAATGAGCTGCTGTGTGATCGTGACGGAAGACGATGCGCTGCTGCCGGAAGATCACAAAGAACACATCAAAGTCCGCGACCGATATGAGCAGGCGCTGCGCGATCTGGTCCGCGAAGGCATCGCCGACGGCAGTATTGTGCCGTGCGATCCGAAGCTCGTGACGCTGACCTTCCTAGGCTCCGTGCACTGGGTGCCGAAGTGGTTCTCCCATGACCGGCAATGGTCGGGGAAGGAACTGGCAGCCATGATGAGTGCGCTGCTCGACCGCGCCCTTTCGACCGCACCCGTCAAAAGCCTTCTGGGTTGACCCCTGGCGGCATGCCGTAAATTTGCCGTCCGCGGGCCAAACAGGCTTCGGGATGATATTCTCACTGAAAGTAATGGCGTCCCCACGGGGATTCGAACCCCGGTTACCGCCGTGAAAGAGGTATAACACGGTTCCAGGCCGTCCGCCAGAGTCCGTAGAAGTCCAATAAAACCAGTAAAATCGCGATTTCTTGTTAGTCATTGTCCGGAGCAGTTCTAGGCCGTATATTGGACACGTATTGGACACGCTCTGCCCTGCCGGTTATCGCACCTGAACGGCGGTAACACAAAGGGGTCGCAGAGCACAAGCATTGGACACGGGAGGGACCGGATGCCCCGCCTCGTTAGAGAAGTAAATCTATCGTCCCGCGAAGCCCGCAAGCGCCTAGCCGTACGCCGGAAGCCATATTACCGCACCCTCGATGAGGGGTTGCATTTGGGCTACCGGCAAAGCCATTCCGGAAGCGCCTGGGTCATTCGTTGGTATAAAGGCGGCGGCGGCTACGCGGTCGAGAATCTCGACGGTCGGCCCGACGATGTTCTGACGGCCGATGGCGCCACCGTCCTAAATTGGAACCAAGCGCAATCCCTCGCCAGAAAGGTCTTCGAACAGAAGCAACGCCAGGCGCAAGATCTGGAGGACGTCCCGACCGGCCCCTATACAGTCGAGAACGCCATGACGGACTATATGTCCGCCTATAGGCGCCGCGGCGGCAAGTCGGAGAGCCAGACTCAGGCCGCTATCAACGCATTTATACTGCCGGAACTCGGCAATATCGTTCTCAACAAGTTGACAAGCCGTCGCATCGAAACCTGGCACGAGCAACTTACCGAGAAGGCTCCGCGCCTTAGAACGAAGCCCGGCGAAGATCAACGTTATCGTGATCTCGATAATTCTGCTGAAGGCATCCGACGGCGTAAATCAACCGCGAACCGTGTTCTAACGGTGCTCAAGGCCGCTCTCAATTATGCCCACCAGAAGCGCAAGGCTTTGAGCGATGAATCCTGGCGGATGGTCAAACCATTCAAAGAGGTCGATGCTGCCCGTGTTCGTTATCTGAATGACAGCCAAGCACGGAATCTAGTTAAGAAGACTCCGCAAGAGTTCAAACCACTGGTTCAAGCTGCTCTACTGACGGGCTGTCGTTACGGCGAGCTAACTGCGCTTGTCGCATCCGATTATAACGCCCAGGCAGGCACGATACATATCCGGGTCAGCAAAAGCGGTAAAGCGCGCCATGTCGCATTGACTGAGGAAGGCAAAAGCTTTTTTAAATCGGCCGTCAAAAAGAAGGCTGATGATCAATTTATCTTTACCAAGCGCGATGGCAGCCGGTGGGATAAGTCCCATCAGCATCGACCTTTTAGACTAGCGTGCGAAAAGGCAAAGCTAGGGGCGTTTACGTTTCATGAACTGCGGCACACATACGCCAGTAGGCTAGCTATGCAAGGCGTACCCCTGGCAGTCATCGCGGCCCAACTCGGTCATTCTGATACGCGAATGGTTGAGAAGCACTATGGGCACATGGATGCCTCATATGTCGCAAGGACCGTACGCGCCGCTTTTAGTGAAATCGGGATCGTCTCGCGGCGTTCGCCCACGCGCGAGGCCGCGTAGGCGTTATGGCGGCGCGTAGAACGTTGATAACTAACCCATTGTAAAGATTGAAGTCTGAGCTGAATTCTGCGATAATTAGAAATATGGAGTAGGAATAAAGTTATGGGCCTTAGCCGGAAAACAGAACAGACGACTAGGTTGGTAAAGGATCTTGCTGCCCTATCGGGCGAAGATTTGAACGCCGTCGTGACGGATGCTCTACGCGAGCGTTTGGCGCGGGAGCGTACTCAGCCCCAATCTGATACGGACCTTCCGGCGCGATTGAAAGCGTTTGCTCGCCGCATCCGGGGTTCTTATGACACTCGCCCTGTGACTCGTGAGGAATGGAATGCCATCTCCGGCGATGAAGGATGATCGTCGTCGATTCATCGGCTATCATCGCAATATTGTTCGATGAACCATCCGCTGACACACTCGCCGCTCGTCTTTCTCTCGATCCCGACCGTGTTTTATCGGCGGTATCATATCTCGAAGTCGGAGCGGTTCTTGCCGGTCGAGTAAACGATAACCGGCACCAAGTCATTTCCGATCTGGATGCGTTTCTAGTAGAAGCGCGCATCACCATCGCGCAAGTCGATGCAGAACAAGCGCGGATAGCTCTCAATGCACGAATAACCTATGGACGCGGCATGGGACACGGTGGCGTTCTCAACCTTGGCGACGCTTTTTCCTACGCTCTGGCTAAGTCGCTCGACGCCCCGTTGCTTTACATTGGCAACGACTTTGGAACGACAGACATCAAATCTGCGTTCGTGTCGGAACGCCAATAAATACGCCGTAGGATGAAACCCGACATAGGTGTGTCGCTTTATTTGTGCTCCAAAGAGCGCAGCCATGAATGAAGCGATTGGTCAAGAATGAGGGTACGTTTTCCCGCTTTGACCCTACGTGGACCACGACCGGCCTGCCATTCGGCGTAGATAAATGTGCGACTGAGGCCACTTATCTCTGCCGCCTCTGTGATAGAGTAAGCAAGCTTCCTTCGCTTTGCCGAATCTTCTGAGTGGATTTCCGGTTTGCGGCTATGAATAGTCATCGTCTCGCCTTTGATTACGCTCGATTCGATAGATAGTTCTGCAAGGACTACCATTAGCGCGGATCAATACTGTGCTCCGCAAGCGAACGTGAAACCTGACATACTGCGGACAACATATAGTCGCGTTCGGCACCGCTATCGAATTGATTGGACAGACGAACCGCATCCGACCAGGTGAAGCGCTTACATAGTTGCGCTAACACCCATGCTTCCGCGTTATTCATCAGCAACGCGACTTGCACTCTCGCTTCCGGCATGACGATTTAGCTCCCCGCCGAAGAGGTGCCGCGCGCACCTCGTCCCAATAGCGTTACCTTGGCGTGATCGGGTGTTGCGCTACGGTTCTTCTTACGTGCTTTTGCAAAGCCGCGATCGCTGTCCAAGAAGCTCTTAAGCATATAGGGAACAAGCTCGGTAAGCGGTTCAACATCTGACTCGTTGTAAGCATCACGGTACGCATGTTGATACGCGATCAACGCTTTATGAAGTTCGGGGCTGACCGTGATTGTGACCTTCACCGGCGTACGGTCAGGTAGCTTGGCGAGTTTGAGGTCAGGCATCTCCTTTCTCCTCAGCTTTGGTAGGGACGCAGGATAAGATCTTTATGAACAATGATGCGCAGAGACCATCCTTGGCGAATTCGTATGGTTGGCTGGATGTTTAAATTTCTCTCAGTGATACGCTGGCCCGCGCGATTGACGTTCTGCTGTGTCGATTCACGAATGGCGCGGACAAGATCACTTTCGTCGCTGCCGAGACTCAATTCCGTGCCAACACCTAAAAGCGTGGAGAGCACAACGCCTTTCAATAGACGCCACGTATGGAAGTCCACTTCGTCTTCAAGACCGGCGTAACCGGATGCATCTGTCGCCGGCAGGTTCTCGATCTGAATGGATGAGCCATCCGGCATGATGATGCGTTGCCAGACCAGAAGCGCCCGGCTCTGCCCAAAGGCCACAACGCTATCGTAAGTGCCGACGAGACGTGAACCCTGTGGGATCAGCAAAAATTGTCCGGTGACGGTATCATATACGTTCTCTGTCACTTGAGCGACAACAAGTCCTGGCAAATCGGAATTGATTCCTGTCACCAGACTCGCAGCAATGACGCTTCCAGACATCACTTGATAGGGTGATGCAGCATCCTGCATAGGATAGGCGTTGTAGATGCTCTGGCCATAAGGGGTGTTCATAAAGTCGAGCTTGCGCTGCTGTAGATTTTGATCGCTCTCAAGATCAAGCGACAGACGGCCCGCTCCCGCGCTTGCACCACTGTAGGCGCTACCTACCGATTGTCCTGACGCCGCTACCTGCGAACCGGCGCCAGTCCGCGGTCCGGAGAGTTGAAAGAACACATTGGACTCCTGGGCGCGGCGAGCTTGTTGCGCAAGACGGATGCGCTCGGCGCGTGCATCGTCGGCCTCGGGATCATGCCCAAAACCAGGCCCATCGCCTTCATAAATTCCAAGGGCACGTTCCTGTTCGAGAATAGGCCCACCGAGATCGCCGGGTAGCGGTGGTCCCAACGGCGGAACCTCGCGCTGTACCTGACTGTAGTCGGCGGGGAGCGCCGCGAGTTCCTGGGCCGTGGCTTTCTGACTCACATTATAGAGTTCCTGTTGGCCGGCCCCGGAACCTGAAGACGGCGGTTTAAGAGCGACGCCTACCAAGGCGAACAGAACCACCGCAGCTAGGGCGCTGACCCCGATAAGCAGGTTTCTTTTGAAGCGTACCGCGCGCCGGGGCGCGCCCCGGAGAGTCAGGCTTTCAGGATCGGCCTTCGACGGTGGTGTACGGGATTCAGTCATGCGCGCCTTCCGATTCACTCGGCTGCTGCGAGCGTATCGGTTCGGCTGATGCGCACCACCTGTTGCGGTTCCTGGCCCAGTCGCAGTTCGGCCGCCGCGAATAACCGGTCCACAACGTAGTAGTTGCCGCGAACACGATAATTGACCAGCTCGCTGTTCCCGCCGGTGCCAACAACAAACAACGGCGGTGCCTCGCCCTGATCGATCCGCAATGGAAACTCAATGTAGACTTTCTTCGTGTCGTCAAAGGCGCGCACCGGCCGCCAGGGCGGACGTTCCCCGGAAATCTCATACCGGAAGCGGATGTTCTCCAACGGCACGTTGATAGCGATGTTCGCAGACCTGTCAGCGGGACTGCCAAGACGCCGGGACTCCATCATGTCCTGGGGATAGGTCCAGGACACCATCGCCATGGACGTATTGTCGGTGCTTTCCAGTTGAAGATGATAACTGCGCCGGTTGGTGGCGATGACCAGATTGGTCGTGAGACCCGGCGCGAATGGTTTAACGAGAATATGGACCCGCTGGTTTTCCCCCGTGCCGCTGGTGGTGTCGCCGATGACCCAGCGGACGGTATCGCCTGCGGATACCGCGCTCAACGTCTCACCGGCTTGCAGCACGATATCGCTCACCTGCTCCGGCGCGGCGTAAAGACGATAGAGCGCGCCTTCTACATAGGGATAAACCTGCACCGCATTGAGATAGCCGTGGGACGTGGGCTCCTGGAGCGCGGCTTTGTTGGCCGCCTCAACCCGCACCTTGGGCGGACGTTTATCGGGCTTTACCGGCGGCGGGGCCGTCGGCGGTTCAAATGACGCCGGTAAAATATCATCGGCGGCTTCCAAGGGCTCGGGTGGGTCGAGGTGCGCCACGGCCGCGACAAAGCTCTCGTTGTCGTAGGCGATGGCCGGGGGCTCCATTTTGTCCGTCGCACACGCCGTCAGCGTGAGCATGGACACCGACAACAACGCAAAAGACCGTCGCAGCATGGCTATCTTCCTCCCGTGGCGATGGGTTGGGGACTGGTGAACTCCTTGGACCAGGCGAGACCATTGATATAGATGCCAAGCGGATTCTTACGCAGAACCTCGGCCGTGCTTGGCGGCTGAAGAACAGTCGTGAGCATGGCGGTCCAGTTCTCCGTGGAGGCGAGCGCACTTTGCTCGTAGATTTGTTCCTGCCATTTAACCTGATATGAGGTTTCGGACGCACGCACGACGCTGGTGATCTGCACCGAGACCGAACGCTGCCCTACTGCCTTGAAGGGATCGTTGCTCCGGGCAAAGTCGTTGAGAATGGCGGCGGCTTTATCCGTGGTGTAGTCGTAAGCAGCGAGCCAATTCTGCCGCACCACAATGGGATCGATGGACAGCGAACGGACATTGCTGATGAAGCGCCCGAGATACCAGGCGATCTGTGCATCACTGGGCTGATAGGCGGCATCCGCGGCGGTGATAGCTTTCGCTTCGCCGAAACGATCCACCTCCACTACATAAGGCACGACACGGCTTTGGCCGCTTTGCCATATGAGGCCGCCTGCCAGGACGACGGCCAGCCCCAATATCCCGAGTGCCATAAGACGCCAGTTGCGCGCTTGAACACGCGCCGCACCGATCCGCTCGTCCCAGGTCTGTGCCGCCTTCTGATAGGGCGTTTCCGGCTGAGACGTGTGGCCATAGCGTTGTACGGGGCGTTTGAAGAGCATGCGTCAGGACTCCCGCTCGCTGAGGTCGGGGTTTGCGCCACCGCCCTGTTTATCGCCATCCTTAATTGATTGGGCCGTAGCTTGCCGATGCGTACGCTGGCGTTGTTCGGACCGTAAGGTTTTTGCCCAGTCGGGAGCCTGATTGGCATCTGCGGTCGATGGTGGCGAAGCCGATAGCGATCCACCAGTTGCACGCCATGCGCTTTGGCTTCCAGCTCTTATGCCACTCGGCCCAACAGCCGTGGCCATACGCTGGCCGGCTGCGGCAACCCCAGCCCTGGCCAGACCGGCCATGCCCGCGGCCATTCCCCCGATCCCATCTTTGCCCGATGTCGCGCGCGCAAGCTCGTAAGCGGTAGACGCCCCTGCGCCGACATGGGTTCCCGCACGGACAGCCGCGAAACCACCGGAACCGATCATGCGCGCGGCACCCATCGTTCCCGCCCCGGCCAACGCTGCGCCACCCATGAGCGCACCCGTTGTTCCGATAGCAGCTCCCGCACCCAACTGAGGCGCACCGGAGACCAGACCCGAGGCAATTCCGGGACCAAAGATACCGATACCGAAGAATGATATGGCCGCGAGCACAAGAGACATAGCCTGGCCCAGGTTGGGGTCTTGGCCACTTAAGGCATTCACGAAGTCGCTGAAAAAACCGGCGCCTATACCGACGACGACCGCCAGCACCATGACCTTGACACCAGACGATACGACATTTCCGAGAACACGTTCTGCCAGGAAGGCACTTTTGTTCCACAAGGCGAAGGGCACCAGGACAAACCCCGCCAACGTCGTCAGCTTGAACTCAAGCACCGTGATGAAAAGCTGCATCGCCAGGATAAAGAATGCGAGGATGACGATGAGCCACGCGAAGAAGAGCACCAATGCCGGAATCAGATTGTCAAAGAACGTGGTGAAGCGGAGCATGGTTCGTGCCTGCTCCAAGAGCGGCCACGCCGCTTCATAGCCGACGCTCGCCAGCCTGCCGGGCCGCAAAAGGTCGGCTGCCGTCAGGCCGTTGTTGGTGACATCGAGACCCAGGCTCGCGAAGGACCGGAAAATGATATCGGCAAGGATGCTGAAGTTGTCGATGATGAAGGCGAACGCCCCGATATAGAGTACCTTCTTGATGAGGCGCCCAATCACAAGACCGTTGGTGTCCAGCGACCAGAACAGGCCTGCCAATGTGATATCGATACCGATGAGAACCGTAGTCAGATACGCCACGTCGCCGTTGAGCAAGCCAAACCCGCTGTCGATATACTGGATGAACGTCTCCAGAAAGCGGTCAACGACATTCATATCGTTCATGGCGATGATCCATCACTCCGGTGTGTAAGGTGCCTGCCCACTGCCCATGAACTTGTCGCCGGCTGCCCGACCCTGTTCCTGGCCTTCGGCGTTGCGGGCCTGCTCCAAAGCCTGCGCGCGGTATTGCGCGGCCATGAGATTCTGAATCTGCAGTTGCTGCTTTGTCGAAAGTGCCAACAATTGGTTCGTCGCCTGCTGGGCTTGTAGCGATCCTTCAGCGCCTTGGGATTCATTTACGAGCTGTTCGAGAAGAGCGCTGTCGGCCTGCACGTTCTCCACCACTTGCGACTGAACACGCATGGTATGGAGATAGCCGTCCATGGACGTGCGCCAGCGGTTGCGTGCATCCACGACCAATTCATCGGATGTGATCGCGGCATCGTATTGCTGGGGATAGAGTTGCCGGAATGATGCTTCCGTGGTGGCGTGATTGTAGGTTACGCCCTGGGCCTGGAGCATAAGGGCGTCGACCCGTTGCAAGGCGCTTGTGAGCTGGCCGACGGAGGAGTAGTCCAGCCGTTGCAGATTCTTGGTCATGTTCTGCAACATGACCGCCTGATTTTGCAGCGATTGGATCTGATTGTTGATCTGCTGCAAGGAACGGGCAGCCTGGAGAATGTTTTCGGCGTAGTTGGCCGAATCAAAAACCGGAATGGCTTCGACAGGTCTCAAGAACCACACGCCTGCACCGATTGCAGTGGTTACGGCCAAGGCACCAGCGATAAGAGTTCTGCGTTTCATGCGGCAATCTCCCTGATGGTGTACGGACTGTCGTCCAGGAGCGCCGCGGCCCACTCAAGGCCGCGGGCTCTTAAGAAACGCTGGGCGAATCCAGCGGTTTCAACGTCGCCGAGAATTTGATCGATTAGAGCCTGATCGGCGGGTGCGGACGCCCCGCATAGGGCCAAGCCGGCCGGTCCAAGAGCTAGAAAAAACAGCCGGTTACCGGATCGAGACTGTAGATAGTATTCGCGTTTCGGCGTCGCGGCGGCAATCAGCTCGATCTGCCGGTCATTGAGTCCGAATTGTCCATAGATCGCGTGCGACTGCGGTTCTGTGGCGCGGTCGTTGGGCAGAAAGATGCGCTGCGGGCAGCTTTCGATAAGCGCCGGCGCAATGGCGCTGCCGGTGATGTCGCCCAGGGATTGGGTGGCAAAGATGACCGCGACATTCTTCTTGCGGAGCACCTTAAGCCATTCCCGGATGCGCGCGGCAAACACTGGGTTGTCGAGATAGACCCATGCCTCGTCTAATACGAGCAGCGTGGGCCTGCCATCAAACCGGGCTTCCAGCCGGTGGAAGAGATACATGAGAACCGGCAGCACCGCGCTTTCCTGGTGCAGAAGGGCTTCGGTCTCAAAACACTGGAGATCGCATAGGACCAGGTCTTCTTCCGCCGCGTCCAATAACTGCCCGAACGGTCCTTCAAGGGTGTAAGGCGTCAAGGCCGACCGCAGCGTCTTCGATTGCATGAGTACCGATAGGCCGGTCAGGGTACGTTCCGCGCACGGCGCAGAAGCCAAATTGCTCAAGGCCGACCAGAGCGCATCCTTGATCTCCGGCGTAACCTCGACTTTTTCATGGGCGAGAAGTGCGGCAATCCAGTCAGCGGCCCAACTGCGCTCCCCAGGATCATCGATATGGCGCAACGGCTGAAAGGCCAGCGCGCCGCCGGACCCAAGGGCATGATGCGCGCCGCCCATGGCAAGCACAGCCGCGCGCGCCGAATTGCCTTTGTCGAAAATATAAATCTGTGCATCCGGATACCGGCGAAACTGTAAGGCCATGAGCGCCAGCAGCACAGACTTCCCCGCTCCCGTGGGTCCGACGATCACCATATGTCCCACATCGCCCACATGAGTTGAAAACCGGAACGGGGTAGCCCCGGTGGTCTCCGCATAGAACAACGGTGGGCCTTGCAGATGCCGGTTGGTTGCCGGCCCCGCCCAGACCGCCGACAAGGGCAATAGATGCGCGAGATTCAAGGTATGGACCAACGGCTGACGCACGTTGGCATAAGTATGTCCCGGCAGGGAACCCAGCCAGGCTTCCACTGCATTGATGGATTCCCGGATGACGGCAAACCCAAGAGAGTTGATCACGCGCTCGACCGCGCGCATTTTCTCATCGGCGCGCGCTGCATCTTCGTCCATCACCGTGACGACGGTGGTGAGGTAGCCGAAAGCCACGTGATCGCCGCCAAGAGCTTGAAGCGCCAAGTCCGCATCCACGGCCTTGTTATCGGCGTCCGAGTCAACAAGCTGCGTCGGCTCGTTATACATGACCTCCCGTAATAACGCGGTGATGGACTTGCGTTTGGCGAACCATTGTCGCCGTAGCTTAGTCAATTCACGGGTCGCATCTGTCTTATCAAGACAAATGAAGCGCGTCGTCCAGCGGTAAGAAAGCTCCAAGTGATTGAGCGCATCGAGAATCCCCGGCCGTGTGAGGCCGGGAAATCCCAACACCGTGAGACAGCGCAGATGCTGCGCGCCTAGCATGGGCGCAATGCCCCCCGTCAGCGGCGTATCGACAAGGACCGCGTCCAAGTAAATCGGAATCTCGGGCGATGTAATGACATGTCGTCGCTCGGAAATCGCCCCATGCAGATAGGTCAGCGTGTCGTCGTCGCCGAGTGGGTTAATCTCCGGGAAGATGCCCCCCAGAAGATCCAATACGCGGTCGGTTTCCACAACGAACGCACTGAGGTCTTCCCGCCAGTTCCGGCCCGTCTCCGACGCATCGGTTTCAATGAAGTAGGCCCCAGCCCGCCGGACATTGTCGGAGGGTGGCATATATAACAGCGTGCCATGGTAGGTATTCTCAAAATGCGCCGCTCCACCCTCTTCAAACGCGGCCCGGCGCTCTTGATCCACAAGCCATGACGCCCCATCGGGAAACTCGGACGTAGGATAGCCGGGGGCAGCCAGACGCTCGGCCTCGAAGAACAAAGCCCAGCCGGAGCCCAGCCGCCGCAAGGCATTATTGAGCCGCGCACAAGCGGCAATGAGTTCGGCTTCGGTGGAGCTTTCCAAATCCGGGCCGCGGAACCTGAAACTCCTTTGAAAACTCCCATCCTTATTAAGGACGATGCCCGGCGCTACCAGCGCGGCCCACGGGAGATGGTCGGCAAGCCGGTCGGCCTTTGCGCGATATTCCCCCAGGTTCAACATGCGAGCCATGCCTTTTGCCGAAGATGGCGCATGAGCACGTCCATAAAGTGCGGATCGCGCTTGGCCGCGAACACCGCGAGGGAGTGGCCCGTAATCCACATCACCAGACCCGGCAGCCACATCTGCAAACCAAGGCCGACGGCGGCGGCGATAGTGCCGTTGAGAATCGCGACGGATCGAGGCGCACCCGCCAACAAGATCGGCTCGCTCAAGGCCCGGTGCAGCGGCACTTCAAAGCCTTCGGTGTGTGCGCTCATATCAACGCTCCGCCGCCGAAGGAGAAGAAGGAGAGAAAGAAACTCGATGCGGCAAAGGCGATGGTCAGCCCGAAGACAATCTGGATCAGCCGCCGGAACCCGCCGGCGGTATCACCGAAAGCCAAGGTCAGGCCCGTGATAATGATGATGATCACGGCGACAATGCGGGCCACCGGCCCTTGGATCGAATCCAGAATCTGTTGCAATGGCTGTTCCCAGGGCATGTTCGATCCTGCGGCCTGAGCGGCACCGGAGAGCACAAGGCACCAGAAAAGGATCGGGAGCATGGTGAACGCTTTGGGCACAATCCAATATCGTCGGGGCATGGCAAGCATCCTCAAACAACCCGCAAGCGCGGAAGGTGGGTTTCGGTCACGGCATAATCGCCGTCGCTGCCCAGACCTGTGACCTCAGCTATGGTCTCGATGTGCCGTGCAATCCCGCGCCCCGCGATGAACACAATGACGTCTATGGTCTCGGCAATGAGTTTGCGCGGCACCGTGATTACAGCTTCCTGGATGAGTTGCTCTATACGATAGAGACTGGCGCGCGCGCCGTTGGCATGAATGGTAGCGATACCTCCGGGATGGCCGGTATTCCACGCCTTCAGCATATCGAGGGCTTCGGGGCCGCGCACTTCGCCGACAATGATCCGGTCGGGACGCAAACGGAGGGTGGAGCGCACCAGATGGGCCATATTCACCACACCCGGCTTGGTGCGCAGCGCCACGCAATCGGGCGCGGCGCATTGCAACTCGCGGGTATCCGCGATGAGGATAACCCGCTCGTCGCGACCGGCCACTTCGGCCAGAAGCGCATTGGCGAGCGTGGTTTTGCCCGAGCTGGTGCCCCCGGCAATGACGATGTTCTTGCGCCGGGCGATGGCGTTGCGGA
>WGNC01000028.1 GCA_016124745.1 Thiobacillus sp.
AATACGTTACCCAGGGCAATGCGTGGTAATTCACCTTCGCCGGGAGTTTAAAGCAGATATTACGAATGACGATGCCGGCATGATAACCGGCCACGTGCGTAAACTGCGGCCCGCCGGCGACGTCGCCGATCGCAAATATTTTCTTATTGGTTGTCCGCAATCTGGCATCAACTTTAATGCCGCTCTTGTTATAAGCGACACCAGCTTTCTCCAAATCAAGCCCGCCAGTATTGGCCGCGCGGCCCGCCGCCACCAGGAGGTGGGTTCCTATAATGGTAGCTTTGCCATTCGCAGCCTCAAAAGCGATCTCATGCCGGTTCTCAAGATGCGTTATCGCGGCAATCTTGGCATTCTCGTGGAGGACGATGCCCTCTTTCAGGAGAGCTTGTCGCACTAACTCGACATTCTTCCAATCATCGCGCGGCAGAATCGGCCCCATGTCAATCACGCTCACATTGCAGCCCAGGCGCCGGTGAGCTTGCGCCATCTCAATACCGATGGGCCCGGCGCCAATGATGACGAGATGCTCGGGCTTCTCACGCAATGAAAATATGGTTTCGTTGGTATAGACCTTGCCTTTGTCCAGTCCCGACAATGGTGGTATTGCCGCACTGGAGCCTGTTGCAATCACAAAATAGCGTGATTTAACAGATTGCGCTCCCGCTACAACAGTGTCGGGAGCAGCAAAGCGCGCCGTATCACGGATGACTGTGACCCCGAGGCCTTCGAACCTTTCTTGCGAGTCATGAGGTTCGATTGTCTTGATGGTGTCGAAGACGTGGTCTTTGACCAACGAGAAGTTTATTTCGGGCTCGTGCGGCGTGATGCCCTTAATATCGTCTTTTCTATGAGCCTGAGCGCGTTTCCCGGCAGCCAACAATGCTTTGGAGGGCACGCAACCGGTATTGAGACAATCTCCGCCCATTTCCGCCCGCTCGATCAACACTGTCCGCAACCCCAGCTGCGCTGCGCCAGCCGCGACAGATAGGCCGCCAGAGCCTGCACCAACCACGCAAACATCTGTTTCTATCATATTTGTCATTGGTGATGAGCCTCATTGAGGGACCAATCATATTCCAAATATTTAAGGCCGAGGTCGTCATTAAAAGGAACACGCGCGCTCAACCACGCTTTGACATTCCCATCGTCAAAGTCACTGCTGAACCAATCGAAAATTTTGCTCGCGTATACGGCATTATCCGCCACGCGCAAACCTTTGGTGGGATTCTGGAGCGTCACTTTAGTCTGATCGTCAAGCTGGGTATCGAGAGTTTCCGCGCGGTACGGTTCCGTTCGTAGGTCAGGGCAGGAAATCGAGGCGCAGTTGATCGCGAAGTGAATCCGGGGATCACCCATAGGGCGCAGAACCTTGTGCTCAATATCGTCGAGAGAAAAGCCATGCCCGGAAAGTGTCCATGTATAACGTTTCCATGGGCTTGAAAAAAGACCGCCAAGATTTTTGATCGAACGGCGCTCGCCTTCGCGGACGATTAAATCAATCGTGAGAAAGTTGTAAGCGTTTATCCAAAAGGCTTTCTGCTCATTCAACACACTATACGCAGTTGGATCTTCCAAAAAGAAAAGCCGTAACGCCTCCTTATGCCTGGAGTCCGCAGCCCACGCATCGTAATCCACGCCGTTATACGAGATCCCATCTTTTTGGCTGGGATGGGTATAAGCCTGCAACATTTCCTGGTAGAGGGCGAGAAAGCGATTGTGGTTTTCGCCGGCGAGAATCGGTTGAGAAAATAGAACCAAGATCAGCGGCAGGACTGTCACTGGAATCCGCCGTGTGCCGCAGCGTTTAAAGAGCGAGTGAATGAGGACGGCAAACCCAAGGAGTATGAACGCAAGCAATAGCTGCGGCGAAGCCAAATCGGCCAGCGACTCAATCGCTCCAAGCTGTTGTCCAAAATTGGCATAAACAAAAGTGATGGGAATTATGCCGAAGAACGTTGTCAGCACATACGGTACAAGACGGACATTGAACAGCGCAGGCACGATATTCACGAGAACAAAAGGAAACAGCGGCACAAGGCGCATGAAAAGCATGTAGCCGATTAAGTTATTTTCCAGCTTGGCGGCGATTTGGCGGTAAAGAGGCCCAGCCTTCTCTCGCAGCGCACTGCCGACGGAGCTGCGGGCAATCAAAAATAAAACCGTTGCACCTGCCGTCGCGCCGACAACGATCGCGGCCGTACCGAGCCAGCGCCCGAAAAGGAAGCCGCCCACGAGCGTCAGAAGCGTTGCCATCGGTAACGACAGAGCGGTAACCGTTGCATATAATGCGACATACCCTGCTAGACTCAATGCAGGGTACTCTACGACCAAATCCTGAAGTATTTGGCTTTGAGCCTTGATCGTTTCGAGATTGGCCAAGTCCATCAAACCAGTTCCCCAGGCGACGAGAGCCAGAAAGATTAGTGCGGCGACGGGTAGCCAGTGTTTTGGTATGCTTGAACTCATAAAGCTTCCTACGCGGTGCATAATCTGAACAGGCCACTAGGGTATTCGGCCGGAAAACATAGAAGTTACACGAATGTCTGAAACCGATGGCCGCGCATCAACTTTTGAAGAGCTAATGCGCCTTGCTCAACAAGGCGACAGAAAGGCCTATGGGGCGCTATTCCATGCCATCACACCACTACTCAGAAGCTTTGTGTCCAACAGGGTCCGGAATTACCCGGAAGCGGAGGACGTGGTGCAGGAAATTTTGCTTTCCATTCACCGCGCCGGCCACACGTACGATACCGGCAGACCCTTTAAGACCTGGATGTTCGCCATCGCCCGGTATCGTCTAAATGACCACCTGAGGCGCATTTATAGAAATACCGGCCATTCACACATCAGCCTTGAGGATCTCGACAATGAAATAGCGAGCCCGGATGTAACCGAACGACGGGATCAAAGCGAATACCTTGATCAAATGCTAAGTACCCTTCCGAAAAAGCAGAGAAAAATTGTTGTTATGATGAAGGTGGAGGGACACACCGCCGAAGAAACCGCCATCGCGATGAATATGAGCGTTTCCGCTGTCAAGGTTGCCGCCCATAGAGCGTATAAAGTTCTGGCGCGGAAAGCGAAGCAGGAAGAACGGTAGATGGATACGAAGCAACTAATTGACCAATTGGTCATTGAGGGCGCGCAAAAGCCATTGCCGGGCCCCATGAGACAAACATTGGTGTGGCTCGCCGGAACATCGTTATATGTGACAACATTGACGGCATATAACGGCGTTCGGTCCGATATTGCGGATAAGCTGGGCAATCCTAGATTCGCGCTCGAACTGGTCTTGCTCTTTGCTATTGCCTCTTCGGCGGCGCTGGCCGCTTTCTGCCTGTCTCGCCCTGATGCTCACCAAAAACCATGGCTCCGCTTTGTGCCACTTGGCTTCCTGGTCCTTTGGGCAATGACCGCTTTTTCGGGCGCGCCGGAATTGACGGCGGCCGACATTCTTCAATCGTTAACCGCCGGACAGTTTGACTGTCCATGGAATATCCTGATGCTCAGTGTGCCTCCAGGTGTTGTCATGTTCTTGATTATACGCAGGGGCGCAACGATCCGCTGCTGTTGGGCGGGCGGTATGGCGACCTTGGGCGCAACGTCACTTGGGTATCTATGGATGCGCATGATCGAGCAAAACGACAATTTGGCGCACCTGATTGTGTGGCATGCCGTGCCAATTCTGCTCATGTGCGTCGTGGGCATGATGGCCGGTCATATGGCGCTGCGCTGGCGATAAATTTTAATGTAACTCTACGCCTATATCCTGCGAATTCGTCCATTATAGACCCCTAATCAGAGGTGATAATGGAGCCGTTGTTTGTTTCGCTGGCTGCCGGCTTGCTTTTTTTTCTCGCGTTCGCCAACGGCGCGAACGACGTATCCAAGGGCATTGCTACGCTAGCCGGGGCCGGGCTGACATCTGTCAACGGCGCCATAGCTTGGGGCACGATCTGGACGGTAGCCGGGGCATTCTCTGGATTGCTGTGGGGTAGCGTGATTATCGAGAACCTCAGCAGCAGCCTTTATGCTGAAACCTCCGCCTTTTATATGCCTGCTGCGCTGGCTGCTGCCTGCGCACCGATCTTGTGGGTTGGCCTGGCAACGTGGCGCAAATGGCCGGTATCGACAACACATGCCATTGTGGGCGGTATGATCGGAGTGGGTTTAATGGCGTCGGGCATGCAAGGCGTCAATTGGGATGCCTTTTTGTCGAAGATCGCATTGCCATTATTAGCAAGTCCCTTCATGGCCATTATGCTGGCGTGGCCGCTATCGCCGGCCCTGGAAAAACTGGCCTCCGCAACGCATCGCGTCCGGTTCTGCTTGACGCCCGTTCCCAAGTTCGCATTGCTGCCGGCGAATAACCGTGCCGCAACGCCCCTACAGGATTGTATTGTCTGTGCCTGCGATAGTCCGCAGGCGGGTTTGACCCACGGCGTTGCAATCTCCATCGATCACATGCACTGGCTCACGAGCGGCCTCTTGTCCTTCTCACGCGGTCTCAACGACACGCCGAAGCTCATCGCAGTCGCCTTGCCGTTTCTGCTCCTCGACAACAATACCGCTCCAACCTGGACGTTTGTCGTAGGGGCGTTGGCTGTGGGATTGGGCAGTTGGACAGCCGGCAAGACCATCACCCGCGTATTGGGCTTCAATGTCACGCAGATGAATCACGAACAAGGCTTTTCCGCTAACTTGATCGCGGCCCTTCTCGTCATCGGGGCCAGCCGCTTTGGATTGCCGGTGTCTACGACTCACGTCTCGTCCTCCGCTATCATGGGCGTGGGACTAGCGAACAAAGAATCTCTTAACATGCATACAATCAGGTCCATGCTTTTTGCTTGGCTTGTGACCGCGCCGATCGCAGGGGTTTTCGCCGCCGCGATTTATCTGACAGCCAGCGCATTCTAACGACGGAGAGACCGGTGTCCCAACAAACGCTTAAAGAGATACAAAACTATTACGGTCAGGTCCTCAAAACCAAAGAGGATCTGAAAACCAGCGCATGCTGCCCCTTGGATGCTCCGCCGCCGCGCGTGCAAGCGCTGTTAAAGAACGTGCATGACATAGTGCAGTCCAAGTTTTACGGATGCGGTTCTCCGCTACCCGTCGCCGCAGACGGCTGCACGGTTCTTGACCTCGGCTGCGGCACCGGACGGGACGCCTTCATTCTGAGTCAGATTGTCGGCAAGACCGGACGCGTCATTGGCATCGATATGACTGATGAGCAGTTGTCTGTCGCCAAGCAGTATGTCGGCTGGCATATGGACAGATTTGGATACGAAAAGCCGAATGTGGGATTCGTGAAAGGATATATAGAAGATCTGAAATCCGCTGGCATACAGGATAGTTCCGTGGATATTGTCATTTCCAACTGCGTGATAAATCTGTCTCCCGACAAAAAGTCCGTGTTCGAGGAAATTCACCGCGTCCTTAAACCCGGCGGGGAGCTATATTTTTCCGACGTGTTCGCCGGCAGACGAGTCCCGGCAGAATTACAGAACGATACGGTCCTGCGCGGCGAATGCCTGGGGGGTGCGATGTATACCGAGGACTTTCGCCGCATGTTGCGCGATATCGGAATCCTCGATTACCGGACAGTTTCGAAACGCCAACTCACTCTCGACGATCCGGACGTTCAACGAAAGGCGGGAATGGTCGACTTCTATTCCGTGACAATCCGCGCCTTTAAAGTCGATCTCGAGGATATCTGCGAAAATTACGGCCATGTCGCCTGGTATAAAGGGACGATCCCCGAATGCCCGCATGGTTTTGTTCTGGATGATCATCATGAGTTTAAAACCGGCCAGCCCATGCCGGTATGCGGCAATACGGCGAATATGCTGGCTCAAACCCGTTATGCCGGTCACTTCAGGGTCGAAGGGGATTTCTCAACCCATTACGGCGTCTTCGATTGCGCCTCGAAGCCGGGTGCGGTTATCGAGACGGGAGCCTGCTGCTGATGCTGGCGGTTATCGGTGGATCGGGTCTTTATGAACTGGATGGCATGACCATTGAAAAAAGGCACGACATCGAAACGCCTTTTGGAGAGCCGTCCGATTCCATCGTTGAAGGCGTTTTTCAGAACGAGCACATACTGTTCCTGCCGCGGCATGGGCGGCACCACCACTTGCTGCCGCATGAAGTCAATTACCGGGCCAACATCTTTGCCCTAAAGCAACTCGGCGCGCGAAGAATTTTTAGCGTTTCAGCGGCGGGAAGTTTACGTGAGGAATTAAGGCCTGGCGATATGGCTTTAGCCTCCCAATATTTTGATCATACGAGGGGGCGTCGGCCATATAGTTTCTTTGGTGATGGTGTAACCGCTCATGTCTCGACAGCTCTACCGGCTTGTCCGGCCCTGTCAAACGACATTGCCGGGGCCGCGAAGCGCCTGAATCTTACTCTGCATCTGGACAAGACTTATGGCTGCGTCGAAGGGCCGCGTCTCGGTACGCGGGCCGAGAGCTATTTCTTGCGGGATTCGGCAGGATGCGATCTAGTGGGCATGACCAATGTGCCGGAGGTTTTTCTCGCCCGCGAGGCGCAAATCGCCTATTGCACCGTCTGCGTCATCACAGATTACGATTGCTGGATGGATGATCCGACGCAGCATGTCAGTGTCGAGAAGTTCCTGGAGATTTACAAAGCGGGTGTCGAGAAGGCGAAGGACCTGCTGACCGAACTTGTAAGACAGCCTTTGACCGATACTCCGGCGGACGTTCGCCATGCGCTCAAGTCGGCTGTCTTGACGCCGGACGACCACCTTGGACCGGCGCAGAGAGAATGGTTGCGTGTTCTTAGAGCGTAAACCATGTACGAAAAAGTCAGCATTATCATTCCGGTTTACGATAGGGAGGACCATCTTCAACAATTATTATCCGACCTCGAACCCATTAAGAATAAAGCGGAAATAGCTGTCGTTTCCAAGGGAACGCGGGCCATGAGTCTCAATGCCGGCGCACTTTCCGCCACGCGGCCTTTTTTGTGGTTCCTTCATGCCGATAGCCGCATTAGCATCCATAATCTTGAAGTGCTTGGCCGGGCGTTGGATGGGAAGCCCGACGCGTTACATTATTTTGACCTTGCCTTTGCGAATGATGGGCCGCCCCAGACTGCGCTTAATGCCTGGGGCGCAAACATGCGCTCCCGCTTATTCGGCACCCCCTACGGTGATCAGGGGTTTTGTATTGCCAGGAGTCATTTCTTGCGCGCAGGGCTTTATCCGGAAGATGTCCCCTATGGTGAAGACCTGATGTTGGTTTGGCGGCTGCGCCAGTCGGGTGTTCGGCTGAACCGTATCCCTTCGAAACTGGTCACGAGCGCACGCAAATATCGCGAACATGGTTGGTTCAACCTCACCCTTCTTTATCAGCGACGCTGGATCGGAATGTCCGTGCCGGAAGCCGTAAAACTCGTGCGAGCTCGGACATGACCACAGCGATTGCTATTTTTATGAAAACACCCGGACTCTCGCCCATTAAGACGCGCCTGGCCGCAGGGATCGGGGCGGAGAAGACCCTGGAATTCTATTCCCTTTGCGTCGGAGCGGTTAAGGCAACTGTCGGCGCCGTTAACGCTTCGGTATTTTGTGCAGTCGCCGAGGAAGAGGCAGTGGACAGCGCTGTTTGGAACAGCTCCCCCGTTCTCTACACCGGGGAAGGCGACCTTGGAGAGCGGCAGCATCATATTTACTCTACTCTGCTGATGGATTACGACAACGTTCTATTGATCGGAGCGGACACCCCTCAGCTTTCCTCTTCCCATCTCGAAGCGGCGATCGCCACGCTTCATTATAAAGATTTTGTTGTCGGTCCCGCACGGGATGGCGGCTACTATCTATTCGGCGGGCGTGTTGCTTTGGACCGAAGCATCTGGATATCTGTGCCCTGGAGTACAAGTGCGACGCTGGAACGGCTGGAGGCCGCACTGCCGTCCACGCCCCGTCATCTTCCCATGCTGACGGATGCCGATAGGGCTGATGACCTAAAGCATGTTCTATCTGAGATGCCAAGCGCACCACATGAGAGGCAAAGAGATGTTTTGGAGTGGATTAGAAGAAATACATCTCTCGCCGTAGAATAAGTGCGATCGCAAGTGGCGTGGAAGCGAAGGTTAAGTGTCAGGCGGCCGAAGATTACGCGTGCGCCGTACATGACCCGCCGCCCAGGACACAGAATTCTGCACAGTGGGGGTGATTCAGAGATACGGCTCGCGAAGCCTCCTTCAGGGTCCTTCCCATGTTGAACCGTGCGTCGTAGGCAAGCAGCGTGCAGGCCATGACGGACGGGTTTTCATCGCCTTTATGTTTGACCACCATGCGCGATGACGCGCACATCATGTCATCGGGATTGACGCCGAGCGTCGCCCAGCAGGACGTCGTAATCTCCGGGACGGGTGCGTTTTCATCCATTTCAGGAAACAGAATCAGCTGTTTGCTGTCGCTCGCATCAATGTTTATGTCATTCTCCTTGAATAACGCGGCGTACCCGTTGCGCAACGTCTCTTCGTTTTCGCCCCACCGCGTGCGTCCGGCGACCGCGATGTCGAAGCCGTTATTTGAAAGCCATTTCAGGCCCTCTATGGTAGGGCCCCATGTCCGCGGGCCGCGTTCCTCTTCATGCAGGTGCCGCTCGAAATGATCGACGGAAACACGCAAGGTAAGCTTCCCGCCGTAAAGATCCTTCAGACGCAGTAAGGCGCCTTCATGCTTCATCATGGGGCGCATCGCGTTCGTGAGAACCAGAAGTGAGAATCCGCGTTTGAGGCATTCTTCCATGATCGGGATGATGTCCAGATTCATGAACGGTTCCCCACCGGTAATGCCGATTTCCTCCGTTAGAAATCTTTCCCGCGCGATTTCGTCGAGACAGACTGCAACTTCCCCCAGAGTCAGATAGGCAAGACGATCATTTCTCGGCGAAGATTCGATATAACAATTTGCGCAGGATAAGTTGCAGAGCGTTCCCGTGTTGAACCAGAGCGTCTTCAGTTCAGTCATGTCCACCCAGGCGCGCCGCTCGCCCTTGGCGGTCATATATGGGTCGGAGAATTTCTCTGCCTGGGAGTGCATTTTGTTCAAGATCTAAATCCTTTAATAACGAGGCCCTCCAAAGGTATTCGCAGAAAAGCGCGAGAAAGTTTCAAGCACGTCGAAAACGGCTATATTCCAGCAATTCCTGCCAGTACAAACCCAAAAGTTTATCCATTCGGCACTTTATCTGATTCCTCGCCCGTCCACGCCCGAGCTTTGTATTGCTGAAACGAGGCGTTTTCCGATTTCGGGGCGATGACGCGCTAGCAGTACCATCATAGCTGGGTATTAGACAGTTCTCTGCCCGATCACTCTCATATGGTGATCGTCGCTATTCGGTGACAAAACGTATCTCACGATACCAGGACCAGCTCACAGCCGCTGGGGAAATGCTCAGCAGTCCACAACGTCAGCTTCAGCTACATCTGTTAGGCCGGCGAAGCTTTAGCTTCGCCGGCCTGTTGATCCAATTGGCGCGGCCGGATAGTTAGCCTACCGCATCTTTCCATACCCATTATCAGATCTATGCAGATGCCACAGGCTGGTCCTTTGCAAGCGCTCGCCGCGCGTCAATCGAAAATAAATTGTCCTGGTCGCGCAGATAGAACAGCATCGCACACGCCGCGAGCACAGGCACGGCCGTCGTAAACAGGTGATTGCTGCCCTCGGCAAACGGCATGACGAGCGAGCGCCATGTCGCCAGGGTGGATACACCGTGCATGATAGCAACCAGAGCGTAACTCCACGTTTTCAGAAAGCCGGCGAGGAAAGCCAATATGACGATCGCTTGAATCGCACCGATAATCGGAGCGATGTTTACATCTAGCGTCACGCCGTAAAAAACATTGAATATCTTCGATGTCACAGCCGGAGCCACCATTTTCTCCACTGCCCACTGCAACAGGAACCAAGATATCGTGACCCGAAGCGCAAAAAGGGAAATCTGTAGTCTTCGTTGAACATCAGAAGCCAGTGATATGTCAGACATAATTACCCTCCCATATGTTCCATGATGAACTGTATGCTAACACGAAATCATCTGAACTTCCCGTCCGCGCGACGGCGGCCACGCCTCTCATTTTGAATTCATGACCACCCGCCCGTCCCATCCGCCCCGGGGCGGCGTAAGGGCGTATGATTTGGCGCGTTCGATTTGCTTCTCTGAGGCTTGATCATGACCGCGCATTGCGATGACCCGGGAAAAATAGCTGACTGCTTTGTTCCAATCGCATCGCCTTATCGACGCCAAGCCCAGTTCGTACAATTCAATCCACTCGGGTCGCGGCTGTTCGCCTTCTTTCATGGAAATGAGTTCGTAAACGCTGATGGCCTCATCCTTGCCGTATACAGAAACTCTATCGATCAATCGGGCGATAACGTCTTGCCGGACAATCTCATATGTCGACTCACCGATCAGAATTTCGGTTCCGTAGGCCTTGTTCAAAGATTCCAGGCGGCTCGCGACATTTACCGAGTCGCCGATGGCTGTATAGTTGAGACGGTCAGTGCTGCCAAAATTACCCACGAGCGCCGGACCTGTGTTGATACCGATCCGTGCATGCACATCCGGAAGCCCGCGGCTTCGCGTGATTTGACGAAGCGCGGCTATGCTTTCACGGGATGACAATGCGGCACGGCATGCAGACAATGCGTGCGCACTATGGGCCTCGGGTGCACCCCAAAACGCCATCACACTGTCTCCAATATATTTATCGATCGTGCCATTGTGGCGTTGCACGACCTCCGAGATGGTACTCAGATAGCTGCCAAGAAACTCGGCGACATCGTCCCCAAGCATCTCGGAGATGTGTGTAAAATTCGCCAAGTCCACGAACAGCGTCGTCATCGTCCGCAGTTCCGCCCCCAGTTTGGCCTCCATTCCTTGCGCGAAGAGCGTTTGAACGAGCTTCTTCGGGATATATTTTCCGAAGGAGGTCAGACTGTTGTTCATGTGCTTGATCGCCCGCGAGACCTCGGTCACCTCGGAGAACGGTGATGCCTTCGTTACGATACTGTCGTGGTCGAATTTCTGCAGATAATGTATATTTTGCACGACTGCCGACAGGGGCCTCCCCAAATACCGCCGCGCGACAATGGCGGTCACCAACACGACGGACATGACCAGTACCGCAATGACGAAGAACAGCATTTGCAACTTCGCATTCACGTTGCCCAGGAGATCGCTCTCGGGCGTCACGATCGCCACAATCAGGCCCATTTGATTCAACGGAGCCAGCATAACGAAAGTCGGGCCGCCAACATTCTCGCCGTCAAGCACTGTGAAGAAGGGATGCTTCAGGTCCCCAAGATTCAGTCTGTTCCGCGCGATGGCGTAGGACACCGCACGACCCCCGGGAATCTCGATTTCCTCTAAAGTTCGCAGTTGTTGTCCGGTCGGCAGCACCGCGGAGCTTGGTGAAACGCTATTTTGAACTGCAATGACTTGCGAAGCCGTGTTGGTCAGGAGAATGAAGCTCCCCGGTGTCAAACTGATGTCGTTGAGAAATGACGAAAACCGATCCAGAGAAAGCGTTACACCTACAACCCCCCAATCGGGATTGTCGACATCAACCGTTTCACTCGTCGTCACCCGAAATCCGCCGCTACGGACCGACGGGTATATGTTGCTCCACTCAGGCTTATCAATGTCAAACGCCGTGCGATACCAAAACTGTCGTGTCGCCTGGTAATTGGACTGCCCGGTCTCCTCACGCTTCAGAACCAACTGGCCGCCGGCATCCGGCGCATAGTATTTCCGCTTGAGTAGGAGGGAGTTAGCCGACGGTATGAGCTCTTCGGACGTAAATGTTCCAACTTTATTTCTCGAAACCCGGATGGAGTGATCGCTAGGCAGCGAGAACTCCATCTCGTCAAGTTTGGGGTGGCTTTTGAAGAAGGAGAGGATAACAGGCTCGTTGATCATCTGCATTTTTATGTCGACGCTTTGTGCCCGCACGGTCGAGGCAAAAGCCTCGCGGGCGACGACGGCATCGTCGAGAAGTCCCTCGATTTTGTCCGCGATATAAAGCGTCACCTGGTCCGATAGGCGCTTGCTCAACTCGGCAATATTTTGGCTCGAGGTATACGACCACGCGGCATGGACAATTGCCGCCGTTAAAACGATCACGATGGCGAACCCGGCAACTATGGTCGCCTGCAACGAAATCTGGAAAGGGCTTCCAGGCTCTCGATAAGGTCTTAGACGCATGGAGTTGCCATTAACCTAAGGCGGATGTCCACTCGGCCAATGCGCGGCCTATCGCATCCGGCGAAACCTCCTGTACGTAATGACTGCCGTAAATCTGCACTTCCGTCTGATTGGAAAAAGTCTGTGGTGGGCCATTCTTTGCGCCATTTGCCCGGCGCGGCCGCGGGGGATGGCACGATACTCAAAACGATTGCAACCGCCATGAGAACGGAACCCAGAACGGCAAGAGCCACCGAGGGTAAGCGAAACGTTCTCACAGCCGATCCTCCCGCTCTATTTCTTTACCTTTACCCCGCGCCAAAATGCGACGTAACCGGCGATCTTCTTCGCCAAGGGGCTTGGCTGAGGGTAATACCACGCCGCATTCCGGTTGATTTCGCCGTTGACGACGACGTCGTAGTAATGCGCCCTGCCTTTCCAGAAGCAGACGGAGGTCTGTTTGCTCGGCTGGAAGTGCTCCATCTTCAACGCCGACAGTGGAAAGTACACATTCCCTTCCACCGTTTCGAATGTGTCGCTTTCGGCGATGACAGCGTCGTTCCAGATGGCCTTAGCCATTATGCGGCTCCGCGCGCCGGATACCTGTTCTTGGTTACGTATCGTACGGCGCCCAGAACTTCATCGAAGTGCGGGCGAGCGAAGGGCATGGTCTGGATCGCGGCGGCATACAGGGTCTGATCGGGCCGGATCAAAAACACGCCCGGCTCGACGAAGACCGGAATTTCCTGTTCGGTGATCGCCGTTGAAATGTATAGCCCCCACTTACGTCCATCCTCGACACTGAAGTTGTAGGCAATGGGCAAATTCTTGATGCCCCAGTCTGTTTTGGATTTCTCGGCACGATCCTGCGGATCGCTGCTGATGGCGACGGGAATAACGCCGGCCTTCTCGAAATCCGAAAATTTGCCGTCAAGGTCGTTCAGATATCCTTTGCAGATGGGACAATGAAGGCCGCGATAGAAGACCAGCATCGAAAAGCTTTCCGGCCGGGCTGCGGCCAGATCGAAGCTGCTGCCGCCGACGGTCGGCAAGCGAAGGGCGGGTGCCTTGGTATCGGGAAGGGGTCGGGTAATTTCAGCAGACATATGAGCGTCCTATGGCGAGAGGATTTATTTGCGCGTGAATCCCAGTTTTGGCGCGATTTGCGTGAGCAGAAAGTGGTCGACGGAGAGCATGCCCGGCCCGCGGCAAAGGATGATGAGAAGAATCGCGGCCCATTGAATATGGGTGGGCCAGGACATGGGATAGACGAAGATCTGGATGACCGCCGTCATCCCCAAGAGCACGGCCGCGGACAGGCGCGACGCCAAGCCGCACACCAATAGCACAGGCGTCGTCAGTTCGACCGCGGCTGCCATGTGCGCGGCGAAGTCCGGCGGCAAAAGCGGCACTTTGTACTCCTCCTGAAACAAATACAAAGTGGTGTCCCAGTTCGCCAGCTTGCCTTGGCCGGAACGCCAGAAAACCGTCGCAGCCGCAAAACGAAGCGGCAGGGCCAAAAGGGCGTAGGGCACGCTGTCGAGCCATCCCGGCACCTTCCCGGCAATGGCCGTCAAGACTGACCAGCCCGGTGGTGATGACGTGGACGGCGTAGCTTCAGTCATTAATGTTCTCCGCACTTAGTGAATTATTTTGGGATCGAGGAGTTTCAGGTCGATAAAGCGCTCGTGGGCCAAATGATCCGCGAGGTAGACCGGCGCGTCATCGCCACCGGACTCCAACGCCATCTGCAGCGGCTTGCCGGCGAACAGGCGAGCTGCGAACCAGGCTGCATCATCTGATAAATACGAGACGCGTACTTCGCCGTCATAGCGCTCCACCAATACCCACTTCGCGTCTTCCCGGAGGTCGACTGCGGCCATGGCTTCATCGTCGCCGTCGAGGACCGCTTGCCAGATATCATGGGCCGGGTAGGCAAGGTGTAAAAGTCCCACCGAGGGATGGGGCACGAACGCAATGCGTCCCTGATCAATGGGCGCCACCTCTATCAGGCGGGAGCGGTCCAGAGGTTGAATGTCAGGGGCATGAACAGCGCGGTGGACCGCCCATTCCAGCGCCGCGGCATCTGGCAAATACCGCAATCCGGCGGCAGGCTCGAATCCTTCGACGAACGCCGGGAATTCCGCGCCGTATTCGTAGAGGTAGGCGCCGATGGGAGGATGACTGTCGATAAAGACTGCTGCGGCCGCGTCAAAGAAATCCTCGCCGACGAGTTTGCAGACCGCCGGAAAAGCCAGCCGCAGCACGGCGGACAGGCTGCCGATATGGGTATTGCGGTAAATGTTCAGCCGCTCGCCAGCAGCCAGATGGTCGCTGACGATATACCTGTGCATCGTGCCGTTATCCTGATGAAGCAGGCTCCGGTGCATCGCGTTCTGGATTTCACGCAGCGTCGGCATGACCGTCCTCCGGCAATGCATTCTTGATGACAGCGGCTGCCTTGGCAGCCTCGCCCATTAGTACATCGAGGCCGGGAACGTTATTGTCCCACTCGATAAGCGTGGGGACGGGACCAAAACGGTGCAAAGCTTCAGCATAAAGCTCCCAGACCTCCGGAATCACGCGCGAGCCGTGGTCGTCAACGCGTATTGTCCGCCCGTCGCCGACGTTTCGCACGGAATGGCCGGCGAGATGAATTTCGCCAATCGCTTTCGGAGGCAGGGCTGCCAGATACTCGGACGGGGACCATCCGTGATTGCTGGCGCTAACGAAGATATTGTTGACGTCGCATAAAATGCCGCAGCCGGTTCGCTGGGCGACCGCGGCCATGAACTCCCATTCGGGAATGGGTGAATGGGCAAATTGAAGATAGGTCGAAGGGTTCTCGATCAGGATGGCGCGCTTCAGCGCGGTCTGCACTTGATCGATGTGCCGGGACACGACATTCAAGGCTTCTTCGGTCATCGGCAGCGGGAGCAAATCGACGACGCAGACGCCGTCCGTCACGCACCACGCCAAATGCTCAGATACAAGACCCGGCTCCAGGCGCTCAACGGTTTGGTGCACGCGCTCAAGGTGTGTCGGATCAAGACCGTCGGTGCTGCCGAGCGAGAGGCCCACGCCGTGCAACGAAATCGGATAGTCGGTGCGGATCGCGTCCAAATACCGAAGCGGCGGGCCGCCGCCCATATAATTCTCGGTATGCACTTCGAACCACGGCACGGCAGGCTTTGAATCGACAACATCCTGATGATGCTGAAAGCGCAGCCCGATCCCCGCTTCGGCAGGGATCGGGCCACGCGCGGCCAGAGAGGGGGTCAGGGGTGGCCGCTTCACTGTATTAGCTAGCGGAAGTCTTGCCGCCGGCAATCTTCTGGCAATCGCCCTGCGGCAAAAGCACGAAGGAAGCCGGATCGCGGTCGCGGGTGGATTGGCCGACGCAGGAGTGTGCGCCTTCGGCGCAGTCGTTCAAACCGGCCTTTGAAACACCGTAACATTTGACAAGATGGTTGGCTTTCGCGCGGGCCATGTTGTCTTTCACGGCCTGCGGCATCTCTTTCATATCTGCGGCGGAGGCCGGCGTTCCGGTCATGGCCATGGCAATCCCCATGGCAGCGGACAGGGCCGTGGCGGCAAACAAACGGCGATTGGTGGATTTCATGTGATCTCCTCATTGGGCTTACGTCTCGGAAAATGAGACTGACGGGAGGAGATTCGTTGACGGGTTGCGAAAGGTTACGGCTGCCGCAAAAAATAAACTTCTATAACTTTGCTTTTGATTTGTTCTAGTTTTCGGAAGCCACTGAGCGAGCGCGAGAACGTGACGAGCACCGCAAAAGACAAGATCTCGCATCTGAAACTGGTTACCGGCGTCGTGGGGCGAAAGGATTCGCGCGGTGCCGACAGCAAGGACTTCGAACGCGCGGTGTTGATGGCGCATGCGCAGGACGGTGACCAAGGCGCCTATCGCCGACTTCTTCAGGACATCACCCCATATATTCGGTCTATTGCAGGCAGGCGGTTGTCCGAGCCCTCAGATATCGAGGACGCGGTTCAGGATGTCCTGCTGACGGTGCATTCCATCAGGCACACTTACGATCCCACTCGTCCCTTTGCCCCCTGGCTAGCGACCATCGCCAACCGCCGCGTTGTCGATATATTACGCCGTGTTATGCGCAGCAGGAGCCGCCATACCCCGCTTGAACCGATGCATGAAACTTTTGCGTCTCCCGAAACGAATATAGAGGAGGGTGTCTCCAATGCCGACGTATTGGCAAAGGCGATTGACAAACTTCCGCAAAGCCAACGAGAGGCGGTGACTCTGTTAAAGTTGAAAGAGATGAGCCTCAATGATGCGGCAGTATCCAGTGGCATGTCGGTCGCTTCGCTCAAGGTCGCGATGCATCGCGCCCTCAAGAACCTACGGAAAATCATTGGAGATGAAGGCGGCGAAGCGTGATTACGACACCTGAACTGATAGACTCCCTTGCCACAAAGGCCGGACCAGTCAAACGACTGCACCCGCCGGTGACCCGCGCCTTCATCTGGTTGGGGCTTGCGGGTTTGATGCTGGCTCTGATGGCTTTGGTCCACGGCGTGCGTCCCGACTTGGCCACACGTATCGGTGAACCCATTTTTCTCCTTGCCTTAGCGTCCTCGCTGCTGACCGGGATTTTCGCAGCTATTGCGGCTTTCCTGGTAAGCCTGCCGGATCGCTCCCGGCTATGGATGTTGCTGCCGTTGCCGGCGTTCTTCGCTTGGATGTCCACCATCAGCTACGGCTGCCTAACACAGTGGGTCGCGCCAATGCCGGCGGCCGGCTATGGCGGAGAGGTGCGCTGCTTTGCGCTCATGCTGCTGCTTTTTGTGCCGCTGTCGTTGATCTTTCTGCTCATGGTGCGCTATGCGGCATCATTCAGGGCGCGCCCGGTCACGATCACCGGCAGTTTGGCTGTGGCTGGGATCGTCGCCACAGGTTTGTCCCTGTTCCACGACCACAACGCCGCAGCGATCGTCTTGCTTTGGAACGTCGGCGTCGCGGTGTTTATCGTCGGGCTGAGTTGTCTGTTCGGCAACCGCGTCTTGTCATGGATCGCGCCCCGTCCTCTGTTTGGGCGACCGTAACCACCACTACACCAACAGACCGCCCCGAGCCCCAATGGACCCACGCCAATCGAATCTGCAACTCGCCCCACAGAGGGCCACATCCTGGTCAGGGGCCGCCACAATCCTTGCCAGGCGCCAGTGTCCGCTCGTACCGCCAGAGAGCTATATCCGTGGTTCCGCCGAAAATGGAAAGAATTCGCCACCATAAGTAGATTTTCTTCCTCACAAGTAATTGGTATAAGGCGCAAGAAATCCAGCAACGGTTGTTATTTTTGGGCGTTTATGTCGGGAGTTGTCATGGATTGTTTGGCAGGCGAGAGGAACGGATCTCGTCGGCACGGGTCGGCGAGCGGGCACTCGGATGGCAATCCGCGGCAACCGCGGGAGACCCGTTATGCCGTTCGTACACGACAGCACCGATCCGTCGCCCTGGTGGCTTCCCCAAACCTATCGCTGGATTGCGGGTGTTCCGCGCAAAGCCTGTGCGTGGGAGTTTCTGCGCCGCAATCCGGACTATCGCGCCGCGTGGGCGGCGTCCAGCTCGGCTCGTCGTTCGGAAGAGAGAAAGGCCGGTCTCACCGTCATCAATGCTGCGCATGTGGATATAGACGCCCGACAGTGGGGTTTGCTGGGCTTGTTTGAGAATCCCGACCGCGATGCACGCCAAGCCAATGTTCTTTGGACGTCCAACGTCCATCCGGCAATCCTGCCCGTTGTCGCTGTTTCCGACAGCGCCCATGACGACCACGGCCTCCTGCCCCTGGCGGCCTGTCATTGCAGAACCACGGTCTATATTGAGCCCGACGGCCGTCAGCATGTGTTGTTCACCAAGGCAGGTCGCTTCTTGCAGCTCGAGGTCAAAAGCGGTTCGGTTTTCTCTTCCGGGCGCCTCCTGCCTGATATTCTATCGTCTACCGCGTCGGTAGCTGTCCGCGCGCTCAGCGTCCGGCAACTCGCGGACCTGGCAGCGTGCCGTGATTTGCGAGCGTCACTCTATCGACCACACGCTCAAGGGCGACGCTTGATCGAAGTCCTCCAGGCGCTTGACGGCGAACGCGCGGGCGCGTCGCGCCGGGACATTGCCGTTGCGCTCTTCGGCGAGGAGCGCGTGCGGCGCGGCTGGCGAAGCCGCACCATGCGAGACAAGGTGCGCACTACCGTACGTCGTGGTCTCGCGCTTATGAACGGCGGCTATGTGCAGTTCTTGAGGTAAAAGTAGCGCCTATTTCCGGAGGAGCTGACGATAGCCGTGCTCCGTCATCCAACGGGCACGGCTCAGGTGGGTCTCCAGAGCACTTTGTGCGCGCTCGGGCTCCTTCTCGGGATCGATACACAAGACGATCCGCACCATTTCTTCATCGCTGGCGCCAGCCGCCCGCGCATCGAGCAACCGCATGTAAACAATCAAATGCCGTTCATCGTAGTCGGTGAGGAAATCCGACCACGGCACTTCGTCGGCAATGTCGGGCTCAAGTTCTATCGCGGACATGAAACAGCGAAGGTCACAGAAGATCGGTTGCCCCGCAAGCACGAATTGGCGCACAACACGCACTCCGTTCACTACGTCGTCGGATGCGATCTCCGCGCGTGGTAGCGTAAGAGTTGCAGAAGGAGGGGCACCCGCGCGGGGCAGGCCCCGCGCGCCGGGCTCTCGCAAGCCGAGCTGCCTCGCGGCATCTCGGCCCTTCGGGCTTCGATCCCTGGCGCAAGCAAGATCTACGGCCATCGCGCTCACGCGCGATGAACTTGTCATTGGCCTGACGCCGCGGAAGCGGGGTGGCGGCGCTCCCTTCTAGTCCCGCCCGGTCGGGCGGCA
>WGNC01000031.1 GCA_016124745.1 Thiobacillus sp.
TGACACCGTCGAGGTAGAGCAAGGCCTGGGTGACTTCGAGTTTGCCGTCGCTCATGGTCCTACTCCGCAGGCTGGGGGACGGTTTTTCCGTCACGGTTTTTTGCCGGCCGGAGACGCGCGCCGATATCGCGGATCAGACCGAGGATGCCGCGCGGCAGAAATATGGCGATAGCATAAAGGTGGCGACGTGGTCCTTCGGCGAAAATGATCGCGCCGTCGCCGAACGCACGACGAACGGTCAAATACGCGTAATTACGAAATCGCGAGGCCGGATTCTCGGGGCTTCGATTGTGGGACCCCAAGCGGGGGAGCTGGTTGCTTTGTGGGCACTGGCCATTTCCAACGGCCTTAAGATCGGCACCATGACAAGCATGATCATGCCCTACCCGACGCTTGGCGAGGTCAGCAAGCGCGCGGCGGGCGCATGGTACACGCCTAGCCTGTTCAGCAAAAAGACAAAGCGCCTCGTAAACTTCATCCAAAAATTACCGTTCTGATTCACAGGAACTTCACCAGAGTTGACCTTGTTTATCGCCGGTCACTTTTGGCGGACAATCCAGCTCGCCCGTCGAGGCCCGGAGTCCGACAGGCTGAGAAACTATTGATCGCCTCGATACGGTGGCAGTGTTGCCCACCAGAAGCCGGCTGCAGGCACGACGATCCACGGAAACGCGGAGAAACGCCGACGCCGAGGACCGGGATGAGCGGCATCCATTCCGAATACGCCCAGCGTCCTGCGAACTGCACGTTGTACCATTCGCTTCCCACCGTATAGCCGAACCCAAAGACGATAGCCCAGGTCGCGACCCGCCTGTAGCCGTTGGCGGGCCAGCCCTCGTCCCCGAAAACCAAAATGGCCATGACCAGCGCGCTCATACCGATCAGTATGTCGCCTGCCAAACAGTGCAGCCCGTAGACGATGATCTGGCGGTACGTTCCCGTCTCCCACAAGCCGTAAAGCGGCATATGGAAGGTTTCCCACGCAAGGTTTCCTGCCGCCAGGAAGACCAGATACCGCCTTACGCAGCCGAGCCGGGCCACGTCGTGCCGTCGTTCCTCTTTTGCAACCAGTTGACGGTCATAGGGTCCAATGCCCTACTGCGCCGGTTTCATCATGAGCTGCTGATGCTGCATCATCTGTTCCATCATCTGCTGCATCATGTCCATGCGCTGCTGCATCATTTGCATTTGCTGCATTTGCGGCGCGATGTCGGAGCCTTCGCCCGAACCTTTCTGCGCCCCACTCATCATGCGGCCCCGGCCCATCATTCCGCCTTGGCCCATCATGGCATGCATCGTCTGCATTTGTTCCTGCATTAATTTCATGTGCTCTTGTATCAACTTTTGGCGTTCGGCGACGGTAGCTGCGTGATCCGCTTGCTGCATCATGGCGTGCATCTGCGCGAACCGTTCTTGACTTTGTTCGGGCGTTGCCTCTTGGGCGGCCAGGGCCGTGGAGGCGGCGAGCAGCATAACGGCGCCAGCGAACAAACTGCGGCATTTCATGGCAATTTCTCCTCAATAGGCGGAAAGATCAGCGCATTAACCCTAGAACCTGTGCTCTGTGAATTCCTTGACCCTTGTCAATGCCGCCGCGCGGGAAACAGGCAGACTGACCGCGTATTATGCAGTTGCAGCACAAGGATCACATCCTTACCGCTGGGGGTAGACCTCCATGAAACGATTTATGATCAATGCCATCGCGGCGCTGTTCCTATCCGCATGTGCAGCGACCGGCAAACCCAGTGGCGGGGAATCACACACCGGAATGGGAAGCGCCATGATGCCATGCGGCTGCGGCCCGGAAATGGCCCGGGATATGGCCGATATGTGCGCCAAGATGATGGCCCAAATAGACGACGGTGGAACGTCATCGTCGAACGAAGACAAAAAGACGACCATGATGGCCGGCAAGAAAAGCTGCATGATGATGCCTGCTTCCAATGATTCGACGTCCAACCCTTCAGGGACGCTCTCCGACAAGCCAGTTGATCCCGACGATCATTCCGCGCACCATCCGCCGCAATAAAGACGGATAGGAATATGGAAGCATTCTCGGGCTTCATTCTCGGACACGAACCGGCGATCCGCCTCGGTTTTTTCGGCGGCGTGCTGGCCGTGATGATCGGCTGGGAGGTTCTGGCGCCTCGGCGGATCCGCGCTGTATCCCGCTGGCGCCGATGGCCCGGAAATCTCGGCATCGTTGCTCTCAACACCATTCTCGCCCGCCTTGTTTTTGCGACCGTCCCCGTCGGCCTGGCCGCCCTAGCCGAGACGCGCGGCTGGGGTCTGCTGAATAATGTCGCCGCGCCCTTCTGGCTGAAGATCGTCGCCGCGGTCGTGGTCCTTGATTTTGCTATCTATCTGCAGCACGTCATGTTTCATGCCGTTCCGGCCTTATGGCGCCTTCACCGCATGCACCACGCGGACCTCGATTTTGACGTGACCACCGGCGCCCGGTTTCATCCCTTCGAGATTCTGCTCTCGGTGGGGATCAAATTCGCCGTCATCGCCGCCATCGGCGCCCCCGCCGTAGCCGTCCTGATATTCGAAGTGCTGCTGAACGCCACCTCCATGTTCAATCACGGAAACGTCCGGTTGCCCCTGCGGCTGGACGGCATTCTCCGCTGGATCGTCGTCACGCCAGATATGCACCGCGTGCATCATTCGGTCATCCCTAACGAAACCAACAGCAACTTCGGCTTTAATCTGCCGTGGTGGGACCGGCTGCTCGGAACATACCGGGCGCAACCGGCCAAGGGACACCAGGACATGACCATCGGCCTGGATGTTTTTCGTGACACCGGCGACTTACGCCTTGACCGCATGCTGATCCAACCCTTTGTCGGATCGGCGGGCGCCTACCCGATCAATCGCCGGGACTCGGGGCCATGAGCCTGCGCCGCTTGATGCCGCGCCTCGTCCTTATCGCCCTGCTGGGCGCGGGCATCGTGTGGGCATTCGTCAACCGGCAGAGATTCGATCCTGACGCCATCGAAGCGGCGGTTGGCAGCCTGGGGGCATGGACATCGGTCGCATATATCGCCGTATACGTCTTGGCGACCGTGCTGTTCCTGCCCGGTTCCATTTTCACGCTCGCGGGCGGCGCGATATTCGGTCCCGTCTGGGGCGCAGTTTACGCGCTTGGCGCCGCAACGGTCGGTGCCACGTTTGCCTTTCTGGCGGCGCGTTACATCGCGGCTGACTGGGTGCGCGATAAGGTCGGAGGCCGGATAAAGCAGTTGATCGAAGGTGTCGAAGCCGAAGGTTGGCGCTTTGTCGCATTTACGCGCCTGGTGCCGCTGTTCCCGTTCAATCTCCTGAACTACGCGCTGGGGCTGACGCGGATCGGCCTACTGCCTTATGTGGTGACATCCTTCATATGCATGGCCCCTGGAGCCGTTGCCTACACATATCTGGGTTATGCCGGCCGGGAGGCAGTAGTGGGCAGCGAAGATGCCATACAAAAGGGCCTTATCGCCCTCGGCCTGCTTGCGTTGGTGGCCTTCTCGCCGCGTCTTGTCCGCAGGATACGCGCCGGAGGATTCACGTTTATCACGTCTGACGAGCTTTACGAGAGTCTTGGCAAAGGAGATGGCCCGGTTGCGGTGGATGTGCGTGGCGACGAAGAATTCGGCGGAGAACTCGGGCATCTTCAAGGCGCGTTGAACATTCCCGTAGAGGACCTGTCGCACCGTATCGGCGAGCTCGACTCATTTAAGGGAAAATCCGTCGTTCTGATCTGCCGCACGGATAAACGGTCGGCCAAGGCCGCGGGTATTCTTAGCAAAGCAGGTTTCCGCAGTGTAGCCGTGCTCCGTGGCGGAATGGTGGAATGGGCTCAGCGAGGCTTGCCCGCCGAGGGGCGGACTACAGACCTGACGAAGCAAGAGGCACCGCTATGAAGATTCTTTTTATTCTTAACGACCCGCCATACGGAACCGAACGCAGCTACAACGGCCTCCGTCTTGCCAATGCGTTGAACAAGAATGCTCCGGACACCAAAGTAACCGTATTTTTGATGGCTGATGCGGTTCTTTGCGCCAAGAAGAGCCAAAAGACGCCCGACGGGTATTACAACCTCGAACGCATGCTCAAGCGCGTATTGTTAGGCGGCGGCAACAAAGTTCTGCTGTGCGGCACATGCATGGATGCGCGGGGTCTCGATGACAGCGAACTCGTCGAACATGCCCGACGCAGCACCTTGGACGAGCTTGCAACGGAAACTCTTGGCACAGACAAAGTAATTGTATTTTGATTGAAGGTGATTGAAGGAGGGAGCCGACGATGACTGGAATGGAAGGCATGGGCTGGGGGATGGGATTCTATGGCCTCCTGATTTTAGCATTTCTTGTCCTCGGGATCGCCGCGCTGGTGAAATATCTGTCGTCGGACAGGAAATGAGTTTCAAGTCATTGCCTGCCGCCGAGACGGTGTTTGCGAGCGCCCGACGGATCGCGAGCAGCGTGTATTTTCCCGGAGTAACCAGAACCAATTTCTAGCGCGCATTGGCTTAATCCTGAGACGCTGCTCATGCTCGTCACTCAGGGCTGCCCTAGGTCTATCAGCCTTTCTAGATCATTCGTGGCGGAAGAGACCTGACTCCCTACGCCCACCATGCGTTGGCTATTCTTTTTGATCGGGAGTCTGGTTGGTTGTTGCGAGCCTATCAAGATTGTTCGCGGTCTTTAGATAAATCTGTGCGCTGAATGCTTCGGATCAAAATCATCAAACCGCTGCCGAGAAAAATTACCCTGGGCGCGCTTAATGCACTACTCACATCTATTGTCGCACCCGCCAAATCCAGGAATTATCAGATCGCGTCATAAGGCCTAGGCGACAGACCTCCATTGGCCAAATCAGACGAGCAAACCCCGAGGGCGGAGTTGCCATCGTTGCAAGAGTCGTAGGGTGCTTTCGTCACACAAAACGTACCAATTTTCATCCTTGACTCTGTATCATGGTACGGGGTGTAGGTTGAGATTGGAGCGGATCAATGAGCAGCTTGACCATTGGCCACGCCGCCAAGAAAGCCGGTGTTGGCACAGAAACCATTCGATTCTATGAGCGTAAGGGTCTCATTGCGAGGCCATCGAGGCCCCGTAATGGTGGATTCCGAAGTTATTCGGATGCCCATGTCGACCGCCTTCGCTTCATCCGCAGCGCCCAGCAACTCGGGTTTTCGCTGCGTGAAATTGGCGAACTGTTGTCCCTGGAGGCGGACGCGAATGCAGACTGCAAAGAGGTCCACGCCAAAGCCAGCCGCAAACTTGAGGAAGTGGAACTGAAAATCAGGCGTCTTCGTGCGGTGCGGGCCGCTCTCAAGACTGTCGTATCAACCTGCCCCAAAAAAGGCCGGGCGGCGGGCCGTTGCACCATTCTTCAAGCGCTGAATCCGAAGACAAGCCGTTAGCTCCATGCGGGGGCGCGACCGCATGCTTCGCGAAGCGACGATGCAGAGGAGATGGTCGATGAACATTGTATTGATCGCGTCAAGGAATTTAACCGCTCTTATTTTATTGTTCCTCATTCTAGGAACTCCCCTGAACTCGAGTTTGGCGGCTGAAAAAAACACCACCTATGCGTTTCAGGCCGATGGTTTGGCTTGTCCGTTCTGCGCCTATGGCATCGAAAAGCAGGTGCTGAAGCTGAAAGGCGTGGTCGCGGTGAATACCGATGTTGCCAGCGGCAAAGTGGTGATCACCGTGCGGAAAGGCGCAACACTGGACGAGGCTCAGGTCGATGACGCGGTGAAACGGGCCGGATTCACCATGCGTGCCTTCCAAAAAGAGTAATGCCCTCCATGGTTAGGGCGAAAATACGCAGAAGCCGGCGGGGAAAGATACCACTGGCCGCTGTGGTGCTTATCGGAACGCCGCTCGGCATCGCACCAGCTGTGGCCGCGCCGCAAACATTCAATACCGCTCTTCCCGTTGCCGAGGACCAATTCGTCGCGCGCGGTCAGTTTCTTTATCGCAAGATCGGGGACGATCCCACTCCGGCCGGCGCGACCGTCAACGTACTTAGCGGCATCGCCGCGATGGGCTACGGCGTCACGGCGGACCTAGCGGTATTTGGCATTTTACCGTATCTCGATAAGACCTTGAAGACGATGACGCCTGACGGACAGCATATCGCCCGCGGCAGTTCCGGCATCGGCGATTTCCAGATATTCGAACGTTATACGGTTTATCGCCGGGACGCGCCCGGCCGGACCTTCCGCATCGCCCCTTTCGTGGGCGTGAAAATGCCCACGGGGGACGACAATAAGCAGGATAATCTGGGAATATTACCCATGCCGCTGCAAACGGGCACGGGATCCTGGGACCCGTTCGGCGGCTTCGTCATGACCTATCAGACCCTCAATTATCAGTTCGACGCCCAGGCTGCTTACAAGATCAACACCGCCGCCAATAATTTCGCGTTCGGCGACGAAGCGCGGCTGGATGCATCGATACAGTACAGACTGTATCCCCGCGCCCTCGGTAACGGCACACCGGGGTTTTTCTACGGCGTTATCGAAACCAATCTGGTTCACCAGGGCAAGAACAAGACCAACGGCGCATCCGACCCCAATTCCGGCGGCACGGCGTTCTTTGTCTCACCGGGCGTTCAGTACGTTACGAAACGTTGGATCTTGGAAGCGATTGTTCAAGTGCCCGTGGTCCAAGACCTCAACGGAACCGCATTGAAAGATGATTTCATCCTGCGCGCTGGCTTCCGTGTGAACTTTTGAGAATTTGAACCATGAGGCAGATATTCGTGATCAAAAGACTCGTATGGTTTCTTTTGGTGCTCGCAGGTCTGGCACTGGCCGGATTCTTTGCATTCGTGCCCCGGGCCAGGGAACCTGGGTACGTGTTTGTGCGGAGTTGGGGCACAGCGGGCGATGCGCCCGGTGAATTTCATGATCCCACCGGCATAGCAGTGTCAGGAAGTGAGGTTTTTATCTCCGATTCCCGGAACGGGCGGATTCAAGTGTTCGACCTCAACGGGAATTTTTTACGTGCCTTCGGAACGCCGGGCGAAATGCTGGGGCAGTTGGGGCGGCCCATGAATTTGACGGTTGCCGGCGACGAGCTCTACGTCCCGGAATATTTCAACGACCGCATTCAGGTGTTCGGTTTGGATGGAACGGTCCGGCGCATTGTTGGCGAAGCGGGAAACAGCCCCGGCCAGTTCAGCGCGCCGGGCGGTGTGGCGGTCGCTGCCGACGGCGACTTATTCGTGGCGGACTTTTACAACCAGCGTGTCCAGCATCTGCGGGCCGACGGGTCGTTTGTAAAGCAATGGGGAACGACCGGGGAGGTCGGAATCGGTGCCGGTGCCTTTAACTATCCGACGGACGTGTCAGTTGGCCCGAACGGCCTAATCTATGTCGCCGACGGGTACAATGACCGCATACAGGCGTTTAACCCCAACGGATCCTTTTCCCTCAAGTGGGGCGGCCCATTCGCCACAAATATCTATGGGCCATTCAACGGGTGGTTCGCCACGGTCACAAGCATCGCTACCACGCCGGACGGCAGCATCTTCGTTGCGGATTTCTACAACCACCGCATTCAGAAGTTCGCGCCGGACGGCACATTTTTGACGGCCTTCGGCGCGTTCGGCGATGGCCCGGGCCGGTTCAATCATCCTATTGCCGTGGCGGTCGGCGACGATGGCGTCGTCTTCGTGGCCGACCTTCTGAACAACCGTATTCAGAAATGGCGGCCAAAATGACGCCGCGCGTGCGACGGGGCGAAAAACAGCCGACGGTTAAGCGGCCCCGAAAAGGGCGTCGATCATAGGACAATCGGGTACATCCTTGCCGCTGCAATGTTTCAGCATTTGGCTGAGAACGGACTCCATCCGTTTGAGGTCTTTGATCTTCCGGCGTACGGCGGTGAGATGGGCTTTGCCCACTCTTTCGGCCTCACTGCACGTCACCGCCTTGCGGTCGACAAGGTCAAGGAGAGCCTTCAATTCGTTGATCGAGAACCCGAGTTCGCGCCCGCGCATGACGAAATGCAAGCGGCGCACATGCTCCTCGTCGTATTGGCGGTATCCGGCTTCCGAGCGCGGCGGCGCAGGCATCAGGCCGGTCTTTTCGTAATAGCGCACGGTTTCCAGGTTACAGCCGGTGCGCTTGGCGACCTCCGCGCGGCTCATGCTCTTCGCGTCCATGAAACCCTCCGAGCCTAAAAAAGGCCTTGAGCCTGTAGTCACTACAGGCCCTATCTTGCTTCCGAAGAGCGTAAATCTCAAGCGATTGATGCCCGCGCCAACGAAGACGAAGAAAGACAGGAATTTCCGATGAGCGTGGCGACACAGGAAAATGACGTGCAAAAGCGGTCGGCTGAACTCGGCCGGGGACGCGTCGCAACAGCAGCGGGCGTCATCGGCGCGATTGTTGCGTCATCATGCTGCATCCTGCCGCTTGCGCTTGTGACGCTCGGCGTTGGCGGCGCCTGGATGGGCAATTTGACGGCATTGGAGCCTTACCGGCCATATACCATTTCCGCGACCGCGGTGATTCTCGGTATTGGCTTCTGGCAGGTTTACTTGAAGCCACGAAAGGCTTGCGCGGAGGGCTCCTACTGCGCGAGTCCGACCTCCGGCCGCATAACGAAGACGGCATTATGGGCGGCCACCGTGTTGGTGCTCGGCGCCGCGACCGTCGATTACTGGGCTCCCTTTTTTTATTAGGAGAAAAATCATGACCGACTCGCGTCGAGTTTTATTTACTTTGGTGGCCGTCCTTGTCTTTGGCTTTGCAATGCCGCAGATGAGCCGTATTGCCCTTGCGGACAGTTCGAACACGGCAAGCGGTCGGACCGAAGAGAAGGTGACATTTGCGGTGGAAGGCATGTATTGCGCACTGTGCCCCGTCACGGTGCGCAAGGCAATGGAAGGCGTGAGCGGCGTTAAATCCGTCTCCGTGGATTTTGAGGCCAAGACGGCGGTGGTCGTTTTCGACCCGTCGCTGGCGACATCCGACCAAATCGCCAAGGCGTCGGCAAACGCCGGCTATCCGGCTTCTCCAGCATCGTGAGGCCGTTGTGGCGCCGCGGGCTCTCCTGCGGTTTGGACTGATTGGGACCGCGGTTGCCGCTCTGTGTTGTTTTACGCCCGTACTGGTCTTGTTGTTCGGTGTGATCGGCCTTTCGGCACTAACGGGTTATCTTGATTACGTTTTGATCCCCGCATTCGTCGGGTTTGTCGTCCTGACGCTTTACGCACTTTGGCGGCAAAGGCGTGAGCCTGCCCGAAACCCCGCCCGAAACAAGGAGACCTGACCGGTGGACTGCTGCGGAACACTTGATGACAAACGAAATTACGACCTCGCCGTGATCGGCGCCGGGTCTGCTGGATTCTCCGCCGCGATCACGGCTTCCGAAGAAGGAGCGCAAGTCGCCCTTATCGGCCATGGCGTGATCGGCGGCACATGCGTCAACGTCGGTTGTGTCCCCTCGAAAAACCTCATACGCGCCGTGGAAACCTTGCATCGCAGCCGCGCGGCATCGCATTTTGCGGGACTCCATGCGGAAGCTGGAATTACCGACTGGGCCGCGCTTATCAGTCAAAAGGATGAACTCATCGCAAATTTACGTCAGACCAAATATGTCGACCTGTTGCCTCATTATAACGGTATCGCGTACGTCGAAGGGCAGGCGCGCCTCAGCGAGGGGGGCGTCACGGTCAATGGCCGGCTAGTGAAAGCGCCCAAGGTGATCGTCGCCGCTGGTGCGCGCCCATCCGTGCCGCCTATCCCCGGGATCGAGGACATAGAGTTTCTGACGAGCACCACGGCGCTCGATCTCACGGAACTGCCCGCGTCCTTGCTGGTTGTCGGCGGCGGTTTCGTCGGTGCGGAATTGGCGCAGGTTTTTGCGCGTGCCGGCGTGAAAGTAACCATTGTTTGCCGGAGCCGGCTGCTGCCCGCGTCGGAGCCGGAGATTGCTGAAGCCCTTTCGCGCTTTTTGCAGGACGAAGGCATCACTCTCAATTGCGGCGTGGCGTACCAGTTTTGCAGGCAGACCACGAATGGTGTGGCTCTTTGCGTCAGGCAGGGCGATCGGGAGGAAGTTATCGAAGCGGAAAAGGTATTGATTGCAACAGGCCGCACACCGAACACCGAGGGACTGGGCCTACCGGAGGCGGGCATTGAGACGCATGGTAATGGCGGTATCCAAATCGACGACCGTATGCGCACGACACGGACGGGCGTTTACGCCGCCGGTGACGTTACCGGGCGGGACCAGTTCGTGTACATGGCGGCCTATGGAGCGAAAATTGCCGCGAGGAACGCGCTCGATGGCGATGCCCTTGTCTACGACAACAAGGCGATGCCGGCGGTTGTGTTCACCGATCCGCAAGTCGCCAGTGTCGGCCTGACAGGCGTTGAAGCCAAAAAGCTCGGCTATGAAATCAAGGAAAGTGTTCTGCCCTTGAACCAGGTACCGCGGGCCATCGCGGCGCGCGATACACGGGGCCTGATCAAACTGATCGCGGAGACCAATACCGATAAGCTGCTGGGGGCGCATATCCTTGCGCCGGAAGGCGCAGACAGCATCCAGACGGCCGCATTGGCCATCAAGCATGGAATAACGACGGAAGAGTTGGGCGCGATGATCTTTCCGTATTTGACAACGGTTGAGGGACTGAAATTGGCCGCACAAGGGTTTCATAGGGACACGGCTAAACTTTCCTGTTGCGCGGGGTAAGATTGGTTCTCAGCTGCGCTTTGACTTGGTCTCTCAATTGCCTAGCTTCGGCTTCATACTGACACTTAACTCAGTGTCTTTGAAACCGGCAACAGGCTAAGGCGATAATTGAAGCAATGACATCGGAGAACGCTGATGACGCAATTGATAGTACTCGATCATGGTCAACCCATCACATTCACCTTCGCTGATCTTCTGAAATACCATGGGGCCGCTTTTCCCGGCGGCGTTGCCCACGCCTTCAAGGTGATGGAGCGCGCCTTCCCCCTGCTTTCGGAAACTGGCCCTGTCGATCGGTATGAGATCCACATCATAACGGCTTTTCCCGGCCCCGGCGCGCGCGACGCCTTCGAAATGGTGACACGGGCCGTGACCGGCAACCGCTTCACTGTCGATCCGAGTCTTGGCGGTCCCGATGTCCTCGAAAGCGCCAACGGACGCTATTTCTTTAGACTCCAATACCGTTCGAGGGTTGCCGAGCTTTCGCTTCGTCCCGGCATCGTTCGGGATGAGTTTATCGCGCTGTCGCGCAAGAAGAACCGGACCGAAGAGGAAGAAAAGCGCCTTACCTGGCTGAAACAGGATATGGCGGATCGTCTGATGAGCACAGCGACGCACGAGGCGTATGACGCACGCATCATTCAGGCAGGATAACGGTGGCTCCATGGTTCGGAAGAGGCCACCGCCGTGAATATTCGGCGCGACGGCGGCCGTCCGATCCCATAAGCGAAGTCTTTAGTAGCGGAATTCCAGTGTCAGCAGGAAATTGCGTCCCGGCTGTAGCAGCGCGTTGGACGGACTGACTGGGAACGCAATGTTTTCCGGCGTGGTCGGCAAGCGATACCGCGCATCAAGTAGGTTCTCGATATTGAACCGCAGCGTTGACTTTGGAATTTTCGGCGAGAGTGCCTGAAGGTCCAGTGAAGTATAGAGATTGAGCACCGCGTAACCGGCCGTCGGACGTTCCAATGCCGGGTTGATGCGGTCCTTGTCTACCGCCCAGTCGAGCGTGGTTTCAATGAACCAAGGCCGGTCTTGTGGCTGCCAGCGCAAGCCGACGACACCATTCCAGGGCATGATTTGGTAAAGCGGTGTGTTCGTGGTCAGATCCGTGCCCTTGGTATAGGTCGCATTGGCTCGTACCAACCAATCGGGCGTGATCGCCCACTGACCTTGAAGTTCGACGCCCCATACGCGCGCTTCGCCAATATTCTGAATTTGAACGGCGGGTGCACTCTGGTAGGCGGTCGGCGCATCCCGATTGATAAGGTCCTCCAGCTCGTTTACGAAGCCGGCCGCCTCGAATGACCATGTCGGATACAGAATCCTCACGCCCGCTTCATAGTTAATCGCCTTCTCCGGCTTCACGCCTGCATTAGGCAACCGGAACACCGGATTTACGCCCGCGCCGACAGCGGTAATTTCCGTTACTGACGGCGCTCTGAATGCTGTGCCGATATTGCCAAACAAGCGGACTTCGTCCGTCACGTTGAAAAGCGCGCCTATGGACCCCGTAAACGGCGTGTTGACTGTGTCTCCCGCTTGGACAAATAAATCCCTCGTCTGCGGATCGGTAATGAACGAGGTGTCCAAGCTCGTGCGTACTCTATCAATGCGAATACTCCCTTCAAGGAGCAGGTCTGGGGTCGCCTGCCAATTCGCGAGCGCGAATCCACCGATGGAGAACTGTTCGGATTCAGGTGATGTCTGATTGACAGGCCCGCCGCGTGCGCTTTGCTTCCCACCGGGGCGCGATTCAAGATACCAATCACCGCCGTAGGTGATGGAGAGGTTGTCCGTGATGTCGCTCGTAGTCGTGGCGTGCCCGCCCCATACGGTAGGTCCCGTCACGAAGGAATCAACAAATACACTGGGATTGTTGGTGTTGGGAATGACGTGGACGTGGGTATCGAGGAACCGACGGTATACGGTGAATTCAGTATTCTTCAGCGCACCTCCAAACAACGATTCTCCCGTGTAACGGAAAGAATAGAATTCTTCGACCAGAGAACGATCAGTCTGTTCCCGCTGTAATTGGCCTGGCGCATTCGTCGATCCAGGCGCCCCGAATTGTCCACCACCACGTTCCCGGTAAATATCCGAATATCGCCCGACAAACTCCACACGATGACCGGGCGAAAATGTATAGCCTATGCTTAGATCGCCGCTCGGCGCTTTGTATGCCGAGTTGTTGATTTTACCGCTCGGCGTATCGTAGTCGTTTGCGCGACGGAAGTTGCCGCCGAGCAGGAAGTCGAATCCGTTCCCTGCGCCGCCGACCTGCAATCGGCCGCCGTACATGTCGTTAACGCTGCCATAGTTAAGCCAAAGCGCGGTATCGGAGAGCTGAAACGGACCGTCCACGTCACCCGTGGACCGCTTGGTGATGATATTGATGACACCGCCGAACGCGTCCGTTCCATAGAGCGAAGAAGCCGGGCCGCGCACCACTTCGATGCGCTCAATCTGGTTTGGATTGAACAAGTTGTATTCGAGGGTGTTCCGTCCGCGGAAGCGGTCGCCGTCAACATAGAGTGGCGCTCGAAAGCCCTGGGTGCTGAAACCGCGGATCACCACTTGTCCACCCAGCCCCCCGTCGGTGGCCGACGACACCCCGGGAAGATCGCGGAGAATGTTCAACACTGTGGGCGCCTGAAAGCGCTCCACCTCTTCGTTCGTCACCACGGACACGGAGCGCGGGATATCGGCCGCCAGGCGGGCACTGCGGGTTGCCGTGACGATGATTTCGTCGATTTGAGCTTCCGAAGCCTGCGCAATCGCAGGCGCCACCATTCCAAGGAGGCCAAGGACGGTGAAGGCGCGTAATAAGCGTGAAGGCATTGTAAATCCTCAAGATCCAGGCTGTTCCCCCGTCGTCAAAAACAGCAAGTGAGCTTGCTTTTTTGCACGACGCATGCAATTGATAATTATTATTGATTTCTTCATAGACAAGAATGAGACGCAATTGCAAGATATTTTAAGGCCTGTAAGATGTATTGGAGCTTCGCTCCTGTGCGCGGTCTTTCTCGTCTTGGCGATACCTGCTTTGGCGGTGCCGGCCGGTTCGGTTGAAACCCGCGATGCCCTTGGACGGCTTATACGGTTGCCTGCGCCAGCCGAACGCATCGTTACGATTCCCATGCCCGCGGCGGCCATGGTCGTGGCGGTGGACCGCTCAGCGAAACGACTGGTGGGTATGCACCGTCAATCCGGTGTCGATGCCGGTGGCCAAATTCTCGTACGGATGTTCCCGTCCCTGCGAGAGATTTCCACGGACGTTGTTGGTGAAGGTTTCATGCCCAACGTCGAAGAAATCCTGAGCATCCGGCCGGATCTGATTCTGCAGTGGGGCGACCGTGGCGATGCGTTGATCCGTCCGCTGGAAGCTGTGGGGCTGACGGTGGCCGCCTTTACCTTTCGCGGCGAGACGGACGCGCGCGATTGGTTGCGCACGATTGCGGCGCTGATCGGTCAACCTGAGCGGGCGAAGACGCTTATTGACTGGCGCGATGCTGTGCAGAAACAGTTGGCACCCCTCGCTGCCCTGCCTTCGGAAGACCGTCCAAAGGCGCTTTACCTGCTGCGCGCCCGGAGCGGATTGATTGCGGCAGGGGCCGGGACGTTTAACGAGCAGAGCATCGAGCTCGCCGGCGGAAGAAACGCTGCGGAAGGAATTGAGGGGTCCAAGCCGGTCAATGCCGAACAAGTTCTGGCTTGGAACCCGGACGTGATTCTGTTGAACACGTTCGAAGCAAACCTGACGCCCGATGTGATCTTAAAACACCCTCTGTTGCGATTGACCGAAGCGGCCCGTACCGGACGGGTCTTCGTAATGCCGACCGGCGGCTATCGCTGGGACCCGCCGAGTGCCGAATCTCCATTGTCTTGGTTGTGGCTCGCGCGACTTCTGCAGCCGGAGCGTAGCGGCATTACACGGGAAGACATGGTGGCTGCCATCATTGACGGATATAAGCTCGTTTACGGCAAAACCATCGACAGGGCACTCGCACTTGAAATCCTCAACCCGACTCCTGAAGCGAGCGATAAAAGGCGGACACCGTGAAATCTATGCAATTCGGCACCCGTAGCATCGTCTTCTGGTGGTCAGCCTCATTCGTCTTGATAATAACCATGTTGGTTGCATTGTCGATCGGACGTTATCCGATGGCGATATCCGACGTCCTGCGTCTTCTTTGGGATCGTGCGACGTCCGGGGACGGGGCCAGCGACGAAGTCTCACGCCGAGTGGTGGAACTTGTGCGCACACCAAGGGTGTTGTTGTCGTCAATTGTTGGCGCGGGTTTGGGCGTGGCCGGTGCTGCCCTTCAAGGCGTCTTCCGCAACCCCCTAGTTGCGCCTGACATCCTGGGGATTGCACCGGGTGCCGCATTCGGCGGCGCGGTCGCCATCCTCTTGAGCGGCGATCCGACACTGACAATCTTGAGCGCGTTCGTTTTTGGGATCGTCGCCATTTTGGCGGTGAGCGTCATCGGCCGGTTCGGTGGATTAGGTAGTACCCTGACTTTGGTTTTGGCGGGCGTCATCACCGGCGCCTTCTTTTCCGCTTTGGTTTCTTTGACGACGTTCATCGCGGACGTCGAATCCGAGCTTCCCGCTATTCTTTACTGGCTCCTTGGCAGTTTCGCAGGCGCCGATTTCGGCAAGCTCGGCCTAGCGCTTGCAACGGTCCTGCCCGCGGTCGGATTGATCTATGCCTTGCGGTTTCGGATCAATGTCCTGGCTCTGGGCGATACCGAAGCGCGCGGACTGGGGCTGGCGGTCGCCCCCTTGCGCTGGACGGTTCTGGTTGGCGTGACCGTGATTGTCGCGGGCAGCGTTGCCGTCGCAGGCATCGTCGGTTGGATCGGTTTGGTGGTACCACACCTCGCGCGGCTTTGCGTCGGCCCCGATCACCGGCTACTCCTTCCCGCGTCGGCACTGGTGGGAGCCTTTTTGCTTGTCCTGATCGATACGATCTGCCGGTCGGCCACCGCATCGGAAATCCCGTTGAGCGTCCTGACGGCCATCGTCGGGGCGCCGATATTCGTAATGGCCTTACGGCGTGCCGGACGGCTGGGGTGGGGACATGGCTGACGCGCATACGCTCGTGGAGATACGCGACGGCGGCTTCGCGTACAAAGCCGGTCATTGGCTGTTCCACCAACTCTATTTGCACCTGGAAGAAGGCCAAGTCGGCATGATCCTCGGACCGAACGGATCGGGTAAGACGACGTTGATGCGATGTCTGGTGGGCGATGCGCGTCTTCGTGCGGGAACGATTACATGTCCGCGCCGGCTTGGGTATGTCCCCCAGACACTCGCCTTGACGTTCGACTTTGCGGTACGCGACATCGTCGTCATGGGGCGGGTGCGCCACATTTCCCTCCTGGGCACGCCGAACGCGGAAGATTGGCAACATGTCGACCGTGCACTGGAAACGGTGGGGATGCGCGCGTTCGCCGAGCGGAGTTTTCTCAGCCTGTCGGGCGGCGAGAAACAGTTGGTGTTGATCGCGCGGGCACTGGCGGGCGGCAATCAACTCCTGCTACTCGATGAACCGACCGCGGCCTTGGATATCGCCAACCAGGACCGGGTCCTCCAGGTCCTCTGGCATCTTCGCGCACAAGAAGACACGACAATCCTGATGAGTACCCACGACCCCCAGCATGCCGCCGATCTCGCCGACGTTGTCTTGCTGATGAATCGTGACGGCACCAGCGCTTTCGGACCGACCGAGACGCTGCTGACGGAATCGAAACTCAGCGCGCTTTATGGCGTCCCTATGCGCCGCCACGAAGCGGCGGTGAACGGCGGCCCACCCCATGTATTGTTGGCTCCCGTGTCTCATCATTATCGAGAGGTTGGGGTTCAATGACGTGTGTTTTATTCCTGTACGGCATGCCCGAACAACAACGCGGTGTATGGCTGGATCCGGCCATCGTTGAGCGGGCGATGGTGGCCGATCAATACAGCCTAAATCAATCGCTGCTCGACCGGCACAGCGCCGTCGTGTTGACGATGCACAACGACCAACGGCACCTGGCAGCACATCAATCCATGTTGGAGAATTACGTCCGTGACGGCGGCACATTGGTGGTGCAAGGACAGATCGCGATGCCGTTCCTGTCTTTTCTCAAGCCCTATATTCCCTTGTGCCGGCCCCGCATGGATCAGCTGATCGTGCGCCGCCGGCAGGCTCATCCGGTTTTCGACGGATTCAATCCGGAATCCCTGAACATCCGTAAAGGCGTTCGCGGTTTTTACGGACGAGGACATAATCCACCGCCACCCGACGCGGACGTTTTACAGACCATAGCGGACGACATTCCCTTGGATTGGTTTCTGACATGGGGCAAGGGCCGGGTGCTGATGCATTCGGGCAACGATATTTGGGGGACTTACGCCGATGCGACCGAGAATCGTCGGTTCGCCCTCCAACTGATCAACTGGTGTCTGAACAGGTAAGAACCGATGACAAACCGGATCGCGGCCATCGATGGCGGCATGTCTTATCACCTCAACGCCTTGAATGATCCTGAATGGAGCCATCATATCTCCAAGCGGATCTATCTGCCGGAGCTCGGGGAAGCAGACCTCGGTGAGACCGATATCCTGATCGTGACGTGCCGCAGCCGCGCCGATTTGCTGGAGCAACGACGTGATCAGTTGGCCAGCTTCCTGGCGCGCGGCGGCTGGATTATCGCGTGCGGGGAAACCCACCCCGAGCGCTGGCTCGATGACATCAGGTACGTTCCCAAGGACCTGAATTATTGGTGGTGGCTCGACCCGGAGGGCGACTTGGGTCTGCGTCTCAATGCGCCGGATCATCCCCTCGCGCAGGCGATCCCCTTTGACGATATGCTTTGGCATCATCACGGACTATTCATGCCGCCCGATGGCGCGGTATCGATCGTCGAACACAAGAACGGCGGTAGCGTCCTTTACGATTACCACCTGCCAGGTGGTGGACAAACCACTGTGATGTCACTTGATCCGTTCTTCCACCACGGAAGTTTCTTCATGCCAGCGGCCTCGCGTTTCCTAAGAGGATTCATACCGTGGCTGGCGAACACAAGGCTTTCGCTCAAGGAGCCTTCGGAAAGCCTCAACGAGCACTTCCAATGAAGGGATTGAAATCGTCACTTCGAAATTCGAATGTTATCATAACAATCCCTCCGGTGATTCGAACGGAAGGCAAGAGTCCCTGAGGCGCTCCCACTTCATTGGGCGGGTTAGCAGCGAAGTTAGGGCGTACTCCGGTTGCTGATCACGCTGCCAGAACCTCATTCATATCGAGACCCTTCTATGGCTGATGCGCCTGTGGAGATATACGCAAAACAGAAGTCTTGTCGGTATTGGTGTGCCATCGTCTAACACTGGATATTGGACACGTATTGGACACGCCGCCTGTGTTGGCCGCGATGTCCGCCATAACTTATTGGAATGATTGGCGTCCCCACGGGGATTCGAACCCCGGTTACCGCCGTGAAAGGGCGATGTCCTAGGCCTCTAGACGATGGGGACGCAAAGAGCCTTTGCGTGGGCCGTTGGAGGGGCGGTGATAACGGGTGACGCACCACAAATCAAGCCTCGCCGCACGGCTTTGGCATCGAAAAATGTCCGCCTTTCCCGGGGGATGCGCCACCCCCCGGTTTCCCTGGGGGCTCCCCTCCCCAAACCCGGGCCACCAGGCCCGATTGTCGTGCAATCGGGGTTGCGCAGGGCGCGGAAACCGCGATACAGACGACGCCCCAAGGGCCTGGGCGCTAACGCCTTGCCCCAACATTGTATTTTTGAGCCTGTAAATCCCTTTATGAGCACGCCCACCGCCAAACCGTCCACATCGCCCGTCAAGGTTCGGGTGCGCCTGGCCACCGAGCAGGACATGCCGGCGATTCAGGAGATTTACGCTCACTATGTGATCTCGACCACGGCCTCCTTCGAGGAGGAGCCGCCGACGGTGGCGGAGATGACTGCCCGCTGGCAGCGTGTGCAATCGCGCGGCCTGCCCTTCCTCGTCGCGGTCAAAGGCAAGCGAGTTGTAGGTTATGCCTATGCCGGACCGTTCCGGGAGCGCTCGGGCTACCGATATACGGTGGAGGATTCGGTCTACGTGGCCGAAGACTTCCGCGGCCGCGATGTCGGCAACGCGCTCATGACCGAGTTGCTGGAACGCTGCACCGCCCTGGGCTTTCGCCAGATGATCGCCGTCATCGGCGACAGCACCAACGCTTCGTCCCTCGCCCTGCACAGCCGCCACGGCTTTTTCGTGGTGGGTGCGCTGAGTTCCACGTGCTTCAAATTCGGACGATGGGTCGACGCCGTGCTGATGCAACGCATCTTGGGCGACGGCGACAACTCCCTGCCGCCGAAAAATCCGGGCCGCCGCAAACAACGGTCTAAGAGATAAAAAAAACGGGCCCGACATCGCGGGCCCGTTTCCATTTTAGCTGTCGGACGCGTTATTGGATTTTGACTTTCTCGGCCACGAGTGCCGCCAAGTCCTGATACAGAGTGTCGCGCGCGTTGCCGCAGGCTTTGTTCATCACCCCCATCAACGCGCCTTTATTCTCGACACGGATTTCCATATTGGGTGTACCGACGTTTTTCGCGCCCTGAATAAACGCGAAGGCCCACATCTCCGCCAGATCAGCGCGGTTGGCATCAGAGGCCGTGCCGCTTTTGGCATCGACGTGCTGGCCGCAGGTGTAGGTCGTTGGAGAAAAATCAGCGGTGATGTTCTTCGGCAGCTTATGGGGTTCAGTCACCAGCATCTGCGCCGCGACTGCAAAAATGGTTGCCTGGGGAAATTCCTTGCACTTCTGGACTATCAGGTCGTCGAGCTTCTGCACGTCGCCCGAATCCTCTGTTGTCTCCAACTTGCCTTGCGTTTTGTAGTACCCGGCCATGTAGCCCATCATCCAGAGGTGGGCGAGATTGGTTTCCATCCTGCCTGAGGAGGTTGCGCCCAGGCCATTGCTGAATTGCAGGCAAGTAAAGGAACCGCCGTTGAACTCGGCGCTGGTATCCGCCGCA
>WGNC01000013.1 GCA_016124745.1 Thiobacillus sp.
CATCTGCTGGATCATCTGGCTGCCCAGGTTGGAGGTCATCACGATGACGGTGTTGCGGAAATCGACCGTGCGGCCCTGGCCATCGGTCAGGCGGCCGTCGTCGAGCACCTGCAGCAGCACGTTGAAGACATCCGGGTGCGCCTTTTCCACCTCGTCCATCAGGATCACCGAATAAGGCTTGCGGCGCACCGCTTCGGTGAGATAACCACCTTCCTCGTAGCCGACGTAGCCGGGCGGCGCGCCGATCAGGCGCGCGACCGAGTGCTTCTCCATGAATTCGCTCATGTCGATGCGGATCATGTGGTCGGCCGAGTCGAACAGGTATTCGGCCAGCGTCTTGCACAGCTCGGTCTTGCCGACGCCCGTCGGGCCGAGGAACAGGAAGGATCCGAGCGGCCGGTTGGGGTCGCTCAAGCCGGCGCGCGAACGGCGGATCGCATCGGAGACGACGCGCACGGCTTCGTCCTGCCCCACCACCCGGCTGTGCAGCTTGTCTTCCATGTGCAAGAGCTTGTCGCGCTCGCCCTGCAGCATCTTGGACACCGGAATGCCGGTGGCGCGCGACACGACCTCGGCGATTTCCTCGGCGCCGACTTCGGTGCGCAACAGCTTGAACGCCGGCTTGCCCTCGCCCGCCGTTTCGGCCTGCTTCAGCTGCGCTTCCAGCTGCGGCAGCTTGCCGTACTGGATCTCGGCGACCTTGTCGAGCAAACCCCGCCGCTGCAGGTCGATCATCTCGCCGCGCAGCTTGTCGATTTCTTCCTTGATGTGGGCACTGCCCTGCACCTGGGCCTTTTCGGACTTCCACACTTCTTCGAGGTCGGCGTATTCGCGGCCGAGCTTGTCGATCTCGTCCTCCAGCAGGCCCAGGCGTTTCTTCGAGGCCTCGTCGGTTTCCCGTTTCACCGCCTCGCGCTCGATCTTGAGCTGGATGATCCGGCGGTCGAGCTTGTCCATCACCTCGGGCTTGGAGTCGATTTCCATCTTGATGCGCGCCGCGGCCTCGTCGATCAGGTCGATGGCCTTGTCGGGCAGGAAGCGGTCGGTGATGTAGCGGTGGCTCAATTCGGCCGCGGCGACGATGGCGGGGTCGGTGATGTCGACGCCGTGGTGCAGTTCGTAGCGCTCCTGCAGGCCGCGCAGAATGGCGATGGTCGATTCGACCGAGGGCTCGTCGACCAGCACCTTCTGAAAGCGGCGCTCCAGCGCGGCGTCCTTTTCGATGTATTTGCGGTATTCGTCGAGCGTGGTGGCGCCGATCAGGTGCAGTTCACCGCGCGCCAGCGCTGGCTTCAGCATGTTGCCGGCGTCGATCGCGCCTTCGGCCTTGCCGGCGCCGACCAGCGTGTGCAGCTCGTCGAGGAACACGATGTAGCGGCCCGCATCCATCGCCAGTTCCTTCAGCACGGCCTTCAGGCGCTCCTCGAATTCGCCGCGATACTTGGCACCGGCCAAGAGCGCGGCGAGGTCGAGCACCAGCACCTTCTTGCCCTTGAGCGTCTCGGGCACCTCGTCATTAACTATCCGCTGCGCCAGACCTTCCACAATTGCAGTTTTTCCGACACCGGGTTCGCCGATCAGCACCGGGTTGTTTTTGGTGCGGCGCTGCAGGATCTGGATCGAGCGGCGGATTTCGTCGTCGCGCCCGATCACCGGGTCGAGCTTGCCGTCGCGCGCCCGCTGAGTGAGGTCGAGCGTGTATTTTGCGAGCGCTTCGCGCTGGCCTTCGGCCTCCTGCGACTGCACGGCCTCGCCACCGCGCACAGACTGGATGGCCTGCTCCAGCGCGGCCTTCTGCGCGCCGTGCTGCTTCATCAGGCGTCCGGTTTCGCCCTTGTCGTCCACGGCTGCCAGCAAGAACAGCTCGGAGGCGATGTAGGCGTCGTTGCGCTTCATTGCCTCCTTGTCGGTCAGGTTCAGCAGGTTGGTGAGGTCGCGCGAGATGCTCACCTCGCCACCCTGGCCTTCGACCTTGGGCAGGCGCGACAGCGACTGGGTGAGCGCGGCCTTGAGAGCGGGCACCTGCACCCCGGCACGCGACAGGATCGACGACGCGCCGCCGCCCTCCTGGTTCAGCAGCGCCAGCAGCAGGTGCTGCGGCTCGATGTAGGCATGGTCGCCGCCGACGGCGAGGCTTTGGGCATCGGAAAACGCCTGTTGAAACTGGGTGGTGAGTTTGTCGAAACGCATAAGTGACCTCGTGCTTAAGGTATATTCAATGGCACCTAAATGATGCCTGCCTGGGCGATTTCAACCCTTCATGTCTGAATTGAATGTAGAACAGGTTTCTTATGATGTTGCACGTGCGCTAACGGAAGACCTGGGCATCCCTCTCCCCAACCCTCTCCCGCAAGCGGGAGAGGGGGTGAACGTTGGCCTTTGGCCGCCCAGGGCGATTAACGACCTCACCGCCCAATTGATCCCGGCAACGCAGGCCGCCCGCGCCCGCGTGGTCTGCCGCGAACCGGCGGTGATCGCCGGCCGGCCTTGGTTCGACGCCTGTTTTCGGGTGCTCGACCCGGGTTGCGGCATTAACTGGCAAGTTAAGGAAGGCGATTGGGTCGCCACTGGCGCCGTGCTGGTGGAAATCAGCGGCAATGCCCGCGCCCTGCTGACCGCCGAGCGCCCGGCGCTGAATTTCCTGCAGACCCTGTCGGCCGTGGCCACGGCCACCCGCCCCTATGTCGCGGCCGTGGCCGGCACCCATGCCGCCATCCTCGACACCCGCAAGACCCTGCCCGGCCTGCGCATCGCCGAAAAATACGCGGTTCGGGTGGGCGGCGGGCAAAACCAGCGGGTGGGCCTGTACGACGGCATCCTGATCAAGGAGAACCACATCACGGCGGCCGGCGGCATCGCGCCGGTGATGCAGGCCGCTCTAAAGCTGGCAGCCGGCAGGGTCAGCGTTCAAATCGAGGTCGAAACGCTGGCGCAGCTGCGCGAAGCCCTCTCCGCTGGCGCGGAACTGATCCTGCTGGACAATTTCGACCTGGAGCAGATGCACGAGGCGGTCGCACTGACCGCCGGCCGCGCCCTGCTCGAAGCCTCCGGCAACATCACGCTGGAAACCGTGCGCGCGGTGGCCGAAACCGGGGTCGACCGCATCTCCATCGGTGGGCTCACCAAGCATGTCCACGCGGTCGATCTGTCGATGCGCATCGACAGCGATGATTGAAATTGTCCGCACCCGCTACGACGATCCGATCCACGCCGCCGCGCTGGTCGACTTGCTGGACGCCTACGCCCGCGACCCGGCGGGCGGCGGCGAACCCCTTTCGGATTTCGCTCGCGCCCATCTGATCAGCCAGCTCGCCGCACGGCCCTTCGTCTTCAGTGTGCTGGCATTCGACGGCGTCACGCCGGTCGGCCTCGTCAACGCCATCGAAGGCTTTTCAACGTTTGCCTGTCGCCCGTTGGTCAATGTGCATGACGTCGTGGTCGCGTCGAGGCATCGCGGGCGCGGCATTGCGGTGGCCATGTTCGCCGAGGTCGAAGCCATCGCCCGCGAGCGCGGCGCCTGCAAGCTGACGCTGGAGGTTCTGTCCGGCAACCGCGCCGCACGGTCGCTCTACGAAAAGCTGGGGTTCGACGACTACCGGCTCGACCCGGGCATGGGGCACGCTCAGTTCATGCAGAAATGGCTCGACTAGGACGCACGCTGGCTGCGCTGGCGTTGGCATGGGCTGCGTGGCTGCCGTGTCCGGCCGGAGCCGACACGCCGCCGACTACGGCCCCGGCGATGCTGCTTGCCGAGGTCTATGCCGCCGGTGTCGACGTCACGCAATACTGGATCAGCGAAAAATTCGACGGTGTGCGGGCCCAGTGGGATGGAAGCGCGCTGCGCTTTCGCGGTGGCGGCATTGTTCCCGCACCGCCGTGGTTCACCGCGGATTTTCCGGCGGTGCCGCTGGACGGCGAACTGTGGATCGCCCGCGACCGGTTCGACACGCTGTCGGGCACGGTACGCAAACTCGAACCGGTGGCTGCCGAATGGCGACAGGTGCACTACCTCGTGTTCGAGTTGCCGGGGGCGGCGGGCGACTTCAGCGACCGCATCCGGCAGATGCAACTGCTCATCGAGGAAGCCGCCGTACCCTGGCTGAAAGTCGTCGAGCAATCGCGCGTGGCCGACCATGCCGCACTGAAACACCGGCTTAATACGGTGGTGCGCAATGGCGGCGAAGGCCTGATGCTGCACCGTGCCGACGCGCCTTATATCACCGGCCGCAGCGACGCGCTGCTGAAGCTGAAACCCTGGCAGGATGCCGAAGCGGTCGTTGTCGGCCATGTCCCCGGCAAAGGAAAATACCGGGGCATGACCGGCGCGCTGCAGATGGAAATGGCAGACGGAAAACGCTTCCGCATCGGCAGCGGCCTCTCCGACGCGCTGCGCCGCCAGCCGCCGCCCATCGGCACCCGCATCACCTATCGATATCAGGATCTGACAAAGAACGGCCTGCCCCGCTTTCCGCGCTACCAGCGGGTGCGGGAAGACCTCTAGGGAGACGCTGATTAATTGGGTCCGTTCGCCCTGAGCTTGTCGAAGGGCATTGCATGTGATTAATTTTGTTTGATTTATCCTGTTCATGGTTCGACAAGCTCACCACGAACGGAATAAATCAGCGCTCCCCTAGGCACACAAGAAAGTTCTGAATGCCTCAGACACAGACTCTTCAGCCGAACCCCTATATCCAAAAACTAACAAGGGCCAGCGTTTCGATATTCCTTCATCCGATGTCACTTTCCCTTTAGTAACTCCCGCTGCTGCTCGGTAAGTACGGCGTTGACCTGCTTCTGGGTGCTGAGCAACTGGTCAAACATCTCCTGCCGCAGATCTGTCATCTTCTTGAAGATCGCGCTGAGGGCCGCTTCATCGCTATTGTTCGAGGCGAGCAACGCGCGCATCTGCAACATCTCGGCCTGCATCTTGCCCATCAGTTCCGTATGCTTCTGCCGCAGATCATTCTGGATCTTGGCGATCTGGCTGCCTTGCTCTTCGGTGAGACCCAGTTCAGGACCGACACTGTAGAAGCCCATCATGCCGGGGCCCATACCCCGGCCCATCATACCGGGACCCATCATCATGCCGGGGCCCATGCCGTAGCCCCCCATCCCGGGACCCATGCCGTAGGGCATCATGCCAGGGGCCATCATGCCAGGCCCCATGCCATAGCCACCCATCATGCCGGGGCCCATGCCGTAGCCCCCCATCCCGGGACCCATGCCGTAGCCCGGATAGTAAGGCTGGGCCATCACGTTTGCTGTCACAAGGCTTGTGCCCATCAATGCGGCAGCGGCAAACGCCTTGCGAAGGTTCATGTATGTCATGTCTAAGCTCCTTTCAGGATTGGAAAATCATGTTCACTGCAACCTCCATCAACAACGATTAGCCAGGCTTGGAGTGCGCACAGGCTGCTACCTATACACGACGACATCGTCGTCAATTGGTTCATTTTCCTTGTCATCCGATGATCCATCCCACCAGGCACGCAACAGCGACCACAAGCAGGATCGTAAACCATGGGCCGCCGTACCCCATCCAGCCGCCGCCCCAGGTGCCACCGCCCATCATGTTCCGCACTATGCAGAAGAAACACCGCGGGCCAACAGGGGCGCCGCGCCGTGAGTTACAACAAGCAGGTTTTTCACGATTGCTCCAGACTCGAACGAGCCAAACAGGAAGCTGACCCGGCCAAGGGCACGAAAGGCTGAATCAAAAGCCGGCCAAACAGCTCGTTCAGTCAATGCAAGCCAACCCCGTCGGGTCTCTTCAACCATTGCAGCGACCCCCAGCGCAGGAAGAATCGCACACGCCCCACACCGACTGCTTGAATATAGACTGTCAAATGGCTGCCGTCTGTATGGTATCCAAGTCAATCCTGTTTCCAGGCCCGATTTGACTTTTGTTGGCAATGGCGTCGTCGCATTGCTGCAGCGCCATCCGCAGCGGCTTCTGGAGAACGGCTGGTTTCAGACCACGGTTTCCAGCCATGTCTCGAAGGCTGCTATCGAACCGACCCGGGGATATTCGCGAGCTCTGACCCAAGTGGGGGCTATGGACGCGCGTCCAGCCAGATCAATGCCGCCATGCGTCCGGTCACCCCGTCGCGGCGATACGAAAAAAAGCTTTCCGTTTCGCTGAACGTGCAATGACCGCCGCCGTATAACGCCCGCACACCGGCATGTTCCAGTCGAACCCCCGCAAGCCGATAGATGTCGGCCAGCCATTTGGGCGAGGCTTCGGACGCGGGCTGCGGGACAAAGGCAGCAGCGGCTGCGGGGTGCCGGTCGACGAAAGCCTGGCGCACCTCGTCGCCCACCTCGAACGCCTGCGGGCCAATGGCAGCGCCCATCCAGGCGAGGATCTGGTCCGGCGGCACCTGCATCGCAGCGACCGTGGCCTCCAGAATGCCTGCAGCCAGCCCGCGCCAGCCGGCGTGCGCGGCCGCCACGACGCTGCCGTCGCGGTCGCAGAACAGCACCGGCAGACAGTCGGCCGTGAGCACGGCGCAGACCTGCCCTGTCTGCCGGGTGAAGGCCGCGTCGGCTTCCCTGCCCGGATCGTGGCCGAGCTCGACCACGCGGGCGCTGTGGACCTGTTTCAGCCACCCCGGCTCGGCCGGCAGTTGCTGGCGCAGGCGGGCTCGGTTGGCAGACACATGGGCCGGCTCGTCGCCGACATGGTCGCCGAGGTTAAAGCTGGCCCACGGTGGACCGCTCATGCCACCGGTACGGTGGGTCATCAGGCTTTTTACCCCGGGCGGCGCAGGCCAGTCGGGCCGGAGCATCGCCTTACTTGCCCCAGTCGGTGTTTGCGCGCAGGGCGTCGAGCAGCGAGGAAAAGTCGGGGGGAACGGGGCATTCCCACTGCATGTATTCCTGGGTGATCGGATGGATCAGCCCCAACCGCTCGGCATGCAGCGCCTGGCGCGGAAACGGAATCTTGTGGTGGCTGCGGCGGCTGGCGGAATAGGTCTGCTCGCCGACCAGCGGGTGCCCGATGTGCTGCATGTGTACCCGGATTTGGTGGGTGCGGCCGGTTTCCAGCTTGCAGCGCAGCAGCGTCACGCCGGGAAAGCGCTCGACGACCACGTAATGGGTGACCGCTTCCTTGCCCATGCTGTGCACCGTGCGCTTGGTGCGGTTATGCGGGTCGCGCGCCAGCGGCGCGTTGATCGTTCCCGCGTTGTCGACTTCGCCGTACACCAGGGCGAGGTATTCGCGCTTGACGGTCCGCGCCTGTAACTGGCGCACCAGGTCGGTGTGTGACTTCAGGGTCTTGGCCACCACCAGCAGGCCGGAGGTATCCTTGTCGAGACGGTGCACGATTCCGGCGCGCGGCAGTTCGGCCACCTGCGGCACCCGGTGCAGCAGCGCGTTCAACAGCGTGCCGTGGCGGTTGCCACTGCCGGGGTGGACCACCAGGCCGACCGGCTTGTTGATCACCAGCAACACCGGATCCTCGAACACCACGTCGAGCGGGATGGCTTCCGGGGCATCGGCGGTGGCATTCGGATCGGGCTCGATTTCGACCCGCACCGCTTCGCCGCCGCTGACCTTCATCTTGGTGGTGCCCCAGCCATCGTCGACCACTATCTTGCGCGCACGGATCCAGTTCTGGATGCGGTTGCGCGAGAACTCCGGCAACATCGCAGTCAGGGCCTGGTCCAGCCGCTGGCCGCCCTGTTCGTTGGGGATCACCAGCCGGCGGATGTCGCCTTCGGTATTTCCCTTATAATCGACCGACGAATTTTCTGTGTCTTTTCCCATGTTCAAGCAACGTATTTCCGGTTTTCACGCATTCAATCGGGTGCTGGGCAGTCTACTGCTGACTGCCACGCTTATCCTGGGTGGGTGTGGCCTGTTGCCCAAGGTCCAGGATGAAACCGCGGGCTGGTCGGCGCAGAAGCTCTACGCCACGGCCAAGGAGGAACTCAATGATGGCAACTACGAACGTGCCGTCAAGCTGTTCGAAACGCTGGAAGCACGTTATCCCTTCGGCCGCTATGCACAACAGGCGCAACTGGATATCGCCTACGCCTATTACAAGGACAACGAGCCGATTTCCGCCATCGCCGCCTGCGACCGCTTCATCAAATTGCACCCCAATCACCCTAACGTCGATTACGCCTACTATCTGAAGGGACTGGCGAACTTTAATGACGACCTCGGCTATGTGGGCAACCTGGTCGAGCAGAACATGGGGGAGCGCGACCCCGTGGCCTCGCGCGACGCGTTTCTCACGTTCAAGGAACTGGTGACCCGCTTCCCCGACAGCAAGTACGCGGATGATGCGACCGCCCGCATGAAATTCCTGGTCAACACGATGGCCGATCACGAAGTCTACGTCGCCAGGTACTACCTGAAACGGAAAGCCTGGGTGGCTGCCGCCAACCGCGCCGCCGAGGTGGTCAAGACCTACCCCAACTCCCCGGCAAGGGAGGAAGCGCTGGGGATCATGATCATTGCCTACGACAAGCTGGAACTCCCCGAACTCAGCAAGGACGCCCAACGGGTATTGCTGCTCAATTTCCCGAATAGCCTGTATGCCACCCAGGGCGTCAACCTCGAGGGCAAGGCCTGGTACCGGTTCTGGTAATCCTGACCCCCGAGTACGCGTGCGGGCCGCCGTTACGCCGACCCGCACGCCACGATCAGATTGCCGCTTCGCCCGATTCGCCGGTGCGGATGCGGACCACCTGCTCCACCGGACTGACAAAGATCTTGCCGTCACCGATCTTGCCGGTGCGGGCGGCCGTGATGATGGCCTCCATGGCACGTTCCACCAGGCTCTCCGCTATGACGACCTCCAGCTTCACCTTGGGCAGAAAATCCACCACGTATTCGGCGCCGCGATACAACTCGGTGTGGCCTTTCTGACGGCCGAAGCCTTTCACCTCGGTCACGGTCAGGCCGGTTACCCCGATATCCGATAGCGCTTCGCGCACTTCGTCGAGTTTGAACGGCTTGATGATGGCTTCAATCTTCTTCATGGCAGGTCTCCGTTAATCGGTTTGGGCGTTTCAGTTGCCCCCTCTCCCGCTCGCGGGGGAGGGCTGGGGAGGGGGAACTCGTTTTGCATAACTCGCTTTGCATAAGGATTCACGGTGGCTGACTGCAGCTAAGCGAGGTCGGGTCGGTATTTCGAGGTAATCGGATAGCGGCGGTCCTTGCCGAAATTGCGCGGCGAGATGCGCGGGCCGGGCGGTGCCTGGCGACGCTTGTACTCGGCGAGATCGACCATGCGGATGACCTTGCGCACGATCGCCGCGTCGTATCCCAACGCGACGATGTCGCGTGCCGGCAGGTCGGCCTCGACATAGGCTGCCAGAATCGCATCGAGTATATCGTAAGGCGGCAGGCTGTCCTGATCGGTCTGGTCAGGCCGCAGTTCGGCCGACGGCGGCCGATCGATGATGCGCTGCGGGATGACCTGCGACAGGCTGTTGCGGTAATTCGCCAGACGGTACACCCGGGTTTTCGACACGTCCTTCAGCACCGCGAATCCGCCCGCCATGTCGCCGTACAGGGTAGCGTAGCCGACCGCCATTTCGCTCTTGTTGCCGGTGGTCAGCACGAGCGAGCCGAACTTGTTCGACAACGCCATCAGCAGGGTACCACGCGCACGGGCCTGCAGGTTCTCTTCCGTGGTATCGGCCTTCAAGCCGGCAAACTCGCCCGCCAGCTGCGCCACGAAGGCATCGTAGATGGGCCGGATGGCAATCTCCGAATAGCGCACGCCGAGCCGGTTCACCATGTCGCGCGCATCCTCGACGCTGATCGACGCCGTGTAGCCCGACGGCATCATCACCGCATGCACCTTGTCCGCCCCCAGCGCATCGACGGCAATCGCAAGCGTCAGCGCCGAATCGATGCCGCCCGACAGTCCCAGATGCACGCCCTTGAAACCATTCTTGGCGAAATAATCGCGCACCGCCAGCACCAGCGCGTCATATACGGCGGCGTCTTCGCCAGGCAACGGATGGTGCGGACCGCTGCAGGTGTCGTCCGCGAGTTCGAGATAAAACAGCCCTTCGCGCCAGGCAGGACACTGGACTGCCACATCGCCAGCCGCGCTCATGGCAAACGACGCGCCGTCGAACACCAGTTCGTCCTGCCCGCCGACCATATTGCCGTATACGATCGGCAAGCCGGCCTCGGCGAGCCGCGAGCGCGCCACCGCAAGCCGCTCGCGCTCCTTGTTGAGATGGTAGGGCGAGGCGTTCGGCACCAGCAGCCAGTCGGCGCCCGCCTCCATCGCACGCAGCGCCGGCCCCGGTTCCCAGATGTCGCCGCAGATATTGATGCCGAAATTCAGCCCCCCGCAGGCGAACACACAGGGCACATTGCCGCTGTCGAAAACGCGCTGCTCGTCGAAGACGGAATGGTTCGGCAGATGGTGCTTGCGGTACACCGTCTCGACCCGGCCGCCGCGGATCAGCGCTGCAGCGTTGAACAGGCCGTCGTCGCTGCGTTCGGGGTAGCCGACGACCAGGGCCAGCGCTGAGGGGGCCTCGGCAGCCAGTTTCCGGACGGCCGCCTCGCACGCTGCCGTGAAATCACGCCGCAACACCAGATCCTCTGCGGGATAGCCGCAGATCGACATCTCGGATGTGAGCAGCAATGCCGCGCCGGCAGCGTGCGCCTCGTTCGCCGCAGCCAGCAGCTTGGCGGCATTGCCGGCGATGTCGCCGACGGTGAGGTTGAGTTGGGCGATGCCGAGTTTCATCGGATCGGTGTCAACGCGCGGCCAGCGCTGCCTGCACCGCCTGCCCCAGCCCCGCGGGACTTTGCGCGACAACGACGCCGGCGGCCTCCAGCGCGCGGATCTTGGCGTCGGCCGTGCCCGCACCGCCGGCGATGATGGCCCCGGCGTGGCCCATGCGCTTGCCCTTGGGCGCGGTGCGCCCCGCGATATAGGCGGCAACCGGCTTTTTCATGCTGGAACGAATGAACTCGGCCGCTTCTTCTTCGCGGTTGCCGCCGATTTCGCCGACCAGGATCACCGCTTCGGTCTGCGGATCGGCCTCGAACATCTGCAGGCAATCGATGAAATCCAGCCCCTTGATCGGGTCGCCACCGATGCCGACGCAGGTCGACTGCCCCAGGCCCAGTTGCGTGGTCTGGTGCACCGCTTCGTAGGTCAGCGTGCCGGAGCGCGAGACGATGCCGATCTTGCCTTTCTGGTGGATGACACCCGGCATGATGCCGATCTTGCACTCGCCCGAAGTGATGATGCCGGGGCAGTTGGGGCCGATCAGTTTCGCGCCGTTGGCCTTGAGAGCCGCCTTGACGTTGAGCATGTCCAGTACCGGGATGCCCTCGGTGATGCAGACGATGACCTCGATGCCCGCATCCGCCGCTTCCAGGATCGAATCGGCGGCAAACGCGGCCGGCACATAGATCATGGTCGCCTGTGCGTGGGTCTGTCGCACCGCATCGCGCACGGTGTTGAAGACAGGCAGTTCGAGATGCGTCTGCCCGCCCTTGCCTGGGGTGACACCGCCGACCATCTTCGTGCCGTAGGCGATCGCCTGCTCGGAATGGAAGCTGCCCTGCTTGCCGGTGAAACCCTGGCAGATAACCTTGGTATTTTTGTTGACCAGAATGCTCATGCTGCTGCCTCCACCGCGCGCTTGGCTGCGTGAGTCAAACTTTCTGCCGCGATGATTGCCAGCCCCGATTCGCCCAGCAACTTGCGTCCCAGTTCGGCATTGGTTCCCTCCAGCCGCACGATCACCGGCACTTTCACGCCAACTTCCTTCACCGCCTGGATGATGCCCTCGGCAATCACGTCGCAGCGCACGATGCCACCGAAAATATTGATCAGCACCGCACGCACATTGGGATCGAGCAGGATGATCTTGAAGCCCTGCGCCACGGTCTCAGGAGTCGCCCCACCGCCGACATCGAGGAAATTGGCGGGCGTGCCGCCCTCCAGTTGGATCAGGTCCATCGTCGCCATCGCCAGGCCGGCACCGTTGACCATGCAACCGATGTTGCCGCTGAGCGCGACGTAATTCACATTGGCGGCGTTGGCCGCGGCTTCCTTGGCGTCGATCTGGCTGTCGTCGCGCAGTTCGGACAGCGCCTTGCGGCGATACAGGGCGTTGTCGTCCACGCTCATCTTGCAGTCGAGCGGCAGCATGCGGTTGTCACTGGTGACCACCAGCGGATTGATCTCCAGCAGGCTCAAGTCATTGGCGACGAAAACCCTGTACAGCTGCGGCAGCAGGCGACAGAAATCCTTGTAGGCCTCACCCTTCAACTCCAAAGCGAAGGCCAGCGCCCGGCACTGGAAATCCTGCACGCCCAGCAGGGGGTCGCAGGTCTCGGTCAGCACTTTTTCAGGCATGGCGTGGGCGACTTCCTCGATGTCCATGCCGCCGGCAGCGGAAGCCACGATCGCGACGCGTTCGGTTTCGCGATCGACCAGCATGGACAGATAGAGCTCGCGTGCAATGGGCAGCGTTTCCTCCACCAGCACCTGATTCACCGGCTGGCCGTCAGGCGCGTTCTGGTTGGTGACCAGAGGTATGCCGAGCAGCGTTTCGGCCATCGCACGGACCTCGTGGACGCTCCTGACCAGCTTGACACCGCCGGCCTTGCCGCGGCCGCCGGCATGGATTTGCGCCTTCACCACCCAGGCTTCGCCGCCCAGTTCGCTGGCAGCGCTGGCAGCGGCCTCGGCGCTCGCGGCAACGATGCCGCGCGGCGTGTTAATGTTGCCCGACCGCAATATTTGTTTGGCCTGGTATTCGTGCAGGTTCATGTTTGATGGAAGCTCGCCAAAACGCGCATTTTGAAGCAAACCCCCTTGATGCGGAAGCCGCAGAATCGTTTATTCGCGTGGTGCCGCGCATGGCCGACCTCGATCCGGCGGCCTGGGACGCGCTGGCCGGCGATTCGCCGTTTCTGCGCCATGCGTTTCTGCATGCGCTGGAAACCACAGGCTGCGTCAAGCCCGACATCGGATGGGAGCCGGTTCACCTGGCGCTGTTCCGCAACGGCCAGCTCGACGCGGCCATGCCGCTCTACATCAAGCATCATTCATGGGGCGAGTTCGTGTTCGACTGGGGGTGGGCCGACGCCTACCGTCGCCACGGGCTCAACTACTATCCAAAGCTGGTCTGCTGCGTGCCCTTCTCGCCGGTGCCCGGTCCGCGCCTGCTGGCAAAAAACGATGCCGACCGTGCCACGCTGATTCAGGCCGCACTCAAGCTGACTCAGGATCTGGGGTTTTCATCGTTCCACATCCTGTTCCCCATCGGGCCGGACCATGCCGCACTCCAGGCGACCCCCCTGCTGCACCGCAGCGGCTTCCAGTTCCACTGGCATAACGCGGGCTACGCCAACTTCGATGACTTTCTCGCCGCGCTGACGCACGACAAGCGCAAGAAAATCCGTCAGGAGCGGAAGAAGCTGGACAAACTGGGCATCACGTTTCGCTGGGTGGAAGGCCGCGACAGCACCGATGAAGACTGGAATCATTTCATGCGCTGCTACGCCGACACCTACGCCCGCCACCGCAGCGACCCGCATCTGAATCACGCCTTTTTCGCCGACCTGCGCGCCAGCATGCCGGACAATCTGGTGCTGATCATGGCCGACAGGAACGACATGCCGATCGCCTGCTCGTTCTGCGTCAAGGACGGCCAGCGGCTCTATGGCCGCCATTGGGGCACGCTGGAATACGTCCCTGGCCTGCACTTCGAAACCTGCTACCAGCAGGGCATCGAATACGCGATTGCCCATGGCCTGCAGGTCTTCGAAGGTGGCGCGCAGGGCGAACACAAGCTTGCACGCGGCCTCGTTCCCACCGCCACCCATTCCTGGCACTGGCTGGAGAATGCCGAATTTCGCGAGGCGGTGGATCGTTTTCTGGAGCGCGAGACCGATGCTGTCAGCCATTACATGGACGAACTCGACGGCCCTTTTCGTCGCGAGCCGCCTACGGGCTCTTAAACCAGCACGGCAGTCAGATAGGCCGCATACAAGGCGCCGTTGACGAACAGGTGCCAGACCCTTAGACCGCCATTCAGCGCCGCCCAGCGCAGCCAGAACGCGGCGACCAGCGTAACGCCGACGCCGAGCAGAACCTCCTTTTGCGGGATCCAGGGTGTCAGCGATATCCCGATTGCAGGCAGCAGGGTGCCCTGGAACACCATCGCGCCGGTGATGTTGCCGAACGCCAGCGTGTCCTTGTGCTTGCGGATCCACAGGATCGAATTCACCTTCTCCGGCAGCTCGGTGGCGATCGGGATGATCATCAGCGACAGCAGCAGCGCGGAAATGCCGATGACGGGGGCAGCCTCTGATACACCATGAATAAAGCCCTTGGCGCCAGTGACCAGCAACGCCAGCCCCAGCGCCAGTTGGACCACAATGAAGAGCAGGTTCTGCGGCAGCCCCAGGCGGGTCAGCAGCATCGGCGAACTGGCCTCGGTCGCATGGCCGTCTTCCACCAGCTTGGCCGACGCACGCAGGGTCAGCATCACATACACGAAGTAGATCATCACCATGACGAAGGCCAGTGCACCGCGTACCCAGCCGTCGCCGTGCGGCACGAACATGGCGACAAACGCCAGCAGGAAGGCCATCAGGAAAAAATCGAGGTCACGCTTGAGACCGGTCTTTTCGGGAGTGAGATGACCCTGGATACCGCGCCGCCTCAGCACCGCCACGCTCATCAGGGAAAGTGAAAGCGTCGACAGCATGAGAGGTGCGCCCAGAATGGCACCGACGCCGATTTCCTGGTCGACGGCGTTGTCTCCCGTGCCGGCAAAGATCGCCAGCAGCGGCACCAGGGTTTCCGGCATCGCGGTGCCGACCGCGGCGAACAGCGAGCCGGTGACGCCCTCCGAAATGTGGAGTTTTTCGCCCAGGTGTTCGAGCGCGTTGACAAAGATTTCCGCCGCCACGAGGATGAGCAGCAGATAGCCGAGGAGTTCGAGAAACAGCATGGAAGCCAGCCAGGAAATAAAGCGCGATTCTATCAGTCCGGACCCGCACGGCCCGGCCGGGTTTTCACGTCTGGCCGAGGGGGATTTCCATGCTCGTCTCGCTGCTGTCCCGGGTATCGCGGTGGTGCTGTTCAGCGCACCGGGGTGCGGTGCCTGCCGGGCATGGAAGCGCCTGCTGCCGCAAGCGCTGGCCGACATCGCCGATGCCTTTCATGAGGTCGATGTCAGCGAAGCCACCGGGCTGGCGCGCTACTACGGCATCTTTCACCTGCCCACGATCTACCTGTATCGCGACGGGAAATTTCATGCCGAACTGCAGTCCGAGACGCGGCACGACTGCATCCAGCAAAGCGCGTCAAGACTGCTTGCAGAACCGGCGCAGGACGAACCCTGAGGTTCAGCCCGGACCAGGCTCAGACCAACCAGCGTCCCAGAAACACTACGGCAATCGTCAGCAGGCCCAGGCTGAGATTGAGCCCGATCAGCCGGCGGATCTGCGCCAGCGCGGCGCCGCCGGCCTTCCAGTCCTGGGCGGCGACGGCGCGCTTGAGCTTCTTGTAGGGCGAGAAGAAGACGTGGCCGAAGATCAGCATCATGATCAAGCCGAGCGCGAGCATGGTCAGCGTGTAGTGCGGCGCGGCGACGCCGCCGAAGACCATGAGCATGTGCAGGCCGCTGAGCAGGATGAGGACGACCGACACCCACACCCAGGGAAAGAACCTGTCGAACACGCCTGACCACAGGGTGAGGCGCTGCGGTGGCTCGAGCACGGCGGCGGCGACGGGGCGCAGGGCCATGTAGGCGAAGAACATGCCGCCGACCCAGACGACGACACCCAACAGATGCAGAAACAGGGACAAGATCATGGCATTTCCTTTGGTTGATTATTCAAGATGACGTGCGTGAGTACCAATCCAGCGGGATTGCTGCCGGCGTGAATTCTGCAAGCAGCATCAGAACAGCACAGCCTGATCGAGTACGAGTTTAACCGGTGCGAAGCTGCGGCGATGCTGCGGGCAGGCGCCGTGCGCCTTGAGCGCGGCCAGGTGGGCGGCAGTGCCATAGCCCATGTGCCGGTCAAAGCCATAGGCAGGGAATTCTATGTGCAGCCTGCACATGAGATGATCGCGCGCCGTCTTGGCCAGAATCGACGCCGCAGCGATCGACGCCACCTTGTCGTCGCCCTTGACCACGGCCTGCGAGCGCCACGCCCATTCGGGGCAGCGGTTGCCGTCGACCCAGACTTCGTCGGGTGGGAACCCCAAGCCCGCCACGGCGCGCTGCATCGCCAGCATCGTGGCATGCAGGATGTTCAGGCGATCGATCTCCTCGACGCTGGCTTCGGCGACACACCACGCCACGGCATGCATGCGAATCTCGTCCGCCAGACGTTCGCGCGCCCTGGCGGAAAGCTTCTTGGAGTCGCGCAGGCCTTCGATGGGCTTGCCGGGGTCGAGCATGACCGCCGCGGCGACGACCGGGCCGGCCAGCGGTCCCCGCCCCGCTTCGTCGACGCCGCACAAGCCCAGCGGTCCCCAGTGCAGTTCCATGTGGGTCAGGCCAGATAAGGCTGCAAGGCTTCGGCGATGCGCGCACTGGCATCCTGCCGCAGGCTCAAGTGCATCGTTCGAAAGGTTTTCGTCAACTCGCGCCGCCGCGGCGCATCGTCGAGCCAGGCCAGCACATCGCGCGCCAGATTCGCGGGGGTGGCAACCTCCTGCACACGCTCCGGTACCACGAAATCGCGCGCCAGGATATTCGGCAAACCGATCCAGGGCTGCAGGGCCTTTTTTCGCATCAGGTAGGCGGTCAGGGCGGGCACGCGGTAGGTGATGACCATCGGCTTCTTGAACAGCGCCGCTTCGAGCGTGGCGGTGCCCGACGCCACCAGCGCCACATCGCAGGCTGCCAGGGCGGCATGCGACTGCCCTGGCAGGATGTGCAATGGCAATGCCAAGCCCTGCATCGCATGCCGCACCCGAAGCGCAGCGGACTCGTTTGCGGCCGGCAGCACGAACTGTGCGTCCGGGTGCTGTTGCAGGACCAGGGCTGCCGCGTCGAGCATGAGCCTGGCATGGCGCGACACTTCGCTGGTCCGGCTGCCCGGCAGCAGGGCGATGACCGGGCCGGTCGCCAGACCCAGCGTCGCACGTGCCGCGGCCGTATCGGGTTCGAGCGGGATCACATCGGCCAGCGGATGGCCGACATAGCTGACCGGTATGCCGGCATCGCGATAGATTTGTTCCTCGAACGGGAACACCACCAGCATGTGCGACACCGCTTGCCTGATGCGGTGGATGCGCTCCGGGCGCCATGCCCAGAGCGACGGGCTGACGAAATGCACGGTCGGAATGCCTGCGGACTTGAGCTTCGCTTCCAGCGTGAAGTTGAAATCCGGCGCGTCGATGCCGACGAAGACCCGCGGGCGTTCCCGCAGAAAATGGCGGGCGATGCGCGAACGGATCCATAGCAGCTCAGGCAGGTGACGCAGCACCTCGACATAGCCGTTGACAGCCAGTTTTTCGCTGGCATAGAGGGCCTCGACCCCTGCATCGACCAGGCGGGGGCCGGCAATGCCCGCTGCGCGCAAATCCGGGTGCGTCTGCTTCAGTGCGCGGACGAAGTGCGCACCGAGGAGATCGCCGGAAGCTTCACCGGCGACCACACCCAGATCAATCACCGGATGATGCCGCGCTCGGCGCGTGCGAGGAAATCGAGCAACAGCTGCACTTCGGGGTGGTTTGCCGCCTCGGGCGCGAGTTTGGCCTGGGCCTCGGCCAGGGTATTGCCTTCACGGTAGAGAATCTTGTAGGCGCGCTTCAGGGCCGCCATCGACTCGGCCGAGAAGCCGCGTCGCTTGAGGCCTTCGCTGTTGAGCCCGTAGGGCGCGGCAGGCTGCCCGGACGCCATGATGTAGGGCGGAATGTCCTTGAGCACCACGCTGGCGATACCGGTCATCACGTGCGCACCGACCTTGCAGAACTGGTGCACGCCGGTAAAACCGCCGAGAATCGCCCAGTCGCCGATCTCGGCATGGCCCGCCAGCGAGGCGTTGTTGGCGAAAATGGTGCGATCACCCACCAGACAGTCGTGTGCGATGTGGACGTAGGCCATGATCCAGTTGTACGAGCCGATGCGGGTGACGCCACGGTCCTGCACGGTGCCCGTATTGAAGGTGCAGAACTCGCGGATGACGTTGTGGTTGCCGATTTCGAGCCGGGTAGGCTCACCGTCGTATTTCTTGTCCTGCGGCGCTTCGCCGAGCGAGACGAAATGGAAGATCTGGTTGTGCACGCCGATCTTGGTATGGCCCGTGATCACGGCGTGGGCGCCAACCGTGGTGCCGGCGCCGATCTCGACATGTTCGCCGATGATCGTGTAGGGGCCGACCTCGACGTCATCGGCGAGCTTCGCGCCGGGTGCGACCAGTGCGGTGGGATGAATCAGGGTCGCCATGTCAGGGCTTGTCGCGCAGGGTCGCCATCAGTTCGGCTTCGGCGACCATGGCGCCATCCACCTCGGCACGTCCGGTGTATTTCCAGATGCCGCGCATCTCGCGCACGATGTTGACCTTGAGCACCAGTTGATCGCCCGGCCTGACCGGCTTCTTGAAACGCGCGCCGTCGATGCCGGCGAAGTAGACGACGCCGATATCTTCCGGCGCATAGTTCTTGGTCTTGAACGACAGGATCGCAGCAGCCTGAGCCATCGCTTCCAGGATCAGCACGCCCGGCATCACCGGCGCGCCAGGGAAGTGGCCGGGGAAAAACGGCTCGTTGATGGTGACGTTCTTGATCGCAGTGACGGACTTGCCGAGCTCCATCTCGGTAATCCTGTCGATCAGCAGGAACGGGTAACGGTGCGGCAGGTACTGCATGACCTGCTCGGTATCCATGATCATGATTGGCTTTCGAGTTCGTTGAGTCGCTTCTCAAGCTGCTTGACGCGATTCACCAGCTTGTCGAGGTTACGCATGTGGACGGCGTTCTTCTGCCAGACCTCGTGCTCGGAGAACGGCAGCGCCGAGGTGTAGGTGCCGGCCTTGGGCAGGGATTTGGTGATCAGGGTATTGGTCGAAATTCTGGTGCCGTCGGCGATTTCGATATGCCCGAATATCATCGCCGCGCCGCCGATCATGCAGTGGCGGCCGATCCTGGTGCTGCCGGCGATCCCGGTGCAGGCCGCGATCGCCGTGTGCGCACCGATCTGCACGTTGTGCGCCACCTGGATCAGATTGTCGAGCTTGACGCCCTCCTCGATTATGGTGTCCTCAAGGGCGCCGCGATCGATGGTGGTGCAGGCGCCGACCTCCACATCGTCGCCGATCAGCACACGGCCGATCTGTGGAATTTTTTCCCAGCCCCCTGCGCTCGGCGCAAAGCCGAAGCCATCGGACCCGATCACGCATCCCGCATGCAGGATGGCCCGATCACCCACTTCGCAGCGGTGATAGATCGTGACGTTGGCGTGCAGCAGACAATCCTCGCCGATGCGGGCCTGGTCGCCGATAACGCAGTTCGCTCCGACCACCGACCGCGCGCCGATGCGCGCGCCGCTGCCCACAACCGCGCCGGCAGCGATGCTGGCGTCCGCTGCAATTTCGGCATCGGCGGCGACCGTTGCTGCAGGATGGACACCTGCTGGCGGCCGCGGAGGCGGATTCAACAGCCCTGAAACACGCGCGAAATAGAGATAGGGGTTGGGGCTTAGGATGCGTGGCAGGTCGGTCGCCTCACGTGCGTCCACTGGCAATATGACCGCACCCGCGCCAGTGCTGGCCAGTTGGTTCAGATACTTGCTCTGTGCGACAAACCCGATTTCATCAGACGTGGCACGTTCCAGCGGCGCAACCTGCCGGATGATGCGCGCACCATCCCCCACAAGCTCTCCGCCAAAGCGGGCAACCAGCTCTGCAAGCGATACCGCCATGGCGCGACCTTAGTTCTTATAAACGGGACGATTATCCAAGTCGAACTATTTCAGGGATTTCATCACCCGGTCGGTAATGTCGATCTTGGGATCGAAATACACTGCCTGCTCGACGATCAGGTCGTACTTTTCGGAACGTGCAATATCCTGGATCGCCTTGCGTGCACGTTCCTGAATCTGCCCAAGTTCCTCGTTGCGGCGCAGGTTGAGGTCTTCCCGAAACTCGCGACCCTGGCGCTGCAACTCGCGATTGAGGTTGCCCAGTTCGCGCTCCTTGTTCTTGCGCTCGCTGTCTGACATGGTCACGCCATCCTTGTCGAGTTGCGCCTGCAGATCGCGTGCCTGCTTGGCCATTTTCTGCAGTTCCTGATCGCGCGCCGCAAATTCGCGTTCCAGTTTCTTCTGTGCGGTGACCGACAATGGCGCCTCGCGCAACAGTCTTTCCGTGTTGACGAAACCGATCTTGGTGTCGGCCGCCAGGGCGGGAGTCGCGGCAAACGCGGATGCAAGGACAAGGGAGAAAGCAAGTTGCTTGAATTTCATCATGAATCACTCCAGAAACGAACGACCTCAGAACGTATTGCCAAAGGTAAATTGAAAGACTTCGGTCTTGTCGCCCGGCTTGCTATTCAGGGGTTGCGCCACGCTGAATTTCAGTGGGCCCAGCGGCGAAACCCACAATGCCGCCACCCCGAGCGAATAACGCAAATCGCCAAATGCGAACGACGAGTAACGGCCAAACTCGTCATAAGGACCGAAGGTGGCACCCGTATCGGTAAATACCGACATGCGCAGGGACTTGTCATCCTTGAGTCCAGGCACCGGGAAAAAGAGTTCCGCATTGGCGACGAAACGGGTGTCGCCGCCAATTGCATCGCCATTTTCGTCCTTCGGACCCAGGGTTCCGGCCGTATATCCGCGCACCGAGTTGACACCGCCTGCGTAGAAGTTCTTGAAGAACGGCAACGGCTTGTCGTTCAGCCCCCGGCCGTACCCCACTTCACCGTTCAGCATCAGCGAAAAACTGTTTCGGAACGGGAAATAATTCTGCAACTGATACGAAAGCTTATAGTACTGCAGGTCGCCGATGGGCGTGGCCCATTCTGCCGCAAGCCGCTGCAACAGGCCGCTGGTCGGGAACAGAAAATCGTTGCGCGTGTCGCGCGCCCAGGAAGCGCTCAGAAGAAAGGTCGTGTTGGAATCACCATAATCCTCGACGAACTGGAGGTACTGTGGCGGGCTGTTTGCGAAAGTAGTGACCGTCGTGTTATCGAACGTAATGCCCGTGGAAATGAAATCACGCTCGTTGATCGGGAAGCCGAAACGAAAACCTGTTCCGATGGTGGAGGTCTGGTAGGCGCCAACGTCCGACTGCGCCTGGGCATCGACATCGCGCCGGAAAATATCGTAGCCGAGGCTGACACCATCCAGCGTGAAGTACGGGTTGGTATAGGAGAGGGAGTACACGGTGTTGACGCTGCCCGTGTTCACTTGCAACGCCAGCCGATTGCCGGTGCCGAACAGGTTGTTCTGCGATACCGAGCCTGACAGCACGAAGCCGTCGGTCGACGAGAAGCCGGCGCCCAGCATCATGTTGCCCGTTGACTTTTCGGTCACGGCCACGTTGACGTCCACCTGATCCGTGGTGCCGGACACGCTTGGCGTTTCGATATTGACTTCGCTGAAGTATCCCAGGCGATTCAGGCGCTCGCGCGAACGATTGATCTGTTCTGCATCGTAATAGGCGGATTCCATCTGCCTGATTTCGCGACGAATCACTTCGTCCTGGGTCTTCGAGTTGCCCGACACGTTGATCCGGTTGACGTAGACGCGGCGACCCGGGTCGATGTACAGGGTGAACGCGACGGTGGCTTTTTCCTTGTCGAGTTCGGGTACCGCGTTGACGTTGGCGAAGGCATAGCCATCGTTGCCCAGTCGGTCGCCGATTTTCTTGGTGGTCTCGGTCAGGCGGTCGCGCACGAACACTTCGCCCGGGACGATCGTGACGAGGGTCTGCAGTTCCTCTTCGGGCACCAGCATCTGTCCCGCTAGTTTGACATCGGAGACCTTGTACTGCGGCCCTTCTGTCACGTTCACCGTGATGTAGATGTTCAGTTTGTCGGGGGAAATCAACACCTGGGTGGAATCGACGTTGAACTCGAGATAACCGTGGTTGAGATAGAAGGAGCGCAGGGATTCGATATCCCCGCCCAGGCGGGATTTGGAATACTGGTCGGCCTTGGTATACCAGGTGAGCCAGCCAGGCGTGGAGGAGGAGAACTCTTTCAGCAACTCCTTTTCCGTGAATGCCTTGTTGCCGACGATGTTGATCTGCCGGATCTTGGCCGTATCGCCCTCGACCACATCGAACTGCACCGCAACCCGGTTGCGGTCCAGCGGGGTGAGCGTGGTCTTGATTTCGACCGCATACTTGCCCTTGTTGAAGTATTGCCGCTTCAGTTCCTGTTCGGCCTTGTCCAGCAGGGCGCGGTCAAGCACGCGACCGTCTGCCAGTCCGACCTGCTTGAGTCCGGCCTTCAGGTCCTCTTCGGTAAATTCCTTCGTCCCCGTGACTGTGATCTTGGCAATCGACTGCCGCTCCTCGACCGTGACGATGACTACCCCGTCGCGTGCCTCCAGCCGCACATCCTTGAAGAAACCGGTCGCGTAGAGCGCCTTGATCGCCGCCGCGGTTTTCTCGTCCGTCAGCACTTCGCCGACCTTGATGGGCAGATAGTTGAACACCGTACCCGCCTCGGTGCGCTGGATGCCCTCGACCTGGATGTCCTTGATGACGAAGAGTTCGCCGGCAAGCACGGATTGCCCGGCAAACATGACGGCTAGCGCGAGCGTCAAACGGTTCAGAATCATGGTTATTTCATCCGCCAATCAGGCGTTGCAAATCGTTGTACAGGGCAAACGACATGAGTAGCAGCAGGAGCGTCATGCCGATCCGGCTGCCAATTTCCATGGTGCGCTCGGACACGGGACGACCGGTCAAGACTTCCGCGACATAATACATGAGGTGTCCCCCATCCAGTAGCGGGACAGGCAGCAGATTCAGGACGCCCAGACTCACGCTCACCAGTGCCAGAAAGCTGACGAAACTGATCCAGCCGAGCGTGGCGCTCTGACCTGCGTAATCGGCGATGGTCAATGGCCCTGACAGATTCTTCCAGGAGACCTGGCCCAGCACCATGCGGCCCATCATCTCCAGCGTGAACAGGCTCATGTCCCAGGTCTTTACTGCAGCGCGCCCCAATGCCTCGAACGGACCATAACGCACCTCGGTCATCAACGGCGCCAGCACGGACTCGTCGACCTGCGGGCCGGCACCGATCTTGCCAACGCGCTGCCCGGACTCTTCCACCGCGTCGGGAATGACATCCAGTTCCGCACGCTGTCCCTGCCGCTCGTATTCGATACGCAAGGCCTTGGCCGGGTGCTGGCGGATCAACTGCACCCAGTCCTGCCAGTTTGCGACCGCTTTGCCGTTGGCTGAAATCAGCCGGTCGCCGGGCTGAAATCCGGCGCGTGCGGCAGCACCGTCAGGCAGCACCTTGCCGATGACCGGCGCGATTTCCGGATCGTAGCGCACGATGCCGAGCGGGCGCAGGGTGTCCTTTTCAAGGTTGTCGGTTTCAATCGACGTCCCGTCGAGCCGCACGCTGCGGCCATCCGCCAGCCTCAGCTCAAGAACATCGCCAGCCACCCCGGCACGCAACAAACTCAGACGCAAGTCCTGGAAGGAATGGGTATCCGTGCCATTGACACTGCGGATTTCATCGCCCGCAACCAGGCCGGCCTTGGCCGCAGGCGTGTCGGCGGGGGGTTCGCCGATCATCGGTTTCAATGCCGGCATCCCGTGAAGGAACAGCGCAAAATAGAACACGATGGCGAGCAGGAAGTTGGCGATCGGACCCGCCGCGACGATGCCGATGCGCCGCCATACGGTCGCGCGATTGAAACTGCGATGCGCTTGCGCTGCCGGGACTTCGCCCTCGCGTTCGTCGAGCATCTTGACGTAGCCGCCGAACGGCAATGCCGCCAGCGACCATTCTGTCTGGTCGCGGCCAAAGCGCCGGCTGAGCAGGGGCTTGCCGAACCCGACCGAGAACCGCAGCACCTTGACGCCGGCAAGCCGTGCGGCAAGGTAGTGGCCGTATTCGTGCACCACTACCAGGATGCCGATGGCGATCAGGAACCAGAGCACGGTATGCAGCACACTCACGCGCGCGCACCTTCCAGATACGCCGTGGCCACGCTACGCGCCTGCCGGTCTGCTTCCAGCAGGTCCTCCAGCGAACTGGCAGCCCCTCCCGCCAGGGCATCCAGCGTATGGGCGATGCTCGCGGCGATCGCATTGAAGGGGACCTCGCCCTCGAGAAAGCGGGCGACGGCAACTTCGTTGGCGGCATTCAGCACGGCCGCAGCACTGCCACCTGCGGCGAGCGCATCGAACGCCAGTTGCAGACAGGGAAAGCGTGCTGTGTCCGGTGCTTCGAAGGTGAGTTGCCGACCCATCAGTTCCAGCGCCGAAACACCGGCATCGATGCGCTCAGGAAAACCCAGCGCAAAGGCGATCGGCGTGCGCATGTCGGGCGTGCCCATCTGCGCGATCACCGAGCCGTCGGCATACTCGACCATCGAATGCACGATGCTTTGCGGATGCACCACCACCTTGATCTGCTCGGGGCGTGCATTGAACAGCCAGCGCGCCTCGATGACCTCGAGTCCCTTGTTCATCAGGCTCGCAGAGTCGACCGAGATCTTCTTGCCCATCACCCAGTTGGGGTGCGCCACCGCCTGTGCGGGGGTCGCCGCGGCAATGGCCTCGGCCGACAGCGTGCGGAATGGACCACCCGAGGCCGTCAGCCACAATGCCCTGACGCCGGCCCGCTTGAAATCGCCGTCGAAGTCGCGCGGCAACGCCTGGAAAATGGCGTTGTGCTCGGAATCGATCGGCAGCAGTTCGGCCCCGCTGGTGGCAATGGCATCCATGAACAACTGGCCGGAAACCACCAGCGTTTCCTTGTTGGCCAACAGGATGCGCTTGCCGGCCTGCGCCGCCGCCAGCGTGGCAGGCAGGCCAGCCGCGCCGACGATGGCCGCCATCACGGTATCCACTTCGGGCGCAGTCGCCACGTCGGTCAGTGCGGACTCGCCCTCGAGCACGGTCACCGGCAGCTTCGCTTCCGCCAGCCGCAGGCGCAGCGCAGCGGCAGCTGCCGGCTCATTCATCACCGCGATGCGCGGCCGATGGGTGCGGCACTGTTCGACCATGCGCTCGACTTGCGTCGCACCGGTGAGAGCAAAAATTTCGAACCGTCCGGGATGGCGTGCCACGACGTCGAGCGTGTTGACGCCGATGGTGCCGGTGGCACCCAGTACGGTGAGCACGCGCGGTTTCATGCCGCTTGGTTTCATGCGGATCGCTCCAGCCACATCAACATCCCTGTGGCAATCGGCAGGGTGGAGGTCAGGGCGTCGATGCGGTCGAGCACACCGCCATGGCCTGGAAGCAGGTCGCCGCTGTCCTTCTTGCCGGAGACGCGCTTGATCCAGGACTCGAACAGATCACCTAGAATCGACACATACAGCAGTCCGGACAGCACTAGAAGCAGCGACAGCAGCGGCATGTCGGACAGCGAACTCAAGGCGCCGGCATACAGAGCGAGTGCGGCGAATGCGCCGCCCACGCCTTCCCAGGTCTTGCCCGGGCTGATGGCAGGGGCCAGCTTGTGGCGCCCGAACCTGCGTCCGGCAAAATAGGCCGCCGTATCGGCAATCCAGGCGACTGCCATCACGCCGATCAGCATGGCGGCACTGTGGGCGTGGAGATAGAGCAACGCTGCCCAGGTCGGCAGCAGCAGCACGACGCCGACCGCGGCGCGCACAAAGGTCTGGGGGGCGTGCCATTGTTGCAGCAACCATAGCGGCGCGACGATGAGCCAGAAACCCACCGCCAGCGCGATCAGCGCGATCTGGAAAGCCGGCCAGTCCCTATCCAGTGCGTACGGCAAACCCATCGCACAAAGCATCAGCAGCACGGCGTAAATACGCGCCGACAGGGGGGGGAACCGGCTCAGGCGCGCCCATTCGTATGCGGCCACGCCGACCACGCCGGCCATCAGGATCGCCCATAACCAGGCAGGCGCCCATAGTATGGCCGGCACGAACACCGCCAGCAGCAGGATGGCCGTCAGCACCCGGCTGAGGACAGGTGTCATGGAAGCAGCGCCCGGGCGCGTCTCATGATGCGGCACGCACCTGTTCGCTGGTCCGGCCAAAACGGCGCTCGCGGGTACGGTAGGAGGCGATGGCGGCATCCAGCGCGTCTGCGTCAAAATCAGGCCACAGGGAGTCCGTGAAATACAGCTCGGTATAGGCCAGCTGCCATAGCAGGAAATTGCTGATACGCTGCTCGCCACCCGTGCGGATGAACAGGTCCGGCTCGGGCATGTCGGCCATGCTGAAATGCTGCGCCAGAGCGGTTTCGCTGATTTCTTCCGGTGTCACGCCTTCCGCCATCAGTTTCTTGACCGCCTGCACGATGTCCCAGCGTCCACCGTAATTGGCGGCCACGGTGAAAGTGAGGCGGGTGTTGTTTCGCGTCAGCATCTCGGCATCGCGGATCAAGGCCTGAATGCGTTCGGAAAAACCCGACAGGTCACCGATGACGCGAAAGCGGATGTCGTTCTCGTGCAGCCGGGCGACCTCGTTCTCCAGCGCACGCAGGAACAGTTCCATCAGTAGCGTGACTTCGTCCTGCGGACGCCGCCAGTTTTCGGAACTGAAGGCAAACACGGTGAGATGCGTCACGCCCCGCTCGCCACAGGCACGGATAACGCCTCGAAGCGCCTCGACGCCCTTGCGGTGACCGGCTACGCGTGGCATCAACCGACGCTTCGCCCAGCGCCCATTGCCGTCCATGATGATGGCGATGTGACGCGGCACATCATGGGTTTCACGAATCGCTTGCTTGTTGCGGGTAGACACGCGGAATAGGCTCACCAGACATGCTCAGACGGCGAGCAGGTCTTTCTCCTTGTCGGCCAGCATCTTGTCGATTTCGCCGATATATTTATCGGTCAGCTTCTGTACGTCGTCCTGGGTGCGGCGCTCTTCGTCTTCGGTCGCGGTCTTGGACTTGACCATGTCCTTCACAGCGGCGTTGGCGTCGCGTCGAATATTGCGCATCGCCACGCGTGCGGTTTCCGCCTCGCTGCGCACCACTTTAATCAGGTCCTTGCGACGCTCCTCGGTCAGCGCGGGCATCGGCACGCGGATGATGTCGCCGTGCGTGGCCGGATTGAGGCCGAGGTCGCCATCGCGAATCGCCTTCTCGATCTTGCCGACCATATTTTTTTCGTATGGCTGAACACCCAGTGTGCGCGAATCGACCAGCGAGACGTTGGCGACCTGCGGCACCGGCGTTGGGTTGCCGTAGTAATCGACCATCACGTGATCGAGGATGCCGGCGTGCGCACGCCCGGTGCGCACCTTGGCAAGATCGTTCTTCAACGCCTCCAGCGACTTGCCCATTTTCTGTTCGGCGGATTGCTTGATGTCGGCAATGCTTGTGTCAGCCATTTCAACTCCTCAACTTAAGGTCACCCGCGTGCCTTCGTCTTCGCCCATGACCACCCGCTTCAACGCGCCGGGCTTGAAGACATTGAACACGACCAGGGTCAGTTTCTGTTCGCGGCACAGGGCGAACGCAGCAGTATCGAGCACCCCCAGGTTTTTTGCGATCGCCTCGTCAAACGTCAGCGACTGGTAGCGCGAGGCCTTTGCATCCTTCTTGGGGTCCGCGGTATACACACCATCGACCTTGGTTGCCTTCAGCAGCAGGTCGGCACCGATCTCGGCCGCACGCAGGGCCGCTGCTGTGTCCGTGGTGAAGAACGGGTTACCCGTGCCCCCACCAAAAATCACCACCCGCCCTGCTTTCATATGGCGTATTGCCGCATCGCGATCGAAATCATCGCCGACATGGGCAATGCTGACAGCCGTCTGCACCCGGGCGTCGATACCCGCCTGTTGCAGCGCATCCTTCAGTGCGAGCGCGTTCATCACCGTGGCCAGCATGCCCATCGAGTCAGCAGTCGCACGATTCATTCCGGACAGGGCGCCGGTGGCACCGCGGAACAGGTTGCCCCCGCCGACAACGATGCCGACCTGCACGCCTGCCGCTGCCACTTCGCGGATCTGACCAACGAAGCCGGCCATGGTTTCAGCGTGATAGCCGAAACCGTCCGGCCCCATCAGGGCCTCGCCGGACAGTTTCAGGAGGATGCGTCGAGCAGCCGCCATAACGGATCAAACCTGGGAAGCAGCGGCCACTTCGGCGGCAAAATCGGACACCTTCTTCTCGATGCCCTCGCCCACCACATACATCAGGAAACCGTGGCACTGCGATGCCTTCGACTTCAGCACCTGCTCGACGGTCTGCTTGTCGTCCTTGACGAAGGGCTGCGACAGCAGGGTGACTTCCTTGAGGAATTTCTGCACCGTGCCTTCGGCGATCTTTTCCAGCATGGCTTCCGGCTTGCCCGCTTCCTTGGCTTTTTCGATCGCCACACGCCGCTCGGTATCGATCAGGTCCTGCGAGACGCCGGACGCATCCAGCGATTTTGGCTTGGAGGCCGCAATATGCATGGCGATGTCGCGCGCGAGCGCTTCGTCACCCGTCACATCGACCAGCACGCCGATCTTGCCGCCGTGAATGTAGCTGGCGAACTCGCCCTTCCCGTCCATGCGGACGAAACGGCGCACCGACATGTTCTCGCCGATCTTGCCGACCAGTTCGGTGCGGAACGCCTCAACTGTAGTGCCCCTGTAGGGCAGCGCGGACAGCGCAGCCACGTCGGCCGGATTCTGTTCCAGCACCATCTCGGCCAGCGCGTTCGACAGCGCCAGGAAATCATCGTTCTTTGCCACGAAGTCGGTTTCGCAGTTGACTTCCACCATGGCGGCCGACTTGCCGTCGGCACTGATGGCAATCGTCACCACACCTTCAGCGGCGACGCGGCCGGCGCTCTTGGCGGCCTTGTTGCCGAAGCGCACACGCAGGATTTCCTCCGCCTTTTGCATGTCGCCGCCGGCCTCCGACAGTGCCTTCTTGCAGTCCATCATCGGCGCGTCGGTTTTTTCGCGCAGTTCCTTGACCATGCTCGCAGTGATTTCTGCCATTTCGTACTCCTTCAGTTCAATTTCAGACCAGCCAGTTTCAATACGGAAAGAGGGGCCGACGCCCCTCCTCAAAACACGCCCGCCGGGAGGGTCTCCCGGCGATGTGACGGCACATCGCGTCATTCAGCGGCGACGTCGCCCTCTTCTTCCACCTCGACAAACTCTTCGCCACCGACGATGTCGCTGATGACCTGGGCACGACCTTCCAGGGCCGCATCGGCCATGCCACGCGCATACAAGCGGATCGCACGGGCCGAGTCGTCGTTGCCGGGAATCACGTAATCCACGCCTTCCGGGCTGTTGTTGGTGTCGACCACGCCAATGACCGGAATACCGAGTTTCTTGGCTTCGGTGACGGTGCCCTTCTGGTAGCCAACGTCGATAATGAAGATCGCGTCGGGCAGGCTGCTCATCTCGCGGATGCCGCCCAGGCTGCGATTGAGCTTGTCGACTTCGCGTTGAACGGTCAGGATTTCCTTTTTCGATAGGCGACCCGGCTCGGCCAGCGAGGCTTCCAGATCGTTCAGACGTTTGATCGATTGCTTGACCGTCTTGAAGTTGGTCAGCATGCCGCCCAGCCAGCGCTGGTCGACGTAAGGCATGCCGGCACGCTGGGCTTCCTCGCGCACGATGTCACGAGCGGCGCGCTTGGTGCCGACGAACAGCACGTTGCCCTTGTTTGCAGCGAGCTGGCGAACGAATTTTTGCGCGTCCTGGAACAACGGCAGCGACTTTTCCAGGTTGACGATATGAATCTTGTTGCGATGACCGAAAATGAACGGGGCCATCTTGGGGTTCCAGAAGCGGGTCTGGTGGCCGAAGTGGACACCGGCTTCCAGCATTTGACGCATGGTGACAGACATGTATTACTCCTAAAGGGTTGAGCCTCCACCCGCCAGCAGCCGCGCACGTGCTTGTCTGCGTGCGCCGCCACCCTTTAATGACAGGTGTGCGAATTTGTCCGAACCATTTCGGACAGCCCGCGATTCTAATTCGAACGGGCCTTCTTTTCAAGGGAAAGCGACGCTCAGCCCGCCTTGCCCACCTGCTGCAGCGGAATCTCCAGCCAGGCCGCCAGGCCGCCGCCCTCACGCGCCTGCAGCCATGCCTGCCAACCCTGTGCCATCGCCAACTGACGCACGATGGCCAAGCCGAGCCCGGAGCCGCCCGTGTTGACACTGCGCGAGGCCTCCAGCCGGTAGAACGGCCGGTATACCGTTTCCAGCTCGTCTGGCGGAATCCCCGGACCGCGGTCGAGCACTCCGACTCTGCAGCGGCCGTCCCGGACCTCAGCCCGCAGGCTCACCGGCTGGTCCCCGCCATAGCGCAGCGCGTTTTCCAGCAGGTTGGCGAGGATGCGGCGCAGCGCACCCGGCGGCACGTCCAGCGTCACGTCGGCGATCTCGACCCGCACCCTATCCGAGGCTCCAGGAATGGACTGCACCAGCTTTGCACAAAAATCGGACAGCACCACGCGCTGCACGGCCTCATGGCCGAGGCCACGCGCCAGCGTCAGCACGTCGCCAATCAGGCGATCCATCGCCTCGATATCGCCCTCCACCTGTGCCGCCAGTTGCGGGCTGGGCTTGCGTACCAGCATTTCCACCGCCAGCCGCAATCGCGCCAACGGCGTGCGCAAGTCGTGCGACACCCCCGCGAGGAGGACCGTGCGGGCAGCCAGCAACTCCTCGACCTGCTTCGTCATCTCGTTGAAGCGCCGGCTCAGGGCCGCGATTTCGCGTGGACCGGTTTCAGGCAGGCATTCCGGCGTTTGCCCGCGCCCCAACGAGGTCACGGCCTGTTCCAGCCGCTGCAGCGGACGGGTGGTGCGGCGTGCCAGCCACCAGGCCGCAGCCAGGGAAAGCAGCATACCGCCCGCCAACGAGACCAGCAGCGCATGGAGCGGACGCGGACCGATCCGTTCATGCGGCAAGCCTACCGAAAGACGTCCCCCCCCGGCTGGCAACGACACCCAAAACCATTCCTCGTCGCCGACAGGTTCGAGCGAACTGGCAACCGGCTCCCCCACACGCTCATTCAGCGCCGCCACCAGAAATTTCAGGAAGGGCTCACGCCAGGTGGGCGCTACGGCGTTCCGGGGCGGCTCGGCCCGCAACGCCAGGGCGTGTGAGCGCACCAGTTCGTACTCGAACGCGGGACGGGTGACAGGGGGCAGTTCGTTCCAGGTCTGCACGGACAGCGTCATCAGCCCGGAAAGATCGGTCGCCGAGCGGCGCGCCATTGGCAGCATGAGGAAATAGGCGGTGACGACGGTCGTCAGCAGTTCGAAGGCGATGAAAAAGATCACCAGCAGCAGGGCGTTCTGCTGGGTCAGGCTCAGGCGGGAAGACAGCCTCACGCCTCGCCGCCACGCGGATTGAATAGATAGCCCTCGCCCCGCACGGTGCGGATATAAACGGGTTCGCCCGGGTTGGGTTCGATTTTGCGCCGCAGCCGGGTGACCCGGGTGTCGACGCTGCGGTCGTACGGATCCCGCTCGTAGCCTTTCAACATGTCGATCAGCGTGTCCCGCGACATCACCCTGAGCGGGTGCTCGAAAAAGATGCGCAACAGGGCGAATTCGGCAGTCGACAGTTTTACCTCGACCCCGTCCCGGGTCAGCCGATGGCTGCCGACATCCAGTTGGTAAGGGCCGAACGCAGAAACAGGAGGCGAATCCGCAGGCAGTGTCTGGGCCTGGCTGCGCCGCAACAGTGCCCGCAAGCGCGCCAGCAATTCGCGCGGGCTGAAGGGTTTGGCCAGATAGTCATCGGCCCCCATTTCCAGCCCGACCACGCGGTCGACTTCTTCGCCCCGTGCCGACAGCATGAGGATGGGCACATTCGACTGGCTGCGCAGCCTGCGCGCCAGGGACAGTCCGTCTTCCCCGGGCATCATCAGGTCGAGCACGATGGCATCCGGCATTCCCTGCTCGAGGGTTTGCCACATGGTCGTTCCATCCATTGCCGTATCCACGGCAAAGCCGCTGTCCCCCAGGTAGGCCTGCAGCAATGTCCGCATTCCGGGATCATCGTCCACCACCAGTATGCGTGCCGATTGGCCATCCATCAGGCACACCCCCGATGCTTCGATGCGGCCCTTCTACAGTCTTCCGGTTTGTATGCTTGCATCGATTAATGATTGCAGAGAATGGAAGATGAGTACATACAAGCCGGCCGACGGAGCCAGCCTGATGGATTGGTCGCGTTGCAATACCGGGTCATCCTACCGTACTTGCGTACCCATCCAGTAAGCAGACACACACTGACACACAGTGACACGCGACGCCACCCGGCAGACACACCCCTGCCATGGCACACGCAGATAATCCACCCGGCACGGTCAGTTAAGCAGAAAGATATTGTGCAAACAGCCTCATTTTCCTGCTTTCCCTTCATTCCAGGAAAACCCCGGGTGCAATCAACAACTTAAATCAAGGAGCAACACAATGTTCACGAAAAAAGTATCCCGACGCGAAATGCTTGGCATGACCGGTGCGTTGGCCGCCGCTTCCATGCTGCCTGCAGGCGAAGCCATGGCGGCCAGACGCGGCGGAAGCGGTGGCGCGACGCAACTGACGGCTGCGGAAAAAAACGACCTGGCCTTCATGCGGGAAGAGGAAAAGCTGGCCCGCGATGTCTACCTGACCCTGTATGACATTTGGGGAACACCGGTATTCGCCAATATTGCCTCTTCCGAACAGCAGCATATGGACGCCATTCTTAATTTGCTGAACACCTACAACCTGCCCGATCCCGCCGCTGGCAATCTGGTCGGCGAGTTCGTCAATGCGGAACTGCAGGCGCTTTACGACGCCCTGATCGCGCGCGGCAAGCAGTCAGCCCTGGAAGCCCTACAGGTTGGTGGCGTGATCGAGGAGACCGATGTCGAGGACCTCGTCGCTGCCATGGCCACCTCGCGTTTGAGCAACATCGACAAGGTGTATCAGAATCTTCTGAATGGCTCCTATAATCATCTGCGCGCCTTCGCCAAAAACATTCAGTCGCTGACTGGACAACCCTATGTGGCCCAGGTGGTCTCGCAGGACATCGTCGACAGCATACTCGACAGCTAGGCAGCATGGTTATCCAGCGCCCGCCTCGTGCGACCTTGCAATCCAAGCCCGAATCCCGGACAGACTCATGCTGCGCCTTCGACTGATTCTGTTGCCGTCCGCCCTGGCTCTGGTGTTACCAGGCTGGGCCGATGCAAACCAGAAAACGGCGCCCGTTTCACAAGCCCGCCCGCTCAATCTGTCGCTTCCCCACGACGTGCTGGCGCACTCTTACGGCAATAGCCCAGTCGATGAGACGGTGCAGCGCAACCTCAGTGCACCTGCTCCGACCGGCCAGGCTCTGGGTTCCCCATCCCGCCCACCCGCCCTGCCTTATGGTGCCGGCTACGAGCATCGGCACCAGGAGATGTGGGGGCCGAGCAGTGCGGGTGCGGGTGCGGGTGCGGGTGCGGGTGCGGGTGCGGGTGCGGGTTTTGGTGCTGGCTCTGGCTTGGATGTTAGCCCTGGAGCGGGCTCCGGGCCCGGAGCAGGATCAGGTACCGGAGCCGGCAGCCGCGCAGGGCGCGGAAAGCGCTGAAGGGGCACATGCCGCGGCACACTGCAGCAAGAGCCACGTAACATCTTCCCCTGATCTTGCAGGTCCAATGCCAGGAGCAGCGACGGCAACACGGGCCGTCTTGACACCCCATCAGCGCACCCGGTCGCGCGAAAGGACTCATTCTGGAATGCGTCAGCAATTTTCACCTCGCGCGCCGACGCGCAGGATCAATTCACCGTTTTTCGACCAGTAAGCGGATGCGGGCGGGATACCTTCGAGCACCCTCCTGTCCGTCAGCGTTATTCCTGCAGGCATCGGCACGATAGAATGCCACTTTATTCCAGACTATCCGTTCCATGACTGTTACCATCAAAACCGGCGCAGAAATCGAAGGCATGCGCGTTGCCGGCCGGCTTGGCTCGGAAGTGCTCGATTACATCACGCCCTTTGTGCAGCCCGGCGTCACCACCGGCGAGCTCGACCGGCTGTGCCATGATTACATGGTGAACGTTCAGGGAACCATACCGGCGCCGCTGAACTATGCGCCCTCCGGCCATGCCCCCTATCCGAAGTCGATCTGCACCTCGGTCAACAACCAGGTCTGCCACGGCGTCCCTGGCGACAAGGTGCTGAAGAACGGCGATATCGTGAATCTCGACATTACGGTGATCAAGGACGGCTGGCACGGCGACACCAGCCGCATGTTCGTTGTGGGCGAGGCATCGATTCAGGCCAAGCGCCTGATCCAGGTGACCTATGAAGCGATGTGGGTCGGCATCGCCCAGGTCCGGCCGGGCGCTCGACTCGGCGATGTCGGCCATGCGATCCAGCGTTTTGCCGAATACCACGGTTACAGCGTGGTGCGTGAATTCTGCGGCCACGGCATCGGGCTCAATTTTCACGAGGACCCGCAGGTGCTGCACTACGGCAAGCCCGGCACCGGACTGGTGCTGCAAGCCGGCATGACCTTCACCATCGAACCGATGATCAATGCCGGCCGGCGTGACATCCGCCAGATGCCGGACGGTTGGACCATCGTCACCAAGGATCGCAGCCTGTCAGCGCAGTGGGAGCACACCGTGCTCGTCACCGATAGCGGATACGAAGTACTGACCGTATCGGCTGGCAGCCCGGCGATTCCGGATCGCATCCACCAAGTCGCGTGAGAACTCCACCCCTGGCCGACCTGCGCGAGCGTCTGAAATCCGAACGCGCCGCGCTGGCGGCAGCCTTCATTGAAAGGCCCGCTGCCTCCAGCTACCTGGGCCGCCACGCTGCCTTGGTGGACGGCGTGCTGTTCGAGCTCAGCACCCGGCTGGAATTACCGCACGATTTCTGCCTTGCTGCCGTGGGCGGATATGGGCGCGGCGAACTCTTCCCGGGCTCGGACGTGGATGTGTTGCTGCTGATGCCGTCCGAGCCCACAGCCGGGCAACAGGCCAAGCTGGAAAACTGGGTCCAGGCCTGCTGGGATGCCGGACTGGAGATCGGCCACAGCGTGCGGACCATCGAGGCCTGCCTCTCCGAGGCCGACGCCGATATCACCGTGGAAACCAACCTGCTGGAAGCGCGCTTCGTGTGGGGTGCCTCCGGCTTGTACCATGATTTCGAACGCCGCTTCCTGGCGCGGTTTGATGCCCAGCATTTTTTTGACGGCAAGCTGGCGGAACAGAAGGCGCGCCACGCGCGTTTCGACGACAGCGCCTACAAGCTCGAACCGAACTTGAAGGACAGTCCGGGCGGCCTGCGCGATCTGCATACGATTCACTGGATAGCACGGGCGTGTGGGATCACGGGCGGCTGGAATGGCTTGGCCCGTGCCGGCCTGCTGACCCAGAACGAGGCGCGCCGCATTGCACGCGAGGAGCGCGCGCTGTCTGCGCTGCGCATTCATTTGCATGTGCTGGCCGGGCGCCGCGAAGACCGGCTCGCCTTCGACTACCAGACCGAGCTCGCAGCGCGCCTGGGACTTGCGCCCACCGCACACAAGCGGGCGGGTGAGCGCCTCATGCAGGGCTATTACCGTGCTGCCAAATTGGTCCAGCGGGCCAATGGCATTCTCGTTCAGTCACTGCGGGTCCTGCTGTTTCCGGTGACCGCACCGCCGCAACCGATCGATACCGACTTTCAGGTGCGCGCCAATCTGCTCGACGCCCGCGATCCCGGTCTGTTCGAACACCGGCCCGATGCCCTTCTGCGCGCCTTCATCGTGTACGCCCAGCATCCGTCGCTTGCCGGTTTCGAGCCCGTGACCTTGCGCGCACTTTGGCGCGGCCGCACCCGCATCGATGCCGCATTCCGGGCCAACCCCGCACATCGCGCCCTGTTCATGGATTTGCTGCGCCAGCCGGTCGGCGTCACCCGTGCGCTGCGCGAAATGCATCGCTATGGCCTGCTTGGGCGTTACATCCCGGCGTTCGGCCGCATCGTCGGACAGATGCAGCATGACCTGTTCCACGTCTATACCGTGGACGAGCACATCCTCACCGTGCTGCGCAATCTGCGACGCCTCACCGTGCCGGCGCTGGCGCACGAACTCCCGCTTGCCAGTCGACTGATCGCGAGCTTCGACAGGCCCGAACTGCTCTATCTGGCAGCGCTGTTTCACGATATTGCCAAGGGTCGCGGGGGCGACCACTCCGAACTCGGTGCGGTCGACGCCAAGCGGTTCTGCCGTCAGCATGGCCTCGACGAGACGGAAAGCGAACTGGTCGCCTGGCTGGTCAGCATGCACCTCGTGATGTCGCGTACCTCGCAAAAGGAGGACATCAGCGATCCCGAGGTGATCACCGCCTTCGCCGCCAGGATCGGCAGCACGCGCCGTCTGACTGCGCTATATCTGCTGACCGTGGCCGACATCCGCGGCACCAGTCCCAGCGTCTGGAACGCTTGGAAGGGCAAGCTGCTGGAAGACCTCTACCATGCGGCGCGGGCGCAACTTCTGGGCGACGACGAGGCGGTAGCCAACATTGCCACCAAGCAATCGGAAGCGCGCATCAACCTCGCCCTCTATGGCCTGCCCGGCAGCGCTGCCGACGCGCTGTGGCAGCATCTCGACGAGCGTTACTTCATCCGCTTCGACGCCCGTGACATGGCCTGGCAGGCACGCATGCTGTGGCGCCACACCGAGAGTCCCGGCGCCATCGTGCGGGCGCGGCTCTCGCCCGCCGGCGAAGGCATCCAGGTACTGGTCTACACGCCAGACCGTCCCGATCTGTTCGCACGCATCTGCGGCTTTTTCGCGCGCATCCAGTACACCATTCTCGAAGCCAAAACCCACTCAACCCGTCATGGCTACGCGCTGGACAGTTTCCAGGTGATGGACTTGGCCAATCGCGGCATTCATTACCGGGATTTCCTGAGTTTCGTAGAACACGAACTGGCGCGCGACCTCGACCCCTCACGCCCCCTGCAGCCCACGCCACGCGGCCGACTGTCGCGCCACCAGCGCCATCATCCCTACCCGACAACCGTGCGGCTGCAAGCCGATGCCCCCGGTTACGGTCACATGCTGTCGATCACCTGCCCCGATCGGGGAGGCCTGCTATTCGATATAGCGAAAGTGCTGATGCGCCATAACGTGAGCGTCTACGCCGCCAAGATCGATACACTGGGCGAACGCGTCGAAGACACCTTCCTGATCCGGGGAGCAAGCTTGCAGACACCAGCAGGAGTCGAACCGCTGATCGCCGATGTGCGCGCGGTATTGCAGTAATCGAGCCAGTGCGCTGCACGGGCGCTGCCTCGGGCAGGTTTCAGTCAAACACTGCAGGTTCACGTCCAGCCCAAGGCGCCAGAAGCTTGTATTTCATATTCATTCCCCTCCGTAGCGGCGGTTCCTCACCCGGTTCCTGCCGTATGCATTCAAAGGCAGCAGCCTCGTCCTGAGGCTGGCGCGATGCGAACTCCGGGTTCAGAAATCCAAGGTCTCCCGGATCCCTGCAAGAAGCCGGTCATATGGACTTTCGGACATTCCACGGCCGGATGAAGCCCGCAACCATGCAGGGAAGCCCCTGTCTGATTGGCAATCGTCAATCCAAATCGACAGCAGGACGGGACAATGGCATGGAGTGACTTTCGGTCCAGGCTTTTCCGCCCAGGCTTGATCGATTGATTTCAAGTCATGGCGAAATGGCTCGAAGTCATATCCGGACACAGGAGAAGTACCAGATTGACGCGTCTGGCCTGCGGTCGTGAAGCAGGTCAACGGGAAGCCAGAAACGGAGATTACGGGTTGCTGTTTATGGATGTGCAGGTTCGCAGGCAGCAGCCAGACGGCTTTGCGCCGTCATGCCGGCAGGAACCGGGGGCTCCGCGTGTGCGGGACGCTCAGACAAATTCAGGGTACCGGGTGTGCATATTCGTCGACGTAGCGCCCGCGTGACGGCGCCTTGCGTGAAGGCGGCGATTTCCTAGGCACATTGTCGACGGGCTTCCTGATCTTCTCGTCCTGTTCGGTCTTGGTGCGGTTACGACCGCGACCGGGGCGAACCGATGTACTGACCCCCGCCGGATCGGTCAGCAGCAGGTCCAGATCCGGAATATGAAATTGCAACGGATTTTTCTGCCCGCTCATGCTGCCACCTGCCATTCCTTGAGGCTTCCGGCAAGGGAACGGGTCAGCGCGATCAAGCTGCTCAATCCCTCGGTGCTGGGTGCAGTCTCGCATGCGGCGATTTTGCTGTCTGCATAGACTGACAGGATCAGCAGGTTATGCTGGACTTCCAGCGGCAGTTCCAGGGTGCCTTCGGCCAGTGCAGCCTGAATCCCATGCCACACGGCACGACTGTCGGCAAGCGCGGCCGTCAGATGGATATGGCGATTGGGCGAACCCCAGTATCGCTGCACCGCCATCAACTGGGCGGCAATGTCGTCAAGCTGGGTCGCCTCGGCCATCATCACGTCGGCGTGGTCAATGCGGCACTGTGCCTGCTGGATCTGTTGTTCCGGGCTCATTGTTATCCTTGCTGCTTGCTCCTGGACACCTCGCCCATGGATACGCTTCAAGTTAGCGGCGAGGACAAGGACAACTTTAGGCATGCTAAATGCGTGCCCACGAGCGTTGAAATGCCGTCAATCGTCCTGCAGGTTCTGGCCCGGAAACAGGATTTCGGTAAAGCCAAAATGACGCAGGTCACGGATACGCATGGGATAGAGCACGCCGTTCAGATGATCGACTTCATGCTGCACCACGCGGGCATGGAATCCCCTGACACTGCGGTCGATCGACTGACCCGTCGCATCGAAGCCCTGGTAGCGCACGCCCGCATGCCTAGGCACCAGACCGCGCATCCCTGGAACCGACAGACAGCCCTCCCAGCCTTCCTCCACTTCGTCGGACAATGGGGTCAACACCGGATTGATTAGGACCGTGAGCGGTACTGCTTCGACCTCCGGGTAACGCGGGTTGGTGTCCACCTCGAATAGCACCACCTGCAGACCGACTCCGATTTGCGGCGCCGCCAGGCCAGCCCCGTTGAGAGATCGCATGGTGTCGTGCATGTCGACAATCAATCGAGCCAGTTCGATGGACGCAAAATCCTCAACCGGATTCGCGGACACCAGCAGGCGCGGGTCGCCCATTTTCAGGACTTCGCGGATGGCCATGGCTGCTCCAGTTGCTTCAGATCGTTTTCGTCCAGCCAGCACCATTGGCCAGGTGGCAGGGTCGCGGGCAAGGCATGGTTCCCGATGGCTTCGCGGTGCAGGCGGTCCACACGGTTACCGGTTGCGGCAATCATGCGCCTGACCTGATGATATTTGCCCTCGCCCAGGCTCAGGCGCAGCGTGTGGCTGTCGAGAGCCTCGCATGCCAGCGCGGCGATCGGCGCGGGTTCGTCGTTGAGTTGCACACCAGTACGCAAGGCATCCAGCATGGCGCTGCTCACCGGGTCGGCGCAGGTGGCACGGTACACCTTGGCCACCCCCTTTCTGGGTGAGATCATGCGGTGGATGAACTGGCCATCATCGGAAAACAACAGCAGTCCCGTGGTGTCCTGATCGAGCCGCCCCACGCATTGCATCCCTCGCTGTATCAGGGGTGGCGGCAACAGGTCGAACACGCTGGAATGGTGGCTGGGGTGACGCGAGCACTCGTACCCGAGCGGCTTGTGCATCAGCACATAGGCCCTTTCGCGATAAACCCAGGCAACGCCGTCGAGCGTCAGCACCAGGCCCGACGGATCGACCTCGGTTTCAGGATTGTCGCAGGGAATGCCGTTGACTTCGACTGCGCCCGACCGCACGAGCGCCACGCAACCTTTGCGCGAGCCGAATCCTTGTGATTGCAGGGCGCGAACAAGCCTCATGCGACCGATTTCATTCGGCAATCAGAATTCGCACAGTCCGGCGGCGTCGTGGGTAACCAGTTGTTCGAGCAGATGCCGCACCTGCAGCATGACTTCGCCCAGCACGGACTGGATCTCCTCCATCTGGATGCCGTCCGCCGACAGCCCGCGGCCGGCAGCGTAGTTCACCACCGCACCCACGGTCGCGTAGCAAATTCCGAGCTCGCGTGCCAGGTAGGCCTCCGGCATGCCGGTCATCCCCACCATGTCGACGCCGTCGCGCTCCATGCGGTTGATTTCCGCGGCCGTTTCCAGGCGCGGCCCCTGAACTGCGCCATATACGCCGCCATCGCGCAGGCTGATGCCGGCGCTGACTGCGGCCTGCAGCAGTGCAGCCCGCATCGCATTGCAATAGGGAAACGTAAAATCAACGTGGGTGACCGGCTTGTCGTTTCCGACAAAAAATGTCGCGGCACGGCCATGCGTATAGTCAATGATCTGATCGGGAATGATCAGCGTGCCAGGGATCATTTCGGGATGGATGCCGCCGACCGTAGCCACCGACACCACGCGGTCGACGCCGTGATCTTTCAGTGCCCACAAGTTGGCACGGTAGTTCACCTCATGCGGCGGAATAGTATGGCCGTAGCCGTGACGTGCCAGAAAAATCACTTCCTGATCGCAGATGTGTCCGAACGTGAGCGCGCCGGATGGTTCGCCGTAAGGCGTCCGGGCTACTTTGCGATGGGTGATTTCCAGATTGGCGAGCTGGGCGAGGCCAGTGCCGCCGATGATGCCGAGCATGTCAGTGTTCCTTCAAAGCGTAGATTGCGGGGAGATTGCGCCACAGGCCGTAAACATCCATTCCACATCCGAACACGTAGCGGTCGGGCACACTGAGCCCGATAAAATCGGCCCGGATGGGTTTCGCCAGGCCATTGGCCTTGTCCGTCAATACCGCAGACAGCACGCGCGTGGCGCCGAGCTCCAGCAGCTTTTCACGGACCGCCGCCAGCGTCTCGCCCTCGTCCAGGATATCGTCCAGCACCAGCACGCTGCGCCCGACCACATTCAGGCCAGGCAGGACCCGCCACTCGATTTCTCCGCCACTGGTCTTGCCGCGATAGCGCGTCACATGCAGATAATCGAATTCCAGTGGAAAAGCCAGCCGCGGCAACAACTGGCCGGCAAAAACCACGGCGCCGCCCATCACCGGCAACACCAGCGGAAAATCGTTCGCCAGTTCACGGGAAATCTCACCCGCCAGCCGATCGAGCGCGAACTGCACCTGTTCGGATGATGCAATGCATTCGGCATTGTCGAGATAGTCTTGCGCTTCAGGCAGGCTCATGGGCGACCATGGAAATGGGATCGATAAAGTCTGAAGTTTAACCCGGATGTCCGGGCCGCGACGGAGACGAGAATCGTGCTGTTGCTGCGCACCCTGCCTGAATGACGACACCTCTGCGCCCCCCAGACATGCACAGTCCGGTATCCGGCCGCCTCACATTCGGCGTGGGCCAGTCTCGATGCGGTACGATTGCGGGCGGTGGGCAAACGCTGAAGGCCGGAAATGACTGCCAACGCTGCACGGCACCCGTTAGACTGCTATAAATTTGCGGCCCCATGACCTGTCCGGGTCGTCGGTCCCGTGTGGAGAAACCAGCTTGACGAAAATGTCCGCCCCGCCCCCAGTTCTGTCTTCCCAGGTCAGTCCATGTGCGCTCGCATTCGCCTCCCCCCCCACCCTCGGACCAATCGTTTAGTCCATGTCTCATCGCGTCAGCCAACCCTCAGGATCGGCGGCCATTCTGGACAGCCAGGGCTGGTTCAAACATATGCGGCACCTGCCCTCGCCCAACTGCGACCCGCGTCCCGAGGGGACAAGCATCCGCCTCATCGTGATTCACAACATCTCGCTGCCCCCGGGGATATTTGACGGGAAGGCGGTGATCGATCTCTTCACCAACCGGCTCGACTGGGACGCCCATCCTTATTATCAGGAGATACGTGGTCTTCAGGTGTCGGCACATTTTTTCATCCGGCGCGATGGCGAGCCGATTCAGTTCGTTCCCTGCCGGTTGCGTGCCTGGCATGCCGGCGCATCCAACTGGCAGGGACAGGAACGCTGCAATGATTTTTCCATCGGCATCGAGCTCGAAGGCGCTGACGATATACCTTTTACCGAAGCCCAGTACGACACCCTGATTCCCCTCATCCGCGCCCTCAGACTGGCTTATCCAATCGAGGCCGTCACCGGGCATTCCGACATTGCGCCTGGCCGCAAGACCGATCCGGGCCCGCACTTCGACTGGCACCGGCTGGAGGCATAAAGGATTGGATTGACGGCGTAGCAGCCACGGTAAAATGCCGGCTTTTGCCTTTCCTGATTCTTCACGCCATGCGTCTCGGTACCCCGCTTTCCCCCTCCGCCACCCGCGTCATGCTGCTGGGTGCGGGCGAACTCGGCAAGGAAGTCATCATTGCCCTGCAGCGACTTGGCGTCGAGGTCATCGCGGTGGACCGCTATGCCAATGCCCCGGGTCATCAGGTGGCGCATCGCGCACATGTGATCGACATGAGCGACGGTGCTGCGCTGCATTCCCTGATCCAGCTTGAGAAACCACAACTGGTGGTACCGGAAATCGAGGCGATTGCCACGGAAACCCTGCTGGAAATAGAAGCCGCGGGGCTGGCAGAAGTCATTCCCACCGCGCGTGCCGCCAATCTCACCATGAATCGCGAGGGTATCCGTCGGCTGGCCGCAGAAACCCTGGGGCTGCCGACTTCGCCCTACATGTTTGCCGACAGCCTGGCCGAGATGACCGCCGCAGCGGAGAAACTTGGCTATCCGGTAATCATCAAGCCGGTGATGTCATCGTCCGGAAAAGGGCAGTCGCGGGTGGACGACGCCAGCCAGTTGCAGACCGCCTGGAACGATGCGGCCCGTGGCGGCCGGGTGGACAAGGGGCGCGTCATCGTCGAGGGGGTGATCGATTTCGATTACGAAATCACGTTGCTGACCGTACGGGCGCTCGGCGTTTCGGGCAAGGTGGAGACCCATTTCTGCGCGCCGATCGGTCACGTGCAGATGAAAGGCGATTACGTCGAGTCGTGGCAACCCCAGGCAATGTCGGGCACCGCGCTGGCGCGCGCCCAGGAGATCGCCGCCGCAGTCACCGGCAACCTCGGCGGACGCGGACTTTTTGGTGTCGAGCTGTTCGTCAGGGGTGAGGACGTCTGGTTCTCGGAAGTCAGCCCGCGTCCGCATGACACCGGCATGGTCACCCTGGCGACGCAACGGCAGAATGAATTCGAATTACACGCACGGGCGATCCTCGGCCTGCCGGTCGACGTGTCGCTGCGTGAACCCGGTGCCTCTGCCGTCATTTATGGTGGCATCGACGCGACCGGCATCGCCTTTGAGGGCGTTGCGGAAGCGCTGAATGCACCCGGTGTAGATATCAGACTGTTCGGCAAGCCGCAAGCTTTCGTGCGCCGCCGCATGGGGGTCGCGCTCGCCACGGCTGCTACGACCGACAACGCGCGCCAGCGTGCCAAGGCGGCGGCGGCGGCAGTCAAACCCGTGAAGGCCTGATCCATGCAAACCCATTACGAACGCCTCGGTGGCAGCGAAGCGATTCGACGCCTGGTCGACCGCTTCTATGACCTTATGGACGAAGATCCGGACTACTACGGCATCCGCAAGTTGCACCCGGCTGATCTGACCGAGTCACGCAACAAACTGTTCTGGTTCCTTTCCGGCTGGACCGGTGGTCCTCCGGAATACACCGACCGTTTCGGCCATCCGTTTCTGCGGCGCCGCCACATGCCCTTTGCCATCGGTGAACCCGAGCGCGACCAGTGGATGGGCTGCATGGCACGTGCGATGCAGGACATTGGCGTGGACGCGGATCTGCGTCAGGAAATGACCGCGGCATTCTTCAAGACCGCCGACTTCATGCGCAACCAGCCGCAATGACATGAAGCGACTTCTTGGTTGGAGCGTGCTGTTCACCCTACTGGCGGGGCTTACCGTTCTGCCCTGGCTGATGCTGGACGACGCGCCGGCGATCGAGTCGCCCACCACATTTCACCGCACCGATCTTGCCTGGATCAAATCGCTGTTCCGGAAACACGACCCGCGTAGCCAGACGCCGAATGTGGTTTACAGCATCCAACTCGACGAGACCGAACTCAACCGCCTGCTCAATTACGCGGTCGAGCTGCGTCGCGTCAGCGGCATTGCCGCCGAACTCACCCCCGGCATGGCCACGCTCACCGCCACGATTGCCGTGCCGAAGAACCCGTTTGGGCGCTTTCTCAACATCACGGCCGAACTGACGGATGTGCCTGGCGGCATCCGGATTCAAAGCCTGCAACTGGGCAGCCTGCCACTGCCCGGGATGCTGGCCAACTGGACGGCGCGTCAGGCGCATCGCTGGCTGCGCCACGACAAGACCTATGCGGCCATGGCCGATGCGTTCTCCCAGGTCCATTTCGACGAGAGCAGAGCGACGCTGGATTACCGCTGGCAACCTGAATTGCTGACCCGGATCGAGCGAAAAAGTGTTGCGTTGCTGATCGCGCCCGCAGACCAGGCGCGCATGCTGGCCTATGCGGAACAACTGGACAGCCTGCTAAAACCTTACGCTCGGGGCAGAACCGTACCGCTGGTACGTATCGCCGCCCCCCTCTTCGCATACAGTCCGCCATCTGGTGGCGATGCGGGCGCAGAGAACCGGGCAGCGCTCACCGCACTGGGAGCGTACCTGGCCGGAATCAGCCTGCCAAAACTGCTTGAAGGCGACAGCCAGTCGATCCGCCGTGCGCCGCGCGTCCTGCTGTCACTGCACGGCCGACGTGATTTCGCCGAACATTACACGATTTCGGCTGCATTGTCGGTCAACGCAGGCAGCCGGCTGGCCAATGCCATCGGTCTGTTCAAGGAAGAAGAGGACGCTACCATGGGCTCGGGATTCAGCTTCACCGACCTGGCCGCCGACCGTGCCGGCGTGCAACTCGGTGAACGCGCCACGGGTGACGCTGCGGAGAAAGTGCGCGAACTGCTGGCCACCGCCCACAAGGACTCCGATCTGTTGCCGGACTTTCGCAACCTGCCTGAATTCATGCCGCAAGCCGAATTCGAACGCCGTTTCGGGCCGGTCGGCGGCCCGCGTTACCAGAAGATCATCACTCGAATCGACGCCCAGTTGGCTGCTCACCCGCTTTCAAAATAATTGAACGGAAATATATAAGCATATCCCTGTTATAATGCCGGGTTTTCCGAATTCCGGCTCCCATCATGTCCCGCAAGCTCCGCAACATCGCCATCATCGCGCACGTCGACCATGGCAAGACCACGCTGGTCGACCAGCTTCTCAAGCAGTCCGGCACGTTCCGCGACAACCAGGCAGTAGACGAGCGGGTCATGGACTCCAATGATCTGGAAAAGGAGCGCGGCATCACTATTCTGGCAAAGAATACAGCGATCACTTACGGCGATACCCATATCAACATCGTCGACACCCCGGGCCACGCCGACTTCGGCGGTGAAGTCGAGCGCGTGCTCGGCATGGTCGATGGTGTGGTGCTGCTGGTCGACGCCGTCGAGGGGCCCATGCCGCAAACGCGCTTCGTAACCAAGAAGGCGCTGGCGCTGGGCCTGCGTCCCATCGTCGTGATCAACAAGGTGGATCGTCCGGGATCGCGTCCGAACTGGGTGGTCGATCAGACCTTCGACCTGTTCGACAAGCTGGGTGCGACCGATGAGCAGCTCGACTTCCCGATCATCTACGCTTCCGGGCTGAATGGCTGGGCATGCATGGACCTGAAGGACGCGCCGTCGCAAGGTGGCGCCGCTGCCGACATGGTGCCGCTGTTCGACACCGTGCTCAAGCACGTCCCCACGCCGCCCGGTTCGGCCGATGCACCGCTGCAACTGCAGATCGCCGCGCTGGATTATTCGACCTACACCGGCCGCCTCGGCGTCGGTCGCGTGCTGAATGGCCGCATCAAACCCGGCATGTCGGTGGTCGTCATGAATCATGACGATCAGGTCGCCAGCGGCCGCATCAACCAGGTGCTCGGTTTCAAGGGCCTGGAACGTGTGCCGGTGGACCAGGCCGAGGCGGGCGACATCATCATCATCTCCGGGCTGGAGGACATCGGCATCGGCGTCACCATTTGTGACAAGGAAAACCCGATCGGCCTGCCGGTTCTGCCGGTCGACGAACCGACGCTGAACATGGACTTCATGGTGAACACGTCGCCCTTGGCAGGCACCGAAGGCAAGTTCGTCACCAGCCGCCAGATCCGCGATCGCCTTGCCAAGGAACTGCTGGTCAACGTCGCGTTGCGGGTCGATGAGACCGGCGACGCCGACGTGTTCCGCGTCTCCGGCCGCGGCGAACTGCACCTCACCATCCTGCTCGAGAACATGCGCCGCGAAGGCTTCGAACTGGCTGTCGGTAAGCCACGCGTCGTATACAAGGAAATCAATGGCGAGAAGTGCGAACCCTACGAAAATCTCAGCATCGACCTGGAAGACGATACCCAGGGTGCGGTGATGGAAGAAATCGGCCGCCGCCGCGGTGAACTCACCAACATGGAATCCGACGGCAATGGCCGCACCCGCCTTGAATATCACATTCCTGCACGCGGCCTGATCGGCTTCCAGTCCGACTTCATGACCATGACGCGCGGCACCGGCCTGATGAGCCATGTGTTCGACGACTACGGTCCGGTCAAGGCCGACCTGCCCGGCCGCCACAACGGCGTGCTGGTGTCGCAGGACAACGGCGAAGCCGTAGCCTATGCGTTGTGGAAACTTGAAGACCGTGGCCGCATGTTCGTTTCGCCCGGTGACAAGCTTTACGAAGGCATGATCATCGGCATCCACAGCCGTGACAACGACCTGGTGGTCAACCCGATCAAGGGCAAGCAGTTGACCAACGTTCGTGCCTCCGGCACCGACGAGGCGGTGCGCCTGACCACGCCGATCAAGCTCACGCTGGAATCTGCCGTCGAATTCATCGATGACGACGAACTTGTCGAAATCACCCCGAAGTCGATTCGCATCCGCAAGCGCTACCTGCAGGAGCACGAGCGCAAGCGCGCGAACCGCGCAGCCGCCTGAACCCCGCCGGCACCGAGCCGGCGCGGAAGTGACAGCAAGCCGGCTTCGCGCCGGCTTTTTTGTGCGCGGCGCGGGTAAAATCCTGACCATGCACCCAGTCGAAATCGGCCTCCTCGTCGGCCTGGCCATTCTCATCCTGCTGACCGTCGTCCTGCTGCTGCGCACCCATGCACTGAGCCGGCAGCAATCCGGACTGCCTGGGCTGCTGGCGCAGGACATGGAAGCCCGTCACCGCGCGGTGCTGACCGATTTGCACGCAGGCTTGTCGCAGCAGTCCGACCGCATGCAGGCCCAGCTGTCGGCCCTGCAGATCGCGCAGACCGAGCGTTTGGCGGAAACGCGCGAAACCGTCAGCGGCCAGTTTGGCCAGTTCCAGACCGCGATGCTGGAAAAGCTGATCGAGCAGGGACGTGCCGAGCAGACCCTTCTGCAGGAAACCCTGAAAGGCATGTCCGCGCACTTCAACGAGCGTGTGCAACAGTTGTCACAGTCCGTTGACGGCCGCCTGAATGAAATATCGGGCAAGGTAGCCGAGCGGCTCGACGAAGGCTTCAAGAAAACCAACGAAACCTTCACTTCGGTGATGTCGCGACTGGCGGTCATCGACGAAGCACAGAAAAAAATCGAAGGGCTGGCATCGAACGTCGTCAGCCTGCAGGAAATCCTTGGCGACAAACGCTCGCGCGGGGCGTTCGGGGAGGTTCAGCTGGAAGCACTGGTGCGCAACAGCCTGCCGCCCGATGCCTACGCTTTCCAGTACACGCTGAAAGGCGGCGCACGTGCCGACTGTGCGCTCATTCTGCCCGAGCCGACCGGCACGGTATGCGTCGATTCCAAGTTTCCGCTTGAGAACTACAGCCGCATGTTCGACGACAGCCTGGTGCAGACCGAGCGCGATGCGGCACGGCGACAGTTCAAGGCTGACGTCAAGAAGCACGTCGACGACATCGCCGCCAAATACATCGTCGAAGGCGAAACCTCGGACGGTGCAGTGATGTTCCTGCCGGCCGAGGCGGTATTCGCCGAAATCCACGCCTACCATCCAGACCTGGTCGAACACGCGCAGAAAAAGCGGGTCTGGCTCACCTCGCCGACCACCCTGATGGCGGTGTTGAACACCGCACGTGCGGTGATCCGTGATTTCGAAACCCGGCGCATGGCGCATGTCATCAAGGACGAACTGGCGAAGCTGGCGAAGGACTTCTTCCGCTTCGACGAGCGCATGAAGAAGCTTGCCAGCCACATCGAACAGGCCAACAAGGATGTAGGCGAGGTGCGGATTTCCAGCGAGAAGATCAGTCGCCGCTTCCAGCAGATCGAGCGGGTCGAACTCGACCACCCCGAAGCTGCCGGCGCGCGCCTGATCGATGCTGGGGAGTAAATGAGTCATGAATTGGTTCGGCCGCTGGCGACGCACCCGCATTCTGCACAAGCATAAAATTCCGCATCAAGCCTTCGATACGGCACTCGCCGCTCTGCCAATCCTGCACCGCCTTGACGTATCCGAGCGCTCGCGGTTGCGAGAATCCGCCAGCCTGTTCATGCACGACAAGACCTTTTCCGCAGCAGGCGGCGCCGAGGTCAATGATGCGACCCAACTTGCCATCGCCCTGCAGGCCTGTTTGCTGACACTCAACCTCTCCGAGGACAGTTATCGCGGCTGGAACGAAATCATTCTCTACCCCGACGAATTCCTGCGTCATCGCGAGGAAATGGACGCGGCAGGCGTCGTCCATCGTTCGCGTGACATCCTGGCGGGCGAATCCTGGCTCGGTGGCCCGCTCGTGCTGTCGATCGCAGATATCGCCGAGAGCGGTCAGGGCACAGGGATCAACGTGGTGCTCCACGAATTTGCCCACAAGCTCGACATGCTGAACGGCGATGTCAATGGATTTCCACCGTTGCATCGGGGCATGGATGCCGCAGCCTGGGCACGCGATTTCAGCGCTGCCTATGCGGATCTGTGCGCCCGCGTCGATGCGGGCGAGCACACAGCCATCGACCCTTACGCGGCCAGCGATCCTGCTGAATTCTTTGCCGTGCTGACCGAGGTGTTCTTCGAGACGCCGCGCCTGTTGGATTCCGAATACCCCTCCATATACCGGCAGCTGCAGCAGTTTTATCGCCAGCACCCGCTGGCCTGGCAGGAACCCCATGAGCAGGCCTAAGCCCGCCTCCGCTGCGCGTGTCGATTCGATCGCGCCCTTCCACGTCATGGCCATCCTCGCGCGAGCCAAGGCACTTGAAGCAGCCGGGCGCGATATCATTCACCTGGAAATTGGCGAACCCGACTTTCCCACCCCCCAACCCATCATCCAAGCGGGCATCGAAGCGCTGCGCGCCGGACATACCCATTACACGGATGCACTCGGCCTGCCCAGCCTGCGCGAGGCCATTGCCAGGTTCCATCAGACGCGCTGGCATGCCACGATCGACGCGGAACGCATCCTGGTCACCCCCGGTGCATCCGGTGCCCTGCTGCTGGCACTGGGGCTTCTGGCAGGACCCGGCGATGATGTCTTGATGGCCGACCCGGGCTATCCCTGCAACCGCCATTTCACGGAATTCTGCGATGCGCGGCCCGCGACGGTCCCGGTCGATGCCACAAACGGCTTCCAGCTCACCCTGGATCTGATCGAGCAGCATGCCACCCCCGCCACCCGCGCCGTACTGATCGCCAGCCCGTCCAACCCCACCGGAACCGCCGTTGCGCCCGACGAACTCGCACGTATTCATGGCTGGTGCCGCGCGCATGACGTCGCCTTGATTGTCGACGAAATCTATGTGGCACTGACCTATGACGGCACTGAAAACACGGCCGCTCATTGGGATGATGTGTTCGTCATCAACAGCTTCTCAAAATACTTTCTGATGACGGGCTGGCGACTGGGCTGGCTGACCGCACCAGCGTGGGCAGTGCCCGCCCTGGAACGGCTGGCGCAGAATCTGTATCTGGCGGCGTCGACACCGGCTCAGCATGCGGCGCTGGCAGCCTTCCTACCCGACACCCTGGATGAACTCGAAGCGCGCAAGCACGAGTTGCGCACCCGGCGGGATTTTCTGCTGCCCGCCTTGCGCGAGCGCGGCTTCGTCATTCCGGTCGCGCCCGAGGGCGCATTTTACCTTTACGCCGATTGCAGCCGTTTTGCGTCGGACAGCCAGGTCTTCGCCAGCCAGTTGCTCGAACTTGCCGGGATTGCCGTGACGCCCGGAATCGACTTCGGGTCGCATCATGCAGCCCGCCACATGCGGGTTGCCTATACCCAGCCTCTGCCACGCCTGGTCGAAGCGATGGCGCGGCTCGATCGTTTTCTCCAGACATAAAAAAAACCGGCCCGAAGGCCGGTTTTTCTTTACCTGTGCCAGGAATTACTTGGCAGGTTCAGCAGGAGCAGCAGCGTCAGCAGCAGGAGCAGGAGCAGCTTCCATCGGAGCAGCAGCGTCAGCAGCAGGAGCAGCTTCCATCGGAGCAGCAGCTTCCGGAGCCGGAGCCATAGCAGCAGGCGCTTCTACGGGAGCAGCGGCTTCTTCTTTCTTGCCGCAAGCGGTCATGGAAACGGCCAGCAGAGCAGCCAGGAGGACGGAATATTTCATTTGATTTCCCTTTACTTGCAAATATAAAAACCCACACCAGAGATCGGTCCGGGACGTGTAATCCAGCCGACGCGCGGAATTCTAACAAATCGGCAAAAGAAAACCACTATCTACTAAAAAATTGATCTAGCACTCCTAGGATGTCTCACAATTGCAACAAGCCGCCTTAAATCTCTCATTTTCTGGGTGTTTCGATGAACTCGCCCGGCCGTGCAGGCGAGGGCAATCTTCCCTGATAGATGAAACCGGCACCATAGCGGCGACTGCCATCGGGTGCGGTAATCAGTTCGTTTTCGCTCCAGATCCAGACATGGCCTTCGCGCGTATCCAGAATGAACGCGCGTCCGCCTCCCCCTCCTTTGCTGCCCACTACGCCTGCCAGTGGAAAAGCCTCGTATCGGCCATCATCGGCGCGTTCATCACTTGCCTGCGCAGCGGCCGACAGGGCCAGCACGCCAAATACCATCCATCCTGTGCGCATCTTCATCCTTCCATTTGCCTGCAGGCCCTAAGCGGAAAAAAGTGCGGCCACGGCCGCCGCATCCAGCACATACTCATGGTTGCAGATATCGTCATGCACCCGGATTTCACCTTGTTCGGCGACAATCGCCTCACATTCTGCCCGACCGACACTGCGCAGCATGGAATGAATCTTGGGGGGGTCGTACGGGCAGTGATAGGTGACCGGGCGCGGGTCATATACGCGCACGTCTTCTTCCGGGAACAGGCGTTCAATCAGCTTGATCGAGCCCAATTCGAGCAGTTCGTGTGCTCGCACGGTGTCTGCCAGGACCTGTACCCGGTTCCAACCGTCTGCATCGCGCATCGTTGCACCCGGCAAGGCCTGCAGAAACAAACCTGCTGCAGTCTCGTGATTGGCCGCCAGCCACAGGCGGGTAGGCGACTGCTCCGATTGGGCGAGGTAATGTTCGAATACGGCTGCCAGGGACTCACCCTGCAGCGGTACGTGGCTCTGGTAGGGCTGGCGCATGTCGGCGGTGTCTAGCGTCAGGGTCAGCGCACCCTCGCCCAGCAAGGCCGAAACGTTTCCCTGTGACAGTTCCTGTGCAGCTCGAGCCATGCCGCGAATTCGCAATTGCTCGTCGCAATCCATCACCAGCAGCGAGACCGCGCCGTCGCCACGCAGCTGAAAAGTCAGTCGCCCGGCCTGCTTGAGGTTGGCCGTGATCAGCGTGGTCACCACCGCCAGTTGTCCAAGAAGTTCGAGTACAGGCGCTGCGTAACCGCGCCCTGCCGCCATCTCCTGCCAGGCAGATCCCAGTTGGACCCAGGCACCACGAATGTCGAGTTGTTCGAACAGGAAACCGCGCACCCGATTGGGCTGGCTGTGGGCCGGTCTTGATTTATCCGCGTTCAATTTGTCGGTGGCGTTCAATTGAGTTGCACCCGCTCTCCCCAAGGCACCGCGCCCTTGCCCTTGACCAGCCAGACCACCGGGTAATTCGGCGGCAGCTTGGGAAAATCCCCTTCGGCATCGGTGAAATACACCAGCATGTTGGGACTGCGGTTTTCCTGCTCGACCCAATCGAATACCGGACGGAAATCGGTACCCCCGCCGCCCTCGATATCCTTGGGAAGCTGCATGGTGTCCCAGGGTTCGTATTCCCACGGCGCATTTTCTGCGACATGGTTGTCACAGGCCAGCAGCGTCACCTTGGCCCTCACCTGCCCTTTCAGCGCATCGAGTTCGGTGACAAACTCGCGCAACTCTTCATCGCTGATCGACCCGCTGGTATCGATCGCCGCCACCACGTCCAGGCCTTCGCTCGACAGCCTCGGCAGCAGCGCATCCCCTTCGCGACGTGAAGGCCGGCGCCACGAATAGTCGTCGCGCTGGTTGACGGCGAAGAAGCGCGCCAGCAAGGCGCGCCACGGCAGGCTGGGAGCCAGGAGGCCATCGACCCAGCGCATCATCGATTGCGACAGCTTGCCGGCCTGGCGCGCGGCCTGGGCAGCAGCGGCCAGACGGTTTTTCCATTGCTCGGACAGCTCCTCGCGTTCGCTCGGCGACAACTCGCTGGGCTTTTTCGAAGCCTGGCTGGCGCTGCCCTGTTGCTGCTCGGCCTCGCTCTGACCTTCCTTGCCCTGGCCACCCGGCTCGCCGGCGTCGGGGTCATCCTGGCGCTCGTTCTCGTCGGGGCTGGCACCCGATTCGTTGTCGTTGTCGAACAGGTGCTGGTCGAAGGACTCTTCCGGCGTGTCCTCGGGAATCAACGGGTAGATTTCTTCGGCCGACAGCGTCATGAAATTCTGGTCGGCGAGAATACCGTGCAGTGGCGGCTTCAGGCCTTCCTCTATCAGGATGAGATTGACCGCGTGGTCGCATGCCACATCCCACCGACGCTTGACGCGATGGTTGCGTCGATGGGGATGGCCCATGGCGCAGTGCATGGCCTCGTGCGCCAGCACGAACTGCGTCTGCGCGAGATTGAGATTGTCGATGAACCCGGGATTGAAATAGAACGCCTGTGCATCGGTGCCGGTGGTGGCGCACCAGTCTCCCCCGACCTTAAGCGGCAGGTGCATCACCAATGCGCCGAGAAACGGCCGCTCCATGATGAGTCGGGTGCGCGCGGCCGCGAGTTTGGTCAGGATGGGTTCGAGAGCGGGGTCGGGCTGGTCAGCCATGAAGAATCAGTGCTCGTACAGAACCAGATCGGTAATGCTGTTGGCCCATTCGGCAAATGCCGGCACGGCGAACAGCGGTCGCCCGACTGCGCGGTGCAGGTCGGACACCAGCATGACGCCCATTTCGCGCTGCGGAAAGCGCTGCGCGTATTTGAGGATGTTGCCGTACACCACTGCCGCATTGCCGCTGTCTGCCGCCTGCAGGGCCTTGCGCACCAGCGCCGCAGCCACGCCGTATTGCAGGTCGATGCCTTCGGGCACCTCAGCGTCGGCGCCGTTGATGATGGCATCGAGATCCGGCATTTGCGCCATGTTGTCGACGAAGGTTTTCAGTTCCAGTCCGGCCGATTGGCCGACGCAGGCCATCAACGCATCAGCCAGCAGGTCAGTCTGGTCGAATTTCTGCAGCGCGCGGTGGGCGTATTCCCACGAGCGGGGGCTGGGAAAGGCAATCGGCGTGTGTGCCGGATCGAAGCTGAACAACAGGTCGGGGCGGAAACGCAAGAAGGCGATGACCCGGGGGTCGATCTCCTCGCTGTGCGCCCAGTCCACCCAGTCATCGAGATTCACCTCGACTTCGTAATGGGTGAAGCGGTTGGCCAGCGGGGCGGGCATCGCATAGGTCACGCCACGGTCGCCCTGACGGTTGCCCGCGGCGAAGATCACCCAGCCATCCGGCACCGTGTACTCGCCCAGACGGCGATCGAGGATGAGTTGGTAAGCAGCGGCCGATACCGTCGGCGGCGCCGAGGTGATCTCATCCAGGAACAGGATACCTGACGGGCCATGTCGATCGGCATCCGGCAGCACGGAGGGAATCGACCACTCGACCAACTGGCCGCTGCGAAACGGAATGCCGCGCAGGTCGGTCGGTTCCATTTGCGACAGGCGGATATCGATCAGCTGCACACCATGCTGTTGGGCAATCTTGGCGACGATCTGTGACTTGCCTACGCCAGGCGGCCCCCACAGCATGACAGGGGTATGGTGGCCGTCGGCGGCACTTTCGAATTCGCGGTCGAGAATGGTTTCGATGTGGGAGGGACGCATGTGTCGTTCAAAACAACGATGAATGGCCTTGAATCATAATCGCTCGCGCGTCCGGCTTCCAGCTTCAGCCTTGATCGATGTGGGGAGATTTTGTTACCGTGCACCAACCGGAATGAGGCGAATGCAGCATGAATTTTTGCAGTGAATGTGGCAGTGCCGTGGTGCTGCGCGTACCGGATGGCGATCACCTGCCGCGTCACGTATGCCCCGATTGCGGGGCCATCCATTACCAGAATCCCAAAATGGTCGTCGGCTGCATCCCGGAATGGGAGGACAAGGTGCTGTTGTGCCGCCGCGCCATCGATCCAAAGTACGGACTGTGGACGTTGCCGGCCGGCTTCATGGAAAACGGCGAAACCACGCTCGAGGGTGCGGCTCGCGAAACCTGGGAGGAAGCCGGGGCCCGGATCGAAATGGGCGGCCTCTACACCCTGTATAACCTGCCGCACATCAATCAGGTGTATCTGATGTTCCGGGCGCGGCTGCTCGATCTGGATTTTCAGCCTGGGATCGAATCGCTCGAAGCCCGCTTATTCACTGAAGCTGAAATCCCATGGAATGAAATCGCATTCCGCACCGTGCATGCAACGCTGCAACAGTATTTCAACGACCGCCGCAGCGGGATGTTCGGATTCCATTTCGGGGATATCCGCTCGCGCTGAAACCTCATCCCGGATCAGGCCGCGACAGCGAACTGCTCCCGCCCCACCACATCCATGGCCACGCGCAACCAGCCTTCGTGGCTTTCCTGAACTTCGCCCAGCCGCAAGCGATACAGAACGTCGCCATCGCGCAGCAGCAGCGTGGCCCCCAGCTTGTAATGCGTCCGTGGAACCAGCAGATTGCTGCTCGCTTTTTCGGTGTGGGTCATCGGCAAGAACACCGCCCAGGCCTTTTCCTGTGTGGCATCCGGCATTTCCGCTTCAAACTGGATTTCCACCCGCTTCGGATGGCGCGACAAGCGTTGCGTGCCGACCAGATGCTGGCCATCCTCTTCGCGAATCCAGCGTATGGCCAGCAATTGCCAGACATTCTCCATCGGATCCCAACTCACGGCCACCAGGCTGCCATGCGGCAGCGCTTGCGCTTCGGGCAGCGCGAATCCCATGCCCTCCGTGCTCTCGTCGCGTAGCATCCAGGGCTCCAGAATCGGACGTCCCTTGTCTGCGTCGGGCTTGGCCAGCGCCGCCAGGATGCTATCGATACCCGCAGCCACCCATACCCGCCCGAAACGATGCGTACGCGGACGATTGCGGCTTATGCCGCCGCGTTCGATCAGGCTCGCCATCTGGCGGGTGAGTCCATTTTCAGACTCTGCCGACGCATTCTGATCGAGTGACTTCAGGTAATCGATAAGAGGGCGCAGCGCAAAGTAACGCAGGCGCCGGCCCTGTACATAATCCCCACCCAGTATGCAGGCGCCTTCCGGCATGGACAGGTCTACCACGTGGGTATGCACGTCACGCTGGGGAACCAGTGCAGGGAGAGGCAAGGGCTCATAGCCCTCGATAATCTGTGCGATGGATTCGATTTCCTGGGCGCGATAACCCAACGGATGAATCAGGCCCATCATGACCACCTGCGCGTACTCGCGCGCGCAATGGGTGGAGCGTTTATTGATCAGGACATCCTGCGTCGCAAAGCCGTCACGCTCGGCCAACCGGTAAATCTTGTGCATGCGGCGCCAGGCGGAGGTTGCCGGATTGCGCGCCTGATGATAGTCCCAGCGCATGACCAGGCCGGCGTAGCGTAGCGCCCGGGTGGCGATTTCGGCGGCAAAGGGCTTCAATTCAACGCTTGCCTGGCCTCGATAGGCCTGCTTCAGCATCACCAGCCAGGCCTCAGCCAGCAGTGACCAGAAAACCCAGGATTCACGCCACAATGCCTGGCGCGCCAGCCGGAAAGTCGCCTGGTTACGCACATATTGCTGAACCACGCGTAGTTGCAAAGGCAGACCGATCGCTTCCAGTTTCAGCAGCGCCTTCATGCGATTGAGCGTCGCCGCTTCATTTTCTGCATTGAAGCGCTCCAACCCTTCGACCAGCGCATGATGTGCATCGTAATCCGAATCCGCCGGCAAATTTTTCAACCACTTTTCTGTTGCCTTTACGGTTGCGAACGGCGAGCCCGCTTCGACTTTTCTGCGTCGGGTCAAGGTATTCAACATTTCGAATAATTCGCTCATGGCCATGTCATCAAGGTTCAGGTAGTCCATGACCAGCACCATTTGTGCCAGCAGACACCGATGCCTGGACTTGCCCGGACTTCTCGCGTTTATTGGTCTTCGCGGAAGCGCCCTGCCGACCCGACATAACCGATCCATGAAAATCCGACACTTTCTGTTGACGCAACGACAATGCGGTCTGCTAAGGTGATGCCGCGTGAAGCGCCCCGCACAAACGGGATCGAACCCGCTACAATGCGCGCCGTGGAGGTGTGGCCGCGGGTTTCGAGGCGCCGGTCATGACTCCAGCGCGCAAGTTGCCGCCGGAACCCGATCCGGCGGGCACGGCTCAACAATGAGGTACTGGAAGCGTGGCCGAGCGGTTTAAGGCACCGGTCTTGAAAACCGGCGATGGTGCAAGCCATCCGTGAGTTCGAATCTCACCGCTTCCGCCACCCCTTCGAATCACGCGAAGTGGGCAAGCCCAGGCGCATGGTTGTTTCCCCCCCAATACCAGAGCAATCAGGACGTCCAAGCGGGCGTTATTTGTCGTACCGGCCAGACTTGATGAGAAAATCAGCACATGGCTCAAGCTTTGTCCCTCACTCCCAGCAACCACGACCGCGACAGCGCGAAGATGACCTATGTCTATCCCGTCGTGTCGCGGCGCGCGGCCGGGGTATCGGTAGGCGTCAACCTAAATCCCAACTCGGCTTGCAACTGGGCATGCGTGTATTGCCAGGTTCCGGAACTGAAGCGCGGCACCGCGCCGGATATCGACCTGATCCAGCTGGAAGAAGAACTGCGCACGATGCTCGCCTCCATCCTCCATGGCGATTTCATGCAAACGCGCGTTCCCGCAGGAGCTCGACGCCTAAACGACATAGCCCTGTCGGGCAACGGCGAACCGACCAGCGCCCGGGTCTTTCCGCAGGTCGTCGAACTGATTGGCCGGGTGATGGCGGATTTCGATCTCGTCGGCCGGATCAAGCTGGTGCTGATCACCAACGGCAGCCTGATCGACCGGCCGCGCGTGCAGGCCGGCCTCGAAAAAATGGCGGCATTGAACGGCGAAGTCTGGTTCAAGTTTGACAGCGCGACGGCAAGCGGCATGCGCAGCATCAACCAGACCCGCATCAGCCCTGACAAGCAGTTCGAGCGCCTGGGCATCGCTGCGCACTTGTGCCCGACCTGGCTGCAAACCTGCGTGTTCGCGCTGGATGGTGCGCCACCGTCGGAAAACGAGCAGGCAGAATATCTGGCTGCGGTGACCCGCATGCGGCAGCACCGGCTACCCGTACAGGGCGTGTTGCTGTATGGCCTGGCACGGCCCTCGATGCAGCCGCAGGCTAACCGCCTGTCGCCACTGCCTGCCGAATGGCTGGATGATTTTGCCGGGAAGATTCGTGCGGCGGGTTTGCCCGTAAAGGTATCGCTGTGATCTACGGTATTGGCACCGATCTGTTGGACGCGGAACGTGTCCGCCACGGACTGGCGCGCTTCGGCGAACACTATGCCGACCGCATTCTCGCCCCGGCCGAGCATGCCGGCTACTACGCGAGTGCCGACCCGGCGCGGTTCCTGGCCAAGTGCTTCGCCGCCAAGGAGGCCTTTGCCAAGGCAGCCGGCACCGGACTGCGCGCACCGGTGAGCCTGCGCAATATTGCTGTGCTGCGCGACGCGCATGGCAAGCCGTTGATCGAGTGCGCACCCGAGCTCGCTGAATGGCTGGCAGCGCGCGGGATCACCGCGCATCATGTATCGCTTTCGGACGAAGGCCGGTTCGTGCTGGCGTTCGTCGTGCTGGAGCATAGTCCGTCCCCAATTACCCCCGCGGAGAATCCATCGTGACGCTTGGCCCCCTGATGCTCGACGTGGCAGGCACCGAACTCACCGACGACGACAGGCGGCGTCTCGGCCATCCGCTGGTCGGCGGCGTGATCCTGTTCAGCCGCAACTATCGCGACCCGGCCCAGTTGGCCGCGCTGACCACGGAAATCCATTCGCTCAAGCCGGCGCCGCTGCTGATCGGCGTCGATCACGAGGGCGGCCGGGTACAACGTTTCCGCGAAGGCTTCACCCGCCTGCCGCCGATGCGCACTTTCGGCGAAATCTGGAACGCGCATCCGCAGCAGGCCAGACATCTGGCGCGCGAAACCGGTTATGTGCTGGCGAGCGAGTTGCGCGCGCATGGCATCGATTTCAGCTTTGCCCCGGTGCTCGACCTCGACTACGGCGCTTCCTCGGTCATCGGCGACCGTGCCTTTCACGCCGATCCGCATGCCGTATTCGAACTGGGCCAGGCGGTGATGCTGGGGATGAAGGACGCCGGTATGGCGGCCTGCGGCAAGCACTTTCCCGGCCATGGCTTCGTAGTGGCGGATTCCCACGTGGACATCCCGGTGGACGCACGCACCCTGGCCGATATCGCCATCGCCGACCTGGTGCCGTTCCGCCTGATGATCGAGGCCGGCCTCACCGCGATCATGCCGGCACACGTCATCTATCCTGAGATCGACGCGCGACCCGCCGGCTTCTCGCGCGTATGGCTGCAGAAGCTGCTGCGTCATCAACTGCAGTTCGACGGCGCAGTGTTCAGCGACGACTTGTGCATGGCGGGTGCCGCCGTGGCAGGCGGCGTGGTCGAACGCGTGATGGCAGCGCTCGAAGCGGGGTGCGACATGGCGCTGGTGTGCAACCGCCCCGACCTGGCCGACGAAGTCCTGGCGAACCTGAAAGTAGACTGGTCCGCCCCTTCCCGCGCAAGACTGGCCCGCATGCACGGGCATCCTCACCCGCCCACGATGACCCTGCTGCGCGAGTCGACGCGCTATGCCAATGCGCTGCACCATATCGCCGGCCTGGGTATGGATTCCGCCGACCTCAACCTGCAGGTCGATCCGACGGACTACTGCGGCCGTTCGTAGTCCGGATCGCTTTCCGGCAGCGCTTTCGCCGCTTCCGTCCTGATCGCCTAGTCCGCCCCCATCCATTGAACCCACCACGCGAAAGGACTTGCATGAACGCTTGACTTGTTATTACGAATCGTTATCATTCGCATGCATTACCTGCTGAGCGCATCCTCAATGACGCAGACGAGCAAACCCGCGCGCATCGCCAGGCACCCCGACACCCCAGGCTCGGACCGGCTTTCGCTCGAACCGGGTCAACAGGCTGCGGCGTCAGGCGCCATTCCGGCTGAACAGTTGTTCAAGGGCGTGCAGGAAATCCGGATCCTGCACAAAGGCGACCTTTACCGCCTGCGCATCACCCGCAACGACAAGCTCCTCCTGACCAAATAGGGAGACCGAAATGTACATCTGCATTTGCCGCCAGGACACCGACCGGGACATCCATGAAGCCCTGGCACAGGGCGCCTGCCGCATGCGCGACTTGCGCGAAAGGCTCGGCGTGAGTATGCAATGCGGCAAGTGCGCGGAATGCGCGCATACCGTTCTGAAGGAAGCCTGTGATGCATGCGTAAGCCCCGCATGCACGAAAGCTGCCTGATGGTTCCCGGTCAAGATTCAACCGCTCACCGCGCAGGTTAAGAAAGCGCCCCCAGCCCTTTCAGCAATCCGCACCCGCCAGCCAACCCGTCGACTTCGGGCAAGCCAGCAGATTCTCTTACTGACTTGCAAGGAGTTGTCATGAATCGATCGCCGCACACTGAATCCGGCATGGGCAATCATGCCGACCTGATGGCCGGCGCCATTCACCATCTTCGCAATGCCATGGAAACCGGATCGCGGCGTTCATGCGCGGTCGCGTGCCTGCTGTTCGCCTGCCTTGCGCAGGACGAATCGCTCGGCGCGGCCCTTTGCGACGAGTGCAAAGGGCTGGGCGAATGCCTCGAGGGGCTGTCGGATCAGTCCGCATGGACCATTCAGCCTTGACTCAACACTTCACAACCCAGCCAGCCAACGGAATGCGTTTCTCCACTAGCCAGCCAATCCGACTGTCTACACATGAAAAGGGAGAAACCATGCAATACAACCGCAACCTGAGGGTCGCGCTGATGCTGGCCGGACTCGCTGCCGCACCGGCCGAAGCCGCGGAGTCTGCAGTCGACCAGCAGTTGCTCTTGCAGGCCTACGAAAAGCTGCTGCAACGCGTCGATCAGCTCGAAGCCTCCAATAAAAGACTGGAAGCCGCCCTCGAACAGAACCCCAACAAGCCTCCGGTCGGAAACCAGACCGCGGAGATTGCCGGTCGCGAGGAAGATCTTGAAAACCAGTTACTGGAAATGAAGAAGCCCAGCGAATCGGGCATCGCATTCGGCGCCTCGATGACCATGGTGGCGCTGGACGCAGTGAGCGGCACCGTCGCGGGCAAGAATGACAGTGCGCTGAATTATCTCGCCGACATCGAATTCGTAATTCCAGGCGATGCACTCGGCAAACTGACCAGTTTCGGTTACAGCACGTTCTTCGCCCACCTTCGCGCAGGCCAGGGCAACAGCCTCGACAGCGTTTACCCCACGCTCACCGGCACGGTCAATTCGACAACTTTCGAGCTCTCCAAGGGCGACGAATCCTCGTTCATCCTCGCGGAGGCCTGGTATCAACTGGGCATCCCTCTCAACGAGGACAAGGCCGGCCGGCTCGGTCGCGTCGAGATGACGCTCGGCAAGATGGACATCTTCGGTTTTTACGACGGCAATGACATCGCCGACGACGAGACCGAGTTCTTCCTCAACAACGTCTTCGTGCACAACCCGCTGCTGGATTCCGGGGGCGATGTCACGGCGGACGACTTCGGCTTCGCGCCGGGCCTGAACGTCGCTTACATCAATGACGTCAACAGCGTCAACCAGTGGAAGTTTTCGCTGGGCATGTTCGGTTCGGGCTCGGGCGCGGCTTTCGACGACAGTTTTTCCGATCCCTTCGTCATCGGCGAGGCCGACTATAGCGGCAACATCCTGTTCGGATTGCCCGGCACCTATCGCTTCTACGGCTGGTACAACGGCCAGGGCCTGGCCTACGCCAACGAGTTCGACGCCGCCACCGAAAGCCATACCGGCCTCGGGTTTTCCATCGACCAGCAGGTGTCGCGGCATGTCACCCTGTTCTCACGTTACGGCCACTCGCTCGACGGCCAGGTCAAGTTCGACTGGGCGTTCACGCTGGGTGGACAGCTTGGCGGCACCCCCTGGGGCCGGCCAACCGACCGTGTCGGCCTGGCCTTCGGCTGGCTGAATCCGAGCAGCGAATTCAAGGCCGCCGCCCCCACGCTTGACGCCGATGGAGACGGCGAACTGGACTTCGGCTTCACACCCGGCGGTGCGGAGACCCAGGCCGAGTTGTTCTACGCCTGGCAGATCAACAACAACTTCCAGCTCACGCCCAGCGTGCAGTGGGTCGGCCAGCCGGGCGGCGGCAGCTCGGCCGACGACATCGTGATGCTGGGCCTGCGCGCCAAGGCCGCGTTCTAGGCGCAAACCATCGCTGCCATATTCGGGAGGCCCGGCATGTTGGGGCTTTCGCATGCCCCTAAATTGCCAGCAATTCTGTTTACGCAAAGCTTGACTAAAAAATGAGAATGGTTATTATTAACATGCAATTCAAGCAACGCTCCAACTGCCCTACTTGATTCCCATGCAAAGCGCTTCCGCCATCGCCCTCGTCGGCAATCCCAACGTCGGCAAATCCGTCCTGTTTCACCGGCTGACCGGCGCGTACGTCAACGTCTCCAACTATCCCGGTACCACGGTGGAGGTGGCCCGCGCGCCGGCCCGTTTCGATGCGGCGGTTGACCTCGTCGACACACCCGGCGTGCTGACCCTGCCGGCCCGCAGCGACGACGAGCGCGCCACCATGCGGGCGCTGCTGTACGAACCGCTGCAGGCCGTGATCCAGGTGGGCGATGCAAAGAACCTGCGCCGCACGTTGACGCTGACGGCATTGCTGGCCGAACTCGGCATCCCCGCCGTGCTGGCGCTCAACATGCACGACGAAGCCAGCGCGCGCGGCGTGACCGTGGATGCGCAGGCGCTCAGCGAAGCACTCGCGATTCCGGTCGTGCCCACGGTGGCCACCGGCGGTGAGGGCATCGCGCAACTGACGCGCAGTCTGGCCGATGCGCGCACGCTGCAGCCACTGCTGCATTACGACGGCACGGCGGAATCGGCGCTTGCCGAGATGGCAGCGCGCATCGCCGATCTTGCACCGCATCCGCTTCTGACAGCACGCGGGCTGGCCATTCTGTACCTGGGGCAGGACAGCGAAGTCGAAGCCTGGCTGAAGGAGGCGACGGGCGACGCCTACACCGAGCTTGCCTCGGCCCGCGATTCTGCCCATGCGCAGGGCGTCACCCCTGCAGCGCTGGCGCACGAACGCGGCGAAGCGGCTGGCACGCTAGCCACCCGCGTCACCAAACGCACCGCGCAGGCCAGCCCGCTGCTGGCGCACCGCGTCGGTCAGTGGATCATCCACCGGGTGTGGGCATGGCCGATCCTGCTCGGCGTGCTGTTTGCGGTGTACGAATTCGTCGGTGTGTTCGGCGCCGGCACGCTGGTCGCCCTGATGGAGAACGACCTGTTCGGGAATGTACTGAATCCGGTGGTCACCCAGTTCGCCCACAAGTACATCAGCGTGCCCTGGCTGGCCGACCTGCTGGTCGGACAATACGGACTCTGGACCATGGGCATGACGTACGCGCTGGCGCTGATTCTGCCCATCGTCACCACCTTTTTTATCGCGTTCGGTCTGCTGGAAGATTCCGGCTACTTTGCCCGGCTGTCCGTGCTGGCCAATCGCCTGTTCAAGCTAATCGGCCTCAACGGTCGCGCCGTGCTGCCGATGGTGCTGGGTCTTGGCTGCGTCACCATGGCCACGCTCACCACGCGCATCCTGCACAGCCCACGCGAACGCCTCATTACCATTTTCCTGATGGCGCTGGCGATCCCCTGCTCGGCGCAGCTCGGAGTCGTGCTGGGCCTGCTGGGCGGCATCTCCTTCTCGGCGCTGCTGGTCTGGGTCGTATCGATGGTCGCCGTGCTGATGCTGGCGGGCTTTCTGGCCGCCAAGCTGATTCCCGGCCGGCGCATTCCGCTGGTCACCGAAATGCCGCCGATCAGGCTGCCGCTCATGGGCAACGTCGCCAAGAAAACCGTGGGACGCTTGAAGTGGTACCTGATCGAGGTCATTCCGCTGTTCCTGCTGGGCACCCTGATCATGTTCCTACTCGACCGCTTCGGCGCCCTGCCCGCGATCATCCGCGCCGGCGAACCGCTGGTATCGGGCTGGCTGGGGCTGCCTCCGGAAGCCAGCGCGGCCTTCGTGATGGGATTCCTGCGGCGCGACTTCGGCGCCACCGGCTTGTTCGCAATGAGCCATCAGCTGTCCCCGATCCAGGCTGTGGTCGGCATGGTGACCATCACGCTTTTCGTGCCCTGCATCGCCAGCGTGATGATGATCATCAAGGAGCAAGGCATGAAAGTCACCGCCGCCATGCTGGCGCTCATTATTCCCTTTGCGTTCCTGATCGGCGGGATTCTCAACCATCTGCTGCGTGCGGTATGGGGAGCAGGCGCATGAGCCCGACCGATCACATTGCCCGCGTCCCGTTGAGCTTCCTGCTGCCCGGTGTGCAGGCACGCGTGGAGGATATCGATGAGGCCGTCAGCCCAACCCAGCGCGAGCAATTGGTGGCCTATGGCCTCGCCCCCAACCGTCCGCTTGTCGTGTTGCAGCAGCGGCCGATGACCATCGTGATGATCGACGAGGTCGAGCTTGCCCTGGAATGCAGCGTGGCACGCCACGTCTGGGTCAAGCGACGCTGAAATCGGTCCGGCTAGTGCGCGGGGTAAGACCTTCGCTGCGCATAAGCCCTACAATGACCTTCCCGATCCCGGGAGGCCTGTAGTGAATCATGATGCGTTTCGACCCTGACTGCCGCGCCTGCCCGCGCCTGGCAAATTTTCTCAATGAAGTGTGCGCCCGTCACCCCGACTATCATGCCCGTCCGGTACCCGCCTTCGGCGACCCCAAACCAGGTCTGTTGATTGTCGGTCTCGCCCCGGGATTGCACGGCGCCAACCGCAGCGGTCGCCCTTTCACCGGCGACTATGCCGGGGTGCTGCTGTATCAGACCCTGCATCAGTTCGGCTACGCCAGCGCACCGGAATCGGTGTCGGTCGATGATGGCCTGCAACTCATCGGCTGCCGCATCACCAACGCAGTGAAATGCCTGCCCCCCGCCAACAAGCCGGAGCCAGCCGAGATCCGCGAGTGCAACCGCTTTCTCGCAGCCGAACTGGCCGACGTGCCCGAGCAGGCCAGCATTCTGGCGCTCGGCCAGATCGCACACCAGGCGGTCCTGCGCGCGCTGAACCTGAGGCTCAAGGATTACCCCTTTGGCCACGCCAGCGACCACCGTCTGCCGGATGGCCGGCGGCTGGTCAGCAGCTACCACTGCTCCCGCTACAATACCCAAACCCGCCGTCTCACCCCCGAGATGTTCGCGGCGGTATTCACGATGATCCAAGCAAAGGATTGACCATGCCCGTCGTCACCATCAAGCTCGCTGGCAGTCTCAGCCGCGACCAGAAACAGAAAGTCGCCGAGGAAATTACTGCCACCCTGGAGCGCCATGCAGGCAAACCGGCATCGTATACCTACATTGCGTTCGAGGAACTGCCTGACGGGAACTGGGCGATAGCGGGCAAGCTGCTCGACGAAGACGACTGAACCTTGAGCGTAGACAGGGACTTCCTCGCCTCGCTGCCCACCTTGCCCGGCGTTTACCGCATGGTCGGCCCGGAAGGGGTCGTGCTCTATGTCGGTAAGGCAAAAGATCTGAAGAAGCGCGTCTCGAGCTATTTCCAGAAAACCGATCAGAGCCCGCGCATCCGGCTGATGCTCAGAAGCGTCGACCACATCGATACCACAGTGACGCGCACCGAGGCCGAAGCCCTGCTGCTGGAAAACAATCTCATCAAGGGGCTGAAGCCTCGCTTCAACATCCTGTTCCGCGACGACAAGTCCTACCCCTATCTGCTTCTCACCGGGCACCGCTTTCCGCGCCTTGCGTACTTTCGCGGCACGCCAAAGAAATCCGACCAGGCGTTTGGCCCCTACCCCAATTCGTATGCCGTGCGCGAAAGCATCCAGTTGCTGCAGAAGGTGTTTCAGTTGCGCACCTGCGAGGACTCGGTGTTCGCCAACCGTTCGCGGCCCTGCCTGCTGCACCAGATCAAGCGCTGCACCGCGCCGTGCGTCAACCATATTTCGGCGGAAACCTATGCGCGCGATGTCGAAGCGGCGGCACAGTTGCTGCACGGAGAGGCGAGTGCACTGAACGAGGCCATCACCGAGCAGATGAACGCTGCGGCGGTCGCGCTCGATTTCGAGACTGCCGCCACTCTGCGCGACCGACTGCGCATGCTGGCGACGGTGCGCGAAAAGCAGTTCGTCGACACCACGGGCAGCGATGCCGATGCCGATGTGGTGGCCGTTGCCGAAGTTGCGGGGGTGATCGCAGTCAATCTCACGATGATCCGCGGAGGACGCCATCTGGGCGACCGCAGCTTCTTTCCGCAACATGGCGAAGGAGCGACACGGGCCGAAGCACTGGAAGCCTTTGTCGCCCAGCACTATCTCGACCATCCGATCCCGGCGCGCATCCTGGTCAGCGAAGCGCTCGAGACCGATGCCCTGGAGGCATTGCTTTCCGAGCAGTCGGGGAAAAAGGTCGGCCTCCTGCACCGCGTTACCGGTGAGCGCCGCGTCTGGATCGACATGGCGCAAGCCAATGCACGTCTCTCGGCCGAGCGGCGCAGCACCGATCGCACGCATCAGTCGCTAAGGCTGACCGCGTTGCGCGATACGCTGGACCTGCCTCAGCTCAACCGCATCGAATGCTTCGACATTTCGCACACCATGGGCGAAGCCACGGTGGCCTCCTGTGTGGTGTACGAAGGCGACGACATGAAGAAATCCGACTATCGCCGCTACAACATCAGCGGCATTACACCGGGCGATGACTACGCAGCAATGCACGCTGCGCTGATCAAGCGCTTTCACAGGAGCGTCGACGAAAACGGCGTGCTGCCCGACCTGCTGCTGATCGACGGCGGCAAGGGGCAGATTTCGAGCGCGGTCGAGGCAATGGCGGAGCTTGGCCTGGGTGAGGTTTTACTGCTGGGCGTCGCCAAGGGTGAGGCGCGCAAACCCGGCCTGGAAACGCTGATCTTCGCCGACGGCCGTGAATTGAAACTGGCCAAGGACCACCCCGGCTTCCATTTGATCCAGCAGGTTCGCGACGAAGCGCACCGCTTTGCGATCACCGGCCACCGCGCCAGGCGCGGCAAGACGCGCCTGCAGTCGACGCTCGAAGACATCGCGGGAATCGGTCCCAAACGGCGCAAACAGCTGCTGGAACACTTCGGTGGACTGCAGGGCGTGCGCGATGCCGGCGTCGATGCGCTTGCCAGCGTGAACGGTATCAGTCGAGAATTGGCCGAAACCATCTATCACGCCCTCCACTGATGCCGCTCAATCTTCCCAACCTGCTCACCTGGCTGCGCATCCTCTTGATTCCGCTGATGGCAGGCGTGTTCTATCTGCCCGATGGCTGGGTGACGCCGCCCGAAGCCAATATTCTTGCGGCGGCTTTTTTTGGCGTGGCCGCTCTGACCGACTGGCTGGACGGCTACCTGGCGCGCGCGCTTGGCCAGACTTCTGCCTTCGGCGCCTTTCTCGACCCGGTAGCGGACAAGCTGATGGTCGCAGCCGCACTGATCGTGCTGATCGACCTCGACCGGGTAGCGCCGCTGATCGGGCTCATCATCATCGGCCGCGAAATCACCATTTCCGCCCTGCGCGAGTGGATGGCCCAATTGGGAAAGTCAGCCAGCGTGGCGGTTTCATTCGTCGGCAAGCTGAAAACGGCTGCACAGATGATTGCCATCATCCTGCTGCTGTATTTCGCTCCTGTCGCGAACCTGCCGGTTGCCGCCATCGGCACCCTATTGATCTGGGTGGCAGCGCTGCTCACCCTGATTTCCATGGTGTATTACCTCGTGATGGCTGCACGCGCACTGCAAAATTCTTGATGAAATTTCTTCATGAAAATGTTGACAGAAAAAAATGAAATCACCATAATGCGCAGCCTTCAATGCGGGAATAGCTCAGCTGGTAGAGCGCAACCTTGCCAAGGTTGAGGTCGGGAGTTCGAACCTCCTTTCCCGCTCCAGCATTCTGGGGAAAACAGATGGCTAAGCCCGGACGTTTTCCCCTTTTCGTTTAGGTGGTTTACCACACTTCCATTAGTGGTATTCGACTTGGGCGCGTTAGCAAAGCGGTTATGCACCGGATTGCAAATCCGTGTAGGTCGGTTCGACTCCGGCACGCGCCTCCAGACTCAAGACCAGCTGTCCGCTTCGCCCGGATGGTGAAATTGGTAGACACAAGGGACTTAAAATCCCTCGCCAGCGATGGCGTACCGGTTCGATTCCGGTTCCGGGCACCATCTTTCCTTTCTTGTCTACCGGTCGGAGTGTTATAATTCCGGCGCTTTATTATTGATACAGTGGGCGGTTCGCCCATTTTTTATTTGTGCCGTGCCCCTGCACGGCGATGGATTCGCGATGATGGATTTGCCCACCCGCCTGGAACCCGTGCTGGCCGGACTCGGATACGAGCTGGTGATGCTGGAGCGTTCCGGGCGCGGGCTGATCCGACTATTCATCGACAAGCCGGACGGCATCACGATTGACGACTGCGTCAAGGTGAGCAATCACCTGACCCATTGGTTCACCGTCGAGAACATCGACTACGACAGACTGGAAGTGTCCTCCCCCGGACTCGACCGTCCGCTGGTCAGACCGCAGGACTATGCCCGCTTCGCCGGCGAGCCCGTGACGCTAAAACTGCGGGTGCCAATGGATAACCGGCGGCGCCTCAGCGGCCAGTTGGTTGGCCTGGAAGGCGACGCGGTGAAGCTGATCGTCGATGGCGCCGAATTGTCGATTGATTTGAGGAATGTGGAGCTTGCGCGCCTGAAACCCATGGTTTAGGCGGCGGCGCTGGAGGAAATATGAGCCGTGAAATTTTGATGCTGGCCGATGCGCTGGCACGCGAAAAGAATGTTGACCAGGAAGTGGTGTTCGAAGCGCTTGAGCAAGCGCTTGCCTCCGCCACCAAGAAACGCTTCAAGGAAGAGGCGGACGTGCGCGTGTCGATCGATCGCGAGACCGGTGATTACGAATCCTTCCGTCGCTGGCAGGTCGTGTCCGAGGCAGACCTGGAATCCGAGGGTTACCAGATTCTGCTGGTCGACGCCCAGGACAAGATTCCCGACATCGAAATTGGCGACTATATCGAGGAACCTCTGGAAAATGTCGAATTCGGCCGCATCGGCGCCCAGGCAGCCAAGCAGGTCATCCTGCAGAAAATCCGCGATGCCGAGCGCGAGCAGATCATCAGCGACTTTCTCGATCGCAAGGAACATCTCGTCAATGGCGTGGTGAAGCGCATCGACCGTGGCAACGCCATCATCGAATCTGGCCGCGTCGAGGGCTTCCTGCACCGCGACCAGATGATCCCGCGCGAAAACCTGCGCGTCGGCGACCGCGTCCGTGCCTACCTGCTGCGCATCGACCGCGGGGCCCGCGGACCGCAGGTGGTGCTGTCACGCACGGCGCCCGAATTCATCATGAAGCTGTTCGAACTCGAAGTCCCGGAGATCGAGGAAGGCCTGCTGGAAATCAAGGCGGCCGCCCGTGACCCGGGCTTGCGCGCGAAGATCGCCGTGGTCTCGCACGACCCGCGCATCGACCCGATCGGCACCTGCATCGGCCTGCGCGGCTCACGCGTGACCTCGGTGACCAACGAACTGGCGGGTGAACGGGTCGATATCATCCACTGGTCGGCCGACCCGGCTCAGTACGTCATCAATGCGTTGGCGCCTGCCGAGGTCAGTTCCATTCTGGTGGACGAAGACAAGCACAGCATGGACGTGGTGGTGGACGAGGAACAGCTGGCGATGGCAATCGGCCGTGGCGGACAGAACGTGCGCCTGGCGTCCGAACTGACCGGCTGGACGCTCAACATCATGTCGCGCGAAGCGGCCGAAGAAAAGCAGTCGACCGAAAGCGGCAAGACCCTCGCGCTATTCATCGAGAAACTCGATGTCGACGAGGAAGTCGCCCAAATTCTCGTCGATGAAGGCTTCTCCACGCTGGAAGAAGTCGCCTATGTCCCGCTGAACGAAATGCTCGAGATCGAAGCCTTCGACGAGGACCTGGTCAACGAGTTGCGCAATCGCGCCCGCAATGCGCTGCTGACTGCAGCCATCGTCGGCGAGGAACAGGTCGAGGCATCCGCTGGCGACCTGCTGTCACTCGAAGGCATGGATGCGGAAACGGCGCGGACGCTCGCCAGCAAAGGCGTCCACACCACCGAGGACCTGGCCGAACTTGACGTCGATGAGTTGACCGAAATGGCCGTCATGGACGCCGAACGCGCCAAACAATTGATCATGGCCGCACGCGCGCCCTGGTTCGCCCAAGGCTGATACGCCAGAGGACTGCATGAACGTAGAACAATTCGCACAAGAACTGAAACTCCCGCCCCAGCTGTTGCTTGAACAGTTGAAGGCGGCAGGTGTCAGCAAAACCGACATCGTCGACCCTGTCACCGAAGCGGACAAGGCGCATCTGCTCGACTACCTGCGCAAGATGCACGGTGGCGGAGCCGAAACCGGCAAAACCAAGATCACCATCACCCGCAAACAGACGGGGGAGATCCGCAAGACCGACAGCACCGGAAAATCGCGCACTATTCAGGTGGAAGTGCGTAAGTCGCGTACTTATGTCAAACGCGATGCCGTAGCGCAGGGAACCGAACCCCAGGCTGCTGTCGAGGCCGCACCGGAAGCCATCCCTGCACCACCGACCGAAGCCCCTGCCGAACCTGTGGTCGAAAACAGACCCGAGGCACCGGTACCCGAGCCGGTCATCGAGCCCGTTGTTGCAAAGCCGGCCAAGGCCAAAGCCAAGCCGGTCGCTGCCGAGCCTGCCGCGGTTGAACCCGCTGCAGCCGCCGGGGTTGCCCCCGCGCCTGCCGCCGAAGCTGCTGCGGAGCCTGCCGCCAAACCCGCACCAGCGGCAAGAAAGACCACCCGCATCAAGAAGGCTTCGATTCTCGACGAGGCTGAGCTCAAGGTACGCGAAGATGAAGCACGCCGTGGCCAGGCACTGCTGGAGCGCCAGGCCGCCGATGCCAGGGCCCGTGCCGAGCGCGAGGCCTTGCGCAAACAGGCCGAAGCCGCACGCGAAGCCGCCAAGCTGGAGGCGGCCCAAAAAGCGACCGCGCCGGCCGCGCCCGCTGCTCCGACGGAGAAAACGCTGCACAAACCGGACAAGCCCGCTGGGGCCAAGGGCATCAAAGGCCCGGACAAGAAGGCCGGTGGAACCTGGAAGGACGATGCCGCGCGCCGCAGGGGTGGGCTCAAGACCCGCGGCGGTGCCGCACCCGAGTCAGGTTGGCGTGGCCGCAAGGGAAAATCGAAATCCGGCCACGAGGAAACCACCTTCGTCGCGCCGACCGAACCGGTCGTGCGCGAAGTGCTGGTGCCCGAAACCATCACCGTGGCAGAACTCGCCCACAAGATGTCGGTGAAGGCCGCAGAAGTCATCAAGGCGCTGATGAAACTGGGCAGCATGGTGACCATCAACCAGGTGCTTGACCAGGAAACTGCGATCATCGTGGTCGAGGAGATGGGGCATGTCGGCAAACCGGCCGCACTCGACACGCCTGAAGCCTTCCTCGTCGACACGGGGGAAGTGAGCGAGCACGAAGTGATGGCACGTCCGCCCGTGGTCACCGTCATGGGTCACGTCGACCACGGCAAGACCTCCCTGCTCGACACCATCCGCCGCACCCGTGTGGCAAGTGGCGAAGCAGGCGGCATCACCCAGCATATCGGCGCCTATCACGTCGAAACTGAAAAGGGCGTCATCACTTTCCTCGACACCCCGGGTCACGAAGCCTTTACTGCGATGCGTGCACGCGGCGCCAAGGCGACCGACATCGTGGTGCTGGTGGTGGCGGCGGACGACGGCGTCATGCCTCAGACAATCGAAGCGATCCACCATGCCAAGGCTGCCAATGTGCCGCTGGTGGTGGCGGTGAACAAGATCGACAAACCTGAAGCCAACCCAGAGCGTATCCGGCAGGAACTGGTTGCGCAGGGCGTCACGCCGGAAGAATGGGGCGGCGACACGCAGTTCGTCGAAGTGTCGGCAAAGGCCAACACCAATATCGATGGCCTGCTCGACGCCATCCTGCTGCAGGCGGAAGTGCTGGAATTGCAGGCAGCTGTAGATGGCCCAGCCAAGGGTTTGGTCATCGAAGCGCGACTGGACAAGGGCAAGGGCCCCGTCACCACCTTGCTGGTGCAGTCCGGCACCCTGCGTCGTGGCGACATGGTATTGGCTGGCCAGGCCTTCGGCCGCGTGCGCGCCATGCTCGACGAGGCCGGCAAGACCGTCGACGAAGCCGGCCCCTCGATCCCGGTCGAAATCCAGGGTCTGTCCGATGTGCCACAGGCGGGCGAAGACATGATGGTGCTGCCGGACGAACGCAAGGCGCGCGAAATCGCGTTGTTCCGCCAGGGCAAGTTCCGTGATGTGCAGCTGGCGAAAAAGCAGGCCGCCAAGCTGGAGTCAATGTTCGATCAGATGGGGCAGGGCGAAGTTCAGCAACTCCCCATCATCCTCAAGTCGGATACCCAGGGCTCCTACGAAGGTCTGGCGCATGCGCTGGGCAAGCTGTCCACCGACGAAGTCAAGGTCAACATCATTCACAGCGGCGTGGGTGCCATCACCGAGTCCGATGTCAACCTGGCGCTGGCCTCCAAGGCGGTGCTGATCGGCTTCAACGTGCGCGCCGATGCCTCGGCCCGCAAGCTGGCAGAAGCCAACGGCGTCGACCTGCGCTACTACAACATCATCTACGAAGCGGTGGATGAGGTGAAATCCGCGCTGTCCGGCATGCTGGCGCCCGAGAAGAAGGAAACCGTCATCGGCACCGTGGAAATACGCCAGGTCTTCGTCATCTCCAAGGTCGGCACCATTGCCGGATGCTACGTGCTGGATGGTGTGGTCAAGCGCGGCGCCGGCGTTCGTCTGATACGCAATAACGTTGTGGTGCATCAGGGCGAACTCGATTCGCTCAAGCGCTTCAAGGATGACGTCAAGGAAGTCAAGGCCAACTTCGAGTGCGGCCTCTCGCTCAAGAATTACAACGACATCCAGGTAGGCGACCAGTTGGAAGTGTTCGAGGTCGTGGAAGTGGCGCGTTCATTGTGAGGATCCAGGAACTAGAATCTAGAGTCTAGGATTTAGGGAAAGTGCGCGGCGCAGCCGCGCGCCTCAAATCCCTAGCCCCTAGCCCCTAGCCCCTAGCCCCTAGCCCCTATGCCAAAAGACTTCCCCCGCGCACGCCGCGTCGCCGACCAGATCCAGCGCGAACTGCCGGAACTGATCCGGCAGGAAGTGAAGGATCCGCGCGTCGGCATGCTGACCATCACCGAGGTGGAGGTCAACCGCGACATGGAGTTCGCCAAGGTCTTCTTCACCACGCTGGGCGGCCAGTCCGAGCACGATGCCTGCCTGCAGGGCCTGCAGCGCGCCAGCGGCTTTCTGCGCTCGCAGCTGTCGCATCGCATGCAGCTGCGCGTTGTGCCCAAGCTGACTTTCGTGTACGACACCTCGGTCGAGCATGGCATGGCACTCAGCCAGCTGATCGAGACGGCAGTCGCCGAAGACGCCAAACACCCGAAAGACGAGTGAAACCACAACGCCAGATCGTCGCTTCGCCCCCTCTCCCCAACCCTCTCCCGCAAGCGGGTGAGGGAGCGAACGTCGGGCTTCGCCCGCGCAAACCGATTAATGGCGTGCTGCTGCTGAACAAGCCGGCCGGAATCACGTCCAACGCAGCCCTGCAAAAGGCCAAATGGCTGCTCGATGCCAGGAAGGCAGGACATACCGGCACCCTCGATCCCTTTGCCGACGGCCTGCTGCCGCTCTGCTTCGGCGAAGCCACCAAATTCTCGGCCTATCTGCTCGACGCCGACAAGCGTTACCGTGCCGTCATGCAGCTCGGCGTCACCACTGCCACCGGCGACCCGGAAGGCGAAGTGCTCAGCACCCGCGAGGTGAATGTCGACTGTGGCGACATCCTTGCCGTGCTGCCACGCTTCAAGGGCGAAATCGAACAAATCCCGCCCATGCATTCGGCGCTCAAACATCTGGGACGCCCACTTTACGAATACGCGCGTGCCGGACTTGAAATCGAACGCCCGCCCCGCAAGCTCACCATCCGTGCGCTGGAAATGATTGAATGCGACCCGCCGCGCGTCGTGCTGGACGTCCAATGCTCGGCCGGCACCTATATCCGCACCCTGGCGCAGGATATTGGCGCCGCGCTGGGGTGCGGCGCGCACCTCACTGCATTGACGCGCACTGCTGCGGGTGGATTCAGCCTGGATCAGGCCCATTCGCTGGCTGATCTGGATGCACTCGACGCCAGTCAACGCCCTTCCTGGCTACAGCCCCCGGATTGCCTGGTGACGCATCTGCCGGCCCTGCAGCTCGACGCAGCCGAAGCCGCGGCCCTCTGCCAGGGCCGCAATGTGCCAACCATCCGTGATCATTCGGGGCTGATACGCCTGTATACGTCGGCCAATCGTTTTCTCGGCCTGGCCGATGCCGAGGATGGCCAGCTTGTGGCACGCCGCCTGATGGCGACACAGCGGACTTGAGTCAATCCGCTCTTTTCGCGTAAAATGCGCGGTTTCCCCCGAACGTGTCCCGCACAGCCGCAGGCCACGCGATTTAGAAGGAGTACACCATGGCTGTTACCGTCGCTCAAAAAGCCGAAATCGTCCAGAATTACCAACGCGCCGCCGCCGACACTGGCTCCCCCGAAGTGCAGGTTGCCCTGCTGACGGCCCGCATCAATGACCTGACCGACCACTTCAAGGCCAACATGAAGGATCACCACTCGCGTCGTGGCCTGCTGAAAATGGTGAGCCGTCGCCGCAAACTGCTGGATTACCTCAAACGCACCAACCTCGAAGGTTACAAGACCCTGATCGAACGTCTCGGTCTGCGCAAGTAAACCCGTCAAGGCCACTGTGATGATCTGGAACCCTGCCGCATCGGTACAGTGGATGGGCCTTGTCGCCCCCTGAATTTCCCACGCCCCGCCCTTGCGGGGCGTTTTTGCTTTGAAAGGAACTCGTGTGAGCGCTATCAAGAAAACTTTCACTTTCGGCCGTCACCAGGTCACTCTGGAAACCGGCGAAATCGCCCGCCAGTCGTCCGGCGCCGTCATCGTCAATATGGATGACACCGTCGTGCTGGTCACCGCCGTCGCCAAGAACGAGGTCAAGCCCGGCCAGGACTTCTTCCCTCTGACCGTCGACTACCAGGAAAAGACCTACGCCGCCGGCCGCATCCCCGGTGGCTTCCTCAAGCGCGAGAGCCGTCCGTCCGAAGGCGAGATCCTGGTGTGCCGCCTGATCGACCGTCCGATCCGCCCGCTGTTTCCCGATGGTTTCTTCAACGAAGTGCAGATCATCGCCACCGTGATGTCGTCCAACCCAGAAGTCAGCGCCGACATTCCCGCGCTGATCGGCGCTTCCGCCGCCCTGTCGCTGTCCGGCCTGCCGTTCGACGGTCCGGTCGGCGCCGCCCGCGTTGGCTTCATCAACGGTGAATATGTCCTGAACCCGACCAACTCCGAACTCAAGGACTCGGCGCTCGACCTGGTCGTCGCCGGCACCGAAACCGCCGTGCTGATGGTCGAGTCCGAGGCCATGGAACTGCCCGAAGACATCATGCTGGGCGCCGTCATGTTCGGCCAGCAGCAGTTCCAGGCCGCGATCAACGCGATCAACGAACTGACCGACGAAGCCGGTGCCGACGCCTGGGACTGGGCGCCGCCTGCCGAAGATACCGCGATGGTCGACCGCCTCAAGGCGCTGGCCGAAGAGGGCCTGCAGCAGGCCTACAACATCAAGCAGAAGCAGGCGCGCATGACGGCCGTCGATGAAGTGCGCAGCAAGGCCTTCGCCGAACTGATCACGGCCGACATGGACACCGTCGCTGCCAATGCCGTCAAGGACGCCTTCCACAGCCTGGAAGCGAGCGTGGTGCGTAACCGCATCCTGTCCGGCCAGCCGCGCATCGACGGCCGCGACACCCGCACCGTGCGCCCGATTACCATCCGTACCGGCGTGTTGCCGCGCACCCACGGCTCCGCGCTGTTCACGCGCGGCGAAACCCAGGCCCTGGTGGTCACCACGCTCGGTACCGGCCGCGACGAGCAGACCATCGACGCGCTGGAAGGCTCCTATTCCGACCGCTTCATGCTGCACTACAACATGCCCCCCTATGCCACCGGCGAAACCGGCCGCGTCGGTTCACCCAAGCGGCGCGAAATCGGCCACGGCCGGCTGGCCAAGCGCGCACTGATGGCGGTGCTGCCGAGCAAGGAAGAATTCGGCTACACCATGCGCGTGGTATCGGAAATCACCGAATCCAACGGCTCCTCGTCGATGGCCTCGGTCTGCGGCGGCTGCCTGTCGCTGATGGACGCCGGCGCCCCGCTTAAGGCGCATGTCGCCGGTATCGCCATGGGCCTGATCAAGGAAGGCGGCAAGTTTGCCGTGCTGACCGACATCCTCGGCGACGAGGATCACCTCGGCGACATGGACTTCAAGGTGGCCGGCACCGAGAAAGGCGTGACTGCGCTGCAGATGGACATCAAGATCAAGGGCATCACCCAGGAAATCATGCAGGCCGCCCTCTCGCAAGCAAAAGAAGGCCGCATGCACATCCTCGGCATCATGAAGTCCTCGGTTTCCGAGACGCACGAAATGTCGGCCTATGCGCCGCGCATCATCGCCATGAAGATCAACCCGGAAAAGATCCGTGACGTCATCGGCAAGGGCGGCGCCGTCATTCGCGCGCTGACCGAGGAAACCGGCACCCAGATCGACATCCAGGAGGACGGCAGCGTCAAGATCGCCTGCACCAGCATGGAAGCCGGCGAACTGGCCAAGCGCCGCATTGAGGAAATCACGGCCGAAGTCGAAGTCGGCAAGATCTACGAAGGTCCGGTCATCAAGCTGCTGGACTTCGGTGCGATCGTCAACGTGCTGCCGGGCCGCGACGGCCTGCTGCACATCTCGCAGATCGCCCACGAGCGCGTGAACACCATCGGCGATTACCTGAAGGAAGGCCAGGTCGTGAAGGTAAAAATCCTGGAAGCTGACGAGAAGGGCCGCCTGCGCCTGTCGATGAAAGCCCTGCTGGAGGC
>WGNC01000040.1 GCA_016124745.1 Thiobacillus sp.
GCGACGCGCTGGAAAAGCGCCTGTTTGCTGCGGGGTTTGAAGAATCCGACATCAACGCCGCGCTCGACTGGTTCGCCCATCTGGCTGGCAGCGCCGCGCACGAGCGCCTGTCCCAGGTGCATTACCGTCATTACGCGCCCGAAGAAATCGAGCGACTGAACGAGCCCTGCCGTGACGAACTGGCGTATCTGGTCAGTGCCGAAATCCTCGACCCCGAATCTCGCGAATGGGTGATATCCGGCCTGATGGCGCTGGGTGGCGAAGACATCGAGCCCGATCATGTGCGCTGGATGACCCTGATCGTGCTGTGGAGCCGCGGACTGATCGAACACTTCACCCATCTGGAAGACTTGTTGCTGAATCACGAGCCGGGACGTCTGCACTAATTTAGGGCGTGTTAACTCTGATTTCACACTCGCGACGAGGACGATTCGGGACGCAGGCCGCAAAGCGCGATGCGCCGCTGTGCTACTCACAGCAAGCGGCTCGCGACCAAGGGATGTGCCCGAATCGTCCCGTCCCTTCGGGTTGCTGTGAGAAAGCGCGTCTGCTACGTTGCGTCTCTTGGCAAGGGATGGCCCTTGCCGGCGCGACACGCCTTGCATCCATCGCTTTCTCGCAGCAACGCGAGAGCGAAATCAGAGTTAACACGCCCTAACATGTCCAAACTCGTTATTGTCGAATCGCCGTCCAAATCGAAAACGCTGAAGAAATACCTCGGCGCAGACTACGAAATTCTCGCGAGCTACGGCCACGTGCGCGACCTGCAACCCAAGACAGGCGCGGTTGATACTGAAAATTTCAGCATGAAATATCAGATCATCGAACGCAACGCCAAACACGTCGATGCCATCGTCAAGGCTGCCAAGAGAGCCGACGAAGTATTGCTGGCAACCGACCCGGACCGTGAAGGCGAAGCCATTTCCTGGCATATCAGCGAAATCCTCAAGGAGCGCAAGGTCAAGACGTCGATGAAGCGGGTGGCCTTCTACGAAATCACCGAATCGGCCGTGCAGGATGCCGTGCGCAACCCGCGCGAAATCGCAAGCGATCTGGTCGATGCGCAGCAGGCGCGGCGTGCACTCGATTATCTGGTCGGTTTCAACCTGTCGCCGCTGTTGTGGCGCAAGATCAGTCCGGGATTGAGCGCCGGCCGGGTGCAGTCGCCCGCCTTGCGCATGATCGTCGAGCGCGAGGAAGAGATCGAGGCCTTCGTACCACGCGAGTACTGGACGCTCCACCTCGACAGCCACAAGGCCTCGCAGCCGTTCACCGCAAAACTCACCCATTTCAAGGGAGAGAAGCTTGAGCAGTTCTCGGTCGAACATGAAGCGCGCAGCAAGGAATGGCTGGCGATGCTTGAGGGGCGTGACGCCACGGTCATGCGCATCGAGAAGAAGCGCCGCGCCCGCCATCCCGGTGCGCCGTTCACCACCTCGACACTGCAGCAGGCGGGCGTGCGCCAGCTCGGCATGACCACCGACCGGGTGATGCGGACGGCTCAGCAACTGTATGAAGGCATGGACCTGGGCGAAGGCCCGGTGGGCCTCATCACCTACATGCGGACTGACTCGGTCAACTTGGCACAGGAAGCGATCACGGATATCCGCAAGTATGTGGGCGCTAACTTCGAAAAGGAGTTCCTGCCGCCGACCGCGCTGCAATACAAAGCCAAGACCAAGAACGCGCAGGAGGCGCACGAAGCGGTGCGCCCGACTTCGGTCACGCGCACCCCGGAAGTGGTCAAGCCGTTTCTGACGGCCGACCAGGCAAGACTGTACGAACTCATCTGGAAGCGCACCGTTGCCTGCCAGATGACTCCGGCGCAATTCGATACCGTCGCCGCCGATATTACGGTAGGCGAGGGCACGTTCCGCGCCACCGGCCAGACTCTGGCGTTTGCGGGCTTCCTGGCCGTGTACCAGGACGACGACGAGGAGGAGGAATCCAAGTTGCCCGCGTTGGAGGAAGGCGAAACCCTGCCGGTCGACAAACTCTACGGCGAACAGCATTTCACCCAGCCGCCGCCGCGCTACACCGAGGCCTCGCTGGTGAAGGCGCTTGAGGAATACGGTATCGGCCGCCCCTCGACCTATGCCAGCATCATTTCGACGCTGCAGGACCGTGAGTACGTGGTACTGGAAAAGAAGCGCTTCCAGCCAGCCGACATTGGGCGGCTGGTCAACTGTTTTCTCACCCGGCATTTCAATCACTACGTCGATTACGATTTCACCGCGAAGCTGGAAGACAAGCTCGACGACGTCTCCAACGGCAAGCGCGTATGGTCACGGTTGCTGGGCGAATTCTGGAAGGAGTTCGATGGCGAACTAAAGGCCAAGCAGGACGTCGAGCGCGGTTGCCCGATCCTGGAGTCCTGCCCCAAGTGTGGCAAGCCGCTGTTCATGCAGGCCAGCAAGCGCGGTCTTTTCATCGGCTGTTCCGGTTACCCCGAATGCGATTACACGAGGCCGCTGCATGCGGCCACCGCCGACGGTGACAACATCCTGGGCAAGGATCCCGCCTCGGGTCTTGACGTCAAATTGCTCTCAGGCCGCTTCGGCCCCTATGTTCAGATCGGCGACATGCCGGAAGACAAGAAGGCGCCGAAGCCGCGCCGGGCTTCGTGGCCAAAGGATATTCCGCTGGAAAACGCCAGCCTCGAATTGGCGCTTAAATTCCTTTCGCTGCCACGCGAGGTTGGCCACCATCCGAACACAGGCCTGCCGATCGTCGCCAACAATGGCCGCTTCGGTCCCTACCTGCTGCACGACGGCAAGTTCAAGTCGATTCCCAAGACCGATAGCGTCTACGAAATCGATCTGCCGCGCGCGCTGGAAGTGCTGGCCATGGAGCGGGCGCCACGGGGCGCGGACTCGGCGGCTTCGATTCTGAAAACACTGGGCCCGCACCCTGAAGATGGCAAGGACATAACCGTGCGCAGCGGGCGCTACGGGCCCTATGTGAAGCACGGCAGCACCAATGCCACGCTACCCAAGGACATCACGCCGGAAGAAATCACTTTAGATGAGGCCATCGGACTGATTGCCGCACGTGTTGCCAAGGGCCCGGCCAAAAAGCCGGTAAAGAGAAAGGCAACAGCCAAAACCGTGGTTGAAAAAGAAGTCAAACTCGCCACGGTTAAGAAACCCGCCGCCAAAAAAACCACGACCAAAGCCGCCACTAAGAAGCCTGCCAAAAAACCCGCTGAATGAGCAAGCCTGCTACGCTGCTCATGCTCAATGCCTTCATTGGCACAGCGGGCTATAAAAAGCTTTATCAGGAACTTGGCTACGCCGTTGTAGCAGAATGGTCTGAACGCAAGGCCATCAGTCTGGTACGTAAGACCCCGCCTGACGTCATCGTCGCCGACTTTTACCATCAAACCGATTTCCGCGACCGCCTGTCCAATCTCGAATCCCTGCTGGCAGCCGTGCAGGGCACTCCAAGCACCCGCATTCTGGTTTTTTACGAGGCCGCGCACCAAGCCGTGCTCGACAAGGTCAGTGCGCGCTTGCGCATCGATGCTGCGCTAAAACTGCCCGTGCAGGAGAGTGAATTGCGCACCAAGCTCCAGGCATGGCTTGGGCCGACGCCCGTATCTGGCTAGGCCATCACCCAGGTAGACCACCATTCCTCACAGCGACCGAATTTATACGTCGAGGTTGCGCACGCCCAGCGCATTGCTTTCAATGAAAGCACGTCGCGGTTCAACTTCATCGCCCATCAGCGTCGTGAAAATCTGATCGGATGAAATAGCATCCTCGATCTGAACTTTCATCAAGCGCCGTACCTTGGGATCCATGGTGGTTTCCCATAGCTGCGCCGGGTTCATCTCTCCCAGTCCCTTGTAGCGCTGGATGCTCATGCCGCGTTTGACTTCGGCAAGGAACCAGTCCATGGCCTCGCGAAAATTTTGCACCGGGGTTTCCTTCTCCCCACGCTTGGCGCTGGCGCCAAGACCGATCAGATCACGCAGCAGGTCGCCGACCTTGACGAGCTGATTGTAGTCACCCGACTCCAGCAGATCCGCTTCGAGAAAACTGATATGCTCGTTGCCATGCGCATGGCGGGTGATGCGCAGGCGATGGCTGTCGGCTTCGCTGATGTATTCGGCCGCCACCTCGAATTTCTGCGGGTCAAGCGCCGCACCCAGGCTGGCCTCCGCCATCATGGCGGCGTTGCTGTCAGCCAGGCTCAGGCGTGGGATGCGCATCAGCGCCTGCAACACGTCTTCCGGCAGCATTCGCATAAGGCGTTCGCTGACCGCTTCGGCGAGGAAATACTCGCGTGCCAGCGTCTCCAGAGCCTCGCCTGAGACCGGCATGGCACCGTCCATCGGTGTCAGTTCGGCATCCTTCATCGCCTCGGCCATCAAATGTTCCTTCAGCGCGTGTTCATCCTTGATATAGCGTTCGGCGCGACCATGCTTGACTTTGTACAGAGGCGGCTGGGCAATGTAGATGTGGCCGCGCTCGACCAGTTCCGGCATTTGGCGGTAGAAGAAGGTCAGCAACAATGTGCGGATGTGTGCGCCATCGACGTCGGCGTCGGTCATGATGATGATGCGATGGTAGCGCAGCTTGTCCGGATTGTAGTCATCCTTGCCGATGCTGGTGCCGAGCGCGGTGATCAGCGTGGCAATTTCCTGACTGCTGATGACCTTGTCGAAACGCGCACGTTCGACATTGAGGATCTTGCCTTTGAGCGGCAAGATCGCCTGAAACTTGCGGTCGCGTCCCTGCTTTGCCGAGCCGCCGGCGGAGTCACCCTCAACCAGATAGATTTCGCTGAGCGCCGGATCCTTTTCCTGGCAATCCGCCAGTTTTCCGGGCAAGCCCAGCCCATCCATCACTCCTTTGCGGCGCGTGATCTCGCGTGCCTTGCGCGCCGCTTCGCGCGCGCGCGCGGCATCGATAATCTTGCCGCACAGGAGCTTGGCGTCAATGGGGTTTTCCAGCAGGAATTCAGCGAGCTTCTGCCCCACGACTTCCTGTACCACCGGCTGCACTTCACTGGAAACCAGCTTGTCCTTGGTCTGTGAGGAGAACTTCGGTTCGGGTACCTTGACTGACAGTACGCAGGTCAGGCCTTCGCGCATATCGTCGCCGGTGGTATCGACCTTGGCTTTTTTCGCCAGCTCGTTCTCTTCGATGTATTTGTTCAGCACCCGCGTCATCGCCATGCGCAGGCCGGTCAGGTGGGTACCACCATCGCGCTGCGGGATGTTGTTGGTGAAACACTGCACGGATTCGGAATAACTGTCATTCCACTGCATCGCGACTTCGACGGTCATGCCATCCTTCTCTCCGATGGCGCTGAAAATCTTGGGATGCAGCGGATTTTTGAGGCGGCTGACATATTCCACGAAGCCCTTTACGCCACCCGAATGCGCAAAGTTTTCGGTCTTGCCGTCACGGTGGTCGATCAGTTCGATCTTTACACCGTTATTGAGGAAGGACAGTTCGCGAATGCGCTTGGCCAGGATGTCGAAATGGAATTCGACCGTCCCAAAGATCGCCTCATCGGCCAGAAAGTGCACCTCGGTGCCGCGATTCTGGGTTTCGCCGACAATTTTCATCGGCGACACTTCGACGCCGTTCTGCACTTCGATCTCGCGGTCCTCGACCTTGCCGCGATGGAATTCCATGGCGTATTTCTTGCCATCACGGCGGACGGTCAGCTTCAGCCATTTCGACAAGCCGTTCACGCACGATACGCCTACACCGTGCAAACCGCCCGAAACCTTGTAGCTATTCTGGTTGAACTTGCCGCCTGCGTGCAGCACGGTCATCACGATCTCGGCAGCGCTGCGTTTGGGCTCGTGCTTGTCGTCGAACTTGACGCCCACCGGAATGCCGCGCCCGTTATCAGAAATCGATATCGAATTGTCGGGGTGGATGATGACCTTGATGTCGTCACACCAGCCTGCCAGCGCCTCGTCGATCGCGTTATCGAGCACTTCGAACACCATATGGTGCAGGCCGGTACCGTCGGACGTATCGCCAATGTACATGCCGGGGCGTTTGCGGACGGCTTCCAGCCCTTCCAGTTGCTGGATGCTGTCCTCGTCGTAGCCTCCGTTTGAATCATCGGGTAATGCGTTGTCGGGCTTATCACTCATGGTATTCATCCCCCACTCAGGGGGATCCCTGTCGGTTTTGTTGCTAGGAAAAATCAGATTGTGCGGACAAGCCTAGATCCGCATCGGCATGACGACATACTTGAAACCGCCTTCGCTCTCGCTGGTCAGCAGCATGCTGCTGTTGGCATCGCCCATGGACAGCGTGATTTCGTTGGTATTGAGCGCACCCAGGCCATCCAGCAAATAGGTGACATTGAAGCCGACGTCCAGCGGATCGCCGTTGTAGCTGACTTCGATCTCGTCGGCCGCCTCTTCCTGCTCGTTATTGTTGCAGACGATGCCAAGGCTGTTGTCGCTCATGACGAGGCGGACGCCACGAAACTTTTCGTTCGACAGGATCGCTGCCCGCTGCAACGCTTGCATCACGCTCTGGCGATTGGCCTTGAGGTGACGCGGCTGATTGGCTGGGATTACGCGCTGGTAATCGGGAAACTTGCCGTCGACCACCTTGGTCACCAGTTCGGTACCCGGCAGCGTAATGGTGACCTGATTGCTGCCGATACGCAATTCGACCGGATCCTCCACCTCGCCCAACAGCTTGGAGAGTTCAATCACGGTCTTGCGCGGAATGATCACTTCGCGCGCCTCGACTTCGTTGTCCAGTTGGGTCTCCGCATAGCTGAGTCGGTGTCCATCAGTGGCGACCACGCGCAGTTGCTTGCCATCCAGCACCAGCAGCATGCCGTTCAGATAATAGCGGATGTCCTGACTCGCCATCGCAAACTGCACCAGCTGCAACAGGCGCTTCAGGGCTTTTTGCGGCAAGCGGATCACCTCGCCGAGTCCGGACCCCGTCTCCACACGTGGAAAATCGGCTGCTGGCAGAGTTTGCAGTGTAAAACGCGACTTGCCCGCGCTAACGACGACTTGGCTGTCCTTGGTGTCGAGCTTGACCTTGGCTGACTCAGGTAGTGCTCGGACAATATCGAACAGCTTGCGTGCCGCAATTGTGATAGCGAAATCTTCCCCTGTTTCGGCACTATCCAGTTGGGTGCTGATCTGCAGTTCGAGATCGGTTGCCAGCAAGCTCAGCTTGCCTCCTTTTCTCTCCAGCAGGATATTAGACAAAATGGGCAGGGTATGACGTCGCTCGACAACCCCTACAATCGCAGAGATGGACGATAAGAGTGCGTTGCGTTCGCTTTGTACTAATAGCATTTATATATTCCTGAGAATCATAATAAAGGCGGCCCAAATCTGGGGGTATGTCTTTTAATTAAATAAAATCAATAACCTAGTGCTGTTTTTCAGGTGTGGATAAAGCCTTGGCAGCATGGTAGAGATGGGGATGGAATTCCCGCATGCTGCCGAAGAGATGAGTTATCCACATTCCATCCTCAGCCAGTCAGGCTCTGTAGTAACACCAGATAATCTCGGCCGATATCAACTTCTGTCTCACGCAGTTCGGCCACTTTGCGACATGCGTGAATTACGGTGGTGTGGTCGCGTCCGCCGAAAGATTCGCCGATTTCAGGCAGGCTCTGGTTGGTCAGTTCCTTGGCCAGCGCCATTGCGATCTGGCGAGGTCGCGCCAGGTTACGCGTCCTTTTTTTCGAAAACATGTCGGCGACCTTGATCTTGTAAAAATCGGCGACGGTTTTCTGAATATTTTCGACCGAGACAATACGCGAGGTCGATGCAATCAGATCGCGCAACGCCTCCTTGACCAACTCCAGGGTGATCGGTTTTTCGTGGAAGCGTGAGAATGCGATGACCCGCTTCAGGGCGCCCTCGAGCTCACGCACATTGGAACGCACCTGCTTGGCGATGAAGAAGGCCACGTTCTCGTCGAGTCGGGTATTCTCCGCCTGGGCCTTGGCCAGCAGGATGGCGACGCGCATTTCCAGCTCTGGCGGTTCCACTGCAACGGTCAATCCCCAGGCAAAGCGGGATTTCAGGCGATCGTCCAGACCAGTTATTTCCTTGGGGAAAGTGTCGCAGGTGATGACGATCTGCTTTTTATTCTCGATCAGCGAGTTGAAGACGTAGAAAAATTCTTCCTGGGTGCGGTCCTTCTTGGCCAGAAACTGGATATCGTCGATAAGCAGCAGATCCAGCGACATGTAGCGCCGCTTGAGATCATCGAACTGTTTGTTCAGGTAGGCCTTGACGACGTCATCCACATAATCGTTGGCGTGAATATAGCTGATGCGCGCTTCGGGATTGGCTTGGCGGACGGTATTGCCGATGGCCTGCAGCAGGTGGGTTTTACCCAGACCCACTCCACCATAGACAAACAGCGGGTTGTAGGCGATCCCGGGATTGTCGGCAATTTGCAATGCAGCGGCACGCGCCAGTTGGTTGGCACGTCCGGAGACGAAATTTTCGAAGTTGAATCCTGGATTGATGCGTAACCCTGTCTGGACAGGCGCAGCGGCATTGGCGGCATGAGGTACCGTTTGACCGGCAGAAACGTGGGTCTGGGGGGGGCGAGCAGCGGTATTTTTTTTCCCCAGTGCGTAGGTAATGGCTACGGGGTGCGTGTAAAACTCTTGCGCCCAGATATCGATATGGTCGGCAAACTTTTCGCGCACCCAGTCCATCACGAAATGATTGGGGGCCAGAATGCGAACATCTCCGCCGGCATCGTCAAATACGAGGGGTTTGATCCATGTGCTGAATTGCTGCTGGGTCAGATTGGCGCGGAAGCGCTCTTGGCAAAGGTCCCAGAAGGAATCCATAGTTAATTGGCGGGGGTTAGCGAGTAGCATGGGATTCAATCGACGAATCTTACTCTGCTTCGGCGAGGTTATCCACAGGCAGGAAATGACAGTCGGGGGGCAAACAGGCGGAACTTGACATACCCTGGTGAGGGCGGGTCTAATACGCGGTTTTTCAACAGATTTTTTCGTGTTGGGACGTTCCGCTCAGGCGTTACGCTGACCCATGCCAGTGAGAAAGGAAATACTATGAAACGCACTTATCAGCCCTCAACCGTCCGCCGCAAGCGCACTCACGGATTTCGTGCCCGCATGAAGACCAAGGCAGGCCGTGCCGTGATCAACGCGCGTCGTGCCAAGGGTCGCGCACGCCTGGCTGTCTGATCAACGCTTCTCCTGGCAAGACGGGCGCCGTGCGTCTGCGCGATGCGCGGCTGGTCGATAAAGCCGATTTCGACCGGGTGTTTGGCGACAATCAACGTGCCCGAACGGATTTCGTGATGGTGATGGCGCGTCCCAACCAGGCGGGATACGCGCGGTTGGGCATGATCGTCGCCAAGCGCCTGCTAGCGCGCGCAGTTGATCGCAATCGCGTCAAGCGATGTGTACGCGAGAGCTTTCGTCTGGTTTTGCCCGAGCTACCCGCATGCGATTTTGTGGTTCGCCTGATTGCCAAACCTGTAACGGGTGACGAGGCACGTGACTTGTCCCGCACATTCAAGCGTGCTGGCCAGCGCGCCGTGGCAAAATGGCCTTCCGTGGCGTCGACCGATTCGACGACTGCGGCGCCGGAACCCCCTCCCAACTAACAGCGTCCCGTTCAATGGATAACCAGCGGCTGATTCTTTTTATCGTCTTCTCCTTCTCGCTGCTCCTGTTATGGGAAGCCTGGCAGGACAAGCATGCCCCGCCCGCACCCGCGCCGACCGTAGCGAGTGCCCCGGCCGCAGGCGCATTACCTTCGCCCAGCCAGGTGCTCAATACTCCGGCCGCCACGACCACTGCCCAGACCGGCTTTTCCAAGGGACCTCAGGCCGTAGTGGAAACCGACGTATATCGGGCCACCATAGACGCCAATGGCGGCGACCTGCGCGAACTTCAATTGCTTGCTTACCGTGAGTCGGAAGATAAGAACCAGGTGTTCACACTGTTCGAAGCCAGTCAGACGCAGCCCTACCTGGCGCAAAGCGGCCTGGTTGGCAAAGACTTGCCTACGCACCGCAGCCTGTTTCAGCTCAACCCGGGTACCTATCGCCTGACGGGCGGAGCGGCACAACTCGAGGTTCCGTTGGTGTGGGACGATCCAGCTACCGGCGTGCGGGTAGAAAAGACCTATATATTCAAGCGCGGTAGCTATGAGATTGCCCTCAAGATACGCGTGATCAATAACGGCACTGAGCCGGTTGATCTGACGCCGTATTTTCAGTTCACCCGCCATGGCGAGGCTCCGCGCGGGTCGTCTTTCTTTCTGCACACCTACACCGGCCCCGCGTTTTACACCGACGCCAAGAAATTCCAGAAAGTCGCATTTAAGGACATCCAGGATGGCAAGGCTGATTTCGAGAAAGCGGCAGACAATGGCTGGATGGGGATTGTGCAGCATCACTTTGTGACGGCCTGGCTGCCGGCAGGCAACGTAAAACGCGAGTATTACACGCGTGCGTTGGGTAACGGCCTGTATTCGGCCGGGGTAATTTTGGCCGAAGGCATGCTGGAGCCGGGCCAGGAAAAGACCTTCACGGTGCCGCTGTATGCTGGTCCGCAGACCCAGAACCTGCTGGAACAAACCGCTCCCGGTCTCGATTTGTCGCGCGATTATGGCTGGCTCACCCCCTTGGCGTATCCAATTTTCTGGGCGCTACAAAAGATTGAACGGATCGTCGGCAATTGGGGCTGGGCCATCATTATTCTGACCATCCTGCTCAAGCTGGCGCTGTATCCCCTGTCGGCCGCGGGCTACAAGTCTATGGCCAAGATGAAGAAGCTGACGCCGCGCCTGCAGCAGCTGAAGGAAACGTACGGCGACGACCGCGCCAAGCTGCATCAGGCGATGGCCGAGATGTACAAGACCGAGAGAATTAATCCGCTCGGCGGCTGCCTGCCCATCCTGATCCAGATCCCGGTATTCATCGCACTCTACTGGGTGCTGCTCGCCGCGGTGGAGATGCGTGGTGCACCTTGGATAGGCTGGATCGCTGACCTGACTGCTCCCGATCCCTATTTCATCCTGCCGATCATCATGGGCGTGACCTCCATCCTGCAGGTCAAGCTGAACCCGCAGCCGATGGATCCGATGCAGGCCAAGATCATGATGATCATGCCAGTAGCGTTCACCGTCATGTTCGTGTTCTTCCCCGCAGGCCTGGTGCTGTACTGGGTCACCAACAACATCCTGTCGATCGCGCAACAGTGGGCAATCAACAAGCAGGTCCAGGGTGGTGGCAAAGCAGCGTCCGGCAAAGCCTGACCTGATCGCTGCCATCGCCACTGCCCCTGGGCGGGGCGGGATCGGGGTGGTGCGGGTGTCGGGCCCCGATATCGGCCCGCTTGCCAGGGCGATCCTTGGCCGTGTACCCGAACCGCGTCACGCCACGTTCTGCCGCTTTCTCGATGGCGAGGGTGGGGCGCTCGACGAGGGCATCGCGCTTCATTTTGCCGCGCCGCATTCGTTTACTGGCGAAAACGTGCTGGAGCTTCAAGGGCACGGCGGGCCGGTGGTGCTCGGTCTGATCCTGCGTCGCTGCGTTGAATTGGGAGCGCGGCTGGCGGAACCCGGCGAATTCACGCGTCGCGCCTACCTTAACGGCAAACTTGATCTGGCCCAGGCCGAGGCCGTGGCCGACCTGATCGATGCGTCGTCAAGCGAAGCCGCGCGTTCGGCGGTGCGTTCGCTTTCGGGCGCCTTTTCCGTGCGGATAGCCGAACTGGTCGAAGCGCTGACCCGCCTGCGGATGCTGGTGGAGGCCACGCTGGATTTTCCTGAAGAAGAAATCGACTTTCTGCGTGACGCTGATGCCTTTGGCCGGCTGGACGCGATCGATGTCAGCCTGCAGGCAGTGCGTGCACAGGCTCGGCAGGGCGCCCTGTTGCGCGAAGGTCTGACGGTGGTTCTGATCGGCCAGCCGAACGTCGGCAAATCGAGTCTGCTCAATCAGTTGGCGGGATTCGAGGCAGCGATCGTAACCGAATTTGCCGGCACCACGCGGGACACGGTACGCGAGGCAATCCAGATCGAGGGGGTGCCGCTGCACATCATCGATACCGCCGGCCTGCGCGAAACCGAAGATGCGGTAGAGATAATCGGCATCGCCCGCACCTGGGCAGCGCTTGAAAACGCGGATGTGGCATTGCTGCTGGTGGATGCGGCCCACGGTGTGGGTGTGGAGGAGGCGAACATCCTGACGCGCCTGCCAAGCGTGGCGCGGCTAACCATCCACAACAAGATCGACGCCACGGGCGAGCCGCCGCGGTTGCTTGGGGACGAGATTTGGCTCTCTGCAAGAACCGGTGCTGGCGTCGACTTGTTGCGCGGCAAGCTGCTCGAGGCGGCCGGCTGGCAAACCGTGGGCGAGGGCGCGTTCATGGCGCGCGCGCGGCACCTGGAGGCACTGGCGCGCGGGGCCGCCCACCTGGCTGCTGCCCGTGAGTTGACTGCGCAACTGGAACTGTTCGCCGAGGAGCTGCGATTGGCGCAGGCGACACTATCGGAGATCACGGGCGAATTTACCGCCGACGATTTGCTGGGCGAAATCTTCAGCACGTTCTGCATCGGAAAATAGACAGGCGCAGACCTTTTACCCTGGCACGACAGCGCTTATTCTTGAGGCTGTTCCACAATCATCGAGGATGGCCAGTCATGCTGACTTGGCGCAGCATCACCGACGAACTCATCAAACATCGCGCGCGCCTGCTGCAGGCCAATTTCATTGCCTTGCTGGCGGTGATGGCTGCCGTTCCGGTGCCGCTGTTGCTGCCGCTGATGGTAGACGAAGTGTTGTTGCACCATCCGGGCAACATGGTCGCTGCGATCGGCGCCTGGTTTCCACAAACGTGGCATGGTCCGGTGCTGTTCATCGGCGCGGCGCTGCTGTTGACCGTGGCCTTGCGGCTGACGGCCATCCTGCTCAACGTGTGGCAGGGGCGAACGTTCTCGCTGCTGGCCAAGGAAGTGGTCTACAGCATCCGGGTGCGCATGCTGTCCAGATTGTCGCGCATCGCGTTGTCTGAGTTCGAGACGGTTGGCGCCGGCCGGGTGACGTCGCATTTCGTGACCGACCTTAACGCCATCGACAGCTTCCTCGGGTCATCGATTTCCGGGCTGGTGGTGTCGGTGCTGACGCTGGTCGGCGTCGCAGCCGTGCTGCTGTGGATGCACTGGCAGTTGGCGTTGTTCATCATTCTGTTGAACCCTGTCGTGATCCTGTTTTCCACCCGGCTCGGTAAACGGGTGAAGGATCTGAAGAAGTACGAGAACCGCGCGTTCGAGGTGTTTCAGGATGCGCTGGCGGAAACACTCGATGCGCTGACGCAGATTCGTGCAATGAACCGCGAGAAGCACTATCTGGCGCGGGTGACCGAGAAGGCTGCAGACATTCGCCAGCATGCGGCAGCCTTTGCCTGGAAGTCCGATGCCATGAGCCGGATTTCATTCTTCATCTTCCTTGCGGGCTTCGATGCCTTCCGTGCCGGGGCGATGTTGATGGTGGTGTTTTCCGACCTTTCAATCGGGGAGATGCTGGCGGTGTTTGGCTATCTCTGGTTCATGATGACGCCGGTGCAGGAACTGGTGAACATGCAATACGGGTGGTTCGCCGCCAATGGCGCACTGGGACGGATAAATGCTTTGCTCGGCCTGCACAATGAGCCGCAGCATCCCGCGCTGCGCGACCCGTTTGCGGGTCAGCCCACTGTCGGCATTGAACTCGATCAAGTCAGCTTTGCCTATGCGGATGGCGAGACGGTATTGGACGAAGTCAGCCTGACGGTGGCGGCCGGCGAGAAGGTGGCGCTGGTGGGTGCCTCTGGCGGGGGCAAGTCGACGCTGGTACAGGCCTTGCTGGGTCTGTATCCGGTGAAATCCGGCGTGATCCGCTACGGGAATGTGCCGGTCAGTGAAATGGGCTGGGAAGCGGTGCGAGAGCATGTCGGTGTGGTGCTGCAGCATCCGGTGCTGTTCAACGACAGCGTACGTGCCAACCTGACCCTAGGGCGCGAGGTGGGCGACGCCACCCTGTGGCAGGCACTGGAAATCGCCCAGCTGAAGGACATCATCGCTGCGCTGCCGCATGGCCTGGATACCGTGGTGGGCCGGCAGGGGGTGCGTCTGTCGGGCGGACAGCGGCAACGGCTGGCGATCGCGCGCATGATTGTCGCCAACCCCAAGATCGTCATTCTCGACGAAGCCACTTCGGCGCTCGACACCGATACCGAAAAGCGGCTGCATCACGCCCTGAACGGGTTTCTCGCGGGCCGCACCACGCTCATCATCGCCCACCGCCTGTCTGCGGTGAAACAGGCGGATCGCATCCTGGTCTTCGAAAGCGGCCGCGTGGTGGAAGAGGGTGATCACGCCGGGCTGATCGATCGTGGCGGGCTCTATCACAAGCTGTATCACCATGCTTGAGATAATTTGCTGCGGCGGCGCTATTGAAGTGTTTTCTGATATACTTCGCCGAGTTGTGCATACAGCAGTGGGCAGTTTGGGCTTTTAGCCAGCGTGCCTCGGGACTGTTCTCACAGCCCCATCGTCTTCGACCTCTCTATTGTGCCGCCGGATAAATTCAACAGCCGGCAGTGACAAGTCTTGTGGTTGGCGCCGATGTGATCGACGCGACCCGTTGGGCGTTTCCAAGCGCCCTAACATTCCGGTTCGTATTTCTGACCTGTCTGGTGTGAGCCAGGGTGCGGGTCTGGTTTGCGCATTTTTGCGCACTATAAAAGGTTTGCCATGAGCTTTTCCGAACTGGGGCTTGACCCCCTTATCCTTAAATCCGTTCTGGCCGCGGGCTACGAGACGGCCACGCCGGTGCAACTGCAGGCGATTCCCGCCGCGTTGACCGGGCGCGACCTGCTGGTGTCGTCGCACACCGGCAGCGGCAAGACGGCGGCATTCCTGCTGCCTTCGATCCAGCGTCTCGAAGCTGAGCCAACGGTCAAAAGCATGGGTCCGCGCGTGCTGGTGTTGACCCCGACGCGCGAACTCGCGCTTCAGGTCGAAAAATCCGCCATGAAATATGGCAAGGACCTGCGCCGCTTCCGCACCGCCTGCCTCGTCGGCGGTTCGCCCTACGGGTTGCAGCTCAAGCGCTTGAGCCAGCCGGTGGATGTGGTGGTGGCAACTCCGGGTCGCCTGATCGACCATCTCGAGCGCGGCAAGATTGATTTCTCGCGGCTGGAAGTGCTGGTGCTGGACGAGGCCGACCGCATGCTGGACATGGGCTTTGTCGACGACATCAAGGCTATCGCCGCACGTTGTCCGGAAGCGCGCCAGACGCTGCTGTTCTCGGCCACGCTGGACGGCGTGGTAGGCAATCTGGCACGCGAACTGACGCGGGACGCACAGCGCATCGAGATTGAAGCGGTGCCCGTCCAGGAGGCCATGATCGAGCAACGCCTGCTGTTCGCAGACAACATGGACCACAAGAACCGGTTGCTCGACGCGCTGCTGCGTGGCGTGGACATGACGCAGGCGATCGTGTTCACCTCGACCAAGCGCAGCACCGAGGAGATTTCCGATCTGCTGGCAGACAGTGGCTTCGCATCCGATGCGCTGCATGGTGACATGCAGCAGGGGCAGCGCAACCGCGCGCTGCAGCGTTTGCGTGAAGGCCGCACCAAGGTTCTTGTAGCCACCGACGTTGCCGCCCGCGGCATTGACGTGGCGGGCATCAGCCATGTCATCAACTTTGATCTGCCGCGCCAGGCCGAAGATTACGTTCACCGCATCGGCCGCACGGGTCGCGCGGGTCGTACCGGTATTGCGGTAAGTTTTGCCGGTATGCGCGAGGTCGGCCTGGTACGGAACATCGAACGCTATACTGGCAACCGCATCGAGGTGCATACCCTGCCGGGGCTGGAGCCGACGCAAAAGCCGGGCTCGGGTCGCCCGCCTGCGGGCCGGCCGTCGTCAGGTCGTCCGCGTAGTGGCGGGTTTGGCGAAAAACGCAGTTTTGGTGATCGCAGCGAGCCACGCAGTTATGGCGACCGTCCGCCGCGGGGTGATAGCCGTGACAACCGCGACCGCGGTTATCGTGCCGATGCGCGTCCCGGCGGGGACCGTCCTGCTCGCGGTGATGCGCCGCGCGGGAACCGGTTTGACAATGCCGTGCGCGGTCCATCCGACGTGCCCCGCATGACCGGCAACACTGTGGCGTATGGCGGTACCGCGGCAGCGCCCAGGGCCGAGGTCGATGGCAACAGCGTCGAATACTGGGAAAAGCGTGAACGCGAAGCCAAAGCCAAGGCAGCATCACTTCGCGCTTATGGTGATCGTGGTAACAGCACGCGCCCTGCCCAGCCCCGCAGCTTCGGCAAAGACAACCGCGGCGGCGGCAATCGCGTCGGGGTAAGAGGGCGGTTCAAGGACTGATCTTCCATAGGAACAGCAGCAACCGAAAGGGGGTTTCACGTGAAACCCCCTTTTTTGTGCGGGCCCATCCTTGGGCGATTGCGCGACCGGTTCGGCTCCTTCGGGTAATACATCAACGCCGGATTGATCGCTTACGTAACGGCCGGTCTCAGTGTTGCCGTTACACTCGCTTGTACCATTCGCATTTCATGGATTATTCCCCTTGCATGGAAAGCCCAGAGAAGAGACCCTGCTTCAGTGAAATGGTGGAACCCGGCTACGAATTGGCGCCCCCTGCTTGGCGCTGGGTGAGCGAACGCGGCCTGCTGGTTGCAACCGGAGACGCAACTCTGGCGCGTTATGAAGCATTGACTTCTGGCAATTTCAAGGAAATTCAGGAAATGGTCCCTGCAGATGGCAGTCTTTTGCTGGTGCTGCGGCGGGGGGAGCCCCCCTCGGCAGATTTGCGCGCGGCACTGGTGGCGCCTCTCCCGCCTACGTCCCTGACGGCCGGCATCCTGCATGAAATTGAAGTTGAATATGGCGGAGCAGCCGGACCGGACTTGCCGGCGCTGGCAGCGCTGGCGGGGATGGAGCCACGCTCATATATAAGCAGTCATGCGGCTGTGGAATATCAGGTTTCCTTTCTGGGGTTTCAGCCGGGGTTTCCGTATCTGCGCGGCCTCCCCGACCAGCTGCATGCGCCGAGGCGGCCGTCCCCGCGGGTTCGGGTGGCGGCGGGAAGCGTCGCAATTGGCGGTGAGTATTGCGGTATTTACCCGGCTGGCGGCCCCGGCGGCTGGCAGGTTATCGGCCACACCGCCGTCGTCCTGTTCGATCCGGCGCGTGAAGCGCCTGCCTTGTTGATGCCGGGTGATCGTGTGCGTTTTGTTCCCAGATGATCGAGGTCTTGCGCGCCGGCGTGTGCGATCTGGTGGTGGATCCGGGCCGACCTGGATGGGGCGCGCTTGGCGTGCCGGCCGGGGGCGCGGCCGACCCGGCGGCGCTTATGGCGGCCAACCGCTTGGCGGGAAATGACGCGGTAGCGGCAGGGCTGGAAATCACCCTGTCGGGGCCAATCCTGCGATTTCCGTTTGGTGCTGTGGTGGCGCTGACCGGCACGCACTTTGCGGCGACGCGCAGCAGCGGCGCGGCGGTGGCCTGGAACGAAACCTTGGTGATGGCCGCGGGCGAGACCCTTAGCCTCGATCGGGCAATGGACGGTTGTCGTTGCTGGCTGGCGGTGCACGGCGGGCTTGCGGTGCCCCGGGTGATGGGTAGCCGCAGCACGCTCCTGCCCGCAGGCTTTGGTGGACATCTCGGCAGGGCGCTAGAAGTAGGGGACGTGTTGCAATGTGAGCCGGGGACCAGGGAAGTCAGGCGGTTGCGTGCACGTCCACCGCCCCTGGAAAGAGCCTCACCGCTGCATGTGATAACGGGACCGCAGGTCGACTGGTTCGACGACACCGGTCTGGCCGCGTTTTTTGCCGGGACCTTCGGGGTTGACGCAAGCTCGGACCGTCGCGGATTGCGCCTTGCAGGATCTGCGGTGACCCACGAACGGGCTGACCTGCCGTCCCAGGGGGTGCTGCCCGGTGCCATCCAGATTCCGCCCGATGGCCGGCCGATTATCCTGGGCTGGGATGGGCCGGTGACCGGCGGCTATCCGGTCATTGCTGGCGTGATCAGCGCGGATCTGCCAAAAGTGGCGCAACTGTGTCCAGGCGACGCCGTGCAGTTCATGACGACAGAGATTGCGGCTGCTCGGGGGCGGACTCGCGAGCGGTGGGACATCGAGGCGCTGGAATGATAGAACTGAATGCTGATATCGGAGAGGGTTGCGATGACGCCCGCCTGATGCCGTATCTGGCCCGGGCGTCCATTGCCTGTGGTGGCCATGCCGGCGATGCCGCCAGCATGGCCACCGCGTTGCGGCTGGCTGTTGAGCATGGCGTGGCAGCCGGTGCACATCCAAGCTATCCGGACCGCAGTCAGTTCGGGCGCCGGGCGCTGGCGGCGTCTGAAGCGGAAATCGCGGCCTGGGTGACGCAGCAGACCGAGGTGCTGGCCGAGCAGGCGGCACGGATTGGGCTGCGGCTGGCGCACGTCAAGCCGCATGGCGCCCTTTATAACGTGGCAGCACGTGATGCTGGGGTGGCCCGTGCCATCGCGTGTGCGGTGGCAGCGCTGGATCCGTCGCTGGCGCTGATCGGACTGGCCGGATCTCAGCTGGTCGCGGCCGGGCAGGCCGCCGGGCTGACCGTTCTGAACGAGGCGTTTGCCGATCGACGCTATCTCCCCAGCGGCCGCCTTGTTTCACGTGAAACCACGGGTGCGCTGATCCACGATCCGGAAGCTGCGGCCGAGCAGGCCAGCATGTTGGCACGGGGCGCGCCTGTCGCGACGCTGGGCGGCGGTACAGTTCGTGTGCGCGCGGACACAATCTGCCTGCACAGCGACACGCCGGGCGCATTAAATATTGCCCGGGCCGTCCATACAACCTTGAATCACGGATAATTCCGTCCCTGAGTTTTTGAACTGCTGACCCCATGCCGCTGCTCACATTTGACCGACTCGAACTCGCCTATGGCCACTGGCCGCTGCTGGATGGCGCGTCGCTCGTGATCGAGCCGGGCGAACGCATCGGGCTGATCGGCCGCAACGGCACAGGCAAATCAAGCCTGTTGAAGATCATCGCTGGAATGAATCCGCCGGATGCGGGTGAGGTGTGGCGCAAGCCTGCATTGAAGTGTGCCTATGTGCCCCAGGAGCCGCAGTTTGAGCCCGGACATACGGTATTCGAAGCGGTGGCGGAGGGTGTCGGCGCGGCTCAGAAGTTGCTGGCGGAATACCATGCCGTAGCGCATGCGATGGCGGAAGGTGATGAGGCGGTGTACGCCGACTTCGAGCGGCTGTCGCATGAACTGGAAGCGGCCGATGCCTGGCGCCTCAACAGCCGGGTCGAGGAAGCGCTGCAGCGCCTGGACCTGGATGCCGACCGTGCGGTAGACACCCTGTCCGGCGGACTCAAGAAACGTGTCGCGCTGGCGCGTGCACTGGTCACCGATCCCGAATTGCTGTTGCTGGACGAGCCCACCAACCACCTCGACTTCGCGGCGATCGAGTGGCTGGAAAGCCTGCTCAACGACTTCAAGGGCGCGCTGCTGTTCATTACCCACGACCGGCGTTTCCTGGACAATGTCGCCAACCGCATCGTCGAGCTCGATCGTGGCCAATTACGCGAATATCAAGGCAATTTCAGCGCATATCGAACCAAGAAAGCCGAACAACTCGAAATCGAGGCCGTTCACAATCGCAAATTCGACAAGTTCTGGAAGCAGGAGGAGGCCTGGATACGCAAAGGCGTGCAGGCCAGGCGCTGTCGTGACGAGGGCAGGGTAAGGCGGCTGGAGGCCTTGCGCCTCGTGCGCGAAGCGCGCATCAACCAGGCCGGCCAAGTCGGCTTTCAGGTCGACGCGGGCGACCGATCCGGCAAGGTGGTGGCCGAGCTCGACCACGTCAGCTACGGTTTCGACGACCGTCTGTTGATATGCGACTTTTCAACGACCATCCTGCGTGGCGACAAACTGGGTCTGCTCGGTCCCAACGGCGCCGGCAAAACCACCCTAATCCGTTTGATTCTGGGCGACCTGCAGCCGCAGTCCGGCAAGATCAAACGGGGCACCAGGCTGGAAGTGGCCTACTTTGATCAGTTCCGCAACCAGTTGAACGATGAGGCAACGCTGATCGACACGATTTCACCCGGCTCCGATTTTGTCGAAATCGGCGGACAGAAAAAGCATGTCATCAGTTATCTGGAAGACTTTCTGTTTCCCCCTGAGCGTGCGCGTGCCAAGGTGTCTGCGCTCTCGGGCGGAGAGCGCAACCGGCTTCTGCTGGCGCGGCTGTTTGCGCGCCCGGCCAACCTGCTGGTATTGGACGAGCCAACCAACGATCTCGATATCGATACCCTGGAATTGCTCGAGCAGTTGCTGCAGGACTATAGCGGAACCGTTCTCATTGTTTCGCACGACCGCACATTTCTGGACAACGTCGTCACCCAGTCGATAGTGTTCGAGGGCGGCGGCAAGCTGACCGAGATCGTTGGCGGCTATGCTGACTGGCTCGCCTGGCGGCAACGCCAGCAACGCGGTACAAGCGAAAACTCCCGAACGATGGCACGCAGGGTGGACGCCCCGGCAGCACCGGCAAAGCTCGCGGCCAAGAGCAAACTTAGTTATAAGGAAGCGCGCGAACTCGAAGCCATACCGGCACAACTGGGGGCGCTGGAAGCCGAGCAGGCGCACATCGCCGAACGGCTCGCCGACCCTGCGCTATACCAGTCCGGTCCACAGAAAGCCGCTGCGCTGCACGCCCGTAGCGAGGCAATCGAGGCTGAACTGCTCAATGCGCTGGCGCGCTGGGAGTCTCTGGAAGCCAAGGCTGCCGCGGCCTGAGGCGCAGATTTCGGCTGCCGTGAAAGCCACCGCTCAGTGTTTCACGTGAAACCGAAGGCGGCAGCGGGTAGAATGGCGGCCATCATGAAATTCCCAGAGTCCTTTGATGTCATCGTTGTCGGTGGCGGCCACGCCGGCACCGAAGCGGCGCTCGCCGCCGCGCGCATGGGCGTGAAAACGCTGCTGCTGACGCACAATATCGAAACGCTTGGTGCGATGTCGTGCAATCCATCGATCGGTGGCATCGGCAAGGGACATCTGGTCAAAGAGGTCGACGCGCTCGACGGTGCGATGGCGCTGGTCACCGACGAGGCCGGCATCCAGTTTCGCACCCTCAATTCCTCCAAGGGTCCGGCGGTACGCGCGACTCGCGCGCAGGCGGACCGTGTGCTGTACAAGGCGGCGATCCGCCGGCGCCTGGAAAACCAGTCCAATCTCACGATCTTCCAGCAGGGGGTCGACGATCTGGTGCTGGACGGCGATCGCGTCGTCGGCGTCAAGACCCAGCTCGGCATCGTGTTCGGCGGCCGCTCGGTGGTGCTGACCACCGGCACCTTCCTCGCCGGGCTGGTGCACGTGGGCCTGGAAAACTTCCAGGCCGGACGTATGGGCGACCCGCCCGCGGCGTCGTTGGCGGCACGGCTGCGCGAACTGGACCTGCCGGTGGGTCGCCTGAAAACCGGCACCCCGCCGCGCATCGACGGCCGCAGCATCGATTTCAGCCGGACCCAGGCGCAACCGGGCGATGATCCGGCGCCGGCGTTCTCCTTCATGGGCGAGGCGGCGACGCATCCCGAGCAGCGCCCGTGCTGGATCACGCACACCACGCAGGAAACACACGAGATCATCCGCGGCGGGCTGGATCGCTCGCCGATGTACACAGGCATGATCGAGGGGGTAGGGCCGCGCTACTGCCCGTCGATCGAGGACAAGATCACCCGCTTCGCCGACAAGGCCAGCCACCAGATCTTTCTCGAACCTGAAGGCCTGGCCACGCACGAGATCTATCCCAACGGTATTTCGACCTCGTTGCCGTTCGACGTTCAACTCGCCATCGTGCGCTCGATCCCCGGGCTGGAAAACGCCCACATCCTGCGTCCCGGCTACGCCATCGAATACGACTACTACGATCCGCGCAACCTGAAAGCCTCGCTCGAAACCAAGTCGATCGCCTGCCTTTTCTTTGCCGGACAGATCAACGGCACCACCGGCTACGAAGAGGCGGCCGCACAGGGCCTGCTGGCGGGCATCAATGCTGGCTTGCAGGTGCAGGAAAAGGCGGGCTGGCGCCCTGGACGCCATGAAGCCTACCTCGGCGTGCTGGTCGACGATCTCATCACACGCGGCGTCTCCGAGCCCTACCGCATGTTCACCAGCCGCGCCGAATACCGCCTGCAACTGCGCGAGGACAACGCCGACATGCGGCTGACCGAAACCGGGCGTGCGCTCGGCGTGGTCGACGATGCGCGCTGGGACGCCTTCAACCGCAAGCGCGATGCAGTGGCACGCGAAACCGAACGCCTCAAGGCCACCTGGGTCAACCCGGCCATGCTGCCGGCCGAGGCTGCCACCCGCCTGATCGGCCAGCCGATCGACCATGAATACAGCCTGTTCGAACTGCTGCGCCGGCCAAATCTGGGTTACGCGCAGGTGCTGGCTTTACCGGGCGGCGGAGCAGGGGAGGCGGACCCGCGGGTGGCCGAACAGGTCGAGATCGCCGCCAAGTACCAGGGTTATATCGACCGCCAGAACGACGAGGTCGAAAAGCAGCGCGAGCAGGAGACGCTGCGGCTGCCGGACGACCTCGACTACAGTCTGCTGACAGGCCTTTCGATGGAAGTGCGCCAGCGCCTGCAAAAGGCCCGCCCCGAAACGCTGGGCCAGGCGGCGCGATTGCAGGGCATCACCCCGGCAGCGATTTCGGTGCTGCTGGTGTATGCCAAGCGCGGATTCGCAACCGACAAAATCCAGCGTGGCCCCGGGCCCGGCGCGCATAAGAAAAGCGCATGACGGTTCAACAGCAACTGGTCGCGGGCGTCGCCGCCTTGGGTCTGGCATTGCCCGACGGTGCCGAGGCAACGCTGCTGGCCTATCTGGCGCTGCTGGGAAAATGGAACCGCGTCTACAATCTGACAGCGGTGCGCGACGCCGAGCGCATGGTCAGCCATCACCTGTTGGATTCGCTGGCGGCGGTGCCTTCTTTTCAGGGCAAGACAGTGCTCGATGTCGGCAGCGGCGGCGGACTGCCAGGGATTCCACTGGCCATAGCGCGGCCGGAATTGCAGGTGACGCTGATCGACAGCATCGCCAAAAAAACGGCCTTTCTGCTCCAGGTCAAGGCTGAGCTTGGTTTGGGCAATCTTGAAGTGGTCACGAGCAGGGTGGAGGACTTCCAGCCCGAAGCGAAATTCGATGTCATCACTTCGCGCGCCTTTTCCGACCTCAAGGAGTTTGTCATCCTGACCCGTCATCTGCTCATGCCGGGTGGGCGCTGGCTGGCGATGAAAGGGGTCTTGCCGCATGAAGAAATCGCATTGCTGCCGGAGTGGGCGAAAGTGAGCGCTAACAACGTGCTTGTGGTCCCGGGGCTGGGGGCGAGCCGCCATCTGATCGTTCTGGAGCCTGTTGAATGAGTAGAATTCTGGCAATTGCGAACCAAAAAGGCGGCGTCGGGAAGACCACGACGGCAGTGAATCTGGCAGCGAGTCTGGCCGAACTGGGGCAGCGCGTGTTGCTGGCCGACCTCGACCCGCAAGGCAACGCGACCATGGGTGCGGGCATCGAGAAACGCAGCGCGCTGCCGACCGTTTACCAGATCCTGCTCAACCAAGTGAGCGTGCGCGAGGCAAAGATGCGCTCGCAGCCGGGGCATTTCGACGTTATCCCGGCCAACCGCGAGCTCGCCGGGGCGGAAATCGATCTGGTGAACCTGGAGCAGCGCGACCTGCGCCTGAAAGCGGCACTGGCGCAGGTGGCCGACGACTACGATTTCATCCTGATGGACTGCCCACCGACGCTGAATCTGCTGACCGTCAACGCCTTTGCCGCCGCGGAATCGGTGTTGATCCCGATGCAGTGCGAGTATTACGCGCTGGAAGGGCTGACCGATCTGGTGGCCACCATCAAGAAGGTCAAGCAGCGGCTGAATCCGGAAATCCGGATCGAGGGTCTGCTGCGCGTGATGTTCGACCCGCGCAGCACGCTGGCGCAACAGGTGTCGGACCAGATCAAGCAGCATTTCGGTGACAAGGTCTACGATACCGTGATTCCGCGCAACGTTCGACTGGCCGAGGCGCCCAGCCATGGCCTGCCAGTGTTGGCCTACGACAGGCAGTGCAAGGGGGCGAAAGCCTATATGGAACTGGCCGAGGAAACGCTCAAGCGCGCCGGCATCACTTTAGGGGGAAAAGCATAGTGGCCAAACTCAAGGGACTGGGGCGCGGACTCGATGCCTTGCTGGGTGGCGAAGACAATTCCGCCCCGCCGCAGGGCGACCTGCGCATGATGAAGGTGTCGCAACTCGCCCCCGGCAAGTACCAGCCGCGGACCCAGATGGACACCGAATCGTTGCAGGAACTGGCGGATTCGATCAAGGCGCAGGGCCTGATGCAACCTATACTGGTCCGCGAAGTGGACAGTGGCTATGAAATCATCGCCGGTGAACGTCGCTGGCGTGCGGCTCAGCTCGCCGGAATGTCCGAGATCCCCGTGCTGCTGCGGGAGGTGGCTGACGACGCGGTGGCGGCGATGGCGCTGATTGAAAACATCCAGCGCGAAGACCTCAATGCCATCGACGAGGCGCACGGCCTGCAGCGCCTGATCCACGAATTCGGCATGACCCACGATGCGGTGGCGCAGGCCGTCGGCAAGTCGCGCGCGGCGGTATCCAATCTGTTGCGTCTGCTCAACCTGTCACGCCCGGTACAGGACATGCTCACGGCCGGCCTGATAGAAATGGGCCACGCGCGCGCGTTGCTGCCACTGCAGGCGGGCGCACAACGCGAACTGGCGCACGAGATCGAGACCCGAGGGCTTTCCGTGCGCGAGGTCGAGCGCCGTGTCGCACGGCTCAAAGAGGCCCCGGCCACTCCCGTCAAGGGGGCTGTGTCGCGCGACATCCTGCGGCTGGAGGAAGCGCTGTCAGATGCTTTGGGCATGACGGCGCACGTGCAGACCAACAAACAGGGCCAGGGCAAACTGACCCTGCATTTCGCCAGCGCGGACGAGCTTCAGGGTTTGTTGCAACGGCTGGGCATCCAGCTGTAAAGGGGGGCGAGCTGAATGGGAGGGCGGGTACTGGCAATGCGACATTACTACGTAGTGAAATTCATCATCAAGCTGCTTGATGATTGCATAGACCACGCTAATTCTAGTATCATCGCGGGCTGATGTTGCCCGGCAACCATACCGGCACTGGGCGAGTAGCCTTGACTCAAGCCGGGCTCGCTCCGGTGGCGGCTCTGATAGCGTGGGTGTTGGGTGGAATCGGGGCTGGACAGGCCGTGTTGTATGGCGTACTGGTTGCGCTGGCGGTGAGTGCTGTGCTGGTGTGGCGCGAGCGGCAATCGATTCAGCATCCAGAATGGGATCAGCACCGCTTGCTCAAGCTGTTCATCCGGACAGGGGTCGAGCGGCTGGTATTGTTGGCGGGTCTGCTGTTTGTAGGTCTTGCGGTGCTGGAACTGGCACCGTTGCCTTTGCTGACCGGGCTGGTGCTGGCACAATTTGCCTGGCTGGCCGCAATGATTGGCCACAACGATAAGAAAGTCCGCTGACATGGTGGGCTTCGACAAGGTCGGTTTTGAATGGGGGCGCGCGCAGCGTATTCATCCAAAACCCACTTACTGAATTTGATCACTATGGCTACGGAATACGCTTCCTCGGGCGAGTACATCAAGCACCATTTGCAGAACCTGACTTACGGGCAGCTTCCCGATGGCACCTGGGGGTTTGCACATGGCGCCGCCGAAGCCAAGGCCATGGGCTTCTGGGCGATCAATGTCGACAGCATGTTTTTTTCGATTGGTCTGGGCGTCCTGTTTCTGTTTCTCTTCCGGATGGCAGCAAAAAGAGTCACGACCGGCGTGCCGTCTGGCTTGCAGAATTTCGTCGAATGGATCACCGAATTCATCGATACCTCCGTGCGTGGGTCCTTCTCTTTCCAGAATCCACTGGTCGCCCCGCTGGCGATGACCATATTTTTGTGGGTCTTCCTGATGAACCTGATGGACTTGATCCCGGTTGACTGGCTTCCCTTCGTCGGAGCGCTGGTGGGTATTCCCCATCTCAAGGTGGTGCCGTCGGTCGACCCCAATGTCACGTTTGGCCTGGCGCTATCGGTGTTTGCCTTGGTGCTTTATTACAGCTTCAAGATAAAGGGGCCTGGCGGCTTCTTTGCCGAGCTCGCGTTTCAGCCCTTCCCCAAATGGATGTTCCCGGTCAATCTCCTGCTCGAAGGCGTGGGCCTGATCGCCAAGCCGATTTCGCTGTCGCTGCGTCTGTTCGGCAACATGTACGCTGGCGAAATGATCTTCATCCTGATCGCCCTGATGTTCGGCGGCAGCTGGGTGCTCGGCTTGTTCGGCGGTATGCTGCAGTGGGCATGGGCCGTCTTCCACATCCTCATCATCACGCTGCAGGCGTTCATTTTCATGACCCTGACCATCGTCTACCTGGACATGGCGCACTCCGAGCATCACTGATTTCTGCTGTATCGAGTAAATGATTTCTTGTTTTCAACTTTAATTTTCACTTTTAGGAGCAACAAATGGAAATGACTCAAGCCGTGCTGTTCGTCGCTGGTGCCCTGATGATGGGTCTGGGCGCTCTCGGTGCAGCCGTTGGTATCGGCATCCTCGGTGGCCGGTTCCTCGAAGGCGCTGCCCGCCAGCCCGAACTGATCCCGATGCTGCGTACCCAGTTCTTCATCGTCATGGGTCTGGTCGACGCCGTGCCGATGATCGCAGTCGGTCTGGCCATGTACGTTCTGTTCGCCGTTGCCGGCTGACACGCGGGTTGATGCGGAACTTGTCTAAACCCCGTCTTTAGAAGGTGCGGATATGAATTTCAACGCAACTTTGATCGGCCAGTCCATCACGTTCATTTTCTTCGTGTGGTTCTGCATGAAGTATGTATGGCCGCCGATCATGAACGCGCTCGAATCGCGCAAGAAGCTGATTGCCGACGGACTTGCCGCAGGTGATCGCGGCAAGCACGAACTGGAACTGGCTGCCAAAAAGGCCAGCGAGAGCATGCGCGAAGCCAAGGTGCAGGCGGCCGACGTGATTGCCCAGGCTGAAAAGCGCGCAGCCCAGATTGTCGAGGAAGCCAAAATGGCGGCCAAGGAAGAGGGCGACCGCCAGCTTGCTGCTGCCCAGGCCAATATCGAGCAGGAGGCCAACCGCGCCCGCGAAAGCCTGCGTGAGCAGGTAGCAGCGCTGGCCGTAGCTGGCGCGGAAAAGATCCTGCGCCGGGAAGTCAACGCGCAAACCCACGCTGACCTGCTGGGCCAGCTGAAAGCCGAGCTGTAAGCCATGAGTGAACTGTCTACCCTGGCGCGCCCCTACGCTGAAGCGGTATTCCGCATGGCGCAGGGCGAGAGCGACCTGGCAGGCTGGTCGTCGCGTGTGCATTCGCTGGCGACGATCGTCTCGGATGCCCGGGTGGCGGCCTTGATTGCCGATCCTGCCGTATCGTCGGATCGCGTGACTGGCCTGATCATCGACGTGGCCGGAAACGACCTCGGCGAGCGCGGTGCCAATTTCGTCAAGGTGCTGGCCGAGAACGGCCGCCTGTCGCTGCTGCCAGAAATCGGTGCGCAGTTCGATGCGCTGAAGGCGAATGCCGAAGGCACGCTGGAGGCTATCATCACCAGTGCGCAGGAACTGACGCAGACGCAGGTCGACGATCTGGTGGCGGGGCTCAAAGCCAAGTTCAACCGTGCAGTCAACGTGCAGATGGCGGTCGATCCCAAGTTGATCGGTGGTGCAGTCATTGCCATTGGCGACCAGGTGATCGACGGCTCGGTCAAAGGTCGACTGCAGCGCATGGCGTTTGCCCTGCAAGGCTAATCGAAACCATACATTTATCGGAACCTTAGGGTTCGGAGAACAGACATGCAATTGAATCCAAGCGAAATCAGCGAACTGATCAAAGCCAAGATCGAAAACCTCGGTGCCTCGAGCGAGCTCCGCACCCAGGGCACGATCGTGTCCGTCACCGACGGTATCGTCCGCATTCATGGCTTGTCCGACGTGATGTCGGGTGAAATGATCGAAATGCCGGGCAACACCTTCGGCGTGGCGCTCAACTTGGAGCGCGACTCGGTCGGCGCGGTGATTCTCGGCGACTACGAACACATCACCGAAGGTGATGTCGCCAAGTGTACCGGCCGCATTCTGGAAGTGCCGGTGGGCCGCGGCCTGCTCGGCCGCGTGGTGAACTCACTGGGCCAGCCGATCGACGGCAAGGGCCCCATCGCTGCCGACACCACCATGCCGATCGAGCGCATCGCGCCCGGCGTGATCGAACGCAAATCAGTCGACCAGCCGGTGCAGACCGGTCTAAAGTCGATCGACGCCATGGTGCCGATCGGCCGCGGCCAGCGCGAACTGATCATTGGCGACCGCCAGACCGGCAAGACGGCCGTCGCGATCGACGCCATCATCAACCAGAAGGGCACCGGCGTGAAGTGCATCTACGTCGCCATCGGCCAGAAAGCCTCGTCGGTGGCCAACGTGGTGCGCAAGCTGGAAGAGCACGGCGCGATGGACCACACCATCGTCGTTGCCGCGACCGCCTCCGACGCCGCCGCCATGCAGTACATCGCACCGTATTCCGGCTGCACCATGGGCGAGTTCTTCCGCGACATCGGCGAAGATGCGCTGATCATTTATGACGACCTGACCAAGCAAGCCTGGGCGTATCGCCAGGTGTCGCTGTTGCTGCGCCGCCCGCCGGGCCGCGAAGCCTACCCCGGTGACGTCTTCTACCTGCACTCGCGTCTGCTCGAGCGCGCCGCACGCGTGAACGCCGATTATGTCGAA
>WGNC01000004.1 GCA_016124745.1 Thiobacillus sp.
GCCGAGGCTCGCTGCTCATGCAGTCACCTCATCAAGGAATACGGGACCGACATCGGACAGTGCGTCGGTGACGGCCGCATTCGCGGGCGCTCGCACGTGCCGAGGCTCGCTGCTCATGCGGCACCCTCTTTCCATTTGCTGACGGTATAGCGCGACAGGCGCACCTGCTCGGCCCAGAAGTCCATCGACAGGCCGGCCTTGCGTTTCAGGTGCGCGAGAAATTCGGCGGGGTTCGGCAACTGCTCCCACACCTGCGGCAGGAAAGTGCTGCGGTAGTGGCCGTACTCCAGCACCACGCCGTCGACGCTCGGCCGCAGGCGTGCGAGCGCGTCTGCCTCGCTCGCCACGAGCAGCGGCTCGGCAGGCGAGAGCAGCGACACCTCGACACGGATATCTTCGAACTCGTCACGCGATAGCGGCATGAACCGCGGGTCGCGAAAGGCCGCTGCGACTGCATTTTCCCGCACGTCCTCCCCCAGCGGACGATGCGCCTCGAGCGTGCCGATGCAGCCGCGCAACTCGCCCTGACGAGTGAGGGTCACGAAGGTGGCACCGGGTTCATCCAGCCACTCGGCATGCGCAGGTGGCGGAATCCGCTGCCCCAGCTTCGACCCAATTTCTGATCGCGCCAGTTTCAGCAGGGTGGCGCCCTTGTCCGCATCCGGCTGGTCTGCCTCGTGCCGGGCCGTGAAAGCGAAGGCCGCATAGCCGACCACCCGCTCCGGGTCCCCGGCGGTATCACTGGAGTTGCGCACATCGAGCACCTCCGGATGCAGTCCGTGCCGCCCGGCCGCCAGTAAAAGGCCATTGACCGGCGTCGCGCCGCAGGCCTGTTCGTGATTGATATGCGCATTCAGCGCCAGGATGGCATCGACGGTGCCGCCATCCACCTTGCGGGCCAGCGCATCGGGCAGGAAATGCGACAGGTCGGAACTGATCACGATGAGCGTTTCGTCGCCGCCCCATACCTGCTCCAGCACCTCGGCCACCTCGTCGGCAGTGGCCTCGCCCACCGCCAGCGGCAGCAACTGGAAATCGCCCAGCACCTGCTGCAGGAAAGGCAACTGCACTTCGAGTGAATGTTCCATCTGGTGCGCAGCAGCGCTTCGGGTCACCTGTGGCAGACCGGCCACGCGTTGCATGCCTTCGCGGTCGAGCGGAATCTCGCCGAGCGGGGTGGCGAAGCGGTCGGCCTCGGGCAGCGCCAGGCCGCGCACGTAGACGCGATGGGTCGGGCCGAGCAGTACCACGCGGCGAATGCGGTCGCGCAGGCCGCCCAGTTGTCCATACGCACTGGCAGCGACAGGACCGGAATAGATGTAGCCGGCGTGCGGCACGATCAGCGCCTTGGGCGCAGGCGCAAGTTTGGCCGGCGTGGCACTCGCAAGCAGTGCACTCAGGGTCTGCCTCAGTTTGGCGGGATTTTCCGGATAGAACAGGCCGGCTACGGCGGCGGGTCGGGTGGTATGCATGCTGTATTCCTCAATGATTTCCTTATTAAATGTGGGGGAAATACAGAGGTTTCAAGGGCTTCTGCAGAATTGTCTGGTTGAGTGGGCACTCAGCGCCGCAAGAAGCGATCCGGCGCAATCGCCCGCATCAGGTCGGCTTCGAGCGGCAGGGGCTGCCGCGTCATGCGGTCCGCCAGCGCTTCGCCCAGCAGACCCGCCCATACGACCCCGCGCGAGGCATAGCCGGCCGCCACATACAGCCCCGGGTGCCTGCCAACCGAGCCCACGATCGGCAGCCGGTCCGGCAGGGTGGCGCGCAGCGACGCGCGCCCGCTCACGGCGACTGCATCGAAACTCCGGGCCGCGCCGGGCAGGATGGCTTCCAGCCGTGCCAGATTGACGACATCGCTTTCCCGGCGCGGGGCGGTGTCCTCGTCATCATGTTCGTAGGTGGCGCCGACCAGCGGCTGGAACGGCCCCGGGGCCACGTAGCCTTCGCGCGAGATCACCCGCCGCAGCTGCGGCAGGCTGCCGGCCGGCAACTGCGTGACCTGCCCGCGCACGGTATGGAGCGGCCAGGCCTGGTCGGGCGCCAGCTGCAGGGCATCGCGCGCGTTCGCCAGCACCACGGCGTCGGCCTCGATCAGCACGCTGCCCATGCGATCCAGCACATGCCAGCCCGCTGCCGTGGCCTGCAAGCGTGTCGCGGTGCAACCGCTATGCAAGCGTATCGCCGGGTGGTCGAGCCAGGCACGGCACAGGCTCGACGGCACCACCCAGCCCGCGGTCGAATAAAACACGCCGGGCGAGGCGAGCGGCCAGTTCGCCAGTTCGCTCGCCTCGCCCACCTCCACCCAACGTGCGAAATCAGCTGGTGGTGCGGTGTCCGCCAGCGCCTGCCATTGCTTCGTCGCAGCGTCGCTGTCCCTGGCCAGATGCAGTACGCCGCAGCGCGACCATTCCACCGCTTCGCCCTTTATACCCGCCAGGGTAAGCGCGGCCCATGCCCGCAGATCATGCAGAAATGCCGCCCGCGTCAGACGCGTGGCAAAATTGTCGTCGCGCGAAATCAGCGGGCGGAATACCGCCACCGGATTGCCTGACGCCGCCTGCGCCGGTGCACCGGCTCGCTCGATCACGCTCACGGCGACCTCGCGCTGCGCCAGCGCGTGCGCCACCGCCGATCCGGCCACCCCGGCGCCAATGACCGCAACATGCCGTGGCAAGGCGGGTTCGGGCAGGCGGGTTCGGGCTTCAAAACGCGCCGTCAGGCAATGCCGCTTGCGGCCATAGCCTGCGCGCTTTTCGCAGACGAAACCGGCGCGCTGCAGTCCCTCGCGGACCGGCGCGGCCACCGTGTAGGTCGCCGCCACCGCGCCGGAGCGGGCCAGCCGCGCCAGTTCGCGGAACAGTCCGGGCTGCCACATGTCGGCGTTGCTGTCGGGCGCAAAGCCGTCCAGATAAAAGGCGTCCACCCCCGCCTGCACCTGCGGCATGCAGTCGTGCACATCGCCCAGCATCAGGGTCAGCTGCACGCGGCCGCCATCGAGCGCGATGCGGTGAAACCCCGGCGTCAGCGTCGGCCAGTTCGCCAGCAGTTCACTTGAGAGAGCGGCGAATTCAGGCCATTGCGCATGCAGGCGCGCCAGGTCGGCGGCCTGGAACGGATGCTTCTCCACCGACAGGAAATGCAGCCGGGCAGGACGCGCCGGGTCGGCCTGCCACGCCGCCCAGGTCGTCATAAAATTCAGCCCGGTGCCAAAGCCGGTTTCCAGAACGACGAAGCCTGCCCGCCCAGCCCAGGCAGCCGGCAGACCGCATCCCTGCAGGAAGACATGGTGCGCCTGCCCCATTGCGCCGTCGGCAGAGTGATAGATATCGCCATAGGCGGCGGAATACGGGACGCCGTCCCTGAATTCCAGCTGGGCGGGGAAGATAGTTTTCAGCACACCCGGATGTTACATTGGGCCGGTTCACCGCTGTCCGATCCTGATCATGCCCAAACCCAAAACCTGGCTTCGTCTTGTTTCCGTCTTGCTGATCGTGGCCGCGTTGGTCTACGCGGGCTGGCATTTCACCCGGCCGCAGCCGCCCGAAGTCGAACTCGCCACCATCGAACGCGGCACGGTGGAATCCACCGTGGTCAATACCCGCGCCGGCACCATCAAGGCCTGCCGCCGCGCCAAGCTGGCGCCGGCCGCGGGCGGCCAGATCGTGAAGCTGTGGGTGAAGGAAGGTGATCGCGTGAAGGCCGGGCAGCCGCTGCTGGAACTGTGGAATCGCGACCTCACCGCGCAGCGCGATCTGGCCGCCCGCCAGTTGACCACCAGCGAAGAACGCCGCCGCGAGGCCTGCATCATGGCCGACACCGCGAAGCGCGAAGCGGAACGCACCGAGAAACTCGCAGCCAAGGGCTTCGTCAGCCCGCAGAGCGCAGAAAATGCCCGCGCCGAAGCGCGCGCGCGCCAGGCCAACTGCGATGCAGTGACCGCCGACGTCAAGCGTGCCCAGGCACAAATCAACGTGACCGCGGCGGGACTCGAACGCACCACGCTCAATGCGCCGTTCGCCGGCATCGTGGCGCTGGTCACCGGCGAGGTTGGCGAATACGCCACGCCGTCGCCTCCCGGCATCCCGACCCCGCCGGCGGTCGACCTCATCGACGACAGCTGCCTCTATGTGAGCGCCCCGATGGACGAAGTCGATGCTCCCAGGATCAAGCCCGGCCTGCCCGCGCGCATCACGCTGGACGCAATGCCTGGCGTGACTTTTTCCGGCAAGGTGCGACGCGTTGCGCCGTACGTGACCGAAGTGGAGAAGCAGGCCCGCACCGTCGATGTCGAAGCCGATTTCGACACACCACCCAAGCAGGTTTTGCTGGTCGGCTACAGTGCCGATGTGGAAGTCGTCATCGAACGTCGCGACGACGTGCCGCGCGTGCCGACACAGGCGATCCAGCAGGACGGGACGGTGCTGGTACTGGGCGCCGACGACAGGCTGGAAGCGCGCAAGCTGCAAACCGGGCTGGCCAACTGGGCGTTCACGGAAATCGTTAGCGGCCTGACCGCCGGCGACCGGGTGCTGCTGTCGTTCGACCAGGAGAACGTGAAAGCGGGCGTCAAGGTAAAGCCCAATACCCAAAAGGGTATAAAAGCCGCTCCATGATCCGCCTCTCAGCGATCACGCGCGTGTTCCACATGGGCGACCAGGAAGTTCGCGCGCTCAGCAATATCAGCCTCGAGATCGGATCGGGCGAGTATGTCTCCATCATGGGTCCGTCCGGCTCCGGCAAATCCACGCTGCTGAACGTCGTCGGGCTGCTCGACCGACCCGACAGCGGCCGCTACGAACTCGACGGCACCGATGTCACCGTGCTGTCCGAGACCGAACAGGCACGCGTGCGGCGGGAAAAGATCGGCTTCGTATTCCAGTCGTTTCACCTGGTGCCGCGCCTGACCGCGGCCGAGAACATCGAACTGCCACTGATGCTCGAAGGCATCCCTCCGGCCCACCGAAAATCGCAGGTCGACGCAGCTCTCGACGCCTTCGACCTGCGCGACCGCGCCCATCACCGGCCGTCCGAACTGTCCGGCGGGCAACGCCAGCGCGTGGCGATCGCGCGCGCCACGATCCTCAAGCCCACCGCCCTGCTGGCGGACGAGCCGACCGGCAACCTCGATCACCGCATCGGTGGCGAAGTCATGGCGCTGCTGGAAGGGCTCCACCATGCGGGCACCACGCTGATCGTCGTCACCCACGACCGCGAACTGGGCGCGCGCGCGCATCGCCACATCGCCATGCGCGACGGCGAAATCGTCGGGGATCAAAGATGAAGCCCATTCCCGCGCGGTCAGAGCCACACGAAGAACAAACAAGCGTGCGGCTTCGTCAAGGCGCTCCTGAGCAAAGTCGACGGACTCAACCGGAACAGTGTTGGGATTGTAAACACGCAAATGGCGACACCATCAGGCCGTTCGCCCTGAGCCCTTCGACTTCGCTCAGGACGGGCTTGTCCAAGGGCAAACTTCTGCTCAACTGCGACTCCCGGTTGCTGCAATGAACCTGCGCGACACGCTGGCCCTCTCCTTCGAAACCGTGGTGAGCTACCGCACCCGTTCGCTGCTCATCGTGCTGGCGATGGCGCTTGGGGTGGCGGCCGTGGTGGTACTCACCGCCCTGGGCGACGGCGCCCGGCGCTACGTGGTAGGGCAGTTTTCCTCGCTCGGCACCAATCTCGTGATCGTCTTTCCGGGCCGTGCCGAAACCGCGGGCGGCTTTCCCGGTGCGGCGCTCGGCCAGACACCGCGCGACCTGACGCTGGAGGATGCCCGTTTCGTCGGCCATCTGCCGCAGGTCCGGCGTCTGGCCCCCCTCAATGTGGGCGTTGCCGAACTCACTTCCGGCGGGCGCCTGCGCGAAGTGACGGTGCTCGGCAGCACGGCGGAACTGCTGCCGATCCGGCACATGAAGCTGGCGCAAGGCAGTTTTCTCGCGCACGGTTCGGAGCGCAGCGCGCAGATCGTCCTGGGCAGCCAGCTTGCACGCGAATTCTTTCCCGACGGCAACGTGGTCGGACAGCGCATCCGGCTGGGCGACAGCCGTTTCATGGTGTCGGGCGTGCTCGCCAGCCAGGGCGAGTCGATGGGGTTCAATACCGATGAAATCGTCATCATCCCGATCGACTATGCGCAGGAAATGTTCAACACCTCCTCGCTGTTCCGCATCCTGATCGAGGCACGCAGCCGCAACACCATCGAGCCCGCGAAGGCGGCGATCCGCCACGCCTTGAAGCTGCGCCACGACGGCGAGGACGATGTGACCGTCATCACCCAGGACGCGGTGCTCGCCACGTTCGACCGCATCCTGCGCGCGCTGACGCTGGGCGTGGCAGGCATCGCCGCGATCAGCCTGGCCGTGGCCGGGATCCTGGTGATGAACGTGATGCTGGTGGCCGTGGCCCAGCGCACCTCGGAAATCGGCCTGCTGAAAGCCATCGGCGCCCCCGCGGCGGATATCCGCCGCCTGTTTTTTGCCGAAGCACTCTGGCTGTCGCTCGCGGGCGGCGCCATCGGCTTTGCACTGGGACACGCAGGCGCCCTGATGATCCGCCTCGCCTATCCTGTTCTCCCTGCCTGGCCGCCGGCCTGGGCCAGTGTCGCGGGCGTCGCCACCGCGCTCATCACCGGCATCCTCGCCAGCCTGCTGCCCGCCGCGCGTGCGGCACGGCTCGACCCCGTTCTTGCGCTGAGCGGAAAATGAAGATTGCCGACATCCTCCGCTTCGCCCTGCATGCCCTTACCGCGCATCGGCTGCGCACCTTCCTGTCCGCCCTGGGCGTCGCCGTGGGCATCGCCGCCGTGATTCTGCTCACCTCGATCGGCGACGGCATCCATCAATTCGTGCTGGCCGAATTCACCCAGTTCGGCACCAACATCATCAACATCAGTCCGGGAAAAGTCAGCACGCACGGCGGCTCGGTCGGCGCCATCGGCAGCGCGCGGCTGCTGACGATCGAAGATGCGCTGGCCCTGCAGACCTCGCGTTACGCGCAATACACCAATGCCGGTGTGATGGGCAACGCGGAAATCCGCGCCCACGGCCGCAGCCGGCGCGTGACGGTTTACGGCGAAGGACCGGATTTTTCCCGCGCCTTCAACATGCATGTGGCGATCGGCCAGTTCCTCCCCACGGACGATCCGCGCAATCCGCGTGCCTATGCCGTGCTGGGCGCCAAGGTGCGCAGCGAACTGTTCGGCAGCGCCAATCCGCTCGGCGCCACCCTGCAGGTCGGGGCCTCGCGTTTCCGGGTGATCGGCGTCATGGCGCCCAAGGGCCAGGTACTGGGCTTCGACCTCGACGACACCGTCTACATTCCGACCGCGCGCGCGCTGGAAGTCTTCAACCGCGAGGGGGTGATGGAAATCCACATCGCCTACCTTCCAGGCTCGCCACTCAAGGCCGTGGTCGACGACGCCAAACGCATCCTGATCGCGCGCCACGGCCGCGAGGATTTCACGCTGACGCCGCAGCAGCAGATGCTCGACACGCTCAGCACGGTGCTCGACGTGCTGACCTTCGCCGTCGCCGTACTCGGCGGCATCTCCCTGCTGGTGGGAGCGGTCGGCATGGTCACGCTGATGCATATTGCCGTGGCCGAGCGCGTCTCCGAGATCGGGCTGCTGACCGCCTTGGGCGCAACCCGGGCGCGCATCCGCACCCTGTTCCTGATGGAATCGACCGTGCTGTCCACTTTGGGCGGTCTCGGCGGACTGGCCATCGGCGCCGGCATCGCCTGGTTGCTGAAAACCACCGTGAGCGGCCTGCCGGTCAACACGCCGTGGGATTACGCATTCGGTGCCCTGCTGGTGTCGGTGCTGATCGGCCTGGCAGCGGGCGTTGTCCCCGCCATGCGCGCTGCCCGGCTCAACCCGGTGGATGCGTTGCGCGACGAATAGGCAGCGCCGACGGCTGACCGCGTGCGCAAGCGTCAAGGTGGCGGTGTTCGACGGAATCGTTCAGACTCCACCACGGCGCTTGAGCGAATCGTCAGACACGCTTATCCATAACCTACCCGATGAAGAACGCATGCTCTATCTGAATGACATCCAGGATGGATTCGAAAAAGGAGAATTCGCACTCGAATATCTGCCCATCGTTTCACTCGATCCCGGTCTGCGCTGTGTCGGCGTGGAGGCGCTGTTGCGCTGGGATCGGCCTGATGGTGTCGTTTACCCTGACGAATTCATTGCGCTGACCGACAATACGCCGCTGTCGGGGCTGCTCACGTACTGGGTGATCGACCAGGTGGCGACCGAGTTGGGCGACTGGCTCAGAAACGAGGACGGGGTCACGCTGCACATCAACGTCCCGCCCGAAATCCTCGGGCGCGGCGGGCTCGAGTACACCGCGCGGAAGTCGGGACTCAGCGACTTCCGGCACAAGATCGTCATGGAGATCACCGAGCGCGGGCTGCCGGACCAGATGGGGCTGATGGCGCTGGATATCGCCGCCCGTCAGGGCGTCCGCATCGCGATGGATGACGTCAAGATCGACCCTGCCAGTGTCCTGATCCTCTCGCGCTGCAATGTGCAGATCATCAAGCTCGACAAGAGCGTCCTGCTCGATCGCGGGGAAGATGGCTCGATGCCGCGCTGGGCCGAAGCGCTGGCCGTGCTGCTGAAAACCACCGATCTCGAGGTGATCGCCGAGGGAGTGGAGACCGCCGAGCAGATTTCCCTGCTGCAGGCCGCGGGTGTGCGGCAAGTACAGGGATACTATTTCTCACGCCCCCTGCGGGCGGAGGCCTTTCTCCAGTACTTCATGCTCCACCGCTGATCGATCCGGAATCCGGGAGCGGCCTCACCCCAAGCAGCCAGTCAGTAGCCCTTGTTGAAGCGCGTGCCGCTGCACTTCGGGCAGGGAGGCACGTGACCCGTTTGCTTGAGATGCACGGCCTGCCCGCACGCCTGGCAGGTCAGGGTGCCGGCAGAGGTCACCTCACCCGTCCTGTACGTAAGCTTTTCCTTCGTTTTGTCGCTCAGGGAATGCAGTGCATTGCCGGTCAGTTCCAGCACCGTCGCCAGCGAGGCCAGCGCGCCTGCACCCAGGCGCGACGGATGCAAGCGCTCCTTCGCTTCTTCGCCCAGCTTCTGCGCATCGGCGATGGTCTGGTCGAGGTCGCGGGCGAGGTATTGCTTCAATTCCTCGCCATGTTCGGCACTGAATTCTCCCAGTGTAGTCATCTGCTCGCGGGCTTTTTCCAGTGCAACGGCCATCGCGTCCCGGCCACGCTCCTTGCCCGCCAGGTAAAGTTCATTGAATTTGCTGGCCAGTTTGTCGTACTGCTGGCCCAGCTTGGCTTTTTCCTGTTCACTGAGTTGCATGATCGATCTCCCGTAAGTTCAACATTGATGGCAACACGGCGACGCCTGACAATCGGAAAGCTGCCCGGCCAAAAAGTTCTCGCCCCGCCTACCTCACTCCACTCTGTTTCCAGAATAGACCTTAACTCAATTTGTCATCTTGCCCTGCGTCAAGCAGAACATCGTGACATCATCGCGTAGCCATGGCTGGTCCGGCATTGGTCACGACGCCGCAAAAGACAGAAGGCGTTAGAGGCGAAAGACGGTGACCAGAACCAGCAACCCAAGCTGCGCCAGGGGCAGTGCCAGCGTGAGCAGAACCAGGCGCAGGATTCGACCGTAGCCGCTACGCCCGGATCTATCGCGTGCCAGCGGAAACAGCAGGACAGCGGTAATGGGTATCCCGATCCCCGCAAACAGCAATGCGCCCAGCCCGACGAAGGAGCCGCCGGGTGCCGCGTTGATGATCAATAGGGTGAACCCTGCCTGGAGCAGGAGAGGCAGGCCGATGCAGGTCAGATATTTCAATTGCGAAACCGGGCAGCTGTAGCGCGCCGTCCCCGATCAGGCCTCGTAACCTTCGCGATGCGTCGCATTGATGGTGCGCAACAGCTCGCGGAACGGAATGCTGCGCTCGTGCTTCTTGAACAGCGGCATGAACGGCAGGTCGTCGCCCTTCCCCACGCCCTGGTATTTTCCCGATGCCATCGATTCGTGCAGTTCGCGCAGCATCCTGTCGAGATCATCCAGATACGGCGTATAGGTCGACGCTTCGTCGTCGTCATGCTCCAGACAGGCACGCAGTTCGTCGACTTCGTAGACGGCCTCGTGGACCAGGTCGATGAGCTCGTTGAGGTTGGCGGCTTTTTTCATGTCGTCAGTCCGTCAAAACAAAACGCAAGCATACCGCCAAGCCTCCCCTGCGGGGAACCACGGCCAGGCGGCGCATTTTGCAGGCAGATTCAAACTGCTTCAGTCCGAACGTGCACCGGAGCGGTCTCAACTTGCTGGCGGCGGCGCATCAGCCGGTAGGCCGCCGGGACGACGAACAGCGACAGCAGCGGCGCACTCAGCATGCCGCCCACCATGGGGGCCGCGATACGGCTCATCACCTCGCTGCCGGTACCGGTGCCGAGCAGAATGGGCAACAGGCCGGCGACGATCACCGCCACCGTCATGGCCTTGGGACGCACGCGCTGTACCGCGCCTTCGCGGATGGCGTCGAGCAGATCGGCCTCGCTGGTCTTGCCGGCTGCGCGTTTCGCCTCCCAGGCGTTCTTCAGATACAGCAGCATGATGACGCCGAACTCGGCCGACACCCCTGCCAGCGCGATGAAGCCAACACCGGTGGCAACCGACAACTGGTAGCCCATGAGGTACAGGAACCACACGCCGCCGGTGAGGGCGAATGGCAGCGTGGCCATGATGAGCACGGCTTCGTCGAAGCGGTTGAAGGTGAGATAGAGCAGCACCAGGATGATGAGCAGCGTGGCGGGCACGACGAGCTTCAACCGCGCGTTGGCGCGCTCCATGAACTCGAACTGGCCAGAGTAGGCCAGGCTCATGCCGGGTTCGAGCTTGACATTGGCGGCCACGGCAGCCTGCAGGTCGGCCACGGTGGACGCGAGGTCGCGCCCGCGCACGTCGACATAGACCCAGCCAGATGGCCGCGCGTTCTCGCTCTTCAGCATCGGCGGGCCGTCGCTGATCCTGACCTTGGCCACCGTGCCCAGCGTGATCTGGCTGCCGTTGGGCGTGAGGATGGGCAGTGCGGCGAGCTTGTCGGGCGTGTCGCGCCATTCGCGCGGATAGCGCACGTTGATCGGATAGCGCGCCAGGCCTTCGATCGTCTCGCCGATGTTCTCGCCACCGATGAGGTTGGCCACGACCGACTGCACGTCGCCGATGTTCATGCCGTAGCGTGCCGCCTCCGCGCGATCGATGTCGATGTCGATGTAGCGGCCGCCGGTGAGGCGTTCGGCCAGCGCCGACGACACGCCGGGAACGGCCTTGGCGATACGCTCGACGTCCAGCGCGATGCGATCGATATCGGCCAGGTTGCTGCCGGTCACCTTGACGCCGACCGGGCTCTTGATGCCGGTGGCAAGCATGTCGATGCGGTTGCGGATCGGCGGGATCCAGATGTTGGCGAGCCCCGGCACCTTCACCGCCCGGTCCAGCTCATCGACCAGCTTCTCGGGGGTCATGCCCGGGCGCCATTGGTCGCGCGGCTTGAACTGGATGATGGTCTCGAACATTTCGAGCGGCGCCGGATCGGTGGCGGTTTCGGCACGCCCGGCCTTGCCGTTGACACGCGCCACCTCGGGCACGCTCCTGATCATGCGATTGGTCTGCTGCAGCAGTTCGGCGGCCTTCTGCGCCGACAGGCCCGGTAGGGCCGACGGCATGTAGAGCAGGTCGCCCTCGTCGAGCGGCGGCAGGAACTCGCCGCCGAGGCGGCTGGCCGGCCACAACGCGGTCAGGAAGATGAGCGCCGCCGCGACAAGCGTGATCCAGGGGTGTTTCAGCACGGCTTCCAGCAGCGGATGGTAGGCACGAATCAGCCAGCGGTTGAGCGGGTTCTTCGTCTCGTCGGGAATCCTGCCGCGGATCCAGTAGCCCATCAGCACCGGAATCAGCGTGACCGACAGACCGGCGGCGGCGGCCATGGCGTAGGTCTTGGTAAACGCAAGCGGTCCGAACAGCCGGCCTTCCTGCGCTTCCAGCGTGAAAACCGGAATGAAGGACAGCGTGATGATCAGCAGCGAGTAGAACAGCGCCGGGCCGACTTCGCACGCCGCCTCGGTCACCACCTTCCAGTGCGCCTCGCCCGCCAGCGTTTCGCCGGGATGGGCGTGGTTCCAGGCCTCGATCTTCTTGTGGGCGTTCTCGATCATCACGACCGCCGCGTCGACCATCGCGCCGATGGCGATGGCGATGCCGCCGAGCGACATGATGTTGGCGTTGACCCCCTGCTGGCGCATGATGATGAACGCGATCAGCACCCCCAGCGGCAGCGAGACGATGGCCACCAGCGAGGAGCGCAGGTGCCACAGGAACAGCGCACAGACCAGCGCCACCACGATGAATTCCTCGATCAGCTTGCTGGTCAGATTGTCGATCGCGCGGTCGATCAGCTGGCTGCGGTCGTAGGTCGGCACGATTTCGACACCGTCCGGCAGGCTGGCCTTGAGCGATTCGAGCTTGTCGCGGACCGCCGCGATGGTCGTGCGCGCGTTCTTGCCCGAGCGCAGCACCACGATGCCGCCGACGGCTTCGCCCTCGCCGTCGAGTTCGGCAATGCCGCGCCGCATCTCGGGTCCGAGCTGGATGTGCGCCACGTCACCTAGCTTGACCGGTGTGGTCCCGGCCAGCCGCAGCGGGATGTCGCGGAAGTCGGCGATATTCCTGAGATAGCCGCTCGAGCGCACCATGAATTCGGTTTCGGCCAGTTCCAGCACCGCGCCGCCGGTTTCCTGGTTGGCCGCGCGGATCGCCGCGATGACCTGCTCGTGGGTGATGCCGAAGCCGGCGAGCTTCACCGGATCGAGCACCACCTGATACTGCCTGACCATGCCGCCGACGGTGGCGACTTCGGCCACGTTGGGCAGGGTTTTAAGCTCGTACTTGAGGAACCAGTCCTGCAGCGTGCGCAACTGTGCGAGGTCGTGCTTGCCGCTGCGGTCGACCAGTGCGTACTGGTAGATCCAGCCCACGCCGGTGGCGTCCGGACCGAGCGCCGGCTTGGCGCTCGGCGGCAGCCGGCTCTGTATCTGGCTCAGATACTCGAGTACCCGCGAGCGCGCCCAGTAGAGATCGGTCCCATCCTCGAACAGTACATAGACGAAGCTGTCGCCGAAGAAGGAAAAGCCGCGCACCGTCTTCGCCCCGGGCACCGACAGCATGGTGGTGGACAGGGGGTAGGTGACCTGGTTCTCGACGATCTGAGGCGCCTGGCCCGGATAAGGCGTGCGGATGATGACCTGCACGTCGGACAGATCGGGCAGCGCGTCGATCGGCATGGTCTTCACGGCCCACACCCCCCAGGCCACGACAAACAGCGTCGCCAGCAGGACCAGGAAGCGGTTGCCGACCGACCAGCGGATCACGCGCGCGATCATTTCGCACCGCCGGTCTTGTCGAGCTTCTCGACCAGCAGCCCGTCGTCGGCTTCGCGCACGCCGACGCGCACCCGGTCCCCCACTTTCAGACCCTGCACGAGCTTGGGACTGGCCAGCGGAAACTCCATGGTCATGCCCGGCATCGACAGCGTCTTGAAGGGACCGTGGGCGAGCATCACATAGCCGGCTGACATGTCCTCGATCACCGCATCGGCCTCGTGCAGCGCAGGCGGCGCGGCCATCCCGCTGTCCGCGCCGCCTGCGGCACGCGCGACGATGCCCTGCAGGCTGGCTTCCGAATCGATCAGGAACTGGCCGCTGGCGACGACGGACTGGCCTTCGTCGAGGCCAGACAGGATCACGCTGTCGCTGCCGGCCTCGGCGCCGAGCGTGACCTCGACCGGGCGATAGCGTCCTTCAGCCTCCGCGACGATGACGAGTGCGCGGCGCCCGGTACGGATGACCGCCTCGGTCGGCACCAGCAGGACCGGCTCGCCGCCGCCGCCCTTGAGACTGACCTGGGCCGTCAGTCCCGGACGCAGGCGACCGTCCTTGTTGGGCAGTTCGATGCGCACCCTGAGCGCGCGGGCGCCGTCGTCCAGCGTCGGCAACAGGGCGGTGACGCGACCCGCTACCGGCTTGCCCGGAAACGCGGCGAAGACGGCCTCGGCCGTCTGCCCCGCCCGTACCGCGCCGGCCTGCGCTTCCGGCACCGCCACATCGAGCCAGACCGTGCCGATGCCGTTGATGCGTGCCAGCGTCTGGCCGGCCATCAGCGTCATGCCCGGACGCACCTCGAGTGTCTGGATGACACCGCCGCGCGGGGCGGTCATCGAAATGCGATTCTGAATCTTGCCACTGGCGGACACCTCGCGAATCAGGCCGTCCGGCATGCCGCCCAGGCGCATCCGCTCGCGCGCCGCGTCTTCGAGCACTGTGTCGCCCACGGCCTTGAGTGCCAGATACTCCTGCTGCAGCGCCGCCCATTCCGGCACCAGCAGTTCGGCGATGAAGGCGCCCGCAGCCACCACGTCGCTGGGTGCCAGCCTGGCCACCCGCTCGACGTATCCGCCGCTGCGCGCCTGCACGATGGCCAGCTCGCGCTCGTTGAAATCGACGATGCCGGTCGCCCGCACGTCGGTGTCGATCACCCCGCGTTTGACGGCTGCGAGGCGGACGCCCAGGTTCTGCGCCACGCCCGGATCGATCTTCACGGTCGAGGCATCGCCCCCTTCGTCGGCATACTTGGGCACCAGGTCCATGTCCATGAAGGGCGATTTGCCCGGCTTGTCGAACTTTTGCTGCGGCACCATCGGGTCGTACCAGTACAGAATGGTGCGGCCATCATGCGCGCCCTCTGTCGAGGCTTCCATCATCGCCGGCGCCTGGTTGCCGGCCCACCACAGGCCGGCCGCCACGCCGGCGGCGAGCAGCAGGATGACTGCGATCAGGCTCAGCAGGGTTTTCTTCAGGGTTCTCGTATTCATTGTGATTCTCCCGAAACGGTGGGGTCGCTGTAGGCCAAATGCAGTTGCGCCGCCATCTGCTGGCGTGCGCCTTCGAGCGCGATGGCTTCGAGGTCGGCATCGATGTACTCACGACGCGCCATCACCAAGTCGACCAGTTCGCCCTTGCCGCCGCGCCAGGCCGCCATGGCCAGATCCACCTTTTTGTTCGCCAGCGGCAGCAGCACGTCGCGCTGACGCCTGACGGCATTGTCGAGGCGCTGGTACTCGGCCAGATCCTTTTCCAGCATCGCCGCGTGCTCGCGCATCACGGCCTCGCGCTCCGCGTCGAGGCCCGCACGCTCGGCCAGCTTGGCGGAAATTTTCGGATCCTGGCGAGTCGCGGAAAAAACCGGCAGATCGAAGCTGACCTCCAGCATGGCCATGTCGCCATACTGCGAGCCGCGCTTCAGGTAGGCCATTTCCAGCGCCCAGTCCGGCTTCTTCTCGGCCTGTGCTTCGGCCACCTCGGCATTCAGCACCCGCTCCTTCGGATCGAATATCGACAGTTCCGGATGCCCGTGCAGTTCATGGGCCAGCGCGTCGCGGTTGATTGGCCACTCGGGGGCCGTACCTTGCAGCGGCGCCTCCGCGCTCGGCCCGATCCAGCGCTTGAGGGCAGCGATGGCCTGCTGGCGACGGGCAGCGAGATCGTCCCGGCGCGCTTCAATCAGCGCGGTTTCCTGGCGCGAGGCAACCGCCTCAAGGGCCTTGCCCTTGCCGGCTGCGATACGGGCCCGCACGGCGGCGTCGAACACGCGGTTCTCGCTGTCCAGCGCGTCGATGCGGGCAAGCTGGCGCTCGACGGTATGGCGCGCGATCCAGGCGACCGCCGTTTCGCGCAGCACGGTGAGGCGGGTGATCCGGGTTTGTGCTTGCGTCAGGTCGACCCGACCGCGTGCGGCCGCCACGCGCGCATCGCGCTTGGCTTCGTTGGGAAACGCCTGCATCACGCCGATCTTTGTCATGGTCATCGGTTCACTGGACAGGCTATAGGCGTTCGGGCCTTCGATCGGCACGTTGTCGAGCCCCAGCGTCATCTTGGGGTCGGGCAGCGCGCCCGCCGGAATCGCCGCCTCGCGGGCAGCATCGACCTGGGCGGCCTCGGCGCGCAGCGCGGGCGTCTCGCGGACAGCCAGCGTCAATGCATTATCGAAGGACAGCGTTTCAGCGCAGGCGGTAGCGGCAGGATTCAGCAATACAAGTGCAAGCATCGCCGTCGCACAGGCATAACGAGGCCGGCACGTTGATGCGGATGGTTTGGGAATCACCATGTTCCAACTCCTTGCGAGTGGGCGACCACCGTTAGGACTCGATGGCGCGGAATATCCGCCACTACGCCCGATCAGCGGACGTAGCGCGGAACTCGGTACAGGGAATCAGAGCGGGGCCGGCGGCCGCCAGGTGGAGGTTGGGTCGAAGGAGAAGAAGACGCCCGTGACATGCGGGTAGCGAACGGATGAAGTCGCTTCCTGTGCCAGAACGTCGAACGATGGAACCGGTAGCAACTGACCCAGGAACTGACAGAACGGGCACGATTTGCCGGCCTTTTTGGTGCCATCCGCTTCGGGGCAGCAGTCGTGGCCAGCCGCGCCGCCTCCGTCAGCCGACATGGCCTTCCGTTCCATCGGGCAATGTGCCTCGGGAAGCACGACGTGTGCATAAGCCTGTAGCGGGACCACGATGGACAACAAGTAAAAGAGGAATACCCGGAATCGACGCATGGCTGGACTCTAGCCCTTGCCACCGCGTGGCGCAAGCCGTACTTTAAGCCCGCCGGCATTTCCGGGGAATGTGAACAGGATCCGCCGGGATGGGCATACCTTCGCTTCATGACGGCCCCCTGAGGCATGCAAAGAGGTGCCGCACGCTGGCAGGACATTGCGACTATTCAGTAATGTCACGCATGTCCGTTTAAGCATTATCTGATATGACGACCATGCCTGACCTGACTCCCGAAATAGACTGTCTCATTACCGAGCTCGATGCGGCGGTTGAGGACGTGATGGACTGGACGCGCCGAATCCTGCGATTTGTGGTGTTGCACACTACTCCCAGGGAGGACGTGCTCTCCCCCACGGCGCATACCCTCTGCAAGTTCGCGGCCTGGTATGCGGAGAACAGGACGCACTTCGAAGCCATTGATGCACTGGGTGCAGAGCACGTCGAACGGGCCCATCAGGCCATGCATGATGCTATCCGGGGCATCTGCAACGACGTTCTGGCCGGCTCGCCCGGCAAGCATTCCGATCTGCTTGCTTTTGAGCAATCACAGGCGGAACTGCTCGGTCTGCTTGCACGTTTCAAGACCTCGATTCTGTCGAATGCTGCCCGGCACGATCCGTTGACTGGATTGCCCCTGCGATACGGAATCGAAGGCGACTTCGCCCTGCAGCAGAAGGACGCCCGGCGCAACGGTAACCTGCTGTATGTCGCGCTGATCGATGTCGACCACTTCAAGCGCATCAACGACAGTTATGGCCATCCCGTCGGTGACCGGGTGCTGCGCCACCTCGCCGAGACGCTGAATCACAATCTGCGCAGCAATGAACCGATCTACCGTTTTGGCGGCGAAGAGTTTCTCTGGCTGCTGCAGTGCAAATCGGCCGAAGAAGCCGAACAGTCAGCACGTCGCCTGTTGTCCACCATCCGCACAACGCCCGTGCCCATTTCCAGGGACCAGAGCGTGACCCTGACCGTCACCCTTGGCATGGCCCAGGTTGGCGACCATGAAGAACTGGCGAGCGCGCTCGAACGCGCTGACGTCGCGCTGTACAAGGGGAAAGAATCCGGGCGCGATTGCTACATCATGGATACGCCGGGTCAAGGCAATTCCTTCCATGCGATGGATGGCGACATGGAGCACGTGGCAACTTCGACTCTGAAGCAGAATCCATAGACAGGCACAGGGCGGATCTTCCGGTACCGAGCGGCCGAACCCACTCAACCCCAGTCCGCCACCGACGCAAAAAAACAGGGGCACCTGGCCCCTGTCTGATGTGCAACCCGAAACGTCTCAGCGCTTGGCCGGCCCTTCGGCACGGCTCAGGACAGGCTTGGCGGCGATTTCTTCCAGCCTGCGCGCCTTGATGACCTGGCCGTTGAGCGCGGCATCCTTGGCGCTGCCGCCGTAGGCCACGACCATGAGCTGACTGTAGTACATCACCGGAATGTCGAATTTGGTGCCGTAGCGCTTGTTGATCTGGCCCTGATACACCTCGACGTTGGCCTGGCACAGCGGACACGGCGTCACGATCATTTCGGCGCCGTGGTCATAGGCGGACTCGACGATATCCTTGATCTGCGCCTGGGCCTTTTCGGGCTCGGAGAACGCCAGTGCACCGCCGCAACAGGTGACCTTCTGTTCGTACTCGGGGATGGACTGGGCACCGACCATTTCGACCATCTTGTCGAGGTACTGGGGATTCTCGAACGATTCGCCGTCCACCCCGAACGGGCGGTTGGTCTGGCAGCCGACATAGCCCGCGATCTTGACGCCTTCGAGCGGGCGCACGACATGCTTTTTCATTTCGTCGAAGCCGATGTCCTCGATCAGCACTTCGACCATGTGACGGATATTGGGCATTTCGTTGATCGTGAGGCCGGCCTCCTTCAAAGCCTCGCGGGTGTCGTTCATCAGCGTGTCGGAATGGCTCAGGCGCTCGCGCGTTTCGCGCGCGCCGAGCCAGCAGGCCGCACAGGTCGCGACGATTTCCTTCCCTGGCAGATTCTTTTCCGACAGCGCGAAGTTGCGTGCATTCATCACGTGGCGCGGCAGTTCGCCGGCCTCCGCGTAGCCGATGGAGGCGCCACAACAGTTCCAGTCGGGGATCTCGGTGATCTTGACGTCGAGCGTCTTGCACATCGCCTCGACCGAAGTGAGGTAATTGGATGCGGAAGCGCCCTTCTGCGACGAGCAGCCGGGGTAAAACGCGTATTCATGTTTCGCCATAGTTCTCTCCTCAGCCCGCCATCTTGGCAGCCTTGCGGTTGCGCTCGATTTCGTAGGCTTTCTTCAGCATCGCCTGGATGCCCTTCTGATCCTTGCACTTGTGGCCGCCGAACAATTCCATCACGTTCAGGCGTCCTGCCTTGACCAGGCCCAGTGCAACCGATTGCATCGCCATGCCGTTCTTGACGCCCTGGGCAAAGCCATCCTTGAAGTAGAGGCCCATCGACAGCTTGAGTTCGTTGACGCGGCCGGTCTTGGTGGCGTTTTTCCAGAACAGGCCACTGAAGAAGCGCGTGGCCTGCATTTTGGGCGCCATGCCGATGCGGTGTGCGTATTCGGCGATGCCGTGCATGATGTGGGTGATCGGCAGCTTGCGCGGGCAGCGCACGATGCAGTTGTAGCATGAGGTGCAGTTCCACATCGAGGTGGAGGTCAGCACTTCCTCGCGCTTGCCTGCGCGGATCATCATGAACAGTTCCTGCGGCGGATGCTCCCAGGCGCTCTGGAAGTTGGTCGGGCAGGAACCGGAGCAGACGCCGCATTGCATGCACATCTTGACCCAGTCGCCCATCTCGACCTGTTCTTCGATTTCTTTCAGGAAATTATTGCGGTACTTCTCCGCCAATGCCGTATTTGCGCTCATGGTGGGGTCTCCTGTTAGAAGCCTTTGAACGGGCTGGGGCCAACGGCAACCAGCTCGGCGGCATACTTGTTGATCATCTCGGGCACCCGCTCGATGTCGGTGATGGCGACTTCGAGATCGCGCACGCGCTCCTTCTCAAGGTTCAGCGTCTTCAGCGTGTCGTCGATCTTCGACAGACGTACGCGGCCGAGTTCTGATCCCTTGACGAAATGGCACTGGTATTCGTCGCCGGACTTGCAACCCATCATCATCACGCCGTCGTAACCGGCGTTCAGCGCGTCGGTGATCCAGATGGTGTTGACCGATCCCAGACAGCGAATCGGAATGATGCGCACGAAGGCCGAGTACTCGTTGCGGCTCATGCCCGCCATGTCGAGTGCCGGGTAGGCGTCATTCTCGCAAGCCAGGATCAGGATGCGCGGCTTCTCGGAAAACTCGTCGGGAATGTCGACGGCCTTGATCTGCGCGCCGACGGTGTTGACCGAGTAGTTCTCGAACGAGATCACGCGCACCGGACAGGCGCCCATGCAGGTGCCGCAACGACGACAACGCGATTCGTTGAACACCGGAAAGCGCTTTTCGTCCTCGTCGATGGCGCCGAACGGGCATTCCACGGTACAGCGCTTGCACTGGGTGCAACCTTCGAGGCGCACTTTCGGGAACGACAGGTCGCCCGAGCGCGGATGCGCAGCGCGGCCGAGTTCGGCGTTTTCCAGCGCCTGAATCGCTTTCAGCGCAGCGCCGGTCGCGTCTTCACGCGCCTGCGCGATATCCATCGGTCGACGAACCGGGCCGGCCGTGTAGATGCCGGTGCGGCGGGTTTCATACGGGAAGCAGATGAAGTGCGAGTCGGTGAACCCCTGCTTCAGCTGCGGCACGTCCGGACCCTGGCGGTAGGTCAGGTTGAGGATGGAAATCGGCTTGACCTCGACCTTGGGCTCAGCGCCTGCTTCCTCTGCTGCGGCCGCCGGCGCATCAATGTTGATGCCGGAGTTCGCTACCTGGCCGGTCGCCAGCACCACCAGATCGACATCCACCACTGCGGCGTTGCTGTCGTCCAGAATCAGGTCGTGGAACTTCACCGTGCTGGTGGCGCCGTTGAGCACCACTTCGGCGACCTTGCCCTTGGTGAAGATGACGCCCTTCTCCTGCGCGCTGCGGTAGAAATCCTCGCCGTTGCCGGGGGTGCGCAGATCCGTGTAGATGATGGTGGTATCGACGGACGGGTTGGCGTCCTTGAAGTACATCGCCTGCTTGATGCTGGCGTTGCAGCAATATCCTGAACAGTACGACAGATGCTGGCCCGTCGTGTCACGTTGGCCCGCACACTGCACGAACACCACCGACTTCACCGGCTGGCCGTCCGAAGGACGACGGATCACGCCATCGCCAGCTGCAGCTGCTGTCGCCAACGCTTCGAGGCCCGCCTGGTCGACCACGTTGGGCGACTTGCCGCCGCCGAGTTCCGGCAGCTTGTTCATGTCGTACAGCGTGAAGCCGGTCGCCTGCACGATGGCGCCGATGTCTTCAGTGTGGGTGGCGCCCGATTCGGTGGCGACGTCGACCACGAAGCGGCCCGGCGCGCCGTCGGTCTTGGCGATGGTCGCGTTCAGATAGACCTTGATGTTGCTGTCGCCCAGCACCTGCGACACCAGTTCGCCAACGCCGGTGTCGGCGGGGGATTTGAACGGCTCGTGCACCGGAACGCGCTTGTAGAGTTTGGCCGCCCAGCCACCGAGCGCGCCGGTTTTTTCCACCAGCACCACGGGGTAGCCGGTCTTCGACGCTTCGATCGCGGTGGTCATGCCGGTGACGCCCCCACCCACGACCAGCATCGTCTTGCTGCCGCCGGTGTTGGGATTGCCGCCGGGCGCGGTCATTGCCTTCACCTCGCCACATCCCATGCGGATGTAATCTTCCGCCATTTCCTGGGTGGTCTCGCGCGCCTCGTCGGTGTCGGGACGGATCCAGATTACGCCTTCACGCAGGTTGGCGCGTGCCACGGCGTTTTCCGGGAAGTAGAACGCCTCGGTCTTGGCGCGGCGCGAACAGGCGCCGATCATGATGTGGGTGACGCCCTCGCTGGCGATGTCGTTCTTGATCATCGCCACGCCATCGGCGTTGCACAGGAAATCGTGCGACTTCGCCAGCGGCACCTTGCCGTCCTTCTGTGCGATCTTGACCAGCGCGTCCGTGTCGAGACGATCGCCGAGTCCGCAGCCCTTGCAGATATACGCTGCGACTTTGATGTCAGCCATTGTTTAAGCCTCCGCCTTTGCTACTCTGTTGACCACCTGGATGGCGCGCAATGCCGCCGCCGTGGCCGATTGCACTGCACGGTTCACATCCAGCGCATTCGAGGCGCAACCTGCGCCGAACACCGCGCCGTTGGTCGGGTCGGCTTCGATGAAGCCGCTCGAATCCGCCACGATGTGGCCGGGAATATTGATGCCCTTGACCGAAGGTTCCATGCCGACGGCCAGCACCACCAGGTCGTGCGGGGTGGTGTAGCGCTTGTAGCCTTCGGTGTTGACGCCCCAGCACACCGGGTTGCCGTGCTCGTCTTCGGTGATTTTCGCCACCTTGGACTTGATGAAGCTCACCGAGGGATCGGCCTGCACCTTCTGGTAGAAGTCCTCGAAGCGGTCGATGGCGCGGATGTCGATGTAGTAGATGGTCGACTTGCCGTCTTCCGGATACTTCTCGCGCACGTAATGGGTCTGCTTCAGCGACGCCATGCAGCAGATGCGCGAGCAGTGGCGCAGATGGTTCTCGTCGCGCGAACCGGCGCACTGGATGAAGGCGATGTTCTTCGCTTCCTTGCCGTCGCCGGGGCGCAGGATCTTGCCGCCCGTGGGCCCATGGATGTCGGCCAGGCGCTCGAACTCGACGCTGGTGATGACGTTCTTGAAGCGACCGTAGCCGTAAGGCTGAATCTTTTTCGCATCGTAGGGCTGCCAGCCGGTCGCCCACACCACCGCGCCGGCCTTGACCTGGATCGTTTCCTCCTGCATGTCGAGGTCGATCGCACCGTACTTGCAGGCGGCCTTGGCCTTGTCGGCGTCGGCGCTGCCGATGATCGCGGGGTCGAGCACATAGCGCTGCGGGTAGGCCATCGCGCTCGGCAGGAAAGCGGCCTTGTGCTGGCCGAGATTGTAGTTGAACGGATCGTCCACCTTCATCTCCACCGCGCGCTCGCAGTCGCCGCAGGCGGTGCAGTTCTCGTTCACGTAGCGCGGCTTGATCTTGACGGAGGCGGTGTAATTGCCGGTGCGGCCTTCGATGCCGGTCACTTCGGCCAGCGTCAGCACGCGCACGCGGGGATTGTTCTTGAGGCGGCGCAGGTTGATCTCAAGGCCGCAGGTGGGGTGGCACAGCTTGGGAAAATAGCGATACAACTGGGAGGTGCGGCCGCCCAGTGCAGGATTTTTCTCAACCAGAACAACGTTCTTGCCGGTTTCGGCCGCTTCGAGTGCGGCGGTCATGCCGGAAATCCCGCCGCCCACCACGAGTATGGTCTCGTTGGTTGCAACATGCTCCGTCATTGTTTCCTCCATCCGATGGATGCAAAAATTGTCTGAAAATTATCCGGGAATTCCTCCCCGAATGCCGGAATTGAGCCCGGATCAGGACCTTGAATGGTACTCCGAAGGCGATGCCTGCCGCCACGGACAAGCGCGCAATTTCAATCGAAGTTTTCTATGCGCGAATAAGTTGAAGTGCGGATCCAGCGCTCAAACGTGCGGGGTTACGGGGGGCAGCACCGAAGCGGGCGCCGCCTCGACGCTGACGATCTCGAACCGCATCGAGTCCAGATCGGCCATGACATAAGTAGGGGCATTACCGACGCCGCCGACGGTGCCGGGGTTGATCAGCCAGGTGTGGCCGCCCTTGACGGTGGCGACCTGCGCGATGCTGGATTTGTGGTCGTGGCCGCAGCACACCAGATCGTAGTCACCGGTGCAGGCGAGTGCGTGCGCATAGTGCGGGTAGTGCACCAGGAACAGGTTGCGGTCGGCCAGGGTGAACGCTGCATCCTGTCCGTGGTAGCGCACCACGCTGTTGGGTTCGGCGGCCAGCCGGCTCATGTTGTAGAGATCGCCCGTGTTGTTGCCATGGATGACGTGAACCGGCAGTTCGTATTTCTGCAGCACGCGCAGCGTGGTCGGCGCGACCACATCGCCGCAGTGCAGCACCGCTTCCGCCCCTTGGGCCTTGGCGTGCTCGACCGCTGCACCCAAGAGGCGGCGATTGTCGTGGGAGTCGGAGAGGATGCAGATTTTCATGTGTTTAGCAGGGGGTCAGGGGCCAGGATCAGGGACTAGGATTTGGGGGCCAGGGACCAGGGGATGAGCGGCTTCGCCGCGCCTCGTGTATTGACGAAATGCGGCGAAGCCACACAAGGTCCCCTAATCCCTGGCTCCTAGTCCCTGACCCCTAGAATGCTGGCTTGTCCACTGCGTTGCGGAAGCGTTCCACCCCGGCCAGAATCTCGGCGCGCGCATCGTCGACCCCGACCCAGCCCTCGACCTTGACCCACTTGCCGGATTCGAGGTCCTTGTAATGCTCGAAGAAGTGGGCGATCTGCGCCAGCAGTAGGGCCTGCATGTCCTCCGGCTTGTTGACGCCCCGGTAGAGGCCGCACAACTTGTCGACCGGGACTGCCAGCAGCTTGGCGTCCTCGCCTGCTTCATCGGTCATTTTCAGCATGCCGATGGGGCGGCAGCGCACCACCACGCCAGTGATCAAGGGTATCGGTGTCACCACCAGCACGTCGACGGGATCGCCGTCGTCCGACAACGTGTGCGGGATGTAGCCGTAGTTGCAGGGGTAATGCATCGCGGTCGACATGAAGCGGTCGACGAACATGGCACCGGATTCCTTGTCGACTTCGTATTTGATCGGTTCGCCGTGGGAGGGAATTTCGATGATGACGTTGAAATCGTCGGGCAGGTTGCGGCCGGAACTGACGCGGTCAAGGCTCATGGCAGGATCACCAACACAATGAAAGTCGCGCATTATACCCGCGCCCCACCGGGCTTCGCCCGCCCGATATAATGCGACTATTTGCATGGCGTTCTTCACCCCCACCCCCAATGCACGCGGCCAGTCCGGACTGGCCGGTGCCGCCGACGCGCTCTATCTGGCCGAACTGGCCAGGAAGGCAGGCCCCCTGGTGGTGGTATGCGCCGGCGCCTGGGATGCCAACCGCCTGACCGAGGAGATGCGCTGGTTCGACCCTGAACTCAGGGTGTGTGCCTTTCCGGACTGGGAAACCCTGCCCTACGACACCTTCTCTCCACATCCCGACCTGATTTCGGAGCGGCTGGCCACGCTATACCAGATTTCCCGCGGCGATTTCGACGTCGCCGTGGTGGCGCTGTCCACCGCGCTGTACCGGCTGCCGCCGCCCAGCTTTCTCGCTGCCCACACGTTTTTCCTCAAGCAGAAGGACACCCTCGACGAAGCGGCCTTCCGCGCGCAAATGGCGCTCGGCGGTTACACCCATGTCAACCAGGTTTTTACGGCGGGGGAATTTTCGATCCGCGGCGGACTGATCGACCTGTTTCCCATGGGCAGCACCCTGCCCTACCGCATCGACCTGTTCGACAACGAAATCGAGACGCTGCGTGCGTTCGACGTCGACACCCAGCGCAGCATCTACCCGGTCAACGAGGTGCGACTGCTGCCGGCTCGCGAGTTTCCGCTCGACGAGGCCGGTATCACCCGGTTCCGGCAGAATTTCCGCGAGCGTTTCGAGGGCGATCCATCGAAATCCAAGCTCTACAAGGACGTCAGCAACGGCCTCGCACCTGCCGGCATCGAGTACTACCTGCCGCTGTTTTTCGAGGCAACCGCGAGCCTGTTCGACTACCTGCCCGCGTCCACCCGCCTGGTCACGCATGGCGCGCTCGATCCCGCCGGGCAGGCGTTCTGGTCCGACGCACAGGGTCGCTTCCGCCTGCTGTCTGGCGACAAGGACCGCCCGCTGTTGCCACCCGCCGATCTCTTCCTGCCGACCGATGCATTTTTCAGCCTGGCCAAGAACCATCCCCGCCTCGACATCGAGCAGGCGGGCACGGGGCTGGCGCGCCCGGTCCCGCCGATTTCGGTCGACCGTCGCGAGGCGCACCCGGTCGCCAAGCTGCAGGGATTTCTTGAAGGCTTCCCGGGCCAGGCGCTGATCGTCGCGCCGTCCGCCGGACGCCGCGAAACCCTGCACGAATACCTCGCCGAGCATGGCCTCGACGCCATCCTGTGCGAGAGCTGGGCCGAAGGCCTGCAACGCGCCGAGCCCATCCTGCTGACCCACGGCCCACTGGCCGAGGGTTTCGTCAGCAGCGACGACCGCCTGGTCGTCATCACCGAAACCGAGCTCTACGCCATCCCGCCGAAGACCCGGCGTGCACGCGAGGCCCGCGCGACGCAGATCGACAACCTGCTGCGCGACCTGTCCGAACTCAAGCCCGGCGATCCGGTGGTGCACGCGCAATACGGTATCGGCCAGTACCTCGGCCTGGTCAACATGGATCTCGGCGACGGCGACACCGAGTTCCTGCATCTCGAATACGCCAAGGGTGACAAGCTCTACGTGCCGGTCGCCAACCTGCACCTGATTTCGCGCTACAGTGGGGCGGGAGAAGGTGCGGCACCGCTGCACAAGCTTGGCACCGATCAGTGGGAAAAAGCCCGCCGCCGTGCCATGCAGGCGGCGCGCGACACCGCGGCCGAATTGCTGAACCTGTACGCGCTGCGCGCTGCGCGCACCGGCCATGCCTTCGCGTTCTCGCTGCACGATTACGAAGCCTTCGCCGAAGGCTTCGGCTACGAGGAAACGCCCGATCAGGCGGCCGCCATTGCTGCCGTGATGACCGATATGCAGCAGGGCAAGCCGATGGACCGCCTGGTGTGTGGCGACGTCGGCTTCGGCAAGACCGAGGTCGCCCTGCGCGCCGCCTTCATGGCGGTGATGGGGGGCTACCAGGTGGCGGTGCTGGTACCGACCACGCTGCTGGCCGAGCAGCATTTCAACAACTTCTCCGACCGTTTCTCCGCCTGGCCGGTGAAACTCGCCGAACTGTCGCGCTTCCGCAGCCCGAGGGAGCAGGCCGAGTCCCTGCAGGCGCTGGCAGAGGGCAAGCTCGATATCGTCATCGGCACCCACCGGCTGATCCAGAAGGACGTCAAGTTCGCCCGCCTCGGCCTCGTCATCCTCGACGAGGAACATCGTTTCGGGGTGCGGCAGAAGGAACAGCTGAAAGCGCTGCGCGCCGAGGTCGACGTGCTGACGCTGACCGCCACGCCGATCCCGCGCACCCTGGCGATGTCGCTCGAAGGCATCCGGGATTTTTCGGTCATCGCGACGGCGCCGCAGAAGCGGCTGTCGATCAAGACCTTCGTGCAGTCGTTTTCCAGCGGACTAATCCGCGAAGCGGTGCTGCGCGAACTGAAGCGCGGCGGCCAAGTATATTTTCTGCACAACGAGGTCAGCACCATCGATGCCATGCGCGAACGGCTGGAAAAGCTGCTGCCCGAAGCGCGCATCCGCGTCGGCCACGGGCAGATGGGCGAGCGCGAACTGGAACAGGTCATCCGGGACTTCTACCAGCAGCGCTACGACATCCTGCTGTGCACCACCATCATCGAAACGGGAATCGACATTCCCACCGCCAACACCATCCTCATCAATCGCGCCGACAAGTTCGGGCTGGCGCAGTTGCACCAGCTGCGCGGTCGCGTCGGCCGTTCGCACCATCAGGCTTTCGCCTACCTGCTGGTGGAAGAGGACCGTACGCTCACGGCGCAGGCGAAGAAGCGCCTGGAAGCCATCCAGCTCATGGAGGAACTGGGGTCCGGCTTCCATCTGGCGATGCAGGACATGGAAATCCGCGGCTGCGGCGAAGTGCTCGGCGAAAAGCAGAGCGGCGAGATCCTCGAAGTCGGCTTCTCGCTGTACAACGACATGCTGGCCAGTGCGGTCGCCAGCCTGAAGGCCGGCAAGGAGCCCGACATGAGCCAGCCGCTGGGCGTGGTCTCGGAAATCAACCTGCACACCCCCGCGTTGCTGCCGGAAGACTATTGCCCGGACGTGCATGAGCGGCTGGTGCTGTACAAGCGGCTGGCGAGCTGCCAGACGACGGACGAACTGACACAGATGCAGGAGGAACTGGTGGACCGTTTCGGCGAGTTGCCGGACACGGCGCGTGCGCTGCTGGCGGTGCATCGCCTGCGCATGTCGACGCGGCCCTACGGCATCGTCAGGCTGGACGTGTCCGGCGAGGGCATGAACGTGCAATTCGTTCCCAATCCCCCGGTCGATCCGGGTAAAATTATCCAGTTGATCCAGGGCAAGGCGGGATACCGGCTCGCCGGCCCCGACCGGCTCAGGCTGAGCACCTCGCTGCCCGACGTCGCCCGCCGTGTTGGTGCCGTGACCGCCTTCCTGGCCGCGCTCGGGAATCCCCTTCCACCCGCAGATAACCGTTTATGAACCTGATCCAGCCGTTTGCCGCCCTCCGTCCCGCACCGGGACGCGCCAGCGATGTCGTCGCCCCCCCCTACGACGTGCTCTCCACCAGCGAAGCCCGCGAACGCGCGAGCGGCCGGCCGTGGAGCTTCCTGCATATTTCCAAGCCGGAAATCGATCTCCCCGCCGACACGAACCCGTATGCGCCAGAAGTCTATGCCAAGGGTGCCGAGAACCTGCAGAACATGATCCGGTCCGGTGTGCTGGTACGCGACGCCGCACCTTGCTACTACGTTTACCGCATCGTGATGGGCAGCCACAGCCAGACAGGCATCGTGGCGGCCGCCTCGGTCGCCGACTACGACACCAACCGCATCCGCAAACACGAGTTCACCCGCCCCGACAAGGAAGACGACCGCGTGCGCCAGATCGATGCGCTCGACGCCCAGACCGGCCCGGTGCTGCTGGCCTATCCTGCCGCGCCCGAAGTCGATGCCATCCTGGCTGCCGCATCGGTCGGCGCGCCCGACTCCGACGCCGAACTCGACGGCGTGCGCCATACCCTGTGGGTCATCCGTGATTCGGCGACCCTGGAACGCATCACCGCCGCGTTCAATTCCATGCCGGCGCTTTACATCGCTGACGGCCATCACCGTTCCGCATCGGCGTCGCGCATCGCCGCCGCGCGCAAAGCCGCCAACCCGCAACACACCGGCGCCGAACCCTACAATTTCTTCCTGTCGGTGATCTTTCCCGCCCACGAGATGCGCATCCTGGATTACAACCGGGTCATCACCGACCTCAACGGCTTGAGCCCGGATGCCTTCCTTGAACGTGTCAGTGCCGCCTTCAGCGTCGAGCCGGCCGCCGCCGCGGTCAAACCCGGGCAACCGGGCCACTTCGGCCTCTATCTGGCCGGCCGCTGGTACCGTCTCGCCATCCGCCCCGACCTGATCCCGGCCGACCCGGTGGGGCGCCTCGACGTCAGCCTGTTGCAGAACAACCTGATCGCACCCATTCTCGGTATCACCGACCCGCGGCGTGACAAGCGCATCGACTTCGTCGGCGGCATCCGTGGCCTGGCCGAGCTCGAAAAGCGGGTCCATGGTGGCGAAATGGCGCTGGCCTTCTCGCTCCACCCGACCCGCATGGACGACCTGATGGCCGTTGCCGACGCGAACGAGGTCATGCCGCCCAAATCCACCTGGTTCGAGCCCAAGCTGGCGGACGGGCTGGCCTCGCACGTACTGGTATGAATCTGCGCTAAGGTTTTCCGGAAAACTGCCGTATTGTCATTTGATAATTCGCAATCGCTCCGGAAAACCCGCCTTCAGGAACCCGTCTCGTGAAAATTGACAAGCGCATCACCCCACCCGCAGCCGCAAAAGTGTCCGCCACCAAGGGCAAGGGGGTGGACAAGAAATCCGCGCCTGCCGCGGCGGGCGGAGATTCGCTGACCCTCACGGAATCGAGCACCCGCATCCGAGCGCTGGAAACCCAGCTGGCGTCGGTCGACGTCGCCGACGCCGGCAAGGTCGAAGCCGTCAAGTCCGCGCTCGCCAGTGGCACGTTCGCGGTCGATGCCGAGGTGGTGGCCGATCGCCTGATCGACCACACCAAGGAAACGCTGCGCAAACGCCCGCGCAAAAAGTAGAATCAAGCCTCAATTGTTCTGTTGAGGCACAGCAAAATGAACGAAATCACCCTGCCCGTCACCGGCATGACCTGCGGTGGGTGCGTCAATAGCGTTCACAAGGTATTGACTGCGCTGCCGGGCGTGCAAAGCGCCGAGGTTACGCTCACCCCTGGCCAGGCGCGTGTCGTCTACGATGCCGCCCGGGTCGACCGCCCGGCAATGGTTCAGGCCGTCGTCGATGCGGGATTCGGCGTCAGCGACTGACCCGTCTTGACTTCATCCAGGCTCAGGATTTGCCGCACAGGGTTTCCAGCGGCTCCGGAGTGTGGACGCCGTTGCCCTGCACATAGTCCACCCCGATCTGACGCAGCAGCGCCAGCGCCTGATCCGACTCGACATATTCCGCTACGGTTTTCAGTCCCATCTGGTGACCGATCCGGTGGATGGCCTCGACCATCGAGCGATCGACCGGATTGCTCGCGATATCACGTACAAAGGCGCCATCGATCTTGAGGTAATCCACTTTCAGGTTCTTCAGATAGATGAAGGACGACAAGCCGCTGCCGAAATCGTCCAGCGCAAACCGACAGTTGAATTCGCGCATGGCTTCGATGAATTCGTTCACCACCGCGAGGTTGCCGATGGCCGCCGTCTCGGTGATTTCGAAACACAGATGCGGCCCCATCGCAGGGTTCTCCTGCAAATGCGCCAGCAGCATTTGGCGGAAGGCCGGGTCTTTCAGCGAGGCACCCGACAGATTGACCGCAAACAGGCAATGCTGGTCCTGTTGGCTCGACAGATAGCGCCTGCACAACTGCATGGTTTCCTCGATCACCCAGCTGTCGAGCGCAGGCATGAGGGAATAGCGCTCCGCTGCCGGAATGAAGGCCATGGGCAGGATTTCACGGCCGTCGTCATCGCGCATCCGCAGCAACAGTTCCACATGCCGTGCTCCGCCGGCCTTGCCGTCGGTGTTACGGATTTCCTGCCATGACAGATGCAGACGATGCGCTTCCAGCGCCCGTTGAATGCGGGTCACCCATCGCATTTCATCCCGATGGCGTGCCAGATCGAGATCTCGGCTTTCATACAAATGAATCCGGTTGCGGCCACGGTCCTTGGCCACGAAGCAGGCGGCATCCGCTGCGGACAGCAGGCGCGCTGCGGAGTCGCTGTCGCGATTGATCGCCACCATACCCATGCTCATGCTGACCGAAAAAATGTGATCCCCCCATTTGAAGCGGAAGCGTTGCACTTCGGCACGGAACGCATCGGCCACCCCCAGCGCGTCCTCGGTGCTGCAATTTTCCAGCAACAGCGCGAACTCGTCTCCCCCGAGGCGCGCCAGGACGTCCCGCTCGCGCAGATTGGACTTGAGCAGCAGCGCCAGCTGGCGCAGCAATTCATCACCCGCCACATGACCGCAGGAATCGTTGATCACCTTGAACTGGTCGAGATCCATGTAGCACAGCACATGCTTGCGATCCTGCTGCAGCGCTGTATGCAGCGCCCGCTCCAGTCGGTGTTCGAACTCGCGACGATTGATCAGACCCGTCAGCGCATCGTGGCTTGCCTGATACACGAGCCGTGCGGTGGCCTGGTCGATGTTCTCCCGCATCCTGTCCTGCATCGACTGCAAGTGGGACGCCATGTGATTGATACCGCGCTGAAGGATGCCCAGTTCGGCCGGCCCGCTCAGCTCCACCCGCTCGTCCAGATGGCCCTCGGCAATGCGGCTCACCGTGTGGGTCAAGTCGCGAATCGGCCGCGTGATCTGGCGCCCGATTCTCCAGGCAATCAGCAGACTGACACTCAGCCCCGCCAGCAGGATGGCCAGGCTGTGCAGAATGGCATCGCGCTGGCTGCGGAAAGTTGCACTGCGAGAAACCTCGAGTCCGACCCATCCAAGCAGGTGAGCTTGCATGTCGGTCACGGCATGACTTCCGTTGGCCGGAAGCTGATCGCGCTTTGCCATCTCGGTGCGGATGACCGGCGCATAGTAGTTCAGACGATTCCTGGCTTCGATCAGGTGGATGTATTCGGTGGGCAACGTGTCCCGCACCGGGTCGACCCAGGTCCCGCGTCCAACCTGAGCCAGAATCTTCCCGCCGTCAGAGAACACTGCCACGCCCTGGATATCGGGCTCGATAGCGGCTTTTCCGAGCAGGGTCTGCAAGGCCTCGATATTGCCGGCGGCAACGCCATACTCGACTGCCGGCGCCAGTTGCCGGGCTATCGCCATGGCGCGGGTATGCAATGAAAGGTCAAGATCGTCGATTTTCGACGTGATGAGCTGAAACAGCAGCAGCATGCCGATGATGGCCACCGGCAGCGTGGCAAGACCGACCAGGCGGGTCCGTATGCCGAATGTATAGGCCATCCTCTCAGGCTGCTCCAAAAGTGGGGCGGCCAGCGTTCAGGCAGCACACAAAAAGCCGGGTAAGCCGCCCCGTCATCAGGCGAACAGGATGCGCAACGCGCCGACGACTCAAGCCGCCCCCTGCTCCGTACCCCACAGGCAGCCCCCCCTGCTTTCCTCGGCAATGGCCTCAAGAACGCCCGCATGCGCGGCCATCTCTTCGCTGGAGGCCTGCAGCAGGACAGGCTTGGAACGCATGCGCATGGCGGCCGGATCCGCCTGCGAGCGCTGCGCATCTTCCAGTCCGATCGACAGGCTTTCCTGGCCCCGCGTCAGCGCCAAGTAGACGGCCGCAAGCAATTCGCAGTCGATCAGGGCACCGTGCAGGGTGCGCGACGCATTGTCGACTCCATAGCGTTTGCACAACGCGTCCAGATTGTTGCGCTGACCTGGATGCAGCGATTTGGCCATCGCCAGCGTATCGACCACCCCCTCGCACCAGGTGCTCAGCAGCGGCATTTCCAGCAAACGCAGCTCCACGTTGAGGAAGCCAACATCGAAGGGCGCATTGTGAATGATGAGTTCGGCCCCATGGATGAAGTCGACGAACTCGCGCGCGATGTCGGCAAAGCGGGGCTTGTCCTGCAGGAATTCCGGCGTGATGCCATGCACCTGCATCGCACCCGCATCGATGTCGCGCTCCGGGTTTACATACCGGTGCAGGTGGTTGCCGGTGAGGCGCCGGTTGACCATCTCCACTGCGGCCACTTCGATGATGCGATGTCCTTGATTGGGGTCGAGGCCCGTGGTTTCGGTGTCGGGAAGGATTTGTCGCATGGTTCTGTCAGGCTCGCAGTGCCTGCAGGACGCCCTGATTGGCCAGTGCGTCCGCACGTTCGTTCTCGGGATGGCCAGCATGGCCGCGCACCCATTTCCATTCGATCGTGTGCAACTGGCTCAGCGCATCCAGTTGCAGCCACAGATCCTGGTTCTTCACCGGCTTGCCGTCGGCGGTATGCCAGTTGCGCCGCTTCCAGCCGGCCATCCATTCGCTGATGCCCTTTTGCACGTATTGCGAATCGGTGTGGACTTCGACCGTCGAGGGACGTTTGAGCGATTCCAGCGCACGGATCACCGCGGTCATCTCCATGCGGTTGTTGGTGGTGTTGGCCTCGCCCCCCCTAATTTCCTTGCGATGACCGGCCGATACGAGCAGGGCGCCCCAGCCGCCGACACCGGGATTGCCCTTGCAGGCGCCGTCGCTGTAGATGTAGACGACGTCAGCGCTCACGCCGGACCTTGTATTGTTCGAGGTTGATGACCTTGGCCGCAGGCGACAACAGGCGCTGCGCCACCGGGGTTTTCCACTGCGGCAGGATGATGTTCATGCCCTGCACGCGCTTCACCGCCTGCAGGAAATATACGCCGCCGCCCATGGCCCACCAGCGGTCGCCGGCGGGCTCCATGAAGCGCAGGCGCCGCAGCCATTTTTCGCGGTTGATCGGTGGACGGTAGCAACACATGCTGCCCGCTGCCACTTCGAGCCCCAGCAATACCATCCAGTCCTTCACTCGTGAGATGTTGAGGAAACTGCCATTCCATGGATAGCCGCGCTCTCCACCCTGCAGTTTGCGCGCCAGCCCCCACAGGCTGCGCGGGTTGAAGCCTGCCAGCACCAGGCGGCCTTCGGGTCGCAGCACGCGCTGCGCCTCACGCAGCACCTGATGCGGATTGCCGCTGTATTCCAGCACGTGCGGCAACAGCAGCAGGTCGAGTGACTGGCTTTCGAACGGCAGAAACATTGGGTCCGCCCGCACCTGCGACGGCATCTCGACTGCGCAGGTCACTCGCAGCGGGATACGGCTGTTGCGCAGGAAATCGATCTGCGGCAATCCGACCTGCACCGCATTGAAGCCGAACACATCCGACACCGCGTGGTCGAAATAGCGCAGTTCGCGAAACAGCAAATGCTGTCCCAGCGGCGTATCGAACCATCCTGCATCAAGCTTGGATAACATAGTCATCCCTCCTGTATTTACGTGCCCTCGCCATGCTGACGCTGATTCCCCTGCCCGCATTCGAAGACAACTACATCTGGGTACTGCACGACGGCCAGCATGCCGTCGCCGTCGACCCCGGCGATCCAGCGCCGCTGATGGCCTTTCTCGATGCACACCAGCTGGTGCTGAGCGCCGTGCTCATCACCCACCATCATCGTGACCATACTGGCGGCAACGGCGCCCTGCGTCAACGCTACCAGTGTGCCATTTACGCGCCTGATAATCCGCGCATACCCGCCGTGACCCATACCCTGCGCGGCGGTGATTCCCTGACCCTGACCGAACCGGCCCTGCACTTCGAAGTGCTGGCCACCCCCGGCCACACGCTCGACCACATCAGTTATGTCGGCCACGGCTTCCTGTTCTGTGGCGACACCGTGTTCGGCTGCGGATGCGGCAAACTGTTCGAAGGCGATCCCGCGATGATGGCTGCCAGTCTCGATGCGATCCTGGCGCTGCCCGATGCTACCCGAGTCTGCTGTGCCCATGAATACACCCTGAGCAATATTGACTTCGCCAAGACCATCGACGGCGACAATCCAGCCTTGCTGGAACGCGAGCGGGCGGACCGTGCCTCCCGTTCGCAAAACCGACCCACACTGCCGTCCACTCTGGCACTGGAGAAAGCGACCAACCCTTTCCTGCGCTTTCACGAACCCGGTATGACCGCCTTTGCCGCCGGCTATCTGGAACGTCCTCATCCCGGCCCTGCCGACGTGTTCGGCGCCATCCGCGCGGCCAAGGATGCCTGGGACGGTTGACCGCGTCTGAGCGCCCCCTTAGGATGACGACTTGTCGAGTGCGGGAGACCGTATTGTCCGCAATCAAATTGGCCGAACTCAAGACCTTTCGGTTCACCATCGGTGTGCTGGCCGTGCTGCACTGCACACCTGCTTCCGCTGCCGAATCCCTCGCGCTGGTTCGCACGCTGGAATGGCACACTGCCACCGCCAGTGAGCCCATCGATCACAGTGAAGCTCCCGACCCTGCCAACCAGGACGATGTCTGGCAGCGTGTCCGCGCAGGCTTCAAGATCGAGGATGCTGCCTCGAACAACCCTCTCGTCGCGGTTCATGAAAACTGGTACGCGTCGCGGCCAGATTACGTGCACCGCATGGTCGAGCGCTCGCGCCGCTATATGTTTCATATTGTCGAGGAAGTCGACCGTCGTGCCATGCCGATGGAAATCGCATTGCTGCCGATGATCGAAAGCGCATTCAATCCCACCGCACTGTCGCCCTCCTCGGCCTCCGGCATCTGGCAGTTCATTCCGTCCACCGGCCGGCTCTACGGTCTCAAGCAGGATGCCTGGTACGACGGCCGCCGCGATTTCACCGCTGCCACCAATGCGGCACTCGATTACCTGGGCAAGCTCTATCTCGATTTCGGCGACTGGGAACTGGCGCTGGCGGCATACAACTGCGGCGAAGGCTGCGTCGCACGCGCGATCCAGAAGAATGTCGATCGGGGGCTGCCCACCGACTATGCGAGCCTGTCGCTACCCAACGAGACCCGGAACTATGTGCCCAAGTTGCTCGCCATCAAGAATCTGGTGAGCGATCCCGAACGCTTCGGCATAGTGATCGACACGTTACCCAACGAGCCCTATTTCGGCCAGGTGACCGTCAATGCCAGCCTCGATGTCCGGTCCGCCGCCCGGCTGGCCGGCATGAGCAGCGACGAGTTCGTCGCGCTGAATGCGGCATTTCCGCGCAACCTCATCCGTTCCGACACGCCAATTAACCTGCTGGTCCCGGTGGACAAGGCAGACAGGTTTCAGCGCAACCTGGAAAGCGGCACCTGGGACTCCTGGCAACCCTATGCGGCACAAAAGGGCGAGCGCCCCGAAGCAATTGCCAGGCGCTTCGACGTCAGCGTCGCTCGTCTCAAGGAGCACAACCAGTTCCAGTTGAAGCGCGGCAAACTGGCGCGCGCGCAAACGATACTCGTCCCGGTCAAGGGGCGCGGTGTCGTCACCAGGCCGACCGCCCCGTCCGGCCTTGAAACGACAGACATCAACCAGCATGTCGTCAAGCGCGGCGATACGCTGTACAGCGTCGCGCGCCGGTATGAACTGTCCGTCGCCCAACTCGCCCAGGCAAACACCGGCCTCGATGGCAAGCTCAAGTCCGGCCAGATCCTGCGCCTGCCGTTGAGCGAGCCGCCCCCCCCACAATCCAGCCAAATCCAGCACGTCGCGTTCAAGCCGCAGCGCGACCGATCCGTCCAAACGGACCGTTACACTGTCAAGCGAGGTGACACGCTGCACGCCATTGCCCGGCGCTTCGATGTCAGCCTGGCGGATATCCGGTCATGGAATCCTGCTCTGAGCAATGGCAGCGCGATCCAAGCAGGACAGAAGGTCCTAGTCAGCAAGCCCTAGCTTTCGTTTCTCGATGGCGCGTTCACCCGCGCCGAAAGAAGAAGGAGGCGTACGGACCAGACTGCCGTTTCGATCATGAGATAACCGGCCTCCGGGGATTCGTGTCAAACGCGTCGTCTTGACCGACCCCCTCCCAGTCTCCCGCAGCGACCCATGAACCGTGTTCTTCCATGTATCGCTCCTGCATCGTCAGGTCGTTTTGAAAATCAGATCGACCTCAAGGCTGACTGCTACTGACCCCGGGATCGCGTCGCGCGGACGCACCTAACGATCATTGCATTCAGATCCGCGGCTATACAGGGCAAAAAGGAATGGCACGAACATGGCCACATGAACCGAAGCATAGGATTGCTCCAGCATCGATGCCACAAAAACGCCTGCAACGGCAGCGTACATGACTCCCTGTTGCAGTGCGGATCGCTTTGCGGCGCCCGATCTCATCGCATGTATTTGTGCCGCATAAAAGAGAATATACAGCGCCAATCCGACCACGCCGATTTCATACCAGCAATCCAGAAAAAGATTGTGCAGGTGCCTGACGGTGACGATACCCTCAACGACTACCGGCGGATACAAGGAAACGTTGCTTGGGCCGACCCCCAGCCATTGATTTGGGGGAGGAATGGTGATTGCCTTGTGCCAGATATAAGTACGGTAGCTACTCAACTGGTTGAGCACCTCAAACCAGCTCTCATCCGAATGATAAGCCCGGCTCAGTACAGACCCGGTCGTATCAAACATCAGAATCAGCCCTAGCAACAGCAAGGCCAAGCTGCCGAGTGACAGCCTGAGCATGCGCCCCTCGGGAAAAAAGAAGAAGCCCAATACAACGAGCGCGGCCGCAAGTGCAAAGACTTCGGTTAGGCTATTGGAAGACGCCAATAGCAAAGTCAGGCTCGCCAAATAGCCTACATTCACGACCACGCCGCGATTCCCCCTGATTGTCTGTCGCAGCAGATAGAGGGTGAAGGGCGATAGACAGGCCGGAACCAGTCCATGAACCTGTATGTCCGGTTGAAAATTTGGCGATCTGGACAGAAAGAGAAATTCAGCCGCGTAGTAAACAAAGCTGGCCAGACCCACCATGCCAATCATTCCGAGGACTCGATCCAGGCTCAATTCAGGGATGCGACGGACGAACCACCAGGTAATGAAATAGCTGGAACTCAATAAGGCATATTTCGCCCATCTTCCATATGCCGCATGTGGGTCGACCGATAGCGCAGCACTAAAGGCTCCCCACGCCAGCAAAGCCATATACAGGACCAATGGGAATGCTGGAAACACGAAATTCCGTTGCCTCATGATCAGGACAATCGCAGAAATCCAGTACAGTACATAGACGGTATTGCCGAGTCCGCGCGTTATCTGATAAAAAAATAACGCGATCGCAGGGGTAATCAGAAACCAATAGAGGACGTTGTGCTCCCCAAATAAAACACCGGCGATACCAGTTCTGGCATTACTTGAGGCCGCGAGTTTTAGTTCTGTCATTTCAATTCTGGTGTGGTCGTTTGATGCGGGGAACCGAACTCGATGGAGAAAGCGACCGTTTAGTGCGGTTGCCGGACGCCAGGCAGGCAAGTATGCTTGGTTGATCGAATTCTGTGACGCGCCCGCTTCGTCAGGATATGCAGCAGGTTCGAATTCTCGGCAGCATCTTCATGCTTCTATCCCCATAGCGGATGGTTTGACAGCAAAGAGTCCGGGGATTCCTTATGTTTACTTCGACTCCTGACCGACTGCCGTCGCAAATGCATCGATCACCGGCTGAATCAGGCTGCGTTTAAGTTTGAGTGCCGCCTGATTGACCACCAGACGCGAGCTGATGTCGCTGATGTGTTCGACGGCAACCAGCCCGTTTGCCTTGAGCGTGCCGCCGGTGGAAACGAGGTCGACGATGACGTCTGACAGTCCGACCAGCGGCGCCAGTTCCATCGAACCATACAGCTTGATCAGGTCGATGTGCACGCCTTTTGACGCAAAGTGGTCGCGTGCAGCATTGACGTATTTGGTGGCGACACGGATGCGCGCCCCCTGCTTCACCCTTGCGGCATAGTCGTAGCCTTCGCGCACCGCGACCATCATGCGGCAACTGGCAATCTTCAGGTCGAGCGGCTGATACAGCCCATTGCCACCATGTTCGTTCAGCACGTCCTTGCCGGCGATGCCGATATCGGCGGCGCCGTACTGCACGTAGGTTGGCACATCACTGGCGCGCACGATGATGAGCCGCACATCGGCACGGTTGGTGCCGATGATAAGCTTGCGCGAGGACTCGGGACTTTCGGATGGCGTGATTCCCGCCTCCGCCAGGAGCGGCAGGGTCTCTTCAAAGATGCGGCCCTTGGAGAGGGCCAGCGTGATGCCGGAGTTGCTCATGTTTGAATATTCCGCCTTCAGGCGTTTCAATAAAATTTCCGTTTGCCCTGTACCAGCCGAAGGATTTGCCAGGAAAGTCCTGAACAGGTCCTTCGACAGACTTCCCTCGACAGGCTCGGGACGAACGGCAAGCAGTTGATTTCGTTCGTGGTGAGCTTGTCGAACCACAGGGCAAACCAACTTGTCCAGGGCTTCCCTGGCGAAGGTCCACATATTACTGGCCGGGGCTTCGACAGGCTCAGCCCGAACGGGCTTAATAACATTCTCAGTGCACTCGCTTGATGCGTGCGCCCAGTTGGGTAAGCTTTTCCTCGATGCGTTCGTAGCCGCGATCGAGATGGTAGATGCGCTCGATGGTGGTCTCGCCTGCGGCCACCAGACCCGCCAGCACCAGACAAGCGGAAGCGCGCAGGTCGGTCGCCATCACGATCGCACCGTCCAACCGAGGCACGCCGCGAACCAGTGCGGTATGGCCGGACACCTCGATATTGGCGCCCATACGCCGCAATTCCTGCACGTGCATGAAACGATTCTCGAAAATCGTTTCCGTCACGCTGGCTGCGCCTGCGGCGATGGTGTTCATCGCCATGAACTGCGCCTGCATGTCGGTGGGGAATGCCGGGTGCGGCGCGGTGCGAACGTCCGCCGACCTCAGCTTGCCGTCCGATACGACCTCGATCCAGTCACTGCCCACCTCGACGTGGGCACCCGCCTCGCGCAACTTGCTCATCACCGCATCCAGCGTGTCTGGCTGGGCATGAGTCGCGCGCACGCGCCCGCCGGTCATCGCGCCGGCCACCAGAAAGGTGCCGGTCTCGATGCGATCCGCCATGACCGAATAGTCGGCGCCATGCAGGGCGTCGACGCCATCGATGGTGATGATGTCACTACCGGCACCTTCGATCTTCGCCCCCATCGCGGTCAGGCAGCGCGCCAAATCGACCACTTCGGGCTCACGCGCAGCGTTTTCCAGCACAGTGGTGCCCTCAGCCAGCGCAGCGGCCATCATCAGGTTTTCGGTGCCGGTCACGGTCACCACGTCCATCACGATGCGCGCGCCTTGCAGACGTTTGCAACGCGCGTGGATGTAGCCATGTTCGATGGAGATGTCTGCACCCATCGCCTGCAGGCCCTTGATATGCAGATCGACCGGACGTGAGCCGATGGCACAGCCACCAGGCAGCGAAACGCGCGCTTCGCCGAAACGTGCCAGCGTCGGTCCCAGCACCAGGATCGCGGCGCGCATGGTTTTCACCATTTCATAGGGCGCCTCCTTGTGCGGGATGGATTCTCCGCACAGGGTCACGTGGTTCTTGTCGTCCAGGGTGACGCGAACGCCCATGTGGCCAAGCAGGGCCAGCATGGTGCTGATGTCCTTGAGATGCGGCACGTTGGCAAACTGCATGGGTTCGGCAGTAAGCAGGCTGGCAGTCAGGATCGGCAGCGCTGCATTCTTGGCGCCGGAAACGCGTACCTCGCCCTCAAGCGGGTTGCCGCCATGGATCAGCAAAGCATCCATTCAGCGGGCAGCCCAGTCTTCGGGCGTATAGGTCTTCATCGACAGGGCGTGGATCTGCGCATGCATGCGCTCGCCCAGGGCATCGTAAACCAGCCGGTGCTGCTGGATCATGTTCTTGCCGGTGAAAGACGGACTGACGATTACCGCCTGGAAATGCTGGCCATCGCCATCCAGTTCAATGTGATCGCACGGCAGTTTCTCGGTAATCCAGCCTTTGATGTCGTCGGGAGTAACCATGCTCGTCTTGCCTCTTCAGTGTCGTAGTTTGTAGCCGCTACGCAGCAGCATCAGGGTGAGGCCGGATATTGCCACAAAGCAGGCACTGGCGACCAGCAAGCCGAGCCGGGGGTCGGTGTCGGACTGGCCGACGAACGCATAGCGAAAGCCGTCGATCAGGTAAAAGACAGGGTTGGCATGGGAGATGGTTTGCCAAAAGACGGGTAACGAATGGATCGAGTAGAAAACGCCGGACAGGAAGGTGAGCGGCAGTATCAGGAAGTTTTGGAAGGCCGCAAGCTGGTCGTATTTTTCCGCCCAGATGCCGGCTACGATACCAAGCGCGCCCATGATGGAACAGGACAAAAGCGCATAGGCCAGCAGCCAGCCCGGATGTGGAAGTTGCCAGGGCGCGAACCACAGGGTCACTCCCCAGACGCCGAGACCGACTACCAGCCCGCGCACGACCGCCGCACCCAGATAGGCCAGAAAAAACTCCAGATATGACAATGGCGGCAGTAGCACGAACACGATGTTGCCGGTCATCTTCGACTGGATGAGGCTCGACGAACTGTTGGAAAATGCGTTCTGCAGCATGCTCATCATCACCAGTCCCGGTACCAGAAAACTGCTATAGGACACGCCGGGATAAACCTCGACATGCGCTTCCAGCACATGGGAGAAGATGAGCAGGTACAGCAGCGCGGTCACCACCGGTGCGACCACGGTCTGCACCATCACTTTCCAGAAACGAAGCAGTTCCTTGTATAGCAGGGATGGAAATCCGCTCACGTGCGTTTCATGATGTCCGTGAAGACATCCTCCAGATCGGGTTCCTGCAGGCGCATCTCGGTCACCTGCACGTTTGCGCGACGCAGATCGGCCAACAGGGCTTCCAGATCGGAATACTCGCTGAAGTTGATCCGCCAGCTTCCATCCGGGTCGCGCATAAGGCGACTCTGCCAGGCCGCCGGCACGGCTTCAGTATCCAGCCGCAGTTGTGCGCAATGTTCATTGGTCAGCCGCAGGAGATTACGTGTCGCATCGAGCGCGACGATGCGCCCTGCCTTGAGCATGCCAATACGACCGCAAAGTGCTTCAGCTTCTTCCAGATAATGTGTGGTCAGCAGGATGGTGTGTCCTTCCCGATTGAGGCGGCTGATGAATTCCCACAATGAGCGGCGCAGATCGACGTCAACGCCGGCTGTGGGCTCGTCCAACATGATGACGGGCGGTTTGTGCACCAGGGCCTGCGCCACCAGAAGGCGCCGTTTCATGCCGCCAGAAAGGCTCTGCGTGTTCTTGTCTGCGTGCGGGGTCAGCGCGAGGTGATGCATGATCTCGTCGATCCACGCATTGTTATGCCTGAGGCCGAAATAACCTGACTGGATGCGCAGGGTTTCGCGCACATTGAAAAAGGGATCGTAGACCAGTTCTTGCGGCACCACGCCCAGGGCGCGGCGCGACTGACGATAATCGCTCACCACGTCATGGCCCATGATCGCAGCGCGGCCGGAATCGGCTCGGGTGAGCCCGGCCAGAATTGAAATCAGCGTCGTCTTGCCTGCTCCGTTGGGTCCCAGCAAGCCGAAAAACTCTCCCTGCTGAATTTCGAGCGAGACGCCATCGAGTGCCTGGGTGGTGAGAAAGCGCTTGCGCAGATCACTGACGCGGATTGCGTGCATTGCCTGGCTCATGCGGGCAACAGTTCGGACACCCCGTATAGTTCAGCCAGCGTGGCAAAGCTGGCGGGCAGTCCCACCACAGAAAGCGTATGCCCTGCCCCTCGTGCATATCGCATGGCACTGAAAATGAGGGCCAGTGCGGCCGAATCTACCTGTTCGACTGCACTGAAATCCAGCACATTGACACCACTTGCCAGTTTCGGCTGCAATTCCCGCAGCAATCCCCCGATGCTGTCGACGGTCACCGCACCGTCAATCCGGCAGCAATGATCTGCACACGTGATCACGAGCCGGGCTGCTTGGATGGTTTGACGGCGTCGCTCGATTCCTGTTTGGAGAGCGTTTCGATCAGGCCGTCGATTCCACTCTTTCGGATCGTGCTGGAGAATGATGAACGGTAATTGGTGACCAGGCTCACCGCGTCGATCACCACATCGTAGACTTTCCAGCCGAAAGCCGTTTGATACATGCTGTAGTCGATACTGATCGGTTGCCCGCCGGGTTGGCGGATTTCAGAATGCACCGTCACCTCGGTATCGCCCGGGTTCATGTTGAGCGGTTTGAATTCAATGGTCTGATTGTTGAATGCCAGCAGCGAATTGGCGTAGGTGCGCACCATCAGATTGCGGAACTCCGTCACCAGTTCCTGCTTCTGTTTGGCAGTGGCACGTGGCCAGTTCTTGCCGACCACCAGTTGGGTCATGCGATTGAAGTCGAAAATGGGCAGAATTTTCGTCTCGACCAGCTGATGCACCTTGTTCAGGCTTATCCCCTGGGCATCCTTGTCCTGCTTAAGGATGACGAGGACCTCCTGAGTAGTCGTGCGAGCCAGGACGTCAGGTGGCGTGTCGGCTGCCACCACCGCAGTATTAAACCCTGTCAGCAGGGCCAGCAACAGAAAAAATGAGCGCATCATGTTCGAGAAAATCCTGTTCGAGAAAATCGGAGTGACACCAACCGGAGCGACCAAACCGCTTGCGTTGCAGACACCCATTTCCTACTTGAGTTCACCTGTCAGGCGCGCCAACTGCGCCACGTTGATGTTGTAATCATTGATCGTGCGCAAGTACTCCACCTGTGTCAGCGCATAGTTGCGGATGGCCTCAGCCACCTTGTCGGCGCCTTCGAGTCCGGCAGAAAAATCCGCCAGCGAAGCCACCATCCAGCGGCGCGCTGCTGCGGCACCTACGGCCAGATCGCGTTGCGATGCGAAATTGGCTTCTGCATTGGCGTAGGCTTGACCCACCTCAAAGGGGATGCCGAGTACGGCAAACGCCTTCTTGTGATTGAGCGCCTCAAGCTCGGCCTGCGCCTGATTGACCTTCGCATCGGCCGCTCCGAATATCGAGTCCCACCTTACGCCCACCACCGGCGTGACACCGTAGCCATTGAAAGGATCCTGGATATAGGGGTTATCGAGCGTGTCGCGCTGGGAAGCGTAGGCGCCCTGGCCGATCACCCCGGCATAAATATCGGGCAAGCGATCGGCCTTCTTGGCTTCGACCAGCGCACGGCGGGCGCGCAACCCTGCCTCGAGCTGCAACATTTCCGGCCGGTCTTGCAGGGCACGCGCCTGAAAATCGGCCAGATCGACCTGCGGAAAGGGTACCGGTTCGATCCGCTCGTCGGCCACGGTGAGATTCGATTTCATGTCGATGCCGGTCAGAACCTTCAGACCGTCGAGGCTGATCTTTTCAACTGCGCGCGCCTGGTGCACGTATTTGTCTATCATGCCCTTGGCAGTTTGCAGGGAATACAGGTCGGACTGCCTGGTTTCCCCTGTTTCCTCCTTCAGGTCACGCTCGGCGCTCTTGATTGCCTTGTTCAGACGGTCTTGCATGTCTTCGAGGAAGGCGCGCACGTCGCGCGCAGTCAGAAAGGCAAAATAGGCCCGCTTGGCGTCGAATACCGTGTCCGCGCGCGTCGCTTGAAGTTCACCGCGTGTGATGTCGACCTTGCCTTGGGCCGCCTCGCCATAATGCTCGATCTTGCCAAACGTATAGAGTGGATGAATTAATGCAAAGTCGAGGCGCGACCAGTCTGAAACCCCATTCCAGTCATGGCCGTCGGTGCGCGGCGTTGTGCCGGAGTACGCACCATCCTGGTAGAAGCCCCCCTCGACTTGAGGAGCCAGTCCGACGAAGAGGTTGGCTCGGATGCGCCAGCCGCCTTCGCCCTCCACCTCCTGCACCAGACCCTTTGCAGCCTCAATCAGCTGCTCACGCTCCTTGATGCGGGGGTCGGCCGTCAGGCTCATTTCCACGGCCTGCTGCAGGTTGATGGTTTCCGCCTGCCCTGGCAGCACGGTCAGCAGCATGCCTGCTGCCAAAAAAGTGCGCGTCAGTGCATTGAATTTCATTGTGGTGCTCCTTCTTGAGCCTTGCCGTACAAAAACTGGCCGATCAGATTTTCCAGAACCACGGCGTCCTGCGTGATGAGAATCCGATCCTTGTCCTTCAATTTCTGGCTATCGCCCCCTGCCTCGAGGCCGATATATTGTTCACCCAGCAGCCCTGATGTCATGATGGTAGCGGTGGTGTCCTTGGGGAAAGCATAGCGCTTGTCCAGCCTAATGGTAACAGCGGCTTCGTAGGCTTCGTTGTCAAAACGGATATCCGCTACCCGCCCCACCACCACGCCAGCACTCTTGACCGGCGCGCGTGATTTCAGCCCGCCAATATTTTCAAAACGTGCGACGACTTCATAACTGTCCGTAGTGTTTACGGTGTTCATGCTTCCGACCTTGAGCGCCAGAAACAGCAGCGCGGCTATACCTGCGATGACAAAAAGTCCCACCCAGAGATCAAGTATGGTCTTGTTCATGATTTCAGTTGAGTCCCCGGAACATGAATGCGGTTAATACAAAATCCAGTGCCAATACAGCCAAGCTGGAAGCCACAACCGTACGCGTGGTGGCACCAGACACGCCCTCGGCCGTGGGAGGGGCATCGTAGCCCTCATACAGCGCAATGGCGGTGATGGCGACGCCGAACACCACACTCTTGATGACGCCATTCAGGATATCCTGCTCGAAATCGACCGCGCTGCGCATTTGCGACCAGAACGAGCCCTCGTCTACCCCGATGAGTTGCACGCCGACCAGATAGCCGCCAAAAATCCCCGTCGCCGAAAACAGCGCTGCCAGTAGCGGCATGGAAATCACGCCGGCCCAGAAGCGTGGCGCCACCACGCGAGCAATGGGATCCACCGCCATCATCTCCATCGCCGAGAGTTGCTCGGTCGCCTTCATGAGGCCGATTTCCGCTGTGATGGCGCTGCCGGCGCGACTGGCGAACAGCAAGGCGGCCACCACCGGTCCCAGTTCCCGCACCAGCGAGAGTGCCACCAGTATGCCGAGGGCTTCTTCCGAGCCGTAGGTTTGCAAGGTTTCGTAGCCCTGCAAACCCAGCACCATGCCGACAAACAGGCCCGACACCAGAATGATGATGAGCGAGAGCACTCCGCTGAAATACATTTCGCGGATGGTGAGCCCGAATCGGCGGAAGGCCGTGCCCGAATGCAGCAGAATTGCCAAAAAGAATCGGGTCGCATAGCCGATGCGCCACACCCCTTCCAGGGTGCGATTCCCCAGGTTTTCAATGGCCTGCCTAAGCACGCAGGCGCCCCAGTCCAAGATCATCGGCATAGGGCGGCGCCGGATAGTGAAATGGCACCGGGCCATCTGCCTCGCCATGGACGAATTGATGGACATAAGGCAAATCGGAAGCCAGGATGTCGTCCGCAGTGCCTTCAGCCACGATGACACCTTCCGATACGAAATAGACGTAGTCGACGATTTTCAGCGATTCCTGCACGTCATGGGTCACCACCAGGGAAGTCAGTCCCAGGGTGTCTGTGAGACGACGTATCAGGTTGCCGGTCACGCCCAGCGAAATGGGATCGAGTCCGGCAAACGGCTCGTCGAACATCACCAGTGCGGGCTCCAGGGCAATGGCACGCGCCAATGCCACCCGCCGCGCCATGCCTCCAGACAGTTCGGATGGCATCATCTGTGCCGCGCCCCGCAAGCCGACCGCGTGCAGTTTCATCAGCACCAGATCACGGATGGCGTCTTCGGGAAGATCGGTGTGCTCGCGCAACTGGAACGCAACATTGTCGAACACCGACATGTCGGTAAACAGCGCACCGAACTGGAACAGCATGCCCATCTTGCGACGCAACCGATAAAGGCTCCTCTGGTTGAGCTGGCTCAGCGACTCCCCTGCCACACGCACCTCTCCCTGGCCGGGCTTGATCTGCCCGCCAATCAGTCGAAGGAGTGTGGTTTTTCCGCAACCGCTGCTGCCCATGATGGCGATGACCTGCCCCCGCTTGGCCGTCAGATTGATTCCCTTCAGAACCAGCCGGTCACCATAGCCAAATGCGACATCTTCGATTTCGACCAGATTGTCGTTTTGCAAGGAATCGCGCCCAATTGTTTGTTCGTGGGGGGCCCATTTTACCGGAGGCTAGGCCCGGTCTTAATAGCTATGGCCAGTTTTGTAGCGGATTCAATAACCCATCACCTGTCTCAGCGTATCAGCTGCTTCCATCAGGGCGAGGTTTCCGCTGCGACTGAATGCAAACAGAGGCTCCCTCGTCACCGCGTGCTGCGAGATGCGTTGGGCCAGCGCACGCAGATCCGGCTGTTCATCCAGCCACCAGACATGCTCCGCCATCCAAGCCGGGGGCGCCAGCAACACACGCTCCGACGCAGGCTCCGTGGTTTCCGTACCACCAGGTTCCAGCACGAAAACAAAACCCGCATGCGTGTCGTTCAGCCATTCCGTCCAGGTCGCTTCCGCAACAGTCCGCCAGACGGGTTCGGGCAGGTAGACCGCGTGAAACCGGGTGTTGTAATAAGACAACAACCAGTCCTCCGGTAGATCATCGGGGTAAAAACCGCCAGTCCATGCGGGATGCGTCCAGTTGGCCGCGCCGATGAAAACAAGCTGGTTGGAGTTCATATTGATGGTTCTCAATCAAGTGTCAACAAACCCAAATATAAGACGTTGACAATATGCTGATATATGGCGAATATTAGATAAAAGTGTCTTGTTTGTTCTGATGTTTGTTTGTTCTGATGTTTGTCAGTTGTTTGATCAACCCTACCCCTAAGGAGTCGTCCATGAAAATGAAATCCCTCGTTCTCGCTCTTGGCTTGGTTTCAGCTTCCGCAGCTTTCGCCAATGGCACCGCACCCGCCGCAGCACCTGCTGCAGCCCCCGCTGCAGCCCCCGCCACCCCGCAGACCAGCGCCGAATGGCTGGAGCGCATGACAGACTTCACCCGCAACGCGTCGGCTTACCGTGATCCCAAGGTGTTCGTGCCCTGGTTCAACGCCGTGACCGAACCCGGCTTCTACTCCCAGATGGGCATCAACATGATGGAGCCGGGCAACTGGTACAAGATGATGGGATCGATGATGGATCCCCGCTCGCTGGCAAACTACATGCAGTTTGCCGACCCCGACATGTACATGAAGTGGATGGCCGCTTCGATGGATCCCAACTTCTACACCGCGATGATGGCCCCGATGATCGATCCCGGCAAATACATGCGCTGGATGATGTCGCCGCTGGATCCGCAGACCCTTAACATGCTCATGCAGACCCTGAATCCCGCGATGTACATGAAGTGGATGATGGCTCCGATGGACCCGCGTCTGATGCAGTTGTCGATGCAACCCCTGAATCCCGCGCTGTACACCAACTGGATTGGCGCCTCGATGAACCCCGCCACCTACGGCACCTGGGGTACCTGGTTGAATCCGGCCACCTACGGCGCAATGGCTGCTCCGGTTGTCGCACCGGCTGCGGGCGCACCTGCCGCCTACCCGAACCCGTTCGATCCGAACGCATTGCTGCAGATGTTCAACCCGGCTGCTTTCATGCCGGCACCCGCAGCAGCACCGGCTGCGCCCGCCAAGTAATTGCGGTAGCGTGAAACAAAAAAGGGGACGGCGCTGCCGCTAGGGGTTCAATTAAAGTGTTGAAAATTAGCGCCTCCAGAGAAATCCGGAGGCGTTTTCACGTTCGCGACACTTAGCCACAGTTCGGCGCTGTTTGCGGTCTTTTGGCCGCATATTGCCCGCGTTTGCGGGTCAGCAGAAAAACAGCCACGCGCCCACCCCGGCGCACCAAACCAGGTGGACACGTGATGTAACTATATTGGCAAGATTGTGGCGGCTAGGCAAGGGCTTTAGGACGATCAGCGAGTTCTCCGTCCTGGTCAAGCCGCGCCTGGCCCTCCCACCCAAGATCACCCAGCTCACCGGTATCGACCAGGCAATGCTGGACGGTCAGGGCATACGCCTGCACGATGGTTTCCGCCAGTTGCTGGACTTCCTCGGCGACCGCCCCGTGTTCGCGCATCACGCGGCGTTCGACCAGTCCTTCCTCGTCAACGCGTCGGCCCAATGCGGCCTTGGCTTCTCCAACGTGATGTACGACACGATCTGCATGGCGGAGGCCGCATGGCCCGAGCTGGACTCCTATGCGCTGTTCAGCCTTGCGCAGCGCATGGGGCTGGGCAACTCGCCCGCGCACAGGGCGCTGGCCGACGCCAAGGCGACGCTGGACGTGCTGAAGGCGGCTGACGTGGTGCTACGCTCGCCACACCGGCCTAAGGGGCATCAGCGGCGCTGCTAGCGCGTTCTCGGGGCATAAAGTAGAGGATCGCGTCGGTGTCGACCGGCGCATTCGCCAGGCCTATCCGCATCGCCGGCGTCTTGCCGTCCTTGCCCTTTTCGACGTAGTTGTGCATGACGCGATAGATGGTCAGTAGCTTCTCCACCATGAGCGGATTGTAGGGGCTGTATCCGTGCCAGGTGCGGCCGGCCCTGCTCGAAGTGTGTATGGGCCGCTCCAGGGGATTCAGCCGGCGCCGCACGCGCTGGAAGAAGTTGTCGATACCCGCCACACTGGCCTTCAGGAACAACCTGGCGATGTGATCTTCCTCGCTGCTGTAGTCGGTACCTTTGCTATCGCCGTATGGCACCAGCGCAGTCGAGGCAGGTCCCATGATCGCAGGCAGGCCCTCCGGCCGGAGCGGATCCGGAATCTCGGTTAGCCAGCACATGGCCTTCTCCGGCTCCGACATGTTCGGGGACGGGTGCATGCACCACCTGTCGCTCCACTTGCCAAGGGGCGACCTGTTCCGTATCTCGTGCTTCATCATTTCCAACCCGATCTCTTTGGGCGTCCAGCCTGGGTTGGCGTCTTGCATGCGTTTGAACAGGGCCTTCGCCGTGGTCAGCGCCGCTTGCTTCTTCGGCACGGTCAGCTCCTTCGCCGTCCTGACGTAGAAGGCGTCGACGCGGCGCAGCTTCACGTCCTGCGCGAACGCGGCAAGGCACGCGGCCCGCATGCCGGAATCCTGGTCGAGGAAGAAGCGTATCTTGGCTGCCCACTTCAGCAGATCCTTCAGAAAAAGGAAGTGCCCGTACAGCGAGTACTCCTCGTGCACCTGCATCCCTTTGGCATCGGGCAGACGTTGGGTGCCGTCCTTGCATTCCGAGACCTCGGGGTCTTCCCGTTCGGCGGCCTCGCGGTAGCTGTCCTCGATCTTGGCGCCCAGGGATTCCTGTGGAATCAGGCCACGCTTCTCGCGCTTGGCAAGTGAGGCCTCCACCGATTCATCGTAGTCGGACTGCAGCCACAGCCGCGCGTACTTGCGGTGCGGATAGGGCTTCTTCCGGTCTTGGACGGCCTCGACATCCTCGGCCACCGCATCCGGATCGACATTGGGGTCGAAATTGACGTGCATGCCGAACACGAAGCCGGAGGCGTTGTCCGCGCTGCCGACCGCCCGCAGCACGATGTTCCGCCGATCGGTGTACCGGCTCCAGTTCACCTTGTACTCCTGCCGGTCCACGCTGATGTAGAGGCGGTGGATCGGCAGCGTTTGAAAAGCGCGTTCCCGCTCTCCCGAAAAGGCTTGACACTGCCTGTAAAGGAAATCTATCTTGCCGTACAGCGTGGCTGCGTTGAGTCCGGTGACGTTCAGTATTCGCTTGATCGGCATCTTGTTGGTCAGCGCCAGCAGGATGGTTTTGTTCAGGTGCGTGGTGCGTTGCCGCCGGAGGGCCTTCTGGCTGCGGGTGATGGTCTTGTTGCAAGCACGGCAACGCCACCGGGGAGCACCAGTGGATGACTTGCCGAAGCGGTAGTAGGCCTTGCGATCCGTCACAGGTGTGCTGCCGTTGACGCAGCCGGGAGTGGTACAGCAGGGATCAGGTGTGGGCTGAAGGTATCGGCTGAAGCGCTGCTGCTCCTCGGCGACGGCCAGGTTGCTTTTGACCGAGAATGACTCGCCGCATAGCAAGCATGCAAGTGCTGGCCTGCTCTTTCCGTTGGCAACCAGCCTGTATGCGATGCCGGGCTTGCCAGCAACGTCAGGGTGGGTCTTCCGGCGCCACTTGACGATGTCGGCCGGGACGCCGAAGTTGTCGCACGCCGGGTTCTTGCAGAAATTGACGTTGATGCCCGCCACCGGTGGCGGCAGGGCTCCCTCGTCTTCTTCAACCGCCAGCAAAATCGCTGCCAAAGAAAATCCCCCAAAGGCCTATGACCTATGGAGGATTGTAGGAATTGCTCAGGTTTTTTTCAACACTTTAATTTAACCCCTAGGCGCTGCCGCCCCCTTTTTCTTGCTCGCTATTTCAAGCGCGACGCCAGTTCGTCCCGCCAGCAGCGTCTTCCAGCACGATGCCTGACGCGATCAACTTGTCCCGAATGCGGTCGGATTCGGCGAAGTCCTTTTCCTTGCGCGCAGCCTGACGTGCCGCGATCAGCGCCTCGATCTCCGTCTCGCTCATGCCGCCGCTGGCCCCCCCTGCCCGCATGAATTCAGCCGTATCTCGCTGCAGCAAACCCAGCACCCCGCCCAGGCTGCGCAGCGTCTGCGCCGCACCGGCGTCGCCCCGATTCGCCTCGCCGGCCAGCTCGAACAGCACCGCGAAGGCTTCCGGGGTATTGAAATCGTCGTCCATCGCGTCCCTAAACCTCTGCGTTGCGGGCTGACTCCAATCGGGCACGGCCGCCGTCAGCGGGGCATTTTTCAGCGCGGTATACAGGCGGGTCAGCGCCCCTTTGGCGTCGTCCAGGTGGGCATCCGAGTAGTTCAACGGGCTGCGGTAGTGCGCGCGTAGGATGAAGAAACGCACCACCTCGGCATCGTATTTTCCCAGCACTTCGCGGATGGTGAAGAAGTTTCCCAATGATTTGGACATCTTTTCGTTGTCCACCCGCACAAAGCCGTTATGCATCCAGTAATTCACGAAGCGGCAGCCGTGCGCGCCTTCCGACTGGGCAATTTCATTTTCGTGATGCGGAAACTGCAGGTCCTGGCCGCCACCGTGGATGTCGAACTGGTTGCCGAGCAGGTCTGCGCTCATGGCCGAGCATTCGATGTGCCAACCAGGGCGGCCCGGCCCCCAGGGCGACTCCCACGCCGGTTCACCCGGCTTGGCGGCTTTCCACAACACGAAATCCATCGGGTCACGCTTGTTGGGATCAACCTCCACGCGCTCGCCGGCGCGCAGCTCGTCCAGGCTCTTGCCCGACAGGCGTCCATAGGCTGCGAAACCACGCACACTGTAATAAACGTCCCCATTGGGCGCCGGATAGGCCAAGCCTTTCCTTTCCAGTTGCGCAATGAGGGCCAGCATCTGCGCCACATACGCTGTGGCCCGCGGCTCATGGTCGGGAGGCAGCACACCGAGCGCACGCTCATCTTCGTGCATCGCGGCGATGAAGCGCTCGGTCAGCTCGGCCGGCGTCTCGCCATTTTCCTGGGCGCGCCTAATGATCTTGTCGTCGATATCCGTTATGTTTCTCACGTACTCGACGTGATACCCGCTTGCGCGCAACCAGCGCGTCACCATGTCGAACACCACGAATACGCGTGCGTGCCCCAGATGACACAAGTCATATACAGTCATGCCGCACACATACATGCGTATCTGGCCCGGGGTGATAGGGACAAACGCTTCCTTGGTGCGCGTTAGGGAATTGGTGATGTGCAACATGGGCTGGCTAAGGGCGGAAGTAATTGCCTGCGGGAATCAAGCGGGGCACCGGCTGTCTCAGTCGGGTCGATGTTGTTAGAATGCCAGACTCCCAAGATGATCCGAGCATATCACATGGTCCTGTCACGTTTCTTCGCCGCCGTTGCCGCCTGCGTCATCCTTATAAGCGCACCCGTTCTGGCCAACGAAGTTCAGGAAATCAACCAGCAGTTCCGCAAGGGTGATTTGCCCGGTGCGCTGGAACGTGCCGACCGTTATCTGGCGAAGAACCCCAAGGACGCGCAGGCGCGGTTCCTGAAGGGCCTCATCCTGGCCGACCAGGGCAAGACCAACGACGCCATCGCTGTCTTTACCGGATTGACCGAGGACTACCCTGAACTGCCCGAACCTTACAACAACCTGGCTGTGCTCTACGCTTCGCAAGGCAAATACGAGGCTGCTAAAACAGCCCTTGAGATGGCAATTCGCACACACCCAAGCTACGCCACGGCACACGAAAACCTGGGCGACATTTACGCCAAGATGGCGTCGATCGCGTACGACAAGGCACTAGAGCTCGACAGCAAGAATGCCACGGCGCAAACGAAACTGGCATTGATCCAGGAAATGATACAGGGCCAACCCCGCAAGCCTGCCGCAAGCAAACCCGAACCCCCCGCCAAGCCCGAAGCCAAGCCGGTCCCAGCGGATGCGGCACAGGCCAAGCCTGCTTCGACCAGCCCTGCCACTGCGGAGATCGCGATCAAGAACGCGGTCACCCGCTGGGCACTGGCCTGGTCCGAAAAAGACGTGGATGCCTATCTTGCAGCCTACGCCAGCGACTTTTCGGCGGACGGGCTCACTCGCAGCAAGTGGGAAGCACAGCGTCGCGACCGCATCACCAAGCCGAAGACGATCGAAGTCAAGATCAGCGACTTGCAGGTCAAGCAACAGGGCGATACCGCCAAGGCCACCTTCCGCCAGGCCTACCGTTCCGACCGCCACCGTTCTACCGTCACCAAGACCCTGGAACTGGCTCTGCAGAATGGCGAATGGCGCATCGTCAAAGAAACCTCCAAGTGACCATGCTGCGTGTCTTTATTTTCCTTTGGCTTTTGACCCCGACGCTCCATGCTGCCGGCCTGGACGCCGATCGCCAGTTGGTCAACAGTCTGTTGGCCATTTCGCAAAGCCGCATGCCGGAAGCGCTCAGCACAGTCGACACGCTAACCAAGCAGCATCCGAACTTCAGATTGGCGCAGCTGGTCAAGGGTGACCTGTTGCTTGCGCGCGCCCAGCCGCTGCATACCTTGGGCAATACCGGCAGCTCACGTAATGCCGAACTGGAACAACTGCGCGATGAAGCGCGGCAGCGTGTACGCGCCGCCACCGATTCGCCTCCCGATGACAAGATCCCCGTCTACCTGCTCAATCTCGACGACAGTTATCGGCACACGCTGGTGGTCGACGCCAGCCGCTCGCGCCTGTATGTCTACGAGAATCGCGCTGGCCTGCCGTTCCGCGTGGCCGATTTCTACGTCACCATCGGCAAGGCGGGCGCCGGCAAGCAGAAGGAAGGCGACAACCGCACGCCGATCGGCATCTACACGATTTCGGGGTTCAAGACGCCGCGCGAACTCACCGATTTCTACGGCAGCGGCGCCTTCACCCTGTCCTATCCGAATGAATGGGATACTCGCCTGGGCCGCAATGGTCATGGCATCTGGATCCATGGCAGCCCGGGCAATACCTATAGCCGCTCGCCCCGCGCCAGCGAAGGCTGCGTGGTGCTGGCCAACGACGACCTGACCCGGCTTGGCCAGTACGTCGAGATCGGCAAGACACCCGTCGTCATTGCCGAACAGGTCGAATGGGTCGCCTACGACGCGCTCGATGCGCGCCGCAGCGATCTGGCTGCTGCGATCGATCAGTGGCGACAGGACTGGGAAAGCCGCGACAGCGCGCGTCTGCTCGGTCACTACAGCCCGTCGTTCCGAACTGGCTCGCAGGATCTGCGGGCTTTTGGCGCCAGCAAGAGCAAGGTCAACGCCTCCAAGTCTTGGATCAAGGTGGAACTCAGCAAGGTCAGTCTCATGCTCTACCCCGAGCGCCCCGATTTCGCCCTTGTCAGCTTCGAGCAGAATTACCAGAGCAGCAATCTTAGCGACCGCACCGTCAAACGCCAGTTCTGGAGTCGCGAGAACGGCCGCTGGAAAATCATTCACGAAACCTCACTATAGGACGACACATGGTCAAACTGCACACCAATCACGGCATCATCACCCTCGAACTCGATGCCGAGAAAGCGCCGAAAACGGTGGAGAATTTCCTGCAATATGTGCGAGACGGTTTCTTTGACGGCACGATTTTCCATCGCGTCATCGATGGATTCATGATCCAGGGCGGTGGTTTCGAGCCCGGCATGACGCAAAAGCCCACTCGCGACGCGATCGAGAACGAGGCGTCCAACGGCCTCAAGAACGAGGCCTACACGATCGCCATGGCACGGACCCCCAATCCCAATTCGGCGACGGCGCAATTCTTCATCAACGTCGCCAACAATAGCTTCCTCAACTTCACCTCGCCGACCCCGCAAGGCTACGGTTATGCCGTATTCGGCAAGGTGATCGATGGCATGGACGTGGTCGACAAGATCAAGAAGGTCAAGACCGGCAACCGCGCCGGACACCAGGACGTGCCACAGGAAGACGTCACCATCACCCGGGCAGAAATCGTCTGAATCCTCGGTGAGTCTGATTTCGTCTGCAAAAGCCGGTCGTACCTTCTTCATTGCCGACCTGCATCTCGCTGACGAACGCCCGGTTGCGACCGGGCGTTTTTTTCGCTTCCTCAACGAGGAGGTGGCAGGCGCGGATGCGCTCTACATCCTGGGCGATCTGTTCGAGGCCTGGGTGGGCGACGACGATGACGCACTGGTCGCTCACGATGTGGCACGCCAACTCAGATCCCTGGCGGACGCAGGGACGCCGGTGTACTTCATGCATGGCAACCGCGATTTCATGCTCGCCGAGCGCTATTCAGCCCTGTCAGGCATGACCCTGCTGAGCGACCCCACCCGAGTCGACCTCTATGGCGTACCGACCCTGCTGATGCACGGCGATACTCTGTGCACCGACGATACTGCCTATCAGACGTTTCGCAACCGGGTTCGGCACCCGTTGATCCTGGCCCTATTGCGTCACCTGCCGCTGGCCCTTCGCCGTCATCTGGCGCACAAGGCGCGATCGGGAAGCGAATCCGCCAAGGCTGTCAAGCCGGCCGCCATCATGGATGTCAATGTAGATGAAGTCGTGAGCGTCCTGGGGAAACAACAGGCCGTAAGGCTGATTCACGGCCACACCCATCGCCCGGCACAGCACGTCCACGCGGTCGCAGGCCATACCTGCGAGCGCTGGGTCGTTCCCGACTGGTATAGCCACTGGGGTTATGTCGTATGCGACGCTTCTGGATGCACGCTCAGAGTACAGGACTTATGACGGCGCGTTGATCGATGCCATGCCGTCGGGCAGACGAAACAGCCCGGGCTGAAGCGGCTGCCGGGTTTCGCTTTCGAATTTGCGCGACCGCCCGGTGAACTCGCGCTCTTCCAGCGGCAAACCAAGTTTCAGCGTGGTTCCCGAATCCCATACCAGATTGACCAGATCGCAGTCGTGCTGCAGTTCCGGTGGCGATTCCTTCCACACCCGGTACTGCATGGAGGCCAGGACCGATTTCATCTCGGCCATCGCCCGCGCTGCCTCCGGCGCAGCACGATGGGCCGCGACGCCTTCGCTGCACACCACTCCCCCCATGCTGAGCCTGAAGCGCTCGGTGCCGGGTGCAGCCGGGCGGGTGTCGAGGCGAGGATTCCAGTCGGCCGGCCTGGGCGGCAACGGGCCAGGCAGGAACACCATCGCCAGGCCCCTTTCATGCATGACATTAATCAGTTTGCGCTGTCGCCGGTCCAGCAGAAAAAAGTCTCCCTCGTCTTCACCGCTGTCCATGCGCAAGTAATCCTGTGTGATGAGGATGCGGGTCAGATACGGTTCCCCTCCCGGGTCCTGGTCGACATAACGCAGAACAGTCATATCCGCTGCGTGGGCAACCCCCACGCCGAGCAGGCACAGCAGGAGCCATCTGATCATCATGCCAGCCCGCGTGCCAGATCGGCCTTGATGTCGGACACCGATTCCAGTCCTACCGCGATCCGCACCAGGCCGTCGCCGATGCCTGCCGCATCTCGCTGCTCGGGCGTCATGCGGCTGTGGGTGGTGGAAGATGGATGAGTGATGGTGGATTTCGTGTCCCCCAGGTTGGCGGTAATCGACAACAGCTTCGTCGCGTCGATCAGCTTCCATGCCGCATCCTTGCCGCCCTTGAGATCGAAGGCGACGATGCCACCTCCGGTTTTCTGCTGCGCCATCGCCAGCGCGTGTTGCGGATGCGATGGCAAGCCCGGATACAGCACGCGCGCGACTTGCGGCTGGGCTTCCAGCCATTTCGCCAGTTCCAGCGCATTTCTCGAATGCGCGTCCATCCGGATTGAAAGTGTCTCCAGCCCTTTCAGGATCACCCAGGCATTGAATGCGGACAAGGTCGGCCCCGCCGTGCGTAGAAACGTGTAGACGCCTTCCATCAGAATCTGGCTGCCCAGCACGGCGCCGCCCAGCACCCTGCCCTGACCGTCAAGATATTTGGTGGCCGAATGGATCACGATGTCGGCACCCAGATCAAGCGGCCTTTGCAGGGCAGGAGAGCAAAAGCAGTTGTCGACAGCCAGCCACGCCCCTGCTTCGCGGGCAATCGTCGCCAAGGCGCGAATATCGCTCACCTCGGTCAGCGGATTGGACGGTGACTCGACAAAAAAAAGTTTCGTGTTCGGCTTCAATGCAGCACGCCATTCCGCCGGATCGGTTGGCGAAACATACGTCGTCTCGATGCCGAATCTGCCAAGGATATTGCTGAACAACTGCACGGTGGAACCGAAGATCGAGCGCGAGGCAACGATGTGCTCACCCGCCTTCATCAGACCCATGACGGTCGCCAGGATCGCAGCCATGCCGGAGGAGAACGCCACGCAACGTTCCGCGCCTTCGAGTGCCGCCAGCCGCGCTTCCATCATGTTGACGGTGGGGTTGGTGAAACGCGCGTAGATCGGCCCGGGCTGCTCACCCTTGAAGCGCGCCGCCGCCTCCGCAGCGCTGCTGAACACGAAGCTCGAGGTCAGGAACATCGCCTCCGAGTGCTCGTTGAACTGGCTGCGCACCGTGCCAGCACGGACGGCAAGTGTTTCTAGATCGTATTCGTCGTTCATGTGTTCGTCCAAGAATAAAAAACCCCGAACGGCAAGCGCGTATCGGGGTCTCCCTGCAATGCTTTAGCCGAATTTATCAAGCGCCCGCAAGCTGAATTTCAAATCGGCGCACGGGAAAATGTACGCCCGGCGCCGGATACCGTCAATCGCTGCCTGTCGCCAGATTCAGGTCGAGTTGCTGGGAGGACAGGGCTGATGGCGGCGCTTCGCCATTACGGACCGCCTCGATGTAGTTCAGGTATTCTGGTGTAACGTCGCCCGTGATGTATCGGCCATCGAAGCAGGATGTGTCGAAATCCCGGATCGCCGGGTTGCCCGCGCGGACCACCTCCACCATGGCGTCGAGATCCTGATAAATCAACGCGTCGCAGCCGATTTCGCGCGCGATCTCCTCGTCGGTTCGGCCGTTGGCGATCAGTTCGTTGCGCGTCGGCATGTCGATACCGTAGACGTTGGAGAAGCGGACCGGCGGCGAGGCCGAGGCGAAGTACACCTGTGCCGCACCGGCGTCGCGCGCCATCTGGACGATCTCGCGGCTGGTGGTGCCGCGCACGATGGAGTCGTCGACCAGCAGCACGTTCCTGCCCTTGAACTCCTCGGAAACGGCATTGAGCTTCTGCCGCACCGACTTCTTGCGCAAGGCCTGACCCGGCATGATGAAGGTGCGACCGATGTAGCGGTTCTTGATGAAGCCCTCGCGATACGGCACGTTGAGGTGGTTCGCCAGTTGCAGTGCGGAGGGCCGGCTGGTGTCGGGAATCGGAATCACCACGTCGATTTTGAGATGGGAAAATTCGCGGCGGATTTTCTCGGCCAGCGACACCCCCATGGCCAGCCGTGTACTGTAGACCGAGATGCCGTCCATCACCGAATCCGGTCGGGCGAGATAAACGTACTCGAAAATGCAGGGGTTGAGCACGGCCTTGTCGCTGCAAACCCGGCTGTGCAACTGGCGCTGGTAATCGATAAACACGGCCTCGCCCGGTGCCACGTCACGCAGCAACCGGAAACCCAGTGTATCGATCGCCACGCTTTCGGATGCAACGATGTATTCGTGCGGCAAAACCTGGTCGTTCACACCGATCACCAGCGGACGAATGCCATGCGGGTCGCGAAACGCCAGCAATCCATAGCCGGCGATGAAGGCTGTCACCGCATACGCGCCCTTGCAGCGTGCATGGACGCCCGCCACTGCACCGAAAATCGTGTCGAGGCTCAACTGGCGTCCGGAGGCACGTACCTGTAACTCGTGCGCCAGCACGTTCAGCAACACCTCCGAATCCGAATTGGTGTTGACGTGCCGGAGATCGGCACGGAACAGAGATTCCTTCAATTCGTGGGTATTGGTAAGGTTGCCGTTGTGACCCAGCACGATGCCATAGGGCGAATTCACGTAAAACGGCTGCGACTCGGCCGCCGACGACGCGCTGCCGGCAGTCGGGTAGCGCACATGCGCCACGCCCATGTCTCCCAGCAGATTGCGCATGTCACGGGTGCGGAACACGTCGCGTGCCAGCCCCTGCTCCTTGTGCATGTGAAAGCGGCTTTCTTCGGCAGTCACGATTCCGGCCGCGTCCTGACCGCGATGCTGCAACACCATCAGCCCGTCATACAGAAGCTGATTGACCGCCGTATTGGCAACGACTCCGATTACCCCGCACATGGTGTGCACCTATGCATAAGATCACTCAAAACGAACATATTGCGCCACGTCTTTCGGCACCAGCGGCAAGGCGCGCATTGCCATGCGCTGCAGGCTGCCCGACACCAGCGACTGTTTCCAGAAGTCGGTACGCGGCAGCGAGGTCAGCCCGGCTGCGAGCGTAAAGCCGATCAGGATCACCAGCCCCTTGGCGAGCCCCAGCACGCCGCCGAGCACCTTGTCGGCGCCACCCAATCCGACTGCCTTGACCAGCGAAGCCAGCGCGTGACCCAACAACAGCACGCCGATCAGCACCACCAGAAAGGTCACCACAAAACCGGCAAAATAACGTATTCCCTGGTCTTCAATCCCGATGGGTAGCAGCGGTGCCATCAGCAACGCACCCCCCTTTCCCAGGACAAACGCCAGAATCCAGGCCGCCAGCGAGAACAGAGTCTCGATCATGCCACGCATCAAGCCGCGAATCACGGTCAGGGCCAATACCAGCAACACGATGATATCGAGCATGCTCATCGTGCAAGAACTTGTCCGACCATTCCCTTTTCAGCCAGCTTCACCGAGGCTTCCACAGCCTCTTCACGCGTAGCGAAGGGTCCCACGCGTACACGTGTCAGCATGCCCACTTTGTCCGTGTAGGCCGGCAGTCCCGATTTGCCTGCACGTGCCTTGAGCGCGTTGGCCTTGGTAGCATCGGACAAAGCGGCCAGTTGCACCACGTAGCTTTCGCTGTCTGCGACAGGCTTGGCCTGGGGTGCAAGCGTTTCCGCCGGTTTGGCAATAGGTCTGGTGGCCAGTTTGGCCGGTTTGGGTGCGGGGGGGCTGGATTTGGCTGGCGCAGGCGTGGACGGTTCAGCGCTGGACGCGGGGTTGACGGGTGTGGGGACCACCGGCGCAGCCGCCGTCACATCGGGTTGCGAATCTGCAAGACGCGTGGCGTCGGCAACGATGGGAGCCTCGAGCGGTTTGGTTTCGCCGGACAAAGCAGCATCATCGCCGGCGTCCGATGCGGAAGTCGCCGCCATCTTCACCGCAAGCGAACTGGCAGGAGGGGGCTCGTCTTCCAGCAGCAGCGGCAGCACGATCACCGCCAGCAGGGTCAGCGCGACGGCACCGATGAGGCGGCGCCGGGCACGGCGTTTGAGGTCATTTTCAGTGCTTGGTGGCGGCATGGTGTAGCACGGCGGCAACGGTATAGAACGAACCGAAGACAAGAATTCTATCACCTTCATGTGCAGTGCTTCGTGCCTTCTCAAGCGCCAGAATCACATCCGGCTCGATCCAGACCGGCGCACTCCCCGCATGGCGCCGCAGAATGGCGGCCAGTTCAGTCGAATCACGGGCGCGCGGTGATGCGGGCGTGCACACCCACCACGCATCGATCGCACCGGACAATGCATCCAATACATTGTCTGCATCCTTGTCTGCCAGCATCCCTACCACCGCAACCGTGCGTCCACGCACCGGCTGCGCACGTAGCGTGGCAGCCAATGCCCGAGCCGCTTCGGGATTGTGCGCTACATCCAGAATCACGTCGGGCGCTCGGGCAATCCGCTGAAACCGGCCCGGCAAATGCACTGTAGCCAGTCCTTTGCATATCGCCGCCTCGCTCACTGGCAGCCTGGCCTGCAATGCCTCCAGGACAGCAAGTGCACCCGCTGCGTTACGCAGCTGATACGCGCCCGCCATGACGGGAAGCGGCAGTGCTGGCAAGCTCATCCCCGTTCCCTCGTAGGCCCAGTGATCCGCCGCACGCCGAAAGAAAAAGTCACCATTCACCCAACGCAAATCGGCGCTAATGTCGTCTGCGTGCTCGAGCAGGCTCTCGGGAGGAGTCGGATCGGCGCAAATGGCGGGACAACCGGCCCGGAAAATGCCCGCCTTTTCAAAGCCGATTTTTTCGCGGGTATCCCCCAGATAGTCCATGTGATCGAGGTCGACACTTGTGACGATTGCGGCATCGGCATCGAATATGTTCACCGCGTCGAGCCGACCACCAAGTCCCACCTCGAGAATGGCCACATCGATCCCGGCATCGATGAACTGCATCATTGCGCCCAGCGTGCCGAATTCGAAATAGGTCAGCGAGGTGTCGCCACGTGCAGCATCGACCCGCTCAAAGGCACGCACCAGTTCAGCGTCGCCGGACTCGCGTCCGGCGATCCGCACGCGTTCGTTGTAACGCAGCAAATGGGGCGAGGTATAGAGGCCGGTTTTGTAGCCTTCGGCAAGCAGAATGGCTTCGAGAAAGGCACACGTGGAGCCTTTGCCGTTGGTGCCGCCAACGATGATGACCGGGAAATCCGGTTCAAGGCCGAGCCTGTCCCAGACCCGGCGCACCCGCTCGAGGCCCAGCTCGATGCTGCTGGGATGCAACTGCTCCAGCCGCGCCAGCCAGCCCTCGAGTGTGGTCAAAGCTTGCGAGATCAAGTCACCGCTTGCGGCAGTCAGGCTGCAATGGCCGGCCTGCCCATCATCATGGACAGCGTGGTCGCGAGTTCGTCACGCATCTGGCGGCGGTCGATGATGCGGTCGATGGCACCTTTTTCGAGCAGAAATTCGGCACGCTGAAACCCTTCCGGCAGCGTTTCGCGAACCGTCTGCTCGATCACGCGCGGGCCGGCAAAGCCGATCAGGGCGTTGGGCTCGGCCACGATCAGATCGCCCAGCATGGCAAAGCTCGCCGATACCCCACCCATGGTGGGGTCGGTCAGCACCGAAACGAAGGGCAAATGATGGCGTGACAACTGCGTCAGTGCAGCCGAGGTTTTTGCCATCTGCATCAGCGAAAACAGACCTTCCTGCATGCGGGCACCGCCACTCGCGGAGAAACAGACAAAGGCGGAGTTCGATTCGATCGCGGATTCCACGCCCAGGACGAAGCGCTCGCCCACCACCGAGCCCATCGACCCGCCCATGAATTTGAATTCGAATGCGGCCACCACTACCGGCACTCGCTTGACGCTGCCGCCGAGCACCACCAGCGCGTCGGTCTCGGAGGTGCCAGACTGGGCTTCCTTGAGCCGGTCAGGGTATTTCTTGCTGTCCTTGAACTTGAGCGGATCGAGCGGCGTCACATGGGAGCCGATCTCGTGCTGCCCTTCCGGGTCGAGCAGCATCGCCAGACGCTGCCGTGCACCGATGCGATGATGGTGGCCGCACTTCGGACAGACTTCGAGATTGCTTTCGAGGTCGGCACGGTAGAGCACCTCGTTGCATGCCGGGCACTTGGACCACAGTCCCTCGGGCATGGATTTTTTATCCGCCAGCGCACGTCGCTTGATTTTGGGCGGCAGGATTTTCTGGAACCAACTCATGGTTTTCTCCCTTTATTTCGACGCCGCATCGACGCCACGGCGCAAGTCCTGCACCAGTGCCTTGACGCGGTTGACGCACCCGCCCTCGGGTGCGGTCTCGATCTCGCTCACGATGCGGCTGCCCACCACCACGGCATCAGCGATACGGGCCACGGCCTCGGCAGTCGCTGCATCGCGGATGCCAAAGCCGACACCGACCGGCAGGCCGCAATGCCTGCGGACCATTTCCAGTTTGCGCGCGACTTCGACCGTATCGAGGTTCGCCGAGCCCGTCACGCCTTTCAGCGACACGTAGTAGATGAACCCGCCGGCGACCGCGGCTACTTGTTCCACCCGCGACTCGGGCGTAGTCGGCGACAGCAGAAAAATCGGATCCAGCCCGGCTGCCTTGAATACATCCGCCACGCCAAGCGATTCCTCGGGGGGAATGTCCACCGTCAGCACGCCATCCACACCGGCGGCGTGGGCTGCCAGGGCAAACTTCTCGTAACCCATGCGCTCGATCGGATTGGCGTAACCCATCAGCACAACCGGCGTCGTCCGGTTGGTCTTGCGGAACTCCGCCGTCATGGCCAGAACGTCCTTGAGACCGACCTTGTTCGCCAGCGCCCTTTCGGAGGCGCGCTGGATCACGGGGCCATCGGCCATCGGATCGGAAAACGGCACCCCCAGTTCGATGATGTCCGCCCCCGCTTCGACCAGCGCGTGCATCAGCGGAACTGTCATCCCCTTGCCGGGGTCACCGGCGGTGACGAAGGGAATCAGGGCTTTCTTGTTGTGCGCTTTCAGCGCAATGAAGGTCTGGCCGATGCGGCTCATGATTCAGTCTTCTTCAAAATAATCGGTGTCCAAGCGCTTCACCGTATAAACATCTTTGGTTGAAACGCCCAGATCGTGGTCCATCATCAGTTCCGCCAGCATCGGTCCGTCGATCAGGACCACTCGGTGATTCACTTGCGACGCATAGTCAGTCGCACCCTTGGAAAAACCTGAACTGGTAATGAACACGCCTTTGTTGGCCTTGTTTCCCGCCAGTGCGCCTACGAATTTCTGGATCTCAGGACGACCCACATCCGCTTCCCAGCGCTTGGCCTGAATGTAGATCACATCCAGTCCGAGCCGGTCCTCGTTGATGATGCCGTCGATGCCACCGTCACCGCTTTTTCCGACGACGCGCCCTGCATCTTCCTGCGTGCCGCCATACCCCATCTTCAGCAGCAATTCGACGACCAGCTCTTCAAAGCGTGACGGACTGACACTCTTAATCCGATCCAGCAACTCAATAGCGAGTGCTTCGCGCAATTGTTTGTAGCCACCGGCGATAAGCTCGTCTGGTGTTTCCGGATTTACCTGAGCTAACTCGATAAGTTTGTTTTCGTCCTTGGGTTCGCCCGCATTGAAATCCACTACCAGGGGAAACCGTTTCAGGTACCTGACATTCAAGGGCTGAGGATTCTCGTTCAAAACCTGCATGCCGCGAGCGGTAACTCTGTAAACACCGCGACGCAAGTTCTCGATCAACCCCCTTTGCTTAAGATAACTCGTTGCCCAGCCGACACGATTATCGAATAGTCTTGCCCCACCGCTGGCAATCTTTATTGAAAGCTCTGCCTCAGTCAGTCCAAACTGCTTAGCCAGTAACGGCAGCAGTTCCTGCTTGGTATGTTCCTTACCATCAGCGCAGGCTTTCAATAGCGGCAAGAAAACACTTTGAAAATCGGGAATGGCCATGTTTAAAGTGTGATCCCCGACACCTTCGCCACCGTGTTGATGTCCTTGTCGCCTCGCCCTGACAGATTGACCAGGATGATCTGCTCTTTGCCCAGGGTGGGCGCGAGTTTCTTGGCATAGGCGACCGCATGGCTGGATTCGAGCGCGGGAATGATGCCTTCGAAACGACACAGGTCGTGGAAAGCGGCCATGGCCTCGTCGTCGTCGATGGCGACGTATTCGGCACGCCCGCTGTCCTTCAGGTAGCTGTGCTCGGGGCCGACGCCAGGATAGTCGAGACCCGCAGAAACCGAATGGGTTTCGATGATCTGGCCGTTCTCGTCCTGCATCAGGTAGCTGCGGAAGCCGTGCAAGATGCCAGGTGTGCCGGCCGACAGGGGGGCTGCATGCTTGCCGCTGGCGATGCCTGACCCGCCTGCTTCGACACCGATCAGGCGCACGCCCTCGTGCGGAATGTAGGGATGGAAGATGCCGATGGCGTTGGAGCCGCCACCGACGCAGGCGATCACTGCATCGGGCTGGCGACCGGTCAATTCGGGCATCTGGGTGAGGCATTCGCGGCCGATCACGCACTGGAAGTCGCGCACCAGCATGGGATACGGGTGCGGACCTGCCGCGGTGCCGAGGATGTAGAAGGTGGATTCGACGTTGGTCACCCAGTCGCGCATCGCCTCGTTGAGTGCATCCTTAAGCGTCTTCGAGCCCGACGCTACCGGCACGACGGTTGCCCCCAGCAGTTTCATGCGAAAGACGTTGGGCGCCTGGCGTTCGACGTCTTCGGCGCCCATGTAGACCACGCATTCCATGCCGTAGCGTGCGGCCACCGTGGCCGAGGCGACGCCGTGCTGGCCGGCCCCGGTTTCGGCGATGACGCGCTTCTTGCCCATGCGCCGTGCCAGCAGCGCCTGGCCGATGGTGTTGTTGATCTTGTGCGCGCCGGTGTGGTTGAGGTCTTCGCGCTTGAGGTAAATCTGCGCGCCGCCATATTGTTCCGAGAGCCGCTTGGCATGGTAGACCGGGCTGGGCCGGCCGACGTAATGCTTCAGTTCGTATTCAAATTCGGCCACGAAAGCGGGATCCTGGCGCGCCTTGTCATACTCGACACGCAGTTCTTCCAGCGCAGCCATCAGGGTTTCGGCGACGAAGATGCCGCCGTAGGGGCCGAAATGGCCGCGGGAATCGGGGAGATCAGTCAGCTTCATGATGCTTCTTTCGCGTTCGCAATGAATTGCGCAATCTTGTGCGCGTCCTTGATGCCTTTTGCCATTTCGACGCCGGAAGACACGTCTACCGCCCATGGCCTGACCTGCTCAACCGCCTCGGCGACGTTATCCGGGGTCAGCCCGCCCGACAAAATGACGGCCTTGGGCATCGTCGCCGGGATCAGGCGCCAGTCGAAGCGTTCCCCGGTACCACCGGGCACACCAGGCACAAACGCGTCGAGCAGCAAACCGCGCGCGTCTTCAAAATCAGCTGCGCATTTTAACAAATCCATGTCCGGACTGACGCGCACTGCCTTGATATAGGGTCGGCCGTGGCAAGCGCAATCGGCCGCGGTCTCGTCGCCATGGAATTGCAGCAGGTCAAGCGGTACGGCCTTAAGCACGGATTCAATGAAAGCCGGGGCGGCATTCACGAACAGACCGACCGATTGCACGAAGGGCGGCAGTTTGCGCACCAGCGCGGCTGCGTCCCTGGCTGAAACGTTGCGCGGGCTTTTTTCATAGAACACAAAACCCAAGGCATCCGCACCAGCGTCGCAGGCGGCGTGCAGATCCTGTTCCCGGGTGATACCGCAGATTTTTACGCGTACAGCCATCTTTCAGAGGATTCCGGCAAGGCGAAGTGCTCAGGATACCGGATGTGGCTGAGATACAGGCCGGCGGCGTCGAATGTGGGCGCAGCACGGGTGCGGTCGCGGCCGACGAGGATCTCGTTCATCCATTCGGGCGGCTGCGCGCCGCTGCCGATGTGGACGAGGCAACCCATGATATTGCGCACCATGTGATGCAGAAAACCATCGGCGCAAAAATCGCATAAAAGATAATCCCCGCGGCGCTCGATCCGGGCCAGGCGTAAATCCTTGACAGGCGACCTGGCCTGGCACTCTGCGGCGCGGAACGCTGAGAAGTCATGCTGACCGATGAGGTGTGCCGCTGCCTGGTTCATCGCATCGGCATCGAGCGGACGGTGGTGCCAGCCGATCAGGCCCTGGTTGAGGCCGGGCCGAACCAGGTGATTCAGCAACACATAGCGATAGCCGCGCTGGGTGGCGGCAAAGCGTGCGTGAAACTCTTCGCTCACCTCGCGTGCCCAAAGTACCGCCATGCCCGGCGGCAGGTGGCTGTTGACGCCGCGCACCCAGGCTGTGAGCGGACGGCTCACGAGGGTATCGAAATGCGCCACCTGGAAGGCCGCATGCACCCCGGTGTCGGTGCGCCCGGCTGCGGTCACGACGATCCGTTCACCGGCAATCGCTGACACCGCCGCTTCGAGCGCGTCCTGCACGCCACACCCCTGTGGCTGCGATTGCCAGCCGCAAAAGCCGATGCCTCGGTATTCCAAACCCACCACGATTCTCATTTCACCTCGGCCTCATTTCAACCCGGCCTCACGCCAGAACAACCCACACCAGGAGCATTGCCGCGAGTATGACGACGCTGTCGCGCGTTTGCCAGCGTTCGCCTTGCAGCGTGTAGCGAGTGGGTCCCGCGTCGTCAGGCAACGGCACGTGCAGACCATCCAGCCAACGTACCGGTTGAGTCGCATGCTCGACGTAATCCAGCGTCAGCCCCAGACGCACTGCGAAGGCGCGTCGATCAAAGCCGATCGAGGTCAGCGGCCATGCCAGCGCGTAAAGGCCGTAAATCAGCCGTGGGCGCTGCGTGTGCGCTAGCAGCACCGCCAACCCGGCCAGCATCAGCAGCAGCCGCCCGACACGCAGTGTGCCCTGCCACAAGCCTTCGGCTGAGGGACTGGCCCACTCCGGTGCCGGCCAAAGCGGCGTTCCCGGCATGGCATACGCATAGGTCAGCAGCAGCACGGCCATCAGCCAGCGCGTCCGGCGCAACAATTTCAGCAATTGACTACGGGCAGGCGCAAACAGAAAGGCCGTCGCGGGTGCGACGGCCAGAAGGGGAAGCAATGGCAAGGCAGCGCGTTCGACCGCCAGTGCCCACCCGCACCACAACAGGATGCGGGCAGCCGGATGCGGCGACTCAGCCAAGCGAACTCAACATACCCTTCGCGTCGGCCTTCTGCCTTTCGCCGCCTTCAGCCAGCACTTCGTTGAGAATTTCACGTGCGCCCTCCTTGTCGCCCATTTCTACATAGGCGCGTGCAAGGTCGAGCTTGGTCGCAACTTCATCCAGTTCAAGATCGCTGCCATTGGCATCACCCAGGTCGAGGTCGAGGCCACTGAAATCGAATTTGCTGTCCGGGCCGTTGTCTTCTTCCAGGCCGAGATCGAGTTTCAGCGTATCGTCGGAGGCTTCAGGCAATTCCAGGTCGGGCATGTCAAAGTTGAGGCCCTGGGTATCCATTTCGACATAGCCCGAATCGGCTTTAGTGCCCGCGCCGGACTGGGTATCGAAATTGAGCACGTGACCTGCCGACTCGAACTCCAGCGGCGTACCCATTGTCACGGGTTCCGGCTCGACTGCAGGCACGGGCTCGGCATCGGCTGGCGATGCGGGCTGATCATCGGCAAACGCCATCGCACCGCCGGCAACCGCATGCGTGGCCGCAACCGTGGAAGCGGCTGCCGCACCCGACTGCACGCCGCCGTAGAGCGGGTTGCTCGGATCGATGCTGCGCCCCATTTCGCAGGCTTTGTCCCACAGCGGGCTCTGCTTACTGCCGAGCGCGGCGTACAGTTCGCCGGCGACCGACTCGAACGCCGTGGTATTGCGCCGTGCTGCGTAGATTTCCAGCAATTTGACGCGAATTTCGTGACGGTCCGGATTCTTGCCAATGGCCTCCTTGAGAATTTCTTCCGCCTGTGCATCACGGCCGTAGGCCATGTACACCTCGGCTTCGGCAATGGGATCGACATCGTGCGTGTCGATGCTGCCCAAACCTGCCTGGCTGAAATCGGTGAGGAAAGAGGTATCGCCGGTGTTGACGCTGCCGCCCGAAGCGGCACCGACGATGGTATTGGGACGGACATCGCCGCCGCTCATGATGCTGTCATCGAGCGAAGCGCCCGTGCCTTTGCGACGGCGGCCGCCTCCTGCCATCATCCACCACAGCACGCCTCCCAGGCCGAGTGCAGCAAGTCCGCCCCCCCAATACATCGGATTGTCCAGCAGAGGTGCATACCAGCTCTGAGCTGGTTCGGTGCTTGCTGGAGGCGGCTTGACAACCGGAACGGCTGTGGCAGGCGCGGGTTTGGGTGCTGCGGGTGCAGGCGCCTCAGTAAGTGCCTTTTCCTTCATTTCGACCAGCTGCTGCATGTCCTGGACCTGCTTTTCCAGCATGGCCACGCGCTGATCCGATTCCTTCAGTGCCTTTTCCCGTGCGGTTGCATCTTCTTCCTGGGCGCGCAATTTCTCCTGCAGGGCGCGTGCCTCGTCTGCCTTGGCGGCCGTTGCAGCAGGCGACGGGGTGGTCTTGGACAGTTTCAGCACATCCTTCTGCGCTTCGGGCGCCGGCTTGGCGCGATCTTCCACCTTGGGGGTGATCTTGCCGCTACTGGCCTTTTCCGGGGCAGTCTCGGCCTCAGGCGCAGCGCTGACGGCTGCGGCCAGATTCTGTCGATAGGCGCGCCAGTCTTCCGACTGCAACTTGATTTCACGCATGGCCTCTTTTTGCGTAATGGCCGCCATTTGCTCTGCCGACGGCAGACTGAGGGTCTTGCCTGCCTTCAGGCGATTCATGTTGCCATTGAAGGCCTGGGCATTATCCCGATACAGGCCCAGCAGTGTCTGTTCCAGACTGACGCCATCAGGTTGCACGCGTTTGGCGATGGCACTCAACGTGTCACCGCGATTGACCGTAATGCTTTCCGGCGCTGCGGCCTTTTGCGGAGCAGGTGCGGGAACGGCCTTGCTTGCGGGGGCGGCGGCTTTGGGAGCGGGTGCCGGCATCGTCGGCGCTTGTGGTGCCGCGGCGGGCTTGGAAGCGGGCGCCGGCTTGGAAACGGGTGCCTGGGGTGGCATCACGACTGCCACCGGGGTGACGGCTTGCGTTGTGGCCATGCCGGGCGGGTCGAGCAGCATCGTATATTCACGAACCAGACGCCCGGAGGCCCAGCTCAGTTCGACCAGCATGTCGATGAAGGGATCGTTGATCGGCCGGCTGGAGGTCACCTTCAGCACAGCTTTGCCATCCGGTTTTTTCTCGACCGCAAAGCGCAGGGAAGTCAGAACCGGAGCGTAATCGATGCGCGCATCACGAAAGGCCTGATCGGCGGCCAGGCTGGCCGTCAGGCTGTCGAGCTCGGCCTTGTCTGCCGCAAACAGCTCGATCTCGGCTGCCAGGGGCTGGCCCAGTGCCGAGGTGACCGACAGCTTGCCCAATCCTGCGGCGTTCGCCATCAGCGGCACGGCAATCAGACCTGCAGCCACCAGTTGGATGGTGAAGCGCTTCAATTTCATCCCGTTTCTCCCTGTATGCCCCGACCAATGGGGTTGTTGAATCCTTGACGTGACTATTGACGGCTCGCCGGGCGCAATCTTTAGAGCAACAATCGCACCAGCCGTGGATTTGTGTCAAAAATCCCAGTGTTTATGCGGCTTCCAGCAATATCCGCAGCATGCGGCGCAGTGGTTCGGCCGCCCCCCAAAGGAGCTGGTCGCCCACCGTGAATGCGGTCAGGTATTGCGGACCCATGTTCAGCTTGCGCATGCGACCAATCGGCACCGTGAGGGTGCCGGTCACCGCTGCGGGCGTCAATTCACGCATCGTGAGTTCGCGGTCGTTCGGCACCACCTTCACCCACTGGTTGTGGGCGGCGATCAGGCTGTGGATGTCGGCCAGCGGCACGTCCTTCGTGAGCTTGATGGTGAGTGCCTGCGAGTGGCAGCGCATCGCGCCGACACGCACGCAGAGACCGTCGATGGGAATCGGATTGTCGCTGCGACGCATGATCTTGTTGGCCTCGACCTGTGCCTTCCACTCCTCCTTGGACTGGCCGGATTCGAGCGCGACGTCGATCCACGGAATCAGGTTGCCGGCCAGCGGCACCGGCCAGGCATCGACCGGATAACGGTCGGAACGAATGAAATCGGCCACCTTGCGGTCGATTTCGAGAATTGCCGAGGCTGGATCGGCGATCAGGTCCATGACCTCGGTATGCACCGCGCCCATCTGCTGGATCAGTTCGCGCATGTTGCGCGCGCCGGCGCCGGAGGCCGCCTGGTAGGTCATCGGCGACACCCACTCGACCAGGCCGGCGTCGAACAATCCGCCCATCGCCATCAACATCAGCGACACCGTACAGTTGCCGCCGACATAGGTCCTGACGCCGTTGGCGATGCCGTCCTGGATGACCTGCTTGTTGACCGGATCGAGGATGATGATGGCATCTTCCTTCATGCGCAGCGCCGAGGCGGCATCGATCCAGTAGCCGTTCCAGCCCGCCGCGCGCAGCTTCGGGTACACCATCTTGGTGTAGTCGCCACCCTGGCAGGTGATGATGGCGTCGCAGGCCTTCAGGTCGTCGATGCTGTTGGCATCCTTCAGCGGCGGCACCTCGCGGCCGATATCGGGTCCCTTGCCGCCGACGTTCGAGGTGGTGAAGAACACCGGCTCGATAAGGTCGAAATCGCGCTCTTCCTTCATGCGCCCCATGAGCACGGAACCCACCATGCCGCGCCAGCCGATCAGCCCTACTTTCATCATTTCGTCTCTCCGTGTGTGAGGGGCTAGGGGCTAGGATTTAGGGGCTAGGGAATAAGTGGCATTCGGCCGCTTTACCCAAAAATTGCGCGGGCACCGCCCGCTCCTCCCCTAGCTCCTAATCCCTAGTTCCTAAATCCTAGAGCGCCGCCACCACCGCGTCGCCCATCTTGCTGCACGACACCTTCCGCGTGCCCTCGGTCCAGATATCGCTGGTACGCAGGCCCTGCGCGATCACCTTTTTCACCGCATTCTCGATACGGTCTGCCGTCGCGAGGTCGGCGAAAGTGTAGCGGTACATCATCGCCACCGACAGAATCGTCGCCAGCGGATTGGCCAGGTTCTTGCCCGCGATATCCGGCGCCGAGCCGTGGATCGGCTCGTACATGCCCTTGTTGTGTTCGTCCAGCGAGGCCGATGGCAGCATGCCGATCGAACCCGACAGCATCGACGCCGCGTCCGACAGGATGTCGCCGAAGATGTTGCCGGTGACGATGGTGTCGAACTGCTTCGGCGCGCGAATCAGCTGCATCGCGGCGTTGTCGACATACATGTGGGAGAGCTCGACCGCGGGGTAGTCCTTCGACACCTCGATCATCACTTCCTTCCACAGTTCGGAACACTCCAGCACGTTGGCCTTTTCCACCGAGCAGAGCTTCTTGCCGCGCTTCATTGCGATGCCGAACGCAACATGCGCGACGCGGCGCACTTCGGATTCGGAATACAGCATGGTATTGAAGCCAACGCGTTCGCCGTTCCTGACCTCGATTCCGCGCGGCTGGCCGAAATAGACATCGCCGGTGAGTTCACGCACGATCATGATATCGAGCCCGGATACGACCTCCGGCTTCAGCGAGGAAGCCTCCGCGAGTTCCGGATACAGCAGCGCCGGGCGCAGGTTGGCGAACAGGTTCAGTTCCTTGCGGATGCGCAACAGGCCACGCTCCGGCCGCAGCGGGCGGTCGAGCACGTCGTACTGCGGGCCGCCGACGGCCCCGAGCAACACGGCATCGGCTGCGCGCGCGAGCGCGAGCGTGGCCTCCGGCAGCGGATCGCCTGCAGCATCGTAGCCAGCCCCTCCGATGGGCGCGCTTTCCATCTCGATGCTGGCGCCTTCGGCGCGCAGCGCCTCCAGCACCTTGAGCGCCTGCGCGACAATTTCCGGTCCGATGCCGTCACCCGGCAAGACTGCAATTTTCATGTTCTTGAAACCCTACTTTCCACTATCGACACGAAGTTCACGAATGGGGCTTTCAATACGAACTCCGGCGTGCGCTTCGTGAATCCAAAAAATCATGCAAACAACCACGGCGCCTCGATCTTGCGCCGCTCTTCATAGGCCTTGATCTTGTCGCCCTGCAGCAGGGTAAGGCCGATATCGTCCAGCCCGTTCAGCAAGCGGTGCTTGCGCCCCGCATCGACTTCAAAGTGAATTACCTCGCCGGTGGGCGTCGTCACCGTCTGCCTGGCCAGGTCCACCGTCAGGGCGTAACCCTCGATTGCGCCACATTCGCGGAACAGGCGATCGACCAGCGTCGCATCGAGCACGATCGGCAGGATGCCGTTCTTGAAGCAATTGTTGTAGAAGATGTCGGCAAAGCTGGGCGCGATGATGGCACGGAACCCGTAGTCCTCCAGCGCCCACGGCGCGTGTTCCCGGCTGGAACCGCAGCCGAAGTTCTCGCGCGCGAGCAGCACCGATGCCCCCTGGTAGCGCGGCTGGTTCAGCACAAAATCCGGGTTCAGCGGACGGTCGTGATTCGGCTTGCCCGGCTCGCCATGGTCGAGATAACGCCATTCGTCGAACAGGTTGGGACCGAAGCCGGCGCGCTTGATCGACTTCAGAAACTGTTTTGGGATAATGGCGTCGGTGTCGACGTTGGCACGGTCGAGCGGCACCACCAGCCCGTCGAGGGTGGTGAACGCCAGCATGGCTAGTGACCGGCTTTCTGGATGGTTTCACCAGCCTTTTCGATATCCTTGCCCATGCCCTGCACGGTGTTGCACCCAGCGAGCGCAAAGGCCGAGGCGAGCAAAAGGGCTATCAGTGGTTTCATGGAATTCTCCTTAAAAATTGCGTACATCGACAAAATGTCCTGCGCACGCGGCGGCGGCGGCCATCGCCGGGCTGACCAGATGGGTGCGTCCGCCCTGCCCCTGCCGGCCTTCGAAATTGCGGTTGGAAGTGGAGGCACAACGCTCGCCCGGCTCCAACCGGTCGGCGTTCATCGCCAGGCACATCGAGCACCCCGGCTCGCGCCATTCGAATCCCGCTGCGATGAAAATCCTGTCCAGTCCTTCGGCCTCGGCCTGCTGCTTGACCAGGCCGGAGCCGGGCACCACCAGCGCCAGCTTTACGCTGGGCGCGACCTTGCGCCCCTTCGCCACGCTGGCGGCTTCGCGCAGATCTTCTATCCGCGAGTTGGTGCAGGAGCCGATGAACACCTTGTCCACCGCAATCCCGGTGATCGGCGTACCGCCCTGCAGACCCATGTACTCCAGCGCACGCGTCCAGTCGTGCTGCTTGACGTCGTTCGGCGCATCGGCCGGATCCGGCACCCGGCCGCCAACGGTCGTCACCATTTCGGGCGAAGTGCCCCAGGTGACCTGCGGCTCGATCTTCGCGGCATCGAGCTCGACCACGCGGTCGAATGCCGCGTCGGGGTCCGAATGCAGGGTACGCCACCATGCAACCGCCTTGTCCCAGGCATCGCCTTTGGGGGCATAGGGACGGCCCTTGACGTAGTCGATGGTGGCCTGGTCGACCGCCACCATGCCGGCGCGCGCACCCGCCTCGATTGCCATATTGCACAGCGTCATGCGGCCTTCCATCGTCAGCGCACGGATCGCCGAGCCGCCGAATTCGAGCGCATAGCCGGTACCGCCGGCGGTGCCGATCTCGCCAATGATCGCAAGCGCGATGTCCTTGGCCGTCACGCCTTTTCCCAGTTGGCCTTCGACTTTCACCAGCAGGGTTTTTGACGGTTTCTGCCACAGGCATTGCGTCGCCAGCACGTGCTCGACCTCTGACGTGCCGATGCCGAATGCCAGCGCGCCGAACGCGCCGTGGGTCGAGGTATGGGAATCCCCGCAGACCACCGTCATGCCGGGCAGAGTCAGCCCCTCTTCGGGTCCGATGACGTGGACGATGCCCTGGCGGATGTCGTCCATCTTGAACTCGGTGATGCCGAATTCGGCACAGTTGGCGTCGAGCGTTTCCACCTGCAGGCGCGACACCGGGTCGGCGATGCCCTGCGAACGGTCGGTTGTAGGCACGTTATGGTCGGGCACGGCGATCGCCGCATCGACCCGGCGTGGGGTGCGATGGGCCAGTTTCAGCCCTTCGAACGCCTGCGGGCTGGTCACTTCATGTACCAGATGGCGGTCGATGTAGAGCAGCGTGGTGCCATCGGCCTCGACGTGCACGATGTGGGCGTCCCACAATTTCTGGAATAAGGTCTGGCCGGGCATACAAACAGGAAAATAGTGCGAAAGGGCGATTATTTCATAGCTTGCCGGGGGCAGGCACGGATTTTGTTTCACCCCAGATGGCATACACCGCCCACGCGAGCGCAGCGCTCACCGCGGCCAGGGTGAACGTCCACGCCGGACCGGGCGTCTCCCATGTCATGCCGCTGGCCAGCCCGCCGATGGTCCCCCCCACCCCGTAGGACAGGCTGGTGTAGAGCGCCTGACCGCGCGCCTGGTGGCGCCCCCGAAAATGATGATGGATCAGCGCCACGGCGGCGGCGTGATAGGTGCCGAAACTGAAAGCATGCAGCGTCTGCGCACCCCATACCAGCCAGGCGAACTTCACGCCCCAGGCGATCAGCAGGAAACGCAGCACTGCCAGCGCGAAACTCGCCAGGATCAGTTTGCGCGGCGTCACCCGCGCAAAAATGCGCGGAATGATCAAAAAGATCCCGATTTCGCACAGCACTCCGAGCGCCCACAGCCAGCCCACGGTGGACTTGTCGTAGCCGTGATCGACCAGATAAATGGAATAAAAGGTGTAGTAAGGCCCGTGCGTCACCTGCATCAGCAGGCAGGCAGCCAGCAAAGAGGCGACCTCAGGACGCTTCACGACATCCCATACCGTTCGATGATCGGCTGGATGTGGCAGGATCTCCGACTCGGGAATCACCCGGGCAAACGCGGCGATGCCCAGCATCACCCCCATGACCGCCCACGGCAGCCAGGCGATCGACACATGATCGAACGCATAGCCCAACCCGACCACCATGAAGATAAAGCCGATCGAACCCCACAGCCGGATGCGGCCGTAGGTATCGGTGCGCTCCCCGAGATGCGACAGGGTCATCGCCTCGATCAGCGGCAGCGATGCGCTCCAGAAAAAGCTCAGCGCCGCCATCACCGCGAACAGCCACCAGAAACCGTCGCTGATGAACACGCCGGCGAATACCAGCACGCTACCCAGCGCCGCAATTTGCACGATCGCCGTGCGGCGCCCGGTATGGTCGGCAATATGCCCCCAGATGTTGGGAGCGAATATTCGCATCACCTGCAGCAGCGACATCAGCACGCCGATCTGGAACGCGCTGAAGGCGAGCGATCGCAGGTACAGCCCCCAGAACGGCGACATCGCGCCAACGAAGGCGAAATAAAAGAAGTAGAAACCGGACAGGCGCCAGTATGGGAGATTGGACATGGATTCGAACTGCCGCCAGGCGGCCAACACGCAGCGCGCATTATGCGGCTTTGGGTCGAATGCTGGGAGCCGCCGCCTGCCAACCAGCGCATCGGACAACGCGCAAGCGGGCTCATGCCCGGGAAAGCGGGAGCACAGCCGCATTCGAAAGCGGCTGTGCTCATGATGATGGCCTTACTTCAGCACAAAGGTCACCTTCATCCTGACGATGTACGCAGTCACTTTGCCTTTGCTGGCACTCACGCTCTGATCCATCACCCATGCACCAGTGACGTTCTCCAGCGACTCGGACGCTTTCGCTATCCCCTGCTTGATCGCGTCGTCGAAGCCTTTCTTGGAATTTGCAGTGATTTCAATCGTTTTCGCGATGCTCATGATGTCTCCCTCTGGTCAAAAAAGTCACGCCAGTCTCAGACTAGCCAACCGGCACACAGAGTCCAACCGAAAAACGTGCCCGGTCCGCAAAAAGAATAACGGGCCGCGTCGTTCATTTCTTCCCCGAGCGCAATTTAGTCGTCTCGCCGGCCACCACGAACTCGCCGTTGCCTCGATGGTGCAGCGTCCGCGGTTTCTTGACCGAGCGGTCGATCCACGCCTGCACCACCTCTAGGATGAAGAAATTGTAGCGGTTCACCAGTCGCGTATCGGCCACCCGGCATTCCAGGCTGGCATAGCATTCGGCGATCAGCGGCGCGCCCACCTGAGCGGCGTCAACGGGCGTAAGACCGAAGCGGGAGAACTTGTCGATCGCCCGGCCGCTGCAGTTGCCGACGCCCACGACCTGCTCCGCCAGTTCCAGCGTCGGGATATTGATCACGCATTCCCTCGACTTGCGCAACATGTCAAAAGACGCGTTGCGGCCGCTGATTACGCAACCGACCAGCGGCGGCTCGAACTCCATCATGCTGTGCCATGACATCGTCATGATATTGGCCTTGCCCTTGTGCTCGGTAGACACCAGCACCACCGGACCGGGCTCCAGCAGGCCATATACTTTGGCCAGGGGAAATGCGCTTTTCTTCATGGCAGCCCTCCTTTCCTGCGTTGCGGGCCTCAGCCTTGATCGTCCGCTGCGCGGTCAAAACATGAAACGGTCCGGGACACACCGTTACCTCCCCGAGGTGGCCGGGACACCTGTGCTGCCGAGCATTCACTCACCGTATGCATAAAATCGCGTGCCGGACATATAGATCTGATTAGCTGCCTCCCGATGAAGCACTATTGGTATAGGTGCCGGTATTGGGTTCCCTGACTGCGCGCCTTTCGGTTTCCGCGCTGGCCAACCATAACAACCCCTGGGGTGCTGCCTGGGCCAGCATGCCGAAGGATAGCCACAACGCCCGCATCGAAGACGGTCCCAGTTCAGCCGAATTCAGCGCATTTGTGCGCCAGGCGCCGGGTGCCGGCACGGTCAATCGTTATCTCGACAGCCGCGCCAGCACGCTCTCGTGCCGCGGCCGTCTCCGCTAGCCAGTCCCGGGGCGATGTGCGCCCTCAACACGACCATCTCAATATCAAGAATGCGGCCTTTTCATTATGGACAGCATAGGAAGTTTGTCGATGCGCTGCCTTCGCCTGGGCACACCGATCAGCGAACGCCCAGCTGTGCAACCTGCGCGTCGCTGTCCAATTCACGTTGCCCCCAGGCTTGAATCCGGGGGCGTCTGACCTACTCTTATGCTATTCCTGACTTTTTGAAGGAGGGTTGCCATGTTGCACGTTTCGACCGACATCAATCAGCTGACCCGCGAACCGGTCATCGATCCCGATTTCCCCCATGCCCCGCCGGAATGGACGCGCAAGGACGCGATGACCATCGCAGGCAGTGAAGGACTTGAACTGACCGAGGATCACTGGGAAACCATTCGCGCCCTGCAGGCCTATTTCGCCCAGCATGAGGACCAAACCACCATCAACCTGCGCGAATTGCACGATGCACTGGAGGAACACTTTCACGCCAAGGGAGGGCTGAAGTACCTCTATACCTTGTTCCCTGGTGGACCAATCGCGCAAAGCTGCCGTCTGGCGGGTCTGGTGGCGCCCTTTATCGCCACCGACCCCGGCTTCGGCAGCGTCGCCTGAGGACGAAGCAGGTTACGCTCTCAAAGGGTTAGGTTCGACACTATTTGAAAAAAAACGGGCGCAGGACAGGATTGTCATGCCCTGTCGCTATGGCATCGATGGGGTTCTCGCTTTTGGCTGTCCATCGGTTGATCCTCGTTCCCTGGACGGTCGGCCTCATTCAAGATGCTAGACGCATGCACCCGATGAGTGCGGTGCATTCCGCCTCGATTAGCGAATCCTTCAAAACCAGCCCGAGTTGGAAATGCCCTTGAAGAGGTCATTCAAGTCCAGCTTGCTGGCCTTTTGGCGGGTTCTGCCGGCTGCGGCGGGGCAACGGCGGGGCCAAGGCATTCTGCTTCGGCCCGATCAGGGCGATGGGTGAAGCCGTTCGCACGCCTTCTCCTCGGAAATAAGGTCAGGCGCGTCAGCCCATTACGCGAAATCTGGCACCGCTGACGATCCACAGCGGCCTGACCAGGAAGCCTAGCGACCACGTGAATCCCATGGTGGGATGCGTCATCACCTGTACCACTTGACCCCTCGCAGCATAGGGCTATAGATAAATCAGGATAATAAGATGGAGAGAGATGATGAAGCGGAAAGTCGCAGTTGCCGGTTTGACCTTGATAACAGGTATGTCGCAGTTGGCGGTTGCCGCAGGATGGGCCAATGGGAGCGTATCAGATGCTCCGTCAGGAGTGGACGAGCTTGAGTCGCCCCAGCATGGAGTTGAAGGGTCTGTTTACCGTCTAATGGGCCGCCCGACAATTCCGCAAACGCTTACCCAGCGCAACACGGTTGACGCATGGCAGATGGAGTTCGTCGCGCCGCCTTCGGCATATCGATCAGATGATCCAATAACCGCTAACGACAAACGGGTAGGCGTCACATTCAAGCTGGATTTCTAGGCGAGAACGCATGCGACAAGATGGCAGGATGCCGGCCGCTTTGGTATGCCAGGAGGGTTTCCTGCTACCCGCTCAGTGAAAGGCCGACAAGGCTATACTGACGGGAATATTCAATCCCCGAGGAGACTTCGATGAAATTCCCGTTGCTGCCTGCCCTGTTGATCGCCCTGATTGCGTGGCCTTTTTCCGCTCTGGCAGTGGATGCGGCCAGTCTGCCCGATATCAAGAAGACGAAGCTTGGCCTCTATATCGAGGCCAAGGACGTGCCGGATTTTCTCAAGAGCCACCCCAAGGTGTTGTTTCTGGATTTGCGTACGCCCGAAGAATTGCTGTTTGTCGGCACACCCCAGGGCATCGATGGCAACGCCCCGTTCGGCAACATGAACTACAACAAATGGGATGACAAGAAGAAGTCATTCTTGCGCTATCCCAACCCTGACTTTCTGTCCAATTTCGAGTATTGGTCGCTCGACAAGGGCATCGAGAAGAACGACTTCATTGTGCTCATTTGTCGCTCTGGCGACCGCAGTGCACTGGGTGCGGACTTCCTGGCCAAGCAGGGTTACACGAACGTGTGGTCGGTGGTGGACGGCTTCGAAGGTGACATGGCCAAGGACGGCCCCAACAAAGGCAGGCGCATGGTCAATGGCTGGAAGAACGACGGCCTGCCCTGGTCCTACGATCTCGACAAGTCGAAGCTGATTCTGCGCGAATGAACGCCGGTCGGTGCGGGCGCACTCGCTGTTTGACTTGGGCCGGTTTTGCTGCTGCCAAATGATCCCAGACCCGGGAATTATGATCGAGTCAAATGGCCGCAGACGGAGGAATTCGAGTTGACAGCGCCCGCGGCAGGATTAGCGCGCACCAAATTTGTAATACTCGGTGTCGAGGTAATTCACGACATCGTCGATCTCTTCCCTGCCCCAGCGCAGCTTTGAATACTCCGCCCATTGCATCACACGTGTCCGTAATTCCTGCAATGACCGAGTGTTCTTTGTGGATCGGATGTGGACGACGCTTTCATGGCAGGACATGCAATGATTCTCGTACAGTGACTGGCCACGTGGCAGCACCGGGAGCGGGAGCGGTTTCTGTCGAGACGGATCCATCTGCGATGAAACGGGTTCCGGAGATGCGCGCTCGGACAGGGTGCCCGGACTGGCCCACGCCGGGAAGGCGAATCCAATCGACACGAGCCAGATAACACCCAACGTTCTTGTTTGCAAGTTGGTCTCCCCTAACGTACCGACCCGAAACGCATCGCCAAACCGCACCCGACTACGCCAATAATCAGGAAACGGGCATTCCACCACTTCCTGGACCAGGCCCGCGAACGGCTCTTCCGAGTCATGGTTTTGCGCCCACACCCGGGAATGCAGCCCAGATTCGCGAACAACGCATCGTAGTGAACTTGCTACGCGCGCAACGGCTGCCCCCGCACTCTCAACTGGTAGCTACCCGAGATTGCTGGACGAAATAAGCAGAGCCTGGTCCGCGACAGAATTCACGTTGATGGTGCCATTTTCATTGCTCCACAGACAGTTGCGCACCCCATCACATCGCCGCATTTTTCAGGCGGGCTGATGAGTTGCGTGACCTCCTCGTAGGACATGCCCACGGTGATGCGGCTGTAGTTTTCCAGCGTGACCCTGCTGCAGCCGAGCAGTACCAGAATCAGGCTCATCGGCAGAAGCGATCGGGTCTTCATGCGAACTCCCCACACGGGAACCGCTACAGGAGGATACAGCCACAACAGCCCCCCGCCTAGGCGCCCGGATCATGATCGTGTACGGCCTGGGCCGGGTGTGATCCGTTGACGGCGCGGAAGGATTGAACGATGATCAAAAGAGGCTTGCTTGTCCGAAAAGGGCATCATTCATTACAACAAGGAGACTAATGTGCCGCAAACCAAGTTCCTGCTTGACGAATCCGAGATCCCCACCCACTGGTACAACATCGTCGCCGATATGCCCAACCGGCCGGCGCCACCGCTGGGTCCGGACGGCAAGCCGATAGGTCCCGAGGCGCTGACCGCGATTTTCCCGATGAGCCTGATCGAGCAGGAAATGTCGGCCGAGCGTTGGATTCCGATCCCCGAGAAGGTGCGCGAAATCTATCAGCTGTGGCGTCCCTCGCCGCTGATTCGTGCCCACCGCCTGGAAGCAGCGCTGGGAACACCGGCCAAGATCTACTACAAGTACGAAGGGGTCTCCCCGGCTGGCTCGCACAAGGTCAACACCTCGGTCGCCCAAGCCTACTACAACGCCGAAGCCGGCATCAAGCGCATCGCCACCGAGACCGGCGCCGGCCAATGGGGCTGCTCGATGGCGCTGGCCGGGCAGATGTTCGGACTGGAGGTGCGGGTATACATGGTCAAGGTGAGCTACGGTCAGAAGCCCTACCGCCGTTCGATGATGCAGACCTGGGGCGCGGAAGTGTTCGCCAGCCCGAGCATGGAAACCAACACGGGCCGCTCCGCCCTGGCGGAAGACCCGGACAACCCGGGTTCGCTCGGCCTGGCGATTTCCGAGGCGGTGGAGGATGCCGCCACGCGCGCCGATACCAACTATGCCCTCGGCTCGGTACTGAACCATGTCCTCCTGCATCAGACCGTGATCGGGCTCGAAGCCAAGAAACAGTTCGAGAAGGCCGGTGATTACCCGGACATGATCTTCGCCCCCTGTGGCGGTGGCTCCAACTTCGGCGGCGCGGCCTTCCCGTTCTTCGCCGACAAGGCCGCCGGCAAAGACGTGCGCCTGGTCGCGGTGGAACCCGCTTCCTGCCCCACGCTGACACGCGGCCACTATGCCTATGATTTCGGCGACACCGCCAAGCTCACGCCGATGATGCTGATGTACACCCTCGGCCACGACTTCATGCCACCGGGCATCCACGCCGGGGGATTGCGTTATCACGGCGACTCGGCGCTGGTGTCGCAGCTCTATCACGAGAAGCTGCTCGATGCGGTGGCCGTGCACCAGCTCGCCACGTTCGAGGCCGGCGTCACCTTTGCCCGCGCCGAAGGCATCATCCCCGCGCCCGAATCCAACCACGCCATCGCGGCCTGCATCGACGAGGCCCTGCGCTGCAAGGCAAGCGGCGAGCCGAAGACGCTGTTCTTCAATCTCTCCGGCCACGGCCACTTCGACATGGCCGCCTACGACAGCTACTTCAGCGGCAAACTGGAGGATTTCGCCTATCCGGAAGAGGCGATCAAGGCCGCGCTCGGGCGCCTGCCAAAAGTGGGGTAAGGGAAATCCAGGCCGCATAGGGCCTGGAAACCACCTCATCAAGACCCAAGGATGGGATCGAAGCGGGTGCGGCAACCACCGCACCCGATCCCGACAGAAGGCAAACCCCTTCCGTTTCGACCTTTGAGGATGGCTTACTTCAGCGTTGCGTAGTAGGCCGCGAGGTCGGCAATGTCCGTATCGCTCAGGCCTGCCGTGGCTTTCATCATCTTCTTGTTCTTGCGCTCACCCGATTGATATGCCTTCATTTCCTGGACGAACTTGGCTTCATCCATCCCGGCTATGGCTGGATCCTCTTTGCCGGTGTCACCATGGCAGTTGGCACAGTTCTCCGATTTTGCCTTGCCCGCGCTGGCGTCACCCGCATGAGCCGATGAAACCGCCAATATCAAACTGGCGCTGAACAGCAGAACTCTTCTTGTAATCATTTGCCTTCTCCAATCAAGAATTATCAGACGACCCGTGCATGCCCGCGTCTTAATCCTCGCGACGCCAATCGCATGCGTCGCCATCCTAATCCAATGGATTCGCTTTGGGACAGTGAACTGACACATTTCTTAGAGCCTAGGCGCCTGCGAAAATTTTTCGGAGGCAGCGGCAGTGGGCTGGCAGGCACACTACCGCGTGGCCGAAACGTGCGCGTAGAGCTGCCATCCACGCGATCGACCTCACTTTGCTTGCCAAAATTGTTTCTATACTGGCCAGAAAAGTCCAAGCTAGCGTCAAACACACTCGAGGACCAAACGATGTTCGATCAGACAATTGACAGGTTCGTCCTGGCGACAGCGCTGGGAATCGCGATCGGCGCTTTGGGGCATCAGGCGATCAGTTCGGAGAAACCCCAGATTGCACGCACCGAACTCATGAATATCGACCTGGCCGACATGCCTGGGAAAATCGCGCACATGTACACGATGGAACTGGCGCCCGGACTCATGACCCCGCGGCACAGCCATCCCGGGCACTACCTCGTCTATGTTCTACAAGGCACCGGAGTCGTGGAGCAGGACGACAAACCCACGCTTCATCTCAGCCCTGGTGTGTCCTACTACATCCACTCACCCTCGGCGAAACCGGACTTCTGGCATTCGGTATGGAACACCAGCCAGACCGAGCCGCTCAAAACCCTGGTCGTACTCATCAACGAGAGGGGACAGCCGGCAACCGTTTTCGACAAGTAGCACCCATCATTCAGGCTTTCCGGATTGCCGCGTGCTTTGGGAGCGCCGGACGGACAGCCTGATGGCTTGGCCGGTCATCGATCAGCGGCGCAGGCCTTCCCGGCGTGTGACGTAGCCGATGGAAAGTCCCTGCACCAGGATGGAGAACACGACCACGCTGTAGGTGAGCGCGACCAGGGTATCGCGTTCCGTGCCTGCCGGCAGCGACAGCGCAAGCGCCACCGAAATGCCGCCGCGCAGCCCGCCCCACGTCAGCACCTTCCAGGATCCCCGCGGCAGATTGAATGCGCTTGGCAGCAGTGCCACCGGCAAGCCGACCGTGAGCAGGCGGGCCAGCAGCGTGACGGCAACCGCAAGGCAGGCAGCCAGCAGCTCATGGAGCGAGAACACCACCAGCAGCACTTCCATGCCGATCAGGACAAAAAGCGTCGCGTTGAGGATTTCGTCGATCAACTCCCAGAACATGTCGACGTAGCGTCGCGTCGTATCCGACATTGCCAGCGCACGGCCGTGGTTGCCGATCATCAGCCCTGCAACCACCATCGCCAGCGGCCCCGATACATGTAGCCGGCTTGCCAGGGCATAGCCGCCGGTCACGGCAGCCAGCGTCAACAGCACCTCGACCTGGTAGTTGTCGACGCTCTTCAGCATACGGAAGGTGACATAGCCGAGTGCCAGGCCGAACAGCAGGCCACCGCCCGCTTCGTGCAGCAGCAGTTCAAGGCCCTGCCCCACCGTCGGCGTGAGGCCGCTCGCAACCATCCCCAGAAGCAGCGAGAAAATCACCACGCCTACACCATCGTTGAACAGCGACTCGCCCGCGATCACCAGTTCCAGTTCCTTCGGCGCGCCAGCAGACTTGAGGATGCCCATTACCGCGATCGGATCGGTCGGGGAAATCAATGCGCCGAAAAGCAGGCAGTACATCAGCGGCAACTGCAGACCCGCCAGCGGCAGCACGAGCCACATGCCAAAACCCACCAATACGGTCGACAGCAGCGTGCCCAGCACGGCCAGCACGCCGACCTGCCAGCGGTAGGTCTTGAGTTCACTCAGGTCGACATGCAGCGCACCGGCGAACAGCAGCAAGGACAGCATGCCTTGCATGAGCACGTCGGAAAAGTCGATCGACCGCAGCAGGGATTCCTCGTACTCGCGCAAGCCATACGCGAGGCCCACCGCGTCCAGCCCGATGAGCGCCAGCGAAAAAGCCAGCGAGGCGGCCATCACCCCGATCGTGGTGGGCATGCCAAGAAAGCGATGATTCAGATATGCCAGCAGCGCAGTAATGACGAGGCAGGCGGCGATAATATTCAGCATGCGTGGTTTTCGTATTTCTGAAGCAAGACGGAGCATACCGCCACAAGGCGGCCTATGCGATTGAAATGGTCGGTCCTATGGGCGCTCAGAACCCACCAATATAAGCGTAGCCGTCGTTCTGCAGATTGATGAGGCGTGTGTAGCCATCGTGCACGATTGTCACGCCCGGCAACACATCGTCGGGCGTCCAACCCATCGATTTCATCGCACTGTGGCAGATCTCGACGCTGACCCCCAGGTCGAGCAGAGCCTGGGTGATGCCGGCATTGAGATTGGTAGCAAAGAGGTCATTGACGGCCATCTGATACGTATCATCTATCAACAGAAACTTGGCGGCCTCGCCATGCAGCACCAGATGAATGTCGAGTTGCGGCGGTGCCACGCCCTGCTTGCGGTATGCCTCGATCAGCCCACGGGAAAAATACAGCCCCTTGCTGACGCCCGCCGCCGTCTCTTCAGAGTGAATGTCGTAGACGGCCCGGTAATGACCGTTCGGATCAACCTTCAACATCGGCCGCTCATGCGGCTCAGTCAAAGAAGGCGGCGCAGCCAAGGCGCCAGGCGTCACTGCCATGCCCAGCACGCATCCAACCGCACAAAGTATCCTTGCGTAGATCATGATCGTCCTTCCCATTGGATTGATTGCAAGCGTTTCATGTGGGCCCTCGACCGACGCAATCATGGCCCGCCTCTTCTCAGCTTGTTCCAGATTGAGTTCAACAAGCATGCTGCCACAAAAGCAAAAAACGCGGGCGGTCTCCCGCCCACGTCTGACCGGCTCCTTTCCGACCAATCAGGATTCGAAGCGAGGGCGCCCGTGATCCCGACGGCGATTGGGTATCGACTCGGCGTCGAACACGCCTTGCTGCTCAGCCGTCAGCTGGGCATAGAAAGCCTTGATCACCTCGGCACGCCCAGCCAGTCTGGCACGGCGTGCGTCCGCCTGGGCCAGCGTCCGGTCCAGACGTTGCGGCGTGTTCAACTGATCCAATTCCTCAAGCATGGCCTGTCGGTCCCTGGCCGTCGACCGCATGCCCGGCTGGCTGGCGCTGGCAAATGCACTCCACGCTGCCTCCTGCTCAGGTTTGAGGTCAAGTTTTGCCTTCAATTCGGACAGGTGCTCGGCATGGCGTTCCTCCCACTTGGCATGGACGTGTTGCGCGTGACGGGCTTCGCAGCCAATCTTGCCTTCGGGGCCACCGGCCGTCATCGCAAAGGACGAAGCCGCGAGAATGCCACTCCCTGCAAGCAATCCCGCGATCAGTGCGCGTTTGGTAAAAAGAGTCGTGTTCAATTGCATTGCGTTCTCCTTCCGAGACGTTGTCAAAGTAGCCGGTCCAAAGCGGGCAGGCATGAAACGTATTCTGGAGACGCGATGTATCGGCAGGATTTCAGGGGCAGGCGCGCGCGTAACCGTGTGTATCCGAATGTGGCGGAGCGGTTCAGCTTTAATGGGTTGCCAGTTGCCCGCTGCGCAAGACTTCTATGGCCAACGCGGCATGTCCCTGCCTCTCAAGCGCACCAAGCTCGAACAGATGCTCCAGTTCATTCAGCGCCGGCTCGATCCCATCGCGCCGGCTCCCTGATTCGGGCAACCGGGAAGCCTTCTTGCCCTGACCTCACTGATAGGTCCGCCCATCGTGCCTGATCCATCCTGCCGGATGTCGGCCCTGAGGATCATGGTGTGTCCAGTGGACCAGGCCGCCCTTGGGGTTCCATTCATACTCGCCATAAAAGGCAACCCTGTCTCCCGTGCGGAGTGTGTCGATGCGCTGCGCGAGATCGATGTTGTGGGCTACAAGCAGGGTCCGCCCGGATTCGAGTCGAATGATGAAGCGCTGATGCCGGCTGCCATCGTCGTCGTCCGGCAACACCTTGATAACCGTCCCCTGTCCCGTAACCTGCACATTGCCGAGGCGGTTGGCAAAAGCGCTTTCGAGTTCTGCATCACTGCCGCCACGAGTCTCCAGCGAAATCTCGCGGACGGCTGCCGGCTCCTGGCCAACGGGCGACGTGCCGGTATTCGGGGCGAACGCGAAATAGGCGGCAGCGGCAAGCGCCGCGATGATCAATAATAGCCTGTTCATTTCAGATTTGGGAAGGCATGGGGAAGCAGGATAGTGCCATGGGGCGGGCAATTTGAGACTGGAGAGAGACGGCTCCCGGACATTCCCTCCGCCTCTCGATCATGCCGCCTTTCCCTTCACCCGCTCAGGATTGCTGCGGAGATCCAGTGGATCAGCCATCCGCCGCCTCGTTCTGCGGCCAGATCGAGGCGTCGATGGTTTCCTGATAGGCATGCCAGGTGGCATGCCCGATGAGTGGCAGCAGCACGGCGAATCCGACACAGGCGGTGGCGAATCCCAGCAACACGGACAAGCCAATCAGGCTTGCCCACAAAAACATGGGCTGCTTGTTGCGCAACACGGCATTCACGCTGGTGACAACGGCAGTAACGGCATCCACCTTGCGGTCCATGATCATCGGCAGCGAAAAGGCGCTGGCGGAAAAAACGATGGCGGTGAAGACAGCGCCGATCACGCTGCCAATTCCAAGGAAGGGCAGCATCTGTTCCAGGCTCGGGTTGGACTCGACCGGGAAGAACACGTGTACCGTCGCTGCTGCCCGCGCCCACACCAGCATCACCACCAGCAGCACGACGCCCAGCACCAGCAGTTCCCGGATGTGGTGCCAGCCCTCTTGCAGGCAATAGCCCATCACCGGCACCTGCCCTCTGCCCAGCTGCCGACTGATGGAATACAGGCCCACCGCCAGCACCGGGCCGATGAAGACGAAGCCGGTTGCGAGCCCGATGTACAGCGCAATCGTGCCGTAGCGCCAGGACAGAGACGCGATCAGCAGGCTCAGCGCCATCAGGGCGACACCGTAGGTCAGGCTCAGCCGCGGCGCCCGGATCATGTCGCCCCAGCCCAGGCGCAGCCAGCGCAGGGGGGCGGACAGATCAAGCATCCGGCAGGGCGCCACGAAGGGCATGTTTTCAGGGGATTCGGGCGTGTCTGACGCAGGCAGTGTGGCCATGCAAACCTCCTCTTCGATTGGATAGGGTTCCCTCTTCTTGTATCGGGGAATGGTCTTTTTATAGGCCATAATTTCCGCAGCGGGAATCGAACCGGTTGCTGACGAACACGCTCCGCCGGCATGCGGCCCGACGATTTCCGTCCGTCCGGCCCGCCAGGCTGCGGGGCTGACGCTTTCCTAGTAACGCCCGTGCTGTTTGTTGATGTAGTTCGTCATCTCGACGTACTGGATATTCATGCGCCTGAGGGTGCCATGCACGGAGCGAATCACGGCGCGCATGACCTGGTAGACGACTCTGGGGTGGGTATCCAGCAATTGCTCGAGCGCATCGCGATCGAGACTGATCAAATCGGTCTGGCCGACCGATCTCAGCGTGGCGCTATGCTTTTGTCCATCCAGAAAGCCCATTTCCCCTGCCAGATCGCGGGATCGCAGCACATGCAGCACGACCCACTCGCCCTCAGGCGTTTCGTGGGTCACCGCAAGATTGCCTTCCGCAATGACGTGCAGGTTGTTGTCGATATCCCCTTCCCGGAACAGGATTTCTCCGTCCTTGAGTCTGCGGCACACGAGATGCGCGCTGAGCAGGTCACATGCTTCATCCGACAATTCATCCGCCAGGGGCGATTTGCGTAAGGTTTCGTAACAATCTTCAGCTGCCACCAGTCCACCTCGTCATTCTTTTGAAGTCTTTTACAAGAATATAGGAAATTCAAGCGCGCAAGTGGCCAATTTCAAGCCCGCGAATTTCCTCACTCAGAATGGATCCGAACAGAAAATCGGACAAGCATGCCGGCTCAAATTGAAGGTACCCGGTGATCGATGCCAAATAGCCCCTCGTCGGCATATGGGTTGGCGAGTTGGGCGGCGACGCTGAGCATCAGAAAGAATGGTGGTCCGCCATCGTTTTCCAGACCGCCCACAACGCGAATCACGCGCCCCTATTTCCGCCGATCCCAATAAGGCTCACCTGCCAGGCGGTCCGCAAGAAAGTCGATCAAGGCGCGCACGCGTCTCGACAGGTGGCGGGTGGGCGGATAGACCGCATAGGCCCCGAGTTCGGGCCAGACATGATCGTCCAGCACCTGCACCAACCGACCTGCTTGCACGGCTTCGTGAACGTAGAACGTGGGAAGCAGCAGCAGGCCTTCGCCGGCAATCGCCGCACGCATGAGAAATTCGCCGCTGCTGGCGGCGAGGCGCACCGGTACGCGCACATTGCCGGGCAGTCCATCCGGCCCCCGGTAGCTCCACAAGCCCGGATCGCGCACGTTGCTGTATGCCAGGCAAGCATGGCTTGCCAGATCGGCTGCCACTTTGGGGGTGCCGTGCCGAGACAGATAACCTGGACTGGCGCACAGGACATGGCGGATCGGTGCGAGGCGGCGCGCCATCAGACTCGAGTCTTCAAGCGTGGCAATGCGGACGGCCAAGTCGAAGCCCTCCTGCATCAGGTCGATCCGGCGGTCGTTGAAATCCAGTTCGAAGCGCACATCGGGATGAAGCGTCATGAATTCCTGAATCAGCGGGGCCAGATGCAGCAGGCCGAATGACAGTGGCAGCGCCACCTTGAGTCCGCCCTTGAGTGCGCCGTGGGCCTGGGACACGGCCGATTCGGCCTCGTCCAGATCGGCGAGGATGGCGACGCTGCGTTCGTAAAAGGCGAGGCCGCTGTCGGTGAGATTGAGGCGGCGCGTGGTGCGCTGAATAAGCGACACGCCCAGGCGGGCTTCAAGTTCGGCCAGACGTCTGCTGACGGCAGACTTGGGCAGGCCCAGTCGTTCGGCTGCACCACTGATGCTGCCGGCCTCGACGATGGCGACGAAGATCTGCATATGAGCGAACTTATCCATTTATCCCGATTAAGAGAACAGTCATTTCAATTATCCTGTCTTTATCCCGATTAGAGCAAAGACAACAATAGCATCACGGTGCCAACTCGGCCCGCTTCCACTGGAGATGCCCATCATGCAAACCACCCCTTCCACCCCCCAGTCCCTGCGCGTGTTGCGCGTCGATTCCAGCGCCCGCATCGAGGGCTCGATTACGCGCCAGTTGGCTGACCGGTTGATCGACGGCTTGCAGAAGCGCGTACCCGATTTCACCGTCACCCGGCGCGATGTGGCACAGGGCCTGCCCTTTGTGGATGCCGACTGGGTCGATGCCAACCTGACCGACCCGGAGGCCCGCAACGCGGAACAGCGTCTAACGCTGGTCGGTTCCGACACGCTGGTGGCCGAGGTGATGGCGGCGGACCTGTGGGTGATCGCCACCCCCATCTACAACTTCGGCGTGCCGGCGAGCCTCAAGGCATGGGTCGACCAGATCGCCCGCGCCCGCTTGACCTTCCGTTACACCGAGCAAGGACCGCAGGGTCTGCTGACCGGCAAGAAGGTCTATATTCTGACGGCCACCGGCGGCACCGAGGTGGGCAGCACCATCGATTTCGCCACGCCCTGGCTCAGGTTCGTGCTGGGCTTTCTCGGCATCACCGACGTCGAGGTGATCGCCGCCGACCGCGGCATGATGCGCGGCAGGGCTGCCCACCAAGCCGCTACGGAACGCATCGACGAGGTGCTTGCGCACGACTGGCAGACGCTCGCCGCTGCGTAAAGGCCGCACCCAAACACGCTTTGCAAACCTGCCAAGGAGACAGACATGACTGCACGCACCATCCGCCAACGCGTTCCCGCCCACGAGGTCACCGAGGGCGCGGGCGTTACCGTCCATCGCAGCATCGGCACGCCGGCGCTGCGCAACCTCGACCCCTTCCTGATGCTTGACCACTTCGGCAGCGATAACCCGGACGAGTACATTGCCGGTTTTCCGGACCATCCGCATCGCGGCTTCATCACCTTCACCTACATGCTCGACGGCCGCATGGAACATCGCGACAGCATGGGCAACCGCGGCGAACTCGACTCCGGCGGCGCGCAGTGGATGAAGGCGGCCAGCGGCGTCATCCATTCCGAAATGCCGCGCCAGACCAACGGCCTGATGCGCGGCTTCCAGTTGTGGATCAATCTTCCCGCCAGCGAGAAGTTGTCCGACCCGGCCTATCAGGAGTTCTCGGCGGCGGCGATTCCCGAGGTCACGCAGGACGGTGCCCGGGTGCGCGTGCTGGCCGGCGAATTCAGCGGCACCCGCGGTGTCATCGAGGATCCGTCGACCGACGTGCTCTATCTTGATGTCGCCCTCCCCACCAACGCAGCCTTCTCGCTGCCGCTCGATGCAGCGCGCCATGCGTTCGTCTACGTATTCGAAGGCAGCGCCCGGGTCGCCGGAGATGACCTGGCGAAGCACACGCTGGCGGTGCTGGGATCGGGCGACACAGTGGGGATCACGGCTGGCGCCGACGGCGCACGCTTCATCCTGGTGGCCGGACGGCCCATCGGCGAACCGGTGGTGCAGTACGGCCCCTTCGTGATGAACACTCGCGCAGAGATCGAACAGGCGATGGCCGACTACCGCGACGGCAAGCTGGTGAAAACCCGGGCAGCGATGCGTGGGCAATGAGCTCGCCCCGGCTTTCCATGCGCTATGGTTCATAGCATCCGTGGAAGGAGGTTCCCATGAAGCCGCCCCTGCTCGACGCCATTCAGCAGCGCTATGCCTGCCGTCAATTCATTGCCGATCGTCCGGTGTCTGCAGACGCGCTGGCGGTATTGCTGGAAGCCGGCCGCCTCGCCCCTTCCGCCTTCGGACTGGAGCCTTGGCGCTTCGTCATCGTGACCGATGCTGCAGGCAAGGCTGCCATCGCCCACGCCTGTTTCGGACAGCCTGCCGCAACCACGGCTGCGGCCTTCATCGCCATCGTGGCGCTGGTGGATGAACTCGACCCGGATTCGGATTACGTGCGCGCGCGCTTCGAGGCCGAGGCGCGCGGCGCGGATGCCGCACCGATCTATGACGCCTATCGTGTCCACTATCAAGCCGACTCCATCACGGCATGGGCACAGGGCCAGTGCAACTTTGCCGCGGCACAGATGCTGCTGCAGGCGGCGCATCTGGGACTCGGCAGTTGCCCGATCGGCGGATTCGACGCGGCTGCGCTGACCAGCGTCCTCAAGCTGCCGCCAGGCGAAACGCCCGCGCTGGTGATCGCGCTGGGGCACTGCAGCTACCCTGCGCCGGAACGGCTGCGCAAGCCGCTGGATTGAGCGGGTCCGCCCTCGGGCACGTCAGGTAACCCTGACCGCAGACGGGTCGTGCAGGCCGGTCCAGGCCTTAGAATTCCGCCATGCCCAAACTTGAATCGCTGCGCTTCGACAACGGCTTCGCCCGCCTGCCGGAGACTTATTATTCGCGCGTCTGCCCCACGCCCGTTCCCGATCCTTACCTGGTGTGTCACAGCCCGGAAGCGCTGCGCCTGCTCGATCTGGACGAGAGCGAAATCAGCCGGCGAGAAATGATCGAGACCCTGGCCGGCAACCGGTTGCTGCCCGGGATGGATGCGATCGCCGCGCTCTATGCCGGGCACCAGTTCGGCCACTATGTGCCGCAACTGGGCGACGGCCGCGCGATGCTGCTGGGCGAAGTGAAGAATGCCGCGGGCGAAGGCTGGGAGGTGCAACTGAAGGGCGCCGGCCGCACGCCCTACTCGCGCGGCGGCGACGGCCGCGCGGTGCTGCGCTCCAGCATCCGCGAATTTCTCTGTTCCGAGGCGATGCATGCGCTCGGCATCCCCACCACGCGCGCACTCTGCATCGTCGGCAGCGACCGTCCGGTCTACCGCGAGGATGAGGAGACTGCCGCGCTGGTGACGCGGCTGGCGCCGAGCTTCGTCCGCTTCGGCTCGTTCGAGGTGTTCTACTATCGCAACCAGGTCGAGGCGTTGCGCCAGCTGGCCGATTACGTCCTCGCCCGCTATTACCCGGAGCTGGCGGTCCGCGCCGAGCCCTACGCCGAAATGCTGCGCGAAGTCACCCGGCGCACGGCGGAACTGATGGCGCAGTGGCAGGCGGTCGGTTTTTCGCACGGCGTCATGAACACCGACAACATGTCGATCCTGGGGCTGACGCTGGACTACGGCCCGTTCGGCTTTCTCGATGCGTTCGACCCCGGCTTCATCTGCAACCATTCCGACAGCGGCGGCCGCTACGCCTTCGACCAGCAGCCGGACGTGGCCGCCTGGAACATCACCAAACTGGCGCAGGCGCTGGCGCCGCTACTGTCGGTCGAAACCGCCTCGGCCGCGATCAGTGACTATCCACAGCAATTCGGCCAGGCCTACCTCGGACGCATGGCCGCCAAGTTCGGCCTGGCGCCGGGCGGCGAAACGGTTCCGCTCATGATGGACGCGCTGCAACTGCTGGCACGGAACCATGTCGACTACACGATATTTTTCCGCCGCCTGTGCAACTTCGACTGCACGGCAGGTGCGGCCAACGCACCATTGCGCGACCTGTTCCTCGACCGCGCGGCCTTCGACGCCTGGGCGGTGCGCTATGCCGCTGCGCTGCGTGGCATGAACGCAGTCGATGCTGAGCGCAGCACAGCCATGCGTGCGGTCAACCCCAAGTACATCCTGCGCAACCACCTTGCCGAAGTCGCCATCCGCCGCGCAGCGGACCATCGCGACTACAGCGAGATCGCCCGCCTGCACACGCTGCTGGCGCATCCGTTCGACGAACAGCCCGAACTCGAGTCCTATGCCGCCGAGCCCCCTGACTGGGCGAAGAAGATTGAGGTAAGCTGTTCTTCGTGAACCGCCTGCCTGCCCTCACTGTCAGCCTTCTGGCCCTTGCCCTGCTCACCGCCTGCACGAATCAACCCATCCAGCGCAAGGACGGCAGCAGCAGCCAGCAAGGTTTCACCGTCACGGATCTGGCCAAGGGCGACATCGATGATGTGACGGAGTTCAGCCAGCGTCAGATCCTCGCCAGCCTAAAAACGCTGACGCTCAAGTTCTATCGCCGCAACCCCAGCGAATGGCGCAAGTCCGGCTTTGCCAGTGCGGACGAGGCGACCGCCGACCTGTTCGAGCCGCTGGCCCACTGGAATGTGGCGCCACAAAAAAAGCTTAACTGGAAAGACGAACTCGGCAACGCGTGGCGCGAGGATTACGCGGGAGACCGGGTGAAGGCGCTGATGGGCGGATTGCTGGTCATGCAGATGGCGGCTTTCAACAACGAGACCGAGTTTTACCTGCTGACCGAAGTCGACGCGCAGAAGCTCTACAACGCCGCGCGCAATACCGAGGCCGTTGTATGGAAGATTTCCAACGCCAAAAATGTGCGCGGCGAACCTTTGCTGCTTTCCAACGGGTTTGATGCGAATGGCGTGGCCAACCTCAGTTTCGAACGGGAGTTCGGCAAGCTCATCGGCATCGAAGACACTCTGGCCCTGATCATCGAAGACAAGACCAATCGCGAGATCCGCTTCGGCGTGGTCAGTGTCGGCAAGATGATCTTCCTGCCCATCTGACATGGACATGCAGCAGGACCCCTATGCCTACTGCTCGAGCCTGACGCGCGACCAATGGGCATGGGAGTTCCTGCGCCGCAACCCGGAATACCAAGCTGACTATCGCCGTTTCATTCGCCTGTGGCAGATGCTGGAAGCCGAGTACGGCGCCCCGCCACAGCGCGACTTCGCGCGCTGGAAGCGCGACCCGCGTGCCTATGGTCCGCTCCCTGGCGAGCGCGAACTCGGCAATCCCTGCGGAGAACTCTGCCTGGGCGAAGACGACCGGGTACTGATCGAGTGCTGGATGGGTGCGAAATGGGGCTTTTACAAATTTCCACTCGACCCCGAACGCTTTGTCCCGCCCACTTCCGCTGAACTCGCCTGGCGTCCGCCCCCGGCAACCGAGCCTCGCCCTGCCAACGACCCCTACCGGCTGGACATCGCGTTCGACTTGTCCCTGCCGCTGCCGCCGCAACTCGAAGCTGCCAAGATCCGTATGGTCAGCCGCGCTGCCGAACTGCGGCGGGCGGGGCTGCCCGCACCCATAAGTTTGTCCAGCCAGCATGCGCGCTGGACGCGCATGTTGCGCCTGCTTGATGCCGAGGCGGCGGGTGAAACGCTTGAAGTTCAGGACACAGAATCGTTGCACGAGGCGCACGCGATGACGCACGACGGTTATCTGGAGATTCTGCGACTGGGAGACGCCAGCGCACGCTGAAAATGAAACCGGGGCATTGCGCCCCGGTCTTGAGTGAACGTCTCAGACGTAACGAATCAAGCGAAATTCGCTTCGGCAAACTTCCAGTTCACCAAGTTGTTGAGGAAGGTCTCGACGAACTTTGGACGCAGGTTGCGGTAATCGATGTAGTAGGCGTGTTCCCACACGTCGATACACAGCAGGGCCTTGTCGCCGGTCGTCAGCGGCGTGCCGGCGGCACCCATGTTGACAATGTCGACGGTGCCGTCGGCCCTTTTCACCAGCCAGGTCCAGCCGGAACCGAAGTTTCCGACGGCACTGGTCTGAAAAGCCGTCTTGAATGCATCGAAGCTGCCCCACTTGGCGTTGATGGCATCAGCCAGGGCGCCGGTCGGTGCGCCGCCGCCATTGGGCGACAGGCAGTTCCAGAAGAAAGTATGGTTGGAAACCTGGGCAGCATTGTTGTAGATGCCGCCAGCCGGAGCGCTCTTGACGATGTCCTCGAGCGACATGCTTTCGAAGTCGGTACCCTTGATCAGGTTGTTGAGGTTGGTCACGTAGGCCTGATGGTGCTTGGCATAGTGGTATTCGAAGGTTTCCTTGGACATGTGCGGCGCGAGCGCATCCATGGCAAAAGGCAGTGCGGGCAAAGTGTGTTCCATTACTCTCTCCTTAAGTGAACAAACGGCAAGCAATAGCAATAGTGTATCGATCGAGCATTACGGTCTGACGAGCCTGAATAGAACGAAACAAGCAAAACCACCTGTCGAGCACCTGACTATGTGCGCAATCAGGCTTCGACTGTGGCTTGTGAAGGGGTCAGACAACGTTGCCTGATGGAAGTTGTGTCGTGCTGGACAGTTGCATACACAACGAAAATTGGTCGGGGCGAGAGGATTTGAACCTCCGACCACTTGACCCCCAGTCAAGTGCGCTACCAGGCTGCGCTACGCCCCGACGAAGCCAGCGATTCTAACAGATGACCGCCGCGACGCGGAAGCCTGTCAGCCCAATATTTTCAAAATAGCGCTGATCTCGGTGCGCAATTTCGCTGTATCCAGAGCACTCGAGTCCGCAGTGACAGATTCGGCGTCGGCGGAAGCATCGGCATCGTGCTCCAGACGCTGCCGTGCACCGCTGATCGTGAATCCTTCTTCGTAGAGCAACTCGCGGATGCGGCGGATCAACAATACCTCATGATGCTGGTAGTAGCGCCGGTTGCCGCGCCGCTTGACCGGGCGCAACTGGGTGAATTCCTGCTCCCAGTAACGCAGCACATGCGCCTTGACAGCACACAGCTCGGAGACTTCACCAATGGTGAAATAGCGTTTCGCCGGGATCGGCGGGAGTTCACGCCGGGAGGGGCGTTCCAATTTGGGCGCCTTCGACCTGGGACTTGAGCTTCTGGCTGGCGTGGAAGGTCACCACGCGTCGCGCGGAAATCGGCATTTCTTCGCCGGTCTTGGGGTTGCGGCCCGGTCGCTGCGGTTTCTCGCGGCACTGGAAATTGCCGAACCCGGACAGTTTGACGATGTCGCCTCTTTCGAGCGACATGCGAATTTCGTCAAAAAACGACTCGACGACATCCTTGGCCTCGCGTTTATTCAAACCCACTTTTTCGAACAGGAGTTCTGCAAGATCAGCTTTGGTCAGAGTGGTCATGATCGTCTTGTCAGGGAGGGCTCGTGAGAAAAAGCGTCACGCACGCAAACTGGCATTGCATTGACGAAGCGCGGTATTGACCAGCTTTTGCATGGCATCCTCCACTTCCCGATCCGTCAATGTGCGTTCAGTATCTTGCATAACTACCCGTATAGCAAGGCTTTTTTTGTTTTCCGCCATGCCTTTTCCGCGGTATTCGTCGAAAACTTCGATCGATCTTACCTGGGCAGGAGCATCCTCGCGCAGTGCAGCGAGCAATTCGCCGGCAGGCGTCTGCACATCCAGTACAAACGCCAGATCACGCCGCACTAGCGGGAAACGCGACAAACTGGCATGGCGCGGCAGACGCCGCTGGATAAGTGCCCGGCTATCCAATTCAAACAGCACTGGCGCGAAGGGCAGGTCGAACGCCTGCACCAGACGCGGATGCAGCGTGCCGACCCAGCCGATGGTCTGGCCGTTGTCCCATACTTCGGCACATTGCCCGGGGTGCAATGCAGGATGAACCCCGCGGCGCGTGTCGAGCGCATGACCGAACAGGCGCTCCAGATCACCCTTGAGATCGAAGAAATCGACGCGCCGCGAGGTCGCACCCCACTGTTCTGGCAGCGCGTCGCCGTAAATCAGTCCGCCGACCTTCATGACCTGCGCTTCCAGTGAGGCATACACGCGCCCCAGTTCAAAAATGCGCACCCGCTCCTGCTGGCGGTTCAGGTTATGGCGCAGCGTCTCGATCAGGCCGCCCCACAGGGTCGTGCGCATCACCGACAACTGGCTGGCGATCGGATTGGCCAGCGGCAGCGGACGGGCATCGGCATCGAGCGCCCCCTCCCACGCCGGGTCGACGAAACTGTAGGTGATGACTTCCTGGTAATCCAGGTCGACCAGCATCTGGCGCAGGTTGTCTTCGGGCAATACCTTCTCGTCCAGGGGCAGCATGCGCGAAGGGGCTGCAGGCGGCTGCGCCGGGATGTTGTCATAACCGAACAGGCGCACCGCCTCTTCGATCAGGTCTTCCTCGATCGCAAGATCGAAACGGAAGCTCGGCGGCGTGACGACCAGACTGTCATTGCGGCGTTCGACCGCAGCCCCCAGCGCGCTCAGGCCTTGAGCAACCTGGTCCGCTTCGAACCGGATCCCCGCGACGCGCTCGAGGCGTGCCAGCCGCAGCGTGATCGGCGTCCGTTGCGGCAACTCGGCCACGGCCTCGGTGATCGGACCGGCCTGGCCGCCGCAAATGTCGAGCAGCAACTCCGTCGCCCGCTCCATCGCCCGGCGGCAGGCGCCGAAATCGACGCCGCGCTCGAAGCGATGCGATGAATCGGTGGACAGGCCGAGCCGCCGTGCACGACCGGCGATTGCCATCGGCGCGAAGAACGCCGCTTCGAGGAAGACATCGACGGTCACGCGTTCCACGCTGGTCGGCTGCCCGCCCATGATTCCGGCCAGCGCCACCGGCCCGTTGGCATCGGCGATCACCAGCATATCGGGGGCAAGCTCTGCGTTCTGACCATTCAGAAGTTCCAGCCGTTCGCCCGCGCGTGCCATGCGCACCTCGATACCGCCGTTGAGGCGAGAGAGCGCAAAGGCGTGCATCGGCTGGCCGAGTTCGAGCAGCACGTAGTTGGTGATGTCGACCGGCGCCAGCAGGGGGCGGATGCCGCTGCGCTCGAGTCGCTCGGCCATCCAGCGCGGGGTGGTCGCCTGCGCGTTGATGCCGCGCACCACGCGGCCCAGATAGAGCGGGCACGCTTCACGCGCCGATACCTGGACCGCCTGCGTATCCTGGATCCGGACTTCAACCTCGACAGTCTGCGGCAGGTGCACGTCGGCGCCAGTGATCGCACCGATTTCCCGCGCCAGGCCCTGCATCGACAGGCAGTCTGCACGATTCGGCGTCAGTTTGAGGGTGATGAGCGTGTCGTCCAGATTGAGCCAGCTACGGAAATCCTCGCCCACCGGCGCATCGTCAGGCAACACCATCAGGCCGTCCGCGGCCCCTTCCAGCCCCAATTCCTTGGTCGAACACAGCATGCCGAAGGACTCGACCCCACGCACCTTGGCCACCTTGATTTCAAACCCGGGCAGCATCGCACCCGGGCGCGCGCATGGGACCTTGAGACCGGGCCCTGCATTCGGCGCCCCGCAGACGATGGTCACCGGCGCGGCTTCGCCGACGTCCACCTGGCACACCCGCAGGCGATCGGCATCGGGATGCTTCTCTGCCGACAGGATCTCGGCCACCACCACGTTATTGAACGGCGGCGCAACCGGGGTCATGGCCTCCACCTCCAGCCCGGCCATGGTCACGACGTGCGCGAGTTGTGCAGTGTCGAGCGCTGGATTGACGAGCGTTCGCAGCCAAGATTCCGGAAATTGCATGAGAAATGCGCCTTAATTAATTGAATTGATTTAGGAAACGGATATCGTTTTCAAAAAACAGCCGCAAGTCATCAACGCCGTAACGCAGCATGGCGAGGCGCTCGACGCCGAGGCCGAAGGCAAAGCCGATATAGCGCTCGGTGTCGATGTCGACGTGCTTGAACACGTTGGGATGCACCATGCCACAGCCCAGCACTTCGAGCCACCCGGTATGCGAGCACACCCGGCAGCCTTCGCCGCCGCACATCACGCAGCCGATATCCATCTCGGCCGAGGGCTCGGTGAAGGGGAAGAACGACGGCCGGAAACGCACTGGCAGATCGTCGCGCTCGAAGAAGTTGCGCATGAAGTCGGCGAGCACGCCCTTGAGGTCGGCAAACGAGACTGACTCGTCCACCCACAGTCCTTCGACCTGATGGAACATCGGTGTGTGCGTCACATCGGAGTCACAGCGGTAGACGCGTCCGGGCGCAATGATGCGCAAGGGCGGCTGGCGGGTCTGCATGTAGCGCACCTGCACCGGCGAGGTATGGGTGCGCAGCAATTCGCCGCCCTGCAGGTAGAAAGTATCGTGCATCGCCCGCGCAGGATGGTCTTCTGGAATGTTGAGCGCGGTGAAGTTGTAGAAATCGGTCTCGATCTCGGGGCCCGTCGCCACCTCGAAGCCGATAGAGCGGAACAGGGCCTGGATGCGCGACAAGGTGCGCGACACGGGGTGCAGCCCCCCGCTCGACAAACCCCGCCCCGGCAGCGTCACATCCAGCGTTTCCGCCGCCAGCTGGCGATCCAGTTCGGCCTGCTGCAGTGATTCCCGACGTGCCTTCAGCGACACCTCGACGGCCTGCTTGGCTTCGTTGATGCGTGCGCCGGCGGTCTTGCGCGCATCGGCAGGCATCGCGCCCAGACTTTTCAACAGGTCGGTCAGTTGACCGCTTTTGCCCAGATACGCGGCCTTGACCTGTTCCAGCGTCTGCAGATCGGGGCAGGACTGTATCGCGGCAAGGGCAGCTGCAACGACTTCGTTGGGATTGCGCATGGCGTGTCCTCGTTTCGCTTATTTCATTTCCAGATCAAGCCACTTGCAATGATAAACGGCCAGGCGGACCCTGAATCCGGAAAGGGAACAACAAACAAAAAAAGGCCTTGCGGCCTCTTTTTGTTTCGAATTGACGGCTCAGGCCGCCAGTTTGGCCTTGACCTGTTCGACGATCTTGGCAAAGGCGTCCTTGTCGAAAATCGCGATATCGGACAGGACCTTGCGGTCGATCCCGATGTCGGCACGGGACAAGCCGTTCATGAACACGCTGTAGGTCAGGCCATGCTGACGTGAAGCGGCGTTGATCCGGGCAATCCACAGTGCGCGGAACTGGCGCTTGCGCTGACGACGGTCGCGGTACTGGTACTGACCGGCCTTCATCACCGCTTCATTGGCGACACGGAATACGTTCTTGCGACGACCGCGATAGCCTTTGGCGGCATCGAGGATTTTCTTGTGGCTGGCGCGGGCGGTTACGCCCCGTTTGACGCGTGGCATCTAATCTCTCCTTAAGCGTAGGGCAACATGCGGGAAATCGCTTTGTGGTCGCTGGCATTGACTGTTTCCATGCCGCGCAACTGGCGCTTACGCTTGGTGCTCTTCTTGGTGAGGATGTGACGCATGAACGCGTGCGAACGCTTGAACTTGCCGCTTCCCAGCGCACGGAACCGCTTGGCGGCACCGCTTTTGCTCTTCATCTTAGGCATGATGCTTCCTTTTATCTCATGCGGCCAGGTGATCCCATGACATGGAATGCTTCACCAACCCGACTGCACGTATTGTTTGGCGTATTGACCCAGAGGGGGCCGAGAAACGCCGGTCTCGTAAATCGTTAAACCTTAAATCTTCTTCTTTGGCGCCAGCATCATCACCAGCTGGCGGCCTTCCATCTTGGGAAACTGCTCGACCACCGCCAATTCGGCCAGATCTGCCGAGACCCGTCTCAGCTGGTTCATGCCGATTTCCTGGTGAGCCATTTCACGGCCCCGGAAACGCAGCGTAATCTTGGTCTTGTCGCCTTCTTCCAGAAACTTGATCAGATTGCGAAGCTTGATCTGGTAGTCGCCTTCGTCGGTGCCCGGCCGAAACTTGATTTCCTTGATCTGGACCTGCTTCTGCTTCAGCTTGGCCTCGTGCTGCTTCTTGCTCTCCTGATACTTGAACTTGCCGTAGTCCATGATCTTGGCTACCGGCGGTTGCGCCGTGGGTGCAATTTCCACCAAGTCCAGGTCGGCATCTTCTGCCTGACGCAATGCTTCGTAAATCTTTACGATGCCCAGCTGTTCGCCTTCCACACCGACCAAACGCACCTCAGGGGCTGTAATTTCACCATTGATGCGTGTCTGCTTCTTTTCTGTCGCGATGAGCTGTTCTCCAAAACATCCCCCGATCACCGGGGTAAAAATGCAAACAAGGCGCGGGATCGATCCCAGCGCCTTGCTTGACCCACTTTATTGGCGCGCCATGATCTCTTGTTTCAGGCGGGCAATCAAGTCATCCAAAGCAAGCTGCCCCAAATCCTGGTTGCCGCGAGCACGGACGGAAACCGCTCCGGTCTCCACTTCCTTGTCGCCAACGACGACCTGATAAGGCAGCTTCTGCAAGCTATGTTCGCGGATTTTATAGGTAATTTTGTTATTACTCAAGTCCGAAACCGCGCGAATGCCGGCCTGGCGCAGTGCCTGTGTGACTTTTTGCGCATAGTCGGCCTGGTGCTCGCTGATATTCATCACCATCACCTGCACCGGCGCCAGCCACAGCGGGAAATTGCCGGCGTGGTGCTCGATCAGGATGCCGATGAAGCGCTCCATCGAACCGAGAATCGCACGATGCAGCATCACCGGCGGCTTGCGGCTGTTGTCTTCGTCGACAAATTCGGCGCCCAGGCGCACCGGCAGGTTGAAATCGAGCTGGATGGTGCCGCACTGCCATAGCCGGCCGAGCGTGTCCTTCAGCGTGAACTCGATCTTGGGGCCGTAGAACGCGCCCTCGCCCGCCTGCAGGTCGTACGCCAGGCCGTTCTTGTCCAGTGCTGCGGCCAGCGCGGCCTCCGCCTTGTCCCAGCTCTCGTCCGAGCCGACACGCTTGTCGGGCCGGGTCGACAGCTTGACCAGCACGTCGTTGAAACCGAAGTCGGCATAACACTTCTGCAACATCACGATGAAGTCGGCCACCTCGGCCTCGATCTGGTCCTCGGTGCAGAATATGTGGGCATCGTCCTGCGTAAACCCACGCACCCGCATGATGCCGTGCAACGCACCCGAGGGTTCGTTGCGGTGACACGAGCCGAACTCGGCCAGCCGCAGCGGGAGGTCACGATACGAATGCAGCCCGCTGTTGAAAATCTGCACGTGCCCCGGGCAATTCATCGGTTTGACCGCATAGTCGCGGTTTTCCGATGCGGTGGTGAACATGTTCTCGCGGTAGTTCTCCCAGTGGCCCGACTTCTCCCACAGGCTGCGGTCCATCACCGCCGGGGTGCGCACTTCCTGGTAGCCGTACTCGACGAACTTCTGCCGCATGTACTGTTCGATCTGTTGCCACACGATCCAGCCCTTGGGGTGCCAGAACACCATGCCCGGCGCCTCGTCCTGCAGGTGCAGCAGGTCGAGTTGCTTCGCCAACCGGCGATGGTCGCGCTTTTCGGCTTCTTCCAGCCGGAACAGATAGGCTTCGAGGTCGTCCTTCTTCGTCCAGGCCGTACCGTACACGCGCTGCAGCATCTCGTTCTTCGAGTCGCCGCGCCAGTAGGCGCCTGCCAGTTTCATCAGCTTGAAGTGCTTGAGCTTGCCAGTCGACGGCACGTGCGGGCCGCGGCAGAGGTCGATGAAATCGCCCTCGCGGTACAGGGAGATGTCTTCATTGGTCGGGATCGACGCGATGATCTCGGCCTTGTAGACCTCCCCCATATCTCTGAAGAAGCTCACCGCCTCGTCGCGCGGCATCACGCTGCGCTCGACCGGGATGTCCTGTTTGGCCAGTTCGACCATCTTCTTTTCGATCGCGACCAGGTCTTCAGGCGTGAATGGGCGCTTGTACGCAAAATCGTAGTAGAAGCCATCCTCGATGACCGGCCCGATGGTGACCTGCGCGTCCGGGAACAGGCTCTTTACCGCATACGCCAGCAGATGCGCGGTGGAATGGCGAATCATGTCGAGGCCGTCGGCGTCCTTGTCGGTGACGATGGACAGTTGCGTATCGGCGGCGATCAGGTGGCTGGTGTCGACCAGCTTGCCGTCCACCCGACCGGCGAGCGCCGCCTTGGCCAGGCCGGCGCCAATGCTCGATGCGACTTGCGCGACCGTGACCGGGACGGCGAATTGCCTGACCGAACCATCGGGAAGCGTAACGTTGATCATGATTCAAGCTCCAGAAACGAAAAAAAGCGCGGACCGGCCGCGCTTTATGGTGTTGCTTGTAAAGGTTGCAGAAATGAACTCTGCGAACAGCTATGCGCCGGGTTGTTATCCAGTGACAGCCTTGCTAGTTCGCGGTGACATTTCGCAACCTCCAGAGGGGTCCATCCCCAATAAGGCCGGCACCTGCCGACCAATAAAATTGGTAGGCGCGATTGGACTCGAACCAACGACCCCCACCATGTCAAGGTGGTGCTCTAACCAGCTGAGCTACGCGCCTAATGCGGGGCGCATCATAACCGAAAGCGTGCGCGCGTGTCGAGTTGGCGCGGCTTTTTTTGCACCGTTCACGCCAGAGGCCAGCGTCGGAGGATCTCGTAATACGCGCCATCTGCTTCAGTGCGCGATGCCACCAGCACGAATTCGCTGATCGGCCAGCGTACCGGCGTGCACACGGGCGGCTCGCCACCCGCCGTGTTGCGCAACAGGGTGACGTGCGGCACGTGCGGGCGCGCGTCGACCGGAAAACCGGCAGCCTGCAGTGCGCCATTCAGCGCCGTCACCAGTTCGGCCAGCCGTGGCGGCGTCTGGCTTGCACCCAGCCAGCCGATACGGTTATGCCGCCAGTAGCCGGCCTGGTCGAGTATCAGTTCGAATGCCTCCAACTGGAGGGTGTCGGCACAGGCGATCAGGGCACCCAGTTGCTCGGCCGGCGTGCTGCCGAGAAACGCCAGCGTGATGTGCAAGGTGTCGGGGCGCATCCGACGGCCGCCCCAGTGCTTGTGCAGCCACTTGCCGGCGTGGTGGAGTGCGATGCGGGTGGCGTCGTCCGGCCACAGGGCAAAGAACAGTCGCAGCGTGCCAGGTTCGGCCGAAGATGAATCAGCTAGACCGGGTTCAGTCACGCTCGATGAGGCACACCGCCTCGGCGGCGATGCCTTCGCCGCGTCCGGTGAAACCGAGTTCTTCCGTGGTGGTGGCCTTGACGTTGACGCGGTCGATCGCCATGCCGAGGTCGTCTGCAATGTGCGCAGTCATGCGCGCGATATGCGGCGCCATTTTTGGCGCCTGCGCGATGATCGTGGCGTCGATGTTGCCGACCCGCCAGCGGCGCTGCTGCAATTGCGCGGCGACTCGGCGCAGCAGGACGCGGCTGTCGATGCCGGAGAATGCGGCGTCGGTATCCGGGAAATGCCGTCCGATATCGCCCAACCCGGCCGCGCCCAATAGTGCGTCGCAGACAGCGTGCAGCAGCACGTCGGCGTCGGAGTGCCCCGCCAGCCCAAGTTCATGCGGTATGTCGACGCCGCCGATGATCAACTTGCGATCGGCTGCGAAGGCATGCACATCGAAGCCATGGCCGACGCGCACATCACTCATTCAGTTTCCCCTGAATCAGGCTCGCCAGTTCCAGGTCCCGCGGATAGGTGACTTTGATGTTGCGGTTGTCGGACTCGACCAGTTTGGGTTGCAGGCCGAGTTGTTCGATGGCCGAGGCTTCGTCGGTCATGTCGCTGCCGGCGGCGCGCAGGGCTTCGACCAGCTTGCCGTGGCGGAACATTTGCGGCGTTTGCGCCTGCCACAGGCCGGCGCGCGGCACGGTGGCCTCGGCACGAGCGCCGGACCCGGTATCGGCCGCGGCGCGCTTGAGCGTATCGGCGACTGGCACGGCGAGCAGGCCGCCGACAGGATCATCGCCGACTTCGGCCAGCAATTTGTTCAGCATATCATCGGGCAGGCACGGACGCGCGGCATCATGCACCAGCACCCAGTCATCGGGGGCACAGACTCTGGATATGGCATCAAGGCCGTTCAGGACGGTTTCGGCACGGGTCGCGCCGCCGCAGCGCAGAACTTCGATGCGCTCTTCCCAGCCCTGCCATTCGAAGTTGTTCCAGCGTTTGTCGGTGGGTGACAGCACGACAAACAGCTTGCTGATACGCGGCTCGCGCGCCAGCACCATCATCGCGTGTGCGATCATGGGCACCGAGTTGAGCAGCATGTATTGCTTTTCGATTTTCCCGCCCATGCGTGATCCGCTGCCGGCAGCTGGAATCAGTGCGTAGAACTTCATGCCTCACCGCCGGGCGCCAGCACGTCGCGGTTGCCGTTCGACTGCATCGACGACACCAGGCCGGCGCGTTCCATGTCCTCGATCATGCGCGCAGCGCGATTGTAGCCGATGCGCAACTGGCGCTGCACCGACGAAATCGAGGCACGGCGTGACTTCAATACATAGGCCACCGCCTGGTCGTACAGCGGGTCGGCCTCAGCCGCCGCCTCGCCGAATTCGCCGCCCTCGCCTGTCTCTTCGGGCGATTCGAGCACGCCTTCGATGTATTCGGGTTCGCCCAGCGACTTCAGGTAATCGACCACGCGATGCACCTCGTTGTCCGACACGAAGGCGCCGTGAACACGCTGCGGCAGGCCGCTGCCTGGCGGCAGGTAGAGCATATCGCCCTGCCCCAGCAGGGCTTCGGCGCCCATCTGGTCGAGGATGGTGCGCGAGTCGATCTTGCTCGATACCTGGAAAGCGATGCGCGTCGGGATGTTGGCCTTGATGAGCCCGGTAATGACGTCGACGGACGGCCGCTGCGTGGCCAGAATCAAGTGTATGCCGGCCGCGCGCGCCTTCTGCGCCAGCCGAGCGATGAGTTCCTCGACCTTCTTGCCGACCACCATCATGAGGTCAGCCAACTCGTCGATCATCACCACGATCATCGGCATGGGTTCCAGCGGCTCGGGATCGTCCGGGGTCAGACTGAACGGATGCGTCAGCGGCGTGCCGGCTTTTTTGGCATCGCGCACTTTCTGGTTGTAGCCGGCAAGGTTGCGCACGCCGACCGCCGACAACAGCTTGTAGCGCCGCTCCATTTCGCCGACGCACCAGTTGAGCGCGCTGGCGGCCTGCTTCATGTCGGTGACCACCGGCGCCAGCAGATGCGGAATGCCTTCGTAGATCGACAGTTCCAGCATCTTGGGGTCGACCATGATCATGCGCACGGCCGATGGGTCGGACTTGTACACGAGCGACAGAATCATGGCGTTGACGCCGACCGACTTGCCCGAACCGGTCGTACCCGCGACCAGCAGGTGCGGCATCTTGCCGAGATCCGCCACGACCGGATTGCCGGCGATGTCCTTGCCCAGCGTGACCGTGAGGGGGCTGACACTGTCGTGATAGGCCTTGGAACCAAGAATCTCGGACAGCCTTACGATCTGCCGCTTGGGGTTGGGAATTTCCAGCCCCATGGTGTGTTTGCCGGGGATGGCTTCGACCACGCGTATGCTGATCACCGACAGCGTGCGCGCGAGGTCCTTGGCCAGGTTGACGATCTGGCTGCCCTTCACCCCCATCGCCGGCTCGATTTCATAGCGCGTGATGACCGGGCCGGGCGAGGCCGACACCACTTTGACCTCGACGCCGAACTCGGCGAGCTTGCGCTCGATCATCAGCGAAGTGAATTCCAGCGACTCGGCGCTGGCGGTTTCCACCGCTTCGTCGGCGGGGTCGAGAAGATGCAACGGCGGCAGCGGCGAATCGGGCATGTCGGAAAACAGGGGCGCCTGCTTTTCGGCGATGGCGCGTGTCGATTGCGGAACCTCTTTCACCACGGGTTCGATTCGTATCGGCGGCGCTTCGACGAGCTTTTTCTTCTCCACCGACACTTTCGCCTCACGCTTCTGCAGCGCCACTTCACCCAACTTGCGGTCGCGATAGGCATGCAAGGTGTTGACTGCCTTCCAGTAACCCCGCTCCACCCATTCTCCCGTTCGTTCTGCCATGCCGAGCCATGACATGCCGGTAAACAGGCTGAACCCCAGCGCCATCAGCAGCAGCAAAACCAGCGAGCCGCCGGTGAACCCGAGCAGTGCGCCCGCTGCAGCCCCCACGCCGCCCCCGAGCACCCCGCCGGGTGTATCGGGGAGCGCAAAATCCCAGTGCCAGGCTCGCATCCACTCGAGTCCGGTGCTGGCCAGCAGCAGCAGGCCGAAGCCGCCCAGCCGGTACCAGTGTTGTCGATCCCCAGCAAGCGGCGTTTCATCCAGATGCCGAAAGATATGGATGACATAGGCTGCCGCCAACACCACCCACCACCAGGACGACACGCCGAACAGCATCAGCAGCAGGTCCGACAGCCATGCACCGAAGCGTCCGCCCAGATTGTGTATCGCGCCGCCGTCGCCGGTGGTGCTGAAGCTCGGATCGGCCGCGTTGTGGGTGATCAGGATCGCCGCCAGCAGCAAAGCGGCAAACCCCACCAGCAGGGCGCGGGCTTCGCGCAGCAGGCGTTGCATGCGAGGTGACAAAGGGGCCGACGGACGGGAAGCGGGACGCGCCATGGAAACTTTACGAACGGAAGTGCACTGAATTATCCCGCATATCTTAATCGTTATGACTGATCGGGATAAATCGCGGATTATCCATTCAGACGCGAGGCGGGGACGCGGGCGGGTTTCATGAAGCGCCTGCTGGACTACATGAAATGAATACCGAGTGGACAGCATGGAAATGCCGCCGTCAAGATTGGTTAGAATAGCCTAGTTTCCTTATCAACCCGGACACAGACCATGAGCACCGCACACCACAAACTCATCATCCTCGGCTCCGGCCCCGCCGGTTACTCCGCCGCCGTATACGCCGCGCGCGCCAACCTGTCCCCCGTCGTCATCACCGGCATGCAGCAGGGCGGCCAGCTCATGACCACCACCGAAGTCGACAACTGGCCCGCCGACGTCGACGGCGTGCAGGGTCCCGAACTGATGGACCGCTTCCAGCGCCACGCCGAGCGTTTCAACACCGGGATCATTTTCGACCAGATCAATAGCGTCAAGCTGACCGAAAAGCCCTTCACGCTGGAGGGCGATTCCGGCACCTACACCTGCGACGCGCTCATCATCGCCACCGGCGCCTCTGCCATGTACCTGGGACTCCCATCCGAGCAGGCCTTCATGGGCAAGGGCGTGTCGGGCTGCGCCACCTGCGACGGCTTCTTTTATAAGAACCAGGACGTCGCCGTTATCGGCGGCGGCAACACCGCGGTCGAGGAAGCGCTGTATCTCGCCAACATCGCCAGCCACGTCACCCTGGTGCATCGCCGCGACACCTTCAAGGCCGAGAAGATCCTTGTCAACAACCTGATGGACAAGGTCAAGGAAGGCAAGATCACGCTGGCCACCGACCGCACCCTCGACGAAGTACTGGGCGACAAGACCGGCGTCACCGGCGTACGCCTCAAGAGCACCAAAGACGACAGCACCGAAGAGCTCACGCTGACCGGCGTGTTCATCGCCATCGGCCACAAGCCCAACACCGCCATCTTCGAGGGCCAGATCGAGCTCGAAGGCGGCTACATCGTGACCAACGGGGGCAACAAGGGCAACGCCACCGCCACCAACATCGAAGGCGTGTTCGCGGCCGGCGACGTGCAGGACCACATCTATCGCCAGGCCGTCACCAGCGCCGGCACCGGCTGCATGGCCGCGCTCGACGCCGAACGCTACCTGGACGCGCTCGGCAAGGCCTGACAAGGACAATGCGCCATGAAGCGCGCCCGCGGTTCTGCGCTCGATCCGGCCTCGTTCGATCCGCTGTCGCGTGTGCGCCGCGCGTTGCGCGAGCAAGCCACCGTTTCGAGCGCGCTGCATCAGGCGCCGCATAAGCCGAAACCGCAGCCGGACGGCGCGGTGCTATTTCGTCGTGCTGTCGCCGATGCCGTTCCCCTGCCGCCGTCCAATCGTGCCGATATCGCACGCCCACGTCCCAAGCCCATTGCCCGCCAGCGCCTGCGCGATGAGCAGCAGGTCATGGTCGACGCCTTGTCCGACCCGTGGGACTGGGAAGCTGCGGTTTCAAGCGGCGAGGAGCTCGTCTTCGTGCGTCCCGGCGTCCCCACCGCGGCGCTCAAGAAACTGCGGCGCGGCGGCTGGGTCATCCGCGCCGAGCTCGACCTGCATGGCCACACGGGTGACGAAGCACGCGTGGCGCTCGCCGCCTTCCTCAACCGTTGCAATCTCGAAGACCAGCGCTGCGTACGCATCATCCACGGCAAGGGCCACGGTTCCAAGAACCGACTGCCGGTGTTGAAAAACAAGGTTCGCCACTGGCTCACGCAACGCGAGGACGTCCTCGCGTTCTGCCAGGCCCGCACCGTCGATGGTGGCGCCGGCGCCGTCATCGTCCTGCTGAAATCGACTACACGCTAAAGAAAGGCATCCCATGAGCGATCCCGTCATCAAGGATTTCGAACTCCCCTCCACCGGAGAAACCCCATTCAAACTGTCCGACCATCGCGGCCAGAACGTCGTCGTCTACTTCTACCCCAAGGACAACACCTCCGGCTGCACCCTCGAAGGCCAGGAATTCCGCGATCTGTATGGCGACTTCGGCAAGGCCAACACGATTGTCGTCGGCATCTCGCGCGACAGCATCAAGTCGCACGAAGGCTTCAAGGCTGCGCATGAGTTTCCCTTCGAACTGCTTGCCGACACGGAAGAGAAAGCCTGCGAACTGTTTGGGGTGATGAAGCTGAAAAACATGTATGGCAAGCAGGTGCGCGGCGTCGAGCGCAGCACGTTCGTGTTTGATGCGAACGGGAAGCTGGTGAGAAGCTGGCGTGGGTTGAAGGCGCCGGGACATGCGGCGGAGGTGTTGGCGTTCGTGCAAACGCTTTGAGCGTTCGTCACACCACACACCGTTCGCGCTGAGATTGTCGAAGAAGGCAGTTACCTACGCACCGTTCGTGGTGAGCCTGTCGAACCACCTGCACGCAGTCGTAAGGTGTTGGCAGGTCCGCTGACCCTTGGCCGGGCTACCCCCGGGGCAAGGGTCCGTAGTTCCGCGAATAACCTGACTACAACGAACAAGCCCTTCGAAAGGCTCAGGGCGAACGGTGGTGAAGCAAGCGGCACCTTTACTCCAGTACAGCCGCCGCGACCACTCTCCCCTTCCCCTCCGCCGCAAAAAACCGCCCCACCACCTCCAACTTCCGAGTCCGCGTCATCGCCGGCAACGCATTCAACAACAACTTCCCATACGGCTTGTCCGCCAACCGTGTATCGCAAATCATCAGCACCCCGCGATCGGTCTCGGTGCGAATCAACCGCCCCGCCCCCTGTTTCAAACTTAACGCCGCATGCGGCAACTGATAATCCATGAACGGCTTGCCGCCATTCTTTTCGGCCTGCGCAATGCGTGCCGCAACCACCGGATCATCGGGTGGCTGGAACGGCAGCTTGTCGATGATGACGACCGACAGCGCGTCGCCCGGCATGTCGACGCCTTCCCAGAAACTCTGGCTGCCGAGCAGGACGGCGTTGCCGGCTTTCTGGAAGCGCGCCAGCAACTCGTTCTTCGGTGCGTCGCCCTGCACCAGCAAGGGGTAGTCCCATCCGCGTGACTTGAACGCATCGATCAGCAGCGTGCGTGCTTTTTCCAGCGCGCGCAGGCTGGTGAACAGGATGAACGCGCGTCCGCAACTGACTTCGAGCACGGGCAAGGCGGCGTTGACGACGGATACGGTGAAATCGGGGGTGTTCGGCGCGGACACGCCTTGCGGGACATAGAGCACGCCCTGGCGCGGGTAGTCGAATGGGCTGTCGACGCACAAGGTTTCGCATGCCTCGATGCCGAGCCGCGTTTTGATGTGGGTGAAGTCGCCGCCGACGGACAACGTAGCCGAGGTGAGAATCCAGGCTTGCGCCCGCTCGGTGAGCTTGGCTCCGAACATGGCGCCGACGGACAACGGGGTGGCGTGCATGAGCAGCGAACTCATGGTGGTTTCGAGCCAGCGCACGCGCGGGGTGTCGGGATCGTCGTTACGCTGCCAGCTGGCAAGGGTAGCCTGCACCGCCTGCGCTCGCTCGAAGCAGTTGTTCAGGTCAGCATCGCGCTCAGCCTGGGTTTCCAGCAGTTTGGTGAACTCATCGAGCACTGCACTTGCAGCCTTCAACGCGTCCGGCCATTTATCGTTACGCGTGAGCTCAGCCAGTGTCGATTTGACGGGGTTCTGCGGAAAGGCCAGGCGCAGGTCACGCGTGGCCTTGGTCAGGTCTTCTGCTGATTTGCGCAACGCCGGGAAATCGCCCGCTTTCACCGCCGCGAGGCGCTTGGTATCGCTGGCCAGTTCGATCATCTGTGCGGTGGAAATCGTCTGGCCGAAGAACTGCGCTGCGGTTTCGGCCAGCTGATGCGCTTCGTCGAGAACGACGGTGTTGCACGCAGGCAGCAGTTCGGCAACGCCTTCGTCCTTGAGCCACAGGTCGGCAAAGAACAGGTGATGGTTGACCACCACCACTTCGGCGTCGAGCGCAGCCTTGCGCGCAGCCATCACGAAGCATTCCTTGAACTGCTTGCATTCGCTGCCGAGGCAATTGTCGCGGCTGGAAACGGCGTAATGCCAGGCCGTCGCGTCCTCGGGAATGCCTTCTGCTTCGGCGCGGTCGCCGCTGCTACTGGTTTCGGCAAAGCGGGCGATCCTGGCCAGCCACTTCGGATCGTCGCGATTGGCAAAGCGGCCATCGGCGAGATTGCGCTGCAGGTGATGGTGGCAAACGTAATTGGCACGACCCTTCAGCAGGGCCACTTTAACCGGAGACTTGAGCGCCCGGCGCGCGGCAGGAAGATCGCGGTGAAACAGCTGGTCCTGAAGCGCCTTGGTGCCGGTAGAGATCACCACCTTGCCACCCGACAGCAGCGCAGGGATCAGGTAGGCCAGCGTTTTGCCGGTGCCGGTGCCGGCTTCGGCCAGCAGCACGCTGTTCCCGGCAATCGCCCGTTCGACCGCCTCGGCCATGGCCAGTTGCTGGGGACGCGAGCGCCAGCCTGGCAGCACTGCCGCACACGCGCCATCGGGAGAAAAAAGGCGTTTTAGATCAAACATGTCGGAACTGGGATTTGGCTCAGAGTGTAACACCTGGCCAGGGCTCGACCCACGCGGATGCGTCTTCAGTTTGGGCGGCCAGCAGCCGTTAGAACCAGTGATTTCGTACATCACCTTGCCCATGCGCGCTTATCTGATCTGCCTGCTGTTGACGGCGCTTCCAGCCTGGGCCCAGGCGGCAATCGTCGAACTGGAAATGCGCCCCGGCATCAGCGCCAGTGCCGAGTACCTGGCCGGTCAACGCAACAAGCCTGCGGTACTGCTGCTGCATGGATTCCTGCAGACGCGTGAATTTGCCACCGTCGCCACGCTGGCGCATGGCCTGCATGACGCGGGGTATTCCGTCCTGTCACCCACGCTAAGCCTCGGCGTTCCCCTACGGAAACAAAGTCTGGCCTGCGAAGCGGTACACCGTCACAGCCTGGATGACGACGTCGCGGAAATCTCGCGCTGGGTGGGCTGGCTGAAGTCACGCGGCCACCGCTCGATCGTGCTGGTCGGACACAGCTTTGGCAGCCTGCAACTGCTCGCCTATCTGGGGGCGCATCCCGACAAAGCCGTAAGGGCACTTATTGGCGCTTCGCTGATCGAAGCCCAGGTCGATTCGCTCTCCCGTCCCGCCCTCGTTACGGAGCTGGAAAGCCAGGCCTCCAACAATCAGCGCACGCTGGTCACGCATACCTTGTCCTATTGCAGGAAGTACACGTCGCCCCCTGGAGACCTGCTGACCTATGTTCGCTGGGACCAGTCACGTACGCTTGCCGCGCTGAAGGCATCTCCGGTCAGCGTCCAGCTCATCATGGGCGACAAAGACGATATGCTGGGCCGCGACTGGATCAAGGCACTGAAGCATGTACAGATCCCGATGGTGATCGTGACGGGTGCCAATCATTTCATGGATGGTGAACATGAATTCGACCTTATGGAACACACGCTGAATTATCTCGAACGCATCCAGAAAGCCGCACCCCGATGAAATGGCTGACATCCGTTTCGATCAAGCAGATCGCATTCGCATTCGTTGTCGGCCTGCTGTTCATGGTGGTCCTTATCGGTGGGTTCGCCATCTACCAGACACGCGGCGTCACCCGTGATCTCGAGCGCCACCGCCTGGACGCCGCGCGTTCCGAACTCGATGTTGCCGTCAAGCGGCTGCTGGGCAGGATTGAAAGGCAGGCGCTCAATCTGGCGGGGTGGGACGAAACCCGACAACAGCTGGTACTGCCTGAATACTATAACTACTGGCGAAATCAGCGCGTCTACGAAAGTGGCATGTTGACCAGGCTCGATGAGCAGGTGGCCTTGTATACCGTTTCGGGTGCCCCGCTCGCTTCCAGTCCAGCAACGCATGGCATGCCCGCCGTTCTCCCGAAGCAGGAAATTCCCCGTCATGGCTATGGCTGGCTGGTCAATGAAGCCGGCACCATCATGCTTTACCACCTATTCCCGATCTACGGCGATGACCAGCGGCAGTCCCTGCTCGGCCATGGCCTGATCCGGCTCGATTTCATGCCGGCATTGTTGCATCAGGAATCGCTCAGCATTGTGGATAAAGTCAGCCTCGGTCTTGATCTGAGGCCTGGCGAAATCCTGCCGGCGTCGAAACTGTTTTCGCACCTGACTTTCAACGCACAGCCCGACCCCGACCAGTTGATGTTCCAGAAGATCCTGTCGCGCACCCTGCTTGCCCTGTTCGTGCTGCTGGTGACCACCGCGCTGCTGGGATTGGCTGCATACAGCCGCCTGCTGGTGCGTCCGCTGCGACAGCTGTCGCAGGATATCGACGCCATGCAACAGGGACGCTTCAACACGAATCCGTCACGCTCGCAGTCCATGCGCATCATCGAACTCGAAAACATCCGCCGCTCGCTCTACGACTACCAATTGCAGTTACGCGAACTGCATGGTTCCCTGGAAAATCAGAACCGTGAGTTTCATTCCCAGGCACGGCAGGATGCGCTTACCGGCTGCCACAATCGGCGCGCCTATGAGGAAGACTGGGAGCGTTTCCGCCACGACATGAAGACCGTGCCGCAGGGGGTGGCATTCTTGCTGTTCGACTGCGACCGTTTCAAGACCATCAACGACACCTATGGCCACGCCAAGGGCGATCGGGTGCTGACCATCATTTCCGACGCGCTGGTGATGGCCCTGCGCGCCAACGACCGCCTGTATCGGTTGGGAGGAGATGAATTCGCCACCTTTCTTTCGAGCACCACGCCCGCCCAGGCCAAGCAGATCGCGCAACGCTGCCAAAGCCTGATCGATGCGGCAGGATTCGGCGAACTCGGCATCAGGGAGCCGGTCAGCCTCAGCATCGGGATCGCCTTCTGTCCGCCCGATCAGATCGACCATATCGATGATCTGCCCAAGCAGGCCGACATCGCCATGTATACGGCCAAGCAACCGGGGCGCAACCGTATCGCAATCTATGGAGAAGATACCGAACGTGCCTCGCAGACGCTGGTGGCCAGCCGCGAAACCAGCGCCCTGTTCCAGGCGCTGGCCACGCCCGGCATGATCGAAATGCACTACCAGCCCATCCACGGCCTGCCAGGTCGCCAGGTCGACTATTACGAAGCGCTGGCGCGCATCCGCTACAACGGTGAACTCATCATGCCGGGCGCCTTCCTGCCGGTGGTCAGCAGTCGCCGTCTGGAAACCGAATTCGACCTCGCGGTGCTGCACCAGGTCGACACAGACCTGAGCTCGGGCCAGATTCCATCCGGGCACGGCATCTCGATCAACCTGTCCGCGCAGAGCATTTCGCATCCCGAGACCGTGTCGCGCCTGCTGGAATTGTCGCGCCACAACGCCCGACATCCACTCATGCTGGAGATCACGGAAACGTCGCTCATCACGCAAATGGCCGAGGTAAGGACCTATCTCGATCTGCTGCGCACGATCAATTACCGCATCGCCATGGACGATTTCGGCACCGGTTATTCGCCGCTACGCTATCTGGTCGACTTGCCGGTGGACGTCGTGAAGCTGGACATCTCGCTGGTGAACAAGCTGGCGCAGGACGACCGGGCCAGCCAGGTGGTGGCCGATTTCGCCCGCATGATGAGCGACGCAGGATACGTGCTGGTGGCCGAAGGCGTGGAAACCGAAGCGGTACTGCAAAAAGTCGAGAGTCTCGGCATCGCTCATGTGCAGGGCTATCTGCTGGGTCGTCCGGTTCCCCTGTCGGCGCTGTCTGCGAGCAGCCAGGACCGGCAACTCGAGGCACTGGCGCGCGCTGTCTAGCGCTGGGACATCAGTGTTTGCCGGACCGCCAGATGGAGAAGATGATCCACAGGCTGTTGATAAATGCAATCAGGAACCCAAGCAGCCCGAACAACGGCAGGCCGAACAGCTTGGGGCCGCCCTCCACTGTCATGATGATGCTGGAGCCGACGACCAAGGATGCGGTCAACAAGCCCATGGTCAGCCGGTTGCTGGCGCGGTCGAGCTGATGGCCGAAATGGTCCAGCCGCTTGAGATCGAGATCGATCTTCACCCGGCCCCGGCGTACATCACGCAGCAGGTGCTGCAGGTCACGCGGCAAGTTTGCCACCACTTCCAACGCCTCGCGCACGCTCTTGCGACCTCGCTTCAGCAACGCCTGTGGCGTGTAGCGCTGATGAATCACACGCTCCACAAATGGCGTCACGTGATCGATCATGTGAAATTCCGGATCAAGCTGCTGACCCAACCCTTCCAGCGAAATCAATGTCTTGAACAACAGGATCAGATCCGCCGGCAGCAGCAGGTTGTTGTCGCGCATCAGGGCGGTAATGTCATTCAGCAGCGCGCCCATCTTCACGTCCTTCAGTTGCAGGTCGTCGTAGCTCTGCAATAATTCCGTGACGTCGTAGGCCAGACGATCCTCGTCGCCCACCGATTCCCCGCTCCAGTCGAGCAAGACCTGCAACAGCGCCTGCTCGTCCTTGTACGACAGCGCATGCAGCAGGTCGACGATCTGATTGCGACGGGCATGGGTCAGCATGCCGACCATGCCAAAATCGATCAGCCCGATGCGATTGCCCGGCAGGAACAGCACGTTGCCCGGATGCGGATCGGCATGGAAATAGCCGTGTTCCAGCACCATCCGCAACACCGTGTCGGCACCACGCGTTGCCAGTAGCTTTGGATCGAGCCCGCGCTCGCGCAGCTTGTCTGGAACCACGCCCACCATGCCGATCATCTGTTCCTGGACGTTGACCCGGTCATTGGTGAATTCCCAGTAGACCCGGGGAATCTTTACCAGCGGGTCATCGGCAAAGTGACGGGCGAATTGATCGATGTTGCGCGCTTCCTTGGCCAGATCGAGCTCGCGGCTGAGCGAACGGCGGAACTGGGACACGATGTGCACCGGATCGTAACGCCGGGAATCCGGCATCTCGCTTTCCAGCAATCGGGCAGCATGTTCCATGATGCGCAGATCCGACCGGATCACCGCCTCGATACCTGGACGGCGGATCTTGACCACGACGGGCGTGCCGTCCTTGAGCGTTGCGCGGTGCACCTGCGCAATCGAAGCCGCGGCCAGAGGCACTGCATCGAATTCACCAAAAATCTCGCTCGGCTCCCCCTTGAGCGCATCGACCAGATAGGGATGCAAAATGTCGTAGGGCACTGCCGGCACCTGGCTGTGCAGCTTTTCGAATTCGGCGATCCAGTGCGGCGGGAACATGTCGACCCGCGTTGCCAGCACCTGTCCCAGCTTGACGAAAGTCGGGCCCAGTTCCTCCAAGGCGCGGCGAATACGCACGGGGGCTTCGAGCTGGCTCATTTCGCTGGTGTTTTGCCAGTGCAGAACCCGCCCGGCGCGTTCCAGCGCGCCGCTGATGCCCAGCACGCGCACCAGATCGCCCCAGCCATAGCGAATCATCACCGAGGCGATTTCATGCAAGCGCGGCAGGTCACGCACGACCGATATGGTTTCCCAGAGCATTGAGCGTTGTTGGTATCAGTGATGCCGAGAGTGTACCCGCAAGGGGCACGCCGGATTCATAAGTCGCTAAAGTGACAACGACTCCGCTGTACCCGCGACGAACGCGACGGCAAACTCTCTGCCGCCGCATCGCGCGCATCAGGAACGCAGCCGCTCGCTCTGGCGCTTGAGCGAATCCGACAGTGCATCGAGGATGCCGCTCGCCACCTGGGACAATCGCTCGGTTGCGGTGCTGGCCGATTCGCTGAGGCCGGCGCGCCCCGCCTCGCCGCTGGCCTTTACGCCGCTGGCCAATTGCTGCAGCGCTTCGCGCACCTGCTCGCCCGTGCGGGTACCACTATTTTTCAGGTGCTCGCTCAGACTTTCCAACTCTTCTCTCAGCTTGCCACCTGACTGGCTGGCTGTCTGCTTCAGCGTGTCAACAAGCTGCGCCTCCAGATCGCGCAATTGCTCAAGGCTGGATTTCAATTCGTTGTCCTTGAACGCCCGGCCCTGTTCGACCGCTTCGCGCAAGGTATAGGAGGCCGACTGCGCAGCGCTGCCTACAGCGTCATCAAGACCCGATACGGCCTGCTTGAGGCCATCCTTCATTTCGCCACCGCGCTTGCTCAGACCGCTGCCGACGCCCGAAGCAATCGCACTGACGATTTTGGCCAAGTCCTGCAGTGCCAACCGCCGCTCGTGCAGCGCGCGCGCGGTCAGATCCCGCACCCGTTCGCACAGGTCAGGTTCGGACACCGCAGCCTCGGCTTCGTCGTGCCATTGCACGAGCTGTTCATTTTCATGGATACTGGTTTCGCTTGATGCGGGTGTGGACGCGTCATTCATGATGGTTTCCTCGGATTCGATGTCAGCCACAACTGGCCGTTTTCTTTTCTAACTATAGAGCAGATTATCCGCCCATGAAGTCAGTCGCGATGTGCGCCCTGTTGGCCCTGCTGCTACCCGTTGCCCTGTCTGCCGGACCGTCGAGGGCAGCAACCGACCTCAGTTTCGAAAGTGCTGCGCTGGTCAATGAGGGCAGCCTGCATTTTCTTGAAGCCGCACCGGCCAAAACGGTTCATCACCACCAGAACCACATTCTCATTGACCGCGACAGCCTTGATTCAGGATGGGTCAGCCTGACACAGTGCCACGACCATCTCGACGCCGTGCCCCTCGCGCAGATTACCTTTCGCGAAGGTTTCATTCGCAACCTCAAGGTGGAGACCGCCGTCCACATCGAAGAAGCCTGGATTGAAGGCGCCAGCGTCCAGCTGCGCAACGTGGAACCCGGGGCAAGGCTGTGCCTGTCCGCCCAGACGCGGGCATTTCACGATACGGGCAACGGCTACTACAACCTGACCAATGGCCCCTACATGCGCAAGTTTCTGGACGGCTATTACCCGATGCAGGTGACGCTGGAAATCCGCTACCCGGCAGAACTGCTGAACCTGATCGATGTCACTCCCCCTGCCCAGCCGGGTTTTGCGCTCGACGAACACCCTGGTTTCATTCGGGTGGACACCCTGTTCGAGGGTGAACTGCAGACACTGATTCAGTTTGAAAAGCCCTAGGGAAGCGCTGATTTATTCTGTTCGTGGTGAGCCCTTCGACCATGCTCAGGAGAGCCCCGTCGAACGCTCTCCTGAGCATGGTCGAAGGGCGTGAACGGAATAAATAAGACAAAATCAATTACATGAAATGCCCCCTTCGCCAAGCTCAGGGCGAACGGGCCGAATTAATCAGCGCCTTCCTAGCGTCCGACGGAATCGAAGCGTTTCGGTAATTGCCATTGATAACGGTTCGCATTCGCAGTATGATTACTGAAATCATCATTCGAGGCCGTAATCATGCTGAAGCCGAACACATTCCTTGCCGCCCTTGCCCTCACCTTTGCCAGCCTGCCGGTGCTGGCTGAAGAAGTCGTCGTGTATTCCGCGCGCAATGAACAGCTTATCAAGCCGTTGTTCGACACCTATGCGCGCGAGAGCGGAGTCAAAATCACGTTCATCACCGACAAGGAGGGGCCACTGATGGCGCGCCTCAAGGCCGAAGGCAAGAACACCCCGGCGGACATGCTGCTGACCGTCGATGCCGGCAACCTGTGGCAGGCGTCGGAAGAGGGCCTGCTGCGCCCGGTCCAGTCGGGGACACTGCAGGCAAATGTGCCGGCCCACCTGCGCGATCCCGGCAGCGAGTGGTTCGGGCTATCGGTGCGCGCACGCACCGTGGTCTACAACACGGCCCGGGTGAAGCCGTCCGAACTGTCCACCTATGAAGATCTGGCCAGCCCGAAATGGAAGGGGCGCCTCTGTCTGCGCACCTCGAAGAAGGTCTACAACCAGAGCCTGGTTGCGATGATGATCTACGAGTACGGGGAAGACAAGACCGAAAATATCGTTCGCGGCTGGGTCGGCAATCTCGTCACCGCGCCCTTTCCAGACGACACCAAGGCGATGCAGGCCGTGGCCGCCGGGCAGTGTGATGTCACCCTGGTCAACACCTACTACTTTGGCCGGATGATGGAGAAAAGCCCCAATCTGCCGCTGGCGATTTTCTGGCCCAACCAGAATCTGACAAACAAGACCGCCGGCGTACACGTCAACATCTCCGGCGCCGGGGTCACGCGCTATGCCAAGAATCCGGGAGGCGCGCAACGCCTGCTCGAATGGCTTTCTTCCGACAAGGCGCAAAGCCTGTTCGCCGACGTCAATCTGGAATATCCGGTCAACCCCGCTGTCGCGCCGGACAAGACCGTGGCAGCCTGGGGCAGCTTCAAGCAGAACCTCATCAACGTGAAGGAGGCTGGCAGCCTGCAGGCCCAAGCCGTGAAGTTGATGGATCGCGCCGGCTACAAATAGATTCCTGGATAGGTGATCCATGCCGCCATCCAAGCTTGCCAAATTTTCAAGAACGCCCTCAGCGGGCGTCATTGATTGGTCCCGCCCCGGCGGCTGGATGCTGTTCGCCATGGCGGTCGCCGCGCTGGTCCTGGTACCGGTAGCCATCACCTTCTCGGCCTTTGCCCATGTCGAAGGCGACATCCTCGCCCACCTCACCGAATTCGTGCTGCCCGAACTGCTGGCGAACACGGGATGGCTGGTGCTCGGGGTGGGAATCGGTGTCAGCGTTCTGGGGGTTTCGCTGGCCTGGCTGGTCGCCATGTGCGAATTTCCCGGGCGTCGCCTGTTCGACTGGGCCCTGCTGTTGCCACTCGCGCTGCCGGCCTATGTCACCGCGTTCGTCGCGATCGGACTGCTTGACTTCACCGGCCCGCTGCAAACCGCGCTGCGCGAGGCTTTCGGGCCGATCAGGCTGCCTGAAATCCGATCTCGCGGCGGCGTCATCCTGGTGATGACACTGGCGCTTTATCCCTATGTCTATCTGATCGCCAGGAATGCGTTCGCGACCCAGGGCGCGATTGCACTGGAAGCTGCGCAGTCGCTCGGCCTGTCACGCAGGCAGGGGTTTTTCCGCGTGGCGCTGCCGATGGCGCGGCCCTGGATCGCTGCCGGCCTGATGCTCGCGCTGATGGAAACCCTGGCCGATTTCGGCACCATGGCCATCTTCAATTACGACACGTTCACCACCGCCATCTACAAGGCCTGGTACAGCCTGTTCTCGCTGCCGGCTGCGGCGCAGCTGGCCTCGATCCTGATACTGTTCGTGCTGGTCGCCGTGATATTCGAGCAGCGCTCGCGCATGCAGATGCGCTACGGCACGGTGGGTCGGAGCGCCGCGTCACGCCGCATCAAGCTCTCCCCCGTGCTGGCCGGTCTGTCCCTGCTGTATGCGGGCGGCGTGCTGGTGGTCGCGTTCATCATTCCGGTCTCCCAGCTTGCGCTGTGGGCACGCGATGTCGTGGCAAACGATCTCGACAGCCGCTATTGGGCGTTTGCCTGGCACTCCCTGCTGCTGGCCGGCATGGGTGCACTGATGGTCGCGGCCGTCGCGCTCCTGCTCGCCTATGCCGGACGCCAGCGTCCCGGTCAGGCCATGGTGTGGATACAGCGCCTCGCCACCATCGGCTACGCCTTCCCCGGCGCAGTGCTGGCGGTCGGTCTGTTCATTCCGGTCGCATGGCTGGACAACGTGCTCATCGATACCGGCCGTGACTGGTTCGGCTTCGAGGGCAGCGAAATTCTCAAAGGTACGCTGCTGGTGATGCTGCTGGCCTATCTGGTGCGTTTTCTCGCCGTGGGTTTCGGCCCCATCGACAGCGGGCTGCACCGCATTACCCGCAATATCGACGAAGCGGCGCGCAATCTCGGTACCGGCACGGCTGGCCTGCTGACGCGGGTCCACTTGCCGATGCTGCGTGCCAGTCTGCTGACCGCCGCCGCACTCACCTTCGTCGACATCATGAAGGAAATGCCGATCACGCTGATGACGCGCCCATTCGGCTGGGACACACTGGCCGTGCGGGTGTTCGAAATGACATCGGAAGGCGAGTGGGAGCGCGCGGCACTGCCTTCGCTCGCCATCGTCATTGCAGGTATCATCCCGATCATTCTCCTGAGCTGGCGCGGAACGCAATCCCATGGCTGAACTGGTGCTCGATTCGGTTTCGCAGTCGTACGCACAACGGCAGATCATTGCCGACCTCAGCTTCACCCTGCCTCAAGGTGCGATCGGCTGCCTGCTCGGTCCTTCCGGCTGCGGCAAAACCACCGCGCTGCGCTGCATCTCCGGCTTCGAGCCGGTCCAGAGCGGTGAAATCCGCATCGGCGGCGAGGCCGTCAGCCGTCCCGGCTGGATGCTGGCGGCCGAAAGGCGGCGCGTCGGCATGGTGTTCCAGGACTACGCGCTGTTTCCGCATCTCAGCGTGGCGGACAATGTCGGCTTCGGCCTGCGTCACGAGTCAAGGACGGGAAGACAATCCCGCGTCGATGAATTGCTGCGCCTGGTGGGCCTCGCCGGCCACGCCGATCAGTTTCCGCACCAGCTTTCCGGTGGCCAGCAGCAGCGCGTGGCGCTCGCGCGAGCGCTGGCACCGCGGCCGCGCCTGATCCTGATGGACGAGCCGTTCTCCAACCTTGACGTCGAACTGCGCGAGCGCCTGTCGGTCGAGGTGCGCGACATTCTCCGGCGCGAGGCCACCACCGCGCTCATCGTCACCCACGACCAGCACGAAGCGTTCGCGCTGGCCGACTGGGTCGGTGTGATGCACGAAGGGCGCATCCAGCAGTGGGACACGCCCTACAACCTGTATCACGAGCCGGCCAACCGCTTCGTCGCCGACTTCGTCGGCCAGGGCGCGCTGGTCAGCGGCGAGGTGATCAATGACCATCAGGTGGAAATCGAACTCGGCGTACTGAACGGACATATCCCGGTCGAGTGCGATGCCAGTGGGTGCGACGAATGCGTGCGCAGTTGCCATGTCGACGTGCTGCTGCGGCCCGACGACATCGTCCACGACGACGACAGCCTGCTGCTGGCCGAAGTCGAGAACAAGGCCTTCCGCGGCGCCGAGTTCCTGTACACGCTCAAGTTGCCGAGCGGCCAGCGCGCACTGTCGCTGGTGCCTTCGCATCACAACCACGCCATCGGCGAGAAGATCGGCATCAAGCTCGCGGTCGATCATGTCGTGGCCTTCCGGCGTTAAGAAAGCCATGATGCCCACTCATTTTCGCGGCCTGCTTTTCAACGTCTGGCTTGGCTTTGCAGCCGCCCTGCTGCTGATGCTGGCGGTGATCGGGCTGGGCGTGACCCAGATGGCCCATCTGAATGCCGAGCTGGAAAACGTGGTGTCGGTCAACAACGTGAAAACCCGCCTGGCGACGCGGATGCGCGATACGCTGCGTGACCGCGCGATCGTGATGCACAACATCGTGGTCTCGATCGATCCCTGGGAAAAGGACCAGCTTTTCATGCAGTTCCTGGGATATGGCGAGCGTTACGCCAAGGACCGCAGACAGCTTGCAGCGCTCATTCATACGCCGGATGAAGAACTCTTGCTGGGCGAACTGGACGCCATCACCTTTACCAACCAGCCGGTCATGTTCAATGTAGTGGAGGCGGCGCTCGACCAGAACAACTATGGCGCGCTGACGTTGCTGCAAAACGAGGCCATCCCGCTGCAGTATCGCCTGGTCGAGGCGCTCGACAACATGACCCACGTACAGCGCGAGGCAAACGAGGCGGCACTCCGCAAGACCTACGCGGCCTATCAGTCCACCCGGGCGCTGATGCTGATTCTCGGCGTCAGCGCCACCCTGCTGGCCATGCTCGTCGGGATCCTGGTCGGCCGCCGCATGCTGAGGCAAACGCGCGAGTTCGAATCCGAGAAGCTGAAATTCCAGACGCTGTTCGAAACCAATTCCGATGCCGTTGTCATTCTAGACGACAAGGGATTCATCGACTGCAATCCGGCCACCCTGGCCCTCTTCGGGATCGACTCGGTCGATGCCTTCCTTGCCACGCCGATCCCGCAACTCGGCACGCCGCTGCAGGCAAATGGTCAGACCGCGATGGGCCACGCCATGCGGGCCATCGACGAGGCCCGCCGCAGCGGCCATGCGGAAATGGAGTGGCAGGGACTGCGCAAGGACGGCTCGGTGTTTCCTGCCGAAATCGCACTGCACGCGATGCAGCTCGAAGGCAAACCGGTCATCCAGGCCATCATGCGGGATGTGTCCGAGCGTCGCGCGGCCGAAGCCGCCAAGGAGGCCGCCCGCGAGGCCGCCCTGCAAATGGCGCGCGCCAAAACGGAGTTCGTCGCCAAGGTCAGTCACGAAATCCGCACCCCCATGCACGGAATTCTCGGGATGAGCGGTCTGCTGCTGAAAACGAAGCTCGATGGGCAGCAGCGCGAATACATCTCGACGCTAAAGACCTCAGCGGAGAGCCTGCTTACCATCATCAGCGACATTCTCGATTTCTCCAAAATCGAGGCGGGCAAATTGTCCATCGAGCAGATCGCATTCTCGCCGGCGACGCTGGTGCAAGGAGTCGCGTCGCTATTCAAGGCGCGAGCACTGGAAAAAAACCTGCAACTGAAACTGGTCTTGCCTGACGCCCCCCCCGCTGCCCTGCTGGGCGACCCGACCCGCATCCGCCAAATCCTGCTCAATCTGGTCGACAATGCCATCAAGTTCACACATCAGGGGGAGGTCGAGTTGCGCGTGACATTCGAGCCGGTGAACCATGAAATCGGCTGCCGTTTCGCAGTGACGGACAGCGGCATCGGCATGAACAGCGAGACGCAGGCACGACTGTTTCAGGCGTTTTCGCAGGCCGACTCGTCGACCACGCGCCGTTACGGCGGCACCGGGCTGGGGCTCGCGGTCAGCAGCCAGCTGGCAGGCTTGATGGGAGGGCACATCACGGTCGAGAGCGCGCCTGCCAAAGGAAGCTGCTTCACCCTATGCCTCCTGCTTCCTCCTGCCACCTTGCACCAGGCAGAACGGGCTGACCAGCCCGCAGTCCGTTTGCAGGGGCGTATTCTGGTGGTCGAGGACCATCCGGTGAACCAGAAGGTGCTGGCGCACCAGTTGCACGAAATGGGCCTGCAGTACACCGTTGCTTCAAGTGGGTCGCGGGCGCTGGATCTGCTGGCGAAAGAGCATTTCGACCTGGTGCTGATGGACTGTCAAATGCCGGTCATGGACGGGTATGAAACGACTCAGCGGATTCGCCAGTTGCCGAGCGGTGCCCGCCGCATCCCGGTGATCGCACTGACTGCCAATGCCGGCAGCGACTTCCGCGAGGTCTGCATTGCGGCCGGGGGCAATGACTATTTGAGCAAACCCTATACCGAGGAAGCGCTGGCGGCACTGCTGACGCAATGGTTGCCACAGGCCGGACCCGGTACTGCGCAAGCAGCGCTGCTCGATCTGCCGGCCCTGTACGCGCGCTATCCCGGCAAGCCCGATCTGGTGGAAGAACTCGCTGCCGTTTTCAACAGCACCACCGAAGCCAGCCTGGAAAAATTGAGAAGCGGGATCGAGCAAGGCGCCGTCGAGGCATGCCGCAAGGAAGCCCATGCCCTCAAGGGCGCGGCGGCCAGCGTGCGGGCCACGGCCATACAGGAGGGCGCCGCCCGACTTGAGCGTTGTCTCGATCGCGGCGACCTGGCCGGCGCGTTGACCGAACTTGACGCGATGGAAAATACCTTCCGCGAACGGGCCTGATGGCTCATTGACGTGCGCTTCATGATGCGTACGATATTGGCAAAACAACACCGGAGACCCTAAATGATGCGTCGCATCCCGTTCATGTTCGCCTGCCTGCTCAGCTTGTCGGCTCTCGCTGCCGAGCCGCCCGCCCCCCCCCCGGCGCAACCCGTGAACCCCTATTTGCAAGGCGCACCTGCACAGGGCTGGATCGGCGTCACCCAGACACCCTATGGCCCAATGATGGTGCAGCAAGGAATGCCGCCGCCGTACCGCGATTACCAGATGAACCGCGTCCTGACGCCAGAGGAGAAGAAGCGCTGGTTGAAGGCGGCCATGCCGATGATGGCCAACATGATGCAGATGGACGCGCGCGAGGCGATGAACTATTTCGCCGTCAAGTACAAGGTCAAGCCCGGGATAACGTTCGATGAAGTGGTCGAGTCGATGATGCTGCGGGCCAACAAGGAGAACCTGAAATTCGTCGGCAGCAACCTGATGTGGAAGGATTTCAGGGCGGTGCTGAACGACGACAGTGCGCCCCGCGTCGAGGTGTTCAGCTACTGCGACATCGCCGTCGGGCGCGACCTGTTGCGGGTCGTCCCGGAAATGGCCGTGTTCCTTCCATGCCGCATCACCGTGATGGAAGACGCCGACAAGAACATCTGGGTGATGACGCTGGATTGGGACGTGACCTGGCTCGACATGGCCGGCAAGCAGATGGGCATCACCCCCGAACTGCGCCAGGGCGCCATCGACATCCGCAAGAAAATGGACAGCGTCATGCGCGCCGGCGCCAACGGCGAACTCTGAATCCCCTTTTAATCCTTCTCCCAGCGCCCGCAAGGGCGCGCCAACGGCCCAGTCCAAGGGCCCATTAAAGAATCCCGGCACGTTTCCGTAAGTCATCCCATCTGGAATCAGGGTTGTTGTCCGTTTTGCCGCATTACCTGATTTGCGTCGTGTTCCACTCGCAGATGGATTCAACATGAATATTGTTCGACTAGCCCCATTCGCTGCCGCGTGTCTGGCGGTGCTGCTGCACGTCAGCGGCAACGCCTACGCCGAAGCCGACGTATCCGACGAGGCACTCAAGGCAACCGGCGAGCGCATGCGCCAAACCGCCCAGGAACTTCAACAGGACATCCAGGAGCGCCTGCAGCGCCTGCGCAAGGAACGTGCCGCTCTGGAGGCGAAACAGGCCGCCGAGCGCAAGCAGGAAGCCGAGCGCGCCAGGCAGCAGGCCGAAAAGGAGCAAGCCACGCTCGCCGCTGTCAAGGAGGCAAAACAGCGCGAGGCGCTCGCCGCCGCTCAGGAAAAGGCACGCAGGGAAACCGCCGTCCGGGTCGCCGAAGCCGAGCGCATGCGCCAGGCTGAACTGAAGGAGAAACTGGACCAGGAGACCGCATTGGAACGCGCGCAGCAGGAGTCACTCGACGCCTACAAAGCCGGCACGAAAAAGCAGACTCTCGGAACGCAGACCCAGTTTGGCGTGGATCTATAGAACCCGTCGAATCCCGACTCACCTCAACTGAAATCGCACAGAAAGGGAAGGAAGAAACCATGAACATAGCCCGCATTGCGGCATGCTGCACGGCCACCTTGATGCTGACGAGTGCCATCCCGGCAAGCGCTCAGACCATCTCGCGCGGCGAAGTGATTGCCACCACGTGCTACACCTGCCACGGAACATTCGGCGTAAGCCCCAGCACGATCCCGAGCATCAATGAAATCTCGCCCGCGCGCATGACCGATACCCTCAAGGGGTTTCGCTCGGGCCAGCGCGCTTCAACGGTCATGGGACGTCACGCAAGCGGCTACACGGATGAGGAAATCGTCGAAGTTTCAGTCTATTTCGGCAATCTGCAGAAGAAGGGAAAATGAACATGTCCAAGATTTCGCGTAGAGATTTTGTCAAGTTGCTGGGCGCCGGCAGTGCGCTCTCGGCATTCGGGCTCGCCGGCTGCGAATCGGCGCCCAAGGTCTCATCAAGCGCTCCGGCGAAGGCTGCGCCCCGCGTCGTCGTCATCGGTGGCGGCTTCGGCGGAGCCACCTGTGCCAAATACCTGCGCATGTATGAACCAGGCCTCAACGTCACCCTGGTCGAGCAAAACGCCAGCTACGTGACCTGTCCTGGCAGCAACTGGATGCTGGGCGGCATGCGCACGATCGAGGACCTGACCCAGAACTATGGGGCGCTGCGCGACAAGCACGGCGTCAACGTGGTGACCGATCGCGTCGTCGGCGTCGATGCCGGCAAGCGCCTGGTCACCCTCGCCAGCGGCAAGACCCTTGCCTACGACCGCCTGGTCATGTCGCCCGGCATCGATTTCAGATGGGGTCAAATCGAAGGTTACGACGAGGCTGCCACCCTTCTCATGCCGCACGCCTGGAAGGCCGGCCCGCAGACCGTGCTGCTGCAGAAGCAGCTGCACGCCATGCCCGACGGCGGCACCTTCATCATGGCCCCGCCTCCGATGCCCTTCCGCTGCCCCCCCGGCCCGCCCGAGCGCGCGAGCATGGTTGCCTACTATTTCAAGACCCACAAGCCCAAATCGAAGATCCTGATCCTCGACGCCAAGGACAACTTCTCCAAGCAGGCCCTGTTCATGCAGGCCTGGGAGCAACTCTACCCCGGCATGATCGAATGGGTGCCTGCCTCCAATGGCGGCAAGATCGTGAGCGTCGATCCCAAGGCGCTAACCGTCACGACCGCCAGCGGCAACACGCACAAGGGCAGCGTGGTCAACATCATTCCGGCGCAACGGGCGCCAAAACTCGCAGTCGATACGGGGCTCGCCAATGATTCCGGCTGGTGCCCGGTCAACCAGGTCACGTTCGAGTCGACACTGGTGCCCAACATTCATGTCATCGGTGACGCGTCCGTCGCCGGCGCCTTGCCCAAGTCGGGGCATGCGGCGAACAACATCGGCAAGATGACCGCCGCCGCCATCGTCTCGCTGTTCCGCGGAGTGCCCCCGCCTCAGCCCTCGCACGTCAACACCTGCTACAGCCTAATCAGCCCCGACTACGGCATCAGTATCGCCGCCGTATACCGTTTGGGTGACGACGGTATGCTCCAGGGAATCAAGGGCGCGGGGGGCCTCAGCCCGTCCGACGCGAGCGCCCAGCAACGCGCCCAGGAAGCCAACTACGCCCAGGGATGGTACAAGAGCATCACTGCCGACAGCTTCGGCTGATCGTCCTCTCGTCCAGAAACGCAAAAGCGGCCGCTGCCTGAAAACAGCGGCCCTTTTGTTTCGGGAGCGGGCAAGAGATCGGCTATAGTCGCCGACCCGCTTCACCACTCATCTCTCACTCATGCCCCACCCCTTCACCTCCCCGACCACACTTGAACAGGGGTTCGCCGACGGGCTCGCCACCATGCTTGCAGCCCATCGCGGTCTCGGCGTCTACATCCTCGTGCTGGCCAATGCCGCCTACGATGCCAGCCTGTGGAGACAGCTCGCACCCGCCTTGTCGGCACGTCATGCGGCGCGCGCCATCGCCATGACCGAGACGCTCAGGCGCGGCCAGAGTCTGAACGAGCCGGATGACGATGTACTGGTTTTTCTCAAGCTGAACGCCATCGGCTTCGACCACCTGGGCACCATGGAAAGCCGCCGTGCGGGTCCCTGGAAAGCGATGTTCAACCCCATTCGCGCCCTGCGCCCGCCGCGAATCAGCGGGATGAAATTCGTAAGCCTGCTGCGCCCCTTCGAGCCGGCGGCATTTCACTTCAACAAGCCCTTTCTCGCCAGGGAAATCTTCTGGGAAGGCGAACTGGCCGGCAAGCCGGCGCGCGTGCTGTACAACAAATTTCCGTTCGCCCGCCTGCATGGCCTGCTGGTGCCCGACCCCCTGCGCGAAATGCCGCAGTGCCTCACGCCCGAACTGCATGACTGGGCCTGGGATGTCTGCGCGCAAACCGGCGTGCAGCGCTTCTGTCTCGGCTACAACAGCCAGGGCGCCGGCGCCTCGGTCAACCATCTGCATTTCCAGAGTTTTGTGCAGTCCAGCCCGTTGCCGGTGCAGGACAGATGTTTTGCCCAGAACGGCGGCAATCAGCGCTATCCATTGCCCTGCCAGCGCTTCATCGATGCAGAATCCGCCTGGCTCGAACTCGACCGTCTGCATCAGCTCAATACGCCCTACAATCTCCTCTACAGCCCGGGCTGCCTGCACCTCATCGCCAGGATCCCGCAAGACAGCTGCAAACTAAGCGACCCATGCCGCGGATACGGCTGGAGTGAGATGGCGGGCGCAGTCACCCTCTTCAGCCGGGAAGCATACGAAGGCATGAGTGCAGTCGAATTCGAAGCGAGGCTGGCGGCTTTCACACCAGATCCACGCAAATGAGCGACTTCTGACGGTCCCGCACCATGCGTCCACCTGCTCGGGGGAGCAGGCTCATGTCACGGCTGCGCGATTTGCCTGCGAACCCAAGCCCGGCGATACGTCGCGGCATCAATGGCGGGGCTGCCCGGCGGGATGCCTCTCCGGCCCGCGCAGCGGCCGGAACAGGCGTCCGTCAGCTCGCAGGAAGCGGGTGAAGAACTCGAACAGCACGAGCCGGGTGGTCTGCACGAACACCAGCAGTCCCTCCATGACCACGGCAAAAATGTTGCCTACCAGGATCATGAGGCCTTGCAACAGCAGGCAATCGACCGCGCCGGCGAGGCTCAACACGGCGTGGGAGAGCGCCGCGTGGGCCAGGGCAAAAGCGCCGACACGCAAGAAAGACAGCGTGTTGATGCTCAGTTCGAAACCGGCCAGCAAGAGGTCGCCCAGGGCCCCGGGCAGACTCGCAAGCCTGGCGCCAGCCGGGGCGAGCAGTGCATTGCCCGTCAGGTAGTAGACAACCGCCAGTCCCGTGAGCCCGAAAACCTGAGGCCACAGCAGGCCCGCCAGCGCGCTGGCATAAATCAGCAATACGGCAAGGTCCGTCAGTGCCCAGCGCCTCATCTCGCCGCGCCAGCGCGCCTCGACGCCGGCAAACACCAGGCCCAGCAACAGCAGTCCGATCCCGAACAGCATGGGCACCGCCAGAACGACCAGCGGATCATCCAGCGGGTGTATCCACAGAGGCGGCAGCAGATCGGGAAAACCGAAAACGTCGCCGAACAGCACGCCGAACAGCATGGCCGCGACGCCGCACGGCAACAGAAAACGCATGCGTGGCCAGCGCCGCCAGAAGACGGCAGCGAACAAGGCCAGCAACAGGCCATGTCCGACGTCCGGGAACATGTAGCCGAACAGCAGCGGAACCACCAGGGCCAGCAGGCCGGTCGGGTTCACCTCGTTGCGTCCGGGGGTCCCCCACATGTCCGTGATGGACTGAAAGGGTTGTGCCCACCAGTCGTCCAGGGTCGCCACCGGCGCATCGGCATGGGCCGGCGGCGCCGGCAACCGGATCATGACATGGATGCCCTCGGCTTCCAGGGCCTGCTGGAGATCCCGGACATCGGCCGCAGTGGTCCAGCCGGTGACATGACAGTACTCGCCGGCAGTGAGGGTACCGGCAGCATGCGCCAGATACCATTGCAGGGTATCCACGTTGGCCTTGGCCTGGGCGATCCCGGTGTCGGCACGAAGGGCCTTGAGTTCGGCCTGCATCTCCGCGATATCGGCAAGGGTCTCGTTCAGATGATCGCCCAGGATCGCCTTCTGTCGTGCCATGCCGCCCGCCAGCCAGGTAGGAATACCCAGTTGCTGGCAGCCATGTTCGACTGCAAATTGACGGATCAGATGGCGTTTCTCCTGCAGGCCGGCAACATAAATGAAGTCATGCGCCTCACCCGGCACGAGCTTTTCCACGCTGAACGCCGTCCCGGGGTCGCACACAATCCCCTTGGGGCAGGCAAACAGGCATTTACACAGTAGGCGGGTTCTGCGGAACATGCCTTCAAGGTCGAGGCCCGCACGATCCATGGCCTCCACGCATTCCGACAGCAGTTGCAGGTGTTGCTGCTCGGCACGCAGATGTTCGAGGTGGGCCTTCACGAAGTCGAGCCGGGCGCTCCACACCCGCAGTTGATGCAGGGCCAGATTGGCCAGATGAACCGGGTCGCCCTCGAGGACGGTGGCTTGGCGGCCCACGCCATGCAGGTCGTGGGCGTGGGTCGCCGCCAGGGTTCGAAAGCGGTCCACGAAATGGCGCAGCTTGCCCTCGTCGACGCGTTCCAGCACACGCGTATCGGCCTCGAGGTGCACCAGCCCGGTCCGCGCCAGGACCTCCGTCGCATGCACGGTCTGGTCGCGAGGGACGTAGGTTTCAAACCATCTGGCCTGAAGCGGACGCAGGCTCATGGCATCAGCCCAACCGGCAATGCAGATGCGCTCGTGTCGATCATGACTACCGGGATTCCCTCATGTCGGAAATTGCCGCGACAGCCCCCTCATCCCAAAACGATCACCTGCCCTTGCTGCAGCGCCGTCAGCGTCCAGTCAGGGGCGACGACACGCAGTTCGTCCATGATCACATGCTCGTTGCCGGGCTTGAGGTGGGTGATCCAGACCTTCGGGCGCACCTTCAGCATCTGCAATTCCGCCGCCAGCGAATCCGGCCAATGGTGCTTGGATGCCTGTGCGATCGCGACCAGCGCGTTCTCGAACGAGGTTTCGATGATGAGGTGACGCAGGTCGGGGATGGCGTTGAGTGCCGCGATGAAGGCGTCGCTGCGGGTCGTGTCGCCACTGAATACCAGACTGCTGCCGGCAACGCTCACCTGCAGGGCGCAGGCCGGCACCGCATGCTTCACCGGCAGCGGCTTGAAGGTCCGTCCGCCCAAGGTCAGGCCATTTTCCATCGGCAGGGGCTCGAACCGCACCCAGGGGCTGTCGGCACTCGGAATCTCTCGAAAATCCGGCCACAGGTGCCAGTTGAACAGATGCGCCGACAGAATATCCAGCACCTCGGGGAGCGCATGCACGACCAGCGGCGCGCTGCGTTTGTCTCCCACGGCATCGAGCAGCAAGGGCAGGCCCAGCACATGGTCGAGGTGGGCGTGGGTGACGAACACATGGTCGATCGCCTGCAACGCATCCAGGCTCAGGGTCGTGATGCCGGTACCGGCGTCGATGAGGATGTCGTCATCGACCTTGAAACAGGTGGTGTGACGTCCGCTGCCGATACCGCCACTGCAACCGAGGATCGTGAAATTCATTTGCTGGTGTAGACGTACACGCCGTCCCAATCATGTGGAGGGGGGGCTTCGCGGAAATGCGCGATGCGTTCAAGGTAGACATCGTACAGCGGTCGTGGCGCGCGCGTGTTGAGGTCGCGCAAGGCGGATTCGGCAGCGGCCCAGTCCTGCGTCTGATAGCGGGCAAACGCGGCCTCGAAATCGGCTGCTTTCTTCTTCGCATCCTCGCTGAGTTCAGCCTTCGGCCCCACCGGCTCGTAGATCGCGACGGGTGTTTCCTTGCCTTTGACGCGCACCTCGTCGATCTTCATGAAGGCATGCACTGGGTCGGCCTCTACGGTGGGCCGGGTAACCAGGATGCCGACGCCATATTGTTTCGTGACGCCTTCGAGACGCGACCCCAGATTCACCGCGTCGCCCATCACCGTGTACGACATGCGGAATGCCGACCCCATGTCGCCGACGCTCATGCGGCCCGTGTTGACGCCGATGCCGATCTTCACCTCGGGCCAGCCGCGCGCGGAAAATTCCTTGTTGAGCTGCGGCAGCGCAGCCTGCATGTCGAGTGCAGTCTGCACGGCGCGAGTGGCATGGTCGGCCAGATCCATCGGCGCATTCCAGAACGCCATGATGGCGTCGCCGATGTACTTGTCGATGGTGCCACGCTGCTGCTGCACGATGCGCGTCATGGTCGACAGATAGGCATTCAGCACTTCGGCAAGTTCGGCCGGTGGCAGTTTCTCGGAAAAATCGGTGAAGCCGCGGATATCGGAAAACAGCACGGTCATGTCGCGCGACTGGCCATCCATCGTGTAGTGCGCTGGGTCCTGGCTCATTTCGGCAGCCAGCTCGGGAGGCACATACTGGCCGAACAGCTTGGTCATCTGGCGTTTGTTGCGCGTCTCGGAAAAAAAGCCGTAGGCCGTATTGAACGCATACAAACCCAGCACCGTGACCATGGGTGCGGCCATCGGCACCACCCAGAAATGCGACCAAGCGACCGCATAGGCCGCAAGCAGCAACACGAGCAGGCCCATGCTCGCGACCAGTCCGATGATGGGGCCGAAACGCAGCAGCACCAGCGTCAGCAGCACACCCACCAACAGGACAGCGATCAGCATCGCGTCGGCAGCCCACGGCGGCGTAATGCGCGTAGTGCCGTCGAGCATGCCGGCGATCAGATGGGCGTGGATCTCGACACCCGGAAAGGCATTGGAGAACGGCGTGACGCGCAAGTCAGCCAGCCCCGGCGCGGTCGACCCCAGCAGCACGATGCGATTCTCGAGTTGCTCCAGCGGCACCGTGCCTGCAAGGATCTGGGCGGCGGAAATATAGGGAAACGGCGAGCCGGCGCGGTACGGAACATGCACGCTGCCATCCACGCTCAACGGCACCCGGATGCCGCCCACTTCAATCCATGGTGCAGCGTAGCGGCGTTCGAACAGGCTCGATTGCCCGACCCCTGCGACCAGCGGCTCGCCGCCAAACGCGACGCCCAGCGTCGAGGCCGACAAGGCCGGGTAATAGCCTTCGCCAAACGGGGCGATAATATGCATCTGCCGCGCGGTACCGTCTGCATCGGCGCGCATGTTGAAGAAGCCGCCGCCCAGGGCCGCGTTCTGGAATGCGGCCAGATTCGCGCCAAATCCGGTCGCTGGCGGCAAGCCTGGATGCAAGGGGTCGAATGCCGTTGCAGGCAGCGATGCCGCGGGAAGCACGCCGGATCTGGCATCTCCGAAACCGGCCGGAATGAAATAGAAGCCCAGCGAAACCGGGCGCTCAGCAAGCGCCCGCGCAAAGCGCCCGTCGAAATCCAGATCCGGCGCAATCTGTCGGAACGCTGCCTGAAACGCACGGTTCCCGGACAGGTCGCGTTGCGCCAGTTGCTTCAGGGCATCGAGACCCGAACTCGTATCCGGTTCGGCAAACACCACGTCAAAGCCGACCGCAGCCACCGAATACCGGTCGAACAGTTTGTCGACCAGTTCGGCCAGGGTGTCACGGCTCCACGGCCAGCGACCGACGCTTTTCAGGCTGGCCTCGTCGATGTCGAGGATGGCCACGCGGTCATCCGCGCCGGCCACTGCAGTGTGCTTCAGCCAGTCGTCATACAGCCAGGACTCGGCCCGCTGCATGGGCGCGATTGTGATGAGACCGCCGACATGCACTGCGATCAGCAGGATAAATACTGCAGAGAATCCTGCCTGAATCCATTTGGACGAAATGCGATTCACTGAATTCGGTAAAAACGACTGGCCAGGTCTTTGCCGTGCACGGCATCAAGACGCCCGTCCACAGACTTGCCCAGTTCCGAAATGCGATCGGCCGGGTGCGGATGAGTTTTATAGAGCAGGCTGGTACGCTCGTCCTTGGCCGGTAGCGCAGCCATGTCCTGCAAGACCTCTGGCAGCCCCCAGGGTTCGTAGCCCGCGCGCGCAGCGAACACCATACCGTAGCGATCCGCCTCGTACTCGGCATTCTTGTCGAGACCGCGCGCCATGATTTCGGCCCCATTGCCGATCAGGTTCTGAACCAGTTGGTCGCTGTTTTGGGCCTTGCTGCCGGCCACCTGCCCCAGCGCGCTGATCAGGCTGGACTGCTTGAGCACCTTGAGGTGATGCTTCCTGGCGACATGGGCAATTTCATGTCCCAGCACCCCCGCCAGCTCGGCCTCGTTGTCGAGAAGGCGGTACAGGCCCCTGGTCACGAAAATGTAGCCCCCGGGCGCCGCGAAGGCATTGATGTCATCGGTGTCGAGCACGCCAAATCGCCAGGTGATATCCGCGCGCCCGCTCTGCAGGGCGACCCAGTTGCCAACCAGGTTGACATAGCGTTGCAGCGCATCGTCGCGCACCAGCGGCACGGCGCCGAGGAGATTGCCTGAAATCTGCCGGCCGATGCGGTTTTCCTCTTCCAGGCTGTAGTCGCCGAACAGGGCAAATCCCAGTTGCTGGGCATCAATCTTCTGTTTGGCGGGTGGCGGCGTGGCAACCCCTTCCTGCGTCGTCGTTGTCGACGGAGCTTGGGCAGGGGCGGGTTGTGTGGTCTTTTCCTTGTCCTGCTTGCCTTGCAGAAACCTGTCCAGGTCGAAGCCACTCGCGACGCCGCTGAAAGACACGAGCGACAGGGCCAGAAACATCAATTTGAATTTCATCAATTGCTCTCCCACGATGAACTGGCCTTCGCCGGCTTGGGCTCCGGCAAGGCCGGTACCTTCACCGCGACCAGGCTGGCCTGGCCGGCAAAGGTTTTGGCCTGAGCAACCGTCACGACCCACATGTCCAGCTGCGCCAGTTCGGCCGCATTGAACTTGGCTCCCTTCAATTCCTCCTCGTTCAGACCGCGCAGGCCGGCCACGGCGACCACGCGGCTGGGGTCGGAACGGGTGGTCGCTGCGCCCACCACGTCGCCCACGCCTGCGCCGCCCAGGCCGCCCTCCCCTGCACGCACCGACAGCAGGCGCATCCAGCCGGTCGTTTTGCCTGCGGTCACACGCAGCCAGCCGCCCTGCTTGGACAGGATGTTGACGCTGGCACCCTTGGGCACGCTGCCCGCAACGGCAGAACTCGAACTGGGTTGACTATAGATCTTGTCGTTACGCAGAACCGTTCCGGGCGCCGCCAGTGCCGGGGCGGCGGCAACGCACAGCGACAGCGTGGCTGCAAAAATCAGGGTGTTTCTCATCGATTGCTTTCTCCATCTGACCACAAGACTTTAGGGGCTGCCACCCGATGGTGCAAGCGCCCGGTGTCGACAATTGCGCCCGCTATGGCACAAGCGCCATCGACAGCGTTAAGATGCCGCGATGCATTTTCTCGCGGCATCCATCGAATCACTCGGCGCCAAGCTCGCCGGCTGGTTCACCATCGGCTACGGCACCTTCGCCTTTCTGACAAAGGCTTCGCTGTTGTTGCTGGACCGCACGACCTGGAACCATGCCACCTTCGACGTGGTGATCAAGCAGGTCTACTTCACGGCAGTACAGATCCTGCATGTTTTTCTCGGTTATTCGCTGGTCATTGCCTGGCTCATCATTTCCATCATCCTGTCGACGGCACGCGATTTCGGGCTGACTGCCTTCGCCAGTGAAATGACCATCCGCGTGCTGGTGCTGGAGTTGTTGCCCTTTCTGACCGCATTGTTCATCGCCCTGCGTTCAGGCAGCGCCATCAATACCGAAGTCGCCCTGATGCAGGTCAACAACGAATTGGATGCGCTGGCGCATTGCAAGGTTCCGCCCATGCAGTTCGAGTTCCTGCCGCGCCTGGTCGGCGGCGTGATTTCTGTCGTCCTGCTGGCCGGACTCGCCGGGCTGTCGGCACTGCTGCTGGCCTACCTTTCGATATATGGTGCCAGCATCGCAGGCTTCGAGCCGTTCACGCATACGATGGCAAAGATTTTCGATTTCAGGATCGTCGCCGGCCTCCTCGTCAAATGCGCCCTGTTCGGTCTCGCCGTCACCCTGATCCCGCTTACCGCGGGACTCGAGACGCCGAAAAAGCACTTCATGGTTCCCGTCTCCGTGCTGCGCGGCATGATGCGGGTCTTCTTCGCCATTGTGGCCATCGAGGTGGTGTCATTAGCGCTCAAATACATCTGACCCCCTTTGCCGACCGCACCGCATTGATGGCTGGGGTTGCCGCGCTGTCCGATGGCGTGGCGCGCGTCGCGCTCGAACTGCCGCTGCGCGCGAACCTGTCGGCGCTCGACAACATCGCGCTGATTCCACTGTATCAGCGCCATTACGGCATATCCGAGTCGACCCGGCAGGCGCAGGCCATACTGGATCAACTGGGACATGCCGAGATCGCCCCATTGCGCGATCCCGACATGACGCCGGCACAGCGTTTCGTCGCCAAGCTGGCGCGTGCACTCATCCTGAAGCGCCCACGACTGGTCATCGACCGCCCAGGCGCCATGCTTTACGATGTGCCCTATCCGGAATTCATCCAGCAGCTTGCGGCGCAGGATGCCATGAGCGGCATCTGGGAAATTTTCGATTTCAGCTGGAACCGGAATCTCTACAACCAGGCGCTTCTTTCAGAATGAACAAACTGCATTTCAAGGTGGGCTTGTTTGCGGCGGCGTCGCTGCTGCTGGGCGCACTGTTCATCGCGTATCTGCTCTATGCACGCGGTTTTTTCGAGAACACCTATCGCCTGCAGCTTGCCGCATCGAGTGCCGACGGCGTCGCGCCAGGTGTACCTCTGGTGTTCTCCGGCATCGAGATCGGCAGCGTCACGACACTCGGACTGAACGATTATGGCGGCATCGTCATTCAGGTCGAACTGCTGGAGCGCAATGCCAAATGGCTCAAGCAGGACAGCACGTTCACGCTGGACAAGCCGTTAGTCGGCGGCGCAAAAATTCGCATCGATTCGTTCAACCCGGACGCCCCTGCGCTGCCTGACAATTCCACCATGCTGCTGCTCACGTCCGACATCAGCAAGGAGATCCCGGTGCTGGTCGAGCGGGTCAAGGCCATCCTGGCCAACGTTGAACACCTCACCCGCAAGGATGGCGAGATCAACACCACCTTGGCCAACGTGCAAACGGTGACCGGTCGCATGACCGGCGAATACGGCATGCTCGAAGGCGTACTGGGCAGCCCGGAAAAAGCGCGCGCGGTCACTGATTCGCTCGACAAGACGCGCGCACTCATTACCAGGCTCGACGGCCTGGCGTTGAAAATGGACGGCATGGCCGCCAAGACCGATCAGTGGCTTTTTGCCAGGAACGGCATGGCCGACCTCTCACGCGAATCGCTGGCGCAGGTGAAATTGATGCTGGACGACGCGCAGTCCAGCCTGAAAAAGGCCGACGCATTGATGGCCAACGCGGTCGAGATCTCCGCCAACGTCAAGGAAGGGACGCAGGATATTGCGAAATTGCGCGCCGAGATCGACGACGCGGTGCGCCAGGCCAGCGCCCTGGTCAAGGAGATCAACAAGAAATGGCCGTTTGCGCGCAACCCCGAGGTGAAGCTGCCATGAAAATCCTGCTCACATTTGCCGCCGTGATTCTGCTCGCCGCCTGCGGAAGCGGGGGCCCGCCGCCACCCGACTGGAAAACCGATTCGGCGGATCTCATCGAACGCTACAAGAAGTTTGCGCTGCTCGGCGACAACACGCTGGCCGAGCGCTATTTCCAGCAGGCAGTTGTCGCCACTGGCGGGGCAGGTCGCGTGGCCGATACCGCGCGCCTGTGGCTGGTGCGCTGCGCAACCCGCCGTGCCATGCTGATCGATGATACCTGTACCGAGTATGCCGATCTGGCAAGGATCGAGCCGGATGCTGCTGATCAGGCCTACTATCAATTCATCACCCTGCAGTGGGACGTCGTCGATGTCGCCCGCTTGCCCACCCAGCACCGGGCCCTGGTGACCGCGCCCGCCGGCAAGCGAAACGAAGTGCTTGCCCAGATCAGCGACCCGCTGGCACGACTGCTCGATGCCAGCCTGCTGGTGATGCGCCAGGAGTCGGACGCCGCGACACTGACGCTCGCCACGGAAGCCGCCTCATCCCAAGGCTGGCGGCAGCCCTTGCTGACCTACCTGAAACTGCAGGAAAAACTGGCCGCCAACCAGGGCAATGCGTCTGAACTGGATCGGCTCGCGCAGCGTATTCAACTCGTGGAAGGGAGCCTCGAATCCAACCATAAATAAATACACAGCAATCCAGACACGTGGAATAATTCTACTAATCGGCAAGAATCCAAGGAGACGTATGAACACTGCACTCGCCTGGCTATACGCGCCGTGGCCCTGGTATGTGTCCGGGCCACTGATCGGCCTGATGGTGCCGCTCATGCTGTGGATCGGCAATCGCTCGTTCGGTATCTCGAACAACCTTCGCCACATGTGCGCCATGACACAGCCGAAGTCGGTCGGAGTTGATTTCTTCCAGTACAACTGGCGCGAACAAAGCTGGAGCCTGGTGTTCGCAGGGGGTGCTGTGCTGGGTGGCTTCCTGGCCGGCGTCGTGTTCGCCAACCCGAATCCGGTTGACCTCTCGGTCGCCGCGCTCACCATGTTTTCCTACTGGAATGTCCCCATCGCCGGGGGATTCCTGCCACCTGTCCTGTTCGATCTGACCTGGATGGGCGTGATCGTGATGTTTCTTGGCGGCGTCCTGGTCGGCTTCGGCACCCGCTACGCCAGCGGCTGCACCTCAGGCCACGCCATCACGGGGCTGTCCACGCTGCAGTTGCAGTCGTTGCTCGCCGTTCTGGGCATTTTTTCCGGGGGCCTGTTCTCGGCACACTTCATCACGCCGCATCTCTTTTTACTGTTCGGGTAAACCCCATGCATCTACTGCCTTATCTTCTGGCCGGGTTGGCGTTCGGATTCGTCATGATCAAATCCGAAGCAGCATCCTGGTACCGCATCATGGAAATGTTCCATTTCCAGTCTTTCCATATGTTCGGCATCATGGCGAGCGCAATCGCAACCGGCCTTGTCGGCGTACTGCTGCTGAAGCGCTTTGGCCGACTGCTCACCTTGGACGGCGAACCCATCGTGGTGCCGGACAAGCCGCCAGGCCGCATCAACTATATCCTGGGGGGGCTGATCTTTGGCCTCGGATGGGGCGTCATCGGACTCTGCCCGGGACCGATCTTCTCTTTGGTCGGCATGGGATCGATCGGCGCGCTGGTTGCGCTCGCAGGTGCGCTACACGGCACCTGGCTGTATGGTCTGGTCAAGAGCCGGCTGCCCCATTGATCGCTCCGTGCCGGATATCTTCGGGACGGCCATGAAGGGATTGTTCTTCGTATACAATCCCATGTTTACTTAAACCAAACCACAAAACTGGAGACGCCCATGAAATACATCTCTCTCTCGCTTGCCGCCCTGACCTTTGTCGCAACCGCTGCTCACGCTGCGCCCCCCATGATGTCGGTTGCATGGACCGCACAGGCCTGCGACGCCTGGAACAAGGACGCCACCCTGACCGACGGTCTGGGTGACAAATGGATCAAGAACGACGCAGGACGCGGTTACAAAATCATCAAGCTCTACCGCACCGAGTGCGGCGAGGCGACCCAGACTGAATTGAAGATCGTGCCGAAGGACGGCAAGGCCATCTGCGTGTATGGCGGCGCAGTCCAGACGCCCACGATGAACTACGACGTCGACTACACCATGCATGCCACGACCGAACGCTGGGACGAAATGGGCGCAGGTGAATACGGCCCGATGAAAGCCATGATGTTTGGCCGCCTCAAGTTCACCGGCCCCAAAATGGAAGCGATGAGCGTCATGGGCCCATTCGAAGCCTTCCTGCGCCTGCCGGGCAAGATTCCGGGCGACAAGGCCTGCCCTGCCAAGTAAGCCTGTCTGACATTTCAATACCCAAACAAAGAAGCCGGGAATGCTCCCGGCTTTTTTGCGTCAGTGACCCGCTCCTGATTGGGCAGGTCATCAGGAAGACTAATGCACCGTTCCGGTCTGGACATCGAGCGGCCGGCCGTTGCGGATTTCCTCAGGCGTCGCGTCGCGGACATCGATGATGTTGACCAGGCAGGTGACGCTCTGCCCGGCCAGCGACGGGTTGCCATCGAGCGTGAGCTTGCCGTCCTCGATCGCGGTGACGTAGAAAACCTTGGTTTCCCCCGCTTCGTTCTCGAACATCACCTCGGCGCCGACGCGCCGGAATTCGGGTGGCACATTCTCGATGTCGTCGACGAAGACCAGGCTTTCGTCGCGCAGCCCGTAGCCCTCCTCCGGGGTCAGAGGAATCTCGATGCGTTCGCCCACCTTGCGGCCAGCCGCCGCCGACTCGATGGCCGGCAAGATGCCGCTGTTGGCCCCCTGCACATAGCCGACGGGAACATCGTGCTGCTCGACGACCATACCGCGCGCGTCGAGAATGGAATAGGTAATGTATACAAGCTTGTTCTGTGTCACGGTGGCCATGCTGATTCATTCATCTCCGTCTTGAAAAACACTGCGCAAGAACCTGATCTGCCCTTGCGCGGACTGTCCATGATACCTGCGATGACGGATCCCGGCATCGTGCGGCGGGGACATGGCGCATTCCGCCTCGCAAATCGGCGCGCCGAGCACCGATCGTCAGGCCACGGCCTCAGTACCTGACCCGTACGCGGTAGGTGAGCGTCGTTTTGCCTTCCGCGGGGACGTTCACCTGCCACTCGGCGGTTCCGGACGCGGCCTTGGTGTGCGGCTGCGACGCGCTGACCATGGTCCAGTCGCCCGGCATCGGCTCACGCACCGTGACATTCACCGGCTCCTGCTTGGCATTCTTCAGCACGATTTCGTAGGCCGATTCGAACACATAGTTGTAGCGGCCCGTTCCCGCCAGTTTCTGGAAGTCGGTCTGCTTTCTGTCGGCGGTCACGTCGAACGCGTCACCCAGCTTGAGTCGCACGGTTTCGTTCTTCGGCGTATGGTCGATGCGGTCTTCGCCGACGAATTGCGCGTTGCCCTGGCTGTCCTTCTTGTACATGCGGATCACGCCCCTGGGCAGCGGAATGCCGAGGCCTTCGCCCTTGTTGTCGAATTCGACGAACACGCCGACCTTCATCTTCTGCCCCAGTTCGCCGTACTGCCCCGAGTAGTAGTAATTCGCGCCCGCCAGCAGGTATTCCTTATGCACCGGGATATGCGATGCCGACATCAGCGCGACCTGCTTGGTCTGGTTTTCCCGCAGCGTGGTCGGACGCTGCAGCGTATAGAGGTGATACTCGAACAGCGACTCCTGCTCCATCTCGGCAGCATCGGCCATTTTGGCGGCCATCGCCATCATCGCGCGCGGTGCCGGCGCCGGATCACGCACCCGGTTCAGGTCACCCGCCACCAGTTGCAGCTTCGCATTGGGGTAAGCGGCCCCGCTCTGGTTGGTCAGCGTCACCCAGCCGTTGAGGTCCATCCGGTCGTCGTTGGCATTCAGCTCGGCCACGTAGTCCGCGCGCCATGACAGGCCACCCGTCAGATAGGACAGTTCCAGGTTCTGCGGACCCGCTGTCGGGTTGACGAGCGAAATGACGAGCGTGGGTGTGTCGCGCAGGGTATCGGGCACGCGGGAAAACGCCAGCCGTCCCGGCACCCCGGTTTCGATGCGGTCGGCGAACTTGAGCACCACGCCGTTGTTGGTCGACAGCACAGTGGCCGTTTCGCGCGTTTCCACGCCGCTGGTGGGGTGGCTGCGGATGATGGTGACCTCGCGCCCGACATATTTTTCCAGCAGCTTCTCCGGCGTCAACAGGTCGAAATCGAAGTTCTGTTCCTGCAGCCTGAACCCGTCAGGACTCGACAGGTTGCGCAGCAGCGCCGTCTCGGGACGCATCTGCGCCGACACCTCGCGCCACGCCAGCTGGTTCAGTCCTCGCGCCAGCGCGACCTGGCGTGCATCCTTCACCAGAGCAAGGTTGTCGTTGTAGATGGTGACGGCCACATTCTGCTGGTCTGCTGCCGTGCTGACGATTTCATCGGCCATCGCCGCCCGGCCTGCCTGCGAAGCAAACAGCAATCCGGCGATCATCGTGTTCAGCAATTGTCTCTTCATCATGTCGCGGTTCCTCGGCAACTTTCTTCGATACCGCATGATGACCGATACGCGCGCGAAATGGTTCGCGGCGCTAGAATGTTCGCATCAATTTCGCCGTGAATGACATGAGCTCAGAAGACCTTCATCCATCGCACATCGTCGGCGGCGGCGTCAACACCAGCGATTCCGAGCAGCCCGTCGTGGTGACGCAAATGCTCGGCATCGACAGCGATGGGCCGGTTCGCGAGGAAATCCTGCGTGAGCGCTTCCTGTCGTTCGACCCGCTGTTCGACGCTGCCTCCAATCTGGTCGCCCATCAACTGGTTCTGCGCGGCCAGATTGCCGCAGCCGATTCGCCGCCTGAGCTTCGGCAAATGGACGAGGACATGCTGCTGACCGGCCTCTATTCGCTGACGCAGGACGGCCTGACCGGCAAGCTGCCTCTGCTGGTGAAGATCAGCAGCGGCCTGCTGTTCAGCGAGGTTCCCGAGCAACTCAATTATCGCCAGCTGATCTGGTGCGTTGACATCGACGACGAGCCGCAGCTGGCACGCGTCCTGGCCCTGCAGGAGGCCGGCCTGACCTTCTGCCCTACCCTCAACCGCAACGACGCTATCGTTCTGGAAAGCGCCTCCGCCTGGCCTTACCTCGCCTGCCATGCCGACGATGCGCCGCCGGCAGTGAACGCGTGCCTCATCGTCGATGGGGTGCGGCACGCCCATACCCAGGTGAACTGGCCCGGACGCGCCTGGTTCAAGGGCAGCTTCTTCTCCGGCGACACCCAGCCTGCGGACAGCACCCACGAACAGTTCGTGCAGCTCGATCTGCTGGCGATCGCCCTGCGCCAGTCGCTCGAAACCCTGATCCAGTTTTTCCGCCTCAACCCGAACATGGCGCCGCGCCTGCTCGCCATCGCCAACTCCCGGGTCGGCGGCCTCAGCCGTCCGGCCGAATCGGCGCCGCATGCCCTGGTCATGCTGGGACCACAACGCGCCAGTCGCGTCGCCGCCTTGCTGGCACTGGCCGGCACCCATCCCACCGAAGCGACGCGCCACTATGCCGTGACCGCACTGACCCGGGCCTTGTTCATGGGCAAGGTAACCCGCCTGGGTGCCGAGGCCGAAAGTGCCGCGGCGGCGTTCGAAACGGGGCTATTGTCGACGGCCACCCACGCGCTCTCGCTGCCGGTGGAATCGCTCATCCGCAAACTCGGCCTGTCGGCCACCAGCGCCCGTGCATTGAGCGCGCATCCCTCGCCCGAAGGGACCTTGCTGCAACTGGCCCATGCCTGCGAGCGCAACGACGCCGAAGCGCTGGAGCGCTATGCGCAGAAGCTGGATATCCCCCTGCATCGGATTTCCGTCGCCTATCTGGATGCCCTGATCGCGGCCTCGGCACTCGACGAAGCGCTGCTTTGAAGCCCGGTCGGCGTAAAATGGCGGTTTTTGCCCGTACGCACGCCCCATGCATCCCACCCTGGTTTTCGACATTGAAACCATCCCCGACCTTGCCGGGTTCGCCGCAGTCAACGGCATTTCAGAGACCGCACTGACGCAGGCCGAGCTTGCCGAAATGGTGCTGCTGAACCGGCGCCAGAAAACCGGCAGCGATTTCATGCCGCACCACCTGCATCGCATCGTCGCCATTTCCTGTGTATTGAGAAGCGGCGACCAGCTCAAGGTATGGTCGCTCGGCGAGCCAGACAGCAGCGAAGTCGAACTCATCCAGCGCTTTTATGACGGAATCGAACGCTACACCCCGCAACTGGTTTCCTGGAACGGCGGCGGCTTCGACCTGCCCGTGCTGCATTACCGCGGCCTGATCCATGGCGTGGCGGCGTCGCGGTACTGGGACTGGGGCGACGACGACAAGGAATTCAAGTGGAACAGCTACCTCGGGCGCTACCACACCCGCCATCTTGATCTGATGGACGTGCTCGCGATGTACCAGCCGCGGGCCAATGCGCCGCTCGACCAGATGGCCAAGCTGTGCGGTTTCCCCGGCAAGCTGGGGATGGACGGCTCCAAGGTGCTGGACGCTTTCCAGAAAGGTGAGATCGATGCCATCCGCAACTACTGCGAGACCGACGTGATGAACACCTGGCTGGTGTACCTGCGCTTCCAGAAAATGCGCGGCACGCTTTCCGATGCTGCCTACGCTGCCGAGATCGAACTCGCACGCACTACCGTCGGCAGCCACGCCGCGCCGCACTGGCAGGAATTCCTAGCGGCCTGGGCATGAACCCGGTTGTCGATATTCTGTCCCTCGATCACGAGGGCCACGGCGTCGCGCGCCTCGACGGCAAGGTCACCTTCGTCGATGGCGCGCTGGCGGGCGAACGCGCGGAAATCGCCGTGTACCGCAAGCACGCCAAGTACAACTCGGCCAATGCCGTTGCCATCCTGAAATCCAGCGCGCAGCGCGCAACCCCGCGCTGCCCATATTTCGGCCGCTGCGGCGGGTGTACGATGCAGCACCTGGAAGCCAGCGCGCAGGTCGCGGCCAAGCAGCGCGTGCTGGAAGAAAACCTCGCCCGCATCGGCAAGGTCACCCCCGACGTCGTCCTGCGTCCCTTGCATGGCCCCACCTGGGGCTATCGTTCCCGCGCACGCATGTCTTCGCGGCTCGTCGACAAAAAAGGCGGCGTGCTGGTCGGTTTCCACGAAAAGCGCTCCAGCTTCATCGCCGACATGGCGAGTTGCGAGGTGCTTTTGCCCGATGTATCGGCGCTGATTCAGCCGCTGCGCGAACTGATCGTGAAATTGTCGAACGCGGACCGCATCCCGCAGGTCGAGATCGCCGTGGGCGAGCACATCACGGTCCTGGTATTCCGCCTGCTCGAGCCCTGGACCGACGAGGATGCGGCCAAGGTACGCAGCTTTGCCGAACAGCACCAGGTACAGGTGTGGGAACAGATAAAAGGCCCCGACACCGTTCGTCCCTTCTGGCCCGAAATTGCCCCCGAACTCAGCTACAGCCTGCCCGAATACGGCCTGGTAATGCCTTTCAGGCCTACCGATTTCACCCAGGTCAACACCGCGATCAATCGCGCGCTGGTCAGCCGTGCTATGCGCCTGCTGCAACCCCGGCCGGGGGAGCGCATCGCCGACCTGTTCTGCGGACTGGGCAACTTCACCCTGCCCATCGCCACGCATGGCGCCGACGTGCTCGGCATCGAGGGCAGCAAGGAACTGGTCGAGCGTGCGCGCGCGAACGCCCTGCGCAATCAGCGGCCCAACGCCCGCTTCGAGGTCGACAACCTGTTCGAGATGACCCCGGAAAAATTCGCTGCGCTCGGGCATTTCGACAAGCTATTGATCGACCCGCCCAGAAGCGGCGCCATCGAGCTGGTCAAATCTCTGCCCGACAGCGGCGGACCGGCGCGCATCGTCTACGTCTCGTGCGACCCCGCGACCCTCGCGCGCGATGCCGAGGTGCTGGTCCACGTCAAGGGCTACCGGCTCGAAGCGGCAGGCGTCGCCAACATGTTCCCGCATACCGCGCATGTCGAATCGATCGCGCTGTTTACCCGAAATCCATTAAAATCCCACACTTCCCTGACCCCTAGCTCCTGATCCCTAGCCCCTAAACATGGCACTCATCGTACAAAAATACGGCGGCACCTCGGTCGCCAACGTCGAACGCATCCGCGCAGTGGCGGAACGCGTCGCCAAATTCAAAATGCTCGGGCATCAGGTGGTGGTTGTTCTCTCCGCCATGTCCGGCGAGACCAACCGGCTGATCGGGCTGGCCAAACAGATCCAGGCGCAGCCCGATCCGCGCGAACTGGACATGATGGTTTCCACCGGCGAGCAGGTCACCATCGCGCTGCTGGCCATGGCGCTGAAGGACCTGGGCCTGAAGGCGAAAAGCTACACCGGCGGACAGGTGCGCATCCTCACCGACAATGCCTTCACCAAGGCACGCATCCTCAGCATCGACGAGACCAACATGCGGCGCGACCTGGATTCGGGCCAGGTGATCGTCGTGGCAGGTTTCCAGGGCGTGGACGCGCACGGCAACATCACCACGCTGGGGCGCGGCGGCTCCGACACCACCGGCGTGGCGCTGGCAGCGGCGCTCAAGGCCGACGAATGCCAGATCTACACCGACGTCGACGGCGTCTACACCACCGACCCGCGCATCGTGCCCGAGGCACGCCGGCTGAAGACGATCACCTTCGAGGAAATGCTGGAAATGGCTAGCCTCGGCTCCAAGGTGCTGCAGATCCGCTCGGTCGAGTTCGCCGGCAAATACAAGGTCAAACTGCGGGTGCTGTCCAGCTTTCAGGACGAAGGCGACGGCACGCTCATCACATTCGAGGAAGACGACAAAATGGAACAGGCCATCATCTCCGGCATCGCGTTCAACCGTGACGAAGCCAAGATCACCGTAGTCGGCGTACCCGACCATCCGGGTATCGCCTACCAGATTCTCGGGCCGGTCGCCGACGCCAACATCGACGTCGACATGATCGTGCAGAACGTCGGTACCGCGAACATGACCGACTTCACGTTCACCGTTCACCGTAACGACTTCGCCAAGGCGATGGGCATCGTCAAGGCCACTGCCGCGACCATCGGCGCGCGCGAGGTCACCGGCGACGACAAGATCGCCAAGGTGTCGATCGTCGGCGTCGGCATGCGCTCGCACGTGGGGATCGCGCGCAAGATGTTCGAAATCCTGTCGAAGGAAAACATCAATTTGCAGATGATCTCCACCTCGGAAATCAAGATCTCGGTCGTGGTCGAGGATAAATACCTTGAACTCGCGGTGCGCGCCCTGCATCAGGCGTTCGAACTCGACAAGGCCAGCGCCTGAGTTGGCTTTCTGGCGCGCATTCCGCTACAATGCGCGGCGGTTCGGAGACGTGGCCGAGAGGTTGAAGGTACTCCCCTGCTAAGGGAGCATGCGGGCTTAAACCTGCATCGAGGGTTCGAATCCCTCCGTCTCCGCCAGACATACTGTAAACAAGCGCCCTTCTGGGCGTTTTGTTTTTTTACCCACCCATAGAACCATTATTGATCCGGCACGAAGTAAACATGAGTACCGTTCGTGCCGAGATTGTCGAAGCACAGCTCCCATCCGGCGGTCTCAGGACAGGCTTCGACAGCACGAACGAACTCGCGAATCAATCAGGCCGTATCAATAATATGAGCCGTGGTTGACAATCACACGTTAGCGCTGTGCCTGAGCCTGAAACCAAAGGCATGTTCTTGGCTTGTCCTGGACTGGTCGGCTTCATGCCAAGCCGTAGAAAGCAATCCAAAAGGAATACCATGAAACGACTGATGTTCGCCCTCATGGCTTTGGCCTTCAGCGCCTCAGTGGCTGCTGAGTGGGTGAAGCTGGGTGATACGCACGATACCGTTTTGTTCCTTGCTTCAGATACCTTCCGCAAAGCGGGTAAGCTTAGGCGTGTCTGGGAGATACAAGACTTCAAAGAGGACGTTTTTGGTGATGGCGTTCGTTCTCTACGCTACCAATCGGAATACGACTGCATCGGCGGGAGATTACGGGTTCTCTACCTTCAGGCATTCAAAAGCCAAATGGCAGTTGGCGAAGCACTCAATGTTCCCTTCAACGGCCAAGACTGGGTACCCGTTCCTGATAACAGTATCGCGTCAATCTCACTCAGGGTCGTATGCTCCATGTAGTCCCAAGAGTTTTCACCACAATATCCGAGCCCTCAAATAAGGGTAGATTTCTACCCGCGGGGCGGTCGACTCTACAGATGCATCAGCGCTAGACCCCCATCCCATTCATACAGCTCTGGAGATGGCCAGATGATGTTTGAACCGGTAAGGTATTTTTGCGTCGTCCTGACCGGGTCCGTCTGTTGAGCCGTCCCAATAGAACACTGTTTTTAAGGGCTATTGATTCGGCCTCCCGCGCTGCCTCACACAGCCGGGGCAAGCCAGCCTTCAAGACCACTTCAAGTATCATCAGGCCAAATTAATAGTATCCAACTATCTGAACGCGCCCCCTGAACCGATCGCATAGAACCGGGGCGAAAAGCGGGCTTTCACTCTGCCTTGCCCTGCGCCCCTGCCGGCTTGGCCGGGGCCAAATACCACTGGTCCCTGGGGACCAGCTTCGCCTCCGATGGATCCGATTCGTAGTTTGGCGTCATGATCTGAACGCCGTACTCGTTGAAGACGTCGAGTATGTTCTGGTGCAGCGCCGTATACAGGCGGTTCATCGCCTGCGCATCGTCACAATAGACATTGATCTCGTAATTCACGCAAAAGTCGCCGAGCGCCTGCTGCAACACGAACGGTGGAGGCTCAGTCTGCACGCCCGGCGTACGCGATGCGGCCTCCAGCAGCATGGCTTCGACCTGGCGCCACGGCGTCTCGTAGCCGATTCCCACGGTCGTATGCAGCACAAGCTGCCCCTGTCGCGCCAGCGTGCTGTAATTCACCACGCTGCTGTTGAGAATCAGCGAGTTGGGCACCACGATCTCTTCGTTCTTGGGGGTTCGGATATGGGTGACCAGCTGTCGCACCTCGGTCACATCGCCCATGTGCTCGCCGATCTGGATCCGGTCACCCAGCTTGTAGGCCCTCCGGTAGGTCATCGTATAGCCAGCGATGATGTTCGCGATCACGGAGGAAGACCCTAATGAAAACACGACACCGAGAAAAAGCGAGACGCCCTTGAACGCATCCGAACTCGATCCCGGGATGTAGGGAAATGCCACCACAATCGCGAACGCGATGATGAATAGCCGCAGCAGCCGATACGTGGGCCATGACCAGTCGGCTTCAAAATGCTCCAGTCTGATCGCACCGTCCGCCACCCCGGTAAAAAAGATTCGCAGCGCCTTGATGACAAACCGGGTCACCACGGCCAGGACCGCCAGAAATATCAGGTCGGGTATCGCCTTGGCCAGGCCAATGCCCATGACGCGCAATGGATCGATTAGCAGATCAAACAGGCGGCTTCCGATCAGCCGGGTCCACGGCAGGTTGATCAACACGAATTCCAAGTAGAACAACCCGCCCAGCGCGGCCAATGCAATCCACATGAACCGGCTCGCGCCTTGCAGGAAGCCCCACAAATGTTTGGCGCGAACAATCTGGTACGACTGCGACGCCAGGCCCTCGATGCGTGCGCGGAGGCGCCGCTCCAGAATGGCATCGAGGCGACCCTTGGCACGCCGCGCCAGCCAGATGAAAACAGCGAATGCAATACTTGCGGCAGCGATATACAGGACATGGCGGATGAGCGCGTCGGGCGTACGGTCCTGGCGATACGCAGCGATCGCCTCCAGGATGCGTTGGCGGTATACCTGGGCCAGGATGCCGCGATCAACGGACTCCAGCACTGCATCGGCGTCAAAAACGGCGATCACGCGCTCTTTGCCGGCAGTAATCAGCGTGACATCCGGCGAAGCGGAGATCTTCAACGTGCTTGGATCAAAGGCCGGGTTGGCAGCCAGCGCCGCGATCCGGGCTGCGACCTCGGCGGCACGCCTTTCTGCCGGAAAGGCGGACGCGCCGCGCAACAGAAACAACGTGTTGCCATCCAGGATCACAGGTGCCCGCGGGACCTCATGTGTACTCTCTTCATTTGAAGCCGCATCGTCCGGGGTGTCCGCTGCCATCGAAGGCAGCCCAGGCAAGACGAGCGCCAGGACAACCAAGACAATGCGACCCATCCGATTCCCGGCTGCCCCGCAAAACAAATTGAAAATAAAGGACACGTTATTTCCTCGGCATTTGTCGAAATGGCTAGGGAAGCCATCTGAATAAGTTGGTTTGCTGTGTACCCTTCGACTGCGCTCAGGAGATGGTTCGACAGGCTCACCATGAACGGAACCAATACGTTGCCGTTCGTCCTGAGCTTGTCGAAGGACGCCTGTCGAGGGAAGCTTGTCGAAGGACTTGTTCACGTTCTCCCTAGATGCACAGCTGTCACAAGCGCGAAATAGAATACACCGGGCGCCGTTCGACAAGAGCAGGCATTCGCGCTATTTTTAAAAGAGTAGCAACGTCTCGGGGAGGCCTGTCGGCCAACGCTTCCGCTATTGAACCGGCACGAATTACACCCAACCACGTTCGGCCTGATCGTGAGCCTGTCGAACGATCGAAGGCCAAGCGTCCATTCATGTTATGACAAGGCCGTCCTGAGCGAACTCGAAGGCCTCAACGCGAACGGACTGCTGGACAAAGAGTGCCGAAGCGCCAGGTTCCATGCGATACCGGGCCATCGATCCCAAAGGCGCGTGCTGGCATCGATTAGGGTTGAATCGTTTACCGTTTACCGCGCAAGTCTCGTAAGCTAGTATTGCTCACGTGTACCTGCTTGCAGACAAGCATGTGATCCTCGCCACGGTCCTGATTGCGGATGCATGGAAGAGACATGACAAACTGTAGGGTTTCCTAACATCCCGCATCGGGGGAGATATTCGTGCTCAATCATTCATCCGAACCGCTTCACGTTCCTGCCAACAGACAAGGCAGCAGGGGATTTCTGTTCAGGCTCAGCCATCTGTCAGGCGCTTTCAAGGCGCTGCTGGTCACGATCGCTGTCGCGACGATGGTGCCGCCCACCCTGGCTGTGGCCGCGGAAACCGAGCCGGCTGCCGCAGCGGAGGCGCCCATTTCGCAGGAGAAGCTCGATTCCCTGCTCGCCCCGATCGCGCTCTATCCCGACCAGTTGCTGACCCAGGCATTGATGGCATCGACCTACCCGCTCGACGTCGTCGAGGCGGCACGCTTCATCAAGGACAACAAGGAACTCAAGGGCGAGGAACTCGACAAGGTCGTCGCCGGGAAGAACTGGGATCCGTCGGTGCAGTCGCTGACCGCTTTCCCGCAGGTCCTCGAGATGATGAACGACAAGCTCGAGTGGACACAGGAACTCGGCAACGCTTTCCTCGCGGATGAGAAACGTGTGCTGCAGACCGTCCAGAACCTGCGCCAGAAGGCGGATGCCGCCGGCAACCTGCAGAGCAACGAACAGCAGAAGGTCGTCAAGGAGCAGTCGGTGATCATCATCGAACCCGCCAAGCCCGATGTGGTCTACGTGCCGACCTACAATCCAACCATCGTGTATGGCACATGGTGGGCCCCCATGTATCCCCCTTATTACTGGCCGCCCCCAGCCTACTACTACCCCCCCGGAAGCATGCTCGTCGCCGGTGCCATCGGCTTTGGCATTGGCATGGCGATCAGCAACAACCACTGGGGCTGGTGCAATGCCGGCTGGCACGGTGGCAACGTCAACATCAACGTCAACCGGAACAATACGTTCATCAACAACAATGCAAATTTCAAGAAAAACGTAAATAACGGCAACTGGAATCACAACCCGTCGCAGCGCAAAGGCGTGGCTTATGGCGACGCCAAGACACGCGACCAGTTCCGCAAGTCCGATCCGAACGCTGCGGCATCACGCCGCGACGCACGCGGTTTCGAGTCGGGCTCGCGCGATGCGCAGCGTGCTGGCAGCACCGGCCCACGTGACATGCAACGCCCAGGCGGTGGCGGTGACTCGCAGTTCGGCGGCAGCGCCAGTACCCGCGACGCGAAACAATCGTGGGGTGGCGGTGACTCGCAGTTCGGCGGCGGCGCCGGCACGCGTGATACGCAGCGGTCGGGCGGAGGCGATTTCGGCCAGTCCTCCGGCACGAAGCCCTCGTTCAATGCCAGCCAGTCACGCCAGCAGACGCAGAACTACAGTAACCGAGGCGCGTCGAGCCGCTCGTCGATGGGCGGTGGTGGACGTAGCGGTGGACGCAGTGGCGGCGGTGGACGTGGTCGTTAAGGGGAACAGGATGAATCCGAGAATGAACAAACGAACACTCGTCTCTGGTGCGGTAGGCCTCGCGTTCGCGCTGGGTGCAACACATGTGGCGGCAGCGGAGCGCCCAACGGTGCAGACTGCGCCGACGGCCAGGGAAGCGGCGCTAACGCAAAACTCGTACGTATCGCCTCAGGATGCCGCCAAAGCCCTCTACGAGGCGATCAAGACACACGACGTCAAGGCCATCTACAAGGTGCTCGGTCCGGGCAGCGGGAATCTGATTTTCACCGGCGACGAGGTCGCGGACCGGGTAATGCACGACAATTTCATGGCCGCGTATGACAAATCGCTCAAGATCGAGATGGACTGCGACACCAAGGCAACGCTGCTGCTTGGCGACAATGAATTCCCGTTCCCGTTTCCGCTTGTGAAAGGGCAAAATGGCTGGCAGTTCGATGCCAAGGCCGGGGCAGAAGAGCTGGTCAACCGCCGCGTCGGGGAGAACGAACTCTTCACGATCAGATTCTGCCTGGCCTTCGGTGACGCCCAGCGGGAATACGCCGAGCAGGATCACGATGGCGATGGCCTGCTCGAGTATGCGCAGCGTTTCCGCAGCAGCGAAGGCAAGCAGGACGGCCTCTACTGGCCAACCAAGCAGGGGGACACCGACTCGCCCTTCGGTCCCCTCGTCTCGAGCGCGATCAATGAAGGCTACACAGCCAAGGGGACCGCTCCCCTTCCCTTCCACGGTTACTACTACCGAATTCTGACCGCCCAGGGCAAGGATGCGCCCGGAGGCGCCTACGATTATGTGGTCAACGGCGACATGATCGGCGGCTTTGCGCTCGTCGCCTATCCGTCGCGCTGGGGCGCCTCCGGGGTGATGACCTTCATGTGCAGCCATGAAGGCACGGTGTACCAGAAGGATCTCGGCGCGGACACCGCCGAAATCGCAGGCAAGATTTCGAGCTTCGATCCCGATCCGAGCTGGACCAGGGTGGAGCAATAACGAGACCATCCGCATGGAGCAAAAGCCCGTCGCCGCATAGGGCGATCATCCATTCCGGCTTGTCCAAGATATTCACCATGGCATATTCACCATGGCGAAGGCATCGCGGTCAAAAAAACAGGCTGACCGCAGAACCTGTCCGCGATCAGCCTGGAATCACAAGCTGCCTGAAACGATCAGTTGCTCGCCGGCCGCACGCTCACGGCCACGGCCTCGAAGTAGGTCAGGTTGACCGTGTCACCGACCTTCAGGTTTCTCAGCATTTCCCTGAATTCAGGCCGCTTGACCTGAAGCACCGTCGTATGTCCGGTCGGACCCTTGATCTGGACCACGTGACGCAGATTGTCGATGAACATGATCGTCACCGTTGCAGTGACCGAACTGGCCACGCCGCCACCGGGACGCTCGCCCTTGGCCGCTCTGACTGCTGCGTCCATCATGGACACCTCGTTCGACGGCGCGCCGGGCGCATTGATTTGAGCCAGCAGGCCCTCGTAATAATCGACCGTCACCTTGTCGCCCACCTGGACCTGATCCAGGTTGCGGACCTTCTCGCCCGCTTCCACGACCAGTTCCTTGCCTTCCGGGCCGACCAGCGTCACCGTCCGGGTCGCCAGATCGATGGCCGTCACCCTGGCGGAAATCGAGCTCAGTTGAACCGCTGTGGCGGCATCTCCAGTGTCACTGACCTTCGCGATTTCAGCCGATTTCACGGCGGACGATGGAGCCGTGTCGACAGACTTCTTCGCATCGGTCGTGCAAGCCGTTGCCAGCAATGCCAGCGACAGTGCGGAAAATAGATTCATGGAGGATTTCATGCGTTGCCTTTCATTTTCAGGAATATTGGGGGAGGGACTTTTCGGCGTGTCTGGCATCCATGATCGCGGCTCGGCTGCCGAGGCACGGGCAGCTAGCCTACCACTTCTAAGGCCACCAATCCTGCCTGCGTCATCCGAACCTCCAAAAAATCGCGCGCCGCACATTATTGCCAGCGCGTCCCGGCCAAACACCGGCTTCCCAAGGCAAGCTCGGTGCAGCGCGACCGCTTCCGTTAGAATCCGTCCAGATTCTTCGGATGCCCAGTCTTGACCCGTTTACGGCTTCTCCTTCTTGTCGTCCTGAGCTTCTGCGGGTTCTCTGGAACAGCAGTGGCCGAAACATTCGAGGTCGACCTCGTCGTTCCGGCAGCGTTACGCCCCCTGCTCGAGTCCCATCTGGAGATCATTCAGGAGCGCCAGGATCCCAAGCTTTACGAAGCACGCTTCCGCTTCCTGGCACGCAGCGCTCCGGACGAGATTCGTGAACTGCTGGCGACGGAGGGCTATTTCACCCCCACGATCGAGCAGTCCGTGGCTGCAACGGATACCGGCTGGCGCGCCCGGGTGACCGTCGAACCCGGCGAAGCGTCGCGGGTCACGACCGTCAAGCTGGAGTATCAGGGCGCCTTTGCCGAGGACGCCACATTCGAGGAACGCAGCACGGCGCTGCGACGAGCCTGGCCGCTCCACCCAGGCATGGTATTCCGGGATGCCATGTGGGCCGATGGCAAGGCGAAGCTGATCAGGGACCTGCACAGCAAGTCCTATCCCGCGGCCCGCATCGTCGAGAGCGTGGCGGAAGTCGATCCCGACCAGCACGCCGTCAGTCTGCGCGTGCTGACGGACAGCGGCCCGGCCTTCCGCTTCGGCGACCTGGAGATCACGGGCATCGAGGCCCTGCCCGAACGGATCATCACCGGACTCAATCCGATCAAGCCCGGCACAGCTTACGACGAGGCGACGCTGCGGGACTTCCAGAGCAGGCTGCAGCGGACCGGCTACTTCAGCAGCGTCTTTGTGACCACCTCGAACAATCCCGAACTGGCGTCCCGCGTGCCAATTCAAGTCGCCGTGGTCGAGAACACGGACCGCAAGCTCAAAGTCGGCGCCGGTTTCAGCACCGACCAGGGTGCCGGTGTCGAGTTGCGCTACGAGGACAGCCTCACATTCCGGCCAGGTTGGCGCTCCGTGAGCAGACTGAAACTGGAACAACGCGAGCAGTCGGCCTCCACCCGCGTGCAGATGGTGCCCATCGCCTACGGCTTCCAGCCGATCATCAGTGCCGAGGTGAAGCGGACCGATATCCAGAACGATGAATCGGCCACCGGCCGGATCGTGGGACAATTGCAGCGCATCCGCGGCAAGACCGAACTTAACCTGTCGCTGGACCTCAATTACGAATGGAACAGGACATCGGGAACCGCGACCTCCGACGTCAGTTCCTTGCCGTTCAACGCGTCCTGGACCCGCCGCGACCTGGATGACCTCATGTATCCCCGCCAGGGCTATGTCATCAACCTGCAGGGTGGCGGCGCGACCGATCTGGTCTTTTCCAACACCCCTTTCCTGCGTCTCTATGCACGCGGCAACTACTACCACCCGCTGGGTGCCCGCGGCACCCTGCTGCTGCGCGGTGAAATTGGGGCGGTGGAGGCATCGTCCTCCGATAACATTCCGAACGATTACCTGTTCCGGGCCGGCGGCAGCCAGTCGGTACGCGGCTACGAATATGGCAGCCTGGGCATTCCCGATGGCGACGCCATCGTGCCCGGACGCTACATCGGCGTCGCGAGCATCGAGGTCATGCATCCCGTCGTCCCCGGCTGGAATGCTGCCTTGTTCGTCGATGCCGGCAATGTGGTGGACGACATCAAGGACTACCAGGCGAAACTCGGCTACGGTGCCGGCATCCGCTGGGCAAGCCCACTGGGTCCCCTCAACCTCGACGTGGCCTACGGCGAGGCCGACAAGACCTGGCGCGTCAACTTCTCGGTCGGTTCCCTGTTCTGATGCGCCGCCTGCTACGGATCCTTGCGCTCGTACTGCTCCTGCTGGGTGCCGGCGCCTATTGGCTGGCCGGGCGCGAAGCGATCCTGCACTGGGCATTTGACAAGGTCGCCGCAGCCACGCAGGGCCAGCTGCAATTCGATGGCCTCGGCGGCAACCTGCTGGGCGCCATCCGGGTGGACCGCGTGCGCTTTTCGAACGCGAAGGCAGTCGTTGTCGCAGACGGAGTTGTGCTCGACTTCTCACTCGCCGCGCTGCTCCAGAGACGGCTGGCAATCGATCGCCTGCAGGCCGATTCGCTGTTCGTGAAACTGGTACGCAGCGACGAGCCCCTAGAGCCTCCGACCTCTCTCGCGCTGCCTGTCGGCATCGAGGTGAGCCGGCTGCAGATTGGCCTGATCGACATCCGGCGCGGCGATTTTTCCTTGCTGCTGCGGAATCTGCAGGCACGCTTCGCCAGCACAGGCGGTGCCCATTCCCTCGCGCTGCAGGGCATCGATTTGCCCTGGGGCCGGGTCAGCGGCACCTTGAACCTGTCGGGGCATGCCCCCTTTGTCCTCAACAGCACGGCCGAACTGATCCCGCCGAACAGCGACACGTTCATGCCGGCGCTGCAGCTCGACGTGCACGGTCAGCTCGCCGAAATCAGGACCCGGCTCAAGACGCGATCCATCTGGGTGCAGGCAGCGGCATCTGCGGTCATCCTGCCGTTCCAGCCAGTCCAGCTCAAGGGCGTCGAGGCGGACCTGACACGGCTGGACTTGCAGGCCATGGATCCTTCCCTGCCCAGGACCAGCCTGGGCGGACGCCTCACGGCCAGCCAGTCCCGGCAGACCGAATTGACCGGCGAACTGGAACTGCTCAACCGCATCCCGGGCACCCTGACGCAAGGCAGCCTGCCGCTTACCCGGCTGGCGGCCCGCTTCATCCTCGACCCGGAACAACTGGTGCTCGAAAATCTGCAATTCGGCATGCGTCTGGGGGCAACACTCACTGGCAAGGCCCGTCTGGACGCGGATGGGATCGATGCGCAACTGGCCGGCACGGCGCTCAACCTGCAAGCCTTCGACGCACGGATGACGCCTACCCGGCTTGCCAGCAAGCTCGACCTCCAGGCCGACCCCAACACGCAGCGGCTGGTGGCCACGATGGCGGACGCCCGCCAGCGCTACGAAATCCATGCCCTGCGCCAGGGTAACCGGATCAGCCTCCAGAATACCCGCATCCGCAACACGAATAGCCGGCTCGACCTGCAAGGCGAATTGACGACCCAGGGGACGTGGCCGTTCTCTGGCGAGGCCAAACTGGCGAGTTTCGATCCTTCGGTGTTTGGACACTTTCCGTCAGCCCGAATCAATGCGTCCGTAACGGGTCGCGGCCAGTTCAAGCCGGACTGGCAGGTTCAGTTGAAGGCCGCAA